>CAWIJF010000014.1:0-105723 GCA_963836395.1 uncultured Ignavibacteria bacterium | reverse complement strand
CCCCATCATAATTGATTGCAGTAGAACCACGAACAATAAATTTCATTCCATCAAGAAAATAATCACAATAATCAGATATTGTTGAAATATTCCATTCCCATTATTGTTTCTAATTTTTAAATATCCGAAATTATCATGAACAGTAAAATCATGTATATTACCTCCGGCGGCTATATCAATATCACCGTCATTATCAAAATCTTTAATATCTAATTTTCCAAAAAAAGAATTGAATCCGAAACAGAAGACATTAAATGATGTCGTATCACTTGAAAAGGATCCGTTATTATTTTTTAAAGTTTTAACAGGAAGAGTCGAAATACTAATATCTTCAAAATAAACAATATCCAAATCTCCGTCGTTATCAATATCCTCAATATATCCGGGTTTTCCAGTAAAAGTTAATGACGGAGTAAAATTACCATTTCCATTATTATTATAAATTGTCATGGTTCCGTTTGAGTTGTTCAGTATTACATCCAAATCTTTATCACCATCCATATCACTAAGCATAAATCTGGAATCTGAAATACCATGACCAACAGATGAATAATGCGTGAATGAACCAGAACCATTATTCTTATTAATCCAAAGAGCGAAATCGTTATTAGTCAGTAAATCCAGGTCACCGTCTCCGTCTATATCCCCGACTGCAAATTCATTTGCAAAAAATCCGGTTTGAACTTCAGTGAACTTTGCATCACCTCCAGTGGCTGCTGCAATAAATTTATATTGAAAAGCTTTTATGGAAGCCCAGGTCGAACTTTTAATTCCCGAATTTAAAATAACAGTTATCTCTTCACCGGCTTTGAAATCGTTGGTTGGATTTATATTGATCGTTTTTCCAGATGCAACATATGTGACTGCACAAATCATGAACCCGGTCTGTGAGCCGCAGACTTGTACATTGGAGCTGTTTATTGTTGAGGCATTCATGTCTTTTTCAAACCCAATGTTTATATCTCCTGACCTCGGCGCACTAACTGCATTTTGTAATGGATCCAATGAAATGATTTTCGGTGTCGCTGAACTATCAACGTAGACATGTTTTGAGCAAAACGGAAAACCTCCGCAACTGTCGGGAGTAATGAAATATAAAACGAAATGACCGGTATTCGATCCAGCTGAAACTCTTACTGTATCACCTGAAGATTTTGGCGGAATGGATGCCTTAGTATTGTCATAGTTAGAAATGTCCCAATATCCGTTTGGAGTAGAGCCGACATAAATATTATTAATTGAACCTGGTAAGATGAGCTCACTTCCAGTGATACCGCAAGGTGGCGGAGGACAATGCTGGGAGTTTGATAATATGTGAACGGAACCCGAGCCATTTATAACTAGATCCATATCACCGTCGTTGTCAAAATCTCCCTGTAATATTGAAGCCGGATCGATTTCTAATTTAAAATCATTTGATGGCAAGAAACTTGCGTCTCCATTGTTTTTGTAAAATGAAATGAGATTCTGACCTGGAGTAGTTATTATATCCAAGTCTCCATCAGCATCGAAGTCACTTGTTAATCTGACGATTCCATTAATATTATTGGCTGATGAATTAAACAAACCATTTCCTGCATTTTTCAGAAGTAAGTTAGTACCAATAATGTCAGCATCATTGTCATCATCAAAATTTTCTGAAATAAAAGAATTAGGAACATCAAGCGGAATAACTGTAGAAGTTGTAAAATTCGCATTGCCGTCATTAAATGAAATTTCGATAAATGAACAAGAAACATTATGAATATGCTGGGCAGATTGTATTAAATCCATATCCCCGTCATTATCAACATCCGCAATGTCAACTGAATGTAATATATCGGTAGAATTAAATGGAAGATTACAATTACCTGTAAATACTGAACCAGGGTGATACGGAAAATTTCCATTCCCGGTGTTTAGGTAAATAATATTAATAAATGGTAAACACCACCACCATAGGGACCATTCACGCAGCTGTAAAGTAAATCGATATCTCCGTCATTATCAAGATCACTCACGATAGGATTTTGAACCTGGTGTACTTTGTCAGGTCCAGTAGCACCGGATGGATAGAATGTAAATGCACCGTTGCCATTATTTTTATATTCATATATTTGAAAAAGACCGTTAAGATTTCCCGAAACTACGAGATCGTTATCACCATCATTATCCAGATCAGCCATTCCTATATTTATTGAATTTAAATCTGAAAATGTTGTAGTTGAAGAATTAGTAAAACTACCATGGCTGTCATTTTTATAAACCGTAAAACTATAGTTATCATGGTCTAAAGTTACCAAATCCAGGCGCCATCATTATCTACATCTCCCGAAACCATGCTCGTGACATTTACATTGTTAAGGATTGAAACATCAGAATAGTCTCCTGTCCCTCCCAATGCCTGAACAATGAATGTCCATGTGAATGGAGTGATTGGAATATTGTCCGAAGTTTTTATTCCGGAAGATAGTGTTACTTGAATTTTTTCACCGACTTTGAAATCGCTGTTCGGATTTATTGTTGCTGTTCTTGTTCCTGCATTGTAGCTGACAGACGATGAAAGTAAACCAGATTGAAGTCCAAACACTTTTATATTGGATGAATTTATTGTCGAAGCGTTCATGTCTTGATCGAATGTCGCAGTGATATCGGATGACTTGTTTACATTAATTTCATTTTGATGTGGACTTACATTGGTTGTTACCGGGATGTTATTTATAGTTACACCTCCGGTAGTTGTTTTTAAAATTGTTCCGTCTGTTCCGGTAGCCCATCCGGTATTTTCATTTGTAAAAAATACTGAAGTCAGATAACTGTTATTATTATTATTATTCACATCAAACCAGTTCATTCCTCCGTTTGTCGTTTTAATAATATTTGTTGTATCTGTCCCTTTATTACCTACAGCCCATCCTGTATCTTTGTTAATAAAATATAAAGAGGTGATATATTTCCCATTACCATTAAATAGCAGCTCTGTCCAGTTTTCTCCGGTGTCTGTAGTATGAATTAATTTGTTATTTCCCAATGCCCATCCATAATTTCCTATAAAAAATAATTTAAAGTAACCATTACCATCGGGAGTGCTTAATTTTGTTACCCAGGATGCTCCACCATCAGTGGTTTTCATCATTACGCTCGCTTCGTCATACCCCAATTCAGGCGGATATCCTTCTAAATAATATCCCGTTGCCAATCCGGTTAAAGAATCTATAAAACAAACAGAGATTATGGAGTATCGTGAATGATATAACACAGACCAATTTTGACCACCGTCATTGGTTTTGCATATTGAACCATTCGTAACGAAATCTCTATTGTCTATACAAAAATAACCTGTTAATGAATTTATAAAATGGAAGTCGTTTATGGAATTATAAGGTCCGAATATTACAGAAAATTGATTCCAGTTAGTTCCTCCATTGGAGGTTTTAAAAAGTAAATCAGTACCTACGCAATAACCCCCGCCATAGCCACCTACGAATCCGTTATTTTCATTTGTAAACCAAATTGTGTGAAATCTTGAATATGGACAAGGATTAAAGCTATTCGCCGTCCAGTTATCTCCACCGTTGGTTGTCTTTATTACTGATGAGGATCCCGCTATCCAGCCGGTTTGTGGATTTATAAAAAAGATGTCACTTAAGAATTCATTGGCGTTGCTGTTTTGTTGAAACCAACCGCTTTGAGAATATATGTTGTGATTAGATAGAAACAGCACTGCGATAATTATGATAAATTTAATTTTTATCATAAATGAATTATTTTTATTATTTGTCTTCATGATTTGTTTCCCTTTTTAAAATATTTTTTTAAAATTGTTTTTAATTAAGAAACACCTAAAATCTTGATTTTTTTAAAGAACTTAAAAAACTAAACCTCGCTGGCATTCAATAACCTGTGAGGTTTTTCATAATGTCACTTCACCAAGATCATCCTCTTCACCTGCGTGAAGTCGCCCGCAACTATCTTATAAAAATATGTCCCGCTCGCAAACTGTGATGCATTCCATTCAACGCTGAATCTTCCTGCCTTCTGATTTTCATTAACTAAATTTGCAACTTCCCTTCCCGTGATGTCAAATACTTTCAAAGATACAAATCCCGAAACAGGTAAATTATACTTTATATTGGTTGTAGGGTTGAAGGGATTGGGATAATTATCTTTAAGTTCAAACTGAGCAGGGATATCATTTACCAAGTCTTTTGATTTACTAAATCCGGATTCCGGCAAATCACTTCCGGCAGGTATCTGAGCAGAGACATAATTCAATGCATTGTTATCAACTATCGAAAGATCAGCAGCGTCAACATTGCGGTTACCGGTGATGTCGGTAGAAACATATCCTGTTGTATAATTTAATGCATCGTTATCTACTAATGATAAATCCTGAGCATCAATTACTCTGTCATGATTCACATCTCCGCTGTAGACACAATACTTACTTCCTTTTAAAACAAGATTGTTTCCATATGCCTGAGATTGAGATGAAGTAAAATCATAATTCGAAGTAGCTCCTGTTGTCAAAGCTACACCGCCGTCTTTACTCCATGTCTCAAGTCCGTTTCTGTGTTTGAGAGCGATGTAGTAAGTTCCTGACGGAGCATTTCTGAATAAAAATCCGCCTGTGAAATTTACTGAGTCAATGACCGAATTAGCTGAATCAACAACAGAATAAGGCAGAGAAGTATTTCTTAAATAAGCTTTTACAGTATCCCGCATATTAAGTCTGCCAAAATCGTTATAATACCCCTGGATGATTGCAGTAATGTTTGCATATATAAACGATGATTGATTCAGATATAAATTTATTGAACTGTTTCCACTTAAATTTACTAAATCAATATCTCCGTCATTATCAAAATCACCGGATATGGAATTGCTATTTATTGGTAAACTGTAGGTACTGTCCTTATAAAATGTTCCAAGATTATTTTTATAAAGAAAATAATTCGAATTAATAACTTGACCTAAAGCATCCAAATCGCCGTCTCCGTCATAGTCACCGATTACAGGAGATATCGGATAAGGATTATCGGAATTTATAATTGATACAAAAGTTCCATCCCCATTATTCTTAAAACCGAAGTTGGGATAATATAAGAAATCAATATCTGAATCACCGTCATAATTAAAAGCTGCGGATCCTGATACATAGTTACGATTAGGCGGATCTATTTCATCCAAATAATTACATAACTCAGATGATGTGTTGAACAGTCCGCTTCCATAATTCTTTTTTATTTTTAAAGATCCGAGTAAAAGATGATCATAGACTCTAAAATACACACCGCCGGCGGCTAGATCAATATCCCCATCGTTATCAAAATCTCCTGCATCTAATTTTCCAAAAAATGGACTTTCACCCTGACAAAACATATTAATTGATGTTGTGTCACTTGAAAATGAACCGTTATTATTTTTTAGAATTATAACGGGAAGATTTGAGTTATTAAGATTTTCAAAATAAATAATATCCATATCTCCGTCATTATCAATGTCTTCAATGTTTCCCGGCTTCCCTGAAAAAGTTAATGCCGATTTAAAATCACCATTTCCATTATTACTATAAATTGTCATTGTTCCGTTGGAGTTATTCAGTATTATATCCAAATCCTTATCACCATCCATATCACTCAGCATAAATCTCGAATCTGAAATGCCGTGACTAATAGATGAATAATGTAAGAATGAACCTGACCGTTATTTTTATTTATCCAGAGAGATAAATCATTATTGGTCAATAAGTCCAGGTCACCGTCACCGTCTATATCTCCGACTGCAAATTTATTTGCAAAAAATCCGGTTTGAATTTCAGTAAACGTTGCTTCTCCACCTGTAGCTGCTGCAATAAACTTATATTGAAAAGCTTTAATTGAATTTCCTGTTGAACCCTTAATAGCAGAATTCAAAATAACGGTTATCTCTTCACCCGGTTTAAAATCATTGACTGGATTTATATTAATCTTTTTTTCAAGTGCAACATAAGTTACAGTGCAATTCATCAGTCCGGTCAATGAGCCATAAACTTTTACATTGGAGTTATTTATTGTTGATGCGTTCATATTGTTTTCAAATGTAATATTTATATCGCTGGACTTCAGCACACTAACCGCGTTTTGTAATGGATCCAATGAAACAATTTTCGGCGTAGTTTGAAAATCGATATAAACATGTTTAGAGCAGAATGGATATCCTCCGTTACCGTCGGGAATGATGAAGTATAAAACGAAATGTCCTGTATTGGCACCGGCAGAAACTCTTGCTGTATCTCCGTTAGAGTTTGGCGGAATCGATGCCTGTGTATTGTCGTAGTTAGAAATGTCCCAGTATCCGTTTGTAGAAGAGCCTACATATATATTGTTTATCGAACCGGGTAGTATAAGTTCTTCGCCGGAGATTGAGCAGGTAGTCGAAGTATAATTGTTAAGTAAAATTGAGATATCATTGTTTGAGCCTGTATGTCCCAGATTATTTATAACGGCTAAATCAATATCTCCGTCACCATCAAAGTCTCCTGAGGTTCCATGAATTGGATTAGTGCCGGAGGTTGAATTCGAAAAGAAGTTTAATGAACCTGCTGAATTGTTTTTAAATACTTTTACATTATTTGAACTCTCATTGGTGAATGCTGCGTCAATATCTCCATCTGCATCATAATCTGCAGGTAAAATATTTGAATTTGTACCGGAAGAAAAAGCAGCTGAAGTAAATATCCCGTTTCCATTATTAAAAAATAAATTAGCATTGCTTAAAATATCCAAATCCCTGTCACCATCTAAATCCGCATTCATTGCACTGGTAAAATAAGTTGACAACCGGGCTGCGTTGCCGAAATTTGCATTTCCATCATTATATAAAGTTAATAAATCATTGTACTGAGGTGTGTGTATTTGAATTACAACCGCAGTAAAATCCAAATCACCGTCGTTGTCCATATCTCCCAGAGATAGATTTAGTACAAATGCTGGCAATCCACTGAGATCATCAAATGTAATTTCACGCTCACTAAAATTTCCATTTCCGTCATTCAGATACCATCTGATTTGGTTTCCTCCATAAAAAGCTATATCCAAATCACCATCTTCATCTAAATCTCCTGCGTCTCCAAGTTCTCCCCCACCGGGTGAAAAGGATGCAAATGCAAATATCCCGTTTCCGTTATTCTTGAGAAGATTTAGGCTACCTGAATTGCTTACAATATCCAAATCTACATCTCCGTCAAAATCACCAATTAAAATATTTCCACCAAATCCACTAATAGTTTGAGAATATGAAAATTCAGAGTTTCCATTATTTTTATAAATTATAATATTAGTGCCGCTTACCGCAAGGTCCAAATCACCGTCTGAATCAAAATCTCCGGAAACAATTCGGTTCAATCCTCCACCAAGAATTGATGTATCTATTATTGAAGTTTCCGTAAAAACTGCCGTCCCTGACAATGCCTGAACCGTGAATGTCCATGTGTAAGGAGTGATTGGAGTGTTGGATGAAGATTGAATTCCTGAAGAGAGTGTAACCTGAATCTTTTCGCCAACTTTGAAATCAGAATTGGGATTTATGGTTGCGGTTCTGGTTCCGGCATTGTAACTGACAGAAGAACTCTTTAAACCTGTTTGAAGTCCGAAGACTTTTATGTTGGAGCGGTTTATAGTAGAAGCATTCATATCTTGATTGAATGCCGCAGTGATATCGGAAGACTTATTTACGTTAATTGCATTTTGATACGGAGTTACATGTACTGATGAGGATCCGTCTATCCAGCCGGTTTGTGGATTTATAAAAGATATTTCACTTAAGATATTGCTGTTTTGTAGAATCAAACCGCTTTGTTGTGCCGATAAGGCATTCTGTAACAAAAAAATTATTGTCACAACTGATAAGATAGATTTTGCTTTTTTCATAATTTGTTTCCTCCTGTTTGGAAATTGGTTATTAAATTTTTTTCCACTATGCCTTTTATCTTAAAGAACTTAAAAAACTAAACCCCACAGGCTTACAATTACCTGTGAGGTTTTTGATAACATCACTTTATTAAAATCATTCTCTTAACCTGTGAAAATTCACCCGCTACTATCTTATAAAAGTATGTCCCGCTTGCAAACTGTGACGCATTCCATTCAACGCTGAATCTACCGGCGTTCTTATTTTCATTAACTAAATTTGCAACTTCCCTTCCTGTAATGTCAAATATCTTCAAAGATACAAACCCTGAAACCGGCAAATCATATTTGATATTCGTAGTAGGATTGAATGGATTCGGATAATTGTCTTTAAGTTCATATTTTTCCGGAACATCATTCAATAATTCCCCTGACTTACTCAACTCACTTGTCCTACTTGACTTACTTGACTGAAACTCCTGTGAATCGCTTCCGGCCGGTATTTGAGCCGCCACATAATTTAATGCATTGTTATCAACGACTGAGAGATCAGCAGCGTCAACAGTTCGGTTACCGGTGATGTCTGTAGAAACGTATCCAATTGTATAATTTAATGCATCGTTATCTACCAATGATAAATCCTGAGCATCAATTATTCTGTCATGATTTACATCTCCGCTGTAGATACAATACCTGCTTCCTTTGAGAAGAAGATTATTCCCATAAGCCTGTGACTGGGAAGAAGTAAAATCATAATTACGGGTTGTACCTCTTACCAGATCAACACCTCCGCTGCTCCATGTTTCAATTGCGTTTCTGTGTTTCAGAACAATTATGTATGTTCCGGTCGGAGCATTCCTGAATAAGAAGCCGCCTGTGAAATTTACTGAGTCAATTACTCCTACTGCTGAATCAACAACTGAATACGGTAATGATGTATTTCTTAAATAAGCTTTCATCGTATCACGCATATTGAGTTTGTTCAAACTAACATTATAAAATCCTTCGATAATCGCAGTAACATTACAATTGATTGCATTCGGGTCTTCAACATAAACATTTTTTGAACAGAACGGAAGTCCTCCGCATCCATCGGGAGTAGTAAAGTATAAAGCAAAATGACCTGAAGTAAGTCCAGCACTCAATCTGAGTGTGTCACCGTTTGATGGTTCAGGTATCGTTGCAAGTGTATTATCATAATTTGAAATTCCCCAGTATCCGTTTGGAGTCGATCCGATAAATATGTTATTGATTGAGCCGGGAAGAACAAAGTCGCTGCCTGTAATCCCGCAGGGAGGAGGAGTGCAGTTAAGATCGTTTTTGAGTATTGAAATATCTGACTGACCGGAATGACCAAGATAGTTGGCAACTGCTATATCAATATCACCATCTTCGTCGAAATCACATGAAGTACTCCATCCGGGGCTATTACCAACGGAAACAATTTGCGAAGTTGTGAATACTGCCGAACTATTGTTTTTAAAAATCTCTATATCGTCATCAGCGTTTTCTGAAAATGCATTATCGATATCACCATCAGCATCAAAATCACCGGACACTAATGTAAAACCAATTCCCGGCGAAAAAGAAGAAGAAAAATTACCCGACCCGTCATTTAAGAAAATTACTTCATTTGAAACTATATCCATATCTCCATCCGAATCATAATCCTGAGCAGATGCATACCAAACAATGGAAGAACCTACAGCGGTATTGCCAACAGAAAAATTAGCATTTCCATCATTAATCAAAACAGTAATTCCCGTTGCGGTGCCAATAACTCCATTAGCACAAATGATATCCAGGTCTCCGTCGTTTTCCACATCACAAATTTCTCTTGTAAAATCTTTTCCGGGAATTGAATGAGGAGTGAAATTTCCAGTGCCGTCATTGATTAAATATCGTAATTCAGTTCCATACCACATTCCAACTACATCCAAATCACCATCATTGTCCAGATCTGCAGTTTCACAATAATATATTCCCGGGGTTCCTGATGAGCTAAGAGTGAAATTTCCGTTCCCGTCATTCATATAGACAAAATATTGTTCTGTCGGATTATAAAAAGACATCAGCAGGTCCAGATCACCATCACTGTCAAAATCCCCGGCAGTTAATCCTCCGCCTACTGTTAATCCTGAAACAGAAATTACTTGTGTAACAGAAAAATTTCCATTTCCGGTATTTGTATAGATATAAGTATCACCGCCATAATTTATTGCAGCAAGATCATTTTTATTGTCACCGTTAAAATCCCCACAAACCAGATCCATTCCACCAATTGTCCCGGCACCTGCAGTGTCAATAACGGTTTCAGTAAATACTCCCGTTCCCGACAATGCCTGAACCGTGAATGTCCATGTGAAAGGAGTGATCGGAATGTTAGATGAAGATTGAATTCCGGATGAAAGTGTGACCTGTATTTTTTCACCGACTTTGAAATCAGATGTGGGATTTATTGTTGCGGTTTTAGTTCCGGAATTGTAGCTGACAGAAGAACTTTTCAACCCTGTTTGAAACCCGAAGACTTTTATGTTGGTGCTGTTTAATGTGGAGGCGTTCATATCCTGATCAAATGTTACAGTGATGTCAGAAGATTTATTTACGCTTATTGCATTTTGTAAAGGTGATAAAGAAGTTACCTGCGGCGGTCCGGAATAATCATTCATGATTACATAAAAGTTAACATTTCCGTTCGAGTTAGTAGGATTAATCATTTGAACGATGTCAATATCTCCATCCGAATCAAAATCGGCACTTGTCATATCACTCGGATAACTGAATAAATCAACATTATTGAAGTTGCTAAGAGTACCGGTTCCGTTATTTTTATAAATTTGCAATTGCTCTGAAATTCCGTTTGATTGCGAAACATCCATATCTCCATCCCGGTCATAATCTCCCGCCATAATATCATTTGTCTGAAAACCTAAAGGATTATTTACCATTGTAAAATTTCCCGCTCCGTCGTTTATATAGTTATAATTTATTGTAACTATATCAATATCTCTGTCTCCGTCTAAATCTGTAGTTCTGCTTTGATGACAATCTCCCGGTCTTGGAATAGATGCAGATGTTGTAAAATTGCCCGACCCGTCATTCAGCAAAATCATCATTTTAGAATCGGGGTTCACAAACATTAATACATCTAAATCCATATCCCCGTCACCATCGAAATCTCCAATGGAAAGTCCTCTTGAATGTTCTCCGCCAAGTCCTGAAATGGTATGTGTAGTAAGATTCCCGGTTACCGTCATTTATGAAATAAGTAACATTATCAAAAGCCCAGGCACCTGCAAGATCGAGATCTCCGTCTCCGTCAAGATCTGCAACTTCCCCACGGATGACAACCTCCGTCAATTTCCGAAAAATGTGTGAATGAACCTGCACCATTATTTTTATAAACAAAAATTTTGTCTGATAAGAAAACATTTGTTGCTCCTGCAAAACTAATATCGATATCGCCGTCATTATCAAAATCTCCGGATAATACAGAAACGCAAGTTATTATATCGGGCTCGGTAATATGCTGAGCCTCAGAAAATGTTCCGTATCCGTTATTCAGATAAATGATAAACATCAGCTGTGCCATAATTACCTTCAGCAATATCCATATCACCGTCACCGTCAAAATCACCTGAGGTTACCGCACCTCCGGTTGTTCCGCCGGTTTGATATTCCGTAGCCTTGGTAAACAGAGCTGTCCCTGACAATGCCTGAACCGTGAATGTCCATGTGAATGGAATGATCGGAGTATTAGATGAAGATTGAATCCCTGAGGAAAGTGTCACCTGAATCTTTTCGCCGACTTTGAAATCAGAGTTTGGATTTATTGTTGCGGTTCCGGTTCCGGCATTGTAGCTGACAGATGTACTTTTTAAACCTGTTTGAAGCCCAAAGACTTTTATGTTGGATGAATTTATTGTAGATGAATTCATTACCACGCCAAATGAAACTGATATATCAGCAGATTTTGCAACATTGATTTCGTTTTGATCCGGAGTGACGGATGTAACTAATGAGTTTTGATAGAGATAGACCCTGCCGGATTGAGAATTGAAATCAGGTGCTCCAATTATATACCCGGGTTTTCCGTCACCATTAAAATCACCTGCTGTTGAAACTGCGAATCCAAATTTATCACCTGCATTTTCCCCTGTGTAAATAATATCCGGAATATTGTCCATGGTTGCACTACCGAAATAGACATGTACTTTGCCTCTATCGGAGTTATTCCCCCATCCGCCTATTATAACATCTCCGAATCCGTCATTATTAAAATCATCGGTAGATATTGAACGTCCAAAATCTTCATAAACGCTGACGGTATTTCCAACAAAAACATCAGATATAGTATCAATGTCAATTGATCCATAATAAACATGAAATCCTCCATGATTCTGTAATGTGCTGATAATCAAATCATTTTTATTATCTCCGTTTATGTCAGACACTGCAATTGAAATTCCGAAATTTCCACCTTGTCCATCATCAGTAAAAATTTTATCTGCAACATTATCCAATGTACTGCCTCCATAATACAGATATGCTCTTCCTTGTGTAGCACCGGCAGTCGCCGCGACCATAAAATCATCAAATCCATCTTCATTCATATCTCCAATTCCTTTTACAAAATGACCGAACTGCTTGTGATTTGGGTCAGCGTCAAGTATTAAATCAACTACATTATCCATATTAGCACCGCCTAAAGAAAGATCCGCTCTCCCTTTTCCATTTGGACCTTGATAATTATAAGCACCAACAATAACATCGTCATACCCATCATTGTTTACGTCCCCTGCACCAGAAACAGAAACTCCAAAATAATCAGCTCCCCCATCTCCATTTAAAGTTACATCAGGAATTGAGTCCATGTGATGTCCCCCGAAGAAAATATATGCATGCTCATTTGTACCCACGATAAGATCTACAAATCCATCTCCATTCACATCACCTGCTGAAGAAACTGAAACGCCAACTTGTGGGATTGGACTGGTTAATATTAAATCCGGGGCATTGTGAGGAATGAATCCTCCAAAAAAAACCTGAGCTATGAAATTTGGGTATTGTCCATATACTTGAACTCCTCGGTTACCTATAACAACATCATCATATCCGTCTCCATTTACATCACCCGCGCAAGCAACAGAATATCCAAACGTAGTTGAATCCGGTCCTGTCACCACAAGCTGACTTACCGGCTGAGCCGATAAAATATTCTGTAACAAAAAAATAATTGTTACGACCGTTAAAATTAAGTTTACCTTTTTCATTTTTGTTTCCTTTCAAATAAAGTTTAGTTTTTAAAATTTTTTTTCTAAGACGTTTTTCGTCTCGCCTCTTGCTTCTAACGTTTAACGTCTTACGATTTTTTCAAAGAACGATTAACTTAAGCATTACAAAAATACTCTCATCACTATGACTATTCCAAAGAAACTTTTTTCGAAAAGTGAAACGGGAAGGAAGCAATAAAAGACGGTATTCTTTGATTTTGATTTAGAATTATAATTTCCGAAGGGGAAAAAGTGAAAAAATATCGGGTGAACATTTTACGACTGAGATACTTAGAACACTTAATTTCCTGAATATTTGTAAGAAACTTCTGAAGTCTCAACTCTTGGGAGCATTCAAGTTTGAAAGTATCTTTTTAGTTCTTTTTAGGTCGTGGCTAATAAAATGTCTTTTTTTATAAAACCATAAATCTTACTTTAATTCACTTCTTATACCTGTATTCATTAACTAACCCATAGTTATGATACACAGCAAAGCAATAGATGTTTTAAAAACATTTTCAAAGGAAGAACTGAAACAATTCAGCGACTTCGTCCTCTCACCATTCCATAATAAAAATAAAAATCTGATTAAGCTGTTTGATGTGCTTGAAGAAATATCATCCTGAATATGATATTGAGAATGAAAAAATTTATTCGAAAGTTTATCCGGGCAAGGAATACAATCACAATAATATGAAAAAGCTAATGTCCGAGAATTTCATAATTTTGGAAAAATTTTTATTACACTTAAAACTAGAGAAAGAACATTTTATTACGGATAAGTATGTACTTGAAGAATATATAAAAAGGAAACTAAATGAATTATTCCTATTCAAAGTTAAAAAAATCAATGAAAAGCTGGAAGAATTAAGCTCTTCTGCTTATTGTTCCTATAACAATTCCTATGGTTTTTTTTATGATAAATATCATTTTGAAGATTTAGTAATTGATTTTTATATAGCGCACAACATCACTGATAAAAAGCCTCCGGTGCCTAATTTCATTAAAAGAAGTGAATATTCATTATGTTGCTTTTTAGAACAATTATTAACTGATGTTTCTGCTGTAGATATTTTCGTAAGAGGACCCAGAGGTAACAGGAATAAAGAAGTTCTTATATCGGAATTGTTTTCAAAAAGTTTAGATCCTAAAATTTTCTTAAAATATCTTTCAGATAATAAAATAAAAAATGATTTTATAGTTTTACAGATTAATTTAATTTTGATGATAATATATCCAGAGAACGAAACTTATTACAAACAAGCGAAACATCTTATGCTTAGCAATAACATCGCTATGAAAAAAAATTTTTGGATTTTTTTAACAAATTATTGTAGTTTGAAAGCTGAAAAAGGGGAAAATAAATTTCGTTTTGAGCTATTTGAAATATATAAATATTATATAAAGGAAATTTTAAATAATACTGATGAGAAAGACATAAAGATCGGAAGTGTAGCGTATTTAAAAATAATAAAAATTGGATTAAGGATTGATGAGTTAGAGTGGACAGAGAAATTTATGGAGGACAACACAAAATATTTAGAAGTAAAAGAAAAAGAAAATGCTTATAACTATGCCAAAGCTTTGTTGGAATTTGAAAAACAAAACTACGAAGAATCGTTAAGCCATACTTCAAAATTAAAAATGAGAACAACTTGTTATTACGAGATGCACGTTAATATTTTAATTCTGAAATGTTATTTCGAATTAGATTTATATGATTCAGCTTTTTCTTTAATAGATTCCAGTAAACATTATCTTTCAAAAACAGATGAAATAAAAACTAATTTAAAAGAATATTATAGCAGAAGTTTATCAATAATTTATAAATTATTTAAATTAAAAATTAATTGTAATATTGCAAAAAGTGATTTATCAAGCTTAAAATCTGAGATTACTAATGGCGGAGTAATTCATAAATGGTATCTGCAAAAAGTAGAAGAACTCGAAAAATTTATTCCGACGAAACCATTATCACAAAGCAAGAAGCACCTTAAATCCGCTTAAATGATACACAGCAAAGCAATAGATGTTCTAAAAACATTTTCAAAGGAAGAACTGAAACAATTCAGCGACTTCGTCCGCTCGCCCTTTCATAATAAAAATAAAAACCTGATTAAGCTGTTTGATGTGCTTGAGAAATATCATCCGGAATTTGAAGTTGAGAATGAAAAGGTTTATTCTGATGTATCTCCCGGAAAGGATTACAATCATAATAATCTGAAAAAGCTTATGTCTGAGATGTTTGAAGTGCTTGAAAAATATTTAATACAAATCAGATTTGAGAAGGAGAATCTTTTGAAAAAAGTTTTTCTGCTTCAGGAATGTGATTATCATTATTTGGATAATATTTTTCTTAATAACTATGGCAAATTTAAAAAAGAATTCTCGGACTTTCAGGCAATGTTTTATGAAAAATCTCTATTTGAAACTACAGTTTTCCAATTTTATTTATACAGAGAGAAACTGAATCTTGCAATTAATAACATTTTTAAAAAGAGTGATTATAACGTATGTTATTTTATCTTTCAATTTCTTTATGGATTGCAGGACATCCAAAATATTAGAAAGAACCATAATTTAACAAATGAGATTTCCGCGTTAGAATTGTTTTCAGAAAATATCAAGCTTGATAATTTTATCAGAGAATTATATAGAAATAAAACCGAAAACAATTTTCTTCTTCTTGTCTGTAATTTAACAATGCTTTTAATTGAGCCCGATAAAGAAGAATATTTTGATAATGCAAAAGAGATCCTGATGAAATTTCCGGTGGTCAAAGAGGCATACTATGAAAACTTTTATCAATACCTTACTTTTTTGGAAAATTACTGCAAAAGAAAATCCGATAACGGAGTTTACAAATTTCAATATGAGTATTTTGATTTAATAAAACTTGGACTTTCTATACGAAATCCTGATGATATGTATTACCATTCAATCGATACGAAAGAATATTCAAACATTATAAAAGCATCTCTTTTTGCAAATGAAATAAAATGGATGGAACAATTTATAATAAGGTGCTCGGATGATAAACATGTCGACCAGCCCGAAAACATTTATAATTATGGTATGGCGTTTTTGAAATATGCGGAGAAAGATTACGAAGAATCGCTTCGATACATTTCCATGGTTGAATTTACTGACCTTGTAAAAAAGGTTGATATGAAAATACTAACGCTTCGTTGTTACTATGAACTGAATTTTTTTGATTCGGCAATTTCCATTATTGATTCATTAAGACATTTTGTTATTAAATCGGGTTTTAGTGAAAGTTTTAAGAAAAAGCATAAAGCACATTTACTTGTATTCAGTAAATTACTGCAAATAAAACAAAACCCGGAAAAGACAAATGATGAATTATTTAAAAAACTAAAATCAGATATTGAATGCTTCTCTTGTTTTACTAAAAAATGGCTGCTTGATAAAATTAATGAACTCGAAAAATTAATTTTAAAAAAATCAAAAACAAAGAAACAAAAGCATTTAAAAACTGCTTAGATGATAATTCTGAATAAACAAAGTGAAGTGAAGAATCCAAATTTTGATTTTGATGTATTTGGATTCTTCGCTTCGCTCAGAATGACAAAAAATGCGTTTGGGTAACTATCGTTATTAATTGTTCATTATTCATTATTCATTATTCATTGCTATGATACACAGCAAGGCAATAGACGTTCTAAAAACTTTTTCAAAGGAAGAACTGAAACAATTCAGAGACTTCGTCCGCTCGCCTTTCCATAATAAAAATAAAAATCTGATCAAGCTCTTTGATGCGCTTGAGAAATATCATCCCGGGTTTGATGCTGAAAATGAAAAAGTATATTCGAATGTATATCCTGAAAATTTATACCATCATGATAATTTAAAAAAGCTCATGTCTGAGATGCTCAGATTAATTGACAATTTTCTTTCCATAGCCGGCTTGAAGAAGGAAAAATTTATACATGAAAAGTTTATTTTGCAGGAACTGCTTGCGAGAAACCTTGATGATTATTTCCTGCTTCATTTTAAAAACTATGAAAGAGAGTTTTCCGGAAAGCGGGATCTTCAGTTCATTGAAAAATCAAGTCTGGAAGATATGAGAATTGATTATTTCATATCCCGGAATAAAGGAATAGATACTGCGGAGTTTTCAAATAACAAATTCATTTATGATACCTGTTATTTCCTTTTTCAGATATTTGAATATCTGAACAGTATTACTTCGCAAAAAAATACTTACAATATTAAAAGATCCAATTCGGAATTGTCAGAGTTTATAGAAGGAATTAATTTTGATCCTTTTCTTGAAGGATACGATCCGGAATCCGAAGAACTGAAATTCCCATATTTATTATGCAATCTTATCAAAATGAATCTTGAGCCGGAAAATGAAAAATATTTTTTTCAGGCGAAGAAAATATTTTTGAAATATCTGAATTCAGATGCTGATGAAATCAATTGTGATGCACTGGCTTACTTTGCAGCATTAATAAGTTATTGTGCCAGGAAGAGAAGAAAGAAGGATTTGAAATTTATACAGGAAGAATTTGAATTAAGTAAATACAGATTTTTTACAATAAACAAATTTAAGGATAACATTGTATCTGTTTCATGGACTGATTTGCGAATGCAGTCAATTCAGGGTTCGATTCGGATGAAGTTCAATGGGTGGAAGATTTTATAATTAAAAGCAAAAAAAATATTTACTGCAATGACTATGAATACCTGTACAATTTCGGAAAAGGAAACATTGAATTTTATAAAAAGAATTTTGAAAAAGCGCTGGAGTATTTCTCTAAGATCTGTTTCAAAGAACATTTACTGAATATTACGATCCGGCAGCAGGTACTGATGTGCTATTATGAGCTGAACCTGATCGAAGCTTCAATTTCAGGAATAGACTCTTTCAATCATCACCTGCAGAATTCGGGCAAGCTCAATCCCAGAAATAAATCTCTTTCAAAATA
The DNA here is from genome assembly GCA_963836395.1 of uncultured Ignavibacteria bacterium. GTDB lineage: Bacteria > Bacteroidota > Ignavibacteria > Tepidaquicellales > Tepidaquicellaceae > JAGPCH01. The sequence goes on along the minus strand of CAWIJF010000014.1, from coordinate 87,627 downwards.
TTTCATTGATTTTTACAGGGATCTGATAAAGCTGAAATTAAAACCGCACAATATTAGCGATATAAGCTTGAGGAAAATTTCCAAAAAGCTTGAAGAAAAAGAATTTACATATTCTGATAGATGGGTTTATAAGAAATTACAGGAGTTAAAATTATTGAAAGGGAATGAGTCAGTTTCGAAGAAAAAATATTTAAATAAACACAGAGAAATAAAAACCGGATAAAAAAGAGTTATAATTTGTATAGGCACGGAAGATTTGAATTTCTTGGAGGCATATCTGCAAAGCTCTGACTTACATCTACAAAACTCCGACTTATATCTGTAAAGCTCCAGTTTATATCTACAAAGCTCCAACTTACATTTACAAAGCTCCAACTTTTATCTACAAAGATCCATCTATATTACAAAGCTCCAACTTATATCTACAAAGCTTCAACTTATATCTGTAAAGCTTCAACTTACATCTACAAAGCTTCAACTTACATCTATAAAGCTCCAACTTATATCTATAAAGCTCCAACTTAATATTTGCAAAGTTCCAGGTTACATCTACAAAGCTCTGACTTACATTTATAAATCTCCAACTAATATCTACAAAGCTCTCCGTCTTCGGAGTCTGTCTCAAAACCCTTCTCTTTTCCAAGCCCCAGCTTGGGAAAGTTTATTTTAGCTTACAAAGCTGGGGCTTTGTAAGCAGAATCAGTCTGAACAGCATAATGTTTCTATTCTGAAAAGATGTTCCCAAAGAAGTAAATTTAACAATTTTATGTAGGTTTAGAATTTAGTAATTTGTGATTGTAAATATAAAATCATAATAAAATTATATGTCAGCAAAAACTTTAACAGCAATAATTCACAAAGAGAAAAAGTTTTATGTAGCCGAATGTCCAGAGATTGGAACAGTTAGTCAGGGTCTATCTGTAGAAGAAGCTGTTAGTAATCTTAAAGAGGCAACAGAACTCTATCTGGAAGAATTTCCTCAAGTAAACTTTTCAAAACCACTCTTAACAACTTTTGAGGCAGAATATGCCTAAGCTTCCAAAATTATCCGGAGATAAAACTATCAAAATCTTGAGTAAATTTGGATTTGTATTTAGTCGTCAAAAAGGAAGCCATATAATCTTTAAAAAAGAAAATAAAATCAGGAGAAATAGGATGCGTAGTCCCCAAACACAGGGAGTTAGCAGATGGTACTTTAAGAGGAATATTGAAACAAGCTAAAATTTCCCCGGAAGAATTTATTAATTCTTTGTAAAATATTTTTATTAAAAAAATTTAATGTCAGATAAAAAAATTAAACCCGCACAAGACACTACAGAAAAAATAGTTTCCCTTTCCAAGCGGAGAGGATTTGTATTTCAGTCATCGGAAATTTACGGCGGTCTTAACGGCTGCTATGACTACGGTCCGCTCGGCGTGGAGCTTTTGAGAAATATCAAGGAAGCATGGTGGAAAGAGATGACTTACCGTGAAAATATAGAAGGACTGGATCATCAATATTAATGCATCCGAGAGTCTGGGAAGCGTCCGGACATGTCGAGCATTTTTCCGACCCGATGGTTGACTGCAAGAGTTGTAAAGCGCGTTACAGAGTTGATGTTCTCTTTGATATGCTTTCGGCAAAAAACAAAAAAATTATTTCCGAAGAAATTAATAAAATAGCCGGTTCAGTAGATTGATTCAGAAGAAAGCATTAAAGAATATTTTGAAGATAATCCAAATCCGTTTTTGAGTTTGATTGTTTGTCCTAACTGCGGAAATAAAAATACTTTCACCGAAGCAAGAAGCTTTAACTTATTGTTCAAAACACACATCGGACCGCTTGAAGAATCTTCAAACATAGTCTACTTAAGACCGGAGACTGCGCAGGGAAGTTATGTTAATTTTAATAATGTAAAAGAATCTTCGAGACAAAAATTACCTTTCGGTATTGCGCAGATCGGAAAAGCATTTCGAAATGAGATCAATACAAAGAACTTTTTATTCCGGACGAGTGAATTCGAGCAGATGGAAATGCAGTTCTTTGTTAATCCGAATGATGACGCTAAATGGTATGAATACTGGAAAGAACAGCGTTTCAACTGGCTTATCAAATACGGAATGAATCCGGAGAAATTGAAATTGCATGATCACGAAAAGCTTGCACATTACGCAAAAGCTGCTGTTGATATCGAGTTTGAATTTCCGTTTGGCTGGGGAGAAATAGAAGGCATTCATAACAGAACCGATTTTGATTTGAAAAGACACACTGAATTTTCCGGAAAGAAATTAGAATACTTCGATGAACAGACAAAGGAAAGATTTATTCCTTATGTCATTGAAACTGCAATCGGCGCATCAAGAAGCTTCTTTGCATTTCTTTGTAATGCTTATGATGAAGAGGAAGTGACTAAAGAAAATTCAGACGGTACAGCTTCATCCGAGACAAGAACTGTTTTACATTTGCATCCGTCGCTTGCCCCCATTAAAGCTGCTGTCTTTCCGCTTGTCAACAGGGACGGAATGCAGGACATTGCACATAATATTATCGAAGATCTGAGAAAACATTTTAAAGTTTTTTATGATGATTCCGGTGCAGTGGGAAGAAGATACAGAAGACAGGATGAATGCGGAACTCCGTTTTGCATTACGGTTGATTCGGATACGCTGAGTGACAATACCGTAACAGTCAGAGACAGGGACACAATGGCGCAGGAGAGAATTCATAAGGACAAAGTATTGAGTATGTGAATTCGAAGATGATATAGTTAAGAATTAAAAATAAACACAGAGTCGCAGAGACACAGAGAAAAAATATTTAAATAATTATTTCCCTGCTGTTTTTATAATTTCAATTTTAAAATAATATTTCTTGAACACAACATTAATAATCGGACTAATTGCAGCTTCGCTTACCACATTCGCATTCCTTCCTCAATCAATAAGAGCAATAAAGACAAAGCACACAAAAGACATTTCGCTCCCGATGCTGATCATGCTTGAGATTGGAGTTTTGATCTGGATAATGTATGGCGCTATTATTTCAGACATACCATTATTATTTGCAAATGTGATCTCATTTGTTTTTGTCAGCATAACGCTTTTACTGAAGCTGAAATATAAATAGGAATATTTCTAATCAATCAGTTTTCAGTTATTTCAAAAGAACCATCTTTCTTGTCCCGATGAATTCTCCGGCTTTAAGCTCATAAAAATAAATTCCGCTTGGCAAATAGTTACCATTAAATTCAACTTCATAGCTGCCTGCATTTTGTTTTTCATTTATTAATTCGGAGACCTTCTTTCCGAGGATAGTGTAAACAGTCATTTTAACATTGCCTGATGAGAAAAGCGAGTATTTTATTTTCGTGATTGGATTAAAAGGATTGGGATAATTTTGTTCGAGTATAAAATTTTCGGGGATACTCGCAGAAATATTTTCTATAGCTATTAATCCTCCGTTGGTAGTCTTCTTAATAAAGCCGTCATTGCCGACAATGTACCCGGTATTTTCATTTAGAAAGTCAATTTCGTTAATTTCTTTGTCACTTATTTTTAACTGCGTCCAGTTGTCACCCTGATTTGTTGTTTGCAATATTATTCCCTGTCCTGCAATATGGTATCCAGTATTCGAATTTGTAAATACAAATTTAGTTCTTCTATACGAATCTGTCATACTGTAAACTTCATTCCAAGTTAGACCTCCATCTATACTCTTAAAATATTTGCTTGAATTATTTCCATCTAACACCCAACTAAAACCAATATTTTCATTTAAGAAATATATTTCAACCATGTTAAATACTTCCGGATTCAGTTCGAATAAAAAATTCCAATTAGAGCCTAAGTTAGTAGTTTTATAAAATAAATTTCTCGAACTAGTATGAACCGACATATAGGCTATATTTCCAGATAAAAAGTTCGATACGAGAGGCCACTGAAGATCCAGTATATAAACTTGTCCAATTAGCTCCACCATTTGTAGTTCTGAGAATTGACCAAGATTCACCTGTAATGAATCCTGTATTTATATCAATAAAGTTAAAATCTTCAACATGGTAGCCCGGAAGTGATATTCGATTCCATGTATAACCTCCATCAACTGATTTCGATAATACACGAGTAAATCCTTCATAATTCATCATATAACCGGTAAGAGCATTCAAAAAATTAAGTTCTAAACACAGATCGGGAGGATTGTAAATTCGGTTCCAATTAACCCCCGCATTCAAAGTTTTATAAATTCCTAACGAGTCATTTCTAATTATATATCCGGTATCACTTGTGGGAAAACTAACATCAGTAAATTGGCCACTTATACCAGATGGAACTTCTGCATTTCAGTTTATTCCGCCGTTTTGAGTTTTAGCAATTCCACCTACAGCTCCTGTGACGAAGCCGGTCATATCGTCAGAAAATGAAATTGAATTAAAAATTTTGAAAGCGGAATTTACTATATATACACTCCAGTTGTTTCCGCCATCAGTAGTTTTGGATATGGAATTTATAGTGCCGCATAGGAAGCCTGTTGATTGATTTATAAATTGAATGGAATTTATATATTGCGCCGGAGCTGTGAAAATGTTAGTCCAAGAGTTTCCTCCGTTTGTCGTTTTCACTAAAACCCTGCTCCCGTTTTCTCCACCTCCGGCAAAACCGGTATTTTCATTTAAGAATACAACAGTCTTATAAGTTCTTGCTATTAGAATTATTAAAAATAATATTCCAGTTGTCACCGGCATTTGTAGTTCGAATGATTTTTCCTACACCGCAGGCAAATCCGGTATTTGAATTAAGAAAAAAAACTTCATTAAGAGCTGAACTAAGACCGGAATTCTGTTGAATCCAGTTATTACCCGAATCGGTTGTCCTTATAATTTTGCCATTTCCCCCAACTGCATAACCTGTATTTGCATCAATGAAAGTTATTGAATTTAAAGTGTCTGTTGTTCCTGAAGAAATTTGATCCCAGCTGTCTCCTTTATTAATTGTTTTAAGAATCAATCCATCTGCTCCGGCTATGAATCCGGTATTTGCATTAATAAAGAACAATGAATAAAAACTGTTCTGATTACTTGTATAAACTATACTCCAGTTACTTCCGGCGTTAGTTGATTTGAGAATTGCTCCAAGATTTCCCACTGCAATGCCGGTTTGAGAATCTATGAACTTAATTGAATTTAAATCATTTCCTTGCGGAAGAGGATTGAGCCAGAACCATGAGGATTGAGAATTTGCTGAGCTGCTAAGAAGGGTAATTAAAATTACAGATAATGCTACAAACTTTTTCAATACTAAATTTAAATTAAATGAAATTAATTGCTTTTCAAATAAATTAGATTATTAAAATCAAATTACTTAATTTTGATAAAAAAGAAAACTTAATTTATCATTTAACCACCCCGACCCATAGAATCCAATAAATGAAAAATCACTAACAAACTTACTATAAACTTTATTCTTTGTAATATTTACATTTGTTATTTTTCGTTCCCTGACAGCAATAACCTCAGCTGCTTAAGCTGAAATTCAAATAAAAAAATTTCATGTCAATCGAAGCAAATAGGGCTATAATCAAACGCTTGTTTAGCGAAATATTAAACAGACAAGATCCGTCAGCCATTAATGAAATAATTGCAGAAGATTATTCCGAGCAGGATCCGGTTAAAGGACAAACACAAGGACGTGCCGGCGTTGAAGAACGTCTGGAAATCATATTTAAGGCATTTCCGGATGCGGTGTATGAGCTCATTGAAATGATAGCAGAAGGAAATAAAGTTGCTGCGCGGTGGGAAATGAAAGGCACACAAAAAGCTACATTCATGAACATAAAGCCGACTGGAAAATCAATAGTCATGAAAGGAATTGATTTTTATTATTTGGACAATGATATGATTATTTCCCATTGTAATGAAGTGGATATGCTTGAAGTGTTGCATCAGCTACAAAATAATTGACAGGTTTGAAATTATCTGAAATTATTTGACTGTCAAATGAGTTTAGTAAATTAAATTTATAATCATTATTTTTGTATACAAAAACTTTAAAAGAATCACTAACAACCAGCCTAACAAATGAAAATCGCCAACAAATTCAGCAAAAATATACCTTTTGTAGTATTAACATTTATAATCTTTTCTTTGCTCGGAAGCAATAACTTCAGCAGCCAATACAAGATCAGCACTCATGTTTTGTCCGATCTTAATGTTAAGTCGGACAATGAGAAAACTCTTATCTGGATAAGCTTTGCCGATAAAGGAAACAACATAGATTCGAAACTATTGCATCCCGAATTATATCTGACAAAGAGAGCGATCGACAGAAGAAAGAAAGTAAGACCTTCAAATGCGCTTGTTGATTATTCGGATATACCCGTGAATTACGAATATGTAAATGAGCTTCAAAGCTCAGGTATTCAGATCAAAAATAAATCAAAGTGGTTCAACAGAGTTTCATGTTATGCGACGCGTGAACAGATCGAACAGCTTGTAAATAATGATTTTGTAACTAAGGTTGATCCGGTAATGACATTAAAAATGAATAGAGAAGATTCGGATATGGAAAAACCTGTTGAACTTTTTGAAACAGACAACACCGGAAATCAAAACAGCACCGAGACATTGTTAAATTACGGAACCTCTCTTGCACAAATGCAGATAATAAACGCAACGACAGCTCAGGACAGCGGATATTACGGTCAGGGAGTTTTGATCGCATCATTCGATACGGGAGTTGACAATCTTCAGCATCCGGTTTTTGATTCAATAAGAGCAAGAGGATTGCGGACATATGATTTTGTAAATCATGATACTATCATTGCAAATCAAAACGGACAGATGGGAGAAGGTTCGCACGGAACTGCAACGTTATCGTTGGTCGGCGGATACAAGCCGGGAAATTTAATTTCGCCTGCGTTCCGCTCACAATTTATTGTAGCAAAGACGGAAAACACTGACAGCGAGACACCGGTGGAAGAAGACAACTGGATAGCAGCTGCGGAATGGGCTGACAGTCTTGGAGCTGACATAATAACAAGTTCACTGGGTTATCTTGATATGGATCCGGGTTCGTCTCATTCATATGACTGGACATGGATGAACGGAGACAGTTGTGTAATTACCATAGGCGCGGATCTTGCAGTCAATAAAGGAATCATAGTCTGCAATTCTGCAGGCAATGAAGGTTTCAATTCAACCCGAAATACTCTCATTGCGCCTGCTGACGGGGACAGCGTGATTACTGTCGGCTCTGTTAATTCAGATAAAAAACGTTCTTCATTTTCATCAGTCGGACCGACAGTTGACGGAAGAATAAAACCCGATGTATGCGCATTAGGAAGCGGGAATATTGTTGCGGAGCCCGGCGCAGGAAACACCGGATATACTTCGGGAAGCGGAACTTCTTTTTCGTGTCCGATGACAGCAGGCGTATGCGCAATTATTCTTTCGGCAAATCACAATCTTACTCCGATGCAGGTCAGGGATTTACTTACACAAACCGCAGACAGCAGCTTTGCACCGAACAGAAGAAGGGGCTGGGGTCTGATAAATTGCTGGGAAGCGGTGCTGCTCGCAAAATCAACGATGACAGTAGTTGGAAATCCGAATGCATCCCTTGCTGAAAACTATTCTCTTAGCCAGAATTATCCCAATCCTTTCAATCCAACGACAAAGATCAATTACGAATTGGGTAATACGAATTTTGTGACATTGAAAGTATTCAATGTGTTGGGTGAAGAAGTTGCTACACTTGTAAATGAACAGCAGAATGCGGGAAAGTATTCGGTTAATTTTCAGGAAAGCAATCTTTCGAGCGGGATGTATTTCTACAAAATCGAAAGCGGAAATTTTACGGATACAAAGAAGATGCTGCTTGTGAAGTAGTATTGAGTATTGAGTATTGAGTATTGAGTAAAGCCGGGAGGAAAAAATTCTTCCGGCTTTTTTTTATTATTTAACTTATTGTTGTGTCTGGAATTCCGGGACTGTCCGGTAACTAAAAATTCTTTGTAGCCGCAGGCTTTATGCCTGCGGAATTTTATGAAAGCGCAATCTTAAAGATTGGATATAAATAGAGAATAATCTTCCCGGACAGATTCTTCCCCCTGACGACACGGCAAACATGATTTAAAAAAATGTCTATTGAATCTGAAAAATAATTCCCCGACATTGCCAAAAAACGGAAGTACAAATGAACACGCTTAAAGCCGCCCGTCTTATGAAAAATATAAATTTAATCAACCCCAATAATAAAATCATGACGGATTCAACTTATATAAAAAAATTTTTTGTAATGTTGTTTTTGATACTTGCCGGAGTGTGCGAAGGACAGAATCCGCAGTGGATAGTGTATAATACTGGTAATTCAGGTCTTCCTGAAAATACTGTATATTGTGCGGCTATAGACACAAATAACATTAAGTGGATTGCAACAGCAAAGGGCTTGGCAAGATTTGATGGGATTAATTGGACAATTTATGATACTTCAAATTCTCCTTTATCGGAATTACCGATTTTTAGAGTAGCAAATGATGAAGACAATAATATATGGATTGGTATTCTAGCTGGAAGAGGAGGATTATTCAAGTTTGATGGAACAAATTGGATAAAGTATGATACTTCGAATTCAGGCTTACCCTCAAATAGGATTCTTTCAATTGCCATTGATTCAAAAAAAATTAAGTGGGTTGGCACAATTCGAGGATTAGCAAAATTCAATGATACTTCTTGGACAGTTTTTAATACTTCGAATTCTAATATCCCTGGGAATTATATCTCAGCGATAGCTTTTGAAACAGAGCATATCAAATGGATTGGCGATAGTTACTCAGGAATAGGAAGATTTAATGATTCAAGTTGGATTGTATATAATACTGGCAACTCTGATTTGCAGAGCAATGAAATTACCAGTATCAATCTAGATAAATCAAATAACAAATGGATTTTCAACATGGTTTGGTGGATTAACTAAGTACAATAGTAATTCAAATTTATGGATTAATTACACTGTATTGGATCCGGGATTTCCTGAGCCTTATTTACTCAATGTTGCGATAGATAAAAAAAATATAAAATTTGGATGCGCAGCTTCAACAGGTATCTATTCCTATAACGACACAAACTGGTCATATATTAATACAAGCAATTCTCAACTACCTTCAAATCATTGCAGATGGATTAACATAGATAGTATGAATAACAAATGGATTTGTACAGGTGGAGGAGGGTTAGCCGTTTATAATGAAAGTGGCATAGTCTCTGTAAATAATAATTCAGTAACAATCCCGGTTGATTTTATTTTACATCAGAACTTTCCAAATCCATTTAATCCAACTACAAAGATCAATTACGAATTAGGAATTACGAATTACGTATCGCTTAAAGTATATAATATGTTGGGTGAAGAAGTTGCCACATTAGTTAATGAACAGCAGAATGCAGGAAAGTATTCGGTTAATTTTCAGGGAAGCAATCTTTCGAGCGGGATGTATTTTTATAAAATCGTGAGCGGAAATCTTACGGATACGAAGAAGATGCTGCTTGTCAAGTAGTAAGTATTAGGTATCAAGTATTAGGTATTAAGTATAGCCGGGAGGGAAAATTCTTTCCGGCTATTTTATTTTTATATTTTGTATTAAAGCAGTTGTTGGTATTTTCTCCCAGTCAATCTGTATTCTCTTATTCAAGTAATGTAATGAGCAATATAAAAAAGTTTTTTATAATATTTTTTGTGGTTCTTGCTTCGGTGTGTGAAGGGCAGAATGCAACATGGCAAAGAATGTATGATAATGGAATGAATACTGATGACGAAGGATATGATGTATGTCAATCTACTGATGGAAATTTTTATGTTATTGGTTTTTCACGTGTCCCTTTTACTAGCATTTTTGTACTAAAAATTAAGCCAAGTGGTGATACAATTTGGACAAGATTAATTTCACCCGGTGGACTTGGTTTTGCAATAGCTCCGTCAAATGACGGAGGTTGCATAGTTACGGGGGCATGGGGTCTCCCTTTTACAATTAAACTTAACTCTATTGGAGAACAAGTATGGTATAAGACTTATCGAGGCACCAGTGGAAGAATTTTAGATTTAGATAAAACCTCAGACAATGGATACATTGGATGTGGGTATTTAGGCTCATATGGATATATTTTAAAAATAGATTCATTGGGTAATAAACAGTGGGATACAGTAAATACAAATGCTTCAGTATTTACTTCAATTATTGAAGCCATTGACACCGGATATATAAGTTTAGGAATTACTTTTAATTTTAACTATTTAATTACTAAATGGGATTTGAAAAGAAAAATTGTTTGGGAAAAAAATTACAGCTACACAGAACTTGGAGAAATTCCAATTACATTGGAAAAAGCTAATGATTTTTACTTATTGTTTGGGTCATTCTTTAAAGAACGAGATTTTCTTAGACAAATGAGTTTTACCAAATTAAATTTAAGAGGAGAGATAACAGCAAGTAAAGTAATACGAAATGAATTTGACGAAATATATTATGCAGCAAATGTAATAAATGATAATAAATATGTTTTTAGTTCATTTTACCAACCATCTGTATTCGAAGATTCCACCATTTGTTATTTTAGAATTGTTGATAGTTTAGGTAATATTCTTCACGAAAAAAAATTAAAGGATCTTCAAGGAAGGTTCTATTTAGCGCAATCGATTTTACCATTGTCAAATGGGAATATTTTTTTTGCAGGATATGCTGAACTATTTCCGAGTTCATTAAATACAGATATTTTTGCAATAATTACAGATAGTAACCTTTATGTAAAACCTGTATCCGTGGTGAATAATGATTTATTTCTATACGATTTTAAATTATTTCAAAATTATCCCAATCCATTTAATCCGACAACAACAATATCTTATTCACTTCCGCGAGCCGGTTTAATAAACATAACCGTTTATGACATCACCGGAAAAGAAGTTGCCAGACTTGTGAATGAGTTCAAGGAAGCCGGAAGCTATGATGTGACCTTTACCGCATCGAACTTATCAAGCGGGATATATTTTTACAGCTTGAGAGCGGATGGATTTACAAATACAAAGAAGATGCTGGTGATCAAATAATAGGTATTGAGTATGGGTTTTGAGCTAGCCAGAGGAAAAAAATTCTTCGGGCTAACACCTGTGCAAAACGTTGTTAGAAATCTTCTTAATTTTATATTGAAAACATATTTTAAACATTAGTTGCAAGTATAATTTTAAAACAGGTTCTTCTTAAAATCCCGAAGGGATGAAATGTTTATAGAAAAAAATACAGCAGCAAACAAATCCCGTAGGGATGATATTATTCCAATATTTAAATTAGAACCTTTTAGTAAATTTCACCCCTACGGGGTTTTCGACACTTTGCATTTCCTATCTATTAAGATGTTATCCCTACGGGACTTTTTGAATTTTAAAATAAAGATGTTAAAATTTTTAGCATTGTGAAATTCACAATCTAAATAATGAATGAGAAAGCCATGCAAGATTGCCTGTGTTACCTTTCAGTATAAACCGGTATTAACTTTTAACAGACCTGTACTTTAATTTATAAACCCCGATCATCTTCTTAGTATAAATAGGTATTGATTTTAAAAACCAAAGATTTTACATTTGGTTAAATAGTTAAATTTATATGATTATGAAAAGCCCAAATAGAATTTCATATAAAGGTATGCTAATAATTACTGCTTTGATTTTATGCAGTTTTGACTTCAGCAGTTCTAAACTGAGTTTTCAATTGGCAGAAAAAATCAGCTTGCAAAACACCTCTGAAAGTAATCTTGTATGGATCTATTTCAAAGACAAGGGAGCAAATACCGACAGCCGGCTTGCAAATCCAAATTCATTTCTCACCGAAAGATCCATTGAAAGAAGACTTAAAAGAATCAAGAGTGATGTTCTTTTTGACGAAAGAGATATTCCGGTTAATCAAGCATATGTAAGTGAAATTTCTGCCTCTGGTGTTAAGATCAGGAATAAGTCAAAATGGTTCAATGCCGTTTCCAGTTATGCAAATAAAACACAGATAGAATATTTAACGGAAATGGATTTTGTAAGGAAGATAGACCTTGTACAGAAATACAAAAGAATAGACGATATTGAAAGCTCTCAGAAAAATCTCAATAATCCCCCCGGCAATCAAACCGATAATCCTACAGATATAAATTACGGTTTATCATTTATTCAGTCTGATATCATACATGTTCCCCAGGTGCATTCGCACGGATATACAGGTGAAGGAGTACTGGTGGCTTCATTCGACGCGGGGTTTGATAATCTTGAGCATTATTGTTTTAATCAGATGAGATCCAAAGGATTTCGCACTTATGATTTTGTAAACGGTGATACTATTGTCGCTGACGGGGTCGGGAGAATGGGTCACGGTTCACACGGAACTTTGACGCTTTCACTTGTTGGAGGATATTCTCCCGATTCGCTTGTATCTCCGGCATACAACTCAAGATTTATCCTGGCAAAAACAGAAAATACGGACAGCGAAACTCCGCTTGAAGAAGATAACTGGGTTGCTGCCGCTGAATGGGCTGACAGTCTTGGCGCTGACGTGATAACAAGTTCACTTGGTTACCTCGGTTTTGATCCACCGTATCCGTCTTACACATGGCAATCCATGAACGGCACAACTGCAACAATTACACTGGCGGCGGACATTGCCGTAAGCAAAGGCATAGTCGTCGTAACCTCTGCCAGTAATGGCGGATATAATCCTTCTCATAATACATTGGGCGCACCCGCTGACGGATTCAATGTAATAACCGTCGGTGCAGTAAATATGAACGGGCAGAGAGCCGGTTATTCTTCCGTCGGACCGACATTTGACGGCAGAATAAAACCTGATGTTATGGCTATGGGTTCAAATAATTTTACAGCCAATGCAGGTCCGGGGAATTTCGGATATTCGAACGGAGCTACCGGAACATCTCTTGCCTGCCCCATGGTAGCAGGTGTCTGCGCCTTAATGCTTTCTGCAAATCCGAATCTGTCGCCAGCCGATGTACTGAATATTTTAAGAACTACGGCTGACAATAGCAATTCTCCGGATAATTTAAACGGCTGGGGAATCGTAGATGCGTGGTCTGCGATTCAGGTTTCTATCAACCGGGATCAGAATTTTGCTTCCGACTTCAGGCTGTCACAGAATTATCCAAATCCATTCAATCCTCAAACTACATTCAGCTTTAATTTAAAAAAAGATGCCGTAATTAGCTTACTGGTTTATGACACCAGGGGAAGACTGGTGAATACACTAATCAACAATGTAAATTATCCTTCCGGCATCGTTGACCTTGAACATAACTTTTCCAATCTGAGCAGCGGGGTGTATTTTTATACACTGATTGCCGACGGAAATTTTGTTGACTCGAAGAAGATGGTTCTTTTAAAGTAGACAAAAGAGGAGGAACTCCTGTGAAAAAAGGAATTGCACTAACCGTTTTGATATTCAACTTATTTATAATTTCAGGTCACTCATTCGGCATAGATAACTGGGAAATGAAAAATAATGGCACTTCGCTTAGGTCAATATTTTTTATCAATGACAGCACCGGTTGGGTGGTTGGAGAATTGGCTAGTATTTTTAAAACGACAAACGAAGGTAAAACATGGCAACTTCAACACGGAGGAGAATGGTCGTATCACCTCCGCGACTTATTTTTTATAAATAATGAAACCGGGTTCTCAGTTGGACAAGCAGGGACAATTGTCAAAACAACTGACGGGGGAATGAGCTGGACTGAAAATACTGTAACAGGAAGTACTTTTAATGATATTTGTTTTATTAATGACAAATCCGGATGGATTGCGGGGGCTTACGGCACCATTCTAAAAACTACTGATTCCGGAATCAGCTGGAATATACAAAATACAAATACAAGTACTCACTTAAATTCTATAAATATGATTGATAGTATTTATGGATGGAGTGTTGGTAACGGCGGACTGGTATTAAAGACAACAGACGGAGGTATGAACTGGCAATTCGTTGACAATATAGGTTTAAGTAACGATTGGAATGATTCAAAATTTTTTGATTATAATTCAGGAATCATTATCGGAGGAAATGGTATGATCGCTAAAACAACCGATGCCGGCGGAAATTGGGTTTTAACTCAGACAAATCCGAATAATTATCTTCGATCGGCTTCATTCATAAATTCTCAAACAGGCTGGATCAACGCTCAGACAAATGATATTTATTACACCTCAAACGCCGGAAACAGCTGGCAAAACACAAATTTTTCTACAGGGTATCCAGTATTTATGAATAAAATATATTTTACAAATAATAATAAAGGCTGGATTCTTAAAACTGCACGCCCAAACTATATTGACAGTACTATAATTAAAACAAGTAACGGTGGTCTGAATTGGGAAAAAAGTTTAATTGGTGTTGAAGCAAATACCAAGTCGGGCTATTTCATAAATAACACGGGTTATGTTGTAGGGGACCGGTTTATTATTAAAACCACCGATGGAGGGAATTCCTATATAAATACCTTTGATGGCACATCGGATATATACAGTGATATTTTTTTCTTAAATCAAAATACAGGCTGGGCGGTAGGCGGTGTTTTTCACCTTTCCCCGTTTTCTAAAACCAATGATGGCGGGCTGAATTGGACGAGCATATGGACTCAACCTGTGACAGGATATACATGTATATATTTTCGTGATCAAACGAATGGTTTTGTGTCCGGATTCAGTGAATTTCCGAATAATCATGGATTCATAGAATTTACAAACAACGGCGGAAATTCATGGACAGAGAGATTTAGTATACCCGACTTAAGAATTTTAGCATTTCAATTTTATGATAATTCAACAGGGTGGCTTTCGGGTGAAAACGGGTTAATCGCGAAAACAATTAACGGAGGAGTTAACTGGAATATTCAAAACAGCAATACAACAGACAATTTGAATTCAATATGTTTTGTGACCGATCAAAAAGGATTTTCAGTTGGTGACTTTGGCTCAATCTTTACGAGCAACAACGGGGGAGATACATGGAATCAGATGCAAAGTATTGACAGCGTAGATCTTAACGACATAACTTTTGTGAATGACAGTACGGGATGGATTGTCGGGAATGAAGGAAGAATATTTTATTCAACAAATTCCGGCTTAAACTGGCAAAATTCAAATTTACCAGCCGGTCTCTTACTTTATAAAATCTTTTTTCAAAATGCAAACACCGGTTGGATCTTTGGACAGGACGGTTTGATACTTAAAACTACTAATGGAGGGGGATTAACAAGCATAACAAATCTTTCTTCAGCAGTCGATGAATTTATCTTGAATCAGAATTATCCGAATCCGTTTAATCCGAATACAATTATCAGTTATAAATTAAAAAATGCAGGCTACATTTCTGTCAGAGTTTACAATTCATTGGGAAAAGAAGTGAAATCACTGGTGAATGAAAGAAAGCCTTCAGGAAGTTATGAAATAAATTTTAACGGATACAACCTGCCTAGCGGGATTTATTTTTACACTCTACTGGTAGATGATAAAGTCTTGGACTCAAAGAAGATGGTTCTTTTGAAATAAATTTGCGGGATATATTTTTTAAGCGGAAATAATTTCAGAGATACAAAAAGAATGGTTCTAATAAAATAAAGGAATACAAAACTAAGGAGGATAACATCATGAAAAAATTATTTACAGTAATAATTTTACTTATTCCCTTTATCGCAGTATCACAGCCCTTTATTCCTCAGCAGACATTATTTGAAGTAAACAATATCAGCACATGGATTCAAAACACAGGTACATTCAACCGGGATATAAGAACGCCGAATGCTCCGGGTCTTATGTGGCCAAAGAATTCAAATAAATTTGCAATACTTACTTCCGGATTTAACATTGCCGCGAATGTAAATAATCAGCTGAAGATGTCGTCTGCATCTTACAACGGCGAGTACAGACCCGGCTATTCGAATAACGGAAATTTTTATACCAACTCGTCATTCAAATTGTATTCAGTCAAAAGAGGTGATAATTATATAACCAATCCCGACTGGCTGAACTGGGGACTGATGGTCCCGTATGGTGCGCCTTTTATTGATATGAACAATAACGGAACATATGAATACGCAATAGATACTCCCGGTGTAAAAAATTCTCTTCAGACAATTTTTGTATGTCTGACAGACGGAGACGCAAATCGTCATACATCAGCCGAAGGATTTGGCGGAGGAACAAGTCCGCTGTTTTCGGAGGTTCATCTGACAGCATGGGCGAACGAACAAATTGGATTAGAGAATGTCCAGTTTTTTAAATGGGAAATAGTAAATAAAAATAATCTGCCGTGGGATAATGTTCATCTTTCGATATTCTGTGATTTTGATTTGGGTGATCCGACTGATGATTATTCCGGAAGCGATCCTTCAATCAGTCTTGCATACGGATACAATTCAGATGATATTGACGGAACGGGAAATCCTTTCGAATATGGTTCCGCGCCTCCGGCTGTCGGGATTTGCCTTCTTCGGGGCGCAAGTCTGAATAATGTTGATCTTAATGCAACGTCTGTTACAACTTTAGGAATTAGCGACTGGACGTGCCCGACAAATATTTCCGAAGTATCACAGGCGTTTAATTATATGAGGGGATTTAAGAATGACGGGACACAAATGGTTATACCAAATACGAATCCGCCTCAGACAACAAAGTTCTCTTTTAGCGGAAGCTGGACTGAAGATCTGGGCTTTATACAAAACTGTAACGGAAGTCTTACCGGTAATCACATCATGCCATCTCCTCCGGGAGACAGGAAATTTGTGATTTCAACCGGCTCGGACGGACTTCAAATGAATCCCGGTGAAAAGCAGACCATATATGCAGCTCAGATAGTTGCAAGAAGCACAAGCAATCTTGGTTCTGTCATTGCTTTGAGAAATACAGCGGTGAATGCTATTGCTTACTTTAACTTTCATTTTCCAACAGGGGTAAATACTTCTTATGTAAACATCCCGGGTAAATTTTCTCTTTATCAAAATTATCCGAATCCCTTCAATCCTGTGACGACAATTTCATTCGACCTTCCCAAAGCCGGAATGACGAAGATTACGGTTTATGATGTTGCGGGAAAGGAAGTAAAGACTCTTATTAATGAGTTCAGGGAAGCCGGAACATTTGATATAAATTTTAACGCTGTTAATCTGGCTTCGGGTATATATTTTTACAAACTTGAACTTGATGTTGCTATAGAGCCGGGAGAGATGAAAAAATATTCGGATGTAAAAAAAATGACCCTGCTTAAATAATTTTTTATTAACTTAATTTACTTATGCCGAGAAAAATCAAATCGGGTTTGATTCAAATGAGTCTGCCTAAGACAGAAGGCGAAGGAACGATACAGGAAATTGTTGATGCGATGGTTTCCAAACATATTCCTTTTATAGAAGATGCCGGAAAGAAAGGTGTACAGATACTTTGCCTGCAGGAAATTTTTAACACGCCGTATTTTTGTCCCGGTCAGGATAAAAACTGGTATGCATCCGCAGAATCAATTCCGGGTCCGACAATTGAAAGAATGCAGGAGTATGCAAAAAAATACAGTATGGTAATGATTGTTCCGATTTATGAAAAGGAGCAAGCAGGAGTTTTGTACAACTCCGCTGCTGTGATAGATGCCGACGGAACTTATCTCGGCAAATACAGGAAGAATCACATTCCGCATACTTCTGGCTTCTGGGAAAAATTTTTTTTCAAGCCCGGAAATCTCGGCTATCCTGTTTTCCAGACCAAGTATTGCAAAGTCGGAGTTTACATTTGTTATGACAGACACTTTCCCGAAGGCGCAAGGATACTCGGACTCAACGGCGCGGAAATAGTTTACAATCCTTCGGCTACAGTTGCAGGTCTTTCACAATATCTCTGGGAGCTCGAACAGCCCGCGCATGCAGCAGCGAACGGATATTTCATGGGATGCATTAACAGAGTCGGAGACAGAGAAGCCATGGAATCTCGGAAAGTTTTACGGATCGTCGTATTTTGTAGATCCCCGCGGACAAATATTTGCGAAGGCATCTGAGGATAAAGATGAGCTGCTCATTGCCGAGTTTGATCTTGAAATGATCGATGAGGTTCGTTCGACGTGGCATTTTTTCAGAGACAGAAGACCGGAGACGTATGAGAAGATAACGGAGCTCTAGTATTAGGTATTAGAGTATTGAGGTATTGGGTATTAGAATTAGTATTAGGTATTAAATATTGGTTAAGTTATTTAGCTTGGTTATTTTAGTTGAAACTATGATAACGAGATGATTATGCATGATTATAAGAGATTGAATGTATGGCAGGAATCAGTTGAGTTAGTTACTGAAATTTACTAAGACTACAAAAAAATTTCCCTACAAAGAAAAATTTGGATTAGTGAGTCAAATTAACAGATCTGCAGTTTCAATTCCATCAAATATTGCTGAAGGAGCAGGAAGAAATACCAAAGGAGAATTTAAAAATTTTCTGGGAAATGCCATGTGGTTCTATATTGTGAATTAGAAACACAATTGATATTGCGAGAAATTTAGATTATTTTTCGAATGAAGAGTTCAAAAATCTATATTACTAAAATCGATATTATTCAAAAAATGACATATAAACTAATTAAATCTTTAAAAAACTAAATACCCAATACCCAATACTTACCTAATACTCAATACTTAATACTTAATACCCTATACCGAATGAGCGATTTTAAAAAACCGACAAACGAATCCGAATTCCAAAAAAACTTCGAGCCGATAAAGCCCTTGATGAATGACACACAGGCTTACTACGAAAGTTCGCGATGTCTCTTTTGCTATGATGCTCCGTGTGTAAGTGCCTGTCCTACTCATATTGATATTCCGCTTTTCATAAGACAGATAAATTCAGGAAATACCACCGGTGCGGCTAAGACTATTTATGATGCAAATTATTTCGGCAATACCTGCGGGAAGGTCTGCCCGACCGAAGTCCTGTGCGAAGGCGCCTGTGTTTACAATTTACAGGAAGTGAAAGCTATTGAAATAGGAAGGCTTCAGACATATGCCACTACAAAAGTAATTAAAGAAAACAGAAAACTTTTTAAACCCGGGAAACCGAACGGAAAGAAAGTTGCAGTAATAGGTGCAGGTCCGGCAGGGATCTCCTGCGCTTGTGAGCTTCGTCAGTTTGGATATGAAGCGGATATTTATGAAGCTAAAGAAAAACCATCCGGACTTAATGTTTATGGAGTTGCTCCGTATAAGATCACTAATGATGAAGCACTCAAGGAAGTGGAATATCTTCAACATCAATTTGAATTTAAGATAAAATACAAGTCTCCGGTAAAAACAAAGGAAGATTTTTTGAAACTTGAAAAGGAATATGATGCAATATTCATTGGTATCGGGCTTGGCGAAACAACTTCTATAAAAATCAAAGGAGAAGAATTAAAAAATTGTATAGGTGCTGTTGAATTTATTTCGGAGTTAAGAATGGAGAAGTATAAAACCAAAGTTGGTAAAAAAGTAATTGTTCTCGGAGGAGGAAATACTGCAATGGACGCAGCTTCGGAATCAGCAAGAATGGGAGCGGAGAAAGTCATACTTGCTTACAGAAGAACAAGTGAAGAAATGGGAGCTTATGAATTTGAATATGATCTTGCCAAGAGTGTGGGGGTCGAAGGAATGTTTAATGTTTCACCGGTTGAGATAGTAGGTAACGGTAAAGTTGAAGGAGTGAAGTTCAGAAAAACGAAAGTCGTTGACGGGAAATTGTCTGAAAATGCTGAGTCGGAATTTATAGAGGAATGTGATATGGTGATCAAAGCTACAGGTCAGTCGAAACAGGTTTCAGTTTTAGAAAACATACGCTGGGTTAAATTTGACGAAAAGGGAAGAGTGATTGCAGATCCGAAAACATATCAGACGGATAATCCTAAATACTTTACTGCCGGAGATGTTTATAACGGCGGAGTAGAAGTAGTTAATGCAGTTGCTGAAGGTCAGGAGGCGGCAAAGGGAATAAATGAATGGTTGAATAAAGTGTGAATTGACTTTGAGATTAGAATTGCCTTTAAGATTAATTTGGATTAAATACCAATTCCGAAACTGAGTTTCGGTGTCAATTGCGTTCCCAAACAGAGTTTGGGAACGAGTATAAGATTAAAAATCCTTAATCAAAAACATATTTAAATCTAAAATCAAAAATCAAGAAATCTAAAATCCAATGGACTTATCAATAAATTTTGCAGGGATAAAATCACCGAATCCGTTCTGGCTCGCCTCAGCGCCGCCGACTAATTCAGGTTACCAGGTCATGAAAGCATTCGAGGCAGGGTGGGGAGGAGCTGTGTGGAAGACTCTCGGAGTTCCGATAGTGAATGTTTCAAGCCGTTACGGAAGTGTCAATTACAGAGACAGCCGTATGATTGGATTTAATAATATTGAACTGATAACAGACCGTCCTTTAAAAGACAATCTCAGAGAAATTGAAGTAGTAAAAAAATATTTTCCTGACCATGCCGTCATTGCTTCTCTTATGGTGGAATCAAAAAAGGAATGGCATCAGATAATTAAGGATGTTGAGAATGCGGGCGCAGACGGAATCGAATTAAATTTCGGATGTCCCCACGGAATGTGTGAAAGGGGAATGGGTTCTGCCGTCGGACAGGAACCGGAAATATTGAAAATGATAGTTTCGTGGGTAAAGGAAGTTGCTACAAAACCTGTCATTGTAAAATTAACTCCGAACATAACTGATATCACCGAACCCGCGCGGGCAGCTGCACAGGGAGGAGCCGATGCAATATCAATGATCAATACAATTCAAAGCCTTGTCGGTGTAGATCTTGATAATTTAGTACCGTACCCTGTAGTTGACGGCAAAAGCACCAACGGCGGATATTGCGGACCGGCAGTGAAGCCGATCGCAATGAACATGGTAAAAAATTGTGCTCAGGACATGGAAATAGATCTTCCGATTTCGGGAATCGGCGGGATAGAAAACTGGAGAGATGCGGCTGAGTTTATTTTACTCGGAGCAGGAACAGTTCAGGTATGCACTGCAGTAATGCATTACGGGTTCGGGATAATCCGCGAAATGATACCGGGATTAGAAGGATATATGAAAGAAAAAGGATTCAGCTCAATTGGTAACATGACAGGCAAAGCTCTGCCGAATGTAGTGACTTGGGAAAACTTAAATCTTGATTACAAGATCATTGCGGAGATCCACAAAGAAAAATGCATCGGCTGCCAGCTCTGTTATATTGCCTGTGAGGACGGAGCGCATCAGGCCATTGGGTTATCGGAAAACGGGACGAGAGTTCCGCACATAATTGAAGACAACTGCGTCGGCTGTAACTTATGCTCACTTGTTTGTCCGGTGGAAGGATGCATCACGATGATAAGGATGGATGACGGTAAGAAGGCCGGGACATGGAAGGAGCTGAGCGAGGACGGAAAGGTCCCGACAACCTTTGACGATCCGCTTGCCGGTGGAATTCATCATTGGGTACCAGATCCCTCATCTGCATTAAAAACGCGGTAACCTTCCGCAACAAGAATAGCGTAGAATAGCGTTGCTATTCATAATTACTTTGAAAGTTTTTTTTATTCTGAGTATTATTACTTTTCAAAAATAAAATTCGACAAAATACCAAAATATCTACCATTCTGACTTCCCAAAGATTCGGATTATAAAAAATAATTTTAATTACTAACAATAAGAAATTGACTTTAACATTTAATGAGCTAAAGAAAAGATTTAGCAGGATTAAATTAATTGTCTCAGACATTGACGGAACGTTAATTAACAGTAATAATGAAATCAGCGAACTAACAATTGACATAATTAAAAAGCTTAACAACAAAAAGATATTTTTTTCCCTGGCTTCACAAAGAGTCCATTCTTCAATCATACCCATTGCAAAGGAATTAAACATTGATCTGCCATACATATCGCTTAACGGAGCTCTTATACAGAATGTTGAAGGCAATGTAATTTTAAACAAATCCGTAATAGACAAAAAATATGTCGAGAAAGCTGTCCGGCTTGCAGAAAAGCATTATGTAAAAATTGCATTATGCTACAATGACAGGATAGTTTACACGGAGAATAATTCGGTAGTAAAGGATTTCATGCCGCGCTTCGGAACTACATATACACTTGTGGATACTTATAATGATTATACGGATAACGTACTTGAAATAATAATGTCCGGGAATGACAGAAAAGTAATGAGAGAAATTCACAGAAGAATGCAACTTCCATTCGGAATCTATTTAAAGGTCAAGTATCATCGCTCGCAGACTTATGAAGGAGTTTACAATATTGAAGTATTAAGGAAAGGCGTTAACAAAAAGACAGGTTTGAAATTACTGACAGGCTATCTTGGATTAGGGAAGAAGGAGATTATGGTCTTCGGCGACTGGTATAATGACAGAGACCTGTTTCAGTTTGGCGGCACAAACATTGCGCTGGCCAATGCTGTTGACGAATTAAAAGATGTAGCGGATTATATTACTGATAAAAGCAATGAAGAAGACGGCATCGGACGTTTTTTAAAGTTATTTTATGATTCATTGAAATAAATTTTGAAAAAACCTGACTATGACCATATTGCCAGATTTTATGATAAGATATTGGGAAGATCCAAACAGCCGGCCGGTTATATCAGCAATAAAATAAAACGACACAATCCCGAAGCGCGCTCTGTACTTGAGCTTGGCTGCGGAACGGGCACGAACCTGGATGAACTGAATGAAGGCTTTGAAGTCACGGGAATTGACATCTCGGGAGAGATGCTTAAAATGGCTAAAAAGAAAGTCCGGAACGGAGATTTTTATTTACAGGATATCAGAGATTTCAGACTGGAAAAAAAATTTGATCTGATAATATGTATGTATGACACAATTAATCATCTTACTCTTTTTAATGACTGGAAAAAAACTTTCGCAAACGTTTATAAACACCTTAATGACAGGGGTCTGTTTGTCTTTGACTTCAATACATTGTTTAAGCTCGGCAGCATTTCATTCATTTCACCTGTGATAAATAAATTCAATTCCAATTATTTGATATTTGACATAAAGAAGATCTCCCGAAGTGTATTCAACTGGAATCTGAAAATATTCGAGAACATGAATAAAAATAATTTCAAGCTTCACGAAATTAACATTAAAGAGGCGTCCTTTGAAACGAACAAAATAGCGGACGAGCTTTCAAAACATTTTGCATTAAGGGCAATCGATGATGAGCGAAACTCAGGGTATAGAGCTAATTCAGAACGTATTTATTTTGTCTGTCAAAAAAATTAAGATAAAAATTTTTTGAAATTATAAATCAAGTTTATGAAGAAAATTGTCGAATGTGTTCCAAACATTTCAGAGGGAAGGGATGAGGACATTATCAATGCCTGTGCAGATGCAGCAAGGAAAGTAAGCGGAGTGACATTGCTCGATGCGGATCCCGGGAAATCAACCAACCGGACTGTCTTTACCTTTGTCGGTGATCCGGATTCAATTGTTGAAGCTGCATTTCAGTTTTCGAAAACCGCGTATGAACTCATTGACATGTCCAAACATTCAGGTGAACATCCGAGGATGGGAGCGGTAGATGTTGTTCCTTTTGTGCCTGTTGCCAACGTGACAACGGAAGAGTGTGTTGAGTGCGCAAAAAGATACGGGAAAAGAGTTGGTGATGAACTCGGAGTTCCGGTTTATCTTTATGAAGCAGCTTCGGACAATCCCGACAGAAAAATGCTGCGACAAATAAGAGCTGGAGAGTATGAAGGAATAAAGGATAGAATTTATAAGAAGGAATGGAAACCTGATTTCGGTCCGCAGGAGTTCATTCCGAAGTCCGGTGCGACTGTAACGGGTTCGAGGTTTTTTCTTATCGCATACAACGTTAACATACTCGGGACGAAAGAGCAGGCTCACAGGATCGCATTGAACATTCGTGAGCAGGGAAGAAGTGAAAAAGAGCCGGGCAGGCTGAAGGATGTTAAAGGTATCGGATGGTATGTAGATGAGTATGGCATGGCGCAGGTATCTATGAATCTTGATAATTATAAAGTCACTCCGCCGCATATAGCTTTTGAAGAATGTACAAAGGATGCAAAAGCAATGAACCTTGCAGTCTGCGGCAGCGAGCTTGTTGGTTTGATACCTCTTGAGGCGATGCTGATGGCGGCGGAATATTACATTCAAAAGGAAAACTTATTCATACTTGAAGAGAGACAGAAAATAAGACTTGTCATTGACAGACTCGGGCTGTCTTCAATTTCGGAATTCAATCCGGATAAGAGAATTATAGAATACATGATAAAAGAAGAATCGAACGAGCCACTTGCTTCTTTGACAGTCAGAAATTTTGTTGACCTCGTCGGAGCGAGAACCTCAGCGCCCGGAGGCGGAAGCGTATCGGCTTTGATTGCTTCTTTAGGAGCAGCGCTCGGGGCGATGGTTGGGTGGATGAGCTACGGAAATAAAAAATTTGAACATCTCGATGCAACAATGAGAAAATTAATTGCGCCTCTTCACGACAACATGAAAAAACTGATTCCTATGATCGATGCGGACACAAATGCATTCACCGATTACATGACGGCGATGAAAATGCCGAAGAAAACCGAAGCGGAGCAAAGATTTCGCAAAGACAAAATGCAGGAAGGATTAAAGAAGGCAATCAATGTTCCTTTGTCAGTGATGAGAATATCCGATTCGTGCTGGGAATGGATGATTAAGATGGCGAAACACGGAAACATAGCATCGAAGAGCGATCTCGAAGTCGGAGCGAAGTCACTGGAGACGGGCATCTGGGGAGCATTCAAGAATGTTGAAATAAATCTCCCGTCGATAGAAGATGAAAAGTATAAAAAGGAAATTCTCGATGAAGCGAAAACGATTTTGGAAAATGCGGGGAAGAATTTCAGAAGAGTTTGCGGAGTGCTGGGGAAGAGATAGAGATTTTGACAGCTCAAAAATGTAAATTCAATTTAAGAGTGACTACAAAAATGTAAATAATCATATTAATCATTCAATCATTCCATCATTCAATCATTCAATAATTAAATCATAGTTTAAATCAAAGTATAATATTCTTCATTACCGAAAAGGTGATGTCTTATGATCTTCGCCTGCACCAGATTTACCAGAGTTCTGCTCGCCCGCCTTTCCGAAATGTTTACTAATTTTTTAAAAGCTTTAACGGTGATACGTTCATTCTGATTTAAGAAATCGAACAATGCTTTTTCGATATCACCGATGGAAACTTTAACCGGATGTGAATTATCATTTGAGTTGCGAAGAATTTTAACTGTCTCTTTTGAAGCGAGAATGCTCTTGTCATTGAGCCGTACATAAACTTTCATTTCATGTTCTTCACTATCCGAAAGCAGTCTGTGCGGTTTTTTTTTGCTTTCTTCAATATTCACGACGACGATGTCTTTATTTTTCAGAAGCATTATGTCAGTGGTAAATTCTACTTCCGGCTCACAATAAAATTTCGCTGCCGTCGAGATTAGCTCCAGCTCACCTTTTTCACTCTCGACTCCTTTAATACTTTTATCATCGTCAATCCCGAACAGGATCTTTCCTCCTTTGGAATTTGCGAATGCAATCATCTCTTTTGCAATTTTTTCCGGAGAAGAAAATTTTCTCTTAAACTCCACTGTGCCATTTTCTCCGTTTTCGATAAGTTCGTGCAATTCGACTAAATACATTTAATTATATATGTTATGATTTTTAGTTTTGTCTATGTAGTCC
Source organism: uncultured Ignavibacteria bacterium (assembly GCA_963836395.1). GTDB lineage: Bacteria > Bacteroidota > Ignavibacteria > Tepidaquicellales > Tepidaquicellaceae > JAGPCH01. Next base: position 61,876 of record CAWIJF010000014.1, on the reverse strand, counting down.
TGAAGAATTATCTGCGCTGAAATACTGTCAACCCGCCCTTTCTCCTGTCTTTTCCTCTTTCTTAAACCGGAATTCATAATGCTGTTTTCCGCAAGCTTGCTGGTAAATCTCTCATCGAAAAAAATTATTTCGGAAGATACTGATTTTTCTTTAAGCAGCTTTTCAAGTAAGTTTTTGAATTCTTCTATTTTTAAAGTTTGAATTGTTTTTTCGGATTTAAAGTTAAGAGGATAGCCGATGATGATCTTTGAGATATTTTCATCCCTGATCAGAGATGTTAGCTTTTCCAAAAACTTGTTATCATTTATCATATGATCTCTCGAAAAAGAATATTTTTTATTTTCATCGCTGACTGCAATGCCGACCCTCTTTTCTCCGTAATCTATTGCAAGATATTTCGTGTTTTGATCCATTGACTATTATCAGATTTTTTCAAAAATTCCTTCAATATCTTTCCCGGTTTGAAATGTATCTTCCTTCTTCCCGGTACAAAAATAAATTCGCCTGTCTTTATATTTCTTGCTTTCGGTTTTGGCTTTGTTTTTTTTATTTCAAAAACTCCGAAATCCCTTATCTCAATTCTTATGACAGGGTCAGCTTCCATTAACAATTCACGTATGGACTCTATTAAGGAATCAACTATGAGTTTCTGTGTAAGTTTCTTTCCGATCAGCTTATCATCCATTTTGTTCTCGATGTCTTTTCTTGTATAAGTCTTGATCCTGTCTGAATTTTTATTAACCATTCGTCCTGACTGTCTCCTTAAATCTTTTGAAATATAGATATGATGAATAAAGTATCAAAGCCAAGTGAAATAAAATATAAGTAGTTATTAATTTTTTCCAAAACGGGATCATTTATTATCGAAAATAATATTATCAATTCCGATGCTGAACACAGCTAATTTGCCCGGATAATTTGACATGAGACGAATATCTTTTTTTTTATTGAGATACATGCCGAAACCCAGTATCAGCAGGTCTCTCAGAACGACAACTGATACAAACCATACAGGAATTTTATTTATGATAAACGAGTATAAGACAAATTACGATCACTGATATCTTGTCAGCCAGCGGGTCGATTATCTTTCCGAATTCGGAAACCTGATTCATTTTTCTTGCAATGTAGCCGTCGAGCAGGTCCGATAAATACATACATAGAACTAAAATTATTATTAATGTATTTTTAGATTCAAATCCAGTGATAAGAAAATAACAAACCGGAATCAAAAGTATCAGTCTGAATATTGAAATTAGATTCGGAATAAAAAAAATCTCCTGTTTTATTTTCACAGATAAAAATAATTAAATTAAAAAATAAAAGTAACATTTAAATAAAATTAACAAAGTTGACTCAAGAAAGAATTTATTTTGACAATGCCGCTACAACAAGAATGGATGAAGAGGTACTGGATTTCAATGATGCCCTATTTAAAAGAGAGATTTTGGTAATCCTTCTTCGATTCATTCATACGGCAAGGAGGCAAAGGTTCTTCTCGAAGATACGAGAGATACTGTTGCCGAATTCATCGGAGCAAATCCTAAGGAAATATTTTTTACAAACAGCGGAACTGAATCCAACAATTTTGCTTTGAAAGGACTGTCTCATAAATTTCTTAATACGGATAAAAACCACATCATCTCTTCTTCCATTGAGCACTCTGCAGTTCTTGAAACATTGAAATATCTTGAAAAGAAATTTGACTTCGATGTCACCTTTCTTAAAGCCCGATCCCAAAGGAACATGTTAATACTGAGGAATATCCTGCCTGTTAAACGCGAAACATTTTCTGATCTCGGTCATGCATTCAAATAATGAGACCGGAGTTATCAACGATATTAAAGCCGTCACGGAAATTGCGAAAGAAAAAAATATATTTGTCCATACAGATTCGGTTCAAAGCATTGGCAAAACTGAATTTAATGTGAAAGATGAGGGCGTAAATTTTGCGACACTGTCATCGCATAAGATCTACGGTCCAAAAGGTATTGCAGCGCTTTACATTAAAGACAGGACACCCGTTGAAAAATTCATTCACGGCGGAATGCAGGAAAGAGACATGCGCGGCGGGACGGAAAATATTGCAGCGATAGCCGGTCTGAAGAAAGCCATTGAGCTGCTGAAAAGAAATTCAGAATCAGATATTTCTCATTACGGTAATTTAAAATACTATCTTATAAAAAAACTGAAGGCTGCTTTCGGAGAAAGCGTTCTGTTTAATTCGCGTGAGGAAAATTCATTGCCCAATATTGTTAATATATCTTTTGATCCGGACACTCTGTCATTCGAAGAAGAGATGATCTTAATTCAGCTTGATCTGAAAGGAATAGCTGTTTCGGGAGGCTCGGCATGTACAGCCGGAACACACAAGCCCTCGCATGTCCTGACGGAATTGGGAAGAGACAGAAAGACGGCACTTGGTTCTGTAAGGATCTCATTCGGAAGAAAAAATACTACTGAAGAGATAGATTATTTTATTGAATGCTTGAAAGAAATTGTAAAGGAAAAATAGTTCTTATTTTGTTTCCTTTAGTTCTATTGTCTTATTTCCTATTTCTGATCCGATAAGTTTTTGTTTACGGAAAATCAGATTTTTAATGCTTCGTATTATCCCGGTAAATATGTAAAAGAGACAAAAGGAAAAAGAACCTTCCCCGTCGGTAAGGATTGTCAGCACTATTGCAATAAAGAGAATGATAAATACAATCGGATTCTTTTTAATTGAATTTAAAGATGGCCTGGGAAGGTTGTCATATTTGATCCTGCTGACCATCAATACCGGAAGCGCAATTGAAAGAATGATAATAATTGTATTGCTGGTTTCTGCAGATAAAATTTTATCGTGATAAAATAAAATGTATGTACAAATTGTCATTGAGGTCATTGGCGCGGGCAGCCCGTTGAATTTATCCTTATCAAACCCGACCAGCTGAACATTAAATCTTGCAAGACGGAGAGCGGCAAAAACCATTACTAAAGATGAAAGAACGATCCCTATGTCCCCAAGTTCATATAATGAAATGCTGTATAATAAAAATGAAGGAGCCACTCCGAAAGAAATAACGTCGGACAATGAATCCAGCTCAACCCCGAATTCACTCGATGACTTTGTAAGTCTTGCCGCCAGACCATCTACAGCATCAAACAGAGATGCATAAATTATGAACAAGCTTGCGTCAGTGAAATCGCCCTTTGCTGAATTGATGATCGACATCAGATCCGCAAAACGCATTCAGGATGGTGAATAAGCTCGGTATGAATTTTCTTGAGATAAACATTTACAATCCGGCTATTATTGTTTCTCCTCCGATAACTTTTTGGTCCATGCTGACAAATATCTTTGAATCTCTTTTAAAAAACAAATCGACTCTTGAACCGAACTTGATCATTCCAAATCTCTCCCCTGCATTTACGCTGCTTCCTTCGTTTATGTCATAATACGATTCTTCTTGCTACGAACCCGGCGATCTGTTTGAATAAAACCTTGTTCCCGTTTGATTCATTTTCTATCCCGATCTCGGCGCGTTCATTTCTTTCGGATGCTTTGTGATCGAAGGCAACTAAATATTCCCCTTTTACATATTTTAAAAAAATGATCACCCCGCTCATTGGAATTCTGTTGACATGTACATTCAGCGGTGAAAGAAAAATGCTTATCTGTTTCAGAGGTTCATCCATTCGGGAACAAATTTTCCTCTTTATTGATGACATCTTCTATCAATACAACTTTCCCGTCAGCCGGAGATATTATCTGATTCTCTTTAAAATCCTTTGGTAATTTTCTGTTCAGGGTCACGAAAAAAATACAAAGTAAAGAGCCAGAGAAAAATAGTAATGCCTGTAAAAAAAAATTTTATGAAATCATTCTGTATGAAGAAAGACAGTAACGTCAGCGCAAGCCCGGCAATGAATACTTTTAGAATGACATCTTTTCCGTAACGTGTAAGCCGGATCAACTTATTCTGTTTTTTATTTCAATGTAAGCCTCTTCCACTTCACCGAGGTCAAATCTGAACCTGTCCTTATCGAGCTTCTTCTTTGTCTTTGAATCCCAGAGCCTGCATGTATCCGGTGAGATCTCATCAGCAAGCATGATATTGCCGTTCCTGTCCTTTCCGAATTCCAGCTTGAAATCAACAAGCTCGATTCCTCTTTTCAATCAAAGAATTCTTTAAGAAGCACGTTAATTCTCAATGTCATTTTTTTAATCGTATCCAGCTCAAATCTGTCTGCAAGATCCAAGAGCAAATATATGATCTTCGGTAAAAAGCGGATCTCCGAGCTCATCTGACTTAAGATAGTACTCCACCATCGGCGTTTTCAATGCAACACCTTCGGTAAAGCCGAATTTTTTTACAAGGCTTCCTGCGGCAATATTTCTGCAGACAACTTCTACTTTAATAATGTCAACTTTTCTTACAAGCATTTCCCTGTCGGAAATCTTTTTAATGAAGTGAGTAGGAATGCCATTTTGAATCAGGTATTCAAAAATCTTTGATGAGATTTGATTATTCAGTTCTCCTTTGTGGGCAATTTTATCTTTTTTTAAACCGTTGAAAGCAGTTGCATCGTCTTTGAATTCCTGCAGGTATAATATTCTCGATCTGTCAGTGGAATAAATTTTTTTTGCTTTACCTTCGTAAATTAACTTGTTTTGTCATTAATTTATTTTTAATAAATTACTCATTTTAAAGAAAAGATTCTATCGAATATAAAAAACTGCAGGTTCATCAAGCAGCTCTCATTTGAAAAATTTGATTATGATTTCTTAAGTTAAGATTAATTATTTTATTGTAAAGATACGGAAATGAACATCGAGCAATTCAGACAGTATTGTCTTTCCAAAAAAGGCGTGACAGAAGATTATCCGTTCGGTCCCGATACACTTGTCTTTAGGGTCATAAAAAAAATCTTTGCCATAACTTCGATCAGCAGACCTTTGAAAGTCAATCTGAAATGTGATCCTGAGCTTGCAGTTGATCTCCGTGAAAGGTATGAAGAGGTTCAGCCCGGATATCATATGAATAAGAAACACTGGAACACAGTTGATTTTAACGGAAGAATTCAGGATAAAGAATTAATAAATATGATTGACCATTCATATGAGCTTGTAGTGGAGAGTTTGAGTAAAAAACTGAAAGATGAGCTGGGAAAATCCGGATAAATATCTTATCACTTTTAATGCAGTTCGCTTCGAGTAAAACCTGTCAGGTTTGGTTATTGACTTATACAATTCCGAAACAAGTGTGGGTTTATACAAAGTCTCATGGGATGCTACTTCAAATTCTTCGGGTATATATTATGTCGTTATGAATGTTAATAACAGCTTCAAAGATTCAAAGAAAATTGTTTTTTTAAAATAGTATAATAATCTTTTAACATCTTTAAAAAATATAAGGAGGTCTAAAATGAGCAGTTAACAGCTAAACAGTTAGCAGTTAGCAATGAAGAGCAAGAGAAGCAGGATCCAATGAACGAGCTTATGATTTAGGCGGATGGAGAGAATTATTAAAGATGATCCGACAATGAGAAAGATGAAGAAATCTTATTTTTATAGAATTGAAAGTGGAGAGTTTAGAGATGTTAAGAGAATGGTGTTGATTAGATAAAGTTATTAGTTATTTGGTATTATTTTTCACATAAATAGTGAACAATTAAATATGATTAAACGAATTGAGTTATCATTAGCTCCGGAAATAGCATTTGATGATAATAAGATAAATCAAATTGTAAAAAAAGAATGCAGGATAAAAGAAAACGATGATTCCCGGATCGTTAAGCTTAAACGGTCAATTGATGCAAGGTCACGTTTTCCTTTTGTAAATTTGATTGTTGATGTTTACATAAACGAGAAACCGCCTCCCGAGCCTGTTATAAAACATAATTATAAACCGGTAAGCAATCAAAAAAAAGTTATCATTGTCGGTGCAGGTCCGGCAGGATATTTTGCAGCGCTTGAATTAATTGAGAACGGAATAAAGCCTGTTATATTTGACAGAGGGAAAGATGTCCGTGAAAGAAGAAAAGATTTAAGAGAGATACAGCAGTTCAGCAAAGTAAATCCAAATTCAAATTATTGTTTTGGCGAAGGAGGAGCCGGAACTTACTCCGACGGAAAACTTTATACACGTTCACATAAGCGCGGGGATATTTATAAAGCATTGAGAATACTTGTCGAACACGGAGCTAAGCCGGATATACTTGTTGATACGCATCCACATATTGGTTCAAATAAACTTCCGCGTAGTTGTGCAAAATCTCCGCGAAACCATTTTAGAATTCGGAGGAGAAATAAATTTTAATTCACTTGTCACTGACTTAATAATTAAAGATCAAAATATTAGGGCGTCGTTGTAAACGATAAGGAAGAATATTTTGCAGATTCAGTCATACTTGCAACAGGTCATTCAGCCAGGGATATTTTTTATTTACTTAAAAATAAAAATATTAAGATTGAATCAAAACCTTTTGCTGTTGGTGTAAGGATCGAGCATCCGCAGGCATTGATAGATGAAATTCAATACAAACAAAATCCAAGAAGTGAATTTCTTCCGGCTTCAAGTTATAAACTTACTGCACAAATCAACGGCAGGGGAGTTTTTTCTTTTTGCATGTGTCCGGGAGGACTGATTGTTCCTTCGGCAACAGCTCCGGGAGAAATAGTAGTAAACGGAATGTCTATGTCACGACGGGATTCTGAATTTGCCAATTCAGGAATTGTAACGGCAATTGAAAATGATGATCTAAAAGATTATGAACATCATAGAGACTTTGTCCGGACTGGAATTTCAAAAAGAAGTTGAAAGAAAATTTTTTGATGCGGGTGACGGTTCTCAGAAAGCGCCGGCACAGAGAATGACAGATTTTGTCAGAGGAAAATTATCAGACGGGTTCGGAGAGACTTCATATATTCCGGGAATTTACAGTTCGATGCTTAATGAACTGCTGCCGGAGAATGTTTCGGAAAGAATTAAAGCTGCATTGATTCAGTTCGGGAAAAAGATGAAAGGATATTTTACGGAAGAAGGTTATCTGATCGGACTGGAATCAAGAACAAGTTCGCCTGTAAGAATTCCGAGAGACAAAGAAACTTATGAACATGTTCAGATAAAAAATTTATATCCGTGCGGTGAAGGAGCGGGATATGCAGGAGGAATAATTTCAGCTGCCCTTGACGGACAGAACTCCGCGAAAGCGATATGTAAAAAAATAAAAAACTAAAATTGAAATATGAAAATTATCAGAGCAACATTAAAAGAGATAGAAACCGTTTCAGGTCTCTTTGATTTATACAGACAATTTTATGAACAAGAGTCCGATATTAAATCAGCTAAAGAATTTCTCGAAGAAAGAATAAGCAAAAATGAATCTGTGATCTTCATTGCGATTGATGAGGGAAAAAACTTTGGAGCGGGTTTTGTTCAGCTATATCCTTCATTTTCTTCGGTTGCACTGAAAAAAAAGTGGATATTAAATGACCTGTATGTTCATAAAGATTACAGAATGAAAGGTGTAGCTGAGGCATTGATCGAAAAGGCAAAAGAACTTGCCCGTGAGACCGGGGCTAAGGGTTTGACTTTGGAAACACATTCACTTAATTCCAATGCTCAGAAACTTTATGATAAAACAGGTTTCAAAAAAGATGATGAATATTATTATTATAATTTTGAGGTATAATTAAAAATATACCGACAGACCAAATCTGACGTTATTGAAATAAAATCGGGTTGCAGATTGCTTCAATGATACATCAAAGCCGGGACCGTTTGAATAGATATAGTTCTTTTCATTATTTAAGCTGACACTGTATTCGCCAAAAACAGAGAAGCTTCTTGAAATGAAATACTCTGCGCCTAATCCGGCTTCTCCGCCAAAAGAATTCAGCTTGTAGGTTTGATTAACAAAATTAACTCCGCTCGTTGTAGAAGATCTTTCGAATCCATATCCTAAAGTTGGTCCCGCGGAGAAATATATGTTAAATTCCTTTGATGGATTGATATAATATAGAATTAGAAGATTGAAGTTAAAAAATGTATGGTTGATTTCATTCTGCGCAATTACCGCATTAGTATCAAAATAAGAACCGCTCTCATCCGATAAATTTGTACCGAATCCAAGTCTTAAACCAAAATTTTTAGAGAAATGTCTTTTGATTGTAAATGAAGCTCCGGCAAAATTAGTAAGCGTAAAGTTTTTACCAATGCCAAATTGCACCGCCCATGCGCCTTTCTCAAGAGAATTTTTCGGCTTAAGTGAGTCGCTTTGCGGAGTCTGTGAAAAAGAAGTGGAACAACAAAGAATTAAAAACATTATTGCAAATCCGGGGGAGAAAAAATTTTGTGTTTTCATTTTTTTCCAAATTTTAGTTTTAAGAATGTTTATTATAGAAACATTCTTTAGTTTGGTTCCCACATAAAACTAAAACTTGAAAATTTTTGTATGTCTAAGGCTTTATTTTAAAAGCACCATCTGTTTTGACTCGGAAAAATCACCTGTTGTAATTTTGTAAAAATAAATTCCCGAACTCAGATCTTTTGCATCAAAGGTAACTTCATATTTCCCGCGCTTTGCTTTTTATTTACCAAAGTTTCAATTTCCCTTCCGTAAATATCATAAACTTTTAACGATACAAACTCAGGATCTTTGTATAGCGTAACTTATTTTGGTTGAAGGATTAAACGGGTTGGGATAATTCTGAAATAATTCATAATTCTTATTTATATTTATGTTTGTTTCTTTAACCGAAATTATACCTCCGTTCTCCGTGATTGTAACTGACTGGTTTACGGGAACATTCGTAAAATACTGGTCTCCTCCTGCAGGCCATTCGACCTTTAACGAATCTATAATTCCGGCATTGCCAAATCCGAAATGAAGAATCAGATTTTGCCCGCAGTATCCCGACTGACCGTCGATCTCCTGCATTTGCCAGACTGCATTTCCGTTTATGTTGGCTTTCACCCTTACTTTTGTTCCGATTGCAGATTTATTTGAAGTTGTTCCGACACATTTGATATTTATATATTTATTTCCATTTGTCAAATCATTTCTGTAAAGTGCATTTTTTTGATTCTCGCTATATGTATTTGCAAGGGCAATATCAAGATCCCCGTCATTGTCATAGTCGCCCCATGCAAATCCATAGGTATAGCCGGAGTCGCTTACAAGCTCGCCTGTTGTGATTTTTTCAAATGAAGGAGAGCCCGTTTCCATCAGCAGATTTTTATATAATTTATTGACGAGCTTTTGGGTGAATGTAGGAGGAACGTATGCCTGTGAAATGAACATATCAAGATCACCGTCATTGTCATAATCTCCCCAGCCGGAACTGCATTGTAGCCATTCTCCGTTACTATCGGGTCACCGGAAGTAATTTTTGTAAATGATAAAATTTCCGTCATTTCGGAACAAAAAATTTCTCTGATTGAATGCATTGGTTACGAAAACATCGAGGTCACCGTCATTATCATAATCCCCCCAGCTTCCGCTCCAGGATTCACCGCCATTGAGAGTCAAAGGTGTATTTGTAACTTTTGTGAAGTATCCGTTTCCGTTATTTTTATAAAGAAATTCATTCTGATTTCCTTCCCTGCAGACAAAAATATCGAGGTCTCTGTCATTATCTATATCAACCCAGTTTATTCCCCTGGAGTACGCGGTCTCACTTGAGACGACACCTGTATCAATTTTTATAAAATTTCCACCGCCGGTATTTTTATATAAAAAATTTCTGTGATCAGTCCCGTCGCTGTTTGTTACAAATAAATCCAGAAGTCCGTCGTTGTCATAATCGCCCCAGCTGCAGGTTTCGGAATATGTCTGTTGTGTGCAGATCATATTTGGATGACTGAAAAATAAAATTTCCACCGCCGGCATTTAGATATAAGAAGATTTATTTTATTCCACCAGTTAACCACGCACAGATCCGGCAAGCCGTCGTTATCATAGTCACCCCAGCTGCTTCCGTCAGAAGGCAGACTGTCGAGAACAAGCGGCTGGTTAAATATCCGGACAAAATTTCCGTTATCATTTCTGTATAGATAATTATCCTTCACCGAATCTGTAGCCGTTGGAAATAAAGAGATCGAGGTCATTGTCATTATCGTAATCAATCCAGTTGACACTCCTTGATGCACCGCTGTCAATGCTTACGATGCTGTTTGTGATTTTTACAAAGTCCTGGCTTTTTAAATCAGGAATGTAACTATTAATAAGAGGGTTGTCAAAACTGTAATGACTGATGCTTTCATAATTTTAAATTTATATTTTGATAATGATTTTTTTATTAAATTATGAGTTATATTACGAGAGAAAAATACTATTGATATATTTATTCCGGGGAAAAATGACATTCATTATTAGAATCCTGAAGCTATCAGTCCGGAAGTAAAAATTTGTTTTATGGATATTTTATTTCAAAAAACAAAGCCTTCAGATAAAGAAAATATCAATACATTCTTTTAATCCTGATGAAACCCACTGCCGAACTATTTGAACTCATTAAGTCACTCTCACCCGAGTGAAAAGAGATATTTCAAACTTACCGTATCATTACAAAAAGGAAATAAAAATTATTTAAAATTATTTGATGCACTGGAAAGACAGAATATTTATGATGAAAAAGAAATCAAACTGAGATATAAGAATGAAAGCTTTGTAAAGAATATTACATTCACAAAAAATTATCTTTATAAACTCATATTCAAAAGTCTGATTTCATATCATAATGAGAAATCTCTTGATTCACGGCTCAATAACATATTGAACCGCTGCAGATTTATGTTTGACAAAGCTTTGTTTCCGCAGTATTTCAAGACAGTTCAGCTGGGAAAAAAACTTGCTCTGAAGCATGAGAGATTCAGCATACTTCTGGAATTTCTGGAACTGGAAAGACAACTCACGAAGAAAGAGGAATTTTCAAAGAGAAAGCTGAGAAATCTTTATGATGAAGAACTTGGAATACTGGAAAAAATCCGAAACATAAATTACTACAAGAGAGCAATCTCCGCTCTCTTCAGCATTAAGCGGGATGAAGGAAAAATAAGAAACCGACAGGCAGAAAAGAGGATCATCTCCATAATTTCTTCACCTCTGTTTGAGAATGAAAAGGAGGCGCTGTCGGTAATTGCAAAAGAAAGCTATAATTTCGCATTGGTCCTGGCAAATGAAATCAGGGGTAACAATTCGGAAGCATACAGACTTGGAAAAAAAAGATTTAAGATCATTAAAGAAAATAAGGAAGTATTTGAAAATTCATTATTTGACAATTATAAGGATTCTTTGATTTCGCTGATCTCACTTACTGCCGCAGACGGGAAGTATGCGGAGGCGGAAAAATTATTTGATGGGCTGAAAAAAGAATTGAGCAGGACGGAAGCCAATGATATTAATATTTCAATAGAACATTTCAGTCTCATGCTCGACCAGGCTGTCTTAAACGAGGATATGGCAGCGCAAAATTCATTTATTCCCGTGCTTGAAAAAATATTGTTAAACGGTAAATCCAGGATCACGATAGATACGCTAAATTATTTTTATTTCAGACTGTCGGAATATTTTTTCACCATAGGAAATCCTGATGATGCGTTAAGGATCATTAACATTTTGTTTGACAGCAGGTTTCTGAAACACACGCCGAGCCTCGAACCATATGCAAGGCTGCTTAAGATACTGATCCACTATGAGCGCCGGGACGTCAGGCTCGTAGAGTATCTGGTGTCATCCGCAAAGAAATACCTGAAAAACAATAAAAAGCTCTACAGGGTGGAATCGGATTTCTTAAATTTAATTAAGACAACGAATAAGCCCGGTGGCAAGGGCAATGTTCCGGAGCTGTTCAAATTGTTTAAAAAGAAAATGCTGATTTATAAGAAAGACAGATTTGAGAGAAATGCTTTTGAATATTTAGATCTAATAAAGTGGTCAGACAAAAAAATTAATCAAACAAACCATAAAGAACATGACTCAAAACCGCTGGACATTAAAAAATAAGAAAGCGCTCATTACCGGCGCTACAAAAGGAATTGGCAGGGCTGCGGCATCCGAGCTTACAGGGCTCGGTGCGGATGTTTTTATTGTTTCAAGAAATCAAAAAGATATTGACGAACAGATAAATGATTATAAAGAAAAAGGATACATGCTCAGCGGGATGAAATGTGATGTTACAAATAAAAATGACAGGCATAAATTATTTGAAAGAATAAATACTCTCTGGGGTAAACTGGATATTCTGGTCAACAATGCAGGTACTAACACACGGAAGAAAACACTTGATAATTCGGAAGATGATTTTAACTTTATAATGGATCTGAATGTGAAATCAGTATTTGAAATGTGCAGGATGTTTCATCCGCTGTTAAAAAAATCAGGTGATGCATCAATCGTCAACATTGTATCGGTAGCAGGCATTACATCGGTAGGCACCGGTTCGCCTTATGCAATGTCAAAAGCGGCACTGATACATTTTACAAAATATCTCTCGGTTGAATGGGCGGCTGACGGAATAAGAGTAAATAGTGTCGCGCCATGGTATATCCTGACTCCGCTTGCAGAACCTGTCTTGAACAATGCTGAAAAATTAAGATCAATTTTATCAAGAACACCAATGAAGCGTGTAGGAGAGCCGGAGGAAGTTGCATCGGTGATTGCATTTCTTTCGATGCCTGCAGCCTCTTATGTAACGGGCGAATGCATTTCGGTTGACGGAGGATTTTTGAAATACGGGTTTTGAAACTTGGAACGCTGATGACGCGGGCTTAAAGGATAGTTGCGGAAAAAGTAAAAATTCAGCATGAAGGAAAATTAACTTTTGTGCTTGTTTTCACTTTAAAAAAAAATCCGAAAAACCGGGAAAAAAGAATTTAAATAAAGTGTAAAAATTATATTTTATTCCACTGAAAAACAAAACCATCCTTGTTATCTTACAGCTTTCATAAATCAACAGACTTCAATTGACAAGAAAATTAAGACAGATTGTCGCACTTGGAGGCGGCATGTTTTCAATGGAGCCGGACAACGGGCTGCTGGACAAATACATTTTAAACCTTGTTCCCGAAAAGAAACCTAAAATCTGTTTTCTCGGAACCGCAAGCAATGACGGAAAAGAATACAGGGATATGTTTTATAATTTTTTTGAGAAACAGCAATGCGAGCCGTCACACCTTTCATTTGTAAATCCCCCGAAAGACATAGCCGCATTTATTATGGATAAGGATATCATCCATGTCGGGGGCGGGAATACGAAACTCATCATTGACACTTGGAAGAAATACGGAGTAGATAAAATAATGCGGAGAGCATGGGTGTCCGGAATCATTCTGACGGGAATGAGCGCAGGTGCAATCTGCTGGTTTGAGGACGGAATTACAAATCCCTCCAGGGGCAAGCTTACACGGCTGCCGTGTCTGGGTCTGCTCAGCGGAAGCTTTTGTCCGCACTATGATGACAAGGTGGAATTAAAGGATGCATTCAAAAAACTAATTCTAAACGGAACTATCGGCGAAGGATACGGGGCTGAAGACGGAGCAGCAATTCATTTCGTAGGATCAGAACCAGTAAGAGTTGTTACATCCCGTCCGGATGTCACTGCATACAAGGTCAGAAAAGTAAGAAATAAAATTGTCGAAACTCCGATGGAAGCAATCTATCTCGGAAAAGATTCAGATCTGAAAACAGAAGAAGAAGAAAAGAAACAGCTTGGGATTTTGAAGACTGTCATTTCTTTTGTGGAAAAAATTAATGAGCATGATGTCGAAGGTCTTGCGAAACTGATGTCAGACGGGCATAAGTTCATTGATTCAATGGGTATTAAAGTAATCGGGAAAAAAGAAATGAAGCAAGCCTGGAAGGATTATTTCAAATGGTTTCCTGATTATGAGATCACAATCAATAATACTTTGCTTACAAATGATTCAGTAGGAATCTTTGGATACGCAAAGGGAACGTTTGGAACGGAAGATCCTTCTGATATTGATAAGTTTAAAATTCCGGCAGCCTGGCGTGCAAAGGTAAAAGATAATCTCATAACCGAATGGCAGGCGATTGCAGATAATGAAGTGGTAAGGGATATAATAAAAGGTAACGGAGTCAAGAGTATTTTCATGGAGAAAATGAAACTGGAAAAAGCATTGAGGAACTAGAAGATCTTATTCATGGCTGATATGCAAAATGAAAAACAAAAATTCATAGAATTATTCCGGGACAGCCTCGATAAGAAGACATTTGTAAAAATAACCCTGGGGAAATACAGAGGTGATGACAGGGAGTTTCAAAATATATTTGTAACGATAATCGAAACCAGGGAGGGCGAAAAGATCTCATTTAAATTCAGATACAAGACAAAAGATATAGTTAAGAACTATGACTTAGATAAAGGAATAAAATTAGCTGATGAAGTTACAGGTAAAGATTTTTTAAGCGCTACATTATTCACCTCTCAACAGGACTACACATTAGATTATTCAAAAAAGCTGGTTCCGAAACTTCATACAAAAAAACCGAGCTTCACAACAGGAGAAACTACTCTGCATAATAAGATAAAATCCCGGATTGTAAATCAGGATTCAAAATATTTTCATCTTCTAGGAATCACAACCGCAGAAGGAAAAGTGAAAGAGGGAAAGTATGATAAGTTCAGACAGGTTGATAAATTCATTGAGATTGTTGATTCGCTTTTCACTTCATCAGAATTAAAGGATAAAGAAGAAATAAGGATTACGGATATGGGTTCGGGAAAGAGCTATCTTACATTTGCTTTATATGATTATTTTTTCAACACATTGAAAAAAAATGTTCTTATAAAAGGAATCGAGCAAAGAGATGAACTTACGAGATCAGTTAACAGGATTGCAAGCGAATGTGATTTTAAAGGATTGAAATTTGAAACGGGAACTATAGATATGCTTGATGAAGACAAAGCTGACATTGTCGTTGCATTGCATGCATGTGATACTGCAACTGATGACGCAATTCATAAAGCAATAAAATCCGAAGCCGAAATAATAATACTAGCTCCATGCTGTCAAAAGTATGTCAGAAAAAAAATGATAAGCCCTGAGCTGACAAAGGGAATTTACAAACACGGTATATTGAACGAACGGCTTGCAGTTACGCTTACCGACGGACTAAGAGCATTAATGCTGGAGTATTCGGGATATAATACCAAAGTTTTTGAATTTATTTCAAGCGAGCACACTGCGAAGAATACAATGATAACCGCAGTAAGAAACAAAAGCATGAAACAAAAATCTGAAGACAAATTAAATGAGATTAATCTGATCAAAAAAGAATTTCAGATAGATGATTTTTATCTCGATAAAATAATGCTTTGATGGGCATACGCTTCTAACACCTCATAGGAAGATTCTGAAATACCGGAGATAAATTCCAGGTTTCTCCGGTTCAAATTCTGACATTATGAATCAAAGACCTGTTACTCGGTTTTCAGCACGGAAAAAATATTTCCGGCAGGATCCTTGAACCAGGCAATCTGCAGTCCATCACCCTGGAAGATCCCTTTTTCATTTGTCTTGAAATCACCTTCATTGTAATGTTCCATGCTGACTCCGCGTTTGATGAGTTCATCTACAGTTTTATCAACATTGTCAACAAAGAAATTTAACACGGTGAATGATGCAGGAGTATGATCATCCTTTGGATAGACCATTACATTATATCCTTCAGCGAGCTCAAGTCCGATATTGCCGCGCTCTTCATCTTTTACTTTCAGTCCGAGTGACTGTTGATAAAAGCTTTTTGCTTTTTGGATGTCGTTAACGGAAAAACTGCTGAATGCCTTTTTGTTTTCTAACATGGCGTTAATTCCTTTCAATTTAATTTATTAAAGAAATATCTCTGACCAATGGTCAGTGATATATACCGAAATTTTATTAGTGAAAATCACAATGTGATCCATAAAGAAACCGCCTGCACCGGGTTACATTTTAAAAATTTTTTATTATCTCCCTTCCAAATTCCGAACACTTAACTTCAGTTGCTTCATTCATTTGTTTAGCAAAGTCGAATGTAACTCTCTTACTTTCAATAGCACCTTTCACTCCTTTTTCGATCAATGCTCCGGCTTCTTTCCATCCAAGGTAATTCAGCATCATCCTGCCTGACAGGATCAGCGAAGACGGGTTTACCTTGTCCTGTCCCGCAAAGCTCGGAGCTGTACCGTGGGTTGCTTCAAATATTGCATTGCCGAAAATATAATTTATATTTCCGCCGGGAGCAATTCCGATCCCTCCTACTTCCGCTGCAATGGCATCAGACAGATAATCTCCGTTAAGATTTTCGGAGGCAATGACGTCGAAGTCTTCAGGGTCCGTGAGAACTTTCTGAAGTGTGTTATCTGCAATAGAATCTTTGATCAGTATCTTTCCTTGTCTCAAAGAATTCTCCAGCTCTTTATCCGCAATTTCCCTTCCCTTCTCTTCAAAGGTTTTTTCCCACTGCATCATTGTATAAATTTTATCACCGAATAATTTCCCGGCGATCTCATAACACCAGTCTCTGAACGAACCTGAAGTATATTTCATAATATTGCCTTTATGTACAATCGTTACAGACTTTCTTTTATTTTCTATGGTATAGTTCATTGCAGCGATCATAAGCCGTTGTGTTCCCACTCTCGAAATAACTTTCATTCCTATGCCAACTTCGACCTCTTTTGCCGGCGGAAGATTTTCCGCCTTGAGAAAAGCATTAGTCTTTTCGATTGTTCCGAACCTGATTTTTTCAAACTTTCGGGGAAATCTTTCCCTGATAAAATCCATTAATATTTTATTTTCTTCTGAGTCAGCTTTGAATTCGATTCCGGCATAAATATCCTCGGTATTTTCCCTGAAGATTACCATGTTTACTTTGCCCGGGTGTCTCATCGGAGTATCTATCCCCCCGTAATATTTCACCGGTCTCAGGCAAACATATAAATCCAGCTTTTGTCTTAAAGCAACATTAATTGATCTTATCCCTTTTCCGATCGGTGTTGTAAGAGGTCCCTTTATTCCGATCAGATATTTTTCAAATGATCTCACGGTTTCATCCGGAAGCCAGCTTCCAGTTTTCTTAAATGCTTTTTCACCGGCGAGAACCTCAAGCCATTCAATTTTTCTTTTGCCGTTATATGCTCTTTCAATTGCCGAATCGAAAACATGTTTCGCCGAGCTCCAGATTTCCGGACCGATTCCGTCACCTTCAATGAAAGGAATCACAGGATCATCGGGAACTGTCAGCTGACGGTCTTCGCATGTTATAATATTTCCCATTTTTGTTTTAAAATTATAAAGCTAAATTTACCAATTATACTGCAGGTGTTAAATACCATACAACATCCGCTGAAACATTCAAAGTATTTATGACTGAATCTAAATTTGATCCTTTTCTTCCAAAAGGCAGACTTGAAAATTTATGCGATGCAATTTTTGCCGTAACGATGACTCTGATGATACTGGAGCTGAAAGCCCCGGAAAACATTCCTGTAAGTCTTGAAACAGAAGAACTTCCCGGAGCATTGTGGGCATTGTTTCCGGCGGTAGAGTCTTATGTTCTGAGCTTTATTATCCTGGGAACATTCTGGATAAGGCATCAGATCCAATTGAAATTTTTGAAATCAATTGATGCGGTTGTTATTGTAATAAATGTTTTCTTTCTTTTGCTTACTGGATTTGTTCCTTTCACAGTTGAGCTGATGAAACGATATCCTTCATATGATTTGACTTTTATTTTATATGATGTCAACCTCCTTCTGATTGCTGTATTACTTTTTTATCAATGGCATTATATTTCAAATAATGATATTCTGAGGGCGGATGAGCTTTCGCCTGAAGTTAAAAGGAAAATTCTATACTTTTCATTTGTTCCTATTCTTATATTTGTTATTTCCATGATAATTTCCTTCATCAATACAAGGGCAGCACTTTTCGTAATTTATCTTGTCCCGATATTTTATGTAGCTTACAATAAGTATTACAATAGAAAAAATCACATCACACATGAATCAAAAAATAATACCTGATATTTGCTTATACTTTGATTTTGGAGACGGATTTTTCTATTTTTGTTTCAAATTAAATAATAATAGTTAAATGCCATTAAGACATAAATCCGCGCAAAAAAGAGCAAGACAAACAGTTAAGAGAACTGAAAGAAACAAACAATATAAAGCACTTCTGAAAGGTTCTGTAAAAAGAGTTCTTGATAAAAAAGATAAAACTGATGCTGATACTGAATTAAGAAAAACTGTTGCAATTATAGACAGAGCCGCCGTAAAAAGGATAATTCATATAAATAAAGCTGCTCGCCAAAAATCAAGACTGACAAAACACGTTAACAGCCTCGGTAAATAATTTTCTGACTATTTTCCAAAAAAAGTATCTGCTTAAGGAATCTTATTATTTATTTGTTAAGATATGCGATGTGATATTCTGTATAGACCCTGAGAGCATTAAGAAACTCTGTCCATCCGCTGCAATTTGCAAACGAGCTTTTTACTCCTTCTTCGTTCATCTCCCAGCCTGTTTCTTTTATTTTTAATCTGATTTTGCCGTTGTTATTCTCAAATAAAAATTCAGACCTGATCCTGTAATCAACATTCGAACCGTTCCATTCAAAAACTATTCTTTCGTTCGGATAAACTTCGAGAACACTTATTAATGCAGCCTCATCTCCCCATACCCACAATACTTCGCCTCCTTTATCGAGGTCCCTTCTTGCATCTGTTGTAAAATATTTTTTAACAATGCCCGCCTTGCATACGTTATCCCAAACTGTTTCTATGCTTGCCTTAATTACTGTCCCTACAGTAAAATGAATATCACCCGGACATGATTTTTCATAAAGAGGATTGAAAACATAATTTTTCATGACAGTATTATTATTTAAATGCAATAACTTCTATTTCAACTCTTGCGTCTTTAGGCAGCCCGGCAACGGCTACCGTACTTCTTGCCGGAAATGAATCCTTAAAATATTGCATGTAGACTTCATTCATTGCAACGAAATCTTCCATATCCCTCAGAAAAACCATTGTCTTCAGTACATTATTCAACGAAGATCCGTTGTCTTCAAGAATGTTCCTGAGATTCTCAATTGCCTGCTTTGTCTGTCCTTTGACATCTTCACAGATCATGTTCCCATTTTTGTCCAAACCCACCTGCCCGCATGTAAATATGAGGTCTTTGAATCCTGTTGCCTGCGAATACGGACCAATTGCCTTTGGTGCTTTATCAGAATGTAATACTTCTTTCATAGTGTTTTGCTGTTCGGCAAAGATGCGCCGTAATTTCTAATTTAACAATAATTATTTTTCACACTTTTCCATGATCCTTTCGAGGTCATCATTTGAAAAGTATTCGATCACAATCTCACCTGACAATTTTGACTTCCTGTTTATCTTAACTTTCGTTCCGAAAAAATTCCTGAGCTTATCTTCTATGTCCTGCAAATACGGATCATAGATCTCTCCAAGTTTTTGCTTTTTTCTCCGGTGTCTTTTTGCAGATGATTTTGTAATTTCATCCAGGTTCTTTACCGAAATATTTTCCTTAACAATTCGTCTCCACAAGTCAGCTGGTCCTCCGTGTTATCCACCCTGAGAAGCATCCTTGCATGAGCTTCGGATACTTCATTTTTTCTCAAAGACACTTTTATTTCAACAGGCAAGTTTTGAAGTCTCAAAAAATTTGCAACAGTGCTTCTTTGCTTTGATACTTTCCCGGCGATCTGCTCCTGTGTAAAATTATATTCATCGAGAAGTCTCTTGTAAGAATCGGACAGCTCCATTGGATTCAGATCTTCCCGCTGTATGTTCTCAATCAGCGCGAGTTCCAGAAGACTCTCATTGCTTTCCGGCGGCTTCTCATAAATGTAAGCGGGTATTTTTTCCAGTCCGATCATCTTCGAAGCTCTTAGCCTTCTCTCGCCGGAGATGAGGACATATCCTCCGTCAACTTCCTTAAGTGTCACCGGCTGTATCAGACCGTTTTGTCTTATTGAGTCTGAAAGCTCTTTTAATTTTTCTTCGTCAAAGTCTTCACGCGGCTGAAAAGGATTTTCCTTTATTTGACTGATGCTGATATCCCGGATGCTTACTTTGTCATTTTCATCCAGCATTTTTACATCTACATTTTTTTCGCTGAATATCGCGGAAAGACCTCTGCCTAAAACCGATGATTTATTTTCCATGATTCCTAAATGTTATGATTCATTGATTTTTATGTCGCTGTTGTGTTCCAGAGAATTTTCATCCGGAAATATGTGACCGTTTCTCTTAAGGAATTCTTTGCCTAATTCAAGATAGTTCATGGCTCCGGTGGAAGAAGGATCATAAACTATGATTGGCTTGCCGTAGCTCGGAGCCTCACCTATTTTTACGTTCCTGAAAATTTTCGTGTTGAAAACTTTTTCACCGAAAAATTTTCTAAGCTCGCTTTCAATCTGATTGGATAATTTTAACCTCGAATCAAACATGGTTAAAAGATATCCTTCAATGTTAAGCGAGGGATTAAAAACGTTCTTAACATTTTTTATTGTGTTGAGCAGCTGGGATAATCCTTCCAGTGCATAATATTCACATTGAACCGGTATCATAAGGGAGTTGGCTGCAGTGAGTGCGTTTACCGTTATAAGTCCGAGAGATGGAGGACAATCAATAACAATAAAATCATATGGAGCAGATTGATTCTCTTCATTAAGAAAATGGGTTATCTTATTTTTTAATATACTTTCACGGGCTGGAATTTCGACAAGCTCCAGTTCTGCTGCAACTAGATTTATATTTGAAGTGATAATATCCAGATTTTCCAGCCCTGACTTTTTAATGCTTTCAGAGATTGTCCTGTTTGAGATAAAAATTTCATATGTAGAATGCCCGTCGATCTTCACTTCAAATCCCAGACCTGAAGTTGCGTTTGCCTGCGGGTCTGCATCTATCAATAGAACTCTTTTGCCGTATTTGGAGATTGAGGCGGAAAGATTTATTGCAGTCGTTGTCTTGCCGACTCCACCTTTCTGATTGGATATTGAAATTATTTTTGTCAATAAATTAAATTGTAATTGCTATTCTAAAAATTAATATCTTCACCCGGATTTAGAACAATGCACTTCTTTCCTATGGATTCAATTTTCCTTTTAAATTCATTTACATCGGCTTTGATCATATCAAATGTATTGTAGTGAATCGGAACAATCGTATCTGCATTAAGGAACTCTGCAGCTTTTACGGCATCATCTACGCCCATTGTAAAATTATCTCCGATCGGCAGAAATGCATAATCAATTTTATTCATTTCCCCGATCAATTTCATATCATAAAAAAGAGCGGTATCACCGGCATGATAAATAGTTTTTTCTCCGGTAATAATTACGCCTGCAGGATGTCCGGTATATGTTCCGCCCGGAAGCGATGATGAATGATGAGCTAAAGTCAACTTAACTTTTCCAAATGGAAACCGGTATGAGCCTCCGAGATTCATCCCGTGAGCTTTAACCTTTTTTGAATCCAGGTGGTCTGTGAGCTCCACCATTCCTATTACAGTAGCATCGTTTGCTTTTGCAAGTTCAACAACGTCTCCGTAATGGTCATCATGTCCGTGAGTTAAAATTATATAATCACATTTTACATCTTCCAGCTTTAAGTCACTATCCGGATTTTCTTTTATAAATGGATCAATGAAAACAGTATATTCATCCAGTTTCAATTCGATGCATGAATGACCGTGAAAAATTATCTTCGACATTGTCTTTATGATAGCTGATTTGATGAAATTACCATTAATAAGAATCTAATTCAATTTTAAATACAATACCATTAAATGGAAAAAATATTTGCATTAAGATTTATGATTAGGAGTAACTCTTCTCCCTTACATAAGAAAGACCGGATGATTAAAATGAGCTTTTCATTGAGAATACCAAATATTACCACACCCCTCCAAACGATTTTAATTCTGGAATGAGAAAAATAATTTAAAAATTTATACAGTTAGAAAATAGACTTAATTCAAACAAACCCCTCCTTAATCATCCCCTTTTGCAAAGGGGAGGGAAAGTGAAGGGTGGGGTTGTTTCAAGAAAAGTAAAATTGCCATTGAATATAAATCTTAATCAAAAAATCAATTACTTTAAAAAATGTTTTGGTCTCAACTAAAATTTTACAGTAATGCAACGTTTCATAACTTTTTACTTAAAACGAAATGAATTATATTGCTATTCATAAAACAAAACTAAACTACATGTCGAAACTTACTCAAAGAAAAACTATCCTCTCAAATTCCCGCAACTAAGAGAAGAAGCTAAATCAATCGTAAAAAACAATGGTTCCAAAGAGATTGACTCAGTTACGATTGACACAGCTTTACGGCGGAATGAGAGGGATCAAAGGATTAATCTGTGATACATCTTCGGTTGGTCTGGATACGGGACTAATTATAAGGGGAATTCCCATACTTGGAGTTGACAAATAAATTACCGGAAGAAATATTTTATTTACTTTTGCAGGTGAACTTCCCGATGAAAAAGCCCTTAAAGATTTTCAAAATGATCTGTCTAAAAGAAAGAAGGTCCCGTCTTATGTCTGGGATGTCATAAATGCAATGCCGAAAGATTCTCATCCTATGGCAATGTTCAGCTCCGCAATACTTTCATGGAAAAGGAATCTGAATTCAGAAAGCTGTATGATAAAGGAATCAACAGGGATAAATTATGGGAAGCGAATGTTTGATGACTGTCTGAATATCATTGCCCGTATTCCTCAGATCGCATCCTTTATTTACAGAAAAAAATATGACAAGGGCGACATGATACCTCCGGATAAAAATTTAGACTGGGCTGCTAATTTTGCGAAAATGCTCGGAGTAAAAGATGATGACGGAACTTTTGCAAAGCTGATGCGTCTTTATATGGTTCTTCACAGCGACCATGAAGGCGGAAATGCAAGCGCTTTTACATATCTGGTAATTTCATCAACCTTGTCGGATGCCTATTATGCCATCAGCGGAGCCCTGAATGCTCTTGCCGGACCTCTTGCACGGACTTGCAAATCAGGAATGTCTGAAATTCATTGTAAATATGCGCGAAGAAATCGGTCACTCACCGACTGATGAAGAAGTAAAAACCTATTGTCAGAATTTACTCGACAATAACAGAGTAGTTTCCGGATATGGTCATCCGGTTTTAAGAATTACCGATCCGAGATTTACTGGCATTTCTGGAATTCGGAAAGAAGACCATGCCCGATGATGAAATATTTAAGATCGTAAGGCAGCTGTTTGAGATAGTTCCTGATTTACTGGTTGCCCAGGGAAAAGCAAAAGATCCATGGCCGAATGTTGATGCAGCAAGCGGTTCACTGCTTTATCATTACGGAATAAAGGAATATGAATTTTATCCTGTGCTTGTTCGGTGTATCGAGAATTCTCGGATTTTCCGCACAGCTGATTCTTGCCCGCGCAATGGGATCTCCTATTATCAGACCGAAGTCGGTAACGACCGAGTGGATAAAGAAACAGATCTCCGGTTAAATTTTAACAATTGAATGTCAATTTTTGCCTGACAGGATTTCAAATTCTGTCAGGTTTATATTTTTATCTTCCATTCTTTCATTACTTCCAATAATTTGTAATCAGTCAGATCATAATGTATCGGAGTGATGGAAACATAATTTTCCCTCACGGCTATCTCATCAAATTCCTTTGATTCATCAAGCACTGCCATCTTTCCGGTGAGCCAGAAATATTCCCTCTTGTTAGGGTCCAGCCTGGAATCATAATAATCATCCCAGAAAGACTTTCCCTGTCGTGTGATCAAAACTCCTTTTATGATATTTTTCTTAACTGCGGGAATGTTAATGTTAAGAAGAGTTCCTTTAGGCAAACCGTTTCTCAGAATGACTTTTGCAATCTTCGCGGCAAATTTCGCTGCAAAAGAAAAATCTCTGTTGGTAAAGCTTGCAAGTGAAATGGCTAAGGAGGGAATGCCGAGTATTGTTCCTTCAGTTGCGGCTGAGACGGTACCCGAATAAATTGTATTGATAGCCGTATTCGAACCGTGATTTATTCCCGACATCAACAGATCAATTTTCTTTCCTTTGAGGAGGTTTCTGTACGGCGAGCTTCACGGAATCTGCAGGAGTTCCTTCTACGGCATATCCGTAAAAATTTTTATCAATTAAATTTTTCCTTGCCCTTATGGGATTTGCAACCGTGATAGCATGACCAACCGCGCTTTGCTGTGTATGGGGAGCGACTACATATACATCCGCAGTTTTCCTCATCTCCTGCCATAATGCTTTTATCCCTTCGGATTCTATTCCGTCATCATTTGAAATTAATATTGTTGGTTTGGACATTAGGTATTAAGTATTAAGTATTAAGTATTAAGTATTAAGTATTAAGTATTAAGTATTAAGTATTAAGTATTAAGTATTAAGTATTAAGTATTAAGTATTAAGTATTAAGTATTAAGTATGAGTATTATTCTATGTTAACCGATTAACCGATTAACCAATTAACTATTTAACTGACCAAGCTTTTTCCAGATCAGATCCTTAAGCTGTTCAAGATTTTCTCCGGTGACTGATGAGATAATTATTTTGTCTTCACTTAATTTTAATTTCTCCAGCTTGGTTTGCAACGTTTCATCGATTGCATCTGCTTTTGTAAAACATATTATCTTCGGTTTATCGAGCAGATCAGCTTCATAAGTTTTCAATTCATTTAAAAGTGTTTCATAATCTTTTAAAAATTCTTTCTTCGTCATAGATCCCGACAGCTTGGTTGCATCAATCAGAAACAAAAGAAGCCTCGTTCTTTCTATGTGCCGCAGAAACTGCAGTCCAAGTCCCTTACCGCTTGACGCACCTTCTATTATTCCCGGAATGTCTGCCACAACAAACGAGTCATACTCCTTGTATCTTACGATCCCGAGATTCGGCACTAAAGTAGTAAAAGCATAGTTTGCGATCTTTGGTTTTGCCGCTGATATTTTGGAAATTAAAGTTGATTTACCAGAATTGGGAAAACCAACCAGACCTACGTCTGCAATGAGCTTAAGTTCGATTAGAATTGTTTCTTCACTGCCTTCCTCTCCGCTTTGCGCCGTTCGCGGTGCCTGATTTGTAGAGGTCTTAAAATGATTATTTCCCTTTCCTCCTCTGCCTCCTTTCAATATTGTTTTTTCTTCGCCGTCAGAAAGTAATTCAGCCAGTAACCTGCCTGTTTCGAAATTCTTTATAACGCTTCCGCGCGGGACTAGAATGATTTCATCTTTCCCGCTCTTACCGGTTTTGAGACCGCCTTGCCCGTGTGCACCGCGGGTTGCCTTGTAATGTTTTTTATAACGGAAATCAATTAAGGTTGAAAGTTGCGAAGTTGCCTTAAAAATTATGTCCCCTCCCTTGCCGCCGTCACCTCCGTTCGGTCCGCCCTTCGGGACAAACTTCTCCCGCCGGAAGCTTACACATCCGTTTCCTCCGGCACCTGACTTGATATTGATCTTTGCATAGTCTAAAAACAAAAGCTACTCCCTGTTTTGAAAATAATCATTTAGAATGTTGACAAATTTTACTACATCTTTATTGTATATGTTAACTTTGTTATCCTGAAAGATCTCTCTGAGATGTTCTGTTGCCTCGGTCCAGGTCCTGCAGCTGCTGAGTCTTTTGAAAGAGTGTTCTTTGTAAACTTCATCCGATCTGTAAACTTTAATTAATATTTTCCGAAGTTGTTTTTCATCGAATAAACCGGTTAGCCAATTATCTTTTTCAGTATCGCCAGCAGATGGTTCAATGACAGGTCTTTTCTTCTTCTTTGACTGCCTCACTCAGCTGTTTTCGAATAAATTAAATTATCCGTGTCTTCTTCTTTGATCTTTATTTCGATTTGTTTTGCGTCTTTCTCTTTTATTTCTTTTTCGGTGTTCTCCTGCCCGGGAACAGCTTCTTTGATTTCTATATTTTCTTTTTCGGATCCCTTTTTAAAATCACTGTTCGTTTTATAGCCGGCGGTAATATCAAACTTATCATTTAAAATTTTAATAATATCCTTTAAGCTGATCTCCGATTCATCTTTTATGTTTCTTACTGCTTCAAATTTTTTATCCAGTGCGAAGTATGATTTGTCATTAAGAAAAATCTTAATGAAAGAATAAGGCACAGTAGATTCCAGATTGATCTCAGATTCATCATACTTCAGTTTGAATAAATACAAAAAGAAATTTTTTATCTTAAGACCGCTGATGTCATTTGTCAGCTTTTCATGTATAACCTTATTTGTCTCGTCTATTATTGAAGTTATCTCTTTTTTTGTGATGAATATCTGAAAGTTCTCTTTGATGAAGTCCGATATTGAATCGGCATAAAATTTATAGAAAGGAAATACGTTCAGCTTTTTTATTATTTCACCCGGAGGACGGGATTCGAAATTGCTGAATAAAAAATTAATGAGGGTCCATTTCGGCCGGATTGTATAGTTGAAATACAGCTTATTGGATTTTTCAACTCTCGATATTAACTCATCTTTATTAAGGTCTTCCTTAAAATCATATAAAATAAAATTCTTTGAAAAATCTGAAAGACCGCTCTTTATAATTTTTTCTTCAGACACATCATCAAAATCCAGTACCGTTTCTTTTTCAGATAGAGTTTTCCCCTCTACAAACTTTTCGTACATTTCAGACAGTTAAACTTGTTTTGCTTAATTTACCTTAAATTGATTTTTTATGAAATGATATTGGAAAGGGAAGTTAAATATTTCCTATCAGTAAAATTCAATCTTTTCTAACCTGCTTTCAATTAACTGTTCTGCCTTTGTAAAATCAACTTCATTAGCTTTGCTTATTCCATCACTAAGTTCGTTCAGAATTCCTTCCTGTATCTTTCCTCTGCTCAATGCGACGGAATACGGAAGTCTGTGAAATGTTACCATGGAATATTTCGGCATGAATCTTTCGGGAAATTGTTTGAACAGTTCCGATTCTATTTTCTTTTTTAACTGAAATCTCTTATCAGCCACCAGGTCCCGCATCTCAATGAAATTTTCCTGCGCCAGGTCGGCGATCGCATCTGAATTATCCTTACGGAGTATTTGATATTTTTCGAAAATGTTTTTCCAGTCTAATGTACCCTTTTCGGCAGAGGACGGAGTAGCAGTTTCAATGCACTCATTAAGATAAGAGCAGTCTTCAAAAGCTGCATTCATTCCCTGACCAAAGAACGGAACAATCGCATGACACGAATCACCAAGCAATGCAACTTTGTCTTCGGCGACCCACGGATAACATTTAACTGTAATTAAACTTCCCGTCGCGTTTTGAAAATAATCTTCCAGCAAAGCGGGCATTAGCTTAGCAGCATCAGGAAATTGCTTTTCAAAAAATTCTTTCACTTTATCTTCAGTGTTCAGATATTCGAAACTATTTTTTCCTCCGAGTGATTCATCATATGCCAGAAATAAAGTGCATGTATAACTGCCGTCAAGGTTTGGCAATGCGATAAGCATGAACTTTCCCCGCGGCCAGATATGCAATGCATTCTTTTCCATCCTGAAACTTCCGTCGTTACCTCCGGGAATGTTGAGCTCTTTGTAACCGTAATTTTCATACTCCTGTGAAAAATCAAATCTCGGGATCTTCAGCATTTCCATTCTTACAGCAGACGTGGCTCCGTCGGTGGCGATCACAACGTCAGATTTTACTTTTGAAATAACATCAGTAACTTCATTGTGAAAACTTACTTCGGATGTTTGAAAATCGATTCCATTACACCTTTCGTTAAAATAAAATTTTACATTGGAGTTTTTCTCGGCGAGATTCATCAGGGATTTGTTCAGCTCTGCGCGTGAGACCGAGTTTATGTATTCTGTATCATCCTTTCCGTATCTCTGAAAATTCAATTCGCCGTCAACCGGATGGATCATCCTGCCATACATCGGAATTGCAATTTTTTTTATTTCATCAAACATCCCCACTTCTTTCAATGCATGAATGCCGCGAGTGGAAAGAGCCAGGTTTATTGACCTCCCGCCGCCGGTATCTTCTTTCCGCATGTCGGGACGGCGTTCGTAAATATTTACGTCAAAGCCTTTTTTCGCGAGATAAACCGAAAGCAGAGAACCTGCAAGACCGGCTCCGACGATTGTGATTTTTTGCATACTGCAAGATTAATTTTATATATTGAAATGAAAAGGATAAATTTATTTATCAATACAAGATACTTTATTATCGAAAGTCATTAGCTTACTCTAAGAATCAAATTAATATTATTATTGATATACTTTGTTAAGATTGTTATAATTGTAAAATTTAAATTTGGAAGTATGGAAACTTCATCCTTAAATGAAAAGGGTCAAATATTCATTCCGCTTAGATTAAGAAAAAAATTCTGTTTGAAGAAAGGCTCTAAAATTGGTTTTATAGAATATAAAGACAAAATCATTTTACAACCTCTTGGCATTACTTATTATAAACGCTTAATTGGGATTGGCGGAACAAATGGAAAAGCTATGAAATCCCTACTGAAAGACAAAAAAAATGAAAGTCCCATATAAAAGAACTGTTGTAAAAAAATCCGGATTCTAATTAAATAATATCTCAAAAAACGCCCATACATCCTCAAAACTATTATACAGCGGCACCGGCGCAACTCTTATTACATCCGGCTCACGCCAGTCGCAAACTACATCGCTTTCGATCAGACTTTTATATAATTCCTTTCCATTATTTTTTATTCGCAAAGACAGCTGACATCCTCTTTCATTTTTATTCGAAGGAGTTATGATCTTTATGATATCGTTTTTATTTTCATTGATCAAAAATTCCAGATATCCGGTGAGCATCTCGCTTTTTTCCCTTAATGCTTTTATCCCGGCTTCATCAAAAATATCCAAAGACGCTTTTAATGATGCAAGCTGAAGTATCGGCGGGTTGCTGAGCTGCCAGCTTTCGACGGTTGGAATTGGAATATATTTGTGATCCATCAGAAATCTTGTCTGCTTGTCGTGTCCCCACCATCCGAGAAATTTCGGAAGTGTCCGATCCTTTAAATATTTCTCATTAACATACGCTCCGCCTATTGCACCGGGTCCTGCATTCATGTATTTGTAATTGCACCACACCGCAAAGTCAACATTCCAGTCGTGTAAATTCAACTGTAAATTTCCAACCGCATGAGCGAGATCAAATCCAACAATAATATTTTTTTTATGACCTGCCTTCACAATTCTCTCAAACTCAAATGCCTGACCCGAATAATAATTCACTCCGGCAAACCAAATCAACGCAATCGAGTCACCTTCTCTTTCTATCATCGCTTCAATGTCTTCCGTTCTGATTGCATCCTCACCTTCGCGGGGTTTCATTTCAATTAAAGAACCTTCAACATCATACCCATGAAATTTTATTTGTGACTGAATGGCATAATGGTCAGAGGGAAAAGCATTTGACTCAATCAAAACCTTATGACGTTCTTTCGTAGGTCGGTAAAAAGAAACAAATAAAAGATGAAGGTTGGTAGTAAGTGAATTCATATTCACTACTTCTTCCGGCTTAGCTCCGACAAGCCGCGCAGTCTGGTCAGTAAGAAATTCATGATAGGGAAGCCATGGGTTCTTAGCCTCAGTATGTCCCGCTAATGCGATCTTTTCCCAGTCAAGCAATTCCTGCTCAACATAGCTCCGAACACTCTTCGGCTGAAGTCCGAGAGAATTACCTGCCAGGTAAATTACATCTTCACCATTCTTATTTTTCGGAATATAGAACTTTTCACGGTAACTTCTTAACGGATCCGATGAATCCATTTTCAAAGCAAATGACTTTTCGGAAGTAAACAATTTTATTCTTATTGGTTTGAAAAATACAAACTTGATTACTCACATGACTCACCTGAGTTAACTTACTCCCCGAACCAAAACAGCTTCAAGATGTTGCTGATATTCTGTCTTTTGTGTTCTCATCTTCATAACAAACCGCAATGAATTGTCATCGACAAAATAATCACGTGTAGTCTTGACCATTCTTTCATCATTTCCAAAATATTTTGATTCAAACGATAACTGTAATTTTGTCTTTTCGATATTAACAACTGTGCTTTTCATTACTTCAACTCTTTTGCTGTTCTGTGCATCAAGCAATTCAAACGAGCCGTCAGGATAAGCAATGATAAATCCAGATTCCACATGGAGCGGAGCACCTTTTTCACCGTTCACAAAAAACCAGGTCCGCTGGGTGAACATTATTGTTTCATCATCACCTGTAAAATGAAACTCATGCTCTTCAATATATCCAGTCTTTTCTATTGTCGGATAGTTTGCTGTTCCTTTCCCTTTCCAAACTCCAATTAGTAACGAAAGTTTATCTATCATTATTGTACTGAAATTGAATAAAAATTTACTTTATAAACTTTCAACTTTAAAAACTAACACCCTGCTCGGCGCTGCATCCGTCACAAAGTTCGGGATCTGAATATTCATCAGATACTTTCCGTCTTTAACTTCATCCGGCGCATAAATCATTTCAGTGATTGTCTTCATCGAATGCTTTTCGCCATCAACATCATGTGATTCATAGGGCACATTCCAAAAGATATGATGCGCGGTCAATTTACCTTCGTCAAATGTTCTGTCAACCGAAGGTATGTCCATTAGCAAATGTTTTACATTCAGGCTTACAATATATTCCATTGCCTCAATAGAAAAAAACGGGGGAAGAGTTTCCATATATCTCCTAGATTTTTTTGAATCATCATTAGGCAATGTCCTGATAATTAAGCCATCTGAAAAATTATCATTTGCATCTTTAAGTTTATCTTCCAGAATTTTTTTTGTAATCATGAGATCGGTCTTATTTTTATCAGGGATATAATTATCATTTGTATCAGATGCTCTTTCCGGAGTAATCGTAATCAGAGTCGACGGAATAAAGGAATCTTTTAAGATCTCATTAACAGGAATTCTTTCAAATGAAACATGGCCTACGCATTCGGTATGTGTTCCGTTGCAGTGGGGAATGATTTTGTATTCTTCAAAATTGCAGCTTCCGCCTTTTCGTGTATCGCCGACAAAGTCAACGGTTTGAACCGCTTTGGAGGATGCCCGGTCAACGTCATAAATATTGGGCTGAGGTCCGTTGAAGCTTACCGGAATTGAAATGTCAAAAGGTTCTGAAACATCACAAGTATAATTTGTTTTCTCTATTTCAAAATTAATCTTCATCTCTTTGAAATTGTCAGGTCTTGCTTTCATTAAATATCTTAGGTGCTGCTAATTTCAGACCGCAACGTTTATTGATCTGCATAATTGTGTAGGCGCAAAGCTCAGGGGAATATCTCTCGTCATGCATGTGCATCATAAAATAAACTTTTTCTATTCCTGACTCAAGCCAGTGCCCGATTCTTAAAGCCCACTCGTCAATTCTCGTGTAATCCGTCGGATGAAGACTGTTGCCGACAAAACGAATGAAAGCAACAGGTGTCGAAAGCCGCATGTGAATAACGTCCCTTCTTCCCGCGGAATCAGTGATGGCATATCCTATTTTATTTTCCTTTAACATTTCATAAAGTTCATCTGCAACTTTCTGATTGCTAAACCATTCTTTATGACGAAGCTCGAGACAAACTTCAGGCTTTTTCGGAAGTGTCTTCAAATATTTTTCAAGATCGGCAATATTTTTCGGAGGATAATTGGGCGGCATCTGCAAAAAGCAGACACCGAGATTATTTCCGAAATTATTAATTGAATTATAAAAAACCTCAGTTATCTTTTCACAATTTTTTAATCTTCCAAAATGACTTATCCCCTGATAGAACTTCGGGCAGAATTTGAAATCTTTTGCAGCTCCTGTCTTCCATTCTTTTACCTGGGCTCCGCTTGGAATTCTGTAGTGTGTAGGATTTAGTTCGATGCAGTTAAATTGTGTCAGATAGTTTGCCCGGAAATCCTTATCCTTTGTTTTTGGCGGATATAATTTTCCGACCCATTCCTTGATTCCCCACTTTGCACATCCGACGTAAACTTCCTGTTTTTTCTTTTTCTTCTTTAAGCTTTTGAATAATTTCTCGGTATCAGGATGATCGTCGGGTAATGTGAGATCAATTTCATCCAGATTTTCTGCTTTGCCAAAATCCATACGGCATTAATTTTATTATTAAAAAGAAATATCTTTATTTCAGAACTGCTTTGCACAGTATTACGAAACTCCTGTTTCGCTATGATACTCAGGAGAAACATATCTATAGTTTCAGCTTTCTCATTCGCGGCGAAGCTATCGCAACAAATGTTACTATCAGCAGAGTCATCATTCCCCCGAATATAACGGACGGAACTGTTCCCAGGAGTTTTGCAGTTACTCCCGACTCGAACGCACCTATCTCGTTTGATGAACCGATGAAGATGCTGTTGACTGCAGAGACTCTTCCTTTCATGTTATCGGGCGTCATCAGCTGAATTATGGTTGATCTGATTACAACACTTACGCTGTCAAATGCGCCGCTGAGACAGAGTAATATTAGTGACAAAAGAAAACTTTTAGAAAGTCCGAAAATTATTATGCAGATCCCAAATCCAAAAACACTTACGAGCAAATTTCTTCCCGCGTTTCTTGTAAAGGGATGACGGGTCATATAAAGCGCCATTATGACTGCACCGATAGAAGGAGCCGCTCTCAGAGCTCCGAGCCCCTGCGGACCTACAAACAAAATCTCAGCTGCGAATATCGGAAGCAATGCTACCGCACCACCGAACAATACTGCAAACAGATCAAGTGAAATTGCCCCGAGTATTATTTTTCTCTGAAAGACAAATTTCAGTCCGGCAGTCAACCGCTCTTTTAAAGATGCAATACCAATAATTTCCGGGACAGGTTTTTTCTTGATCTGAAGAATCAAAAAAATTGCAATAGTCCAGAAAATTACAATCGTAACATAAGTATTGGTCGGTCCTATAAAACCATACAGCAAACCTCCGATTGCAGGACCGCTCACAGCGCCTGTCTGCCAGCTTGTTGTATTCCATGTGATTGCGTTCGGTAAAACTTCTTCGGGAACAAGCTGAGATACAAATGCAAAAAATGACGGCGCTGAAAATCCTCTTCCTATCCCGCTGATAAATATTGCGCTGTACATCGCAATTACTTTATTCGAAGAAAATATGCTCACCGTGTCTGTCGATATGATTAATAACAATACCGAACACAGGGTCATTAAATAAACAGATGCTATTACTATTTTTTTTCTGTCATTGGTGTCTGTTATATGTCCGGCAAAAAGCAAAACGCAGATTGACGGAATTACTTCAGCAAGCCCTATCAGACCAAGAGACAATGGATCTTTTGTGATTTCATAAATCTGCCATCCGACTATAACCGCCTGGATCTGCGACGCAACGGTAATGCACAACCTTGCAACAGTAAAATTCCTGAACTCAGGATAGCGCAGGGCAACATAAGAATCGGTTTTGGTTATTGATTCGGTCGAATTGTTGTCGATACTCAAATAAAAAATTTACTGCAATCTGTCTTATTAGAAAAGATTTTTCAAGTTTGTATTTTATGGATATGAGTTAAGTGTGTATTCTGAATTTTATGACATAATTAAATTGTTTATTTTAAAATGAAAATTAAACCAATAAAACATTTATGGAAAAACTAATTATTACATTATTCTTACTAGTAATGATAATTGCCGGCTGCAAAGAACAGAAGCCTGAAACTGTAATCAAAAAAGATTCAACTGAAAACATGACAATTAAAAAAGATACCACTGTGACTGTAAAGAAGGAAATGAAAACAAAGACAGGAAAAGAATTTGTAATAATAGAAACAAAACCAAGCTATAGTGTGAGTGATTATATGATCACAGGAACAGGCTTTGCGAAATCCGGCGATACAATAAAATACCAGTTAAAGAATCCAATGACCACTGCGATGCTTGCTGACCTTGACAAAAACGGCTTTGAAGAATTATATATTATTACACGTGCAACAGGTTCAGGTTCTTTTGCGGATGTTCTCGGCGTTGCTTCACTCAATGACAATACGATAGGTGAGATCACAGTTCAGGAAATTACAGAGAAAGATATGGAGAAAGATGAAATGTTTAACGGGTATATGGGGCATGATTCAATTTATATTTCCGGAGAAAATCTGGTTCGTGAATTTCCGGTTTACAATACTTCAAGCGATGCAAATGCAAATCCAACAGGCGGGAGAAGGAAAATTATCTATACATTAAAACCCGAAGATGCGGAATATCATCTTATAATTTCGGGGAAGGAAGATGTAAAATAAAGTTTAAGAAATAATTTAAATAACAAAAACAAATGAAATCACTAATTATAGAATACTTCTAAGGAAAGAACCTGAAGAGGGTTATACTGTAACAGTCCCGGTTCTTCAAGGATGTATTTCTTTTGGCGAAACAATTGGCGAGGCAATTAAAAATGCCAAAGAAGCAATTGAGATATATATAGAAACTTTGAAGGAATATGAAGAAGATGTTCTTGAATATAATCTAAGCGTCAATTAAAATGCCTAAGACACCGTTCTTAACCCAAAAAACCATTTTAATATAAAATGATAACACAAAGATAATCACAAGGCTTTTATTATTTGAATTTCATCTCTGAAAATATTTTCCAATCTTGAATACAATTCTAAACTTCCTAATAGAAAATTTCTTATGCCAAAAAAATACGTTTACTACTTCGGCAACGGTAAAGCTGAAGGCAAAGCAGAAATGAAATCCCTACTCGGAGGCAAAGGCGCCAATCTTGCTGAGATGACAAATATCAAGCTTCCTGTCCCTCCCGGATTTACCATTACTACAGATGCCTGCAATTATTATTATTCCAACAAAAAAAAATATCCGAAAGAATTAAAGAAGCAGGTTGAAGATGCTTTAAAGAAAGTTGAGAAGGATATGGGCTGTAAATTCGGTGATAACGAAAACCCTCTGCTACTAAGCGTCCGCTCGGGCGGCAGAGCATCTATGCCGGGAATGATGGATACTGTTTTAAATCTTGGACTGAATGAAAAATCTGTTAAGGGTCTGATAGAGAAAACAGGCAATGAAAGATTTGTATATGATTCTTACAGAAGATTTGTTCAGATGTATGGTGATGTCGTAATGGATCTTAAGCCGAAAGATAAACATCAGGTTGATCCGTTTGAGGAAATAATTGAAAATAAAAAGAAAGCAGGAAAAATAAAGAACGACCTGGATTTTACGGCTCAGGATCTGAAAGATCTGGTCAAAGAATTTAAAGAAGCAATCAAAAAAGAAACGGGAGAAAATTTTCCGGATAATCCCATGGAGCAGCTGTGGGGAGCAATCGGCGCAGTGTTCCGTTCGTGGATGAATGACAGAGCGATCGTTTACAGGAAGTTAAATAACATTCCTGTCGAATGGGGAACTGCAGTAAACATTCAGTCAATGGTATTTGGAAATCTCGGAGATACATCGGGGACGGGTGTTGCATTCACGAGAAATCCTTCGAACGGGGAGAATGAATTTTACGGTGAATATCTTATGAATGCGCAGGGTGAAGATGTTGTCGCAGGCACAAGAACGCCTCTTCCTATTTCAGAATTGAAAAAAGCAAAACCTAAGATCTATAAACAGCTTGACCAGGTAAGGAAGTAATCTCGAGAAGCACTATCGGGATATGATGGACATTGAATTTACGATTCAGGAAGATAAGCTCTATATGCTTCAGTGTCGTGTCGGAAAAAGGACCGGATATGCGTCCGTTAAGATTGCTGTCGATATGGTAAAGGAAAAACTCATTGATTTAAAAGAGGCAGTAATGAGAGTCGATCCTGAACAGCTCAATCAGCTATTGCGTCCAATATTCAGCACTTCTGAAAAACAGGAAGCAGTGAGAAACGGAAGGCTGCTTGCTACGGGACTGAATGCGGGACCCGGAGCCGCATGCGGCAGAGTTTATTTTAATTCTTTTGATGCAGTGAATGCAAATGCTCGCGGAGAGAAAGTCATATTGGTAAGAATTGAAACTTCCCCGGAAGACATTAGAGGAATGAGCGCATCTGAAGGAATTCTCACGTCTCGCGGAGGAATGACATCTCATGCAGCATTTGTTGCAAGACAAATGGGAAAAGTTTGCGTAGCCGGATGCGGTGAACTTGATATTGATTATCTGCTTAAGACAATAAAAGTAAAAGGAAAGCCGCACGTTATTTACGAAGGTGATTTTCTTTCCATAGATGGTTCGACCGGAGAAGTAATTGTCGGGAAGCTTCAGGCAAGACCTTCGGAAATATTACAGGTATTGATTGACAAAACACTCAAGGCTTCAGAATCAATACCTTATTATTATTATTCGACATTCATGAAATGGGTTGACAAATTCAGAAGACTGCGCATAAGAACGAATGCTGACCAGCCCGACCAATGTGAAAACGCAATTGCATTCGGTGCTGAAGGAATCGGACTTATGCAGAACCGAGCATATGTTTTTCGGCGGAGACAGAATAGATGCTGTGAGAGAGATGATACTTGCTTACGGAACTGAAGGAAGAAAGAGAGCTCTCGATAAGATCCTTCCATATCAGAGAAAAGACTTTACGGAAATATTCAGGGTAATGAACGGGCTTCCCGTAACCATAAGAACTCTCGATCCGCCTTTACATGAATTTCTTCCGCATACGGAAAATGAAATTTCAAAGCTTGCCGAACTGATTGGGACAACTGTTGATGAGATCAAATATAAACTTAACGCTTTAAAAGAATTCAATCCAATGCTCGGGCACAGGGGATGCCGTCTCGGAATTTCATTTCCCGAAATTACGGAGATGCAGGCAAGGGCAATTTTTGAAGCTGCGGCGGCAACAATAAAAGAAGGAAAAAAAGTTTATCCTGAAATTATGATACCTTTGATCGGCAGTGAAAAAGAATTTGTCGAACAGGAAAATATCATAAGAAAAGTTGCAGCTGAAGTAATGAAGGAAAAGAAAATAAAGTTTAGCTATAAAGTCGGAACAATGATCGAGATTCCCCGGGCTGCTCTTGTTGCAGATAAGATTGCCAGATATGCAGAGTTTTTTTCCTTCGGGACAAACGATTTAACTCAAATGACTTTCGGTATTTCAAGAGATGATTCCGGCTCATTCCTTCCCGATTACAGGGAAAAAGAAATAATGAAAAGAGATCCGTTTGAATCAATAGATACCGAAGGTGTCGGAATGCTGATGAAACTGGCTGTTGAAAAAGGACGTGAAACAAGACCGGACATAAAGCTTGGAATCTGCGGAGAGCACGGAGGAGAACCGGATTCAATTAAATTCTGTAACGAACTTAGACTGGATTATGTAAGCTGTTCCCCTTTCAGGGTACCTGTTGCAAGGCTGGCGGCGGCGAGAGCGAGCCTGACGGAGAATTAAGAATTTAGAAATTTGGAATTATGAAATTTAATTGGTTTTTATTTTTAGATTCGTTTTTTATTTGGAGTTAAATTATTATTTTTAAACAATTTTTAATTTTCTTAAACTTAAATTTTAAAAATATGCCTAAAGAAGAAAAATCCGAAAGTATAATTGACCAGGTAAAAGAATCTGTTTCATCGGTAACAGATAAAATCTCTGATTTAAAGGAAAATTTGTTTGATGACGAAGTAGTTGCTGAATATAAGGTCATGGGGACGGAAGCCACATCTAAAATTATTTCTCAGTTGAGCCAGTCCAAAGAAGTTATTTCAAGATCGGGTTATGAATTTAAATCCATTTCGATAAACATTGGAATTCCTCCCGGTGTAAGAGTTGTCTTCCATTATTCAAAAGACATTGGTGAAAATGAGAGACAAGTTCTGATTAATGAATCAAAGGATAAAAAAATAATTGAACTCCTTCTTAAGGGATTGTTCAAAGCCACCGACCTTTATAATTCCGTTAAGGTGGGAAATTTTAAGCTGGAGTCGGTTTCAATTGTCATAGGATTAATACCCGATATAACCATAAACCTTAGTGCAGAATAGCATCATTATCCGCTATAATAATTTTTTAATAAATATTCACTAAGCAAAATTTAAATAGCTTAAAACTTTTTTCTTTTCGTCTTATTTCAATCAGTAATTGATGACCCCAGTTAACATTTCCGATTTCGAAATACTCGCCAAAGAAAAGCTCTCCCGGATGTCCTATGACTATTATTCCAGCGGGGCAAATGATGAAATCACATTAAAAGAAAATTGTGATGCTTACAAAAGAATTTTTCTTAAATACAGGGTTCTTGTTGATGTAAGCAAAAGGGTCTTGTCAACGGAAGTCCTTGGTCAAAGGATATCAATGCCCGTAATGATTGCGCCAACTGCGTTTCACAAACTGGCTCATCCTGAAGGTGAAGTAGCAGTTGCTAAAGCTGCCGGTGCCTCAGATACGATCATGATACTGAGTACATTATCCAATTCAGATGTAGAAGAAGTTGTTAAAGCTGCTTCCAAACCGGTTTGGTTTCAGCTTTATGTTTATAAGGACAGAGAAGTTACTAAAGATCTGATAAAACGTGTTGAAGCTGCGGGATGCAAAGCAATTGTACTGACCGTAGATGCGCCACTGCTTGGAACAAGAGAAAGAGATGTTCGAAACAGATTTACTCTTCCGGAAGGTATTACCATAAAAAATCTCATCCCTGCAAAAAAAGAAAACCTTCCCGAAAGCAACAATTCAGGTCTTTCTGATTATGTTCAACGATTTTTAGATCCGTCACTTTCATGGAAAGATATTGGCTGGTTAAAATCAATCACACGGCTTCCTTTAATAATAAAAGGAATAGCATGTAAAGAAGATGCTGTACTGGCTGTTAAAAACGGAGCCGACGGAATTGTCGTTTCAAACCATGGCGGAAGGCAGCTTGACACATGCCGTGCAACTATTGATGTCCTGCCTGAAGTTACTGAAGCTGTTCAGGGAAAGATTGAGATTTTAATCGACGGCGGCATCAGAAGAGGAACAGATATTATTAAAGCACTGGCGCTTGGAGTAAAAGCAGTATTGATCGGAAGACCTGTGATATGGGGTCTCGCTGCAGACGGAGAAAAGGGAGTGATATCCGTTCTGGAAATTCTGAGAAAAGAACTTGATTCGGCAATGGCTCTGTGCGGAGTGGATTCGGTTAAAAAAATAAATAAAGATTTGATCGCTTAAAACTGCAGCCCTGCGCCGAAGGTAAGTTTATTATCAGCTCTTTTTCTGCCAACAGAAACTACATTATCAAAACTATAAGTGTAAATAGCAACCAATCTGAAAATTTTTGTAAGAGGCATTTCAAGATTTGCTTCAAGGTAATAGTTGGATTTGGAAAAATAATTTATTACCGGCTGATACAATCCCACAAAAGAAATTCTCAAACGGTCTTCAAAAAGTTTCTGATCGCTCTTCAACCTGAATGAAAATCTCGCCTCCCTGTCATTTGAATTACCCGGCTTGCTGACCAAATCCAGATAATCATAAATTACGGCTAACGATACTGACGACTTATGTACGTGATCGGGAATGAATAAATATTTTATGCCTGTTCCCGTCTGCGAGCGAAGCTCTATGCCTTTGGCA
This sequence comes from uncultured Ignavibacteria bacterium, assembly GCA_963836395.1. Taxonomy (GTDB): domain Bacteria; phylum Bacteroidota; class Ignavibacteria; order Tepidaquicellales; family Tepidaquicellaceae; genus JAGPCH01. Next base: position 22,327 of record CAWIJF010000014.1, on the reverse strand, counting down.
AAATTGTATTCAGCATACTGAAGAAAAAAAGGAGAGAAAATGTTGTCATAAAAAAGATCTGCAGTTAAAGAACCGAAATAAGTATTGTCATCCTTCATTTGTCTGGATTCTCCGTAACTCGCGGACAAATATAAAATGGTTTCGATGATTCCTTTTGTTCTTTTTAATTCACCTCTTCCCTGCAAATTAAATTTGTTTGTATTGCCCGACTGGTAAAGTCCGCTGAAAGTTAAAAACCCGCTCCATTTCAAATCATTATTATTTACCGAATCTTTTGTCTGTGAAAGGATTACTCCGGAATGAAATTGCAAAAACACAGTTGCAGCAATCGCAATTAAAAACCTCATCTAATAGATTTGATTGAATTCTTTCAATATAGCTGTTCAGTCAAAATTATTAAATTCAAAATCAGTGAAAAACAAAAAAAGTCCCGCCGAGCAGAAGTACGACGGGACCATAAGAGGGTTGTTGATTAAATTAAGCCTGTTGTGTAAAATTAATGTAGTAAACAAAAACAGTTCCGGCATTCTCGGGACTTGCCCATGCGTTAAGAGATTTTATCTTTGCTTTAACGTTTGAAACCAGGTTCTTATTTGTCCCTATCACATGAACGATCGTGATCTTGCCGTTATTATCAATTTTGGCGAAGACTTTTACCAAACCTGTTAAATCTCCATCTCTGTATTTAAGTAAGGGAACTGTTAGAATGTCTTTTACTTCTTGAACCAGCTGGTGGTTTACTTCCGATACTTTACTGCCTGACAGTATTTCCGAACGTGAAGTGTTTGGAATGGAAAATAATAGTGAAGTAAATAAAACTGCTAGTAAAACTTTAAGGGTTGTCATTTTGTGGTTCTCCTGAATAAAATTTTAAAAAACTCTAGGTCTAAGTTCGTATTCCCTCAACTAAAGTTTCACTGCTTAAAAAATTTACTTTTGGTTTTCCATTTTGAATTTGTTCAGATTTCTGATCCACCCTTTATATTTGGTTCTCATTACCGGTGTGCCTGCAAAAGTTTCAACAAAATTCTTTTCATTTATATTCATTAGCTCATCATATGATTTATTGAATATTTCTTCTTTAGGGAAAAAATCCGGATCTTCAGTATAGAATTTTTTTGAATTAAACGGACAAACATCCTGACATATGTCACAGCCGAATATCCAGCCGCTTAAATTCAATTCTTCAGGTATCTCTTCATGATTCTCTATCGTTTGATATGAAATACAAAGATTTGAATCCAATTCATATTCATCATAGATTGCTCCTGTAGGGCAGGCTGAAACACAAAGCGAACAGCTACTGCATAGATCTTCAGTCTCTATATCATATTCCAGATCTGTGTTAAGAAGAATCGTAGCAAGAAAAAAGAAGCTTCCGAAATCCTGATTTATTACATTCGTGTGCTTTCCCATCCAGCCAATACCTGAACGAACCGCCCATGCCTTATCCATCACAGGTCCGTCATCAGTATAATATTTTGTCTTAATTCCCGCTGATAAGCATTCGATATCCTTGCAAAGAGATTTGAGTTTCTTTTTTATGACTTTGTGATAATCTCTTTCACCCCAGGCATAACGGGATATCTTCGGAATGTTTTTATCTTCGGAATGAGCTACGGGCGTGTCGTACAAATAGGCAAGGGATATTACTGATTTGACATCTTCCATTATCAGGTTTGGATCAACTCTCTTTTCAAAACTGTTATTCATCCATTTCATATTACCATTCCGGTTTTCATCAAGCCAGTTCGTGAAATAAACGGATTCCTCTTTTAATAATTCGGCTTTTGTAATCCCGGCTTTTATAAATCCGGCATCAATACATTTCTGCTTAATGGCGCTTGTTAATATATCTTTCATATACAACCTAAAATCATAAATCTAATATCTAAAATCAAATCTTTTCACCTCCGGTCTTTTCACATAAATATATTCATCAACTATTTTCAATTCGAAAGTCCTAAGCCGGCAGCCCATCTTAGTAGGCTGTTCACCGGTTTCCAGATGAAACTGAAATCCGTGTACGGGGCAGGCAACATATAAATTTTCAATATAGCCGTCATAGATCTGCGAAGTATGGTTGTGCGGGCAGATGTTGTCAACTGCATAAAATCTTTCATCAACTTTGAATATTGCAATTTCATTTTCATCATCAAGCTGAAATCTTTTCCCTTTTCTGTTATAGATCTCGGAAGTCCTGCATATTTTTACAAAACCATTTTCCATAAAGTTTTTTAGCCTCTCATTAATAGCGACACTTTATTTTCGTGCACACCGGACAATCAATGTGTCTGATTTTTTATATAAAATAAACAACTTCACATCAAAAAAAACTGATATGAAAATTATACCATTCATTTTAAATATGTTTTAAATCAAGATGCAAATTGTTAAGTTGCTCTTCATTGTTAAAATTCATCTTGATAATAGTCGTTTTAAAATAGATTAAAAAAGTATAAAGTGTTTCTTCGAAAATTATTTTTGTTCATGGTGCTATTTTTGTTTATACTATTAGTAGAATTAATATTTATTGAAGGCATCAGAAGCCAGGAGATCGAACCAAGAAACTATGCAAATATTCCGAAAGGTTTTAATGCCTTGGCGTTGGCATACACTTATTCCACCGGTAATATAATTTCGGATGCATCATTACCATTACAGGATTTTTCAATATCTTCCAGTACGCCGGTTTTAGGATACGTAAGGACGTTCAGTCTTTTTGGATGTCTAAGCAGAATACAGTACACACTTCCTTATTCATTTTTATCGGGTGATTTAACTTATAAAGGAAAGGATACCAGCGGAACAAGGTCAGGCATAACGGATTCAAGATTGAGGTTCGGAATAAATTTTATCGGCTCGCCTGCTTTAGCTCCTGCAGAATTTGCTAAATACAAACAGGGAACAATAGTCGGTGCAAGTTTAGTAACCTCAATACCAACCGGACAATATTATGAGGAAAAATTAATCAATCTCGGTTCCAACAGATGGGGGTTTAAACCAGAGATAGGGGTCTCGAGTAGTATTGACAGATTTTTTGTAGAAGCGTATTCCGGGATATGGTTTTATACAAATAATAATGAATACCTTGTAAACAATACTTTGAAGCAGGATCCAATTTTCAGCTTTCAGTTTCATACAAGTTACTTGTTTAAAAATTTTATGTGGGTTGCAGTGAATGCAGCATATTCTACCGGCGGACAGACGGCAGTTAACGGAGTTAAGAATAATGATTATCAGAATAATGTCAGGTTAGGATTAACTTATTCTTCACCGTTATCTTCTCATTTATCTTTAAAATTACAGTTTCATTCAGCAGTTGAAACAAGAAGAGGCGGCGATTATAAAATTGCCGTTGCAACGTTTCAGTATACATGGTATTGATAATCAGCTGGATATCTGAAAATAAAAATCCATGTTTTAAAACCACAATCAATTACGGTTTATAAAAAACAAAAGCCGGAAAATCTCATCCGGCTTTTTAATACTCAATACTCAATACCCAAGACCCAAGACTATGTAATATCGAACACTCTGTCCAGTCTCGCTATCTTCATCAAATCTCTTACATTCGCATTTACATTCTTCAATATTAATTTCTTATTCTTTTCTCTTTCCATTCTTTCCGAAAGAAGGAGAACCGATAAACCCGAGCTGTCGCATTTTATGACGTCTTTCAGATCGATTATGAACTGATTATCAATTTCCTTTTGTAAGAAAGATCAGCTCGGCTTTAAGCTCCGGCGCTATATTCATGATCAAGCGATTTTGACTCAAGCTTGAATATAGTCTTATCTTTTTGTTTGTCTATTTCAAACTTCATTTTTTAGTTTCCTTTGGTTTAGGTGATTCTCTTTCGGCAGAAGAATTTTTCTGCTTAGCTTTAATTTTCCCGAATCATCAATTCCCATAAGCTTGACCTGTACCATCTGTCCCACTTTCAATACGTCCTCTACTTTATTTACTCTCTTGTTATCAATCTCCGAAATATGAAGAAGTCCTTCTTTTCCCGGAATTATTTCAACAAACGCCCCGAAATCTTTAATACCCTTTACCTTGCCTTCGTAAATTTTTCCAATCTCAGGAACTTCTGTCAAACCTTCAATCATCTTTCTTGCAATGGCTGCCTGTTCTTTATCTATCGCTGCTATAGTCACAATTCCGTCGTCATCAATATTTATTTCTGCACCGCTCTCTGCAATTATGTGTCTGATGGTTTTTCCGCCCGGTCCAATAACAGCTCCGATTAAATCTTTTGGAATACTCATTGAATACAAATGAGGGGCATATTTGGAAATTGATTCTCTCGGCGTATCCAGGCTTTTTTTCATTTCTCCGAGTATGTGAATTCTTCCTTCCTTCGCCTGTGCCAAGCGCTTTCTCCATTATGTCAAATGAAATTCCTTTGATCTTAATATCCATCTGGATTGCTGTTATACCATCCGCAGTCCCTGCAACTTTAAAATCCATATCGCCGAAATGATCTTCATCACCGAGTATATCCGAAAGTATAGCAACCTTGTCATTTTCTTTTATCAGTCCCATTGCGATTCCCGCAATCGGTTTTTTTAATTTAACGCCTGCATCCATTAATGCCAGAGAGCCGGCGCAGACTGTCGCCATTGAAGAAGAACCGTTTGATTCAAGTATGTCCGATAAGATCCTTAAAGTATAGGGAAAATCTTCCTCAGACGGAAGCAGGTTTTTTAAAGCTCTTTCGGCTAAATTACCGTGACCGATTTCTCTTCTTCCGGGTCCGGGTCTTCCGCCCACTTCACCTGTACTGAACGGAGGAAAATTATAATGTAAAATAAATCTCTTTGTGCTTAAATCCTTTAAGCCTTCTATCATTTGTTCGTCTCTCTTCGTTCCCAATGTTACTGTTGTCAGGCTTTGTGTCTGACCTCTTGTAAATAATGCAGATCCGTGAGTTCTTGGTAATACTCCTACTTCGCTGGAAATCTGTCTAATATCAGTCATTCCTCTTCCGTCTAATCTTTTGCTTTCATTCAATATCATGTCCCTGATTACATCATACTGAATATCATGAATTACTTTCTCAATTGTCTTTTCCTTTTCCGGATATTTTTCCGATAGTGCAGTCATTACTTTATCATGAATCTCCCTGTTCTTAATTTTCCTTTCTTCTTTTGAAAGAATGGTTCCGGTGATTTTTTTCAGATCTTCTTCTATCAGATTTTTTACATCAACTGTCATTTCGGAAATATCTTCAGCCGGAGCTAATTCATTTTTTTGTTTACCGGATTCTTTTGCAAATTCTTTTTGGAAATTGCAAATTTCTGCAATATGCTTATGAGCAAATTTTATGGCATCCAGCAGTTCACTTTCCGAAATTTCCTTCGCTTCACCTTCGACCATCATTATCGAATCGGATGTCCCGGCTACAGTGATATCAAAATCGCCTTTCTCAATTTGTTCATAGGTCGGGTTTAAAATAAAATTTCCATCGGCCCTCGTTACACGGACCTCGCTTATCGGCTCTTCAAACGGAATATCCGAGATCATCAGCGCTGCCGATGCTCCGATAGCCGCAATGATATCCGAGTCATTTTCTTTGTCCGAAGAATATACCGAACATAAAACCTGTACTTCGTTAAGGTATCCTTCCGGAAACATCGGTCTTATCGGTCTGTCTATTAATCTTGATGAAAGAATTTCTTTTTCGGTAGGACGAGCCTCACGCTTAAAAAATCCTCCGGGAATTTTTCCTATTGATGCAGTTTTTTCCCTGTAATCAACTGTTAACGGAAAAAAATCCTGACCCGGTTTTGTTTCCTCTGAAGCAGTAGCCGTGCATAATACATAATTATCACCTAGTGAAATCAATACTGCACCGCCTGCCTGTTTTGCCAGCCTTCCGGTCTCTAACGTAATTTTCTTCCCGTCTATTTCTATGCTTTTTGTATGTGACATTTTGTCTCTCTCGTTTAAATTTATTTTCGGATGTCCAGTTCTTTAATTATCTTTCTGTATCTTTGAACATCCTTATTTTCAAGATATCTCAAAAGCTTTCTTCTCTTTCCCACCATCTGTAATAATCCTCTTCTCGAATGATTGTCTTTTTTATGGGTGTTGAAATGTTCTGCAGATAATTCGTTGATTCTTTTTGTAAGAATTGCAACCTGAACTTCGGGCTTTCCGGAGTCCTTCTCTGAATTTCCGTATTTTGAAACTAGTTCCTGTTTTTGTTCTTTTGCTAAAGGCATTTTTCTTTGTTAATTATTTTTGTTTTGTATTTCGTTAATTATTTTTTTGCTGATATCCTTGTCTTTCGACATTTGCTTTACCAATTCTTCAATGGTGTCAAATTTCTTTTCATCCCGTATATAATCCAAAAAATTAATTCTTATTTTCTTACCGTATATATCTTTATTAAAATCAAAGATGTTTACTTCAATCTTTATCGACTCATCATCCGAAACTGTCGGGTTCTTTCCGATGCTCAACATTCCGTAATAGCTGATATTGTCTGTCTCAACGGATACTACATAAATTCCTGTCTTTGGAATGAGTTTGTATTCTGAAAGGAGTTCTATGTTTGCTGTCGGATATCCGAGTTCTTTTCCCAGTTTTTTCCCTTCAACTACCTTTCCTTCGATGCTGTAATCTCTGCCCAGAATCTGTCTTACTTTTCTAACATTCCCGCTGTCTTCCAGAAGATGTCTTATGACAGTGCTGCTTATATGTTCACCGTCAATTTTAAACTCTTCTACTTTGTCAACTGTAAAATCATACTTTGATGAAAGCAGCTTTAAAGTCTCAAAATTTCCCTCGCGGTTCTTGCCGAACATATGGTCATACCCGAGTACAAGATCGCTTAACCCGATTTTATCAATCAGATATTTCCGGTAAAAATCTTCTGCGGCAGTGTTTGCAAATTCTTTTGTGAAATTAATTACGACTAACAATATCAACATTCAGCTTTCTAAATATTTCAAGCTTTTCATCCAACGTTGAAAGTATTTTTATATCATTTGCTCTATTTCGAAGAACGATCTGTGGATGCGGTTCAAATGTTACAACTATGCTTCTTAAACCCTTGTCTTTCTTGATAGAATTTAATTTCTTAATAATCTCAAGATGCCCGGGATGCACACCGTCAAAGGTTCCTACTGTAACAGCACTTTTCTTATCATATCCGATCTTCCCGATATCTCTTATTACCAGCATTAACCAAGATTTTTCAGTGCTTCCTTAATTTTATCAAAGTTAACCTGAACTCCGGGATTTTCGGTAATTTCAATATATTTTATTAATCCGTCTTTCCCGACTAAAAATACTGACCGTTTTGAAACATTCTTCATCCCGTGTGCAAAATTTTCGTGAACAACATCATAGCTCTTTATTACCTCTTTATTAAAATCACTGAGCAACGGAATTTTAATATTATTGGCTTTTGCAAAACCTTTCTGAACAAACGTTCCGTCAACGCTTATTCCAAGGACTTCAGCGCCGCTATCTTCAAAACTGTTAAAATTATCCGTGAGGGTACACATTTCTTCCGTACATCCGCCCGTAAATGCCTGAGGAAAAAATAAAAGTAAAACATTCTTTTTACCTTTGTATGAACTTAATGTGTAGTCGACAGGATCTGTTGAGGGTGTAAAGGAAGTTAATGTGAAATCCGGAGCTTTGTCACCGACTTTTAAAGACATATTGAATTCTTATATTTATTTTTAATAAGCATAAAATATACTCATTTGATATTTTATTAACAATCCGATACTCAATGCAAGCGTCAGGAACCAGCAAGATAAAAAAGAAGAGCTGCATGCAAGTATTTCAAAACTAATTATTAGATAAAAAATAAATGTATTATTTACCGGGTTGATATTTTCTCATTCCGAGCTGATTGTCCAGTGTTAATAATCCGAAACCTTCACCCTTTATTAATTTCAGCTTGGCCAGAAGCTTAGAGATTACAGCCTCTTCTTCAACCTGCTCATCTATATACCATTGAAGAAAACTTCTTACAGAATGGTCGTTTTCCTTTATTGCAGTGTCCATCAGTTCGTTAATGCATTTTGTCACATACTTTTCATGCTTCAGAGATTCTTCGATTACATTTATTACGGAGGTATACTCAGACTTAGGCTCTTTAAGAGATTTTAAAATTACCCTGCCTCCCTTATCATGAACAAAATTAAACATCTTCATCGCATGAAAATGTTCTTCCTGTGCCTGCACATTAAAGTAATTTGCAAAGCCCTCCATCTCAATTGATTCCAGATAAGCCGACATTGAAAGATAAAGGTATTCAGCAAAAAATTCTTTATTGATCTGTTCATTAAGTGCATCCTGAAGTTTTTTTGTAAGCATGTTTTAAATTTCTCCTTATTATTAATTTAATTGTTTGCAAAATAACTATTTGTATCCTGAGATTAAATGCTTTAAATTTTAAATTCAATTGTTATTGCTTGTTACTGCTAAGGAATGAAGCTGATCTCGGGGCTTATATTGAATTTATAAATAGATTTCACTTCAGGATTAGATTTACTATTTTGCTTTCATTAAATAAGTAAAAAAAAAGGAAAATAAGAAATGCTTAGCCCAATTAATTTAATAAAGAGAACTGCTTTATTGGCAGTTTCAATAATTTTAATATCGTCGGCTGTGTATTCACAGGATGATTTAAAGATGGCAGAAGATAACAATTATGCATCCGACAAACCGGCCGGAACAAAGACAGAGGACGGAATAATATACGGAAATGATTATGACCCGACAATGGAAGTGGTCGCATTTGCGGATTTAATTTCAAATCCGTCCGATAACAACGGCAAAACCGTTTTAGTGACGGGAAAAGTTGCTGAGGTCTGTCAGGAAATGGGATGCTGGATGATAATGTCAGACGGTACCAACACAGCAAGAGTATTAACTGATCACAAATTTTTTCTTCCTAAAGATGTTGCAGGTAATAACGCGGTTGTGATCGGAACATTCAAGGTAACGGAGATCCCGGAAGGCGAGGCAAGGCATTACAATGAAGAGTCAAAGGATCCGACAGTAAAGACCGAAGACATTAACGGTCCTCAAAAGGCTTTTATAATTGAAGCAACCGGAATAAAAATTTTGAATCAGGCATCCGATTCAAATCAGGATTAAGTATTATTTTAAAATTAAAATTATCATTTAAGCCCGTAGAAGTATGGGCTTTTTTATTAACATTATTCTCATGAAAGAAGAAAAATTCTGGAAGAAACTGGATACGAAAAAAGGTTTTAAGGGAAACTGGATCGATATAGATCTCGACCGGATATTATTGCCGGACAAATCCGAGATTGAATTTGAAGCAATTAACTTCCACCGGAACGGTGTTGGTGTTGTTGCTGAAAATACGAAACATGAGATCATACTTGTTAAGAATTTCCGATATATAAATGATTATTACAGCTGGGAAGTACCTGCGGGTACGATCCCTCCGGATAAGAATCATTCGGAATGCATAATTGAAGAGCTTAAGGAAGAAGCCGGATGTGAAGTTAAGAAAGAGGATCTGGTCTATCTTGGGAATTATTACGCATCAATCGGCTCAAGTAATCAGATATTCCACGGATATTATGCAAAAAATGTCATACAGGTAACCGATGATCTGGATGCAAATGAAATTCTCGAAGCTAAATGGTTTGGCAAAGAGGAAATAAAAAAAATGATTATTGACGGAACGATCAAAGACGGATTCAGTCTTTGTCTGCTAATGAGGTCCCTGTTTTTGTTAAATTAATTTTCCGGCTTTAGCTTTTCAAAATCCTCTTCTTTGGGAAAATTCAGAACCATCCCGGCGAGAGAAATGATCAAACCTAAGGATGCATAAAGAATAATTCCGTTTACAAAGAGATTAGTCGTAATGCAGAATAACGCCGCGAAGTCCATTATTGCAAAATTTATTATATGAGTATTAAAATATTTATCGGTGAAGTTTGTGATATCTGCTTTTTTAAGCATCAGTTTTCTGATGAACAAAGTCAGAGGAATTGTTATCACAAGAATTATCAGAGTTACCAGATTTACAATTTCAAAATTTTCCCTCACATTGCTGTTTGCAACGAACAGACCGAAAAGATAAATTGCAATTATCCCAACAGTGATTGCTATGCCCAGGGTCTTAATTCTGCGGACAACAATAATGAAGTTAACCTGTCTTACCATTAAGGAATCTTTTGACATACGGTTAATCTTAGAATTTATAAAATTGTTTGTATTCTAAATTAACATTATTTTTACAAAAATGAAAAGTAAAGTCAACATTATAAGTTCAGATAATCTTGAAGAAGATGAAATAACCGAAAGTGATTTCACTTCATTGATCCGCCCGAAGAAGTTTAATGAATTTATAGGTCAGGATAAGGTAAAAGACAATCTTAAGGTATTTATCGAGAGTTCAAAAAAACTAAACGAATCACTTGACCATATACTGTTTACAGGACCGCCCGGACTCGGAAAAACCACACTGGCAAACATAATATCAAATGAATTAAATACAAAGATCGTAGCAACATCGGGTCCGATCATTGAAAAGCCCGGAGACCTTGCCGGAATGCTGACCAAACTGAAAAACGGAGAAATACTTTTTATTGATGAGATACACAGAATACCAAAAGTTGTCGAAGAATTTTTGTACTCGGCAATGGAGGAATATAAGCTGGATATTCTGATCGATCAGGGACCCGCAGCGAGGAGCATTCCGATAAAGCTCGAAAAGTTTACTCTGATTGGCGCAACTACGAGACAGGGTTTACTTTCTTCGCCGATGCTGGACAGATTCGGAATCAACTGCCGGCTGGATTATTATATGACAGAACATCTTGTTGAAATTGTAAACCGTTCGGCCAGGATAATGAATCTGAAAATATCGGAAGAAGGAGCCGGGGAAATTGCAAGACGAAGCAGAGCCACTCCCAGGATCGCGAACCGTTTACTCAGAAGGACAAGGGATTTTGCAATTGTAAAAGGGGACGGAAGCATAACAAAAGAGTTAGCCGACTATGCATTGTCTGCACTGGACGTCGATGAATACGGTCTGGACAAGGTTGACAAAAAAATACTCGAGACAATAATTTTAAAATATAACGGAGGACCCGTCGGACTTTCCACAATTGCAGCTTCGATAGGGGAAGACCCGGGAACGATTGAAGATGTATATGAACCATTTCTAATGATTGAAGGTTTTATCAAACGCACGCCAAAAGGCAGGGAAGCTACAAATATTGCCTATAAGCATCTGGGCATTACCGGAAAAAGAAAATCAAGAACAGAGAAGAGCCTGTTCGAATAACAATTGCTATTTCTAATGAAAAGAAAATTAACTTCCGAAATTTTAATGATCTTATTCGCAGCCGTCATAACCGGGTTGATTGTAAACTTTATTAATCCGAAGGGCATTGCTTTGATACGCGACGACAGTGAGAGATTTGCAGTTGACAGTACAAAAGTCAGCGTCAATCTGATGCAGCGCGGCAAACTAAACAAAGCCGGATTCTATCAGCCTGTGAATATTCCCGTTGATGCTGCGAAACAGCTTTTTGATGAAGGTATTCTGTTCGTTGACGGAAGAATTCCTTCTGAATTTCAGGAAGGACATATCAAAGGAGCCATTAACATCGATTACAAAACATTCAAGGATAAGACAACAGAGGGAAAGCAGGAAGTAATGAAAGACATAAAAAAGGAACAGCTGATTGTCTCATATTGCGGGAGTGACTCATGTGAGATCAGCATTGACAATGCTTATGAAATGGCTAAATCCGGCTACAATGATATTAAGATATATCTCGGAGGCTACAAGGAATGGAGCAAGCTGGGATACCCTGTTGAAAAATAAAACCAATGAATCTTTTATCCAATAAATATTTTCTTTTAGCATTAAGGCTTATAGTCGGTGCGGTCTTTGTTTATGCATCTTTGGACAAGCTGTTTAATCAGGAGGAATTCTCCAAAGCAATCTATAATTATAAGTTTCTTCCGGGTATTTTTATAAATATTTTTGCAATAGTAATTCCGTATCTTGAGTTATTTTCGGGGATTTTGTTAATTACAGGAATTTTTAAGAGAGGTAGTTCATTTATAATTTCACTTTTATTATTTATTTTTATCATAGCTCTTTCTCAGGCTTATGCAAGAGGGCTTGATATTATTTGTGCATGTTTTTCACTTGAAACACAAAATCAAAAGAGTGATATTTTGTTGCGAATAATAGAAGATATATTGCTGTTAGCAGCATCAATAATAATATTCATAAAAGCAAAATTTCATAATAAAATATTAATCAATAATAATAATCAATAAGGAGAATCATCAATGAGCAGTTTCATCCAGTCAAAAGCAGCAAAAACCTGTTATTTCATTTTAGGTCTTGCAGTTATTTCTGCAGTAATGTTTTTCATGCTGAACAATTCAAAAATTTCAGCTTCGGTAAGTTCATCCAAGTTATTATTTGAGGAAGACTTTCATGATTTCGGGACAGTTCCCCAGGGTCCGCAAATCGAATATTCATTCAAGTTTACCAATAAGGGAAAATCACCCTTAATCATCGATAGAGTCCAGCCGTCATGCGGATGTACGGGAGCGACTACCGACGGAAAGAATGAATATGCCAAAGGTGAAAGCGGTGAAATAAAGGTTACATTTAATACACAGGGCAGAGAAGGTCATCAGGAAAAACAAGTAATAATATTTTCGAATGATCCTGACTCGCCTCAAAAAAATATTAAGTTTGTCTGTAACATAGATCCGACAATGCAGCAATAAGAACCGGGGCAGATTTTTTAAAAAAAGAAAAGCAATAGCTGGAGGAATTTCCTCCGGCTATTTGACTAATCAGATTATTCTTAATGAAAGAATCAGGTATCGTATATTGATATTTAATGGTTGGAATGAATAAAAAAAAATTAACATCTTCAATACGATTGCTCATAAAGTATTTATCAATATCCTCCAAATAATTGTTAATTATTTAATATAGCCAATTCTACAAATTTCTCATTAAAAAATTTTAACTTAACATTTGAAATTATGACAAAAAGAAATTTTGTTATTTTAGCTGTATTAATATTCTTTTATGATAATTCTTTTTCCCAGACTTCCAAATGGGAAAATTTCACCGATCTGAAAAATATTACATCAATAGCAGTAGGAAATAATTCCAACAGCATTTACTGTGCATCTAAGGGAGGATTGTTTGTTGTCGATGTATCGTCAGGAAAAGTGACGGGAAAATATACTAATCTTGACGGATTGATAAATAATGACCTGACAGCACTCACAATAGACAATAGCAACAGATTGTGGATCGGGGCGAGCGACGGATCGATTTCAATTCTGAATTTACAGACCTCCGCCTGGAAATATATCTTTGACATAAAGAATTCAAATGAAACGAACAAGTTCATTAATTTTTTCTTTCAGTCGGGCAATTTTATGTTTGTCGCAACAGGATACGGAATTCAAAAAATTTCCACTTCCAACTTTAATTTTGTTGATGCTCCCTATTATAAGCTTGGCAGCTTCACGATAAATACAACAGTTAATGCTTTGACAGTCAATAACAATGTTTTGTATGCGGCAACTAAATCGGGAATTGCTTACGGAAATTTTGCTACCTCCAATTTAAATAATCCGGCATCATGGACAAATTACAACGACGGACCTCTATCATCCGAAGTCAGAACGATTGAAACATTTGATAATAAAATTTTCGCAGGATCACTTACAGGATTCAGCTATTTTGACGGAACTGATTGGCTCCCTTATCCGAACCTGTCTGTATCAGCTCAGAACACAAAATTTATCAAGGCTTCAGGAAGTAATATTTATTTCATTTCCAATGGCAATATTTTTTATGCTGTAAATCAGGATCTTTCATCACTGAATTCTATTGACGGACTTGATCCGAATAATTATACAACACTTGGTTACATTAATAATACAGGACTTGTTGCCGGATTATCTGACAACGGAATTCGCATCAATGGAAATAATTCGAATTATGTTTTTCCGAACAGTCCTTATACCAACAGCTTTAACAGGGTTGTTATTGATGATGAAAACAATATCTGGGCTGCAGGAGGAACTGCTAATTCAGGATTCTATAGATTTGACGGGATAAACTGGGTCAATTATAATACTACAACTTATCCTGCTATAGGCACTTCAGACTGGTTTCAAAAGATTGCTTACGGAAATGGGACTGTCTGGGCTTTAGGCTATGGAGGCGGACCTACATCCATTAGCGGCAATACAATTCTGAATTACAACACTTTAAATACTGTTCTGCCCGGTGATCCGCCGCCCGGCAATTCAGCGTTCTGTTCGAGCTTTGGAGGTGCGTATGACAACAATGGTGTCTTCTGGTCTACATTTTTTAATACAAATTCAGGACGGTCACTATACGCCTATCTTGGCGATTATAACTGGCTTGGTTTTGTCAATAATACATCCGTTCTTGGATCGTTTGTAACACTGGGTGACATTGCAGTTGATTCATATAATACGAAGTGGATAGTATCAACCGGGCAGAGGCAGGGATTATATTTCTTTAATGAAAATGGCTCACTGACAAGTTCCGGTGATGATGTTTTCGGAATATATGAACTTTCGGAATTTGGCAGCGAAGTCGGATCCGTAACAGATGTCATTGTAGATAAAAATAATGAAGTGTGGGTCAGCACAAACAATGGTGTTTTCATAATAAATAATCCACTGGGCGCAATTCAAAATCCAAATCAAAAACCCCGTCCGCAAAAATTAGGGATCATATCAGGAAATCTTAAAGTTCCCTTCACGGAAAACTGTACAACAATCTCCAATGATATTCTGAATGACAAATGGATTGGTACAGAAAATAACGGTGTATTTCATCTTTCTCCTGATGGCTCGACATTATTAGAGCAGCTAAATATTACAAATTCACCTATACTTGCAAATAAAATAAGCTCAATTGCAATCAGCAACCGAACAGGGAAAGCATATTTCGGTACGCAAAACGGTCTTTCATCTTATCTCACAAGTGCCATTGAGCCGGTAGCAGAATTCGATGAAATAATTGCATCACCAAATCCATATATTATTCCGTCAAATGTTGCTTTGAAAATCGACGGACTGGTTGAAAACTCCGTGGTCAAAATCGTTACAATCAACGGGGAAATTGTAAACGAATTTGATTCTCCCGGCGGCAGAATTGCAACCTGGGACGGAAGAAATCAAAATAATGAACTCAGTGCGACAGGCATCTATATTATCATTGCATACAATGATGACGGAAGCAAGGTAGGCAGCGGGAAAGTCGCAATAGTAAGAAAATGATTTTGAAATCAGTATTCCATTAATATCCAAATTGAGTTATGCTTGTAATTCCGGTAATTGACATCAAGAGCGGCAAATGTGTCAGAACAGTTCAGGGTTTATCCGAAAGCACGGAGTTTTATTCGGAAAGTCCACTGAAAGTAGCCAGGCTGTTCCGCAAAGAGAATTTCAAAACCATTCACATCACAGATCTTGACGGCGCATTAGAGGGTAATATGAAAAACTACGAGATCATAAAGGAGATCACCCAATCCGTTGATATCCCGATTCAGCTTGGCGGGGGAATAAGAGATTTCGCTACAGCAAAAAAGGTGGTTGACGAATTAGGAATTTACAGAATAGTGATCGGAACTGCGGCATTGACCGATACGGATTTCATAAAGAAATTTATTGATATTTATACTGCGAGCAAACTCGTTATCTGCATTGATGAAAAACTAAATAATGTTGTAATGGACGGCTGGATAAATTACGCTAATATTACTCCGATTGAATTTGCAAAGCAGATGGAGTCGATCGGGGTGAGGAGAATAATTTATCAGGATGTGACACGCGTCGGCAACCTGACAGGACCAAACATTAAGAGATTAATAGAATTAGCGGAGAATACAAATTTAAAAATAACTGCTGCCGGCGGTATATCAAATTATCTGGATTTAAAATCAATTATTGAAATAGAACATCCCGAAATTGATTCGGTCATGATTTCAAGAGCATTGTATGAAAATCAGTTTCCGTGTCAGAGGATCTGGCGGGAAGTCGAGTCAATGGATACTTCTCTTGATCTTCCGGATGTATTTTGATACTTCCTTTTATTCCTTTTTCACTCAGACACAAATTTATTTCATCAATATCAATCGATATTTTCTTTCTTCAATCGCTCCTTCGCTATTTTATCTCCCAAATCCTTTTATCTTTAGTCTTTTCAGGATTGGGGGTCTTACCGATTTTCTGAAGCTCAATCAAGATTTTTATTTTTTCTTCAATTGGAAGTTTTGCCTCTTGAATGTGGAATTCATTTTTTGAATCAAAAATATTTTGCTTTTATTTCTTATGTCTTTATTGATTGTCATAATCTATCTTCGCTCAGAATGACAAACTAAAAAATCATAATCATCATTCAATCATTTCCATCATAGTTCAGAAAATTATGACATCCAGTTTTTCTTTGCCTCAGGATTCCACTTCGTAGTCGTCTTCTTCAGCTGTGTCCAGAATTCTATCGAGCTCTTTCCCGTGATATCACACACACCGAATTTGGATTCATTCCATCCGCCGAATGAAAAGGGCTCTCGTGGAACAGGCACTCCTATATTTACGCCTATCATTCCCGCACTTGCTCTGATCCATTATGTATCTCGCTGCTGCACCGCTTTGTGTAAAAACAGAAGCAGCATTACCGTATTCCGAACTGTTTTCAATTTTAATCGCTTCCTCAATATCTTTTGCCCGAATTATTGCTATCACGGGTCCGAATACTTCTTCCTTTGCAATTGCCATATCCGGAGTTACATAATCAATCACAGTCGGTCCGACATAGAATCCGCCTTCTTTGCCTTCTACAATTGCATTTCTTCCGTCAACCAAAACTTTTGCCCCGAGCTTTTCAGCTTCGGAAATATATTTTTCGATCCTTTCTTTTGCAGATTTGGTAATTACAGAACCGAGATTTTTTCCGGGGATGATCTTTTTTGCTTCATCAACTATTTTATTTACAATCTCATCGATCTTTCCGACACCCACCATCGCTGATGCAGCCATGCATCTTTGTCCGGCGCATCCCGACATAGAAGCCGCTACATTATTTGCAGTCATTTCCGGATGAGCATCAGGGAGGACTATCAAATGATTCTTCGCACCTCCGAGCGCAAGACATCTTTTTAAATTTGATGTTGCCCGTCTGTAAACGATCTTCGCAACTTTGGTCGAACCGACAAATGACACTGCAGCAATTCCCGGGTGATCACAAATTGCTTCGACTATTTCTCTGTCACCGTTAACAACATTGAATACTCCGTCCGGAAGCCCGCTTCTTTCAGCATTTCTGCTATCCGGTTTGAACTAATTGGAACCTGCTCGGACGGCTTCAATATCATACAGTTTCCGAGAGCAATCGCATTCGGGATTGTCCAGTGAGGAACCATGTGAGGAAAATTGAACGGAGCTATTGAAGCAACAACACCAAGCGGTTTATGCTCGATCCGGCATTCAACCCCGGAACTGACTTCAAGAATTTCACCGCCAATGAGCTGCGGCAGCGAGCATGCAAATTCAGTAAGCTCGATGCTTTTTTCCACTTCAGCTTTTGCTTCATCCATTGTTTTTCCGTTTTCAATATGTGTAAGTTCGGAAAGCTCCGTCAGGTTCTTTTCAAGCAAAGTTTTATATTTATAAAATACCTGTACTCTTTCTTTAATCGGGATCACAGACCATTTCAAATATGCCTCTTGTGCAGATTTGACCGCTTCATCCAGATCTTTTTTATCTGAAAGCGGGACCTTTGAAATTACTTTTCCGTCGAGAGGACTGAGAACATCGAGGGTCTTGTGACCATTCTTTGTAAAATGTCCTGACACATAATTTTTTACTTCGGGATAATTTGTTTCCATGATTTTTAAAATGTTTTAGGGAGAAAAGTAAAGTTTTCAGTTTTTAAATTAAAGGATATATTTGAAATGTAAAGAAGCTAGTCATCCGTAATGCTATTAGCCGGAGACCGAATGCAGAACTGTGATTAAAATTAAACATTAAACCAAAATTCGTACTTAACACTTGAAAATTAATCTCTCTATTGATAAGTTACACCAAAATATTTTTATGAAATTCACGCAGATTATTATCAAACGACTTCTTTTCTTTATCATATTCTTTTCTTTAACCAATGCTTTTTCACAGAGTGAACCTCCAAAAGTCCTTGTCGTAATTGCACATCCGGATGATGACGCTGCCTTTGCCGGTGCAGATTATAAGATCGTTCATGATCTGCATGGAATCGTTGACATTGCTCTGATCACGAATGGTGAGGGCGGATATAAATATTCAACCCTTGCAGAGGGTATCTACGGGCTGGAATTGACAGATGAGGAGGTCGGAAGAAAATACCTGCCCGAAATAAGGAAGAAGGAGCTGGAAGCCGGCGGAAAAATTATCGGGATCAGAAATTATTACTACTTCGATCAAAAAGATGATAAATATATCACTACTGAAAATATAAAGGAAATTCTCGACAGCAATATCTGGAATCTGGATTATATCAGAAGCAAATTGAAGAAAATTATTACAGAGGGAAAATATGATTTTGTATTCGTCCTTACTCCGACAATGGGGACTCATGCCCATCACAGCGCAACGAGCATTCTTGCGCTCGAAACTATTAGTTCACTGGACATAAATACCAGACCAATTATACTGGGTGGTTCAGGTTCCAGAAAAGATGACAGCGTAAAATTTATTTACAAAGGATTAGAAGGATATCCTGTTACAAATGTCAGTGACTCGATCCCGTTTGTATTTGATTGCACTCAGAAGTTCGGGTACAAAGATGTTCTCGATTATAAAATAATTGTCAACTGGCTCATAGCCGAACATAAGTCCCAGGGCACCATACAGCTTCTTATGAATCAGGGGGATTATGAAAACTTCTGGTATTTTGATATCAATCCGGAATCTGGAAAGGAAAAGACAAAAGAGCTTTTTGAAAAACTTAAAATTAATAATTATAAAAAGAAAGAATACAACTGACAAAAAAGCATAATTAAAATTAATGAGAAATTATTTTCTGTTTCAGATCTTCCTGTTCACAATATTTCTTAACAGTTGTTCGACCGGTGATAAAAAAAAACTTGTTGTTTACTCACCGCATGGGAAAGAAATGCTTACCGAATTTGAAAAACAATTTGAAAGCATTCATCCCGATATAGATGTCCAATGGCTCGATATGGGTTCACAGGAAGTTTTCGACAGGATCAAAACAGAAAAAGAAAATCCTCTTGCTGACATTTGGTGGGGCTCTCCATCAACCATTTTCATGCGCGCAGAAAAGCTGAGTCTTCTGGAGAAATACAAACCAACATGGGCAGATAAAGTCGGTGCTGACAGCAAAAGTAAATCAGATAACTGGTACGGCACATTCCTGACCCCACAGGTAATAGCATTCAATGACAAGACATTAACAAATCAAAACGCACCGCAAGACTGGAATGACCTGATCTTGCCGGTCTGGAAAGACAAAATTGTCATCAGAAATCCGATGGCTTCCGGAACCATGAGAGTAATTTATTCGGCAATGATAGCAAACTCCGTCATGAAGACGGGAAGCGATGCGGAAGGTTTTGAATGGCTGAGAAAGCTGGATGAAAACACATCAACCTATGCAGCAGATCCGACTCAGATGTATATAAAACTTGCCGGAGGAGAAGCTGTGACCTTGTGGAACATGCCGGATATTATTTTGCAGAAAAATTTGTATCAGTATCCGTTCGGATATAATTTTCCTGCAGGCGGAACTGTCGTGCTTACTGACGGAATCGGGATAATAAAAGGGACAAAAAATTTAGAGGCGGCAAAAGAGTTTTATGAGTTTGTCACTACCGAACAAAGTTTGATCCTGCAGGCGGAAAAATTCTACCGGATACCGGCAAGAAATGACATACCGAAAGATAAATTACCGCAATGGATCTCAGATGCAAATTACAATGCGATGGACCTTGACTGGGAATTGATTTCGGATAAAGAATCCGAATGGATGAAAAAATGGGATTCGGAAATAAAAGGGAAATCAAAATAGGCTTGTATTCTACAGAAGCGATGCTGTGAAGAGTGATAAAAAAAGTGTTAAGGTGATTTTTAAAAATTGCTCAGGTAGCTGTAATTAATTGATAGTAAAACGAATAGTAAATAACAAATTACTAATATATTCTGCACCTCTGCTTCTCTGTGGTAAAAAATACGAATGGCGATTCTCACATTAAAAAACATATCAAAATCCTTCGCCTCAACAAATGTATTAGACAACATAAGTTTTGAACTGAACAAGGGAGAATTTTTTTCAGTTGTGGGTCCGAGCGGCTGCGGTAAAACTACACTGCTGAGGATAGTTGCAGGGCTTGAGTCTTCTTCAGGCGGCGAAATACTGATTGAAGGTAAAAATGCTTCCGGCATTCCTCCTCAGAAAAGAAATGTAGGTATCGTTTTCCAAAACTATGCTCTGTTTCCAAATATGAGCGTATTTGAAAATACCGCATACGGGCTCGAAGTCAGAAAATTTTCAAAAGAAAAAATTAAAGAGAAGGTAAACGCAGTTCTGGAAAAAGTCAGAATGTCCGATAAGGCAAATAAAAACGTCACGACCCTGAGCGGAGGAGAACAGCAAAGAGTCTCACTCGCAAGAGTAATGGTCACTGAGCCGTCACTTTTACTTTTCGACGAGCCGCTTTCAAATCTTGATTATTCATTGCGGCTTGAAACGCGCAATGAGATCAAACGGCTGCAGAAAGAAATCGGTATCACCTCAGTATATGTAACTCATGACCAGTCAGAAGCGCTGGCTTTATCAGACAGAATCCTTGTGCTAAACCAAGGGGTCATTCAACAGATAGGTACGCCTCATGATGTTTATTTTAATCCGGAAAATATTTTTGTTGCTGAGTTCATAGGACATTCAAATTTGTTTGACAGGGAATCGGCAAAAGCAATTTTTAAAATTGATATCGCAGAAGATAACGTGCTTTCTTTTTTCCCGGAAGAAATAGTTCCGGTAAAGCTTGATGAAAACAGCTCTCTCAATTCTGAAAGCACTGCAATTATTTCAGATGTCCAGTTTACAGGATTTTCAATCGAGTATCTGATTGACTTTAAAGATAAAATCATAAAATCAGTTCAGCCGTCGGGTTTTCAAAAAACAAGTTTACAGGCAAAGGACAGAGTCGCTTTGACTTTAAACACAAAGAGGATCCGTTTACTCAAAAGATGAATTCAAAAAAACTTTCACCGGTAAATATTTTACTCTTAGCACTAATAATATTCTTTATCACTGGATACATTGTGTATCCTTTGATTTCACTTTTAAAAGAGAGCTTTGAAGTATTTGCATCGGGAACTTCCATAGATTCGTTTATTGAAGTTGCATCAAGGTCAATTTTCAATTCTGTTTTACTCTCATTGGTTACAGTAGCAGGAAGCTGTATTATCGGGGTATATCTTGCTTACAAAATTCAGTACAGCAGCCTTCCTTTAAAAAATTTAATCTTTACACTTCTTCTGATACCTATTGCTGCTCCGCCCCTGGTTGGAGTTGTTGCATTCTTGTTTTTGCTTAATGAAAACGGTTTGATCACAAAGATTATTTCCCTGATATTTGATTTACAAACTGTTCCATTCAAATTTGAAGGCTGGACTGCAATAATCACTGTTCACATATATTCTTTCTATCCTTTCTTTTTGCTGTTTGCTTCATCTGCGCTTCGGAATATTGACGTTAATTTAATTGACGCATCATATTCTCTGGGAGCTTCCAGATCACGGACTTTCGTTAAAGTAATACTGCCCTTGCTGAAGCCTGCGATCACGGGTGCATCACTTATTGTTTTTATGGCAAGCATGGCTTCGTTCTCCGCACCCTTCATTTTCGGAAGCTCAACAAGATTCCTTACGACTGAAATTTATTCGGCAAAGATAAACGGTGATGCTTCTCTGGCTTCCATGCTCGCAATATTGCTCACTGTCATTTCTGTCGGTTTCCTGGTACTGCTGAGAATTTACAGAAAGAAAAATACATTCGAACAGCGGACAAAAGGAGCGGCAAGATCCGGTTCGTTTTTATCTCACCGTAAATCCGGCTTCATCGGTAAATTGTCAATAGCTGCTTTTGTTCTGATTGTGATCATGCCTGTACTTGCTTTATTATTCCTTTCAATTATTCCCGAAGGTTCCCTAATGAGGAATTATTTTACTGAGCCTTTTACAATTGATAATTATAAAAAAATTTTCGGAGACTCACAGTTCT
>CAWIJF010000013.1:0-164531 GCA_963836395.1 uncultured Ignavibacteria bacterium | reverse complement strand
ATATCTTCTCTGAATGACATAGCTTGTTACATTCGGGCTCGAAGCAGTCCATGTAATGTAAGGTCTTCTTGTCGGCGGCTCACCATAGTTCCAAAAGACGCTGATGGAACAGACGAAGGTTCATTGGAATTACATGAACAGTTGCATATGCCCACAAATAATCATAATAATTTCCGCCTGCCCAATAAACAACCTTTGCTCCAATTGTATAATCACCTGCTGCCAATGATAGTGATCTATATACATTATTCTGAACGGGAGGCAAACCGGGACCACAAAATCCTGTGTACCAATTATCAACATTTTCAATAGGAACTCCATTTTTATAAATTATATGATGCCTTTCTGAAGTTTGTGCACCAATTGAAGCTTTTGAATGATAATTCCAAATAAAGTTTGTTCCGGTTAGTACATAAACAGTGGTATCGCTAGGACTCAATGTTACAAAAGTACATAGATCCGATGCGTCACCGGGTTCACCGGATTCTTTATCTGACTTCAATTCTGAATTTATTTTGTCAGTCACCTCACTTTCCGGTTGGACTGCATCCTTAAGTGTACTGTTAATATCTGAACTTTCAGTAGGTGTAGATTCAACATTTTCATTCGACGCCGTTTCTACAGGCATGTCATTACAACTGCTGTAAATAATAACAAATGCTATTAAAAAAGCAGGGATTATTGCCAAAAATATTTTTTTCATTGAAATTTCTCCTTTTCCACAATGTGGATTTTTTATTTTGATTAAGTTTGATTTGAGAGCTCTGTTTTCTTAATACAGGAAAGTCTGAATAGGTAACCCGGGAGGTTAATTAGTATGAGGATGTATCAATTAAAGAAAAAGCCGGAGGATATCTTCCCGGCTTTTTAAATTACAAATTACAATCAAATTAGATTCAATTACAAATTACAAATTACAAGTTACAAGTTACAAGTTACAAGTTAAGGTTAGGTTAATCATTACTTCGGACATTCCGTCTTGCGTCTTTCATCTCGCGTTTGACATCGCAAATAATAATCAATTGAACATTGATAATTAATAATTGATAATTGAATCAGGGTGTTATCTTGCTTACAAAATTAAATGCATTGTTATCAGTAATTGCTAAATCAACTGCATCGGTTACATTATTCCCTGTAATATCTGTGACTACATATCCCGTAGCAAAATTAAATACATCATTATCTACTAAACTTAAATCTCCTGCACCTACAACTTCGTCCTGATCTACATCACCGCTGTATATTGCAAATCGGATCGGAGAAGTATCTACCTGTGCCATATTATTTCCGTATGCCTGTGTCGCGCTGTTGTGAAATCATATGACCTTGTATCTCCCGAAAAACTCTTTCCTGTGCTGCTCCATGTCTCAATTGAATTTCTGTGTTTTATTACAATATAATAAGGAACGCCGTTTGATGCATTAGTAAAAATGAAATTTCCTCTTCCAAGAGGATCAGATAAATCAATTGAACTATCTAACAATGCATAAGGTGAAGAAATATTTCTTAAGTAAACTCTGGTTGTATCTTGAAACACAGACATCTTGTCGAAATCAAATGAACCGGTTTTATAATATCTAATATCACTTGAGCATGTAAGAGTAAGAAATCCACTAACATAAACCTGAAAACTCGTTGCCCACATCCATGCATCCCCACCCACTAAACCGTCACTGTTGGTTGCCAGACCTGTCGCAAAAATTTTATCGGTAGTATTATCAGGAGTCTGAGGTGCTGTATATTTAAACATGAAAGTCACAGAACCAACACCGGTCACGTTTTGGTCTTGAGTGAGATCCGTAACTGTTAAGTCCGGTCTGTGAAGATATTGTCCGGTGATAGTTGAAAGTATTCCTTTTTCTGTGGCGATGTTAACTCCTGCTCCTAACATGCCGGTTTTACTTATTGTTACTGAATAAGTGTAAGTATTACTTGCAATTACGGAATGTGGTCCGTTAATCTCTACACTTACATTTCCATTGCAAACAAAACCGTGACAAGAACACCCAGAAGTACTTCACCCGGCCCTGGTATTAATGTTCTTCTGATCCATCCAATGCCTTTTGAAAATGCATTTTCCGAAACCAAAAGCATTACAGAAATAATGAGAAAAATTCTTAATAAAAAAAATAAGCGATAGGAATATTTCATTTTGAACCCCCTTTCATTTAATTTTATAAATTTTTGTTAATTAAAAGTCGAAAATCCTTTGGTCAAGTTAACTAACATCGAAAACAATTTTCAATCAACATTTACACTAATTCAATTTGTGGCAATGAGTCATAATTAAGGTAATTCAAGGTTCAAGGTTGATGCATAGACAGCTCGTTGAGTCGTAATAATGTAATCGTGTTTGTAAAATTAAAAATGGTAAATTAATTAAGAGAAACAGAATAAAGGAAGGATATCTTTCCAGAAATTTATGAAGGGATATATATAAGCAGAAATGAAGAAAAACAAACAATTTCTTTCTTCAAAAGAATCTCCCGAAAAACCTGCCGGCACAATGGCTGGCAGGTTTTATCCCTGTCGGGACAGGGACTTTCGGAAGATAGTTAAAGGAAAAATTAAACATTAGCAAATATGAATTGCAAATTACTCTTTAGGACAGATATAACCTAATGTGAAGCTGTAGCACCTGTGACTGTACCGACTTTCTGTAGTTTTAATTTTAAATAAGTTTGATTTGAGGACTCTGTTTTCTTAATGCAGGAAGTAATGAAAAGGTAACCGAAAAGTTTATTAATATGAGGAGGTATTCTTAAAAAAAAGCCGTAGAATATTTCCCCGGCTCTCTTATTTAATTACAGATTACAAATGGTTTTCACGTCTTGGTCCTGCTCTCTCATCTCACATTTGACCTGCCTGCGGCAGGCAGGTGTCTGACATCTCTCAAATAATAACTACAAATAATAACTAATTGAATTGAACATTGTTAGTTGATAATTGAATTTACGGTGTTATCTTCGACACAAAATTAAAAGCATTATTATCCGAAACCGAAAGGTCGGCTGCGTCGGTTACATTGTCCCCGGTGACATCCGAGCCGATATATCCAGAACTAAAATTAAAAACATCATTGTCGATCTCACTGATATCGAGCGCATTAACACTTCCGTCCTGATTTACATCTCCGCTGTATATGGCGTAACGTATCGGTGTCACATCAACAGGCATCATGTTATTTCCGAATGCTTTCGAATTGTCAGTCCGGAAATCATATGTCCCTTCGAATCCCGTTAAAGTAACAAATGAATTCAGCGGATTGGACCATGTCTCGATCGAATTCCTGTGCTTCAGCTGAACAACAAAAGGAAGTCCGTCTATCTGAGAAGAATTTTTGAAGCTGAACAGACCCTCACCCTGATTGTTTAATAATGCAATTGATGAATCCAACAGATGAAAGCCCAATACATTGACCCACAAATAAACTCTCATGGAATCTTTGATCATGGTATTTGAAGGTTCATTATAAAAACCCTGTATCAATGCTGATAAATTCAGATTGGATTCTCTCTCTGTCATGTTGTTGATTTGAATTCCCCAGGCAATTAATCTTCCGGTATCAGCTGCGGCTCCGTTGTCTGTAATTTTTATTTTCCAGTATCCCTGAGAGCTGCTTCCCGCAAAAGCAGAATTAAGATTGACCTGCGCTTTTACAGCCGGAGTAAAGGAAGTATATGTACCGTTTGTAATAGAGTTTCCGGATTGATCGTCAAACATTGCAGCAAGGTTATCATTCTCACCCGCAGCAACAATGCCGCTTACTACATTGACGGAATTTCCTCCTGGTCCAGTAAGAGTTATTGTGATGTCTGAAAGATTTGTATGTGTCATGGCAACGAACAAGTTAACATCATTCAGAGAAGTGTTTTTATTGATTGAAAGACTGTCAGCTGTGATTCCCGAAAGCCCTGAAACAGGGACACGCTTGTCCGGACGCTTTATGTAAAACCCTTTCCCGAAATTAACCGCATCATTTCTTGTGAGCGGTGATACAGGCTGGTTGGGTGTACATGCCGGATGAGAGAATTTTGAATTTCCCCTGAACTCCAGCCTCGGACCTCCGTCGCTCAAATTATCTTTTAGAATTCCGTCAAAGTTGTATGCGAATTCAGAATAGGTAGGACTTGACCTGAAGCTTTTATCCAGTGACATGTTCATTTCCTGAAGCAATTGAGATTGGCTGGCAGCAATATCTGAGATCCTGATCTCGTCTATGAATCCGTTAAGATCGGCAATTGCTCCGGGTCCGCCGCCGACATACAATTTGTCTGCGTTCAAAGTAAGATTTACAGCGCCTGCCGTATCAACGGCAATGAGTTTCCCGTTAATGTAAAACTTTCCTGTCTCTTCATTTAAAACAAATGCTACGTGTGTCCATTTATTAAGAGGTATGATCCCCGGTGTGCCTGAAGAATAAAATGTATTCTCGACTGAAGCTTCGATTTCCCCATTACCGTTAATATACAGTAAAAAATCCCAATCAAAGGAAGATACAGGAGCGGAAATAAGAGTTGACAGTGATCCTGAACGCTGATATACCCAGCACTGAAGCGTGAGATAGTTGGTCACTGCATTTTCAAAAGCAAGAGACTCAACACTCTCAAGGTAGTCGTCGTTTCCGTCCAGTTCAATACATTCGTTGTGTGCAATTGTAGTGTATAGCTGATTGCTGTAATCAACTGCCGATACATTTCTTCCGTTGCCGTTGTTTGAATTTTCAGTCCAGTCGTGCAGACTGAACAGCGTTCCTGATGCATCTTCATTCTGAAAAGTAAATGACATTATTAAGTTTGTGTAAACGGAAGTCGAAGCCCCGATCGAAGACCGGAAATACTTGTATACTTCTGCGTCGGTGATCACCTTTCGCCATAATCTTACTTCGTCGAGCTGTCCCGAAAATGCACCAAGCGCTCCGGCTATTCCTATATATAGCGAGTCTGAATTTGTAGTTGGCGTTGCGCCGGCTATTACTGATGAGGTATCAAGAACACCATTAACGAAAATTTTGTAGCGTGTAAAAAATGCATCATACGTTGCAGCAATATGTGTCCATTGATTAACAGGAAGCACTGTTGTAGTCCGGCTTATGAGTCTCTGCGCTCCGTTTGTAACAACAACGATTCTGCCTGAAAATAATTTTAAACTGTATTTCGGTGATCCTCCGAGCGAGCCACCTTTTGAAATTATTCCTTTTGTTGCTGAAATATTAGACGGATTTACCCATGCCTCCATTGTAAAGCTTCCGAGAAGGTTAGTTGTCGCCGAGCTAGGAACCGATATATAGCTTGCCTGATTGCCGGCAAACTGGCATGCCTGGTTCCAGTACATTTGAGTTTTTCCTTCTGAAGGGCTGAGGATTATCCGGCTTAGAATTAAGATTAAGATAAGAGGAATAAATTTGAATTCTGTTTTCATTTTTTCTCCTGTTTAAAATTTTTGATTGTATTTTTTAGACCATTCAAAATTAAACATAAGAATTCATTCCTCACCTACTGAAAAATTACTTAGGTGAGTTGGGTGAGTTAGGTAGTCAGGTGAGTTAGGTAGTAAGGTGAGTTAAAAAAATCTAAGATTTAAAATCTAAGATCGTTTCAGCTATTCGCATTAAGGAAAGTAACAATGTTCTGTCTGGGTTTAAGTCTGATCTTTTTATTGATGTTGTATTTGTGGGACTCGACAGTTCGAGTGGAAAGGTAAAGGAGGTTAGCAATCTCCTTTGTTGATAAATTAATTTTTATCATTGAGCAGATCTTAAGCTCAACCCTGGTAAGTGACGGATATTTTTTTGAGAGCTGTTCAATAAAGCTGAAGCTGAATTTATCGAGCTCCGATTCAAATCTCTTGAGGTCTTCATTCAGATTTCCGGCAGACTCCGCTTTTCTTACGGCTGATTGAATGTAATCTCCGATCTTTTCCTCAAGCCTGTAATCTAACAGGTCCTTTTTTATGTTCTCTACTAAATTATTTACGAATTCATTTTTTTGTGAAAGGTAGCTTGCCATTGCATTGAGCTCTTTTGTTTTTGTCTGGACTTCTCTCTTTAGCTCAAGGTTATTCAGCCTGTAGATCTCGGCTTCCCGGTCGGATCTTTCCTTTTCATATTTTAATCTCAGGATCTTATTTACCCTTTCGGATTCCTTTCTGAATGTTTCCTCATACAGCTTATGATATTTAACATAATGCCTGTAAGCGTTTTTAAAATCGTTCTTCTGTTCATAAACCTCCGCAAATCCCTGATACAGCTTGCCCGCTAAGGTCTTGTCTTTGACTTTTCTTATCAATGACATTGACTTATCATAATACTGCATTGCTTTTTTATTTTCATCAGCGCTCAGATAACTTATTGCAAGATTTAGTGAAACCGAAATTATCAGACTGATGCCTGAAGATCCTTTCAGAATAGTTAATGCCTTAGTAAGGCAATCAATTGACTCCTGGTTTTTATTGAGTGATCTTTTGGCTGTTCCAAGTCCAAGCAGGGCAGTGGATAGATAATATTTATTCCCGAGATCCTCAAATATTTCTGCTGCGCTTGAATAATACCTCACACACGTAATATAATTGTGTTTATACAAATGTGCATTCGCAATACTTCCCAGCGAAGATGCGATAAGAAATCTATTTTTTAAAGCTTTGCTCAATTTTAGACCCCGCTTATAATAAAGGAGTGATTTGCCGGTTGATGCTAAAAATTTTCTGTAAATGTTTCCCATCCTGAGATAAGTATAAACGAGCGGAATTTTGTCTGCGGATTTTATCTGAATCTCCGCTGCTTTTGTGAGAACTTCAAGTGCAGTCTCGTAATCCCCGGTATGATCGAGAAGATTTCCGTAAAAGGAATACATGTCTCCGAGTGTGGCTCTGTCCTTTTTATCTATCTGAAGCTTAAGCCCGATGCATTTTTCAATGAAGTATATTGCTTTGTTCAGATTGTCTGACTTGAAGCTTGAGACAGCCAGATGGTAAAGGATCTCATCGTATCTGTAATTAAATTTTTCGGAAATGGATTTAACGGAATTAAGCTTTTGAAGAGCGATGTTTTTATCTTCCGGCAAGTGCTTCGCATCATTGAGAACAGAGTCTATTTTTATTTTTTTTTTCTGATCCAAAAAAGAAAGGTTTTACCAAGATAATAAACTTCATTCCTTAGTAAAACCTATATTTATAAATCCGAAATTACCTATGTATTACGGCGGTGTTATCTTACTCACAAAATTTAATGCATTATTAGAAATAATTGCCAGATCAAGTGCATCAGTAACATTGTCACCCGTCACATCAGAAGCAACATACCCCGAAACAAAGTTAAACGCATCATTTTCCACTATTCCTAAATCGAGTGCATCTGCATTACCGTCCTGATTTACATCTCCGCTAAATATTGCAAATCTCAAAGGTGATGTATCCACCTGAATTTGATTTGCTCCAAAGCTTTTGAAGCTGTTAAAGTAAAATTATAATTCAAAGTGTCTGAAGTAAAGCTTTGGATTCCTGAGCTCCAGGTTTCAATGAATTCCTGTGTTTAACCACAATATAAAAAGCTCTGACCGGTCGGAAATATTATTAAAGGCAATTTTGCTTTTCCCCAGCGAGTCCAGAACAGATTTAGCTGAATCTATAATGTTGTATGGTGAATTTGCGCTTCTCAGAAAAACCCTTACTGTATCCTTGATCATCTTATTGGTAGAGCTGTTATAAAAACCCTGTATGAGGAAGTCAGGGTTAAAATTTTAGAATTAACCGGACTAGCGGTAATTCCCCAGGAATGGACATACCCGATATCACCGGGGAACCATGTCAATAAATTGCATTTTCCACCATCCTGCCTGGTTTTCTCCGTTAAAGGCTGAAAGCGGCTGTTCAGGTTTAATTCCCGGGCTAAAGGAGGAGTAATACCCGGTCCGTTAAGTTATATGAGAGCTTAGCTGCAGTTGAATCCGCAGCATCTGAAAATATTGTCATAATATCATTCCCGTTATCCGCCCCTCCGGTCAATCAGACTCAACCGATGTACCTGAAGGAGATATCAATTTATTTCTATATCATCAGTATAAGTATGCGACAGTAAAACATAAGCTTTGAGATTTGTTACAATGGCGTTTGATGAAACCAGAATGGAATCCCTGATGCCTGAGTATTACCATCAGGAACAAAAAAACTTTTATTATTTTTTGTAAAGGTCGAATCCAATCCTCCGGATTTATCGGAAAGTATCGGAGAAGTTAATTCTTTCTACTAGAATATCATTATTAAAATGTGAAGAGCTTATATGAGCGAGACCTGCGAAGACATTTGTTGAAAACTATTGCTATTCCTTCAAAATATGATAAGTTAGTAAACTTATCGAAATCAAAACTCGTTAAATCATGAGCAAAACTTATATTACGGAATCTGTTATCTCTGATCTCGCTTACTGTTCTTTCATGTTTCCAGATCCTCACACCGTCTATTTGTCCTTTAAACCTGTTTGCCGCCTGCGTCGGAATTCCAATTCCTCCGATATAAAGATTGTGACCCTGGCTTTGAATGACAGTATGTCCAAAATTTGAGCTTGATACATAAATACCGTTTAAATATAAAATGGCAAAACCGGTTGCAGAATTATATGTAACTGCAATATGGTTCCATTGTCTGTTTGTAATTACAGGCGGAGAAATCAATGCAGGCGGTCCTCCGGGAGTATTAATAGAAAATCCGATACTTCCGTTACTTGAATTCAGCCACAAGGCATAATTTGCCTGATCGGGCGGACCGCTCTTGTTAATAATATTCTGGACTGCCGGCTGACTCCCTGTTGTGTCTCTTCTTATCCACGCCTCAAGGGTAATTGCTGTAGTAGCATTATATCCGGATGGTTGAGTGTAGTAAAATGATCAGTTGATCCATTCAGAACAAGACTGCCGTTATAATCCATATGATTAACAGCCTTTTCACGGTAGTTTATGAAATTTATATTTCTTGGATTTCCAATCATAAAACTTCCTCTGACAAAACTTATGGGACTATTGTCCAGCTGAAAGCTTGCAATTAAATTTCCGTAAATGCCGGAAGCACTATAAACTTCGAGGGGTAAAAATTTTTGTTCGGATATCAGGTTGTCAGCCTTTGCTTTCCCCCAGATTCTGACATTGTCTAATTTGCCATTAAAAAACATTAAAGGAGTATTTCCTAATCTGTCGGCACCAATGAATAATGAATCGGAGTTTACTCCGATCGGACCGGTAACAGCCATTGGTAGAGTATCAAGCAACCCATTGATAAATATTTTTGTAATCGTACCGTCGTAAGTTCCGGCAATGTGTGTCCATTGGCCGACAGGTATTTTGCTGGAAGACTTTGCTTACTGAATATATTAGCGCCTGCCGGACAAAATTCAACTCTTCCTGTCTGGATGTATTGCCAGAAAGTAAGAGGTTTGAAAGTTTTTCCCGATGATTGCCATATCCGACGGACCGATTGCTGACGGATTGACCCACGCTTCAAGAGTTATTTCCTGAGTTGGATTCAGTTCGGCATAATTAGGTACAGCTATATAGCTGTTTGTGCCGTTGAAATTCTGCCGCAAAGTTATCTGTATACTGTGAATAACCATTGTGGATAAAAAAAATAGAACAATGGTAACTAAGTATAAATTTGTTTTTCATTTGGTTAAAAGTTAAAAGTTAAAAGTTAAAAGTTAAATCAAGTGACACATTGCTCAATACACATATACTCCACAATCTATTCCACAATAATACATGCACTGCATAAACTTTACGGCGGTGTTATCGCACTGGACAAATTTAACGGAATTATTATAAACATTAATTGTCAGATCAGGTGCATCAGTAAGATTATCACCGGTTACATCAGTCAGAATATAACCCGATACAAAATTTGAAGCATCATTGTCTGAATTCCTGATCACATCCAGTCAGATCTATAGTTCTGTCCTGATTTACATCTCCGCTAAATATTGCAAATCTCAAAGGTGATGTATCTACCTGAATCTGATTTGCTCCAAATGCTTTGAAGCAGTTAAAGTAAAATTATAATTCAGTATGTCCGAAGTAAAACTTTGGATTCCGGAGCTCCATGTTTCTATTGAATTTCTGTGTTTAACGACTATGTAAAAACTCTGACCAGTCGGAATATTATTAAAGGCAAAATTACTTTTTCCAAGCGAGTCCATAACAGATTTAGCTGAATCAATAATGTTGTATGGTGAATTTGCTCTTCTCAGAAAGACCCTTACAGTATCCTTGATCATCTTATTGGTTGAGCTGTTGTAAAAGCCCTGTATGATAGAAGTCAGGGTTAAAGTTTTAGAACTAACCGGATGGCGGTGATTCCCCAGGAATGAACATACCCGATATCTTCAGGAACTCTATCTATAAATTCCATTTTCCACCATCCGGCCTGGTTTTCTCCGTTAAAGGCGGAAAGCGGATGTTCAGGTTTAATGCCCGGACTATAAGGCGGAGTAATACCCGGATCCGTTAACACTTATACTGAGTGCAGCCGCTGAATCCGCAGCATCTGAAAATATAGTCATAATATCATTCCCGCCTATCCCTTTATAATGAAATAACTCCACTGATGTGCCCGAAGGAGATATTAGATTTAATTTCTATATCATTCAATATAAGTATGCGACAGCAATACATAAGCTCTGAGATTTGATACAATGGCGTTTGATGAAACCAAAATGGAATCCTGATACCCGCAATAATTACCATCAGGTATAAAAAAACTTTTATTATTTTTTGTAAAGTTCGAGTCTAATCCTCCGGATTTATCGGAAAGTATTGGAGAAGTCAGTTCATTATCATTGTTAAAATGTGAAGAGCTTATATGAGCGTGACCTGCGAAATACATTTGTTTAAATATTGATCAGTTTGTATGAATAAGGTGAGTTAGTAAATTTATCAAAATCAAGACTTGTTAAATCATATTCATTGCTTATGTTGCGGAACCTGTTATCCCTGATCTCGTCTTGCTGTTCTTTCATGTTTCCAGATCCTCACACCGTCTATTTGACCTTTGAACCTGTTCGCCGCCTGCGTCGGAATTCCAATTCCTCCTACATATAAATTATGACCCTGGCTTTGAATGACAGCATTTCCAAAATTTGTGCTTGACACATTAATACCGTTTAAATACAATATTGCATTACCGGTTGCAGAGTTATAAGTAACAGCAATATGGTTCCACTGACCGTTTGTAACAACATGAGGAGACATTAACGCCGGCGGTCCTCCGGGAGAATTAATGGAAAATCCGATACTCCCGTTTGAATACAGCCACAGTGAATAATTTGCTCTGTCGGGCGGACCGCTCTTGTTGACAATATTCTGGATTGCAGGCTGGCTTCCTGTTGTGTCTCTGTCGTATCCATGCTTCCAGAGTAATTGCTGCAGTAGCATTGTATCCCGGATCGTTGAGAATTGTAAAATGATCAGTGGTTCCGTTCAGGACAAGATTGTTATTATAATCCATAATATTAACCGCCTTATCCCGGTAGTCAACAAAATCTATATTTCTGGAGGTCACCAATCATAATACCAGTTCCGCTACAGCTTTCAGCATCATTGTCCAGCTGAAAGCTTGCAATTAAATTTGCATAAATCCCGGACGGAATATAAATCTCAAGGGGGAGAAATCTCTGATCTCTTATCAGCTACATCATTTATTGCTGCATTCCAGATCCGGACATTATCTATCTTGCCGTTGAAAAACATTATCGGAATAGTGTCCGATTCTGTCAGCGCCTATGAAAAGTGAGTCGGAATTAACAAAGATCGGACCGATAACAACAGTGGTTGAAGTATCAAGAACACCATCAATAAATATCTTTGTAACCGAACCGTTGTAAGTTCCTGCTATGTGTGTCCATTTTCCGGACTGTATTTCGCTGGAAACTTTGCTTCTGAATATACCTCCGCCTCTTGGACTAAATTCTACTCTTCCTGTCGGATGTATTGCCAGAAAGTAAGAGGTTTGATAACTTTTCCCGATGATTGCCATTCCGTTCGGGCCGATGGCCGAAGGATTGATCCATGCTTCAAGAGTTATTGCTCCGGTCGGATTCAAGATGGAATAATTATGCACAGATATATAACTGTTTGTGCCGTTGAAATGCGCCGCATAATTTACTGTATACTGCGAATAACAATTGCTGAATAAAAATAAAAAAATAAAAATGATTATAATAAATTGTTTTTCATAAGTTTAAATTAAAATGTTAAAAAGAAAAAAATATGCTCGTCAAATATCCTCTGCCATGACCTCTGCAATAAATTATCCGCCGGGTTTTGTTGCTGCCACCCGGCGGAAACGACATTGCTTCAGTTGACTCAATTAATGCGCTTTGTAAAAATAATACTCGGCAGTGTAAGGCACTCTTACTTCCGTACCGGGCGAATCACAAACTGTTGCGGGAGCCTTTCCGCCTGATGTGTTCAGACGCTGGATGAAAGTTACGTCTTTGAATATTCCGGGACCTGTGCTGCTGACAGCATGAAGAAGAAGCCACGGTACTGCATTAGGATCGGGTGAAGGAACAATTTTATCTACTGCGCCGCGAACCATGCTGCCGCTGTTGCTTTCCCATATTGGTCCTGCATAATGAGTTCCTGTTTGTCCGTTGTATCCGGCATTAGCATACAGAATTGCATCAGGAGCTACAAATGTCCATACATGTGAACCGTCAGGAGCGACAGTGCATCTGTAGATCTGAAATCCTCTTGCATAAACATGGTGAATCAAATGGTTTCCTGCCGGAACTTCAAGATCTGTTGGTACAACAGGTTCCTGTTTATCTGTGTTAATGACAGCAGCTGAATTT
This sequence comes from uncultured Ignavibacteria bacterium, assembly GCA_963836395.1. GTDB lineage: Bacteria > Bacteroidota > Ignavibacteria > Tepidaquicellales > Tepidaquicellaceae > JAGPCH01. The sequence goes on along the minus strand of CAWIJF010000013.1, from coordinate 151,696 downwards.
TCAGAGACGCCGGTGCTTTGAATAAGATCACTTCCTTCATTGCACGCTGAAAGCGCAACTGCAAAAAGGGTTATTACAAACATGAGTCGGATGAAACGGGTTTTGCTTGATTGGTTTTTCATTTTGTTTTTGTTAATTGGTTAATTAGTTAATTGGTTAATTTGTTTAAATTTGTCAACGGCAGGGTTATTATCAGCCATCTTCAAATTTACAAATGCAATTTACCTCATTAGTTGATTTATTTCCAAAGAGAATTTTTATAAATTGTAGCTTGAGATTCATAAGCCGATTGTTTTTAGAATTCAAAATTATTTTGCGAAGGCATCGTGATCAAAAGTAAGGCATTAGACATATTGAGCTCATTTTCTTCAGAGGAATTGAAACGGTTTGAAGAATTCTTAATATCGCCTTTCCACAATAAAAATGTCCGCATCATTGAGCTTTTCAAATTGATAAAAAAATTTCACCCCGGATTCAATGATCCGAAATTCTCTAAGGATTATCTGAACGGGAAATTGCCGGGAAACCGAAAAGTACCGGATTCTTATCTCAGAAATCTTTTTTCCGATCTAAACAAAAAAGCAGAAGATTTCCTCAGTTATGTTAACTATAAAAATGAAAGCGACTATAATATTCACCTGATAAAGGAGCTTTATGACAGGGATAGTACAAAGAGCTTGGAGGAAAAGCTGGGTATGTTTGAAATGCTGATAGAGAAAGACAAATTTAAATCTCCGACCTATTACAGTGACAGAGCGTTTATAACCGAAATGAAAAACAATTCCAAAGTAAACAAGGTTCTTGCAGATAAATACAGGAAGGAAGACATTGAAAATAAGTTTCATTTTTTTGCAATCTCAATAATGGAAAGTTGTGTTCAGACTTTTGTCGAACAGCATGTAAAAGGTGACAACATTGATCTTTCTGTCCTCACTCATCTTCTTGAATACATACAAAAGAATATTGCAAAATTCAGTAAAGATCCTCTCATTCAAATATATTATTATGCATGTTTGTGTTTCCTGAATCAATACAGCGAAAACTATTTTAAGCTTTTCGTAGACATATTTAATTTAAATAAAAAATATCTTTCTCCATTAGATAAGAGAAATATTAATCAACTGATAATTAATTATTACGTTGAAAAGAACAAGACCGAACCGGGGAGATATTACCGTGAAGCACTGATGATTTACAATGATATGATAGATAACAAGTATCTGGCCCATACAAAATCCGGAGATATTAGTTTGTCAATAATAAGAAATATTGTTTTTCTTTGCATGAATCTGAAAGACGATAAATTCTTTGCATCTTTTATTAAACGCATTGACCATATCGTGAAAGAAGATCAAAGAGGACAAATCCATTTGTACGCTAATTCCTTATATTACGTATTGTTGAATGATTTTGAAAAAGCCCTTTCGTTTTTTGCTAAAATAAATATTAACAGTTTCCTCGAAAGCGTTGAAGATAATCTTTATTTCAAAAACGATATAAAAATATATACGATAGTTTGTTTCATCGAACTCGGATATTATGAAAACGCACTTATACAAATCGATTCGAATAAACACTTTCTCAATTATTCCAGGATCATTCCGGATGATGTCAAATTGAGCAACCACAACTTTCTGAATTTGTTAAGCGAAGTGATTTATTTAAAAATGGAGTTTGATGAATACCGTTCAGTTCAGTTAGAAAAAAAAGTTATAGAGACAATCGGGCTGAATACTTATTTAAGAGACTGGCTTTTAGAAAAAGGTAACGGGATTAGGAAGTCCGGATCAAAATAACTGCTTGATACGGTTACAAAAATCAAGTATTGGTTATTGGTTATCCGAAGCCGGCAGGCAGGAGTAATTTTAAAGATTAACAGAAAACTAGTCGAGAGATCCGGAAGAGAAGACACAAGGGAGCATGCTCCCTTGTTCGTTAAAAGTGTCTAGCATCTTGCGTCATTCATCAGACGTTTGACTTCTTACGGAGGCGTTATCTTACTCACAAAATTAAAAGCATTATTATCTGTAATTCCCAGATCCAGTGCATTTGTAACATTATCCCCGTTGACATCTGTATTCACATATCCCGACACAAAGTTAAAAGCATCATTATCCACTAAGCTCAGATCAAGTCCGCCAACATTCCCGTCCTGATTTACATCCGCAGCAAAAAATGACCACAAGCCGGAGACCTGAACCATATTACTTCCATACGCCTGCGATGAAGATGTTGTGAAATCGTATGCCAGCGAATCGTTTGAAAATGAAAGTGAACCGCCGCTCCAAGTTTCGATTGAATTTCTGTGTCGTACATCGACGTAATACTGAGTCCCGTTAACGGCGCTGCTGAAATTGATTTGCCTGAACATACCAAGTCCTCCCAATCCAGCTTTAGATTCGATCAGATTGTATGGCGATGATACATTGCGCAGCTGAACTACAATTGTATCTGAGATCTGAAGCGCTTCAAAGTTTATTTTTAAATTCAGGATTTTATGATCAAAAGGAATTGTCCCTTCATCTGCTCCTTTATAAGGAGAAACAATGCTTCTCGCAAATCCGTCGATGTCAGTAGTTACCACTGCGAGTGGTTTTCCTTTAAGCAAAGTATCTCCGTTAGAAGCGCCGCTCAAATGCAGATCCGACGGACCGGCATAAGTCACATTCTGCGAAACGGAATTTGTATCTCTCCCGCTCCCTGTTCTGAATGAATTGAAATCAGGATAACTCACTCCCTGCCAGGTTGCGAAGAGAGAGCCGGCTGTATAGTAGTCGTTGTAATTCACTGAGGTAAATGGATTTGCGCCGGAATAAGAAATGGTAACCGCGGGTCCCTTTCTTTTGTTGATGAATAAATTATCAATGATGTTGTTATTTGAACCCGAGAAAAAGAAAGTACTGATACAGCTTGTGCCGGACAGAGAAGAAGTGTCCGAAGGATCCTGAATATTAAATGAATTAAAATAAATGTCATTGTTTGAATTTGCGACTGCAAGATAAAGGGCAATAGCATTGCTGTGAATGAAATTGTTTGCAATTAAATTTCTGTTCCGCCGGTCGCCGTGCAGTTGTTCAATTGACATTGACACATTAAGTGTATTGATCCGGTTGCCGGTTACGGCGAAGTTTCTTGAATTGCTTAAGGCTATGCCGAGAGCAGCGCTGTCAATTGTATTTCCGTTGACCAAAAAATTCTCATTGTTGTTCAGCCCAAAAGCAGACTGTGAACATTTATTAATGTTACAGTTGCTGACTTCAAGACCTGAAATGTAATTAGATGAACTTGTCCCGTAGAGTCTCAATGCAAAGGAGCCGTAGTTAAAAGTGCAGTTTTCAAATTTAACATCATTCAGCTTTGAGCCGGGTTGTGCGTCATTCATTACAAGACTTTGATTTACCGTGCTTGATGTTACTGAAACCCCGTTAAAGGTGACATTCCTGAAAGTAATGTCCGAGCAATCTCCTTCAAAAAGTACAACTCTTCCTTTAGTTGTATCGGGATTTGAAATGATTAGATTTTCTATCACGATTTTTTTTGCGCTGCTGAATTTCAGCGTGAAGTTGGAAGTATCAGCCGGACTCTTTGTAATGTAAACCGAATCATTTTCCCCGGATAATGTCAGCTGTGCATCTTCAGGATACGGGCGGGTGACAACAAGCTGCTCATCATATGTCCCGGGCATTATCTCTATTTTAAGACTGTCCTTTATTCCGAGTGATGATGCGGCAAGCAAAGCGTTATTTATTGTAGTGAAATCCCCGGCATTGCCTGCAGTAATTGTACCGGTCAGCGGACCGGCGGCAATGCCTGTATTTATGTTGATTATCACGGCACTGTCGCCAACTGCAAAATAATTTACCGAATCAGCTTTGACGATCTTCTTTAGATTTTTTGTCGTGAGCGTATCGAACAAAGGATGGCTCAGCCAGACCTCACCGCCTGTTGTTGTATAAATTACTTTCCCATTGTCGGCGACAGCATATCCGTAACTGTATGAATTAAAAAGTATGTCATTTATATTTTCGCTCAGACCTGTCACCTGGCTGTGCCAGATATTCCCGCCGTCTATGGTCTTGTATATTTTACCGCTTTCTCCTGAAGCCCAGCCGTAATTCTGATCAAGGAAATAAATGCTGTATATATCTGGGTATATTCCTGACAAGCCCTCTTCCGTAATGCTTGAGATACTCCAGGACTCTCCGTCATCTGTTGACCGTAGATAAACTCCGTCTGCACCTGTTGCATTTATTTTATTAAAATTTATTCCCTTTTCAAGAGAAAGTATGTTCAGATCCGTTCCGCTGAAAACAGAATACCAGGTGTATCCGCCATCAGAAGACTTATAAATTTTTCCCGAATCACCGGCGATAATATAAGAGTATGGATCCCAGCAAGTCACCACATCATTAAACCTCTGCATCTCGCCAATGTTAATCAAAGAATCGAAATCTACAAGTATCAGCCCGCTGTCGCCAACAACTACATTTGCAAATTCGGAATATCCTGCAATACCGTTCAGATTAAGATGAGTTTTTTTGGGGATTGTATCCAGTCCGCACATGTTGGGAATATAATATCTGCAAACTAATCCGCTGTCGCCTACCATAGATGAATAATTCGATTCTAACTGAAGCTGTTCAACATCATTAAAATTCAGATCGGAGGGTATCAGAGGATCATCACAAACATTAGTTTCAACGTCCATGGTCTTGGAGGCATCGCATGAATACAGGATAATTGCGGATAATAAAATTGTAAATCTGATCAATATTGAATTTGTCATAATAATTTTTTTGTTCAATTTAATCTAACTTCATTACATTTGCAAAGAAACTTTTTTAATTTTGTGTCACAGATGAAAGACTCAAGCCTGATATCGCTGTTAAGGACTTTTTCGAAATTGGAAATGAACAGGTTCGAAAAATTCCTATTGTCTCCGTATTTTTCTGAGCGGAGCAGAATAAGGATCAATAAGGTAAACGAATACTTCCGTGTTCTGAAGAAATTCTATCCGGATTTTGAGGGCAAGAATTTTACGGGAGAGAATTTATATAAGACCATTTATCCCGGTACGAAATTCAAAGACTACTCAATCCGGAAGCTAAATTCCGATCTTCTCAAGCTTGCTGAAAAATTTCTTATGCAGCAGGAATTTGAGAACAGTGAAATCGAATCAAGAAAATTTTTGTTAAACCAGCTCACTCACCGAAATCAGGAAAAGCTTTTCAGGAAATGTTTTGAATCTATGATTGAGTATCTCAACGGTCTGAAAAAGGATGAAGATTATTTCTACGAAACGTATTTTGTATGGCAGAGATACTGGGAAATTTATTACGGCAAGAAGAATATTTACAAGCTCGGGAAAGTTATCGAAAACACAGATAATTATTTCATCTATGTTGTTCTCGGAGCATTAAGAATTTACCTTTGGGCGATAAGTTATTCAAAAGTCGCAAACAGCAGCAATGATTTAATGATGATTGAGGAAATTCTGAACTATGTTGAAAATAATATGGGAAAATTCAGGAAGGTCCCTCAAATCCTTTTTTACTATTATCTTATCCGGCTTATTAGCGAAAAGGAAGAAAAGTATTTTGACAAGCTAAAGGAATTGAAAGCTCATCACTTCGATTCGCTCACGGATCCGGATAAACAGAATTTTTTCATAATGATGACAAATTTCTGCAACGTAATGATACAATCGGGAAACGAAAAATTCAAAAAAGAAAGGTTCGAGCTGGATAAAGGATATCTTAATCTGATCAGGAAGCTGAATTTACATTCGATGCATGTCTTTTACATCCTTGGCGCATCAAAGAATGCCAACCGTCTCGGGGAATTTGAATGGGTAACAAAGATCCTTGAAGAGTTTGAAAAGTTCACTATGGATGATAATAAGGAGTTTATGGTAAATTACATAAAAGCTGATGTATGCTTTTTGAAAAAAGAATACGATAAAGCTATTGAATACCTCTCAAAGATTAATACAAATTACAGCAATCAGAAACAAAACATCAGAAATCTTATGATACAGATCTTTTATGAAAAATCACAGATGGATTCTGTATTGTCTCTGATTGATTCCAGCAGGCATTTCTTAAAGCGTGACAAGCATCTTAGCGAAAACACTAAAATTAATTCTCTGAACTTTATCAGGTTTACTGAAATGCTTATCAGGCTCCCAAATAAGCCGGCTGAAAATGAATACCGGTATTTCAGATCAAAGCTGTCAGAAACTACAGTTGTTCTCAATAAAGAATGGCTGATGGAGAAATTGGATTCAATATAATAACTTTATGCTGTCTCTTTATACATAAAAGGTCTTTACAAATTTTACATTTATGTCAAGGCGTTACTTTGCTGACAAAATTGTAAGCATTGTTATCTGCAACAGCCAGGTCCAGGGCATCAGTAAAATTATTGCCGTTTACATCCGTGCTGACATAGCCTGTTACGAAATTAAATGCATCGTTATCGACAAGGCTCAAATCCAGACCGTCCACACTTCCGTCCTGATTTACATCCCCGCTGTATATGGCAAATATGTTCGGTCCGGTATCCACCTGTATCATATTATTACCAAAAGCTTTTGTAACGGAAGTCAAAAAATCATATTCCAAAAAAGATGTTAACGGAGAAAATTAAGAATTGCGAATAAAAGCGCAAATGTTCCCGAAGAGGGAGTCTTACTCCATGTTTCCAAAGAATTTCTGTGCTTCAGCTGTGTATAAACGGGAACACCATATGAAAAATTATTAAATGTAAAATCTGCCTTTCCATTCTGAACGAGTACAGCTTTTGAAAAATCAATAATTGTGTAAGGAGCAAATGAATTTCTGATAATTGCCTGCATTGTATCCCGGACCATTAAATTATTAACCGGATCATAAAATCCCAGCATTATGGAAGTAAGGGGAAAGAACGCTCTTTCGCTTTGTCTGATTATTAAACTGAATTCCCCATCCTATAAGAATCCCCGTATCGCCTGCTGCTACATCCTGTATCCTGAGTTTCCATTTCCCAGAAGTATTTGATCCGGAAAATACTGAGTTCATATTATTGAGCGGTTTTATTTTCGGTGAAAACATGACAAAAAGCCGGAAGATTTCTCAACCGGCTCTTATTTAATTACAAATTACAAATTTCAAATTTCAAATAATTTTTTTATCAATCTCTTGTCTCATGTATAGTTTCTTTCGTCTTTCGTCTTTCGGAGGCTATCAAATTATTTGACATTTGAAATTGATAATTTGAAATTGCCTTTACGGAGGTGTTACTTTACTCACAAAATTAAATGCATTATTATCAACGATCGTTAGATCAGCTGCATCGACAACATTGTTTCCAGTGACATCCGTACGTCTATATCCGGTCACAAAATTTAAAACATCATTATCTACAATGCTAATATCTATTGCATTTATACTTCCGTCCTGATTAACATCTCCGCTGTAGACTGCATATGTATTTATCGGCGACGTGTCCACTAGTTTCAGATTATTCCCGTAAGCTCTTGAAGCTGCAATCACAAAACTATAAGTTGAAGTATTTCCTTTCGTCAGAAAGACTCCTGCAGCACTCCATGTCTCGATGCTGTTCCTGTGTTTAATTACCAGATAATATGATCCCGTTGATGCATTCTTAAATTTAAGAATTGCTAATCCTGAAGTTGCCACAATTGATTTTGAAGAATCGACAATATTGTAAGGAGAAGTATTATTTCGTAAATAAGTATTGATAGTGTCGTGTACCTGTAAATTTGTATTGGCATTATAAAATCCCTCTATATACATAAATAAATTAACGGTAATGTCCAGTCGAACTGCCGAAGACATGAATATATATGCTTTACCAATATTGTTATAATGATCAGCTCCTGCTATAATATCCGGAACTCCGTCTCCATTCAAATCTCCTGCAGTAGTTGCAGAAATTCCAAAGCTGGATTGTTTTTCGCCTGTCATAATTATGTCTGCTGTATCATTCATTATTGTTCCTCCATAAAATACATATACTCTTCCTGTATCGACATTGTAATCATAATCGCCAACTATTACATCCGAATATCCGTCACCATTAACATCTCCGGCTGTTGAAACAGAGTATCCGAAATTATCCGAAGTAGGATCCCCTCTCAGAGTAATGTCTGGAATATTATTCATTAATGCGCTTCCGTAATAAATTTTAGCAACATTTGAAAAACCGGTTCCTACAATTACATCTGCATAGCCGTCTTTATTTACATCTCCTGCCGTTGAAAGTGAGATTCCGAATGCATGAGCGATTGAATCTCCGTCGAGAATTACGTCTGCAGTATTGTCCATCGATGAACCTCCGTAATATATATATGCCCTTCCAAAGCTCCCGTGACCCCATGCGCCGACAATTACATCAGAATATCCATCGCCGTTTACATCTCCTGCTCCGGATACTGAATTACCAAAAGCATCAGAAATCGTTTCCCCGGTAAATGTAACATCTTCAACATTGTTCATTGGTGAACCGCCGTAATAAATGTATGCTTTGCCGTTTGCTCCAACAATTACATCCGAATACCCGTCACTGTTCACATCTCCTGCCGCCGAAACAGAATATCCTAAATATTCTCCCGGTCTTGTAAAAATGACATCCGCAATATTATCCATTGCAGGGCCTCCGTAATAAATATAAGTTTTTCCAATATTACTGCCGGTACCAACAATTACATCAGGATATCCGTCATTGTTCACATCTCCTGCAGATGAAACTGAGAAGCCAAAATAATTATTGGCTCCGCCACCCGTCAGAATAATATCCGCAACATTATCCATAAATTGCCCTCCGTAAAAAATATATGCGCGACCGGTAAATGAAGCGCCATATCTGTATGAACCAACTATGACATCACCATAGCCGTCTCCATTCAAATCACCTGCAGCCGCAACCGAATGTCCGTAGTAGCTGTTTGTATTTTCACCTGTCATGGTGAGGTCGGATGTGTTCACTGAATTCATAATTAAATAAGCTCTGCCTGAATTACTGTTATAAATGGGTGCCGATGCAATTATTTCCGAATAACCGTCTCCGTTCACATCTCCTGCTGAAGAAACTGAATAGCCGAATGATGCACTTTGAGTAGTCTCGCCGGACGCTGACAAGTCTGCATTATTATCCATGTTAATTCCACCGAAGAAAATATATACTTTGCCCCTTGAACCTCCGAAACCCTGAGCAGAAACAATTACGTCCCAATAAGCATCACCGTTAATGTTTTTTGCAGAAGATACACAGATACCGAAAACATTGCCTGACCCTTCGCCGGTCATGATGACATCTGCAACATTATTCATATTTGCACCGCCGTAAAAAACATATGCTCTGCCGTAATAATTATTATAACCGTAAGCCCCTACAACTACATCCGAATAAATATCACCATTGACATTTTTTGCATAAGAAACCGAATTACCAAAATAATTAGTTGTAGTTTCGCCGGTCATCGTAACGTCTGCAACATTATTCATTCCCGCACCCCCGTAAAAAATATATGCTCTTCCGGTATTAGTATTATATCCGTTAGCTCCTACAATAACATCCGAATACCCGTCACCATTTACATCACCTGCGGAAGAAACTGAATATCCAAAATTATTATTTACCGCTTCTCCTGTCATTATGACATCTGCAACAGGATCCAATGTACTTCCTCCAAATAAAATATACGCTCGTCCTTTTAAGCCGCTGTATTTATACGCTCCGATAATTACATCCGAATAGCCATCGTTATTTACATCACCTGCAGAAGCAACTGAATATCCGAAATAATCTCCCGCAGTTTCCCCGGCAACAATAAGGTCAGGGATGTTATCCATGTTTGCTCCTCCTTTGAAAATATATATTCTTCCATTGGAAGTAGCATTGTATGCTCCGACAATTACATCAGCATATCCGTCGTTATTTATATCACCGGCAGAAGCTACAGAGCAGCCAAAAAAATTAAATGTTAATTCACCTGTAAGAGTGACATCCGCAACTGTATTCATATTTATTCCGCCAAAATAGATATATGCCTTCCCCATATAATTATTATTGCCTGATGCACCTATTATTATATCATCATATCCGTCTCCGTTAACATCCCCTGCATTGCTGACAGATTTTCCGAAATCCTCACCCGCAGCATGTGAATTAAATATCGTCTGCTGCATTGCATCAGTTTCTTCGCCCGGTCCGGATGAAAGCCGGGGAAATATGATATTCCCGCTTTCGTCACGAATACGACTGAGCCATTTTTTAGTAATACCCGCAGGGAGCGAATCCCTTTTCGTATACGGAGTGTGTTGAGTTTGCGAAGAATTTGAATTTGCATTAGCGGAAACTGCAACTAAGAAAAATATCCCGATAATTAAATTGCTTTTTTTTATATAAATATTTTTCATTGGGGTTAATTTATATTTATTAGACCGGATATAACTTAGGAAAAATCATTTAATATAAAAACAACAAAGCCGGAAAATTCCTCCTCCGGCTTTTCTTTCAATTTTCAAAATTGTGAATTAAGTTTTTTATTGTCTCGAGCCTCGCATATCTCACGGAGGAGTAACTCTTGCTGACAAAATTAAACGCATTATTATCGATTATTCCCTAAGTCAGCTGCATCAACTACATTGTCGCCGTTTACATCTGTGTTTACATATCCCGAAACAAAGTTAAAGACATCATTGTCGGTCAGACTTATATCCAATGCATCAATACTTCCGCTCTGATTCACATCTCCACTGTAAAGCGCATACCTGACCGGGCTTGTGTCAACCTGTTTGAGATTGTTTCCGAATGCAACTCCGGCGGAGCCTGTAAAGTCAACCGTCAGTTGTGAAGTAAAAGGAGAGAAACTGTTACTATGGGAATTGCTCCATGTTTCTATTGAGTTTCTGTGACGGAGGACTAAGTAATAATCATTCTCATCAAGTGCATTTGCAAAAGTGAATTTCCCCAAACCAGAAGCATTCAAAAATGCAATTGCCGAATCTGCAATTGCATATGGCGGATTGTCTCCCCGGAGAAATACTTTCATAAAATCAGATGTCAATAAATTCGTCGAGGGATTGTAGAATCCCTGCATCAATGCTGTCAGGGTAAGGACACTTTTTCTTTTAGTTTCATTATTAAATTGAAGTCCCCATGAATATAACCGGCCTGTGTCGCCTGCTGCTGCATCGAATATTCTGAGCTTCCATTTCCCTGCAGTGCCGTGACCGGAAAAAGTATTCATGTTGTTCGCAGGTTTGATATCGGTCCCGAATGAAATATACCTGCCGGAGAGCAATGAAGAATCAGCCTGGTCATCGAACACAGTGACAACATAATCACCGCTTCCTAACAGTGTTTGACCGCTGTAAACAGTAGACTGCTGACCGCTTGGGTTAAACAATGTTATTGTAAGATTATTTTCGTTGGTATGATCCAAAGCAACGAAAAGGTTTACATCCGTGACTGTTTCATTCGCAGCAATGTCAATTGTATCATCGATCATATAGCCCGAGCTTCCTGTTTCAGGAATTTTGCTGAGGGAAGTTTTAAGATAAAAGCTTTTGGAAAAATTCAAATCGCTTTCTCTGCAGAGCGGAGATACAGGGACATTGTTACTGGAAGCGTTATAGCTGAATTTAGCGCCTCCTCTGAAGTATAATCTCGGTCCGATACCTGTATTTGCAGTAGTATATCCGTCCAGATTATAAACTACATTTTGATATGACGGATATTGATTGGAAATATCAATTGATTCATACATTAGATTCTTAATCTCAGTCGCTGATAACCTATGATTAATAATTCTTACTTCATCAATGTAGCCGTCGAAGCAGGAAAGGTTGGGTGTACCGCCTATGTATAAAGAATCGGATCCATTATGAATACTGCTGGTGGTATCACCCGAACCGTAAATAAAATTTCCGTTCAGGTAGTAAGTATAACCTCCGTCGAATGTAAATGCGACATGAACCCATTGATTGATAGGAACGCCATTGAAGGAAGAAGAGCCAAGAGAATTTCCGTTTATATAAGCGTGGAGTGCGGATCCGGAAATCTCCAGTCTGTAATCGGTTATGCTTCCGTTCGCGGAGCCTTTATGAATTATTGTTCCGGAAGAAGTCGATCTTCTGAAAATCCATGCTTCCAGTGTGAGTTCAGATGCAGGGCTGACAAATGAATTGTCCGGTCCGGAGAGATAAGCACCCGAGCCGTCCAGATTCACACATTCATTGAGAGAGGTTCTCTGGTCCGGTTCATTAGTTTCATCTACTGCTGTTGCTCCTTTGTTATTACCCGAATTGCCATTTCCCGTCCAGTCACTCAATATAAAAGCATTTCCATTATTGTCGTCGTCCTGAAAGGTCATCGACATTACCAGTCCATTATAAGGTCCGCTGTTAGTGCCGAGTGATATCCGCCTGAATGTATTGCTCTCGGGTGTACTTAATTCTTTGTTCCAGATCCTAACTTCATCCATTTTTCCGGCAAAGGGACCATTGAATCCTTTACCTATGAAAACGCTGTCAGTGCTGCTTGAAGGAGCTGCGCCGGCAATTGTAGCTGCAGTATCCTGAGCTCCGTTTATGTAAATTCTGAAAATATTTGTGGAAGAATTGTAAGTACCTGCAACATGAGTCCATACATTGTTTTGGAGCACAGTTTTTCCGACCAGTCTTGTCGTTGAATTGGTTCTGATTGCAATCTTTCCGTTGCTCAAATATAATGTATAGCCGGAAGCGTTGCTGCCTTGTCTCTTCTGAAGAATGCTCTGAAATTGCGGTGACGTTGCATTTAACGGATTCAACCACAATTCAATTGTGAAGCTTCCTGTTATGTCGAGGGTGGCGGAATTCCGCACTGTAATATAGCTGGTATTTGTCCCGGCAAATGAACAAGCTTGTTTCCAGAACATTTGTGCGGAGGTTTTCTGAGAACAAATTATTGTAACAAAAATTAAAGACCAGTAAATTTTCTTTTTCATTTTCAATTTCTCCTGTATGCTTCCAAAATTTCAAAATAAAATAATGAGAAAATATTTGATAATTGTGAAATCTCATACTTTGTTGTTCTCCCCAAAGACTTGTTGCTATGCAAATTATATCTTTAATTCTTTTAAAGCAAAGAAATTTTTTATAAAAATCTTACCAGTTACTCTGTCTTTCTTTTAACGTTCGCGAATCACAATTCTAATACTCTCGTTCACGGAGGAGTAATCTTGCTTACAAAATTAAAAGCATTGTTATCTGCAATTGCTATATCCACTACATCAACTGTTCCGTCTCCTGTCAGATCTGTCGCAACATATCCGGTTACAAAATTAAATACATCATTATCGATTAAGCTTATGTCGACAACATCTATGGTTCCGGTCTGATTTACATCCCCGCTGTAAACAGCATATGTCAGTGGATTACTGTCTACAAGCTTTAGATTATTTCCGTAAGCTTTGCTTGCTGCATTACTGAAATCATATAAATTATTACCGTCACTATTTAAAGATTCTCCTCCAGTCTTACTCCAGGTTTCAATTCCGTTTCTGTATTTTACAACAATATAATATGTTCCGGTTTGTGCGTTATTAAATTTCGAAATACTATTTCCTGAGGATGAGTCTATTGATACCGCAGAATCAATTAATGAATATGGAGAGGCAGCCTGTCTTAAATAAACCCGGATTGTATCGCTGTGCTGACTATTTGTTGTTGAATTATAAAGTCCTTCTATGAATAATCTCAGATTTAATTCCAGCTGCTGTGAATATTTTATTGTTGCATAATCCTGATGGCTTGAAATCCCTTTGCTGGATCCGGTTACGAAAACATTTCCCGAATTATCCAACGCAATTGCATATGCCTGATCATTGACAACTCCGGGACCGTCATATCTCTTTACCCATTTCTGTGTTCCCGACGAGTCGAACTTTACCGTAGCAAAATCCAGATCATTCCCGATACTTGTACTCCACGAATACCCTGTCAGATATATATTTTCATTTTTATCAATTGCCATTGCATTGGCTCTGTCCTGACCGTTTCCCGGAGGACCGTTGTAAAATGAAACCCACTTCTCGAGCCCGCCCCGGCTGTATTTAATAAGAGCATAGTCTGTGTTGGTCCCCATTCTTGTGCTGTAGCCCGATACATAAATATTGCCGGACATTCCTCTGGCGATTGAAAAACCCGCATCGAAGTTATTGAATGAATTATTATATTTTTTTGACCATCTGAAACTTCCTGAAGAATCATATTTCACTGTAAGAAAATCGGAATTATTATTCCCGACATAATCCGTAAAACCTGTTACATATATGTTAGCTGAATCATCGAGTATCATTGCTTTCGGAATGTCGTCATTGTTAACTGCTTCATTATACCTCCGGCTGAATAAACTGTCACCGTTTGGTTTATATTTTATAATCAGAAAATCATTTCTAGATGAGCCGTAACTTTGTCCGACTACATAAATATTTTTCAAGTTATCGCAGGCAAGATCAATCGCAATATCACTACTATTGCTGGAAGGTCCGTTATAAAATGATTTCCACTGTTCAACTCCGTTTGTGTTGTATTTTATCGTAATAAAATCTTCGATGAATGAAGTCCTGGCGGTGTAACCTGTAATGTAAACATTTCCTGAATCATCCAAAATAATTTTGTTTGCAACATCACTTCCGCTTACAACTCCGTCATATCTGACTGCCCATTGCTGAATTCCGGCTGAGGTGTATTTGATTGTAACAATATCAATGTCGGTTCCTGAGCCAAAACTTCCGCCTGTTACATAAACATTTCCAAGTTTATCTATCGCCATTGAAGTCGGATAATCATAATCATTTCCTGTCCCGTTATATATTGCAGTCCATTGAGAAATACCGTTTTTGTTATATTTTATTGTAACGTAATTTGCCTGAGAGCCGGCGTTCCCAACTGCATTCCCGGTAACGTAAACATTCCCGGCTGAATCAGTTTTAATATCCGCAGGAAAATCAGAATCATTCCCGGCGCCGTTATATCGCTGTACCCATTGCTGAACTGGCTGTGAATATACTGTTACTGTCTTTAATACAATGATTAAGAAAATCATGAAAAGAATATTTAAATGTTTGATCAGGTTTTTCATATTGTTTTTATTTTAAATTTTAAAAATGAAAATAATAACCTGCATACCGGCATGCTTTAATGTGAGACGTTTCGAACCGTCATCACAAGGTTATTATTTTTGTTTTAGTTTGTTTAAAAGAACTTTTGCAAAATAGTATTTCATATCTTTATTTTGCAAAGAAAGTTTTTCCAGATTTTCTTTTCTGAAATTCTGTGATTAGAAATTAAGATATATTAAATCTTATAATTTTGTTTTGGATTTTGGTTGGATTAAATTATCCAGCTGAAAAATTGGAATAGATTTTCTTTTTATCGATAATTGAATGTAAATGAATTTATTAGGAATGTGAAGTTTACTATCTTTGAGAAAAGTATTACTTATGATTGAAAAGGATAATCGTTGGGTACAGAGATTTTCAAACTATTCAAAAGCATTGGATCAGCTTCGGGAATTTATTATAAAAAGCGATGAACTAAATAAGCTTGAAAAGCAAGGGATGATAAAAGCATTTGAGTATACTTACGAGCTTGCTTGGAATTCAATAAAGGATTTTTATGAGTATCAGGGTGAAGTTGATTTGCAGGGAAGCCGGGATACTTTTCAATTAGCTTTCCAACGCGGATTGATCGGGGATGGCGAAGACTGGATGCAAATGCTAAAAGACAGAAACTTAACATCTCATGTATATAATGAGGAAATTGCTGATGACATTGCAGAAAACATAGTTAATAAATATTTTTCAATGTTCGAATCACTTAAAAATTCTTTAGATAAACAAAAAGGCGGCATAAATAAACAATCTGAATGAAGTTCGGTCTTAAAGAAAATATTATTGAACAGATTAATTCTGTTTTTGAGGATTTCCCTCAAATTAAAGAAGTTATAATTTATGGCTCGAGGGCAAAAGGAAATTACCGCCCGGGCTCCGACATTGACTTTACACTCAAAGGAAAAAATTTGAATCATACACTCCTTAATTCGATCAGCTTAGAACTTGATAAACTTTTTCTACCGTATATTCTTGATATTTCTATTTTCAATAAAATTAGTAATCGTGATTTAATTGAACATATTGAAAGAGCAGGGAAAGTGTTTTATAAAAGTGAGGAAGAGAAAGCGGCTGATAATTTTTTGATTACAAAATAATTTAATACTTTGTAAAAGCTTTTATTTAGTTTGTAATTTCCTTGTGCACTCTTCTTAGAAAAACTATATCTGTAATTATTTCCCTTCCCCAAGACCTACTCTATATGAAATACCTCATCGCAATCGTCAAAAGAAAACATTTGTTCGTCAAGAACATACCATTTATTTCTTTGATCTGCTGTTATAATTTTATAATGAAGTGGTAAAAAATTCCATCAAGGCATTCTATCTATTTACAAATCAATTTAAATCTATATTCATTATTTTTGTAAAAGACTATTTTGCTAAACTCATCATTAATAAAAATTCTGCGCACCCTCAATCCTGATGAATTAAAAAGATTTAAAGACTTTATCACCTCGCCTTATCATAATAAAAAAACCGGAGCCGTTCAGCTTTACGAAGTAATGCTAAAATATGAATCTGAATTTAATGACCAGATGCTCGACAGAAAAGAAGTATGGAAAGATATGTTTCCCGGCAAAGAATTTAATTACGGGATCATGAAAAATCTCATCTATGATCTGACACGTCTTGCCGAGAATTTTCTGATTTACGAACAGATTAATCCGGATGAATTTCTGAAAACGGGTAAGCTGATTTCATCATTATCGGACAGAGATTTAAAGGAATTGTTTTCAGCAAAATTCAAAAGCATCGAGAAGAAATCATTGAAAGAAAGTTTCTCTGATAATTTACTGAGAGAAGATTATTTTTATTATCAATGGAGATACTATCATTTAAGGGGAGCCTTTGAAAACCGGCTTATGCATTCAAAAGGCTTTGACAAAGTAATTGATTTAACTTCAGATTATTTTCTCGCTAATTTTTTTATTCATGCTTTCAAGATTTTCCATAACATCCAAGCAATTGTAGTCGGACAAAATTTTATTCCCGGAAATAATTCAATATTAGTCTTTCTGACAAAAGCACATGAAGCCGGTTTGATTAAGGAAATAATTAAATCCATAAAACCAATCTCACGCAATGTATCAGATGTGCTCAGCGTTTACTATAAAATGTTTTTGTGTATTCTTCAAGCTGATTCCGCGGAAAGATATTATGATTTTAAAAAATCGATTCAGGATAATCAGAAAATTTTTTCTAATGGAGATTTGTATTCACTTTATACTTCATTGCTTAATTGTCTTGTCTTCCTTGAATCGAAAAAAATAGAGAAGTATGAAAGCCGAACTGATATTTACGATTTAATGATCGAGAATAATCTTTTTTCACCGGACAACGATGCTTTTTGGGATCAGAATTTTTTGAGTTACATTTCTGCAGCAAGTGATCTCGGGAAACATGATTCAATAGAAAAATTCATAAAGAAATTTATCAGCCGCATTCAGAAAAACACAAGAGGAAATATGCTGCTGTTTGCAAATGCGCATCTGTATTTTGGAAAAGGTGAATTCGGAAAATCTCTGGAATGTATTTCAAAAACAGATTCTGATTTATTTCAAATGAAATACTTTATCCGGAATCTGCAAATCAGAAATTTTTACGAACTTAATGATTATGACTCTTTCGTTATGGCTCTTGATTCTTACAATCATTTTCTGAATAAGAATAAAACTGTGAGCGAAGGGTGGAAAAGAGCGATGAAATCTTTTTGCAATATAATTAACCGGATGTTTAAGCTGAAAGAAAATTTCGATGAGTATGAATTCAAAAAACTGAAAGAAGAAGTCTATTCTAAATCGGGAAATCCAAAGGTATGGATTGCGCGAAAAATTACGGAGCTTGAACAAAAAAATTTTAAAAAAAGTAAGGAATAAATTAGGTGAATATCTAAATTGAAAATTGAATTTATAAGTAGTATGTTTATTACGGTAAAAAATAATATATTATTTAACCAAATTAATTTATGAAAGAAGTAAAAACAAGTTCTCACACCATTTTCCCACCGGCAGGCTCATGGAATAATGCAGGTGAAAAGTCTCATTCGATTTTTCCTCCGGCAGGTTCATGGAACGATGCAAGCGAAAAGTCGCATTCGATTTTCCCGCCTGCAGGTTCATGGGATAATGCAAGTGAAAAGTCACACTCGATTTTTCCACCTGCAGGTTCGTGGAAATAAGAAGTTGACTTAATTTTTTTTAGAAGTCCCGTGAATAGATTTCTTTTGCGGGACTTTTTTATTTTATTTGATACAGACTTAATTTCTTATTTACCAGCTAAGGTACAAAGATTCAAAGTCAAATAATGCTTTTTACCATTAAGACATGAAGACTCCATGACTTTCATTGGATTTTGGGCTAAAGGAAAGTTTTTTTAAATTTATTTCGAATAAAATTCTCGTTTACTATCGAAGATTAATGATTTCTTAAAATTACCTTTCTTTGAGACTTAGAGTCTTAGTCGAAAATTTTTTAAAATCGAATGACTGACAGAAAAGAATTAATAAAACTTAAAATGCGATCTGCTGATAAATGGGCTTCGTCTGAATGATCTTGCGCAATGATCTGATCGAAACACAGGAACTGGGATAAACAACGTGCAATGAATTTTTTACCTGCTGAGTTGAAATTGCCGGAAGATGTGTTTGTTCAGATAAGGGAAAATTCCGAAGCCAACTTCAGATTGCGAATTTCAGAAAACGATCTTCTCATCGAAGACAAAGCAAACAATATCATATGCAGCAGCTGAGTTTGTTTCCCTTCCGCCGTTTTCAAAGAACTATACAAATGACCTGACGCCTTTTGAAAAAGTTGTTGTCTATAACGGAATTTGTAATCTGAATTTCACATGGAATTATTACTGTGACTATTTCAGAACCAAGACCGAATGCAGGTTCTGTAACCTTACTCCGGCACAGGATTTTTATCCCGATGAAAATATTTCAAATGCAAGGAAGACTGCATCACAGGTAGCTGATGTAATTGAGGCTGCAAAAAAATATCATACTGATCCAAGATCTATTCTTACTCGCGGAACACCTGCGAATAAACAGGGACTCGGCGGAACCATTCAAATACTCGAAGAGCTTTCTAAAAAGATTTCCTTATACAAATGACAGAGAAAGAACAAAACTTCTAATGACAATTTCGCCGACAAAGAAAATTGAAGATGTAAAACTTTTGCATGATCTTGGTTTGCATTCTGTATCATATAACTTTGAAGTCTTCGACAGGGGATACTGGAAAGCTATTGTTCCGGGCAAAGATGAGAACATCGGAAGGGATCTGTGGGAGCAGTCACTTATTGAAGCAGTAAAATATTTCGGAGAGGGAAGAGTCTTCTCCGCAATGATCGCAGGTCTTGAACCGCGTCAGACTTTGATCGAAGGGGTTCACTGGTGCTGTGACAGAGGAATCATTCCGATCATTGTTCCTTTCAGTCCCGAAACCGGCAGCCAGTTTGAGGGATTCAGACCGCCGACTTTCAACTGGATGCTCGATACGCATACTGAAGCAGCGGAAATCATTTCACAAAAGCTTCCTTTCATTTCAACGGAAGAATACTGGAAACATGATGCGCCGATTTGTGCAGAATGTTTTACGGGAGGATTCCTGTATGATATTATTAAAGAGAATGCGGGTTTGAGAGACTTTCATTCATGCAATGAACTGAGTAAAGAAGTAATTAAGCTTGAAGCAACCGGTGAATAAATTCAAAGTACTTAGTGCATGATCAATAAGAGAAATTTTTTAACTGTAATGTTATTGATTTTTTTAATTACATCAACTCTATTCGCAAAACCGCAGGTTAATCCCGGCATTAGGGTCATTAATAAAGATACTTTGGAATTTACTTTGAAGAAGTTCAAAGAGGGGATTGATTTTTATGCAACAGGCAATGAGCCATTCTGGACCCTGGACATCGCAATAAATCAATTCATACATTTTAATATTCTAAACGGCTTATCTGTAAATACCGGCTCTGTAAAAGGTGAAAAAGCAATGGATGCAAATGTAATAAGATATGCAACTCAGACCGACATTGGATTTTTTTCAGTTACAATTTCGCAAAGAGACTGCAGTGATAATATGTCTGGCGAAAAATTCAGTTATAAAGTTTTTGTTGAAATCAATAATCCGGGTGATACAAATTATAAAAGGTTTGAAGGGTGCGGGAGATATGTACCGAATTACAGTTTAAACAGAAAATGGACACTTAAGAAAATCGGTGATAAGGAAGTATCAGCATCTGACTATATAAACGGAGTGCCGGAACTGAATATTGACATTGAAAGCAGCAGGTTCAGCGGAATGGCAGGCTGCAACAGAATGACGGGTTCTCTATGGGCGGAGTATAATTTAATCAGGTTCAGTGATCCGGCAATGACAATGATGGCTTGTCAGCAAATGGATCTAGAATCAGAATTTTTACAGGCGCTGAAAAAAACAACTCAATACAAAATATTAAGGGACGATTTGCTTCTTTCAAATCCCGATGGCACTACGCTGGTTTTTTACGATCCTGATTTTACAGAAGCTGAAAGCTATGACAATGACAATGATACATCTCGAATTTACCGGCTCAATGATATCTGGGTCCTTGAAAGCCTTAATGGTGTGGAGATAGATATGAGCAAATACAGAAATGGTCTGCCACAGCTTGAAATTAATGTTGACGAAATGAATTTTTACGGAAGCGGAGGGTGCAATCAAATCAGCGGTTACATTAAAATTTACGGGAGTAGTATCAAGTTCGGACCCGTTGCTTCGACACGAATGCTGTGCGAAGGAGTTAACGAAGCGGAATTCCTGAACGCGCTGCAAGATGCTAACAGCTGGAAGATTGAAAAGAACAAATTGTATCTGATGCAAGACGGGAAGACAGTACTTGTGTTGAAAAAGACTGACTGATAACTTTTTTAAAACAAAATTAACGTGAGGCACAATTTTCCCTCTTAACTTATTTGAGTTTTATAGTTATGAAATGTGCCTTACGTATTTTTAATTGCTTTACAAACTTCTTATATAGACTAATTTTTTAAAACAAGTTAGTATTGAGTATTGATGCAAAACTGGAGTTTTGCTGGCAAGTGCGTTCCCAAACAGAGTTTGGGAACGAGTGAAGAACTTTATAACTTTAAACTTTATAACTTTATAACTTTATAACTTTATAACTTTATAACTTTATAACTTTATAACTTTATAACTTATATAACTTTATAACTTTATAAACTTTATTACAAACTTTACAAACTTTACAAACTGAATTGACCTTAGACGAAGCCATAAGACTTAAGACCGAACTTCTTATAGACGGTCTGACAATTACGGATGAAGCGCTGACAACTGTTGGTCAGGGCGGTCTGGAAAAAGTTTTCTGGGTTTTTGAAATGACACCTTCGACACATAAAGGAACAGGTGACGGAACGAGACCATTGCCGAATGACATGCTGCTTCCATACGATCTGTATGTTGATGTCAGGTACAGTCCGGGTTCTCCATACAAAGTTCATAAAAGCGGGGATACGGTAATACTTTTGAAAAACAATGTTGAGATCTGTGAAGTCAAATGGCCGAAGCGGCCGGATTTTTATGACAAGAAGACCCGGAGCGGCGAGTCGATGAAGAAAGTGGCTTCGATGCGCGGTGACTGCGGATTGAGAGTTTGTTTTGATAATGCGTGTACATATTTTGCGAAAGGGGAGCAGTGCAAGTTTTGCAACATTGTTCCGGCAAGACAAAGAAACCGTGATCATGTGGTAACAAGAAAAGAAGCCGATGATATTTATGATTGTGTTAAGGAAGCTATTATTGACAATCCGGTTTGCTCACATCTCGCAATGACAGCCGGAGCAGCTAAAGATGATGGTCTGGGAAATCTACCGGATATACTGGAACAGTTAAAACCGTTGCTGAAAGAAAAATACTTTCCGATCGTAACAGCAATCACAGCCACCAGAAATAAAGAAGAAACAGAATATCTTTGTTCGACAGGAATAAGTTCGGTTGCATTCAATCTTGAAATCTGGGATGAAAAAATATTCAATGAGATATGTCCCGGCAAAACAAGAAGAGTCGGAAGAGAAAGATGGATTCGAGTCTTTAAAGGAAGCGAGAGATTTATTAAAACCGGCAAGAGCACTGAGTTCATTTGTAGTCGGACTCGAACCGATGGAATCGGTTCTCGCCGGAATAAATTATTTATCATCGGAAGGCATCTGGCCGATAATGAGTCCGTTCATTCCGATGGTGGGAACAGAATACGAAGGAAAGGAAGCGCCGAGATCCGATTGGGTCTGGGACGTTCACGAAAGAGCAACGGAAATAATTTACAAGAACCTGCCTGAAGCATTCTGCGATGAAATATGGGACGGCGACATTGGAATTTGTCCTTCCTGCACAACTACAAAATTATTCTTTGATTTTATGAGAAGGATAGTACCGAGAGAGAATCCGAGAAGAGTGATGTCGAATGAGAGTGTGGAAGCGTTTGTGTGAATTTGCAATTAATCTAAACGAATTAATTTTAATTTAATTATTAAGAAATGAGTGATGGCGAACTAGAGGTATACAAACAATTTCAGATATCACAAGATAAATACATATTTCATTTTGGCGATAGCTGCATCTGCAATTGCTTTTTCTATTCAAAAAGTAGAGAATAGAATTTTTGAGTGGAGCTTATTACCCTTAGGTTTTGCAATTCTTTCATGGGGAATAAGTTTTTACTTCGGATGTAAACATATACTTTATAAAACATCATCGCTATCTATTAACTATGAATTGTACAGAACAGCTGATGGTAGGTCAAATGATATTCCAAATGATCCAAAATTTGTAAATATGAAAATGGAAGTATTAAGGTCCAGCTTTGAAACCAATTCAAAGAAAGCATCAAAATATGGAAATAGACAATTTAAATTAGTAGTTTTAGGAGGTATTTTTTTTATTTTATGGAGTATTATTGAAATGTATTTGAGAACAAATATTTGAGGCTAAGGAATCGCTTCAAATATTAATACTCAATCAATTTCAATTCTTTTATAAACCTGAAATCTCTTTGATTTTTAGTTGCAAATTTTAAATCCACAGTAATCGAAGTTGCAGCTATCAATAAATCTGCAATTAACAGCCCATGACTTAAATGATAAAGTTTTAATAAACTGATTGCTTTACCGGAAATTAGTTCACTGATACTATAAATTGCAAGTTGTTTTTGTAAATTTATCAAGTGACAACAAATCATTTTTATTTTTACAACCGATAACTAATTCCATCGCAGTAACTTCGCTTATAGCAATAGTGTTATTCTCTGAAATATTTTCTAAAAATAGTTTTGCTTTTGGGATGTCCCTGTCAGCATCAATTTAAATATCAGTATCAATCAAAACAATATCCGTCAATTTTTTCCCCAGTTCTTCTTCCTTACTTCTCTAACCCATTGTGTACTGTCTTTCATATCACTTTTATCTTTATAAATGCCATAAAATTTTATCTTTTGGGAATTTTTACGAACATTAGTCTCTAAATTTTTTGATTTATATTTTTTATGTAAGAAGGAAATAAAATCTGAAGCTTCGGTTTAGCTGCTTCAGATAATTCGTTAAATTGTTTTATTATTTTTTCTTCGTTCATGGGTAAAAATAAATTTTTCGTATTACTTATTCAAATCAATAATTCAAAAAACCAGCAGGTAAATTCGATAAGATATTTCTTGCTTGATTAATATTAACTAAATCAACAATTTATAAACAAAATATTTATACTTTAATTATTTACTTCTCATGAGCAATCCTATCATCCCGCCGGAAAAAGAATTAATAATCACAGACATTCCCGGATACACTCCGGATATCAGCCGCCTTATCTGTATGATGAATTATGCCAGACAGATTACATTGGATTCTGTAAATGGTCTGACTGTAAAAGAATTAGATTATTTGCATGATGAGGAAAGCAATTCAATCGGAGCATTGCTGCTACATATAGCATCAACTGATTTCTATTTCCAAAAATTATCCTTTGAAGAAAGGGAACTTACCGAAGAAGAAAATAAAAAATGGGAAGCTGCAGCATTCTTAGGAAATAATGGAAGGGAGAAAATCAAAGGAAATAATCTGAAGTATTATACAGATATTTTAAATGAGGAAAGACAGATCATTTATGAACTTCTGAAAAAGAAAGATGATAAGTGGCTGCACAAAGAATCGGAACTTTGGGGAAAAACCGGAAACAATTATTTTATGTGGTTCCATGTTTTTGAAGATGAAATAAATCACAGGGGACAGATAAACTGGCTAAGAAAAAGAATTAAGAATTAGGAATTAAGAATTAAGAATTAAGAATTAAGAATTAAGAATTAAGAATTAGGAATTAATAATTAAGAATTAGGAATTAGGAATTAGGAATTAGGAATTAGGAATTAAGAATTACTTATCGCTAAGTTTTCACAGCCTTCTCAATACTCCTTTCCGGGATTAGCCAAAGAATGGCAATTGCAAAGATTATCAATCCCGATGTATAAGGATTCAAATAAGCATGAGGAATGCAAATTATTTCAAAGTAAATTTTGGGTTCACTTATTCAAATCAATAATTCAAAATAGCCAGCCGGAAAAATTCGATAAGATATTTCTTGCTTGATTAAAATTATCCAATTCAACAATTTACAAACAAAATATTTTGACATTAACATTTATTAAGCATGAGCAATCCCATTATCCCCAGAGAAAAGCTCTATCTTATTACAGACATTCCGGGTTACACACCGAAGACTAGCAGGCTTATCTGCCAGATGAATTTAGTAAGATTCGTTACGATGCATGCAGTAGAAAACCTTTCTGTCAGTGAATTAGACTATCTGCATGATGAAAACAGTAATTCGATTGGAGCGCTATTGCTTCACATTGCTGCAGTAGATTTTGCTTATCAGACAGAGACACTTGAAGAAAGAGAACTTACCGGTGAAGAGTTTGAGAAATGGAAACCGGCATTAATGCTGGGAACAGAAGGACGTGAAAAGATAAGAGGCAATGATCTCAGTTACTATACAAATATTCTCGAGGACATAAGAAACAGAACTTATGAAATTTTAAAAGAAAGAGATGACGTGTGGCTTGAAAAAGAATTTCTTTTTAATAAAAACCAATCGAATAATTACTACAGATGGTTTCATGTAACGGAAGATGAAATCAATCACAGGGGACAGATAAACTGGCTAAGAAAAAGAATTAAGAATTAAGAATTAAGAATTAAGAATTACTTTTCCCGTAACAACATTTTATTCCTTCACGGCCTTCTCAATACTCCTTTCCGGGATTAGCCAAAGAACAGCAATACCGAAAAAAATCATTCCTGACGCGTAAGGATTTATATAGGCAAGGGGAATAGAAGCAGAATAAGCGATCATTGAGATTACTCCTTTCTTTGATAATTTTTTCATTGCTTTGTTGAAATTAGAGTCATCGGTAAGACTTACTTCAATTGTCTTTTGTAAAATTGTATAAGCCGCGCCGCAAAGCAAAAGCAGAATAGCATACAGCGCAACAGCATTGGAAGCAAAATGATTTTCACCCATCCATCCTGTTGCAAAAGGGATCAAAGACAGCCAGAAGAGTAAATTCAGGTTTGCAAGCATTATCTTCGAATTTGTGTGCGTTATCGTCTGAAGCAGATGATGATGATTTCCCCAGTAGATACCGATATAAAGGAAACTCATTAGGTAGCTCACAAATACTGGTAATAAAGGCATTAGTTCATTCCATTCCGTGCCGTGAGGCACTTTCATTTCCAGAACCATTATGGTAATTATGATGGCAAGTACGCCATCGCTGAATGCTTCGAGACGGTTTTTATTCATTTAATATTTCCTGTTCATTTGCGGATGTTTGTAACTTGTAGTGAGCCTTTATAAAAAATAAGTTCAAAAATAATTTTTTGATTCTGATAATTCAAATCATTAACAAAAGAGCCGGCTTATAAACCGGCTCTATGTTTTTTTGTGATTAAACTAAATATAGTTACCTTCCAATTTCGGATTCACTTGTCCTCATTTTTGAATTTGCTATAGTATTGTTACTTTCAACATTCGGATCTTGTCCAAAATTTGATTTATTTATTTCATCATGGGAATTTTGATTTTCCTGAGAATTTATCAATGCTCCCGGAGGTACTTGCTTTCCTACAAAATTGAAAGCATTATTATCCACTAAACCGAGATCAATGGCGTTAGTCACATCATCTCCTGTAACATCTGAATTCACATAGCCGGTGACAAAGTTGAACACGTCATTATCTACCAGGCTAATGTCAGTTGCATTGACAACTCCATTTTGATCTACATCTCCGCCGTAAATAGCAAACCTTACCGGCGAATTATCAACCTGAATCATATTGCTTCCAAATGCCTGAGTAATCAAGTTAGTGAAATTATATTTCGCTTCATAAGTAAGAGGATTGTAATATAACGGGTTGCTCCATGTCTCGATTGAATTCCTGTGTTTTAGCTGAAGATAATATGCAACTCCTGATGAGACATTTGTAAAATTGATCTGAGCGAATCCTTTATCTGACAATAATTTTTTTGCAGAATCGTAAATAGCGTAAGGGAGTTGTGTATTTCGTAAATAATAGCTCATTGTATCGGGAATCATTTGGTTACTTGCAGGATGGTAAAAACCCTGAATTAAAGTTGAAGCATCCAACAGATAAGGTTTGGTGACAGCATTATTTATCTGGACTCCCCATGCATAGACTCTGCCTGTATCAGCGCCTCCTGAGTTAGTTACATCCCTTATGACCAGTCTCCATATTCCTTTAGATGAATTTCCGCTAAAGACGGAGTTAATATTCTGGTAAGGTTTTATTCTTGTTGAAAAATTAACGTACCTGTTGTCATTCAATGCAGTATCTGCCTGGTCATCGAAAATTGTGATGACATGGTCTGCATTAGTGACAAGACTATTCTCATTAAATAACTCGGCCGACCCTCCATTCGGCGAAAATAAAAATATCTGCAAGTCCTGTTCCTGATTATGATTCAAAGCGATGAACACATTGAGATCACTAATTGTAACGTCATTCAGAATTTCCAGCGAGTCGGTAATTATATTTCCGGAATTACCCGCAGACGGAATTCTTCTGTCAGATGATTTCAAATAATAAGCGTTCTCAAAATTTAAATTATCCTGTCGGTTCAATGGAGACTGGGGCTGATTATTAACTGCGCCGCAATGTGCAAAGCTTGAGTTTCCATTGAACCTTAATAAAGGTATTGTTGAACTGCCGTTATTATAAGCATAGCCGTCAAAATTGTAAATTGCATAACTACCCGGTCCTCCGTTTGATAAGTCAATTGATTTGAACATAAAATTATTCAATGTCTCTGTATATTTCACATCGGGTATTATTCTCACTTCATCGATGAATCCGTCGAAATCTGTCAACCCGGAAGCACCTCCGATGTAAACCGAGTCAGTTCCATTGACAATATCTCCCAATAAACTGATTCCCTGATAAACTAACTTTCCATCGATATGAAACTGATATCCGCCGTTAGGTGCATAATATGTAAATGCAACATAAGTCCATCTGTTAAGCGGAATAGTATCATTGGTGTTAAAATTAAAATTTCCGTTAATTGCTCCGGCAAGTTTTCTTGCGACTATCGAAAGCCGGTAGTTTGTTCCCCCTCCTCCAGACGCCGGACCTTTATGTATGATTATTGAATTTGCATAAGAGCGCATATAAATCCATGCCGACAATGTTATTTGAGAAGTTGGACTTACGATGGCATTGTCGGGACCGGTGAGATAATCCTGCGCACCATCGAGTTCTATACAATCGTTTATTTGAATTGTCTGCAAGGGTCTGTTGCTCATATCAAAAGCAGTAACTCCCCTGTTGATTCCTGTATTCCCGTTTCCGGACCAGTCGGAAAGAGTGAATGCCGCGCCGTTGGCATCATTATCCTGGAATGTTATTGACATAACAAGATTATTATAAGAACCGGTACTTGAACCGAGTGAGGTTCTCCGGTAACTGGAAATTTCTGTCGAGATCAAAGCTCTGTTCCAGATTCTCACTTCATCCATTTTACCGCCGAACGGATCGTTAAATCCCTTCCCAATCCATACCGAATCGGTATTTGCAGGCGGAGCTGCCCCGGCTACTATAGCACTTACATCTAATATTCCGTTAACATAAACAGTGAATGTATTTGTTGCAGCATTATACGTTCCCGCAATATGTGACCAGGCATTATTTGGAATTACATTGTTTCCGGTTAATCTTGTAGTGGATCCGGTACGGATCGTAACTTTTCCATTTGCCAAATATAAAGTATATCCGTCCGCATTGCTTCCGTCTCTTTTTTGCAGAATTATCTGGAAGTTAGGGCTTGTGACATTTGTAGGATTAACCCAGGCTTCCAGTGTAAAGCTTCCGGTTATATTTAATTCTGAAGCATTCCTGACGGCGACATAACTGGAATTACTTCCGTTGAAAGTGCATGCCTGGTTCCAGAACATTTGTGCATATGATTGTTCTGATAAAAATAAATACAAAATAATTAATAATAGAACCGGACAGTAATTTTTTGTTTTCATTATTATCTCCGTTCATATTAAGATTTAATTTAGAAAAGAATTAATTAATGAGGTGCAGTGTAAAGGTAACTCATAAAAAATTGATTGGGAATTCAAAAATTAGGTTCAATGAAAAATTGTGATTAGTTAATTATAAAATATTTTTCAGCTATAAACTATATAATCCAAAGATCACTGTACATCACTAAATCGGTTAAAACCATATTTCTTAATTTTACTTTGTTTAATGAATATTTTTTTCTATTTTACCAAACAAAATTGAGAATCATTATAATATTTCATTGAGTAAGCTAAAGTCAATTTATTGTTATTTAATAATTATTGCCATAACCTTTTTTATATTTAGTAATACTTTACACAATGAGTTTGTCTTTGATGATGAAAGTGTGATTGTGAACAATGTTTCCATCCGTGAACTTTCGAGCATACCCAGATTCTTTACAGCCGACGAAGGTTTTCACAAAGTTATCGGAAGATATTACAGACCGTTTGTCTCTGCATCATATACGCTGGATTATTATTTCTGGGGTCTGGATCCTTACGGATATCATCTTACCAATCTTATAATTCATATCATTGCATGTCTCCTGCTTTTCAAGATACTGTCAGTGCTTTTCTGGAAATACAAATACAGAAATTTATTTGCCCTGCTTTCGACACTGATCTTTGCAGTTCATCCGATCCATACCGAAGCTGTGAGCTGGATAAGCGGACGTACGGATTCGCTCGTAACGCTTTTTTTCTTTGCATCATTCTTATGTTATCTGGAATTTACAAAGGACCTGACCTTTGACAATACTGAGAATTCTCTTAAACAGGTTGCTTCAAAAAATTATTTATACCTGATTCTGTCACTGCTGTTTTACATTTTCGGATTGCTGACCAAAGAAATGATCATCACAATGCCTGTGATAATTCTTTTGTATGACTTTGTTTACAGAAAGAAAGACGCGAAATATGCAAGAGAAAATATTGCGGCATACATCTTATTTACAGCTGTCACAATTATTTATCTGATTGTGAGATATAATTTGTTAAAGGACATTCCGGACAGGGAAAATTATTTTTATTTTATAGGGCAGGATGCAGAAACAGTTTTCTTGACTATGGTAAAGACAATTCCTATCTATTTCAAATTACTGGTCGTCCCGTTCCCGCTGCTTTATCATTACAATGAATTCATTCCGAATGCAGAAACCATAATCGATACTGCGGTGCTGTGGTCCCTGATATTCATTGCGCTGCTTGTATTCTTTTCGATTTACTACTACAAAAAAGACAGCATAATTACATTTTGCATTCTGTTCTTTTTCGTAAGTCTCCTTCCCGTCATGAACATAATTCCAACCATGAATTTGATGGCGGAAAGATTCCTTTACATGACCTCCTTTGGACTGATACTGCTAATTTGTCATTTATGCATGACAGGAAGTTATAAGAGAGACTTTTCTTTTTTAAGTATCGGTCTGATCTTAATAATTGCTTCTCTTTCATATCTTACTTTTTTGAGGAACATTGACTGGAAAGATAATAATAATTTATATCTTTCAGCCAAAGAAGTAGAAGGGAGTGTTTTGCTGGTAAATATTGGAAACATTTATGCGAACAATAAGAAATATGAAGAGGCTTCTGCACTGTATAAAAGAGCAATTGAACTGAGATACAAGAATGTACTTGCTCATCACAATCTCGGACTTGCATACTTTTTAAAAGGCAAGCTTGATTCTGCGAAGACGGAATTCAAAATAGGGATCTCCGTGGATTCACTTGCTCCGGACGGCTATTTCCAGCTTGCAACCTTATATAACATGCAAGGGAAGAAAGACTCGGCAATAATTATGCTGGAGAAGCTTCAGACTATAGTTCCGAACTACCGTGAATCTGCATCACTTCTGAGTAAGCTTAAGTCGGGTACACCGGACAATGGACTGGCTCCGGAGATGCTTAATGACTCATCCGGAAATCCGGTTCAGATCCTTCAGAACCAGTCATACAGGTATTATACCGAAAAAAAATATGAAGAAGCCATCAAGGTTCTTGAACAGTTGATAGACCTGAATAATGATCCCGGAGTAAAGTCGGGATATATGAACAACATTGCAATTTGCTATTCGGAATTGAATAACAGCGAGCTGGAGAAAAAATATTTTCTGGAAGCCATAAATCTCGACGCAAAGAATATAAATGCACTGAACGGTATGGCAAATTTTTATCTGAAGTCTGACAAACCCGAAAAAGCCGCGGAGTATTACAAGATGATACTCGAAATAAATCCCGCTGATGAAAATGCAAGAAACAAATTGGACTCATTAAATTTGAATTAACATTGACCGGCATCTTACCCTTATTAGGCATAAAAAATAACATAGGTTTTAAACATATATTTTCAAATTTTACAAAAACAAATTTCAATTAACTAAACTTTATTTATGAACTGGAAAATTATTATTCTTCTTACATTGCTTGGTGTTTTAGCGGCAATTGCTTCATTGTTCGGATGGGTAAACAGCACTTTGCTCTGGTGGCTTATCATCGGGATCATATCCGGTATCGTCATTGCGAAGACCTGCAAGAGATCATTATTCATTCATGGAGTAGTTGTCGGACTGTTCAGCGGAATTCTCGGATCGGTTATACAGTCAATATTTTTTGATATGTATCTTCGGAATAATTCAACCTCATTAGACGGATTTAAAAACCTTACAGAGGCATTGCCGCCTCAGTATGTACTTTTATTTTCAGGTCCGTTCTTTGGAATTGCATACGGAATTGTTGTTGGGCTGATTGCAATGGCATTTGGAAAACTATTTAAGAAGAACACTAACTGAAAAGGTTCGTAAGCAAAACAGTTCATAAATCTTAAAACGGGACGGCATAAAATGAAAAAGTTCATATACGTTTTTCAATTATTTCTGATTTTCTCTTTACTCCTTTCTTTTAACTTTAATGATGAAAAGCCGAGGAGATTTACAAAACCACTTGATGAAGAAGCAAATGAAAGAGGTCTTAGCCCCAGATCTTTTATGGATTATGTTCCGCCATATTCAGGGTCATCTTTTGAGAATTATAATATTTCACGGGACAGCGCGCCTCAGAATGAAACTTCGGTTAAGATAAGCAGGAAAGATCCGAACAGAGTCGTTGCTGCATGGAGAGATTTCAGGACGGGGGTTAACCCG
This sequence comes from uncultured Ignavibacteria bacterium, assembly GCA_963836395.1. Classification (GTDB taxonomy): domain Bacteria; phylum Bacteroidota; class Ignavibacteria; order Tepidaquicellales; family Tepidaquicellaceae; genus JAGPCH01. The sequence continues at coordinate 119,750 of CAWIJF010000013.1, read as the reverse complement.
GCAAACCGTAAAGTCGGTTACAGCTATTCATCTGACGGAGGAATGACATGGTCTGTAAGCGCACTACTTGATTCCACTTTGCTCCCGGGATTTCCCAGGAACAGTGATCCGGTAGTTGCTGTTGATTCGGCAGGAAATTTCTACATAACAGTTATATGTATCGGAAACACGGGCGCACTTGCAGTTTATAAATCAACTGACGGAGGCGTAACTTTTCCGCAGGCATATCTGATTGCCGATACAGGATCTGAAGACAAAGAATGGATGGATACTGACAGGACGCCCGGTAGTCCTTTTTATAATACGCTTTATATCAGCTGGACCAGATTCAGCCTGGTGACTGGAATTAAACTGACTAAGTCAACAAACGGGGGAGTAAACTGGACCAATCCTGTTTCGGTAAGTGATGTGACTAACGGGGTTCAGGGCTCTGATGTAGCAGTTGGGCTGGACGGGGAAGTATATGTTACATGGCTTGACGGAACTGCATTTGATGATGTTGTGAAATTCGATAAGTCGGTTGATGGCGGCGATACTTTCGGAAATGACAAATCAATTGCTCAGGGTCCTTCTCCTAACATTCCAATTTCTTCAAGTGGTGTCACGTTCCCGTCACTGGCTGTAGATATTTCCGGAGGTCCGAGAAACGGTTATCTGTACGTTGCATTTTGTGACGCGAGAAACGGAGACCCTGACATTTTTCTGACACACTCATCCAATAGAGGGGACAACTGGTCTTCGCCGGTAAGAGTTAATGATGATTCTGTAGGAAACGGAAAGCTTCAGTGCTGGCCGAGCATTGAGGTAAATGATTCGGGCAACATAGCCATACTCTTTTTTGATTCACGGAATACATCATCCAATAATATCGTAGAAGCTTTTGTGGCACACTCAACCGACGGCGGACTGACATTCACCAACTTCCAGCTCAGCAGCCAGCCCACTCCTACAAATCAGCCGAACACTGCAATCCGTTTCGGAGATTACATAACTATAGATTATTATAGAGACATGATAGTTCCAGTATGGACAGATGAACGTGCAGGCGGCTTCAACATGGAATGTTATACTGCGATTGTTTCGACGCCGGTTGGCATTCATTCAGTATCGGATCAGGTCCCGGATAATTTCGAGCTGTATCAAAATTATCCCAATCCATTTAATCCGTCCACTGTTATAAAATACAATATTCCCGCCGGAGTAAATAATAATGGCTTAGTGCAATTGAAGGTTTATGATGTTCTCGGAAATGAAGTTGCAACTCTTGTAAATGAAAAGCAAAATCCCGGAAGTTATGAAATTCAATTTTCAGGTGATAAATATAATTTATCAAGCGGCATATATTTCTATACACTCAGAGCACAGGATTTTTTATTTACAAAGAAAATGATACTTGTTAAATAAGACGCGAGACGTTAGATGTTAGAACGAGACAGTCATTTGTCATTTGAAATTTGAAATTTTTAGTTCTGCTCCAAAAATTCTTAAGGAACTGTGAATCATTGGATTCATGGTTCCTTCGAGTTTAATCAACCATCCTTCTATTTTCGAGATGAAAAGAAGCATAAAGTTTCTTTGCTTATCAAAATTATTTAAGGCAATTTGCATCAGTTCAATTGAAGATCCTGAAAAAAAATTTCCCGGAATTCTATTGATTAACCATTTTAATAATTTTATAAAATACCATTGGAGGTAAAATGTCTTTAAGATTAATTATTTTAGTCTTTGTTTTTTCAGTAAGCAGTTTTGTTTATGGTCAGAATAAAGGGAACCCACCCAAAGAAATTCCGGCACCTGCCAAAATTGATTTCGATCGAAACACCGGTCAGCAAGTGATAAGAAATGCGGCGGAAATATCCGAACTCGAGAGCGAACTGCTGAATTCAAAACAAAGCTCAGACCCAAATGCAGCATTGAATATACAAAGGAAGCTGGATGCATTAACAGGCTCAGTGACAAATTCCGGCGAGGACTTTCCTTTACAATTAATGAAACGCGATGAAAATCAATTAGACAACATAAACGTCGGTATGGTCTCAAGTGTAACAGGAACTAAAGGAATTGCAACCTGCACTGAGCAGGTCGGATCTACTGCTGCAAGAATCTGGACTGTATTTGTATTTGGTCCTCAAAGCGGCGCTACAATTGATCAGCTTCGGCTCTGTTATTCAGATGACGGGGGCAAGACATGGAATGAAAAAGTAACACTCGGATTTTCTTCCGGCAACAGAATGTGGCAGGATCAGATCGACGTAGAGCTGATTGAAAACAGCACAGGAGATAAGTATCTATGGACTGTATTCGGATATGCTACAAATAATTATGCCGGACAATACAGAATAGGAGTTACTATAGTTAAGATTACCGGAACTTTAAGTTACGGAGGATATGGGCTTGCATGGCCCGGAATAGTCAATACAAACTATTACTGGAAACCGCGAATTGTTTCGGACAATGAAGCATATCCTTCAAATCCATGGGTTTACATAACTGCGTGTCTGGACAGTGCCGTCTCCGGCGGATACTATTCAGGTGAAAAGGTTGCTGTATGCTATTCTCCTTATACAGTTGCTCCTACATTTACATACAAAGGCACCGGGTTCCTGGGATTACTTTTCAGATATCCTGTTGACTACTATGTTGACATCGCCTATTTCAGAAACGGGGGACAGGACTCCATACTGATTGTTGAATCCAGCCTGGAAGATTCCTCCAGAATTGTTTTAGCGAAAACTTCCATATCAACATTTATATCGGCGTCCTATGCAACCTATGCAGGGAACATAAGCACTTCATCCTCCACGAGGTGTTATCAGGCATACATTGCTTCCGCGGGGGGCTATAACAATCTTATGATAGTTAACATGAGAAAATATTCATCAACAGACTGGGACATAGAGTATTACCGCTCGTCAAACGGAAGCGGCAGCTGGGTCAACGGATATGTTGATTTCCGTGCCAATAATTCTACAAGGGCTGACATTATTGGATTCAGAAGTGCACCGGGATATTATTCATGTGCATATTCAGAAAATACACTGGCATTTATTCCTGTAACTTTTTGTTCAGCTGCAAATAATGTTTGGGGAGCTATAACCCTTCAGATGAATCACGCAAATACAAATCCTTTCATCGCACCTCCGAGACCCGGAATTAAATACGGTCCGGACGGCGAAAGCTGTTTTTCAGTCTGGACTGAATTCAGCGGCAGCACCAATGTCTGGGCTTCCTTGGGATGTTCCGGGACTGCATATACTTATAAATATCTTTCATTCAGCGGAATAATACAGGGATCTTATAATTCAACGACAAATATGATGAAGTCCGATACCATGAGATTGTATCTGAGAAGCGGATCGACTCCGTATAATGTAATCGATTCGTCAAAAAGCATTGTCGGCAACGGAGGCAACGGAAATTTTGAATTCGATAATGCAGCTGACTTCGTCAATTATTATATACAGGTTAAGCATAGAAATTCTCTTGAGACATGGAGCAGCAATACAATTCAATTTACATCTCAGTATTATTCCTATCAGTTTTATAATAATATCTCTCAGGCGTATGGAAATAATATGGCTCAGGTTGATAACTCTCCGGTCAGATTTGCTTTTTACAGCGGAGATGTAAATCAGGACGGAAACATTGATGTCCTCGATATAGGAGCTATCGATAACGATGCATTTAATTTTTCAACAGGATACATAAATTCAGACGTCACTGGAGATAATGTCACTGATGCAGCGGATCTTGCAGTTACTGACAGCAACACAATTAATTTTGTAAGCAGAATGAGACCGTAGTAAATAATAAACGGTATGTTTCAGAAACGGAAAATTCCAAATCTGAAATGTACCGTTTTTTTGTCAACTACTTTGTAAGGACGTTTCATAAGTCACAATTCCGAAATCTGAAAACTTTTCAATGGTTCTTCCCTATGTTGCATCTGAGATTCAACAACTTATCACATGCTTCCTATGATAACAACATACATTACAAAATCATCTATATTTTTTCTCTTTCCTTCTTTTTCAACTTTATTATTCCTTTTAATAATCTTATGAGATATTCTCTCTTTGATTTTTACTCATAGTTTTTACCTTTTATATCTTAAACCTATGGTAACATTAATTATGAGGCAACGACCTATCTTCGCATTAACCCTGGGTTACATTTAATATAATGCAATGCGGAAAGTTAAATATTGAAAGTTAAGTATTGAAAATGTATAAATAAATTATTAAGTTTCTTCAATTCTATTATCCGTTCAATTTCTGGTGGAAGGACAGAAATTTTTTTAAGTTACTTCAAACATACACCCCAAATATATCTTAAGATTTGTGAACCAGAGAAAATTGCGACAAAGATTTAGATATTCACAATAGAAATTATTCAAATTTATTTTACAAAAACATTCCGGCACAGAGTTAATTTCTTAAAAGAAAAATATTTTGAAATTTACTTTTAAATTAGAGGAGATATAAAATGAAAAGAAAAAAATTTATTGTTTAAAACCTTAAACTTGTTGGATGAACTACTAAATGAAACAGATACCGTTGTCAATTGCAAAACGTCGAAAGAGATAAGTTAAATTTTTAGCTTTTACTTAGATTAAACTTTAAAAACTATTTTCCAAAAAATTATTTCTAAATTCTTAAACTAAAATAAATATTAATTATAATTGTTGCCTCAAAAAGACCAGGTAAGTGGTTTTCCCCAAATATCATTTCTTTAGACCTGTTACCATAAAAGTAACTGACGTATTACACTAATCATTTTCGATAAAAAGTTCTATTAAATAAGCTGAAAGCAGTTCTTTTAAATAGTACTTCTTAAATAAACAATTTTTCAAAAACTAAAAGAATTTATTATGAAAAAGCCATATGGATTTTCGTTCTTCAGTATACTTTCGTTGTTGTTTTTCATTTTATCAGTTAATGCAAATGCAAACTGGATAAACACAGGAATTAAAAGTTCAGGCTCAAGTGAGCCGAACATACAAAGTTCGGAAAAAAAAGATTCGCTTCCCGAAGGAGTGACACAGGACTGGCTTAATAGTCTTCGTGATGAAAACGGAAATAAAATAATTCCCGAAAATAATACAAGAAGAATGGGAGAGATTCCTGAAGATCCCGGTGGTGACGCAATGCAGCAAAAAGTCTTTGACGGATTTCATGCCAGTTCATTTTTCGGAGCTTCTGTCAGCAGTGCAGGTGATGTAAATGGCGACGGGTATGATGATATTGTAATCGGAGCTTATATTTACAATTCAAATACCGGAAGAGCTTATATTTATTTCGGCGGATCAATCATGAATACTGTTCCTGATATCGTCCTGACAGGTACGGCGAATAGTGATTTCGGATATTCAGTTTCAACAGCCGGAGATGTAAACGGAGACGGCTATTCGGATGTAATTATCGGGACTACGTTCGGAGGGGCTTATATATATTTTGGCGGAGCGTCAATGAATAATATTGCCGATGTTATAATGACAGGCGAAGCATCAAATAGTGAATTCGGAGTTTCAGTTTCAACAGCCGGAGATGTAAACGGAGACGGATATTCGGATGTAATTATCGGGGCGCGTGCTTATAATTCAAATACAGGAAAAGCTTATATTTTTTTCGGTGGGAATTCAATGGATAACATCGCCGATGTTACAATGACAGGCGAAGCACCAGGCGATTATTTCGGTGTTTCAGTTTCAACAGCCGGTGATGTGAACGGAGACGGTTATGAGGACGTAGTTATAGGAGCTTGGGGGTATATTTCATACACCGGAAGAGCTTATATGTTTTTCGGCGGGAGTTCAATGGATAATACAGCGGATGTTACAATGACAGGCGAAGCTGCAAATAATTATTTCGGATATTCAGTTTCAACTGCAGGGGATGTAAACGGAGACGGATATTCGGACGTAATTATCGGGGCGATTGGTTATAATTTCGCTACCGGAAGAGCTTATATTTTTTTTGGCGGGAGTTCAATGGATAATATAGCCGATGTTATAATGACAAGCGAAACAATGGATATAGCATTTGCTCAATCAGTTTCAACAGCCGGTGACGTAAACGGAGACGGATATTCGGATGTAATTATCGGGGCTCCGTCTTATAATTCATCTACCGGAAGGGCTTATATATATTTTGGCGGAGCGTCAATGAATGATATAGCGGATATTATATTGACAGGTGAGACAGCCGGGAATCTTTTTGGAGAATCAGTTTCAACAGCCGGAGATGTAAACGGTGACGGATATTCGGATGTATTAGTTGGTGCATTCGGTTTCAATTCCTCTACAGGCAGAGTTTACCTTTTTGATTATTTCATGAAGAATGAGATCATACCGGATATTTCAACAACAGGTGAGGCAGCTAATAATAATTTTGGTTACAGCGTGGCAAATGCGGGAGATGTCAATGGCGACGGGTTTACTGATATTATCGTCGGAGCCACCGGCTACAGTTCAAACAGAGGAAGTGCCTATATATACTATGGCGGACTAACTCCCGATACAATCGCGGACGTTACATTAACCGGTCCCGGAGTCGGTACTTTTTTCGGGATTGTTTCTTCAGCCGGAGATATAAACAATGACGGTTATGATGATGTAATAGTCGGTTCATACGGATTCGACAACTTCAGAGGCAGGGCTTTTATATACTTCGGCGGTTCTCCAATGGATAACGGTTCCGATGTTATTCTGACCGGCGAACAGGAGACTGATTATTTCGGAGCTTCTGTTTCCGGAGCAGGCGATGTCAACGGGGACGGTTATGATGATGTATTGGTCGGAGCACAGGGAAATAGTAGTAATACCGGGAGAGCATATTTATACTTCGGCGGGGATATTGTCGATAATGTTGAAGACGCTGTATTCACAGGCGGAGCAGCAAATAATTATTTCGGATATTCAGTATCTGCAGCAGGCGACGTAAACGGAGACGGGTATTCTGATTTAATTGTTGGAGCAAAAGGATACAGTTCATCTACAGGCAGAGCATATATATATCTGGGAGGAAACCCGGTTAATAATGTTGCCGATGTGACGATGACAGGTGGGGCAGCCAATAATCTTTTCGGAATTTCAGTTTCAGGTGCCGGTGATGTAAACCGTGACGGATATGATGATGTAATTGTCGGTGCAAGCGGTTACAGTACGAATACAGGAAGAGCATATATATTCTTAGGGGGAAGCACGATGAATAATGTTTCTGATGTAACGATGACAGGAGGGACGACAAATGATTCATTCGGAGTTTCGGTTTCATCAGCAGGAGATTTAAATAATGACGGATATCCGGATGTTATTGTAGGCTCGAACGCAAATTCATCCCAGGGAGCGGCATATATTTTCTTTGGCGGGATGTCGATGGATAATGCTGCAGATGTAAATGTAAAAAGTAAAATCGCAAATGAACACCTGGGTTACTCAGCCTCTTCAGCGGGTGATTTTAACGGAGACGGATATGATGATATAATAGCGGGAGCCTGGGGTTTCAATTCAAATACAGGGAGAGCTTATATTTATATGGGCTCGGAAATTTCCGCTAAGCCTATACTTATTCATGTAAATGATGTGCCAAATGACCAGGGCGGAAAAGTGCAGATAAAATGGGCAAAGAGCTCCCGTGAAGCATATGGATTCAATAACATTACAAACTACTTAGTTTACAGAAGCGAACCTCCGGGAGCATCAGGATTTCAATGGGAACAGGTTGCAGATATTACTGCAGTGAATTTTCCATTCTATTATTATACATCTAATACAATATCGGATTCATCATCAGTATCAAACGGAAGTACATACTTTTTTATCAAAGCAAGAAACAGTAATACAGGTGAGTTCTGGAACTCAAACATATTGTATGGCACGAGCATCGATAACTTATCTCCTGATCTTGTATCTCCGTTTACTGCCACATCTTCCGGAGTAAACGTCCGGTTAAACTGGAAAAAAAGCACGGCAGCTGACCTTCTGAATTACATTCTGTTCAGAAGCACCTCACCGACAATTGACCCGCATACAGAGACTCCTTTGGCAATTGTCACCGATTCAACATATCTCGATACGACTCCTTTAAGCGGGACATATTATTACTTTATCGTTGCGCAGGATATTCATAATAATTACAGCCCGGTTGCCGTTACAGAAAGTCCAAACATCACGGTCAACCTGACAATGTTCATAGAAGGATTTTATAATCCGGCAAGCGACATGCAGGTGAGTGATACGATACAGGCATATCTGAGAAATACAGTTTCACCCTATGGTGTAGTTGACAATGCGATCTCTACAGTAACTTCAGGAGGCATTTCGATTTTGAAATTCAGCAGCGCTGCCGGCGGAACATATTATCTGGTTGTTACACATAGAAACAGCATTGAAACATGGAGTGCTTCGGGACTGATCCTAACGCCGGGAAGTACGGTTAACTATGATCTTTCGACTTCATCATCACAGGCGTATGGCAATAATATGATACAGGTAGATGCTTCGCCTGTAAGGTTTGCAGTTTACAGCGGAGATGTAAATCAGGACGGAGTAATCAATGCTATTGATGTCGGAGCAATTGATAATGATGCATTTAATTTTTCAACAGGATACATAAATTCAGATGTCACAGGGAACAATGTCACTGATGCAGCAGACCTTGCAATTGCTGATAACAATGCATTTAATTATGTAAGCAAGGTGAGACCGTGACTTCGATTTATGATTTTAGATTTATGATTTTAGATTTGTAAAGACTTTAAAGTGAGCAGCATTTGCTCGGGGATCCAAAATGCTATCCAGGGTCCCCGCAGTTAAAACATTTGCAAAACTTTACTAAGAAACTCATCAGGTGTTTATAATCGTAAATCTAAAATCCAAAATCTAAACCAGTTCTTTCATCTTTTCAAGTATCCATTTCCGGACGAAGAAAGAGCCAACAGTTTCCGCTTCTTTAAGTTCGGCATAGTCAATTTTTTATTGGATGACTTCGTATTGCCCTTGGTTACATTTAATATGAGACAATGCGGAAAGTTAAGTATTGAAAATATATAAATAAATTATTAAGTTTTTTCCAATTTTATTATCCGTTCAATTTCTGGTGGAAGGACAGAAATTTTTTTAAGTTACTTCAAACGTACTCCCCAAATATATCTTAAGATTTGTGAACCAGCGAAAATTGCGGCAAAGATTTAGATATTCACAATAGAAATTATTCGAATTTATTTTACGAAAACATTCCGGCACAGAGTTAATTCTTAAAAGAAAAATATTTTGAAATTTATTTTAAATTAGAGAAGATATAAAATGAAAGGAAAAAAATTACGGGATATTGTAGTTAGTCTTTTTCTAATTACCTCTCTTGGGATATCGGCATTTATTGTAAGCTGTTCAGATGAAGTCAGTAATGTCATTACAGCTGATCACAGAAGCGCTTACCATCAGCACGTAAATGGAAAAGAGGATGATATTATAAACAGTGCAATATCCACAGCATTCGGTCAAATCGGAGATGGAGCATTCGGGGATTTGGGGTCGGTGGGAATGGGCTGGGTGCTTGGATCAATGGGATTGGCAGGGTCAAGCGGTCCTAACTATATTAAACAGCTGCATATTATCGAAGCTGACCTGGATACTATTATTTCTATACTAAATGATGTCGATGCTGAAGTTCATTCCATTGACAGTGTATTGGGAGTATTAAAATGTGCACTTGAGGAGAACTCATTAACAAACGAAATAGCTGCCATTAATACTAATTATGAAATTTACAATACATTTCTATTATCAGCATCGCAGGGTGATACGATCCCAAATTCACAACTAATGTCATTTGCCAACCTAGTTATAAACGGCAATGGTACTCAACCTTCAATGGCAACTGCATTAAGTAATATCCAGGTAAATATAAATGAACAATCAGGTGTAATAGTGGCCTGCATGCAGTCGATTTCCAAACCGGATATCGGAACATTCGGACTTGACACGAATTATTACGCACAAGCGCAAAGCCTGTTGAGCAAATATTATTATTACCAGACGATCGGTCTTGGACTTCTTAGTGAAGCTTACCATTATAATGCATGGGTTGATGCGGGCTCACCGGGAGAAGAATATACAAATGCTGACTCTGTACAAAAGGTATGCAGTGAAAATTCACAATCTGCTATTGATTGTAATTTTGTTGTTGTCGTGACTAATACAACATATAATTCTTTATTAGAGCAATTCTCTTTTGTCGGAGCTCCTTATACCGATGCAAATTTAATTTTCCAGCAATCTTCAAACGGTGGAATTGCCTGGGTAAGGTCTCTTGAAGACTTTACACAACAAGCCGGTTCTAATTGTAATTTTCCGCTGACTAATGATAATCTTTGCGGTCCAACTGTAGGGCTTTACAATCAACAGCTTTCTTTCACAACTTATTATGGAACTCAAAATTTTCAATTTGCCGGTAATAGTGAACTTTCCCTTCTTGTAAGTGACGTTTCTGCGATTGCCCCTTTCCCCGGTCCTAATGGAGCTTATTTAGATTCAATGGGATTTGAAAATATGTCAAACAAAATATTAATTGCCGATACACTTCTTAAGCTAAACGCGGATGATAGTCATGAATACGATAACTATATGGACACAATGCACATAGTACCCTTTATAGACACTGAGGGCGGGGTTTTTACTGACTGTGACCATAATCAAAGTGCAATTTTTAATGATGAACCTCATTTCTGCTATGCTTTGGGTTATGTAGACGCAACTTATGTAGATGATTGTGCTTATCCTAATTATAGTTATTACAAAATGAATTACACAGTATCCAATACTGCTTCATCCAATTGGTATTTTCTGAAAGGCGCCGGTTATTTCTGTAACGATGGAAATTGGGAAAAGCCGATAGCGTGGGATTCTCCCTCACAAGCCCCGGGATGGTCTTACTATCTTGATAATTCAATTCCCCAAAAGAGATTTTTGATGCCTGTAAGAATTAATCTTGGAAGTGTTCAAGGGTGTTCCGAAGGTTTTTCACCTTTAAACAGAGGCGGAATGGCTTCAAAATGCGGAGCTGACTACGAGGCATTTTTAAGTATAAATCTTCCCAAACCGCCGACATGCAGTATTCCTAATGTGAATCCGCCGTGTCAATGACTTTGTGAATAGCTATATATATTTTAATTTTTTTTCAAAGTAATTTAAAGATAGGTTACAAAAATATGCATTCAGAGAATTCACAAAGAAAAAAAAATTGTAAGCAGACTTCATATTAATGTCGCTATGAAATTTTTTATTTTAATTGGAATATTTACCTGTGGAATATTTTTTTCATCATTAGTTTCTGCACAACCTATCTGGTATGGAAGACAAAAGACTAATTCAATATCTCTCGATATAAATAAGCCGTTCACTCCTTCCGACAGTTTATTTAGAACTATTGTTTCCGGATTCGACGCACTTTCGGGTTCGGTTTTCATAACAGGAAAATATGCACTGAACACAAACATATCTCTTGTAGCAGACTTTCCGATCTCACATGGCAATATCAATGATACTCTTATCAGCAATGGATCCGAAACAATTATAGGTAATCCTTATTTGGGTGCTGAATTTGATGTTTCGAAAACACCGATATATTTTCAGCTTGGACTCAGACTTCCTTTCGTCCCGGATGATAACGGACTGGCAAGAATTGTTGGAATTGCTTCCGATATAAACCGAAGCGAAGCATTCCAGAAAGATCTATTTCCACTTTACGGAGCAATTAACTATGAGACTGTCAGTGAAAATAAAATTCTGCTTTCGCTCAGGAGCGGATTAAATGTTTGGTTTAACAGTGATACTCTGAATTTTGAATCTAACCCGTCTGTAATAGCCGATTACAGTATACAGACCGGATATATAGACAAGAATATAAGCGTATTGCTCAGCGGGGTAGGAAGATATTATTTATCATCGGGGGCACGATTCCCAGAAAAGAAAAATGTTCTTCAGTATGGTTTAAGTATCATTGTTCCTTACAAAAACATAAGACCGGCAGTTAGCTTCAGGATTCCGGGGAATGAATCAACAGGTAAAAAATTGAATTATGTGATAGGTTTGGATTTCTTATATCTGTTTATGTAAGCTTGGTTAATTGGTTATTTATTATTTGTAGACTGTTTGAAATGGAAGTTTAAATTTTTTGAGCTTTAAATATTCAATTTAAATGATTTTAAAAAAACTTATTTTCGAATTCATAATTTAATATAAATATTAATTATAATTGTTGCCTCAAAAAGACCAGGTAAATGGTTTTCCCCAAATATCATTTCTTTAGACCTGTTACCATAAAAGTAACTGACGTATTACACTAATCATTTTCGATAAAAAGTTCTATTAAATAAGCTGAAAGCAGTTCTTTATAAACAGTTCTTCTTTAATAAACAATTTTTCAAAAACTAAAAGAATTTATTATGAAAAAGCCATATGGATTTTCGTTCTTCAGTATACTTTCGTTGTTGTTTTTCATTTTATCAGTTAATGCAAATGCAAACTGGATAAACAGAGGAAATAAAAGTTCAGGCTCAAGTGAGCCGAACATACAAAGTTCAGAAAAAAAAGATTCGCTTCCTGAAGGAGTGACACAGGACTGGCTAAATAGTCTTCGTGATGAAAACGGAAATAAAATAATTCCCGAAAATAATACAAGAAGAACGGGAGAGATCCCTGAAGATCCCGGAGGTGATGCAATGCAGCAAAAAGTTTTTGACGGATTTATCACCCATTCAAATTTCGGATATTCTGTCAGCAGTGCGGGTGATGTAAACGGTGACGGGTTTGATGATATTATAGTCGGAGCTTTTGGTTACAATTCAAGCACCGGAAGAGCCTATATTTATTTCGGCGGATCAATCATGAATACTGTTCCTGATATCGTCCTGACAGGTTTGGCAGCGAATAGCTATTTCGGGATATCAGTTTCAACAGCCGGAGATGTAAATGGAGACGGCTATTCGGATGTAATTGTCGGAGCTGAGGGTTATAGTTCAAATACAGGGAGGGCTTATATATATTTTGGCGGAGCGTCAATGAATAATATAGCGGATATTATATTGGCAGGTGAGGCAGCCGGCAATAATTTCGGAGTGTCAGTTTCAACAGCCGGAGATGTAAACGGAGACGGATATTCGGATGTAATTATCGGGGCTCAGTCTTATAATTCAAGTACCGGCAGGGCTTATATATTTTTCGGCGGGAGTTCAATGGATAATACAGCGGATGTTATAATGACAGGCGAAGCAACAAATAATCAATTCGGAAGATCAGTTTCAACAGCCGGAGATGTAAACGGAGACGGTTACCAGGACGTAATTGTCGGGACGCCATTTTATAATTCAAGTACCGGCAGGGCTTATATATTTTTCGGCGGGAATTCAATGGATAACACCGCCGATGTTACAATGACAGGTCAAGCAAATGATCAATTCGGAATGTCAGTTTCAACAGCCGGTGATGTAAACGGAGACGGGTATTCAGATGTAATTGGCGGGGCTAATTTTTACAATTCAGCTAACGGAAGAGCTTATATTTTTTTTGGCGGGAGTTCAATGGATAATACGGCGGATGTTATTATGACAGGCGAAGCAACTAATAATCAATTTGGCATATCAGTTTCAACAGCCGGTGACGTAAATGGAGACGGCTATGGTGATATAATTATTGGGGCAGAATCTTATAATTCAAGTACAGGGAGAGCTTATATATTTTTAGGCGGCATCTCGATGGATAATATAGCGGATATTATATTGACAGGTGAGACAGCCGGGAATCTTTTCGGAGAATCAGTTTCAACAGCCGGAGATGTAAACGGAGACGGATATTCGGATGTATTAGTCGGTGCATACGGTTTCAATACCTCTACAGGCAGAGTTTACCTTTTTGATTATTTCATGAAGAATGAGATCATACCGGATATTTCTACAACAGGTGAGGCAGCTAATAATAATTTTGGTTACAGTGTATCGAACGCCGGCGATGTTAATGGAGACGGATATTCGGATGTAATTGTGGGTGCATGGGGCTTCAGTTCTAATTCAGGAAAAGCTTATGTTTATTTTGGAAAAGAATCGTTGGATACAATTGCTGATGTTGTAATGACAGCCGCAGGTATATATAATTTTGGAGCATCAGTCTCCGGAGCAGGTGACGTAAACGGTGACGGCTATGATGATGTTATTATTGGCGCACCCGCTCACACCTCATTCCGAGGAAGGGCTTACATATACTTCGGCGGCTCGCCAATGAATAGCGGACTGGATGTTACTTTTATCGGCGCAGCATCTAACAATTTTTTCGGAAGCTCTGTATCCACGGCCGGAGATGTAAATGGTGACGGTTATTCTGATGTAATCGTCGGAGCGAATGGTAATAGCTCAAACAGGGGAAGGGCATATTTATATTTGGGAGGCAGTACAGTTAACAATGTTGCCGACGTTATATTTGCCGGTGAGGCAGTCAATAATTATTTCGGAATTTCAGTTTCCTCGGCAGGTGATGTCAATAGTGATGGGTATTCTGATGTAATCATTGGTGCAAAAGGATTTTCATCGAATAGAGGTAAAGCATATATATTCTTCGGCGGAAATGCTATGGATAGCATTCCTGATGTTACTGCAACAGGCGAAGCATCCAATGATAATTTCGGAGCTTCGGTATCATCTGCCGGGGATGTAAATCATGACGGATACGCCGATGCAATTGTTGGAGCATATGGTCATTCATCAAACGCAGGAAAGGTATACATTTTCCTTGGAAGTATACTAATGGATAGTGTAGCAGACATTACAATAACCGGTGAAGCCGCGTCTGATCAACTGGGAATTTCAGTTTCATCCGCAGGAGATATTAATCGCGACGGGTATTCGGATGTTATTGCCGGAGCTGACGGAACAAATTCATCAACAGGAGCAGCGTATGTTTATTACGGCGGTTTGTCTATGGATAATTCGGCTGACGTTATGTCAAAAGGGACACAAACCAATGAACACTTCGGGTACTCGGTATCTTCAGCCGGGGATGTAAATGGTGATGGTTATCCTGATATAGTTGTTGGCGGAAAGGGTTATAATTCAAATACCGGGAGAGCTTCGATTTACAAAGGTTCTGTAATTTCTGCAAAGCCAATACTAGTCAATGTCAAGGATGTGCCCAATGACGAGGGTGGAAAAGTGCAGATTAAATGGGCTAAGAGCTCCAGGGAAGCATATGGATTTAATAGCATTACAAACTACTTAGTTTACAGAAGCAAACCTCCCGGTGCGTCAGGATTTCAATGGGAACAGGTTGCCGATATTGCTGCCGTTAATATTTCATTCTACAAGTATATAGCAAATACATTTTCGGATTCATCTTCGGCCTCCAACGGCAGTACATACTTTCTTATAAAAGCAAGGAACAGCAATACAGGTGAATACTGGGATTCCAATATTTTGAACGGGAGAAGCATAGACAATATCTCTCCTTCTTCGGTATCACCATTCATAGCTTCATACTCCGGAACAAACATAAGATTAAATTGGAACAAAAATTCTGCAGCTGACCTGCTGAATTATATTCTGTTCAGAAGCACATCGCTGACAATTGATCCGCATACAGAGACTCCTTTGGCAATTGTCACCGATTCAACTTATCTTGATACGTCTCCCTTAAGCGGAACGTATTTTTACTTTATTGTTGCGCAGGATATTCATAATAATTACAGCCCGGTTGCCGTTACAGAAAGTCCAAACATCACGGTCAACCTGACAATGTTCATAGAAGGATTTTATAATCCGGCAAGCGACATGCAGGTGAGTGATACGATACAGGCATATCTGAGGAATACAGTTTCACCCTATGGTGTAGTTGACAATGCGATCTCTACAGTATCTTCAGGAGGCATTTCGATTTTGAAATTCAGCAGCGCTGCCGGCGGAACATATTATCTGGTTGTTACACATAGAAACAGCATTGAAACATGGAGTGCTTCGGGACTGATCCTAACGCCGGGAAGTACGGTTAACTATGATCTTTCGACTTCATCATCACAGGCGTATGGCAATAATATGATACAGGTAGATGCTTCGCCTGTAAGGTTTGCAGTTTACAGCGGAGATGTAAATCAGGACGGAGTAATCAATGCTATTGATGTCAGTGCAATTGATAATGATGTGTTTAATTTTGTTTCGGAATATGTTGCGTCCGATGTAACAGGAAATAATGTTACTGATGCGTCAGATCTTGCAATTGCTGATAACAATGCATTTAATTTTGTGAGCAAGATGAGACCGTGAAAACAGTAATCATTAAAACGATAAATCAACTTTAACTTTTAACTAAAATGAACCTATCATGAAAAATTTTAATTACTTTTCAACCGGTATTCTTTCGATAGTATTTTTTATTATATCAGTTAATGCAAATGCAAACTGGATAAACACAGGAATTAAAAGTTCAGGCTCAAGTGAGCCGAACATACAAAATTCAGAAAAAAAAGATTCGCTTCCTGAAGGAGTGACACAGGACTGGCTAAATAGTCTTCGTGATGAAAACGGAAATAAAATAATTCCCGAAAATAATACAAGAAGAACGGGAAAGATTCCTGAAGATCCCGGAGGTGACGCAATGCAGCAAAAAGTCTTTAACGGATTTGCAACTAATACATATTTCGGATATTCTGTCAGCAGTGCGGGTGATGTAAACGGTGACGGGTTTGATGATATTATAGTCGGGGCTTTTGGTTACAATTCAAGCACCGGAAGAGCCTATATTTATTTCGGCGGATCAACCATGAATACTGTTCCTGATATCGTCCTGACAGGTTTGGCAACGAATAATTATTTCGGATATTCAGTTTCAAAAGCCGGAGATGTAAACGGAGACGGCTATTCGGATGTAATTGTCGGAGCTCAGCATTATAGTTCAAATACCGGGAGGGCTTATATATATTTTGGCGGAGCGTCAATGAATAATATAGCGGATATTATATTGACAGGTGAGGCAGCCGGCAATAATTTCGGAGTGTCAGTTTCAACAGCCGGCGATGTAAACGGAGACGGATATTCGGATGTAATTATCGGGGCTCAGTCTTATAATTCAAGTACCGGCAGGACTTATATATTTTTCGGCGGGAGTTCAATGGATAATACAGCGGATGTCATAATGACAGGCGAAGCAACAAATAATCAATTCGGAAAATCAGTTTCAACAGCCGGTGACGTAAACGGAGACGGTTATCAGGACGTAATTGTCGGGGCGTATGTTTATAATTCAAATACCGGAAGAGCTTATATATATTTTGGCGGAGCGTCAATGAATAATATAGCAGATGTTATATTGACAGGTGAAGCAGCCGGAGATATTTTCGGATATTCAGTTTCGACAGCCGGTGATGTAAACGGTGACGGCTATTCGGATGTGATTGTCGGAGCTATAGGTTATAATTCATATACCGGAGGAGCTTATGTATTTTTTGGCGGGAGTTCAATGGATAATACGGCGGATGTTATTATGACAGGCGATACAACTAATAATGAATTTGGCATATCAGTTTCAACAGCCGGTGACGTAAATGGAGACGGCTATGGTGATATAATTGTTGGGGCAGAATCTTATAATTCAACTACAGGGAGAGCTTATGTTTTTTTCGGGGGCAACTCAATGGATAATTCAGCAGATGTTATAATGTCAGGCGAAGGAACTAGTAATGAATTCGGATTTTCAGTTTCATCAGCCGGGGATGTAAACGGAGACGGCTATTCAGATGTATTGGTTGGTGCATACGGTTTCAATACCTCTACAGGCAGAGTTTACATTTTTGATTATTTCATGAAGAACGAGATCATACCGGATATTTCAACAACAGGTGAGGCAGCTAATAATAATTTTGGATACAGCGTGGCAAATGCGGGAGATGTCAATGGCGACGGGTTTACGGATATTATCGTCGGAGCCACCGGCTACAGTTCAAACAGAGGAAGTGCATATATATACTATGGCGGACTAACTCCCGATACAATCGCGGACGTTACATTAACCGGTCCCGGAGTCGGTACTTTTTTCGGGATTGTTTCTTCAGCCGGAGATATAAACAATGACGGTTATGATGATGTAATAGTCGGTTCATACGGATTCGACAACTTCAGAGGCAGGGCTTTTATATACTTCGGCGGTTCTCCAATGGATAACGGTTCCGATGTTATTCTGACCGGCGAACAGGAGACTGATTATTTCGGAGCTTCTGTTTCCGGAGCAGGCGATGTCAACGGGGACGGTTATGATGATGTATTGGTCGGAGCACAGGGAAATAGTAGTAATACCGGGAGAGCATATTTATACTTCGGCGGGGATATTGTCGATAATGTTGAAGACGCTGTATTCACAGGCGGAGCAGCAAATAATTATTTCGGATATTCAGTATCTGCAGCAGGCGACGTAAACGGAGACGGGTATTCTGATTTAATTGTTGGAGCAAAAGGATACAGTTCATCTACAGGCAGAGCATATATATATCTGGGAGGAAACCCGGTTAATAATGTTGCCGATGTGACGATGACAGGTGGGGCAGCCAATAATCTTTTCGGAATTTCAGTTTCAGGTGCCGGTGATGTAAACCGTGACGGATATGATGATGTAATTGTCGGTGCAAGCGGTTACAGTACGAATACAGGAAGAGCATATATATTCTTAGGGGGAAGCACGATGAATAATGTTTCTGATGTAACGATGACAGGAGGGACGACAAATGATTCATTCGGAGTTTCGGTTTCATCAGCAGGAGATTTAAATAATGACGGATATCCGGATGTTATTGTAGGCTCGAACGCAAATTCATCCCAGGGAGCGGCATATATTTTCTTTGGCGGGATGTCGATGGATAATGCTGCAGATGTAAATGTAAAAAGTAAAATCGCAAATGAACACCTGGGTTACTCAGCCTCTTCAGCGGGTGATTTTAACGGAGACGGATATGATGATATAATAGCGGGAGCCTGGGGTTTCAATTCAAATACAGGGAGAGCTTATATTTATATGGGCTCGGAAATTTCCGCTAAGCCTATACTTATTCATGTAAATGATGTGCCAAATGACCAGGGCGGAAAAGTGCAGATAAAATGGGCAAAGAGCTCCCGTGAAGCATATGGATTCAATAACATTACAAACTACTTAGTTTACAGAAGCGAACCTCCGGGAGCATCAGGATTTCAATGGGAACAGGTTGCAGATATTACTGCAGTGAATTTTCCATTCTATTATTATACATCTAATACAATATCGGATTCATCATCAGTATCAAACGGAAGTACATACTTTTTTATCAAAGCAAGAAACAGTAATACAGGTGAGTTCTGGAACTCAAACATATTGTATGGCACGAGCATCGATAACTTATCTCCTGATCTTGTATCTCCGTTTACTGCCACATCTTCCGGAGTAAACGTCCGGTTAAACTGGAAAAAAAGCACGGCAGCTGACCTTCTGAATTACATTCTGTTCAGAAGCACCTCACCGACAATTGACCCGCATACAGAGACTCCTTTGGCAATTGTCACCGATTCAACATATCTCGATACGACTCCTTTAAGCGGGACATATTATTACTTTATCGTTGCGCAGGATATTCATAATAATTACAGCCCGGTTGCCGTTACAGAAAGTCCAAACATCACGGTCAACCTGACAATGTTCATAGAAGGATTTTATAATCCGGCAAGCGACATGCAGGTGAGTGATACGATACAGGCATATCTGAGAAATACAGTTTCACCCTATGGTGTAGTTGACAATGCGATCTCTACAGTAACTTCAGGAGGCATTTCGATTTTGAAATTCAGCAGCGCTGCCGGCGGAACATATTATCTGGTTGTTACACATAGAAACAGCATTGAAACATGGAGTGCTTCGGGACTGATCCTAACGCCGGGAAGTACGGTTAACTATGATCTTTCGACTTCATCATCACAGGCGTATGGCAATAATATGATACAGGTAGATGCTTCGCCTGTAAGGTTTGCAGTTTACAGCGGAGATGTAAATCAGGACGGAGTAATCAATGCTATTGATGTCGGAGCAATTGATAATGATGCATTTAATTTTTCAACAGGATACATAAATTCAGATGTCACAGGGAACAATGTCACTGATGCGTCAGACCTTGCAATTGCGGATAACAATGCGTTTAATTTTGTGAGCAAGGTGAGACCTTAAACGCGAGATGCGAGACGTGAGACGTCAAATGTCAAACGTCAAATGTCAAATGTTAGAACTCAGCTAAAAGCTAAGATTATAGACTCATTTGACATTTACAATTTACAATTTGAAATTTAAAAAAAGCCGGTTGAGAAGTCTTCCGGTTTTTTTATTTGGATCCGAAGTGTTTATCGTTCAGTGCTATATCCGACAGCCACTTTTTTGAAATTAGCTGATTACTTTTTTGAATCTTAATTCTGAGTGGTCGGAGTTCATGCAGGAAGTTATCATCATTTTTAATTTTATACAACTTACTGATGCATGTCAAAAAATTCCTGAACTGTATTTTATTGATTTCCTGAATGGTTTTATTTCTGACAATAAATTTCCTTGAGCTTTCCAGAAGAGAATTGAAGGGACCGGTTTCATTTCTGCAAAAAAATATTTTTAGCAAAAGGATGTTTATTTTTATTTTTAACTTAACGTCTGCCGGTATTACAAGAGACAAAGACACGAGTGCATCGCTGTATTTTTCTTTGCCGAATAATAATTCAGCCATGCAGATATTGTATGAGTTGTTCTTAAAATCAGAATGCACTAATTTTTTGTAACGGTTCAGAAATGACTCAGTCCATTCAAGCCTCCCCGAATCTATGGCAGTTAAGGCAATGGATTCATAAATGTAATGAGCCATAAAATCATTACCTTCAAAGTATGCTTTTGTTTTGAGAAGACCTTCATTTACACTGAATTTCTCTTCGAGAAAAGGGTAATCACCTTTAGCTATCTGTTCATCGCAGTATTTCAGCAGAACAATGAAAATGTTTTTCCTGTCGGTCGGTGTTAAAATTCTGTAATGCTTTTTCAAAAGCAGCTTCAGCTCCCGGAAGTATTTCATCTCAAATGTCTTATAAAGCATGACGCAGTTGTAAAAAATGTTTATGTAAGGTATGCCTTTATAAAGGGAAAAATTATTTGTGAGATATTCCGTTACCGCATCGAACAGGTCAAAATGGAATTTATAATCGAATGTATATCTCGACTGATTCAGCAATATCGCATATAGTTTTATGAATTCGGTAATGAAATATATGTGAAGGAGCTCCGATTGCTCTTTGAGATTATCAGTTTCAAAAAGCATTTTACTTGAATTCACAACATGGTTTCTTCTCCACTCATCTTCCAGCAGGAATTTATTCTGATAATAGATCTCATCCCTAACGGCATCCGAATTAAGCATTCTGTCCGCCTTTTTAAAATTCATTTTGAATAAAGAATTTTGTTTTCTGTTGGTTAATTCTTTCAGTAACAGATACTGTCCGTAAAATTTTTCTTTTTCGAAATGCCGGATTTTCAGAAAATCTTCAGCGAGCTTAAGCAAATCTGAAATTGTATTGCGAAACAAAGAATCATTGTAAGCTTTTCCGGGAAATAATTTAGAATACAATTTTTTCTTATTTAAACCTGCACCGGCAAAATCCGGATAATATTTTTTTAATTGATTATAAAAATTTGAAAGAACTTTTTCTCCGTTATTATATCCTGAATTTATGAATAACCCAAATTCTTTAAACTCGGATTTAGTAAATGTTCTGAGAAGATTTATTACTTTGCTGTTGGTCATTGTGATAATTAATTATAAAAAAAACTGATCGAAGTTTTATCCTACATTTTAAAAAAATTGTCTTTTTGATTATTGAGAAAAAAGATTTAAGTTTATCCGAAGCAATTTCCTGTGAGAAGAAAATTTATTCATACCGAATTTATTTCAATTTCCTATCTCACAGGACAGGTTAAGAGTCCTCTTATTGTTTTCTCAATAACGGGGACTTTATACCTGCTAATATCATCAACTAATTGCAAAAATAAAATTTATTAATTAAAACTCCTCAAAATTATGAAAAGAATTAACAGGACCTATCTGATATTATTTTTTCTATCTTCATTTTTATTTGTGACAAATAACTTAAAAGCGCAAATGTTCTGGAATAAAGCGTGTTCTTTTAACTCTTCCGATTCTTCACACGTTTCAGTTCCGGATAATTCAAGTCTGGATATTACCGGAAGTTTTACGATCGAGTGCTGGATCAATCCTGTTAATTCAGCCTCACCATTCACACAGACAATTTTTCAGAAGAGGACAACTGGGAATCCAAATACAGGTTATTCATTGATTCTCATATCGGGCAAAATATCCGTTACAACAAACACCGGCAATACGCTTACCGGTAAAACCATTATTCAAAACAATCAATGGACTCACATTGCAGCAAGATATAATTCGGCGACAAATACTTTTTCCACTTATGTTAATGGAGTCATTGATTCAAGCACGGTCATACCGGGCGCAAAGCCTGTAGCAAACAATGATTCCATAATTATCGGAATTGGCAGAGGCATCGGTGAGGCATTTACGGGAATGATGGATGATGTGAGATTATGGAACAGGGCTTTGACTGCATCGGAAATATCAACATACTTCAAAACGTCTTTGGGTGTCAATACGGGAATTTACAAAGGGCTTGTATTATCGTTGCCTTTTCAGAAAGAAGAATCTACGTCTCCTGTATTTTCAACAAATGATTTTTCGGGAACAGGCAATAACGGATACAGCAGAAATTTAGCATCGTTCGATATGAGTAACAAAGCATCTAAAACAATTACTTATAATGAAAGCGCTGAGTTTGACGGGAATAATGATTACCTGGCAGCAGCTCACAGTACTGTCATTTCTCCTGTTCAAAGCGTTACGCTCGAAGCGTGGATTTATCCGAGATCAAATGCAAATTCAATCATAATCCACAAGGGCTCTGATAACGGATCAGTAACAAATTTCAGGCTCGCTATAGAGAATAAAAAATTGACCGCGGGCATAAAGCAAAATTTTAGTTTTACAACGAATGATACAATAGCAACATATAAGTGGTCTCACGTTGCGTTCACTTATTCTGGGACTGACGGGAAATATGTATTTTATCTTAATGGAAATATTATTTCTGAAGGAATAAATAATGTGGGATTAATGTCCGTTACGACAGACTCATTATACATAGGCGGTTCGTTATCATTACCGGATTTTGACGGATACATAGATGAAGTAAGAATTACTGAAGATGAGAAAACACAAAATGACATTAACAAAAATCTGTTTGCTTCAATAGATAAATCCATTGAAAGCGTAAATGATGATGCTGTATATAATCTCGACGGTCTCGGTCTTTCTAATACAGGTCAGGGGCCGAAATTAAATTTCAGAAATAATGCAAGATTCTCTCATCCGGCAACTATTCCCGGTCAACCTGTATCTCCGTGTCTGAGAAGCGATCCTGATTCCTTTCAGAATTCATTTTATATAAGAAAGACTGATTTAAGAATACCTTTTGCAAACGAGACAGGCACCATAGAAGATGCTATGGAAGTTTATGAAAATACACCTATTTCAGACATTAGCGTTTTCGTTGCATTAAATCATCAGGATCTGTCCCACTTAAGAATTTTACTGACTGCCCCGAATGACGAATATGCTCTTCTGTTTTATCAGACAACAACCAAAGGGACTGACAATAATCTGGTTACTGTATTTGACGATAACGGAGATACAACCGGTTTCAACGTATATACCTCACTGTCACCATCCATTACTCCAGTGGATAATATTAATGCTGCATTTAACGGAAATACAAAGGGGGTATGGAGATTGACAATATTCGATTACACCGGAGCCGATACCGGACGATTATATGGATGGGGAATACGTTTCAACAACCAGACTTCAGTCTCCAATATTCTTGAGACAAGTATTTTAATTGAAGGATTTTATAATCCGGCAACAAATAATACGGTACGGGACACGGTTACTTATAACCTGAGAAATTTTGATTCCCCGTATTCAATAGTTGAGTCCAAAAAACTCTATATCCCGCAAAATAATATTTCATATATCAAGTTTAATAACGCGGTCGGTGCAGCTTCTTATTACATAGAAGCAACTCACAGGAATTCAATTGGTATCTGGAGTTCATCGGAAATAAAATTCAGTCCGCTCACACATCAGACATCATTTAAATTTGTAAATGCTTTAACTTCTGCTTACGGAAGCAATATGGCAAAAGTAGATTCATCACCGTTACGTTATGCGATGTATGGCGGGGATGTTAATCAGGACGGAAATGTAGGCGCTCTTGATGTCAGCGCAATTGATAATGATGTATTTAATTTTGTTTCAGGATATGTTGTGTCCGATGTAACAGGAAATAATGTAACGGACGCTTCAGACCTCGCAATCGCAGATAACAATGCGTTTAATTTTGTGAGCAGGATAACGCCCCCGTAGTTCAGTTACCAGTTCTCAATTCTTTTATTTGAAATCCATAATTTGTAATTTGAAATTAAAAGAAGCCGGCGGAGAAATCTTCCGGCTTTGTTGTTATTATTTTGATTAATATTAACTATTTTTGCATCGCTTCCGGAATAAAATGAACGGTAATTAAATTTTTCCCATTCAGTGTATTTGTTACTATATAGAAATAAATTTGACCTAAAAATAATTTATTCAACTAAGCTAAATATGAAAACTTTCTTACTTTTACTTTTCTCAGTATTAATTTTTAGTTTAACAACTCTTCAGCATTTCAATAATCAAACAGTCAGTATTAATGATTGCAGCAACATTAATTTCCCCAGGCTGAAATGTCCGTATCCGCCGGCATTATTTCAAACAATAAAAAATGACAATGAAAAAGAAATCACTGACAATTACCAGTCGCCTAACGGGGAAAATAATATCCGTTTCAGGCAGATAAAACCGTTGTTATTTAATATTCATTAATTATAATTTTGAAATTTAAAAAAGACAATATGATTGCATTTTAAATTTAATGAAAACATTTATATTGACAAAACTTTAACTTGGTTTTTTACAGCTAAATAGAAAAAATTTTTCATTCCGTTTTCATTTGAATTTAATATCTTTGTAAAATATTTTTGAATCAAATTTCTGCATTATTCATTATTTAAGATTCCAATTTAATTCCCGAAGTAACGAGAGAGACGTAAATGTTATTTAATTCTATTGAATTTGCAATATTCCTGCCGATAGTATTTACGTTGTACTGGTTTGTTTTTAAGAAAAGCTACAGGCTGCAGAACCTGCTGATTGTGATCGCCAGCTTTGTCTTTTACGGATGGTGGGACTGGAGATTTTTGTTTTTGATGATATTCAGCGCAAGCGTGGATTTCCTCGCCGGATTAAAAATTGAACAGACCAACAGTCAAAAAAGAAAAAAATTCTTTCTGCTTCTCAGCGTCTTTACCAACTTAGGTATCCTTGGCGTTTTCAAATATTTTAATTTTTTCATTGATAACTTTACAAGGGCTTTCAGTTTTTTGGGATATCAGATCAACCCGACGTCCCTGGAAGTTATTTTGCCGCTCGGGATCAGCTTTTATACTTTTCAGGCTTTAAGCTACACAATAGATGTTTATAAAGGCAAGCTCCCAGCAGTAAAAGATCCTGTTGCTTACTTTGCATTCATAAGTTTTTTTCCCCAGCTGGTTGCCGGACCAATCGAGAGAGCGACACACCTTCTTCCGCAATTTTACAAAGAGCGGAAGTTTGATTATGCCAATGCAGCAGACGGGATGAGGCAGATACTCTGGGGACTTTTCAAAAAAATTGTAATAGCGGACAATTGCTCTGTTTATGCAAACCATATTTTTGCTAATTATACACAATATTCAGGAAGCACACTTCTGCTTGGAACTTTCTTTTTTGCATTTCAGATCTATTGCGACTTTTCAGGATATTCCGATATAGCAATCGGAGCGGCAAGATTGTTCGGGTTCAGCTTAATGAGAAATTTTGCATATCCTTATTTCTCACGTGACATAGCCGAATTCTGGAGAAGGTGGCATATTTCTCTTTCGTCCTGGTTCAGGGATTATGTTTACATTCCGCTGGGCGGAACGAGGGTCCGCAGGCACATCCAGCTGAGGAATATTCTCATAATTTTTTTAGTCAGCGGATTCTGGCACGGGGCAAGCTGGACTTTTATAGCCTGGGGGCTTCTCAATGCCCTGTATTTTATACCGCTATTGATTTTTGGGAGTCACAGAAAAAACCTTGACATAGCCGCTAAAGGGAAATTATTCCCATCTCCTTACGAATTGTTTCAAATCAGTTTAACATTTTTACTGACATCATTAGCATGGGTTTTTTTCAGAGCTGAAAGCATGAGTCATGCATTTGCTTATCTCTCAAAAATTTTTTCAAAGTCTCTTTTCACAGTGCCGGAAATCTTTCCAACAAGCTTAATTGTAATCATTCTGGTTTTTGTTTTTATTGAATGGCTTCAAAGAGAAAAACAGCATGCTCTGCAGATTGAATTGCTTAAAATGCCGAGAGCTGTTATCTGGGGATTTTATTTACTGCTAATTCTGTTAATTTTCCTTTACGGCGGTGAACAGCAGCAATTTATTTATTTTCAATTTTGATATCCGGAGTTAATGAAAAAATTCTTAATTAAAGTCCTGAAATTTTCTGTCTTTTCAATTTGTGTCTGTATTTTTTTGTATTTGTTTATGACAGCTGCATATCTTTACCGGCTGAACAATCTAAGACTTGATCCCAAAATAAACACTCTTGTTATTGGTGACTCACAATCTCAAACTGCAATAGATGACAGTTTATATACGAATGTAATTAACTTTTCCAATAATTCAGAGCATTATTTATTGACATATAATGTCTTAAAGCTGCTGACAAAAAACAATCCGCAGATAAAAAATGTGATTTTGGGATGTTCGTTTCACAACTTCAGTTCCTTTTATGAAAGATGTTTGTTTAATGAAGATAATAAGGCAGAACCCATTTCCAGAATGTTGTGTTCCAGATATTTTTCAATGCTGGATATCGACGGCAAACTTTTGCTTATTGATAATAATCCGACACAGATAATAAAATCATTTCGGGCGATCGTCGTGAGCATGATTGTACCTTTTACTGAAAATTATTCAAAGTACCGGGATTATCAATTTATTGGTGGTTATTATCCGGGATTAAAAAGAGTCTTAAATGACACATTGATCAGAGAAACCATCTCCTGGCATTTTTATACCGACAGCACCGGAACAGAACAGGAACATTTTTCCAACCTTCAATTGAAATATTTGAAAGACATAATTAAACTTTGCAAAGAAAAGAATATTAGACTGGTACTTCTGAACACTCCGCTCCATGAAAATTGTTTTAAGCTAATTCCGGAGAAATTTATTTCCGATTATTATTCAACTTTGAAAGATCTGGAAGATAAGGACAATATTATACTGTTTGATTATCCGGAGTATAAATTGCCGGATGATGATTTCGGTGACGGCAACCATCTGAATAAAAAAGGTGCATCTGTTTTTACACCCGAGGTAATGAATAGATTAAATAGTAATTGATTACTATTTTGTCCCGGTTTCTTTTTATAAGGAATTGACAAATTAAGAAATAATAGTTCCCCGATCCCCGAATTCTTCAGCTACAGAGTTACTTTAATAAAACAAGTAAAGAAAAGTATTTACAACAGTTAGAAACTTTACAACGGATTTGCCTTTTTTTTTGTAAAATAACTTTAATACTCCCCAAACAATGAAAAAAAGAATTTTATTCTTGCTTTTTCTTACTGCAACCGGGTTTGTAATTCCGGTGCAGACTTTTAGTCAGGTAACAGTTTTTTATAAGGCGCCAAGAAACCTCCAGTTTTTTGCAAGAGATAGTCAGGATTCGTCAGTGGTTCAGTTCACCGGAAATTTATCCACTGCCGGATATGATTCTGTGTTTCTTGAGGTTTATAAAAACAATGTGCTCTGGAAAAGAAAATCCTCGAAGTTTGTTTACTCTGCCGGTGTTGCGCCTTTTTCAATGTCTCAGAAGATACATGCCGAGTTATCCGAATATAATTTTAAATTATACTTTAAGAATTTTTCCGGGATTAATACATTGATAAAGAGTGCGGACAGTATTGCTTGCGGAGATGCTTATGTCATCAGCGGTCAGTCAAATTCACATAATACAAATGATCTGGCAACTTACATTAATGAATTTTGCAGATCATTCGGAGTTCAGACTCCAAACGGCAACGGGGATCCTTATAATCCTGCCGATACAACATGGGGACTTTCAAAGGCTACAAATTATATGGGCGCAGGCTGGACGGGTCCTTACAATGTAGGGGTCTGGGGCTTATATCTTCAGAAACAAATAACAGACAGTACCGGTATTCCGACCTGTTTCATAAACGGCGGGAGGAGAGGAGCGACTATTGAATTAAACCTGAGAAATAATTCCAATCAGACAGACTTAAATACACTTTACGGAAAGCTTCTGTACAGAGTACAAAAGTCCGGGCTTGCGGAAAACATAAAAGCAATATTCTGGTATCAGGGGGAAGCTAACGGTGACGCAAGCTGGATGAACTACGCCGCTAATTTCCAGACATTATATAATTCATGGAAAGAAAACTACCCGAATTTCAGTAAGGTATTTTTTTTCCAGGTCAGGCACGGCTGTAACGGCAACCTTGAAGGCGGATCGCTCAGGGAAGTTCAAAGACAGCTGGCTAAAACATATCCGTCGATCGAGCTTGTATCAACGATGGGACTTCCGGAACATGGCGTTGACGACTGTCATTATGGCTTTCAGGGATATTACGAGCTTTCAGTGAATCTTTACCGACAGGTTGCTAAAGTATTTTATACAATTTCAAATATAACGGACATAGGTCCGCCCAATATAAAAGCCGCGTATTACACGACACCTGCCAAAAATGAAATTGGATTGATCTTTAATAATTCTGCTATTGCGTCATGGCCCGCTGACACTCTCAGCCAGAGTATGAAAAATTATTTTTATCTTGATGGTGCATTCGGAAACGTGAGCGGCGGAATAGTTGCGGGTTCAATTCTCAAGCTTCAGCTTATAAGCCCGAGCAATGCTACCAAGATCACGTACCTTCCTTCGAAATATAACAACGGCACTTCGGTTATTTATGAGGGACCTTTTATTAGAAATTCCAGAAGAATCGGGGCTCTTTCATTCAACAACTTTCCGATAAGCAATAACCCTCCGTTAACTCTTAATCTTACATGTATACCGGAAGGTTATTATAATCTGAATCTGAACCGGCTTAATATCAGGGATACGGCTACAGTATTCTTAAGAAATAATTTTTATCCGTATCAGGTCAGAGATTCATTAAGAGGCGTGATTGACTCTGTTTCATTTTCGGGTACATTTACATTTGTAAATGCCCCCGTGGGAACATATTACATTGTTGTCAGAACCCGGAACACCGTTGAGACCTGGAGCAGCGCTGGAACAATGTTTGTTCCGGATTCATCGACAAACTATAATTTTACTTCCTCCGGTTCTAAGGCATTCGGGAATAATGTTTTATCGTTAGGTGACAAATGGTGCATATACAGCGGGGATGTGAATCAGAATGGAAGTATAGATGCTGAAGATTTGAGCTTAGTTGATAATGATGCCTTTAATTTTGAAGAAGGTTATCTTGCGACTGATGTTACGGGGAATAATGTAACGGATGCATCAGACCTTGCTATCGCAGATAATAATGCGTTTAATTATGTGAGTTTGATCAGACCTTGAGACACGGGATGCTGGACTTTGACGGACCTGTATGTCTCAAGAGATCATTTAATCTAAGATTCCGAAGTCTCTAAGAAAAAATTCAAATACTTATACTTTGGGTCTTCAAGACTTAGCGGTAATAACTACTTAGCATGAAAAAAATTCTTTTCACATTATTACTTTTTGTTCTAAATTTTTCTTTTTTAAAACCCCAGGTCAAGTTTGCGGCAATAGGCGACTTCGGCAAAGCCGGATCCAATGAATTGAATGTATCAAATCTTGTCAAAAGCTGGAACCCAGAATTCATAATTACTCTGGGTGATAACAATTATGAGCTTGGTGAAGCTGCAACAATTGATCTTAACATTGGACAGTATTATCATCAGTTTATTTCTCCTTATACAGGCAATTATGGTCAGGGTGATTCGGTCAACAGATTTTTTCCTTCACTTGGAAATCATGACTGGTACACACTAAGCGCGCAGGCATATTTAAATTATTTTGCGCTCCCTTCCAATGAAAGATATTATGATTTTGTAAAAGGCAATGTTCATTTCTTTGCAATCGACAGCGATCCTAATGAACCTGATGGCGTTGACAGCAGCTCTGTTCAGGGGCAATGGCTGAAGATGAAACTTTCACAATCAACAGAAAAATACAACCTCGTTTATTTTCATCACCCTCCTTATTCATCAGCTCAACACGGTTCGCAGCATTATATGCAGTGGCCATTCAAAGAATGGGGAGCGACTGCAGTTCTTGCAGGTCATGATCATACATATGAAAGAATTTTTATAGACAGTCTCACATATTTCGTTAACGGGCTTGGCGGAAAGAGTATCTATG
Organism: uncultured Ignavibacteria bacterium; assembly: GCA_963836395.1. Classification (GTDB taxonomy): domain Bacteria; phylum Bacteroidota; class Ignavibacteria; order Tepidaquicellales; family Tepidaquicellaceae; genus JAGPCH01. The sequence goes on along the minus strand of CAWIJF010000013.1, from coordinate 89,073 downwards.
CATTTAATACTCCCGTTCCCGGAAGCCAGCTCAGGTACAATAATAATTATGGCGCAATGCTGATAATGTCTTATGACGACAGTCTTGTATTCAGGTTCTACAGTGTAAGCGGCAATCAAAGAGATTACTATAAAATTCTGCCTTCACCAAAGAAACTTGAATTGACCTCTTACATACAGGGCTTTTATGATCCCGCTATAGGTTTTATGATACGGGATACTTTAAAAGTATTTTTGAGAGACTATTCCGCGCCGTATGCAATTGTTGATTCTGCAAAGGGATATCTTGATCCAAACGGAAGAGCTGATTTTAATTTCATCAATGCCTCAAATGCAACCAACTATTACATAGTCTTAATGCACAGAAATTCAATTGAAACGTGGAGCTCTCCGGTATCATTCTTCCATACCGGGAATCTCAGTTATGATTTTTCAACCTCCGCCTCGCAGGCATACGGCGACAATCTCATTCTGAAAGGAACAAAGTACTGTATCTACAGCGGAGACACAGATCAGGACGGGGATGTTGATGCACAGGATCTGTCTTTGGTTGAAAATGATGTTCTTAATTTTGTACAGGGATATGTGAATTCCGATATTGACGGAAATAATATTGTTAACGCTTCCGATCTGGGGATAGTTGATAACAACGTCTTTATGTATGTAAGCAAAATATCTCCATGAGAAGTTTTTGTAACAAAAAATTTATCAGATGAATAAATAAAAAAGACAAAATGCAGTATCCGAAACAATATCTCTACAAGCGCATAGTTCAGGCGAAACTATTTATTGACGCCAACTATTCCAAAGACATAAACCTGAATAAAATTTCCTACGAAGCAATATTTTCAAAATTCCATTTCATCCGTCAGTTTAAAAAGATTTACGGAAAAACCCCGCATCAGTATCTGAAGTCAGTTAGGATCGAAAAGGCAAAGGAACTGATGAACCTCGGAGTTCCTGTTTCAAAGGCATGTCTTGATGTCGGCTTCGAAAGCGTAAGCTCTTTCAGCGGATTGTTCAGAAGAAGCACCGGCATGGCTCCCTCCGAATACTTTAACAAACGGCAAATGATAAAGGCAAAAATAATAAAATCACCCGTCAGTTTCATCCCGGGATGTTTTTCGCAAAAGCACGGTCTTGTTTAAAAAGCGCAATTTTGAAGAAGGGATTTCAAAATAAAAATTTTTATTTTTACGGAATCATAAATTTAAAAATAAAGACAATGATTACACAACTGAGCCACACTTGCATCTATGTCCTTGATCAGGACAGTGCATTGGATTTTTACATAAATAAACTCGGATTTAAAGTTCATACCGACGCTCCAATGGGACCAGGAATGCGATGGTTAACCATCACACCTCCCGGTCAGCCGGAGCTTGAAATTATCCTGAACCCGATCAAAGAAGGAATGGGATTCAACAAAGACACAGCCAAACAAATGAGAGAGCTTGTTAAGAAGGGATCATTTGGTTTTGCGGTGTGGGAGTGTGATGATCTTAATGCAACTTATGAAGAGCTAAAGGCAAAAGGCGTCCAGTTTACAAAACCTCCGACAAAAGAATTCTATGCATATGAAGCTGTCTTTAAAGATGATTCAGAAAACTGGTTTTCACTCGGTGAAAAAAAACCGGGCACTAAGGCTTAACGCAGTCCGCAAGATGGAAGATGTCTGCAAGCCGCGTCAGACGTCAGATGTTTGTGCTTGCTAAAGGTGGGTAACATGTCAAATGTTTTTATTTGAAATTTGCAATTTTGATAAAAACACAATTGACTACTTCTTTAGCATTTTGAGAGCGTGATTCCACGAATTTGTTTTCATTCCGTATATAACCCAGAGAATGCAAAGCGGTTCGAGAACGCGCGATCCTTCAATTCCTCCAATGTCCATAACAATCCATCCGAATTGCTTCAGAATTTCTTCAGTAGTTTGTTTTGCCTTTTCATCATTCCCGCAAATGTACATATCCGGCGGACCGCAATCAAAATCAGGATTGACCATGTGCGCATTTCCAACAATGTTAAATGCTTTGACGACGTTTGAATCCGGGAGCCATCTCTGAACCTGCTCGCCTCCCGAATCTGTATGACCGAGTGCAAGACCAGGAGGCATGCCTTTGGAAAAATCAAGAGGATTAGTTGTGTCAATGACAACTTTACCGGCTAGATTTTTTTGTCCGGCTAATTTAATTACATTTTCCGTTCCGGTCCAGAGCGTTGCTAAAATTATTATATCGCCGAATTCAGCAGCATCTGCGAATGTTCCGCCCGATGCATTCGCGCCCGACTTATCTACCCACTCTTTCATCTTAACATTATTCGCATCACGCGATCCCATTTTAACTTCGTAACCATATTTAATGAATCCGCTTCCGAGAGCTCTACCTACATCTCCGGTGCCGAGTATTCCGATTTTCATATTATTAAGTATTAAGTTTTAAATAGTAAATAGTAAATAGTAAATAGTAAATAATAAATAATAAATAGTAAATAGTAAATAGTAAATAGTAAATAGCAATTGTAAATATTAATTGTGAATATTAAGTATTAAGAATTTGCCTATTACCCAATATAGATAATACATAACCTATTACATTTTATTTACTACATTAAAGAAATCTTTGAGCTTGACTTCATCGAGCTTACCGTTAGTTCTTATTCCGCTGCAGAGGTCGACCGCAAAGGGTTCGACTGTTTCAATGGCTTCCCTGACATTCTGCGCATTCAGACCGCCAGCAAGAAATACAGGTATGCTGACAGCTTGACGGATCTTTCTGCTCAAGCTCCAGTCGTGAACCCTTCCGGTTCCGCCGAGCTCTTTTATTTTCAAATATGGATTTCCCGAATCGAGTAAAATCGCGTCAACATATTCTGAAACCTTAACCGCATATTCAACTGACTCCACTCCCAAAACATGAACTACCTGAACCAAATCTATTCCGGGCAATTCATTTTTCAATTCATCGTAAGTATTTAAATCAACTTTATCCACAAGCTGCAGTGTATTTGTTTTGAACTTACGCTGCTGAGAAATTATTTTTGCCGCATCCGTTTCGCTCGTCAAAAGAAAAGAAGCTATAGGAGGCGGAATGAATTTTGCTATGGTTAAAATATCATCATCAGCTATTACCCCCGGACCGCTTGGCATTCGAGAGACAAGGCCGAGAGCAGAGGCTCCGTATCCAATCGCAAGCTGAGCTTCATTCACGCTGCCAATACAACAAATCTTCACCCTTGTCTTTTGCATCTCGCAAATTATGTAGTGTAAAAAGCCGTTAGGAAGATCAAAAATTTGAAAACGTTAAAAGTGAGTACCAGACCGATTACGGCTAAAAATGTTTTAAAGAGAGTCTGCCCTGCAGACTGTTTGTGAACCTGCTTTATTGCGAAAAAAAGATATACTGCCGCAAAGATCAATACAGTCAGCTCTGCCATGAGTTCCCCGGAATTATAATCTATCAGTTCGGCTCCGCCATGCAGGAATTGCGTATTGTAGATCAGTGGATAAACAACAACATTTAGAACTAAAGTATAGAACAGCAATATGAAACAAAAAAAATAAGTTGCAAAGATCAGATGCTCGTAATAGAGTATGTTTTTTTTCAGATAGATCAGCTTTAACCAGAGCGCATACAGCGGGATCATAAAGATTATGAGTAATTTTGATTCGACGTAAATCTCATTGTAAAATTTTTCGTCATATTCTTCCAGTGGAATATTTTTTTCGGTTACTTTTTCATTTACGAGCGAAGAGGCATAGCCGCCGTAAAAGAAGTTTTCCATGTGATCTGTTGCGCGGTTGGTGACTGCATCAAATCCGATCTCTATAAAACTCAGGACAAAAAAATAAATGATATTTATAAGAAAAAACAGCTGAATGGGCTTTGCATATCTTACGCGACGTCCTTCGAGATTCTCAGTGACGAGGAAACCCGGTTTTCTGAAGACGTGGTAAACGCTTCTGAGGACCCGTGAATCATAATGAGTAATTATTTCAAACGACTGGTTGAAAAAATGTTTAAAGGTAAGCTCTTCGGGATTAATTTTTTTTTCTCCGCAAACATGACAATGTTTTCCCTGCAGAGGTTCACCGCAGTTGGCGCACTTTCCGAGACTTTCTGTATTATCCACAATTAAATATTGTGCAATATAACAAACTATCATTTTCATTTCCACTAAAATAATTAAAACAACTAAAGAGGATTATGATATGCTTTGATTTCAAAATTTTCTTTAAGCATTTTGCATAAAAATTATTCGGTCAAATTCAATGGCTCCACTTCATTACGAATCAAGAAAGATCAGTTTCATCAAAGGTGTAACCTGGCGAATGGTAGGTACCCTGGATACGATTTTTCTTTCGTGGCTCTTTACCGGAAATATATCTATGGCGTTAAAAATCGGCGGCATAGAACTTTTCACGAAGATCATTTTATTTTATTTGCATGATCGTGCCTGGATCTATTTTAGCATCGGCAAAAAAGAAGTGAAGAAAAGCAACGGAACAATTGTATTGGAAGACAAACACTGGAGGAGCTTTGTCAAAGGAATCAGCTGGAGACTATTCGGTACGATCGATACAATTACAATCGCCTTTTTTGTTACCGGGGAAATTCAAAGAGCTTTTGAGATCGGGTTCACTGAAGTATTTACCAAATTGATTCTTTTTTACATACACGAAAGATTATGGATAAAATTTACAAAACCAAAAGGTGATCTGATCCCGGAGACGGGTTCGGTAAAGCCTTAAGTGATGAATCCTGCAAAATAATATTCATGGACATTTTAAATTCAATAAATCTGGAACAGAAGCTTGAAAAATTCTCTGACTATTTTAATCCGAGAATAATAGCCGAACTTAACTCACAGCAGGTCAAGCTGGGTAAGTTCCGGGGCGAGTTTATATGGCATTCCCATAAAGATGCAGATGAATTGTTTTTTGTTATCAAAGGCAGTTTTATAATGGATTTCCGAGATAAGTCGGTTGAAGTAAATGAAGGTGAAATTATCGTTGTTCCGAAAGGCGTTGAGCATCGTCCGAGAGCTGAAGAAGAAGTTCACGTAATGTTATTCGAACCGGCTGACACACTGAATACCGGCAATGTCGTCAATGAAATGACAAAGAAACAATTGGAATGGATTTAGAAGGTACTCTGCGGATTTGTGATTTTAAAAAAATATATGTAATTTTGTAAAGTTCTTTTTTAGAAAAATATTTTGGTTCTCAGCATTAGAGATTAATAGGGAATACGGTGAGATGCCGTAACTGTCCCCGCAACTGTAATAAAGAAGACCGTTCACTAGTCCACTGCTCTCAACAAGAATGGGAAGGCGACACGGGAATTGCTTTTAAGCCAGGAGACCTGCCGGAATATAGTTTCAAAAATCTTCGAGGGAAAAGATATATGAATTAAATTCAAAGGGAAGACTCCCGTTTTCTTTTTAGACTCATCATATAGATTTTTCATTTTGAGTAAAAAAAGAGAACGGGAGTTTTTTTGTTTTAATTATAAATTTCAAATTACAAATTTCAAATGATATTGTGTTTTTAGACAAAATAAAATATCTCTTAATCATTATTCTAATTCTTAGCTTTAAGACGGGATCAGCCCAGGTTAGTGATACGGTGAAATTCAAAACAGATGAGATAAAAATATTCGGCAATAAGATAGTGACTAACAAGTTTGATTCCCCGATAAAGATACAACTGATAAACAGAGAGGATATAAACAATAAGAACGGTGAGAATCTTTCGGATGTGCTTCAGCTTGGAGGAAATATTTTTATAAAATCTTACGGCGGGAATAATTCTCTGAACACTATTTCAATGAACGGGCTCGGCGCGGAGCAGACACTGGTCTTGCTCAACGGGTTCAAGATGAATTCATATCAGAACAGTCAGATCGATCTGAGCTCAATAGGGAAAGATAACATTGACAGGATAGAAATTTTGAATAACGGCTCCAGCTCGATCTACGGTTCGCAGGCAATCGGAGGCGTCGTTAACATTGTTACAAAAAATGAACGCACAAAAGATCTGAAACTGAAGCTGAACGGACAGGCTGGCTCTTACGGACAAAGGAAAATTTATCTGGGTGCAAATAAGAGAATAAACAGATTTACAATTGATATGAACTATTCGAAGGAATCTTCTGAGAATAATTATGAATATTATTTTGATAACGGCTTTGAAAAACTGCTTAAGGAAAGAGACAATTCAAGTTATGAACTTTCAAACTATTCAGTAAGCTTAAACTATCACAACGATAAAAATACGACAATAAATATTTACAGTAATTATGCCAATCAGCTGAGATACATACCCGGGATCGAGACGGGCTCTTCTCCGTCAAATTCGAATCAGTCCGACAAGAATTTTAATAATGTCCTGTCGTACGAAAGTGTCCTGTCGCCGGGATCATCTTTTAAAACTGAGATAAATTTTCAGAATAATCTTTCAAACTATTCAGACCGGCAATTGATCAGCAGCTTCTATAAGAACATTGTCCTTTCGAATTCGTCTCAGATCAATTATGTAACAAACAATTTTGAACTGGTGACGGGATATGAGATCGATTATGCAACCCTGAAAAGCAATGAAGTTGAAGGAAATGTTCAGAGAATTCAGCCCGGTATTTTTATTGTCCCGGAAATCAATGTGAAGAAGTTCCTGAAATTATTTCCTTCTCTGAGGTATGACTATATTTCAGACATAAACAGGAATGTCCTTTCGGGAAAATTCGGAATGAATGTGAAACCGTTTGCAGATCAAAAACTTAATTTTAAAACAAGCATCGGAAATAATTTTGCAGCCCCTACATTTAACGAACTGTACTGGAAAGATCTCGGGAATAAAAATTTAAAGCCGGAAAGCTCGGTAAACTTCGATGCGGGAATGATAATCGGATTTAATTTATTTTCCGAAAACTCGGTTGAAGTAACTTACACCTACATAGATGCAAAAGATAAAATTGTCTGGTCCCCAAACTCAAACGGCTTATGGACTCCAATGAACATCGGCAAGTCAGCTTCTAACGTGATTCTGCTGAATGCCGACATTGCAAAAAAATTGGATAACAATCTATCCGTTGGTCTTAATTTAAATTACTGCTTCACAAGTTCAAAAAAGAAATCATCAGAATATGCCGGCGATCCGTCATTTGACAAACAGATATTTTACATTCCAGAACAGCTGGCAAAAGTAAGCGCTTCACTAAAATATAAAGAGACGGGATTGAATTTGTTTTACACTTATACAGGAAAGCGGTTTACAGACTTTGAGAACACTAATTCTTTGCCGGCAGTGAATTTACTTGAAGGGAATGTCTACAGGAATTTTGTATTGAATAAAATGAATGTTCAGATCAAAGCTGAAGTAAATAACATATTCAATGAGGATTATCAGATCATCGCCGGGTACCCGGTTCCTTTACGAAATTATAAACTGATCTTGAGTTTGGAATATTGACCGGGCTATATTAAAAAACATTTTCAGCATTAATATCAAAACATCATGACAAAAACAAAAGAAGCAAAAAATGCCGGTGGCAAAAAGTATAAAGAAAAAATTCTAAAAACGATCGAAGGATATAAAAACTTATCGGAAGAAGATAAGCACTGCTTTCACATCTATTATGGTTACGGAAAAGGAAAGACAACCGCTGTGATGGGACTGATAATGCGCGCACTCGGAGCCGGACTTAAGGTCAGGCTGGTTCAGTTTGATAAAGGCTACGAAGGTACAAATGAACATTATGCGGAATTAAACACATTGCGGAAACTGAAGGATGCGGGATGTGACGTTGAATTCTTTTCAACCGGGTGCGAGAGAATGAATGCAGACGGAACATTCAGATTCAAAAATACCGAAGACGATTTTGATGAGGCAAAAAGAGGGCTGGACATTGCCAAGGATCTGATCGTCAACGGCAGGCAGGACCTGCTTGTGCTGGATGAGGCAATTGCAGCAGTTGTTTACCATTTATTAAAAAAAGAAGACATAGAAGAGCTGATAGATCTTTGGAATAAGAATAAAAGGTTTGAGCTGGTGATGACCGGACATAAGTTGTGGGACGGTCTCGAAGAAAAAGCCGATTTAATAACTGAAATGAGAAAAGTAAAACATTATTTTGATAAAGGCATTCCGATAAGAACAGGCATCGATTTTTAGGTCAGGCAAATGGAGGAAACAAAAATTAATATTACAAAATGTATTTGTTACGATACAACATTTGAAGAAATGAAAAAGATAATGAAAGACAGGAATCTGAAAACACTCGACGAGCTGATAATGGCAAAGACAGTTGCTTCAAATTGCAGACTGTGCGTGCCATACATTAAGAAGATGATCGAGACCGGCGAAACAAAATTTGATATCATTATTCAATAACAATAAAATAAAAACAGGAAAGGAAACAGATTGAAGAAGCTTTTAATACTTTTTGCGGCAGCAGTATTCGTCAGTTAACATTCCCGGATGCAGTGACGATGTTGTTATCATTCCGCTTATTCCTGTAAATTCATCCGAAGGTGTATATATCTTGTCTGAGGGGGGATTTAATGCCGGGGACAAGCAAGCTTTCGTTTTACAACATTTCAAGAGACAGCTTCTATGCCGATATATTCAATCCGGGACAGCTTGGTCTCACGCCCGACGGTATGGTGCTTGACAACAATAATTTATACATAACCGAACAGGGGAATTTCGGATCGGCAGGAAAAATCTACAAAACTGATACAAACGGAACTGTCATTGCTTCGAATGATGTGGGAATAAATCCCTATTCTCTGGCAATTGCGAACAATAAAATTTTCATAACAAACGGACCGTCGAATAATGTATCGGTAGTTGATAAAAATTCACTGGCTCTGATCACGACAATCAATGTAGGTCTTTATCCGCAGGAAATTCTGGCGATAGGCAATAATGTATTTGTATGCAATACAAGTTTATTCACAGGTGAAACCGACTCAACAGTTTCTGTAATTGATGCAGTTTCAAATACGGTTGTTGCGACAATCCAGGTAAGAAAGGCGCCTTCATCTCTTGCTGTTTCAACCGACGGAAAATTACTTGTAGGTTGCCCGGGTGATTCAACAAGAGCAGCCATATTCAAAATTGATCCTGTTACTTATAATAAGCTGGATTCTTTTACAAACCTGATCTATGGGTTCAGCAGAGACATCACGGTAATTAACGCCGATCAGATCTGTTACATTGGCGGGGATGTCTATGCCGAATCGGACATAGTCAGTTACACTTTCAGTTTGAGATCTTCGGCAGTTCTCGTTCCGAAGCCGGCTTCACCTGCGTTATTTTATTCTCTGATTTATGATAAGGATGCAGATTTATACTATGCCGGATATGTTCCGAGTTTTTCATCGAGCGGGCAGCTAAGGGTTTACAATGCGGGCGGTGCTCTTCAAACTGAATTTACAATTACGGGCGGAATCGCGCCGAGACGTCTGGTTATCAAAAGATAATCCGATTAATTTATTTATTATAGTTTTGACATTGGTTATATTTAAATAAATGAAAATAGAAGTAAAAGATAACATAGCCGGCAGCTCTTTCAAGATTTGTGAATTTCCGTTTGATCATCAGTATTTCGGGACTGAAGAATTAAAATCAGATCTGAAAATATTCATCAGGCAGGATGTTTTAATTGAAGTTGAAGACTATCTTTCAAGTGATCTGAACAATGAGCTGGGAGGTGTTTTAACAGGCGATGTTGGCATTAATAATGACGGAAAGAAATTCATTTCAATTGACGGAAAAATAATTGCAAAGCACACCAACTCTTCCTTATCCAGACTGACCTTCACACACGACACCTGGGAATATATAAATGAAATTCTTGAAAAGGATTTTCCCGGCAAAAAGATACTCGGATGGTTTCATTCACATCCCGGTCATACGGTTTTTTTGTCGAGCTTCGATATTTTCATTCAGGAAAATTTTTTCAATATGGATTATATGGTTGCGTATGTATTTGATCCGACCATAAAGGACAGGGGATTTTTTCTCTGGGATGAAGGGAAGATAGTAAAGTCGGGCGGGTTTTACGTCTATGACATAAAAAAAAAGGAGAAGCTGAATGACTTATTCAATAATGAAAATAGAAAGGATTCAGAAGCTGACGAACTGAAAAATAATTCCGCAGCCGGGAGTAAAGAAAAAACCGGACCGGATTATAAGAATTATGTCATTGGCGGACTTTTGCTGTTATCATTTCTTCTTATTGGCTTACTGATCTATAATTATTCCGAGCTTCAGAAACAGGTATTGCTGAAAGACGAATACAATACGGAGATGGCAGAACTAAAAAACGGATTAAAAAAACTGAATGACAGGGTGGATAAATTGATTGTGGAATCCGAGATCGGCGGAAAGTCTGCAGGCAGGGATTCGACAAACACTGAGATCCCTGATGAGTTGGCTAAATATACAGTCAGAGCGGGTGATAATGTTGATAAAATATCAATGGAGTTTTATAAAAACAAAAACGGAAGTGATCTCATAATGAAACGAAACAATCTGAAAAACAAATGGGATATAAAAATCGGACAGGTGCTGGAGATACCATTGGGTGAGTAAGGTGAGTTGGGTAAGTTAGGTGAGTTTGGTGAGTTAGGTGAGTTGGGTTAGTTGGGTTTAGTCGAAAATAGAAATCTAAAATCAATAATCTAAAATTGTAAAATCAAATTGAGTCCGAGGCAGAGAAGATTAATATCAGATTTTAAGAAAATGAAAGAAGAGTTTTCGAGTCACCCGTACATTAGTTTTGAATACAACAGTGATGAGCTTCCTCCGGAAAGATACTATGTCAGCTTCAAAAATCTTAAAGGTTTGAGACTTAAAGAGAACGGTGCCGGGGGAAAAAAGGAACTTGAAATAATAAAAGACCATAAGATCGAGATTTACCTTCACGCCGATTATCCGCGGCTTAAGCCGGTTAGTTATATTTTGTCGGGTATATTCCATCCGAATTTCAGACTGGCGTCGCCGAATGATATCTGCATAGGCGACTACTGGGCTTCGGGTGAAACACTTGTTGACATTATTTATCAGATCGGTGAAATGATAACATATCAAAGCTATAACGTGACCAGTCCGCTCAACGGCATTGCAGCAAAATGGGCTAAGGAGAACAAAGCAATGCTTCCTTTTGATAATGTGAATTTAAGACAGGGAGAGATCGAAATAAGTCTGTCCGAAAAGAAGGAAGACAACATAAATATTCTTTGAGTATATGCTGCTTGGATATAAAGATACATTTCCAAAGATTGATGAAAGTATTTTCATCGCAGAAAATTCAAGTATTATTGGTGACGTTGTAGTAAATAAGAATGCAAGTGTCTGGTTCAATGTTGTTATAAGAGGTGATATAAATTATATAAGAATAGGGGAGAGAACAAATATTCAGGATGGTTGTGTCCTTCACGTAACTCACAAAAAATTTCCCTTGATTATCGGAAGCGATGTGACAGTCGGTCATAATGTAACCGTTCACGGATGCACAATTAAAGACAGAGTGTTGATCGGAATGGGAGCGATTGTTCTTGATAATGCAACTGTAAATTCAAATTCCATTATTGCAGCGGGTTCAGTGGTAAAAGAAAATTTCATTGTTCCTGAAGGTGTGCTTGCAGCGGGAGTTCCGGCAAAAGTAATCAGAGAGCTGAATGATGAAGAGATTAAGAATATTAAAAAGAGCGCTTTGAATTATGCGGAATATGCAATGGAATATAGGAAGAAGTAAGAGTTTAGAAGTAAATGTAATTAAATAAAAAAAGCCGGAAGAATTTTCTCCTCCGGCTCTTACTCAATACCCGATACTAATTACTTCACAAGCATCATCTTCCTGATCTCTGTATATCCTTCGGTCTTTATTCTGTAGTAGTAAATTCCGCTCGGGAAGTTGGAAGCATTAAAATTATATTCATAGCTTCCCGGAGATAAAACCTGGCTTACTAAATTTGATACTTCTTTTCCAAGCATATCGTAGATAACAATCGAAGTGAATGTGGACTTTGCTATATCAAATTTAATGTTGGTTGTCGGATTAAACGGATTCGGATAATTCTGATAGAGAGCAAACTTATCCGGAACATTGGAATTATAATTTGAAATTCCGACATTGATCGTATCGAAAATCGCCTTCTGAAGAATGAATTCATTCATGGTAACATTAGCAATTGCATTCGGACCTGTATACGAACCCGATCCTGTTCCTTCCCATCTGTTAAAATAATATGTGTGACCGTTAAATGAAACCTGTGTTGCAGAAAGTGAAACACTTTGCGCTGAAGCCGAATCATAGAAAGTATTGCCACCCACAACTGTAGCAGGAATTCCTGTTGGCTCTACAACTCCAAGCAGTCTGTATGCTACTTTATAATTAGCATGATAATCACTTACAGTGGTACCGATATTAATTGTCTGAGATTGTGATCCGCCGTTGCTCCAGTCTGTATAAATATAACGGCTGTTTCCAAAAGTCTGCGGTGATACAGCTTCAATTGTATGATTTGAATTTATATCCCATACAAAAGCCCTTTTGGAATTATATGTCAGGTTATCAACCTTGAATGAAAGAAGAGGATTGGTTCGGCTCGTTCCGACTGTGATATAGTTTTTTCCGACAAGATAATTCACAAATGTTTTGTGACTTACTCCAAGTGCATTTGTTCCCGTCAATACAATCTTGTATTCACCTACCGGAACGCCTGGATTTGAAGAAACATTAAATGCTAAAGTGGCCGGAAAATTGCTGATCACATTTCCACCTGTAAACTGAACGTTTATGCCTGCTGCTGCAGGAACTACTTCAGAAGTAAATGTGACAGGTGAAGTGTAACCGTTTGCAACAGAAGGAATCTCAACATTGTAATTTTCATTCTGGCTCTGTCCCTGATTTACAACATGGAAACCAGGATTGGAGATAAGATTAAAGTTTGTTGTAGGATAAGCACAGTTTAAAATTTCACGCGGAGAAGTTTCTACAAAAACCAAAGTGTGTATCAGTGAAGGATTCCATGCAGGATCCATTGTATATGTGTATTCGAGAAAAACATGATCACCCGGTAATAAAGTCAGCTGTGTACCGGATGAAGAAGGAAGAAGCTTTCTCATAACATGAGTAAAGTTTGTCTCTCCGTTGGGACCATTATAATAAATAACTTTTTCAAGAACTGCAAATTGAACCGTTACATTAGGATTGTTCATATATCCTTCACAGTAGATATCGGCTTTTACTGTTGCCATATCTCCGTTAACAGTTTCAGAAACGATAAGAGTAACCGGACTTATCACATCTGTTCTTGCATTAAAAGCATTTTGTAGAGCCGATGTTGAAGTACCGACTTCGGCTCCGTCCATGAACCAATCGGGAATTGCGTTAACTCCGTATAAAGTTCTTCTGGCATTATTGTCTCCCGGATTAATTAAATACATAGGGTCATTTCCCGGCGCAGGCCAGTTCATGTGATAGCTGACGTTTACAATTTTCAAAGGGTCTGAAGAATTTAAGAACGCCTCGAGAATAGGATTAGCGTTTGCACAAGGTACACAGGTGGAGCTTGTAAATCTCTCGTTCAGAATCGTTCTGTCACCGGCTCTTACAGTGTTGATCTGTGTGAAGACAAAGAGGGCTAAAACGATCAAACAGAATATTAATTTTTTCATAATTTAAGTATGGTTTGATTATAGAAATAAATTTTTTTGAGGTATGTAAAATTAACCTATTTTTATTTAAGAAACAACATTTTTTTACTCTCGGAAAATTCTCCGGCGGTTAAATTGTAAAAATAAACTCCGCTCGAAAGCTCTTCTGCATTCCAGGTATATTCATAACTGCCGGTATTTAATTTTTGATTTACTAAAACAGAAACCTCACGGCCTGACATATCATAGACTGAAAGCCTTATCGGAGAGTTCCCCGGCAGGTCAAATCTTATTTTAGTTGACGGATTGAATGGGTTCGGAAAATTCTGATAGAGTCTGTATTGAGGCTGAATTATATTTGAAATGGTCTGAATGCCCGATACATCATCATTCCTGAAATAGTACAAACCTCCTTTAATATTCCCTATGAATAAATCAGGGTCCGTATCATTATCAATGTCAACAAATTCCGGGCACGAACTTTGATGAACATTTATATTCTTATATTCATCGGTCTGCCAGACGAAATTCGCATTTGCTGAGCTGCCGTCATTTCTGTAAAAAGATATTTTACCGTCCTGCTTGCCGATAAAAAGATCAAAGTCTCCGTCCGAATCAATGTCAAAAAATCTCGGAATGCTTTCGTCACCGGCATCAATGGAATTGTAAAAATTAGTTACAAGTACAAAATTAAAATTGTTTGCGTTCCCAGTATTTTCATAAAAGAAAATTCTTCCGTTGGTTGCACCTATAAACAGGTCCTGGTCTCCGTCATTGTCAATATCAACAAAAGCCGGAGCGCTGCTTTGTCCCAGAGATGTCAGCCCGATCTGATAACCTCTTGATTCGAGAGTAAAATTAAATGTCTGCGGGGTCCCCGTATTTCTGAAAAACCATAATGAATCTTTTATATAGCTTCCAAGCAATAGGTCCTTGTCTCCGTCATTGTCAAGATCGGCAAAAGCCGGAGCGTAATTGAAGCTTGTCGATAATATTGGCAGTGAATCAAGTACCAATGCGAATGAAGGATTCGAAGCGGTGCCGGTATTTCTGTAAAAAGACAGTTTCGACAAATCACTTCCAATAAATAAGTCTTTGTCTCCGTCATTGTCAATATCTGTGAAAGTAAGGTTGCTGCTGCCGCCAACATCCACGCATGACATATAGTCGTTTGTTACTCTTTGAAAAATGGGCGATGATACGTTTCCGTCATTTCTGTAGAATGCAAAGTTGTTTGAGTTCTGCGATAAATACAAAACGGAAACAAACATATCCTTGTCGCCGTCTCCGTCAATATCCGCAAACCTGACAGAGTTGAACCCGTGTGACTAAAAGGTGAATTTGAAGGATAAGTTGAATCAACTATTGCAACATTCGGAGCTTGAGGCGTTCCGTTGTTTTGAATAAAATAAATTCCTTTTGAAAATAAATCTCCCCAGAATAAATCGTAATCATTATCGTTGTCAATATCAGCAAACTCCAGCGAATTCGCTCCGTGTCTTTCATCGGTATTGTTTGGATTGCTGTCAGGCTGAAGTACAATTTTTGAAGCGGGCGAGATTATCAATAAGTTCTGCCAGAAGTCAGTAACAAATCTGAAATTAAACTTCCCGCATTACCAATATTTTCATAATAAGTGACTGTTCCGAGTGACTGTCCTGAGAAAAAATCTTTATCGCCGTCTCCGTCAATATCACAAAGCACCGGGACGCAGTTGGATTCACTGTAGATTATTGAATCGCCGCTTGTATGCAGCTCTCCGATCTGCAAAGAAAATGAAGGAGAGTTCGGAGTACCGTTATTCTTATAGTACTTTACGGATTGAAAGTCACCGCCGGTAAATAGATCATAGTCATTGTCTGATCCATGTCTGCAAAATAAAACCAGTTCCTGAAGTGAAGATCCTCAAAACGGGATGAAATTAATTTATAGACTAGCGTTCTGAGTATTTCCAATATTTTTGTAAAAATAAAGCGATGTATCGGCATCAAACATGAAAAGGTCAAGGTCATTGTCACCGTCAATGTCAACAAACTGATATCTTGCATTATTGATACCGCCGTTGAAAGGAGCAGATGAAGTATTGCCGCGAACATCGAAGCTATACCGTCAAATTGCTGGACAAGATTCTGGGAAAATGAATTATTTGTGAGCAGGATTAATGTAATAAATATTACAGATTTCAAATTCTGATTGTAAATTCTTAATTCTTAATATCTTAATTCTTAATTCTTAATTCTTAATTCTAATTCTTAATTGATAATGCCGTCACCGTAGCGGAACTCATTGCTGATAGATACAGGTAATTTACCTTTGAACTTTATAGTTCCATAAATTGATCTATCGACGGAATTAATTGAAGTTTCGGCATCGGCATAAGCGCAGATGTAAGAATCAATATCAGGAAAACCCTGTATCAGGTAGGGATTACCGAATGAGATGACAACTACCTTTTTTCCCGGCACCAACCAAAGAATTAATGAGTGAGATCTGAGATTCGGGAAGTCCGACTGTCCCGGTCTTGATTTTCACCTTTGCGTAGATGGGAATTATTATTACATCAAAGCCTTCAGCACTTTTTAGTATATCATCTGAATTTGAAATATCACCATTCAAGATCATAATATGAAGTTGATTTAAAATTATTATTCTGATTAAATCTCGTGAAAAAATAATCAGAGTTTGCTTTTCATTTCCGTTGTTCAGTGAAATAATCAGACAGTTTTGTCTGATCGAATTAGTGAACGGTACAATGCTGCCTTCATTTTTTACAAGTGTGATTGATTCGTCCGCGATCTGCTGAGATATTCTTTGCGCTTCATCAGAATTTACGACCGATGGAACTTCAGTCACATCGGTATATTTATTTTCATTCAGCTTAAGCCCATTGCTTTGCATTCAGGATCTTTCTGACGGATGCATCAATTCTGCTCTTCGGATATTGATCCGTTCATTACGGCATTTTCAATTGCTGAGATTGTTTGGGTTTCTCCCTGCGGCATAAGTATCAGATCAACGCCTGCATTAACACATCTTAGCGCAACTTCGTCAGTAGTAAAATGCTTTACAACACCTGCCATGTTCAGCGCATCAGTAACTATCAAACCTTTGAAATTCAGTTCATCTATCAATACTCCTTCGATAATGCTTTTTGAAAGTGATGCAGGAACATTGGACTCGTTGTCTATAGACGGCAAAGAAAGATGCGCGATCATGACCGACATTACATTGTTCTTAATTGCATTTTTGAACGGAACCAGTTCCAGATTTTCCAGTCTGTCTTTACTGAAATTCAAGACAGGAAGATCATTATGAGAATCTATATCAGTATCACCGTGACCGGGAAAATGTTTTGCAGTGGCAATTACATTTCCGTCCTGAAGACCTTTTATAAATTTGTCTGCCATTGATGATACAAGTTCAGGATCTTCTCCGTATGAGCGGACATTTATTATCGGATTCTTTGAATTATTATTTACATCAACTACCGGCGCATAATTCTGCTGAACACCGATTGCCCTGCATTCTTTTGCAATCTGAAAACCCATTTTATATGCAAGCTCGGGATTTCGGGTCGCACCCAAAGCCATGTTGTTCGGGAATAAACTCCCGTCATCGAGACGCATCTTTGTTCCTCTTTCAAAGTCAGCGGATATTAAAAGGGGAGTTTCGGACAATCCCTGAAGCCTGTTGATCAGCTGAGCTTCCTGTACCGAATTGCCTTTGAAAAAAATCAATCCGCCAATTTTTTCATTAACAATCAGATTTTTTAAACGCTGAAACTCATCTGAATTTTCTTCCAGTGCATATCCGTCCGAATTTGAAATTATCATCTGTGCGATCTTCTCCCGGAGTGTCATTGAGGCAAGCTTTTCTTCAGTCCATTGGGATGATCTGGTAAAGTCTATTCCGTTTTTACTGTGAAAGAAATGACGGTGCCCGGTTTCAAGTCCGGCGGAGCCAAGCAGAGTAGCCAGCAGAAATAGAAAGATAAAATTTACGGAAAATAGTTTACTCAATTTTTGATTTTATTTCTTATTTTATTTCTTATTAGCTTCTTTGTTTTCACGATCCAGCTTTGTAGTCATGCCAGTAAAGTATCTCATTATCTCCATTGGAAGAGGAATTATCATCGTCGAGTTTTTTTCAGCAGCAATCTCAGTCATTACCTGAAGGTATCTAAGCTGTAATGCATTCTCATGACCGCCTAATATCTCGGCAGCTTCTGCAAGCTTTTGCGCCGACATGAATTCACCTTCCGAGTTTATGATCTTTGCTCTCTTATCTCGCTCGGCTTCCGCCTGTCTTGACATTGCGCGGATCATTTCCTGCGGCAGATCGACATTCTTTAGCTCAACATTCATTACCTGGATACCCCATGGTTCGGTTTCCCTGTCAATCAATTCCTTCAGCTTGCTGTTAACTAATTCTCTGTGAGCAAGAAGATCATCAAGATCACCCTGACCGGTAACTGTCCGCAGCGTTGTCTGTGATATTAGTGAAGTCGCATACATATAATCCTGAATCTGTATTATTGCTTTGTTCGGATCGACGACCCTGAAGTAAACAACCGCATTGACTTTTACAGACACATTATCTTTTGTAATAATATCCTGAGGAGGAACATCGAGCGCGATTGTTCTAAGCCCGATCTTTACCATTTTATCAAGTATCGGAATAAGTATTATCAGTCCCGGGCCCTTGACTCCGGAAAATTTTCCGAGCCGGAAAATAACTCCGCGCTCATATTCATTCAAAACACGGAATGATCTGAGAATAGCTATTATTAATATGAAACCGATTATGGCCCCGAAACCGACCAGTAAACCTGCTGCTGCTTCCATTATATGATTTTAGATTTAGATGATTTATGATTTTAGATTTATGCCAGCCAGCCTCAAGCTGGATTTTAGATTTATGCCAGCCAGCCTCAAGCTGGAGATTTTAGATTTATGCCTGACTAACTCACCTAACACACACTACTCACCTAACTTAACTAACTCATACTCTTCTTTAAATCTCATCAGTTTCTCTTCAATTGATTTGTAATCATTGAACTGCATCAGCTCTAATCTGAACTTACTTACATCTTGTATCTCTCTCAGATATCCCGAATAATGTTTCCTGAATTCCCTGACACCGAGCGGTTCTCCTTTTAGTTCACATGCTAACTTCAAATGTTCGATGCAAATATCAATTCTCTCTTCAATGGACGGTTCTTCCTGATGATAATTATTTTCCATAAAAAATTTCGATTGTCTGAATATCCATGGATTTGTAATTGCAGCCTGTCCGATCATCACAGCATCGGGTTCGAAAGTTTCAAATGCAAATTTCACATCTTCGGGAGTCTTAATATTTCCGTTAAGTATGACGGGAATTTCGACGCCGGCGTCTTTGATCCTTTTTATCCAGTCCCAGTATGCGTCGCCTTTATTTCCCTGCGAGCGCAATCTGCAGTGAACAGTCAGCGCCTGTATTCCGACTTTCTCTAAAACCTTAGCAACTTCAACTATGACAATGGAATTTTCATCCCAGCCGAGTCTTGTTTTCAGTGTCACCGGAACGTTTACATTTTTCAAAACAGATTCTGCTATTCGTGTCATCTTCGGAATGTCTTTCAAAAGTCCCGCTCCGGCTCCTCTGAGAGCAACGTCTTTTACCCAGCATCCGCAATTGATATCAATGAAATCGGGCTTCACACTTTCGGAAATCTTCGCTGCATCAACCAATACTTCTTCATTCCCGCCGAATATCTGTATCGAAAGCGGTCTTTCCTCTTCATAGAAAAAAAGCTTTGCCTTCGCTTTTCTCGCGTCTCGAATGAGACCTTCCGCTGAAATAAACTCAGTGTAAACAATATCAGCCCCGAGCCGTCTGCATATCAGTCTAAACGGCGGCTCAGATACATCCTCCATCGGAGCAAGAACAATCTTGTCTTTAAATATTTTTTGAAATTCGTTCATTGAATGTTAATAAGAATGGACAAAGTTAAACATTGTATCTCTAATTAGAAATAAATAAAAAACCCTGACGGTATTTGATAAACAGTCAGGGTTACTCTCAATCTTTAATATTTTCTTTTACTTCAGCAGTAACATTCTCTTAGTCTCATTATAATTTCCGGCTGATAATTTATAAAAATATATCCCGCTCGAAAGATTACTTCCGTCAAACTTAACTGAATATCTCCCTGCATTTTGATTTTCATCAACCAAGGTCGCAACTTCTTTCCCATTAATATCAAATATTTCTAACTTTGTATAATTCTTAATTCGTAATTCGTAATTGATAATTGTATTAGGATTGAATGGATTAGGATAATTCTGATACAGAGAATATTTCTCCGGAAATGAATTGCCTATTGGATCAACCGATGTTATGATCTCATTCAGATCCCTGAACCAGATCTTATTACTTGTCGCCGCATAAACTTTATTATTATAAATTAACAGCTTTGAAATTTCATTAAGGAACGGAAGATTATCAGTTATTTCTTCCCATTGGATTCCATTATTGAAAGAACGAAAAACTCCCGAGCCGCCAAACTTCAAAGATGCAATCATTGCATTTCCTGATTTTGCAATTGATGAAACGTAAGGATCAAGACTCAGTCCGGAATTCCTGTTTGTCCAGTTTAATCCGTTATTAGTTGTATACCACATCCCGACAGCCGTTCCGACAAAAAGAGTATCCGCTTCCGAATAAAAGCAGAATACAGATACCGGGAAATTATTCCATACGTTTACAGTTGACCACATCAATCCCGTGTCTGTCGATTTATATAATGCCGGAGGATTAATTGCATCCCTTCCTGCATAGAGCTCTCCATGAAATTTATAAAACGCGTCAACGTCCGAATGCTCCATCGAGACATTGGAAAGATTCCATGTCTCACAATTGTCAGTCGACCGATAGATCCCGTTATAGATCCCGGAAAATATTATTCCGTTATCTTCGAATACTGAATAAGCAAAAACATTATTCGCTCCCGGACCGATTGTCATTCCGCTGCTTTTTCTTTCCCAGCTTCCACCTTCGTCAGTCGAGACATAGATCCCGTCAACAGACGCAATGATAAACCTGCCGTTTATGAAATCAATGTCATAGACTCTTTTCGAATCGGCGCTCGTCAGATTATTGTTCCGCTCTTCCCATGAAATGCCGGAGTCAGTCGAGCGGTAAACGCCGTTATTGATTGAACAGACAAAAAACTTTCCGTTCAGAATGATCATGTCATGTGCGGTTGAAGACGGATAGCTTGAGATTTGCTGCCAGTCTGAATTTGCATTCTGAATGGCTGCGACACTTAATAAAAGGAGTAATAGGATTTTCATATAGTATGCTCCGTAATAATTTTAACTATACAAAATTAACAAAGAACAATTTATTTAGCCACTATAATAAATTGATTATTGTAGGATTCAAATCTGTATGACAATCTGGACGGCGTCTGCCTGTGGAAGGAGTATTTCCCAAGCTGGGGCTTGGGAAATAGGATGGGTTTAAAAACTTTGTCACAACAAATCTGCCCCCGCAGGGGTGAAATATTAATAGCAAGTTAAGATTTAAACATAACAACCCCGTAGGGGTCACATATTAATAGCAAATGAGTTCTAAACCAGCACGACCCCGTAGGGGTCGAAAGTAAGTTCTTCGGATACGTCTAATTAAGAAGCTGCAGGGCATCTTTGGCTCTCTGATTTCCGGGACGAATCTTCAGTGCCTGCTCATAACACATCTTCGCCTTATTCTTTTCGTTCTTTAATAAATATGCATCTCCCATATCATTCCATGCAACAACAATATTCGGAAATTCATTTGTATAGACTTTATACAATGCGATTGCATCGTCGGCATTCTTTTCTTTTAAAAATTCCTGTCCCGCGAAAAAAAGGATCATGTCATCATCAAGCTCGATTCCGGCTGCGGACAGTTCGGCTTTATAATTATTAACAAAGTTATCGCCGCCTTTTTCTTTTATAATATTATAAATCGTTCTTGACGGAGGGGGATTGAAAGAATCGACAGGTTTGTCATTCAATACTGCGGAGAATCTTCTATAAACACCTTCAGCTGTTCTGTCGTCATAATTGGAAAGAATAATTATGATGTAATTCTTTTCCATGTTGATACCCAGCACGGCGCTTATACCTGGACCTCCTCCGGCTATTGCAAATTTTCCTCTTTTCAAAAAATCATCCCAGCTTGAAAACTGTTCAGGAAACAATGGAGAATTGAACAGCTTAAGTTTGCTGTCGTTTGAAAGAAGCTTGTTATCTGACAGCAGTGAATTTGCAAACAGAAGCATATCACCTGTTGTCGAATAAATTCCCCCGTCGCCTCCGCCGATTATATTCATCTCCGTATTACTTTCTTTCGGACCTAATTGATTGGAAAGATATCCTTTTGCTTTGCCGGGAATGTCTTTGTTGATGACGTTAAATCCGGTATTGTTCATTCCGAGCTTATCAAAAATTCTTTCCATCAGTATTTCAGGATACTTCTTTCCCTCAACTTTCTGAACAATGTTTGCCAGCAGCACATATCCTGAATTTGAATACCGTACATTCGTTCCGGGCGCAAACTGTAGCTGCTCCTGCCTGATCATCGGCAATATCTCGCTTATGTCTTTCATGTTTGAAATTTGGCGGGGGTCAAGAGATTCTCTAATGTAATCCCCAAAACCGGAAGTATGATCAATAAGCTGCTGTATTGTAACATTATCTGATATCTCAGACGAAAAGCCGGAAAGATACTTCCCGATATTATTCGACATGTTAATTTTGTTTTCTTCAGCAAGCTGATGAATCAGAGTTTTAGTAAAAAACTTCGTTATCGAGCCAAGCATGAATTTGGTGTCAGCTGAATTAGGTATGTTGCTTTCGTAATCAGCTTCACCTATCGATTCCTGAAAAATTACATTCCCGTTTTTGGAGATCAGCACGCTTCCTGAGAACACATCTTTTGAGTAAGCTTCTTTTAGTATGCTTTCATAAATATCATTGTTAGCGTAATTGGTTGTCTGACTCCATACAAGAGCAGGAAACAGCATTATGAAAATTATCCTGAAATTATTTTTAATGTTGGTCATGGTTTTAATTATGATTTGAGTTTAATGTAGTTATAAGATTATCATAAAAAATCCGGCACAAATATTATTCTATGCCGGATTGTGTACAGTATTTTTTTGAGGGTTACTTTATTTCATCTTCGGTTTCAAGTTTCTCTTTCCCGTTATTTACGACTTTGCTTACTTTTACCTGAACCTGTACCTGATCTCCGTCTCTGGTAATTTCTATCTGGTCATCTGTAATGTTCGGATTGCCAAGATCTTTTCTGATCATGTCTCTTATCTCTTCATCTGACTTCCCTTTGAATCTGTCTGCATCTTCGTGACCTGTTCTCCTGACTTCCTTGAGACGATTAACATTGTCACCGTCCTTTATAGTCATGTCAAACCCGCCGTCCGTTTTTAATTGACCTTCCGGCATTTGAATTTTAACCATTCTGTGATTATCACTTCCCTTTTCAAAATCAACAGTTGCATTTTCAATACCTGCATTTTTTAATTGGTTGTTGATTTCATTTGAAAGCTCAGCATCGCTCATATTGGTTGCATTGATATCAATCTTGAACAGGTCATTCAGCAGCGCTGAATAAACAGGTCTCCTGACTGTTTCATTTAACGGGGACAATTTTATTTCAAGTATTCCCGGGATGGCATTTAACTGTCTTTCATAATCCGGAGTATTTGAGTGTGATTCTTTTGGAATGACCACACTGTAACTCACGATTCCGTTTTCCTCATTAACATTATATTCACCTTTTTTAAACCAATCCAGATTTTCTATTTTGCTGATTGCATCAGTATTGTCATTGCTTACAGTCCACCTTAATACATCTCCGGCAGATTCTTCCTGTGTAACCGGATAATTACAGGCTGCCACTACGAATGCGAGTATTAAGAAAATATATGCAAACTTCATTTTGTTTGCTGAGAAATAGTTTTTCATATAGCTGAATTTCCTTTCAGATTTATTAGTTGATAAATTTGTGTTGATTTTTCGAAGCCATCCTTCGGTAGCCGAAAAAGTATCATTGTAAGTCTCTTTTCTTA
Source organism: uncultured Ignavibacteria bacterium (assembly GCA_963836395.1). Classification (GTDB taxonomy): domain Bacteria; phylum Bacteroidota; class Ignavibacteria; order Tepidaquicellales; family Tepidaquicellaceae; genus JAGPCH01. Next base: position 65,285 of record CAWIJF010000013.1, on the reverse strand, counting down.
TTTCATCGAAATATTTATTCAGACTATTTTCCTTTGAGGTCTGTGACGAGTTTGATTGTTTCATTTTGAATATCTCCTATTAAGATTGTACTTTTTGTTTTTGAATGTGAAATATTTTTTTCTTCGTCCTCAATATACTTTTTCAGCTTCTCCCTTGCACGGCTTAGTCTTGATTTGATTGCCGAAATGCTTTTTTCATTTTGTATGTCTTTGATCTCTTCCATCGAAAATCCGGCGATCTCGAATAATAATATTGCCGATCTTTCTTTGGGTGATATCTTCGCAAGAGCTCTCGATAAGACTGATTTATTCTCTTCCTCTTCAGCTCTTACATAAACTTCCGGTATTTCCGGTAATTCCCTGAAGTCGTCCATCGGAAGGAATTTTTTCCAAAAATCCATTCTTACCGAATTATAAAACTCCCTTGTGATTATTTTAAAGAACCATGAACGGAACTTTGATCTGTCATTCAGGCTGTCGAAATTTTCAAGCGCTTTAAGAAACGATTGCTGCAGAACGTCTTCCGCATCGTCAGCCGAACGCTTTGAACACAATGCCCGGCAGTATCTAAGGGCATCGTCATACAACGGCTTAACTAATTCAATAAATTGATTTGTATCCGGACACATATTACTTTAGTTATAACTTAAGTTTGATAATTAGACGCATCAGATTCCTAAAAGTCGCAAAACAAACTAAATAAAAATTGAAATAATATTTAACACTGAGATCACATCCGTCCAAAACGTTATCATTTCAAGAGTCATCATTCGATGTCATCCGCTTTCTTTTGAAAGACCAAAAGAAAGCTCAGCAAAGAAAAGTCTCACAGGCGGGTTGTTTTGTAAATATGTGAAAAAAGTTTGTTTAATTTCTAAAATCAAACTTGATTAACCCGTTTGAAATTGTTTTGGACACTACTGTACTGAGACACAAAAGTTTTAATAATTTAACTTATTTACTGAATCTTCTCTGTGTCTCTGTGTTAAAGATCTTTAAATTAGTTAGCCGTTCAAAATAATTTTATTTTGTCTTATATTCAATTAATCAATTGAAATTTTTATATTTGCAAAACCAAATGAATAAAAAATGAAATTAACTCTTACCTCTTCACAAAAAATCGTTATTCTGATCTCCGTATTCTTCGTTTCCCTGTATTTAATTTCAATCGGTCATCATCCGTTTATGGGATGTAAAAGTGAACAGCCGGTATCAAAAAAGGATTCGGTTGCTGCATGGAAATTTCCCGGTGAAAGCTCCATCCCGGACAATGAGGAAGGCAGGGTAATAAAATTAGGCAGGAAAATTTTTATTGAAACTTATAAATATTTAGGACCGGATGCAGACGATACTTCTCACAGATATCTTGGCAATAATATGGATTGCCAGAACTGTCATTTTAAAGCAGGCACTGCGCAAAATGTACTTGGGCTTGTGGGAGTATACTGGAAATATCCGCAGCTTGATCCCCGTGTCGGCAGAAAGGTTTCCATACAGGACAGGATCAACAGCTGTATGATGCGGAGCATGAACGGCAAGCCGCTGCCCGAAGAAGGAAATGAAATGAACGCTCTTGTTGCTTACATGGAATGGCTTAGTTCGGACATTCCCAAAGGAAGTATTGTATACGGACAGGGAGTCCCGAAAATAAAACTGATCAGCAGGGCGGCAGATCCCATTAACGGAAAAAATATTTTTCTTGATAAATGCGCTTCCTGTCATGCTGAGAATGGTAAGGGCGTATTGAATGATCCTTCTAACATTGATGTTCCGGCTGATTCTCTGAAAGGGTATGATTTCCCACCGGTGATGGGTAAGGAAAGTTATAATGAAAACGCCGGGATGTTCAGACAGCTCATGGCAACTTCTTTTATCTATGCTAAGATGCCTCTTAACGATGCAGCTCTGTCTCTTGAAGAAGCATATGACGTTGCCGCTTACATTAATTCTACACCCAGACCGAATAACAAATCTCTGGATAATGATTACCCGGATCTGAAGTTAAAGCCTGTTGATGCTCCGTTCCCGCCGTATGATGATACTTTCACGGAGATCCAGCATAAGTACGGACCTTATCAGCAGATGCTTGCAGAAGGAGAGAGAAGCAGTTTGATTGATCCGAATACCGGACGCTAATTTAGTATTGGGTATTGAGTATTGAGTATTGAGTATTGCGTATTGACCGTCTAATCACATCCGCTTTTCTTTTGAGAGACCAAAAGAAAAGCTAAGCAAAAGAAAAGTCATGTTTAATAAATAAATGGGATGAGTTTTTTCGAAGTTGTTTTGTATTCTTTGTAAGCCGGAAATTCATTTAACAAAAGTTTTTCTTCGTATTCTAGTTTTACGTTTAAGATAATTACCAGTAATATCCATACTCCAAGCCTGAGAAAGCTAAATTTGTTTATAACGAGGATCAGAGTGATAAATATGATCGAGGTGTAAATCGGGTGTCTTACTTTTTTGAACGGTCCGGTTGTAATCAATTTCGAGTTTTCCAGAAGTTCCGGAAATATGTTAAACCGGAATTTTAACTCATACATCGCATAGAACGCGAAAAGCAAAAAAATGATCAACAAAATTAACAGTACAATATTTGAAGGCCAAATGCTTCCGGTCCGAATTAAAAAAATTATCGAAGCGATTTGAACAGTTACCAGTAAATATGATTTTGCCATAAAATACTTTTTCAGGACTCCTTTAACTTATGATTAAGCAACTACCCCATAAACTCCGCGATCAATCTGTGAAAGTGATGTGTCCCCGTTTCTCTTTTCACGGAGTACCTTCCTCTGTCATAACTCCTTGACTTAATCCCTCTCTGAACGTTTTCAACAATTGCTTCATCTTCCCGTTCAACTTTATCTAATCCCGCACCTGCTCCTTTGTCTAATTTAGATTCATCCCAAATATAAGTTAAAAAAGATACTTTGGATAAGTCAGGTTTTAAAGGACGGACTACGTTTATTGATAATCCCCACGGATAAAAGTTGAACATGGTATTGGGAAAAATCCAATAGTAGAATGCAGAGATCTTTTGTCCGTGATCAGGAGAACTTTTCGGAAAGTCAAAACAATCTTCACCGCTCTTGCCGACACCGATCTGAAGACTTGAATATTTGTACAGTTCAGTTTTGTAATTTGAATAATCAAGCGCTGCATTTAAAGAATTGTGAACGTAGGGAATGTGAAATCCTTCGAGATAATTTTCGCAGTATAAAGCCCAGTGAGCTTTTACAAGATATTCCTTCGAGTGTGAAGAATCGAAAACAAATTCTTCGAGCGGGAGCCATGACATTCTCGAACACATATCACCAATAAAATCCTGAACCGGTGAAACAGGATTCAACGAAACAAATAAAAATTTTTCCCATGTACTAAAAGGTATCTCCGGTAAATCATCTTTTTTAGTCGGAAAATTTTTCACTTCACTGAATTCAGGCATTGACAGAAATTTACCGTCAAGATCGAATCTTCTTCCGTGGTATCTGCAGACAATGTTTTTTTCGATGCAGCTTCCTTCAATCAAAATGTTTCCTCTGTGTGTGCAGACATTCGACAAACAATGAAGCCTGTCATTCTTATCACGGGACAAAATCAGAGGCTCGTCGAGAAAATTTTCCAGTGAATAAAAAGGATAGATCTGTCCCGGAACTTTCACAACTTCAGTATCACCTGCATATTGCCAAGTTCTCGAAAAGATTTTTTCCTTTGAAAGCTCGAAGTATTTTTCATCTGTATAAAAATCTGAGGGGAGAGTTTCGGCTAAGGAAATGTCTTTGATGATATTGAAATGTGACATTTGGAAGTTTCTACTTTAATATTTTTGTAACATGTGTCATAAAGAAGGGATTTCAGACTAGTGACTTTTCAAATCTTTTCATTACATCTTCATGGCTTAGATATTCCCCCTTTTCAATTTCTTCAATTCCATTTTCAACCTTTTTTTTAAAATAAATCTCAGAAATAATGTCTTTATCCATTTCGATTTTAGGTTAAAATAATAATTATAAGTCAAACATAAAAAGCAAACATTCTCTTTTTAAAAATTAATTTCCTTTAAAACAATATTATTTTTCTGTGTTTCTGATAATTAAAATTGTTATTTTAGTCTGGTTAGTATTGTTAAATTTTTATGTATGGAATGCCTGAGATATCAAGATTCTATGGACTGATTGTTTACATGTTTTATAATGAACATAATCCACCGCACATCCACGTAAAGTATCAGGAAAATGAAATCACTATAGAAATAGAATCCGGGAAAGTAAAAGGAACATTCCCTCAGAGAGCTTTGAATTTGGTAAATGAATGGATTGAAATTCATAAAAAAGAATTAAATGATAACTGGGAATTATCTTTTAAAAGAAACCCCTTAAAGAAAATCAAGCCGCTGGATTGAAATGGAAAACATCAAGGTAGTGAATGCAGAATACGTAAGTGATTATAAGATTAGTCTGTCATTTAATGACGGTTATCAAAATATTGTGGATTTAAAATCAGAGTTGTGGGGCGAAATATTTAAGCCGTTGAATGATGTAAATTACTTTAAGGATTTTAAGCTAAATCCTTTTACCATTTATTGGGAAAACGGAGCCGATTTCTCCCCGGAGTTTTTATACGAACTCGCTAAGAAGAATGAATTTTCTGTTGCAGATAAAAATAAAAGATAACAATTTCAGTTAATGATATTATAATTAGCTTCTCTCTTCCCAGATCATACAAAGATTAACAATCGTCTCAACTGCTTTTTCCATATCCTGAATTGAAACCCATTCGAGAGTGGAATGAAATGCATGCTCGCCGGCGAAAATGTTCGGGCACGGAAGTCCCATAAACGAAAGACGTGAACCGTCGGTGCCTCCTCGTATTGAACTCAGCTTCGGCTTTAGGCCGGCGCGCTTTATTGCTTCAATCGCATACTCAACTATTTCCGGATTTTTATCGAGAACAACTTTCATATTTCTGTATGATTCTTCAACAATAAATTCAAACTTTGATTTTTTATAATTCCCGATTACATCTTCAGTAATTTTCTTCAGCATATCTTCCTTTTCAATCAAACCATCAGCATCAAAATCTCTGATTATAAATTTCAACACTGCTGTATCAACTTCACCTTTGAAAGAAACCGGGTGAATAAATCCTTCCTTGCCTTCGGTAGTTTCGGGTGAAAGGGAATCTTTCGGAAGTTTACTGATAATTTCACTGCCAATTTTAATTGCATTTTCCATCTGGTCTTTTGCAAAGCCGGGATGAATATTAAAACCCTGTATCTTAATTGTCACAGAATCTGCAGAGAATGTTTCGTCTTCCACACTTCCAAGATCAGCGCCATCCATTGTATATCCAACTTCAGCTCCAAGCTTCTTCATATCAACTTTATCAACGCCGTGTCCGACTTCTTCATCAGGTGTAAATAAAATTCGGATTTTTCCGTGTTTAATTTCCGGATGTGTCATGAGAAAATTTGCTGCATCCATTATTTCCGCTAAACCTGCTTTATTATCAGCACCGAGTAATGTCGTTCCGTCTGTTGTAATGATGTCGTTCCCGATTTGTGCTTTAAGCTGAGGATGTTCGGATGCTTTTATAATTTGGGATTTGTCTTTCGGCAAAACTATATCTCCGCCTGCATATTTTTTGTGGATCACAGGATTTACATTCTTTCCCGTGACATCAGGAGATGTGTCCATATGCGAGCAAAAGCAAAGCACCGGAACGCGCTTGTTTGTGTTGGACGGAATCGTAGCATACACATAACAATATTCATCCATCTCTGCATCTTTAATTCCCATGGCTTTCAGTTCATCTACAAGAATTCTTCCAAGATCTTTTTGCTTTTCTGTTGAAGGATGTGTAAGAGAGTCGTGATTGGACTGCGTATCTATTTTTACATATTTTAAAAATCTGTCTTTGACAGTGAAGTCAATGTTGAGTTTGCTCATAAAAAAATTTGTTTGGACTAAATATTAAAATTTCAAAGACAAAAAGACATAGAAAAAGAATAGTGTTGAGTGTATAGAGTGTATGGAGTGTATGGAGTGTATAGAGTGTATGGAGTGTATAGAGTGTATGGAGTGTGTGGAGTGTGTGGAGTGAATGGAGTGAAATGGAGTTTTCGAAGATAATTAAAAATTTGATTTCATAAGTTAATCTAAAAGGTTAATTTTACAAAATTATTTTATGCTAATGAAAAAACCTTTTCTATTAATTTTAATATTTTTACTCAGCCCGCTGATTATATTTTCACAAACCATTTCCGAGAAGGAATTATTCAATCTCAAATTCAAAGGCAATGCTGATACGTACAATTTTATTTATGATAAGGCTTCAGGAAACTATTGTTATCTCTACAGGATCGAAGATCAGAATAAGACATTCATAATTTCAAAAAATGCCGAATCGGAAAAGTTTGATGAAATATGGGGTGATGAAATTTGTTTTGATTCAAAGGGAAATTATTATGCAATAACAGCGAACTACAAAGCGGACTACGGACTGGATAATAATTTTTTAATAGTAAACGGAAAGAATGTCCTTAACTTTCCGGTAATAGATTCCTATGACAGCTATATAAATAAGAAAGGGGAGTTTGTATTTGTATTCAAACAGCTTGATCAATATAAGATCGGATATTACAGCATAGGAAACGCGCTAAGACAGTCAGAGCCATTTGAAGCTGTAAAGCCTGTTTTCAAATACAAGGAGCTTCCGGCAAATACCGAAGGGGATGAAGGAGTATATAGGGAAGATGATTTTTATCATAATGAAAAGGGTGAGCGCGGCTTCATTGCTGTGTCAAACGGCAAGGCTAAGATAATTTTTGAATCTGAAGAAATCCCGACGGATTACAGTGACATAAACGAAATGAGCGTGATCAAAAATAAAAATAACGAGCTTAGTTTTATTGCAAAGACCAACGGGAAGTTTTATGAGAGTGCAGGTGAAGAATTTGTTGTGTCAGGGAAAAACAGTTACGACAAATTTCAGCTTGTATCATATCCGCTTATGTTCAATGCCGGCAATGATCCTGTATATATAGCAGGAGATTCAATATCGGAATTTGCCTTCAACTATTATCTTGTTGTCGGAAATGAAGTGCAGACTGCATATACCGACGGGTTAAAGACAAAGAAGGCGCCCGACTTCGGATATGGAATCAGTGTTATGAATATTTCAGATGACGGCGGAGTAACTTATGAAGGACTGGTACAAATCGTCGTCCCGGCTCAGAACGAAAATCCGGATGGTGAATCGTATGATTCATACTACTCAGAAGCATATTTTGTAAAGGACGGCATTGCAAGCGAGTTGGGATATAATCCCGGACCGATAAAGTTCAACGAGAAAGGTGATATGCTTTATTCCGCAATAGCAGACTTAAATAAGAAAGAGTATTTACTGATGATGAACTATGGTGAAAGCAAAATAATAATCAACAAAGACAGGTATGACGGAATAATTGAATACGGTTTCACTCCCGGCAATGAAATTTATTATGTCGGACAGAATTATGAAAATTACGAGACAGGTGAAAAAAGCCAATCAGACATATACATCGGGGATAAGCGGATAGGTAAAGTTGAGTATGTGATCTATCAGTATTCCGGAGACAGCTCATATGTGTTTGTGTTTGGTCCGGGTGATAATTATGCGATAGCAGCTCAAGAGCAAATTGACCCTAATACTTTTTCAAGTTATGTTATCACGGCTTCAGGGCGACTTCCTTTCCCCGGGAATAATGTTGCCGGTTCGAAGATGTTTTCATATATTTCAAACCTTATGTATCTGAAGAATGACAAGCTGTTTTATATTGGCGATATGACACAATATGATACAGTAACCAATGAAGTAAAAAAGGAAATATTTGTAAATAATGAATCGCTGGGAAAGATATATAATACGATCAGTGATTTCTGGTATGATGAAGCACTGGATCAGATGACATTTATAGGGTCAAGAGGGAAAAAGATTTATTTTGTAACAGTTAAGTTTTAATATTGCACAAGAAAGTTACGACGGGTAAAAATTTTTTTGACAGCTGAATCTTATCTTCGAAAATTCTATCAGCTGCCGATAAAGAAAAATCGGTAGAGATATCAAATATAATGCTGATTGAATTTACTGATGAATTACAACAGGCAGAAATAAAAAGTGAAACAGATTTTTTGAATAAGTATCTTGAACCTGAAAATAAAGCAACAGATATTGATAATGCAGGGAAAACAAATAAGATTGAATGAAGGGAAATCAGACAGATCAGGATGAAAAACTAATAAAAAAAATTTTATTGTTGATTGAATAATATTTGAAAATTAAAAATAATAAAATGGGCATCCTTAAAACTTTTTTATTTTTTTGCATCTTAGTTAGTTTTTTAAACAGTGTTTCATCTGCACAGTCAACCGGAGAAACATCTCCGGAAGATACAGCAAAGCTGAAGGAAAAGGCATCGATACCTCCTTTATTAAGTAAGAAACCGGAAGAAAGCAGAAAACCTGACACAACAAAGGGAGGGAAGTCAAGATATAAAGTGGTGTCCATTCATAATCTGGATCCGTCGAAGGACAACACAGGAGCTCTCGGAGACAAGATCTATGTAAAAATAAATTTCCTGTCAGACCTTCTGGCCGAAAAGGTGTCAAAGGGGAAAGAGATAATTCCTTACATAGACAATCTTCCGCTGAAAGGAGTAAAGGGTATTGTTATTAAGGATGCAAACGGGAACGAAAGTGAAATAAGATTCGACCTGAAGATGAAGGGCTCCGAGGAAACATGGATTGAGCTTCTCAGAAAACCGGATCTGGGGCTTGAAACCACCCATCCGGTACGTCTGAGTGTCGGGCTGGAAGGTGAAGGAGAGATCCCTTCTGATCCCAACAATTTCATACTTGAAATATCTTCTAAGAAAGCCACGATCCAGTTCCTCATTGTTGCTGTGTTACTTTTGATCCTGACTATTTATCTTGGCAAAAATACCTCAATGCTGTGCGAGCCGTTCCAGGGTACAAGTCCGACTTCCGTAAGACCTTACAGCCTTGCCCTGACACAAATGGCATTCTGGTCATATCTTGTCATTTCAACTTTTCTTGCATTGTTTATAATAACAAGGGAATTTCCTACGATAACAGGCTCGGTACTGGTTCTGATAGGAATAAGTTCTGCGACGGCTTTAAGTTCTGTTTTGATAAATTACAATAACATCAGTGAAAACAAGAATAAGGTCATTGAGCTAAATGCTGAGAGAAACACACTGCATGAAAGAAATCTGGAAATAGAAAGTATTCTTAAACATGTTCCTCCTCCGGTAAACTCACAGGAGCTTCAAAATGAAAAAAATCTGAATCAGACCAGGCTGAATGAGATATCACAATATTCTCTTTCAAAAAACCCAGTTGTCAATTATTCAAGCAGAGGTTTCTGGAGAGATATTTTATCTGACCAGGGAGGGATCAGCCTGTACAGGTTTCAGATAGCAGTATGGACAGCAGTGTTAGGTTATATTTTTGTTTATAATGTTTGGAATAATTTATCGATGCCTGAATTTGACAATACATTACTTGCGTTGATGGGAATAAGCTCCGGTACATATATAGGATTTAAAATTCCGGAATCTAAACAATAATTTTTATTTCCAGTTTATTTTGTCGATTACGAAGCCATCGGTCTCAAAAATAACTGCGCCGTCAAGATCGGTTCTGGAATAAGCCGTTCCGTTATTTTCCAGTCTGCTTAAGACAATCTCAGACGGATGATTAAACTTGTTGAACATGCCGCAGGAAATCACGGCATATTCAGGATTATTTTTTAAAATAAACGGAATGGTTGTAGAAGTTATGCTTCCGTGATGAGATACTTTCAAAATGCCGGACTTTAGAAAATCCGAGTAAGTATCTGTCAAAAACCTTTCACCTTCTTTTTCAATATCACCACCGAAAAACATTTCAACATCTTTATATTTTAATTTGAATGTTACCGAACCATTGTTCAGATTATTGTTAATTGTATATCCGTTTTCATTTACGAAATTATTTGTCGGAAAAAGAAAATAAATTCTCATATTGTTTAATTCGTCAATCATGTCCCCGTACCTGATTGTTTCCCGGGGAATGTTATTATTAATTATCAGGCTGTCCATTGTATTGGTAAACGGAGTGACAGACCTTTGACCGCTGTCTATGATCTTTCCGATTTTAAAATTTTGTAACAAAAAATTAACACCGCCGATATGATCCATGTGAAGATGTGTTATAATAAGCAAGTCGATCCTATCAATTCCGTTTCGTCTGAGGTAAGGCGAGATTGTTCTCTCGCCGCTGTTGTATGTAAGAGTCAGGACTCCGCAGTCAATCAGTATAATTCTGTTATCCGGAGTCTGAACCAGAGTGCAGTCACCCTGCCCGACATCCAGAAATGTTACTTTCAGCTTCCCGTTAAAATCAAAATCACAAATCAGGAAACCGGCGAAAAGAAGACAGCAAATTATCAGCCGAGAAACTATTTTATTCTTGTCTCTAATCGTGAGCATTGATATTAATATCAGATAATACAATAGAATGGCAGCCAAACCGGTTTGCCGTAAGCTGATGTAAGCAAAGCTGAGTGATGAGCACCATTTAATAAAAGTTATCTGCAGAGTAAGAAGTATATTGTTGGTCTCTGCAATGACTGATGAAAGGAATCCGGAAAAACTCATTACAATTATCTGGAAAAAACCTACGGCTAATGACAGGTTCGCCAGAGGCACAGCAATAATGTTTGCCGCCAGCGATATGAAAGAAATCTTTCCGAAATAAATTGCCGTTACGGGAATTGTTCCAAGCTGCGCCGAAAGTGAAGTAAAAAAAAGCACTAAAAGCCATAAAGAAATTTTCTTTCCTCTCACATTCAAAGCTCTTAATTTATTAATGAACATTCTTTCAAATACAGAAAAGAAAATCGCCATTGACATTGTAGCGGAAAAAGAAAGTATGAAGCCCGCATCAAAAAGCTGTCTTGAATCGGATATGAGAATTACCATTGCCGATATTCCGATTATATTATAAAAACTAATTTTTCTTTCCAGAACAAAAGCCAGCAGCACCAATATTCCCATGACAGTGGCACGGACTATTGACGCAGAACTTCCCGTAAACAGGCAATAGTAAATAAGAAAAACCATTGTGATTATCATTCTCGGAATTAATCTGACCCTGAACAAAGAAAGCATAAGAGTAACTGAAATTATGATGTAAGCTACATTCAGTCCTGATACTGCAATAAGATGCATTACCCCGGCATCTACAAATGCATCTTTCATTTCATCTGAAATGTCACTTCTTTCTCCCGTCACAAGACCTTTAAGGTAAGCAGATTCATCGCCGTGAATGTTTTTGTCGATGGATTCCAGTGCGAATTTTTTTGAAGGGAACAGTATTTTCTGATAAAAAAGATCTAAATTATCTTTTGAAATGACTTCCAGATTTTCATATCCCGGGACCAAAAATGTTTTATAGATGCCATGCAACAATAAATATTTTCGGTAATCAAATTCACCTGGATTTCTTTCGCCGGCAGCATTTGAAAGCTTGCCGGTTAGAAGAACCCTGTCTCCCGGCTCAAGCAACGGCTGTGCATATATTTTTTTATTGTAAGCATTTTCTCTTAAGGTGACAATGACGTCTCCGCTTATTTCAAGAGTATCCTGAAATGTCATAATTTTTTTGCTTTTCAGAACAAATCTTATTCGTGTTGTGTCATAATCCGGAATTTCTTTAATATCTCCCAGAAGCTTTATGTTCGATTGCTTTCTTGTATCGGGAATTTGCGAAATTGAATTATCAGCTGTGATGAAAAAATCAAAATTTGATTTAAATATTCCAAAAGAGAACTATCAGAAAAATCGTCAATACAAATCCTGATGTTTGATTCTGCCGCCTTATGCCTGTTAAGAAAATTATTGCAATAAGCAAAAAAATGAGTGAGATCAATATGATCGGATTAAAAAAATAATTTGCGCCAGTTAGTATGCCAATGATAAAAAAAATTGTAAAACAGAAGGCAGGTGAATTTCGAAACTGGTTCATAAAGGTCAGACAAATCTTCGCAAATTTTTAAAGCGTCATGTAAGCAGTCATAAAATATTCTTAATTGAATATAATGTCAATTTGTAAAAGTCATGTTTTGTGAAAGTAAATTCTTGATGAGAACCAACTCTGTCCAAAACCTTATCTTAAAACTTTTCGGAAAGCATTGGGCAAGAAAGTGAAATGATTTATATCTTCGACTTTAATTAACGAATGAATTTCTATAATTTGGTGCTATATGAATCCTGTAGAAATAATAAAATAAAAGAAATAATATCCCTCTTTCAAAAGATCAGATAAAATTTTTTATTCACGGATATTTAAAAGGTGAAGTAACTGATTATCAGATGTCGGCTTTTCTAATGGCTGTATATTTTAATGGGATGAATGATGAAGAGACTTTTTATCTTACCGAGATAATGCTTAACAGCGGAGTGACTGTTGATCTTGGATATATGAAGATGCCGAAAGTGGATAAGCATTCTACCGGAGGAGTCGGTGATAAAACATCCCTGATACTTGCGCCGTTAGTGGCTTCATGCGGAATTGCAGTGCCGATGATTTCCGGAAGGGGACTCGGGCATACAGGCGGCACTCTGGACAAGCTCGAATCCATTCCCGGATTCAATGTACATTATTCAATTCAGGATTTCAAAAGAATTATTGCAGAAATTGGAGCGGTAATGATCGGACAGACCTTCGAACTTGCGCCGGCCGATAAAAAAATATATGCCTTCAGAGATGTCACAGCAACTGTCGAATGTATCCCGCTTATTACTTCAAGCATTATGAGCAAGAAGCTTGCAGAAGGAGCTGATGCATTTGTATTTGATGTAAAGATCGGCTGCGGTTCAAATCTTCCGGATATGAGAAATCCCTTAAGCTTGCGAAAAAACTAATTTCAATTTCCAAAAAATTCGGAAAGAAAGCTATTGCAGTATTTACCGATATGGACCAGCCGCTCGGGAGAAAAATCGGCAACTGGCTTGAGGTCGAAGAATGCATTGAGCTTATGAACGGAGCATTGTTCCCGATTTATATAAGCTTACCAATGTACTTGCAGGAGCTATGATATATCTTGGAGGAAAGGCATCAAGTATTGGAGAAGGGGAAAAAATTGCAATGCAAAAATTAATGGATAAAAGTGCTTATAAGAAATTCCTTGAAATTGTAAAAATTCAAAACGGGGATGTTGAATACGTAAAAGACTGGATAAATTAAAAACGGGCAAAATTAAAAGAAGAAATTTTATCCGAAGAAGAGGGATTTGTATGCGAATTAAAGGCAGATGATTTTGGATTTGCAGCCATTGAGCTTGGATGCGGCAGAAAAACAGTTAATGACAATATCGATTATCTTTCCGGAATAATATTAAAAAAGAAATACGGAGATGAAGTAAAGAAAGGTGAAGTCATATGTGAGCTCTATGCAGAGAGTGAAGATAAACTTTTAAAAGGTGAAAAAAGACTGGAGGGAGCAATAAAAATCAAAAGGAAAAACCCGGAGTTAGAGATTTGATCATGGATATTCTCGATTGAAACCGAAACTAATGATTAACGGCATGAATTAACTTTTTAAACTTTCCAAGATATTTTTCCTTTAGAAGGGGAGTGATCCTGTATCTGTCATCTCCGTATTCGTCCGACATTGATTTCAAAATATTGTAAATCAATTCAACTCCGATCTTTTCACTCCATTCTATTGGACCAAATGGATAATTTGTTCCGAGCTTCATAGCAGTATCGATGTCTTCTCATTTGACGTTCCTTCCTGCAGAACAAGGTAAGCTTCGTTGATTATCATTGAAATTATTCTCATTGAGATCATTCCCGGTCTGTCCGTGACTTCATAAGTACTTCTTTTCCAGATTTTCAAAAAGTTTTTTTACTTTATCAAAGTTTTCAGCTGAAGTAAATTTAGTTTTTGATAATTTCAATTCCTTTGATTTTGAGAATGTAGGGATAAAGACCGGCACCGACAATCCTTTCCGGGTGCTTTGAATTTACACGACTGCTCCAGCGCAGTTATGCAAAGTGAAGATGAGATCAACAATCCTTTTGAATTTTTTTCATCGATGAAATTCAAAATATTAAATTTAATTTCTTTGTTGGAATTCGTAAGTTCGAATATGAAATCAACCGATTCATCGAGTTCATCTGCAATATCATATTTTGATTTTAGAAGTTCGGATAGTTCCGATATTAAAGATTCATTGTCACCGATAAGAAAAACTTTTTCCATTTAAAATAATTGAATATTTGAATAAATACGAGTTAAAAGAATATTTAGATGATCTTTATCTGAAATACAAAAACAAATATTCTTCAAAAGATCCCGTATGGATCCTTCACAGGTTTCAGGATGAAAAAGACATTGAAATTGCCGGTCTTATAACTTCCTGCTATGCATACGGGCAAGTCGATCAGATAAATCAGTTTATCAATAAATTTCTGAAAAATATTGATTTTAAAGTTCACGAATTTACTTCTAATTTTTCTCAACATAAAGATAAAAAATTTCTGAAAGGACTTTACTACAGATTTAACACAGCCGATGATTTGTCATTGCTTCTCACAAACATCAAAAATGCGATCGTTAATTTGGGCAGTTTGGAAAATTTTTTCCTGGATAATTACAACATCGATCACAAAAACGTCTTACCCGCTTTGTCACATTTTTCAAATGAACTTAATAAAAAATCAAATCCGGATTCAAGTTACGATTTCCTTGTACCTTCAATAGACAACAGTTCTGCCTGCAAGCGCCTGAATTTATATTTAAGGTGGATGGTAAGAAAAGACGATATTGATCTTGGAATCTGGAGTAAGATTCGACAAATCAAAACTTATAATGCCTGTGGACACTCATATATTCCGGATCGCAAGACATTTAAGAATAGTAAAAAGAAAAACCTGTGACATGAAGTTTGCACTTGAGCTGACCGAAAAATTAAAACAGTTCGATCATAATGATCCGGTCAAGTATGATTTTGCCTTATGTCATATCGGGATTGATAAGAAAAAAATAAACTGATAAATCCGGAGTCCTGTTGGTTTAGTTATAATCATTTAAAACACTGCAGTAATAGGTTTGAATATTGCAGCATATGTGGAATCACACTCCGAATTGCCTGAGATGATGGTCAAGATGTTTCCATTGAAGCGCATCCCATTCTTCAGAAGTCAGCTCACCGAAAAAAGGATGAGTTTCTTTTGTAATTCCACCCGGTCCATCTTCAGCAAAACGCCGAACTAACTTTATCAACTTATTCTTTTCCTCTTCAAAATTCCGGTCATCGACAACAATAAAAGCTTTATCTGTAGGCATGTTTTTTTTAAAAGTCTCAGCCAGCAGTTTCTTCTTTGCCATTTTACCGAATAGAATTCCTAATAGTCCCCGTTTAAGCTTAACTTCACCAAAAGCAACTCTTAATGGAGCCTGCGAGTGTGCGAGAACCTGGGAGACATTCATTTTCCCCCATTCGGATTTTGAATCCGGCTTCAGGTTGTTGATCCGCTCGATTATTTCGTTATTGTCATTTGGGTTGAATAGGCTTTTCATTTCCATTGGTTTTTTTTATGAATCCTCACAGCAATATGAGTTTGATTTATTTTAATTGTAAGTTACAAAAAATTTTGTTAAATAAATAAATCAAATTTTTTATTTGGGTTCTTCACGTGGCAGACTGCAATGGTATAAATGCTTGTCATTTGCATTTTCTCCCAAAAATTTTAGATCGTGTTTTAACTATTCTGTTTCATTTTTAAAATGAAATTAATATATTTACTAACAATTTTTAGTTTCGACTTGAATCCCCACACTATAAACACTTATAGAATGCTGAATTACATTCTCAGGTTTTTTTATATCCTGTTTGAATATGATCCACGAGTTTGTTATAAAATAATATTTTTAGTTCTTACTTTTAAGAATGAAAGGAAAGTATTTATGAATCAGCCTCCAGAAGAGTATCATAGTAAATTTTTTTTTAATTAAAAACAATTGAATGAATAATCTAAACCCCAAGGAAACAAATACAAGAATTAATTTAATATCAAGTTTTATAATCGTTTTCAATCTATTATTTTACATCAATCTTTATTCGCAACCCATTACCAAATTCGCAGCAATCGGAGACTATGGAGCAGCAGGACCAAATGAGCTGGCTGTTTCAAACATGGTGAAAAGCTGGAATCCCGATTTCATCATAACTCTCGGAGATAACAATTATGAGTATGGCTGTCCGGAAACAATTGATTCAAACATCGGACAATATTATCATGACTACATTTTTCCTTATGCAGG
The DNA here is from genome assembly GCA_963836395.1 of uncultured Ignavibacteria bacterium. Taxonomy (GTDB): domain Bacteria; phylum Bacteroidota; class Ignavibacteria; order Tepidaquicellales; family Tepidaquicellaceae; genus JAGPCH01. Next base: position 48,912 of record CAWIJF010000013.1, on the reverse strand, counting down.
AAGTTTCGGAAACGGAAGCGATTCCAACAGATTCTTTCCGTGCATAGGAAATCATGAACTGTATTGCTGTCCTAACTCATGCTATACATCCAATCCTTATTACTATGCAAAACCTTACAGAGACTATTTCACGTTGCCCAACAATGAAAGATATTATGACTATGTTAAAGGCAATGTACATTTTTTTTCGATGAACAGTGATCTGGGAGGATATGAGGCACAGGGCACTGTATATGAACCAGACGGAATTGACAGCAATTCTGTTCAGGCTCAATGGCTCAAGCAGAAACTTGCAGCATCAACATCGAGATGGAACATAGTGTATTTTCATCACCCACCTTATTTCTCAATTCAAAGCCCTTATTTGGATATATTTTCAAAATTAAGGTGGCCATTCAAAGAATGGGGTGCCAGCATTGTTTTAACCGGACATGCACATTGGTATGAGAGGCTGAATATTGACAGCTTTACTTATATAATTAACGGACTTGGCGGAGAAGAATTTGACGGATCAGAAATTGAAGAAAGATCCGGAAGCCAGATAATTTATGTTGAAAATTTCGGAGCTCAATTAATCACTTCTTACAATGACAGTCTGGTATTTAAGTTTTATAGTATTGACAATGATTTGATTGACAGTTATTCACTCTTACCAACACCGAAGATTTTAAAATTAACCAGTTTGCTGGAAGGACCTCTTAATCAGACAACAAACATGATGACACCCGATACGGTATCAGTTTATTTAAGAAATATGTTCAGCCCGTATTCAATTGTAGACTCGGCACGAGGCAAACTGAACAGTAAGGGCCATAAAGTATTTAATTTTCTGAGGGCAAAAAACGGGGCCGAATATTACATAGTTGTAAAGCACAGAAATTCAATTGAAACATGGAGCTCTGTTCCCAAAGAGTTCTCTTCCGATACGCTTGCTTATAATTTTACAACATTAGCATCCCAGGCATATGGTAATAATCTAAAACTTATCAATGGAAAGTTTTGTATTTACAGCGGTGATACAAATCATGATGGAGTAGTGGACGGAAATGATACATATTATATTGAAAACAGTGCATTTAACTATATTGGAGGATACATAACTGCCGATTTGAACGGGGACAGGATAACTGATGCGATTGATCTGTCTATTGTAGATGAAAATTCATTTGGTATCATAACTATCAAAAGGCCTTAAGAATAATATTATTAACCTGTTCTCATCTTCATCAATTTATTTTCTGTCTGTATTGAAGTCCGCCTCTTTTGCCCCAGTCATGTTTATATTCCATCTTACCTTCAAACAGCTCCGAAAAAACCATTGTTTAGCTAAGTAAGTTAATCCAGCTTAACAATTCCGATTATATAATATTAGAATCTGATTTGTTAACTAACTCAAAATATGGAGCTCCCAAGGGAATTTCCAAGAAAGTAATATCTTACTTAAAGACACTTGAAAAAGAGCTGCCGATAATCTAAACATATCATTTCATATAATTAAGATTACAAAATTAATATATGATTTTTAATTTAAATGTTCTATTTTTGCGTTACCAAAAATCATTTTATTAATTTAAGCCAACATTAATGAAAGACAAATTAATTGTAATTTGGTTGATCATCACTCCTTCCGTTTTTTTATTCTCACAATGTTCTGATATCGGATCCAACAAGCAATCGATTCCCAAGCAAGACTTCGGCGGTTTTGACAGTCAGATCAGATGGGGTGAGCATCTGTCAATAATCGGAGGCTGTGGTGATTGCCATACTCCTAAGAAGATGACTCCTAACGGTCCCGTCCCTGATAATTCTTTATTGTTGTCCGGTCATCCGGCACAATTGCCGGCGCCCGATATTGACCGAAAAGAAATTGAAAGCAAGGGTCTTGCTGTCACACAAGATCTAACTGCATGGGTTGGTCCGTGGGGTATTTCTTATGCAGCTAATTTGACTCCGGATGCAACAGGCATAGGTGGCTGGCAAGAAAGTAATTTTATTACTGCACTAAGGGAAGGAAAATATAAAGGAATGCCGGCGGGACGTTCATTAATGCCGCCAATGCCCTGGGAATTTTTTAAGGAAATGTCAGACGACGAAATAAAAGCTATCTTCGCGTATCTGAAATCCATTAAACCGATTAATAACCTGGTACCGCAATATCAGCCGCCTGTATCGGAAGGGAATTGATCTGAGAATTTCAACGATTCAATCTTTCCAAAAGATGGAATTGTTTTTGATCTTTCACGGCAAGCTTTCTTGTTTAACTCTTTCTTCCTGCATTCATGATTATAATTTGATTCCATTTTCCTACTCATCCTTGAACATATAAAAAAAGGACCTGCCCGAAAAATTATTCCCCAATAATTTTACAGCCCGGACAGGTTTTTTGATGGGTATTTCTTTGGAAGCTCTAATTTGTTTTGATTTTCCCAAATTACAAAATCTAAAGTGGCTGATTCCTGTTTCTCATATTATCTGAATATTTCCTGGCTTTCAACGGATCTTCTTTTGTCTCATCCGGGTCGCGTGGTGTAAACAATTCAGTTTCTGGATTTAATTTACTTTGACTTTGTACATTTTCTTTATCATGCGGCTCGGAGAATTCCAGTTGTTCTCTCTTTTCATCAGTGTAATTGATACTGTCATTGTTTTTTTTCCTGATTGTTCCCGGTATATTTTTTTCAACGTTTTTTCCTTCAATGTCCTTCTTATCCTCATTTGACAGAACAGAATTTTCAGGTAATTTTTCAGGTAATGGAATTACATTTTTCTTGTCTTCGGTTTTCCTCTTTTTTTTATTAGAAGATGATTCAAAGGTAATATCACGTGGACTATTGACCGCTGGCATGGATTGATTCGTAATCATTGATCTCTCCTTTACAGATAATTATTTGATTTTTAATTTTTCTTTAATTTCCTATAGTTCAAAGGGCGTGCCACTAACTATCTCCAATTCAGACGTCTTATGGGCGAATTATTTGTATGCAAGGTCAAATAGAGTATGTCAATTCTGTCATTTATGTCAAAAAAGAATTGTCATACCGGTTCGGCGAGAGTATAAAGGATCTGAAATAATAATTATTTTATTCCCAGGTTCTTTATTCTTCGGTAAAAGGTTCGTTCATTCATATTAAGAATTTTTGCAGCGCGGGATTTATTCCCGTTTGCTTCGTGCAGTGCTTTTATGATCAGTTCTTTTTCTATTTCTTTCGATATGTCTACAATTGAAGTCTCTTCCGGTTTCATATTTTGCTTTTCCATTCTGATCTCATCAGGAATGTCAAGTGTGGTTATCTTATCTGCCTTGCATAACAAGACCCCGCGGATAATTACATTTCTTAGCTCCCGGACATTCCCTGGCCAGGTATGGTTAAGAAGTTTTTCCATCACATCTTCGCTCACTCCTGTTACATTCTTCCCCAGATTGCCGTTAGCATCTTTAATGAAACTTTCCACAAATGATTTTATGTCTTCCTTTCTTTCTCTCAGCGGTGGAAGCTCAAGATGGAATTCGTTTAACCTGTAATAAAGGTCCTGCCGGAATCTCTGATTGTTAACGGCTTCAGACAACTTTATGTTAGTCGCCACTATGATCCTGATATCGAGCTTTATCGGTTTCTTTGAGCCCAACCTTGTGACTTTTCTCTCCTGTATCACTCTCAGCAATTTTATCTGGTTGGAATCGGACAGATTCGTTATTTCATCCAGAAATATTGTACCTTCGTTAGCAAGCTCAAATTTTCCTTCCTTGGCATTTCTCGCATCTGTAAATGCTCCTTTTTCGTGTCCGAACAATTCGCTTTCGATTAATGATTCCGGAATAGCTCCGCAGTCTATTGCCACAAACTGATTATTCTTTCTGTCACTCATTTTATGTATCAGACTTGCGATCACTTCCTTCCCGGTTCCGCTTTCACCTTCTATCAGAACAGTAAGGTTTGTAGGAGCAACAATCCCGACCTGTTCAAAAATTTTTTTCATCGATTCGCTTGAGCCGATAACATTATCCTGATCTGTGGATTCATCTATTTTTTTCTTGAGAAGATCAACTTCCTCGTTGAGATATTTCAATTCAAGAGTTTTCCTGATTGTCATGATCATTGCATCGTTATCAAAAGGCTTAGTTATAAAATCCTGGGCCCCGAGTTTCATTGCCTCAACAGCCGTTTTTATATCCCCGAAAGCAGTGAGCATTATGACTGAAATGGATTTGGTTATCTCGTTGATCTTTTTCAGTATTTCGAGCCCGTTCATGCCCGGAAGGCGCATATCCAGGATCACTATCTCGTATTGATGATTCTTGATTTCTTTCAGTGCTGCATTTCCGTCTTCCACTGCTTTACATTCAAAGCCTGATTCGGTTAAGAGTTCGGTAAGAGTAAATCTTAAAATATCATTGTCGTCAACGATTAATATTTTTTCCATTAATTTGTATTTTATTTTCTGATTGGAAGTTTAATTTCTATTGCAGTCCCCTTACCATAGATGCTGTCAATCTTGAATTTTCCCAGATGCAGCTTAATAGTCTGATAAGCCAGTCCCATTCCCAATCCAACACCGTCGTCTTTTGTTGTGAAGAATGGTTCGAGAATTTTATCCATGTTTTCCTCAGGGATTCCTACACCGGTGTCAATGAATGTTATTACAATTTCATTGCAGGACTTATCTTCCATAACCCTGACAGTCAATGTTCCGCCGTTTTCCATCGCCTCTATCGAATTGGATACAAGATTCATAAAGGCATTCTCAAATTTCAGCTTATCCAGATACATTAAAGGCAGGTCAGATGATATGTCTCTGATCAGCTTGATATTACTGCTCTTACATCTTGCCTCAATGCTCTCAAGAAGGTTATTCATGATCTCATTCAAATTCTTATAGCTGAATTCAAGGTTTTCAGGCGATGCATAGCTGAGCAGATTTCTGATTATTTTATTTGCTATATCAACATTGGAAACGATATAGTTTAATCGTCTCCTGTTTTTCTCATCTATATCAGCTTTGGAAATTAGCTGAGCAAGACTGCTAATGTTTGCCAGCGGATTTCTGATTTCATGTGCAATCCCGGAAGAGAATCTTCCCAGTGCTGCAAGCTTCTCATTAAATATGAGTTCTTTTTGAGTTTCAATCAGAGCTGCATTTGTCTTCTTAAGCTCTTCCTCAACTTCTCTGATTTCAGTAACGTCATGTCCCGTTCCGAACATTCTTATTACTTTTCCGTTCTGGTCGGTATAAATTTCACCCTGGGATTTTAACGTTTTTACTTTTCCGGACGGTGTGATCATTCTGTGGTAAAAACTGAATGGACTTTTGTTTTCGAGTGAGTTTAGTATAATTGATTTTACTCGCTGCATATCATCAGGATGAACACGTTCCAAAAATCCTTCAAACGTGGGATCAAATTCATTTTTCTTTAATCCGTAAACCTCGTACATCTCGTCAGACCAGCTTACAATGTTTTTCCCGACATCCCAATCCCAGCTGCCGAGCTTCGCAATGTGCTGAGCATCTTTTAAGGATTTTTCACCTTGTCTTATTTTGTCTATTGTGTCCAGCTTCTCGCACAGACTGCCTAATTCAAGGCCGATGTTGATGAGACAATCAAACAATTCCTGATCCTTTGGCTCTTCATCTTTTTTAAAAAACTCAACTATCCCTGTCAATTCTTTTCCCATAATTATCGGGACCCATATACTGGTCTTAAGATCCATTTTTTGTGTGATAGAATACCGCTTATAAAGATTTTTATTTAGCTCGTTCAAATTAATCCAATAGGCAGTTCCTTTTTCAAAAGATTCCCCAGTGATTCCTTCTCCCTTTTTGAAGCTTAATTTTTCGGTAAACTCTTTGAGAGGGGAATACCTGTCCGACAGATTATCATTCCAGATTTTGCTGGAAACCAGCACTCCGTTTTCTTGCAGGAAGCAATGACCAATTTCCCAGCCGGAATACTCACATACTTTATTAATTGTATAACGGATTGCCTTATTCAAATCAAATGTACCGTTTGTAAAATGGATAACATCATTGAGCAGGTTAAGAAGATTATTCCTTTTCTTTATTATTGCTTCTGTATTTTTCAATCCGGTGATGTCCTGACATATTCCTACAATGGCTTCCGCCTTTGCTTCATCATTTCTGATTGAAGAAGTGGACAGGTACGTGTAAAATCCGGTGCCGTCTTTCCTGTATGTGACCAGCTCTCCTCTCCAGCCGTTTTTTAAACTTTCCTGAAGGATATCTTCTCTTAAATTCGGAGTGACTTTCCTTTTGTCAAGAATCGGGATCTCTCTGCCTGAAATTTCATCTTCAGTATATCCGTAGGTTGATTCAAATGCTCTGTTTACAAATATTGTATTGTTTTCAAGGTCCGTTATGTAAACGCAGTCCTTTATACTTCTGATGGCATGTGCAAAAAGCTTTACTTTATTCTGAATGATTTCTTTTTCCTCAGCTTCTTTTATAATCTTTGCAAGAGCTTCTGCAAGTTCAGATGTCCTTTCCTTCACATTCTGCTCAAGCTCCATGTTTGAAATCCTCAGATTCTCTTCAGCTTTCTTTCTCTCAATGAAATTTCCAATTTGCCTTCCTGCAGATTCAAGGACATCAATCAGGTCGTGTATATCATCTGAGCTTTTTTTATTGAAACATTCAATAATCGCAATGACATCCTTGCCGTTCGAAATTGGAATTCCCAGACCTGAAACCCAGCCCATTTTTTCCAGAGCTTCCTTCCTTTTAAAAGTTTGGTCTTTACTCAGGTCGGAAACCCATTTAGATTTCTTTTCAATAAATACTATCCCGGCAATCCCGTCTCCATCCGGAAATTTGTATGATTTATCATAGATTGAGTTGTAATACGAGATTTCATTTTCATCATCACTCCATATTGTATGAGCATTCAGAGATTTGTTCTTTTCATCCGCTCTCCAGAGAATTCCGAAATTCCAGTTTATGCCTGAACAAATATTCTGCAGAAGCTTTTTGGATGCTTCTTCTATAGTTTGTGATTCGTCTAAGATCTTTGAAACCTCATACTGAATTTTCAGAAAATTTTCATTCTTCTTTCGGATATTAATTTCTTCCGACAGTTTTTCGTTTGATTCCTTTAGTTCGAGGGTTCTTTCTTCAACAATGTCCTCCAGCTCCTCATAGGACTTAATAAGGAGCTGTTCGGCATTATTTTTATTCCTGATCAGTCTTTGAGAAATTAAAAGCGCAAGACCTATTACAAAAAAAGAAAATAAGCCGGTAATAATTATGAAAAGCTGTGTCTTTGAATTAGTCTCATCTGCCTTCTCATTCCTCCTGTTCAACAGCAGCAGCTGATTATTCTTCAGGCGCTCTGCAAGGTCACTAATCTCTCTCAAATTTTGCTGTATTTTATTTGTTGGCTTGTTTTCACTTTCAAATTCATTTCTCAACCCAAATGATGATCGCATTAGAGCGATATTTTCATTCAGAAGGGAATCCATTTCCATAACAAGTTTTTCATCATTTGTACTATCAGTCAGCATCTTAATTAAATTCTGAATTTCCTTTTTTGAGTTTTTTTCAAGAGAGTCATAGGAAACAAGATAGCTTGAATCGCTTGTAATGATATACCCTCTTCTTAATAAAGGCAATTCAATTACCTCCATATGAATGAATTCCATCTTTTTAATTACTTCATTGGTACCGGTTATCCAGTCCATATATTTTTTGTATTGCTCAATGTTTTTGTAGGTAATTATGCTTAGTATAAAAACACACAATAAAAAAATCAAAAGCGCTGAAGGAATGAATTTCTCAAGCGGTAATTTCTTTTCGAGATTCAAATATCTGTGCGAGAATCTTTTTTTATTTTTGGTTTTCACGATTTGACTGACTGACAATAATTGTCAATCGTGTCATTTTTAAAATTTAATTTATAAAATATTAAATAAATTACGTTTAAATGAAACATAAAATCTGTGGCATTAAAAATGTCTAATTAAAAACCAAATGTTTAAATATGGTTTTAAAAATATTTACAGATATATTTCTTAGCATTTTAATATCAAAGGTCATATTTAACATTTTACTAAAAAACGAATTCCATTAACTAAAAAGGAGAAGCAATGAAAACGTTACAAGCAAGTATATTGGTTATTCTGTTTAGTATATTTTTTAATATACAGTCATATTCACAAACCACATATACTTATAAAAAATCTGTTTATCCGCAATGGTCTCTTACCGGTAATGCAGGCGTATCTTTTCCGGTTGGACAATTCGGAGATAATTTTAAATCCGGTCCTATATTTGGTTTGGATTTAAGTTATAAAGTAAATAAAGAAGTTGGTTTTTACGGCGATGTTGGGTATTCAATTTTTCCTGACAAGTCAGGCGGAGTAGTTCCTGACGGCAAATATATACAATATACAATTGGTCCAAGATATTATTTTACTGCCAGGAATTTAAAATCATCCCTGTTTCTCGAAGCCGGGATAGGCGGCTACACATTTACTCAGGAAGCATATATGTTAAATGATGTGTACACTGCAAAATATACTGCTACAAATTTTGGATTGAATGCAGGGCTTGGCGGTATTTTAAATTTAGGAAGAGATGTCGATATGCTTTTTAAAGTGAAGTATCATGACATTCTTACTCCGGACGGATCAACGAGCTTTATAGAACCGGTGCTTGGAGTTGACGTGAGATTCTAAACTTTGAGGAAAGAAAGGGCGGAAGGTTTGTACCTTCTGCTCTTTTTAATTACAAAAATATAATGAAATAATTTTAAAACTAAATAAAAGTTAAGGAGATAAGAAAAATGTTTGATGAAGAAAGAAACACAAAAAGTTTTATAGGCGGTTTAATTACAGGGGGCGTGCTTGGGGGGCTTGCGGGGATTCTTTTTGCGCCCAAAAGCGGAAAGGAATTAAGAAAAGATATAAATAACAAAAAAGATGAGATTCTGGATGAGTCTGACATGATGCTTGAGAATGCAAAGGAAAGAGCCTGGGATATCATTTCAGAAGCCAAGAAAAAAGCCACAAATTTAATTGATGACGCAAGAAGCAAAGTGGACGCTATGTCTGCCGGAGCAGAAAATTTTTTGGAACATGGGAAGGAAACAATTGAAAACGGTATAACAAGAATTAAGGATGCAGTTAATGCCGGGACCGAAGCGTTTAATGAAGAAAGAGAAAAAATAAATGATAAAATGGAAAGTCAATATAATCCGGATACAAAAAGCAAATCGAAATAAAGCCAACAAAAGCCATGAGCGAAGCTAATTTTAATATCATCGTCAGTATTTCAGAAATAGTTTTGTGTTTATGTTTAATTATGCTATCTGTTTTTCTGATCATTTCTGTAAAAAAATTTTTGATTTCGATAGCACAAATAGAAAACAAAATGACAAAGATTTCAGATCGGCTTTTACCGGTGATATCGGATATGAAATTAATAACGGACGATATTAAAGAGATAAGTGACAGATCCAGAGTTCAGTTTGATATGATAGAAAACATTTCTACATCCCTCACTAAAAAGGGAATCAGTTTATTGAATACAATAAATAAGATTGAGAATGTCTCACAAGGTTTAACCTTGAACGTTTCAAATTTAGTATACGCAGTTTTAAGAGGTGTTAAAACCTTCGGAAATAAATTAAAAAACGGATCGGTGAAAGAGATTGTAAGTACATCTTAAGTTGCCGATCGATTTTTACATTAATCTTAACTAAGGAGAAAAAAAATGTTGTGGACAATTTTTGTAATCTTACTGGTTTTATGGTTATTGGGAATGGTTTCCTCATATACAATGGGAGGTTACATCCACATATTGCTAGTAATAGCAGTTGTAGTCGCAATAATCAGATTGATTCAGGGTCGAAGTGTTGTTTAAATTGTTTTTCTAAAGAGATAAAGAATTTTATTATGCAACGCGGGAAAAGCAAAAAGAAAGTAAGACCTTCAGTAAGTCAGAAAAATCAACCCGGTTTGGAGTTTAAGATGGACCCCGAACCGGAGTTTGAAAGAAATAAACTTAAAAAGAAATTATTCAATAAAGCGGCTTACATTTCGGGAGGTGACAGCGGGATAGGAAGAGCGGTTTCATTAGCTTTTGCAAAAGAAGGGTGCGACATTGGCTTGGTCTATTTTAATGAGCATAAGGATGCGCAATTGACAAAAATGGAAATTGAAAAAGAAGGACGTAAATGTTTATTAATCCCAGGCGATATCAGGGATGAAAAATTTTGCAGGGATTCGGTAAATAGAGTGTTCAGGAATTTTGGAAAACTGGATATAATAGTAAATAATGCCGCTGTCCAGTACCCTCAGGAATCTATAGAAAAAATCACACGCCACCAATTATACAGAACATTCGAAACAAATATATTTTCCTTTTTTTATATAATAAAAGCCTCAATAAAACATTTAGGGGAAGGTTCTGTAATAATCAACACAACTTCTGTAACAGCTTACCGGGGAAGTCCCGGATTAATTGATTATTCTGCGACCAAAGGAGCAATCGTTTCATTTACAAGGTCTCTATCATCTTCGCTGATAGATAAGAAAATCAGAGTAAATGCAGTGGCACCGGGTCCGGTCTGGACTCCCCTCATTACGGCAAGTTTCAGTCCGAAAGAAGTTTCAGTTTTTGGATCTGATTCACCTATGGGAAGAGCTGCCCAGCCGGAAGAAATAGCTCCATGTTATGTATTTCTTGCATCGAATGATTCTTCATATATTACCGGACAGGTAATACATCCCAACGGAGGTGAAATCATTAATGGCTAAATCAGGAAAAAATATTTCGTTGGAACAGAAGTTTGAAAACCTTGCAGTCTTATTAACCAAATTTACCGGGAGCACATTAGCATTTATAATTGCGGTCTCTTCTGTAATCATATGGTGTGTTTCCGGACCAATTTTTCAATACTCGGAACAATGGCAGCTCGTCATAAATACAGGGACAACCATCATTACCTTTTTGATGGTATTCCTGATTCAGAGGACACAGAATAAGGATTCGATTGCCGTTCAGCTGAAACTGAATGAGATAATAGCGGCAACTAAAGGCGCGAGTAACAGACTGGTTGATGTTGAAGATCTGAGTGAAAAAGAGCTGGATATATTGAAGAAACATTTCATGGAACTGTCAAAATTATTTGCTAGAGATTTCAATATTAAGGAATCTCATTCGATTGAGGAAGCCAGATTAAAACATAAAAGAAAATTTCAAAAATAAAAACAAACTGTCATGAAGAATCTAATTTTAGTACTATGCTTTATCCAGATGATTTTTTTGCTAAACGGCTGTGAATTCATTGGTGATGTATTTAAGACCGGAGTATGGGTCGGCATCATAATCATAATTGCGATCATAGCTGTGATAGCGTTTATAGTAAAGCTATTCTCAAAATAATCGTAAATTTAGGAGGCTTAAAATGAAAAAAACAGCAGTTCTAATATTTCTCATTTTACCTTTATTGTCTTTGAAAGCTCAGCTCAGGGAGGGTGATAATCTGCTCGGAGCGTCTATTGGCTTATGGACAACCGGCAACACCCCGGTATTCGGGGTGAGCTTTGAATCTAATGTTGCCGGATATGAGTCGGGGGCAATCGGAATCGGCGGCCTTTTCAGATTCCGGGGTTTCAGTGAGAATTATAATAACGGGGATTCCCGGAGCTATAATTTCACATCTTTGGGATTCCAGACAAATTATAATTTCAACAAAATCAGTGACGGGAAATTCGTCCCGTATCTCGGGCTTACACTGGGTTATAATAACGTATCAAATACGTATACTAATGTAAATCATAACGGTGTTATAGTTCAACAGCAAAGCAATACATACAACAGCGGTGTCTGGGTCTGGGGACAGGTTGGTGCAAGATATTTTTTCAGCAACAAGGTTGCCGGTAATGTCAGACTGGGGATAGGAAACAATGATTTTTATCCTCTGGAACTTGGAGTGGATTTTAAGCTGTAAGAAATTCGACAGCGCGGCAAAGATTCCATCTTTTCAAAAGATGGAATCTTTGTTGTATTTCCCTTAAAAGCATATTCTGATATTTAATATAACGAAGAAGTTTAAACGGACTGATGATTTGCGAAATGAAAAAACTTTTTAAATGTCTTTAAAGATTATATATGAGTAAATTATATTATATTGAATGCATTTCGAAAAATTAAGTTTATTTTAGTATTAACACTTCTCACATTTATTCCGGGAATTGCCTCTTCACAGCTATTAACCATCGAAGAAATTAAGATTACTCATAAAGATACGGAATCATTTGACGATGACGCATTAATATCCGCATTGGGCTTGAACGAATCCGATGTTTACAACCCGCTGGTTCTTTCCGAAAATATTTATAAACTGCAGAAATTTTATTTTGATAATGGATTTTTTGATGCTAAGATAGATACAAGCGTGAAATATGATCTCTCCGAAGAAGAGGTCTATATTAAAATAATAATAAAAGAAAATAAGCATTATAAAATCGATTCACTTATTTATTCAGGTTTGGACAGTATTCCGGAAAAAACTGGTTCGCTTTTAAAAAAAATAAAAGTGATTGGTTCACACGATTATTATGACAGAGCTTTGATCAATCAGCAAACCAATGAGATGATCGATCTTCTTCAAAATAACGGATTTATGAATGCCAGGCTAAAGCAGGATTCGGGAACTGTTGTCAGAAAATATAGCGATCCCGTTCAGCCCCGACTTACGGTTACAATTTACTTCATCGGAACAGATTCAATATTCTATTTCGGAAAAACGGATATCAACATATCGGAAAATAAATACGGAGTGGATAAAAAACTTCTAAAGGAAGAAATAACTTATAATGAAGGTGATATTTACAGTAAAGAAAAAAAGCTCAAGACCGAAAGTAACATGACAAAAATCCCGATTGTTCAAAGTGCCCGGGTAAGTCCTTATGAAATCAATAATGGTAAGGTGGACTTTAAAGCTGAAATTAATTTAAATAATAAAAACGAGATCAGCCCTTACGGAAAAGCTATAGTCATTGATAATATTTTTTATGTCGGAGGAGGTGCGCAATACATAAACAAATATTTTATGAGCGGAGGAAAGGTTTTGAATTTATCATTTGACGCTTTGATAAATTCCATTGAAAGTAACCGTATTGAATTTTCAGCTGATGTTACACAACCTCATGCCTTTAACAGCAGCTCATATCTTGCAGATAAGATCACACTGGGATTATATAACATTGAAAATTCACAAAATTACTACCTGGGGAATTTAACATCTTATTTGCAAAATTTTCCGGAATATACATTCTATGAGAATGCTTCGCTGGATTATATAACGGAATTTGTAAGGTTCAATTATGTAGATGTAGATACACTGTTTACTGTATTCAACAGTACATTGAGCGCTACATTAGTTCATGATAATACTAATCAGGTATTTTCCCCATCGAGAGGATTCTTTCATTCAATTACAGTCGGAAGCGGAGGACTGATTCCCAAATTAATTATAAATGCTTTTGAGCCGAATCTCTATTATTCTCAATATCTCAAATTGTTTACAAGCAATAATTTTTATTTTAATATGTCAAGGCAGCCCGGTGAAACTGTTCTGGCAACAAAGTTTCTTGTGGGTGATATTATTGAATATGGAAGCGGTGACAGAGTAGTTCCGCTTCAGCCACTTTATAAATTCTTCAGCGGCGGGAGTACCAGTGTAAGAGGATGGAGCGCAAGGACTAACGGTGTACTGAGTAACACTTCCGACGGAGGAGATTTTTTAATTGAAGGAAGTCTCGAGATCAGGCAAAAATTATTTGCCGGCTCCAATGACTTTAAAAAAAATATCAGTGGTGCTGTTTTCTTTGACTATGGAAATGTCTGGCCTGTTGATGAAGATTTCAGGTTTGATCAGATTGCTTTGGCAGTTGGATTTGGTGTGAGGTATAATTTATTCATTGGTCCGATAAGATTGGATTTTGGTTTTAAACTTTATGATCCGGCAAGCGGAGCTAACGACAGATGGTTGTTTAATGATTTCGGGAATGTCTTTGGAAACCGGTTTGTAGTTCAATTCGGGATCGGAGAGGCATTCTAATTTGTGATCTTGTAAACAATTTTGATACCTGTATTTGTCGTGGTTTCAGAACTGCCGAATACAATATTATTTTCCTCTTCCCGCGAAAATTCGAGTAAAAGCGTTTCCGGAAGATTCAAGTTCAGAAAGTCATTAAGAGGATATTCGATGACAAATTCAAAGTTGCGGATTTCTTTTAGCAATTTTCCTCCGATTGTAATTGTTGCATCTCCTAATTCAGATGTGAGCTCGACATCAGTATCGGTAATATTTCCTTCCGAATATTTAAACTGTGCATCTATAAGGAAAGGCAGTATATTTCTTACGGTCTGCGATACAATCGAAGATATATATAATGAACCCACGCTTGTTCCAAGGCTCGATGCCACAGACTTTCTCTCTGAAGATGAAAGCTCGCTTTTATATTTTCCAAAAAGAAGAAATGTAATTGCATCCGCCTGAGCATCATTTCCGCTGACTTCCGTACCGTCTTCAATTAATTTAAGTTCAATCTTCGGTGCATCAAGCTTGCCTTCAATTATCAGTTTTACCTGGACAGGGATGCTGGAAACCGTGCCAAATTGTTCAGTCGTTTTTGTCCCTTCATAAACCGCCTGAATATCCAGGACAGGATTTGATATCGGACCGTCAAAAGAAATTTTACTGTCCTTGAGTTTGAAGTCTTTATAAAATCTGTAATAAGAATTTTTTAATATATCCACATCCCCGGTTGCCTTAAATTCTTTATTTTCGGTTTTAAGATTAAGGTCAGCTTTAATTTCACCAAACAATCTGTCCTTGGTAATATTATCGAAATCTATCGAGACATAAATATTTCTTTGTGTCTTTAACATTAATATCCATTTCTAAAAAATCAGCAGCCGTTCTTTCTTTTTCAGCAAATGTATATTTGTATCTGGCAAAGGGATTTATTTTATAATAATCCGATGCCTCCGTAATTACGGCAGTATCCTTTAGCATAATTGTCAGCTGAGTCTGAGACTGAAATGTAAGTAAAGTTATCGACTTTATTGTCATACCCTGAGCCTCCCAGCGGGACGGAAGATATGGTTGCGTCGATGATCAACAGCTGTCCGGTGATACTTAATTTATCAAAATTTCCTTTTATCTTGATTGCCGGCGAACCGCTGCCTGCCCGGAAATATCCGTAAACACCAAATTCATTTTGAGTCACATCTTTATCCAAAAAAACCATATCGCCCGAGGTACTCAGATCAATGTCATTAATTTTCATACCGCTGAAATCTATATTACCGAAAATATCAAAATGCCGCGCTTCATCACTTATGCTTGACATGGAAAGATTGTTTATTACTAGCTTTGAGTTTTCAGTGGAAGTTTTAAGGTTATATTTATAATTCATTCCGGTCAATCCAAGGTAAAAGTTACCGTCATTAATTGCTATCGCTCCTTTGAGGTCCGGCGAAGATGCATTTCCGGTTGCTGTAATTTCCCCGTTCATCTCTCCGCTAATATCAGGAAGTGAAGGCAGAAGCTTAAGAAAATATTTTAATTGAAAATCTTTGGAAGTTAATTTTAAATCTACAGACTTGTCAGAAAAATCCGTTTTAGTCAGCGAATCATTACTCAAAGGATTTCTGTACGGAATGTTACCATTAATCTTTAGGCTTCCCTTGTTTCCGGCATTGTTAAAAATTATATCTGCTGCTGCGGATTCATCTTTGTAATCAATTTTTAAAGACAGATTACCGACATCCGTATTTTCTTCTGTATTAAGTTTAAGTTTGCCGGTTGAAATATCAGCCGACAGTTCAGGATTTTCCGCATCTCCTTTAAAATTAATATTGAGTTTATCAATGCTTCCTTTTATCGGATATACCTGCTTCACTATTACTTTTGATTCATCAGCAGGATAAATAACAGAATACAGATCTCCGAGCTTAATATCTTTTGCATTAAGATTTAGATCGCTGTTACCGTTGAATGCATAATCACCGTCAACATTCAGTATCACATTTCGGCTCTTAACCGCGAACTGTTCGAAATTAATTCTCTGACCGGGCTCATAATTTATCAGCCAGTCATTTTCATTATTTGCAATGATATTATTATATTTTATATTTACACTATCAAATGTTGCTGTTAGTAAATTGCTTCCCAGATCTATCCTGCCGTTTATATAAGCCGATATGGCTGAATCCTGTTTGCCCTGAATAGTCACACCAGCAGTAGATTTCGAAAGTTCAATATTAACTTTTACAGAATCGAAAACAGATTTTTGAAATGTTATCTCATCTCCATTTGCAGTTAATGTCATATCAACCGATGAAAGAGGATTTTCTTTCGATAAGAATTCATAATTATTCACAAGGGAAATATCAGAATTGAAATTATCTAAAACAATCACGGTATCCTGATACTTAAAATTTCTAATATCAAGATTTGAAATTAAAGTAAATCGGTTCTGTTCATTTGCAATGCTTCCTTTTATATTACCATTAAATAATATTCCAAATGGATTCATAAAGCTGTTGAATGATGCCGTATCTTTTAATGTTAATACATAATCCAGATTGAAATTTTCATTTGCGTAAATACTTAAGTTGTTCGCTTCCGTATAATCCGGATGATTTGAATTTGAATCAGCTATAAGCTTATTTGTAAATGCTTCTGAAATTAATTTTATATTGTCAATTAATACATTACTGACAGATTGGATCTTAAAATTACCTTTTGCGCTGAGGTCAAGCATGCCGGATGAAATTGAATATGAGCTGTGACCGGCTGAGTTATCTATTTCAATATCGAGAGGCGTTTTTGGAATTTGATTTTCCCCGTAATAGGAATCACCAATATCAAAATTAAATTTGCCGTTTATATTATTTAAATTGCTTCCTCTTCCTTTTATGTCAAAGGAAAAATTGAGATCACTGTGATCATCAGCATTGTTTGTAAGCCCGGCAAGGTTAAGGCTGTTCACCCTTCCGGTTAAAGCATAAACCGGGTTGTCCGGGTTCGCAATGTTTATCTTTCCGGCAACCAGGGCATTTCCAATTGAAGAACTATAACGGATGTTCATACTGATATTATTATTAAAAAATTTTAATGTTCCTGCCGAGTGTCTTACATTATATTTCATAAAAGAGGAGCTGCTTATTATATACTTTGCGGATGTATTCATATTATTCGGCTCAAATCCTGTTCCGGAAAAATCCGCATACAGATTTAAGTTGCTTACTAAACTTCTGTCATTGAGTATTTTCCCTATATTCAGATGATTAGTATTAATTTGTCCGTTGTAGCTGTCATCTTTCAAATTCAGATTTATATATCCGCCTGCAAAACCTGCATCGGTTTTTATATCATATTTGGAATAGAAATTCTCAAATGTGCCTGTGAAAAGAATATCGGCGTATATCTTCCCAATGCCGGAGAAATCAGGAATGGAAGGGTCTTTATAAATTGTATTGATATCTTTGGCAAGAATGTCCAGATGTTCGGCGGAAATGTCGAGATATAAATTGTCCGGTTCATCAAGATTCCGAACTGATCCGTTAACATTAATCTCGGAATTCGGCAGCTTCAAAGTCAGGAATGAAAGATTAAAATCTTTGTATTTCCCCTTTGCGCTAAGCATTAAGGCTATTGAACTGTCGAGCATCCCGGCATCCGGAACAAAGAACCGCACATCGCTGAAATTTAAGTTTTCAATATTTATGTCCGCTTCAAAATCTTTTTCTCCGATATCTTTAAATGCAGTACTGTCGAAGGGATTGAATTTATTTATTATTAATTTATTGATTTCTATTTTTGAAAGATCAGTTAATATTTCCAGACCGTCAATCTGTGTAACAGTATCTTTGATATTTATTCCGGCATAAAAATCAAAATTTTTAAGATTGAAGCCGGAATTCGAATTAAAGGAAAAGGTCTGCAAGTTTATGCTTTTGTTGTCCCGGTAATATTCAGCTTTCAGCTCCAGATTTAAATTCGTTACAATGAGATTGTCAAAATCAAATGTTTTCTGAGTCTGATTCTGTAATTGTCTGGTGTGAACTGAATCAACAAATTTATTTTCTGTTTCAAAAAAACCATTTTCGATCTTTAAATTATTAACTGCAATATCCCAATCAAAAGTAGAAGTGGTTGTATCCTCTTCGGAAGAGGAACGGAATAGTTTAGAGAAATTCCAAATCAAATTTTCAGTGGAATCTCTTATTTTAACAAAGTTAATTTTGGGAGAATTAATAATAATGTTATCAAGAAGGATTTGATGATCAAGCAATCCCCATAGATTATATTTTAATTTTATATAATTAAATTCGAGAAGTGTATCACGATTAACAAATATAAATCCGCTGTCTATTGTTAATCCGGTAAGAATGTTTCCTTTCAGTGACGACACTTGAATCCTGCCATCATTCTCTCCAAAAGATTTATTTAGCTTATCAACCGCATAATCGAGAGCTAATTTATTAAAGGTATCGGTCTGTATGAAAATGAAAAGGGTTGTAATCAGAATCAGTAAAATTCCTGAAAACCATAGAAATATCTTGAATAGTTTTTTGAAAAGTTTAATCATTAATAGAATACAGGACAAACATTATGTTACAGTGTATATTACCTGTTTTACATTCGGACTATTTTTACATCAAAGTAGCAAAAATATTTTTAGATAAAAATGTTCATATATTTAAGTAAGAGATCCCGGGCAAATAATCAAAACATGATTTTTACTTTTCTTTTCAAAATTTTTTAGATCATATTTACAAAATCATTAATTAAAAATATTACCGCATGAAAAAGTCTTCTTACCCCTTTAAGATCACAATACCGGTTTGTCTCGCAATAATCATGTTTTGTAACCTGAGCTTACATTCACAGACTGATCGTTCAGGATTGGTAAAGCAGGCTGTAGACAGTGTCAGAGTAAGATATGAGAAAGCAATTAATCGTAAAGCTCCTTCTTTGAGTGTCCTGATCCAGACTCCGGATGATTACATTTTTGTTTCTTCTGTTCCGGATGGAAATACGCCGATCACAAAGGATACTTATTTTCGCTTCGCCAGCAATACCAAAAATTTTACTTCAGCTGCAATTCTGAATATGCAGCAGGACGGATGGCTTAATATAAAATCCAGGATCACCGATACAATTCCGGGAAGCACCATCCCATATATTCCAAATACTTCGGAGTTTGATATACCTTATAAAAATGAGATAACTATTGAACAGCTGCTTCAGCATTCAGCGGGTGTGTATGACATTGACAATGATTCTGTTCCCGGGCTTAACGGATTGAGTTTTGTAGATTATATGACGTTCAAGTCTCCGGGTCATCAGTTTACATTATCTGAATTGGTAAATCAGGATGCTGTAAATAAGTTATATTTTTTCCCTCCGGGCAAAGGATATCATTACAGCAATACGGGATATACAATGCTTTCTGAAATAATCGAAAGAGTTTATTCATTCAGAAGCGCGACTGAAAAAAATTATGATGACTATATAACAGATCATATCACAGGAAAGACAACACCCGTTCCTCTGGATTTTTCATTCCCTTATCTGGCATCGGATGTAAAACTGCCTTCTCCATTCGTGACGGGATTACTTATGACAAAGGACAGCAATGTGACATATTCAGATGTAAATGTATCCGCACATGTAGGAGAGGGAAACGGCATAGGGACAATGGCTGAGCTGAATAAATACGTCCGTACTCTTATGAAAGGAGAAAATGTCCTTACTAAAGCCAGCATAGATCTTATGCAGCATTCTGTTTCAGAATTTAACAAAACTTATGCGCTCGGATGTTTCTACATAAAAGATCTGGGCTACGGACATAATGGCTGCATTAAAGGATATCTGTCATTAATGCTTTATGATCCTGATACTGATGTGTCGGTGATTGTAATGCTGCCTGAAAACGATTATACCAAAGGTGAAGATGGTATTGTGGACGGCATTAAAGCTATTGTCAATGCAGGCTTTGCGGCAAGGATGGCTTTGGGATATTCCGGGAAACAAATTGAGTATTAGATTTTTTTTTTGGAATTCATTCTGACAAATTAAATCCGCTTTCAAATGAAATTCGTAAAGTTCATTAATAAATCATCAATGGTTATACTTACCATTCATGATATTCTTAACATTAATTAAAAACTAATTATAAATTTCAAAGCAATGAAACAACCCGCAGGAAAACTATGCAGCAGCGATGCTGATTTCAAAAAATACGGAATAAAAAAAGATAAGCCCGAAGTTTGGGAAGACGGACAGCGGCTTGATGAAAAGGACTATAAGCATGGTCAGTATGAATGGTGGTATTTTGACGGGCATCTCGATGACGGCTCCATCATCGTTTCGGCATTCATCATTCAGATAGATGAAAAGAATAATGTTGTTCCGCAGATCACATTCAACTTTGCCGACAAAGAAAACAGAATTGAGAAAACCATCTTCTTCAATGTCGGAGATTATTCGGGTGTCAAAGATCGATGCGATACTAAAATTAAAAATAATTATTTCAGGGGAAAAGGTCTTGACGAGTATGAGATATTTCTTGACCCTGCACAAAATGAAGGCTGGGGTTTTGATCTTAAGATCAGGAGGGAAGTGCCTTCATTCCGTCCCGGAACAGGTTACTGGGATGCCGGCGGAGATTTTTTTGCGTGGCTGTGTTCTGTGCCAAGTGGTCTTATGGAAGGAACAATTACAAAAGCGGGAAAAGAAGTGAAAGTAAAAGGAAACGGATATCATGACCATAACTGGGGAAACGTTCCTATGAGTAAGATCCTTTCGGACTGGTACTGGGGACGTGCCGACATAAACGGCATAACGCTGGTGTCAGCCAATGTTCGTTTCAAGGAGGAAGCCGGCGGCAGGGAAACTCCTTTGGTTTACATCACAAAGGGTGAAGACATTATCCTCAATGCAATTAATGAAGAACTGTCGTTTCTTTCCGGACATAAAATTCATCACCCGGAAACCGGTAAAGCATACAACAGCGATGCGATGTATATTTATGAAAATGGTGATGACAGAGTTTATATACGTCTCAACGGAGGGGATGCAATTGTAGCTTATACTTCTGTCGAATGGGAAAACCCGGGCTGGGAGACTAAGTACCTGCGCTTCGGAGCAGCTGTTACTATTGATATGAAAATGAAGGGAGCTACATCAGTTTCAAAAGGTCTGGCTACTCTTGAGATCATGGACTTCTTCGGGAAGAAGAAACTATGATTGAATGACTAGATGACGGCTATAATTCTAATTCTTATCATAGTTTATCATTCAATCTTTGAATCATAGTTCAAGAATAGTTTACTTCGACAGCAGCATTTTTTTTGTCTCGACAAAACCATCAGATTGCAGCTTATAAAAATAAACCCCGCTTGAATAATTTGAAGCATTCCATTCGGTTTTATATTTACCGGGACTTAGTTTGTCGTTAACTAATGTTTCTATCTCTTTACCAATTATATCATAAATTTTGAATGTAACAAATCCCGATTTCGAAATTCCAAATTCCAAATTCGTAGTCGGGTTAAACGGGTTCGGATAATTCTGTGATAATGAAAATCCTGTTGGAACTTCGCCAGAGATGTTCTGAATGCCGATTGATGAAGGCGCATACTTAATTATTACAATGTCATAGCCCGAAGTGAAGTCATTACTGTTGCCTGTCACATATGTGTTACCATTTCCGTCAGCCGCAACTGCAATGGCATAGTCACCGCTGTTGCTCGGTCCGTTGTAAGTCTTTGACCACTGCAGCGTTCCGGATGAGTTGTATTTTATGGTAGCGATATCCGAGTTGGAAGTACTTTTGTCCGGTTACGTATACATTTGCAGAATCATCCACGAAAATATCATAAGCTCTGTATCCGTCGGTATTGCCGCTGTTGGCCATTATAAGACCTTTGCCCACATTTCATTCCCGTTAGGATCATATTTTAATGTTGTGAAATCATAGCTTGTCGGAAAACCCGAAGTACCGGATTCACCTGTAATATAAATATTTCCGGAATTATCCTTTGCGATACCCCGGCAGATATCCCATCCTTTTGTCGAGTTGAAAATCTTTACCCATTCCAAAACTCCTGAATTATTAATTTTAACGGTTGCAAAATCAATGGTTGGATTCGCTGTTCCGGCAAGTATTACATTACTGTTGTTGTCTATCACCATGTCGATAGGATTTAAGTTGCCTACATTTTGACCCCATCTCGTGGCCCATACAAAGTCAAGATTCTGTTCATACTTCAATGCAATGAACGAAAGAGAATCACTATTGATAAAACCTCCTATTATAATTTTTCCGTTGCCGTCCAGCCCGATTTTTCTGGCTCCTTCACTGGCCTGATTGTAAAAAGTCTGATTGATCAGATTACCTGAAGGTTCAAGCTTTATTAAAAAAATATTTTCATAAGCTGAAAATGAATCGACATAATATTCACCGGTAACATAAACATTGCCCGATGCATCTGTAATTATGTCATATCCCTGAGTACGGTTGTTCCCAATGTAGTTGAAACGATAGGACCAAATTGTGTGCCTGTGGGACTGTACTTTATAATCAGTGCCTCGTTACCGCCGCCCGAGTATATTGCATTCTCTCCGGTTACATAAACGTTACCGGCTGCATCGACATAGATT
Organism: uncultured Ignavibacteria bacterium; assembly: GCA_963836395.1. Lineage (GTDB taxonomy): Bacteria > Bacteroidota > Ignavibacteria > Tepidaquicellales > Tepidaquicellaceae > JAGPCH01. The sequence continues at coordinate 26,210 of CAWIJF010000013.1, read as the reverse complement.
GCCCTGCAAAATGCTCCGTTGTTATTGGGTGCATGAAAGTTCTGGATCCACTGCTGAACACCCTGGGAATTATATTTAACCGTGACAGCTTCAATTTCTGCCTGATAAGGAAATGACCGCTCCCTTTGTGAGCCCGTGATATATACATTTCCCTGTGCATCAACGAACATATCGTTGACATTTTCATTCCTTATGCTGTCTGAAGTAAATCTTTCCACCCACTCTTCAGTAACCTGTGCAAATGAAACGGTTGCTGATACTAACATTAAAATTAAAAGACTGATGAATGTTTTCATTTCGAATTTCTCCTTTGCTTAAATTTATATAAAATAAAACCTCCCGTGAACTTCATTGATCATATCTTCTAATGGCATTAAGAGGATTATTTTGAGAAGTCCGGGAGGTAAATTTTTTTCAAATTCAATCCGCTGTGTTTGCCATTAGTGAAACAAAAATATCACATATCAACCTGCCTGTCAAAGAAAGTATTTCCTTTTTTTAGAACGCGATTATTAATATTTTAATAAAAAAATGCTTAATTCGTTATAGGTTTGTATATTTTATGTTAGCATTTTAGAAGCATTATTGAAAAATGGTGAATACTAAACTCATATCCGTTGCTAAAAACCTTTTCAAAATCAGAGATCAGTAAATTCAGGGATTTTGTTAATTCACCTTACTTTAACAAAAATGCAAATATCATAAAGCTGAACGAATTAATTCTTGACTACTATCCCGGATTTGACGCTAAGGAATTTACGGAAGAGAATATCTTCAAAAAAATATTCGGCAAAGAGAAGTATAATTATTTTAAGATAAAAAATCTGATCTCCGATCTTTACCAGATAACATTGACTTACCTTGTAATTATTGCAAACAATAAAAAGAAAATCGAGAACGAAATATGTTTGCTCAATGAGCTGCATGAACGAAAGCTCGACAATTTATTTGTGGCAAAAGAAAAGCAGATAAACCGTGAACTTAATAGCCGGATAAAAGATGAATTTTACTATCTTAATCAATATCAGCTCTCACTCGCAAATACCTCTCATTTCAAATTTAAAAAATCAGGTTATTCATTTAATCTCATTCAAAATGAATTTGATAGTTTCCTGCGCTATTCAATCATTGGACTTCTGCGGCACTATTCAAAAATGTTAACAAATAAAAATCACGGGAACATTCAGTTTAATCTGGAGATGTTTGATGACTTCTGGAAATACATTAAGGATAAAAATTTTGAAGACAGTCCATCCTGTCAGATCTATAAACAGATAATTGCAATTGAATTATACAGAGAAGAAAAAGATTATAAGAAGCTTGTGAAATTTAAAGAAAAGTATTCAGATAAACTATCCGATGAAGACATTTATTATACGCTTCTTGTGATGAACTCATTTGCCGCTTACAGGCTGAAGCTCGGCGATGAATCCTATTACAGGGACAGGTTCAGAGTTTTCAAAGAACTGACTGACAGGAATCTGAATATGAGGGACTATATCCTTTTCGTTAATTTTATTTCATCGTACACTTCGGCTTGCATGGTTGGAGAGTATAAATGGGCCGAGGAATTCATGGATCAGTACAGGGACGGCATCTCTCCTCCTGATGAGAAGGAGAACTCGATCAATTACTGCAGGGCTTTTTTGTCATACAGACTGAAGGAATATGACAAAGCGCTTGAATTTTTTTCAAAGACAAGCTTCAAACTTTTTATAATGAAAGTAATGGTGAAAAGCTATACGCTCAGGATTTTTTATGAAAAGAAAATGTACGAACAGATCTTCTCTGCAATTGATGCCTTCAGACATTATCTGAAAAGTGAGAAACAAATCGGAGAAGAGCAGAAGGACGCGCATTATGAATTCCTGAAACACCTGACTGAGCTGACAAAATTGAAGCTCGAAAACATAAAAGACAACAATAATACTGATTTAAATTTTCTCCGAATGCAGATAAAAGAAATGAGCAGCAATCCTCTCGGAGCAAAGAACTGGCTTATAGAGAAAGCGGAAAAGTTTAATGTTTAATTTCATTTCAAAGAATCCGATCCATTTGGATTGAATGTGAAATTTAGTTGCTCCTCCGGGTCTCGCGCTTCATATGACCCTGCGCACCGGATTAATTTGCCTTCTTAAATGTAATTGTTATTTTTTCTTCGGGCATTTGTTTTCCGGAATCGTCGCTCATTATAAAACTTACATTCTGAACCATTGTATCTCCGTCAATGATTATTTCCCGCATTCCTGTTCCAACCGGACTCCCACTTGTAAGAATAAACTTATCGCCGTCCATTTTTGCTGTATATGACGAACTCTTTTCTTTTCCAAGAATATCATAATATGTTCCTTTCATCGATCCGTCTGCCGAGGGAGTAAGAATTTCTTTTCCTTCATAAGTGAAGCCTTTTCCGTCAGAGCTTTTAAAATCAATTTCCAGATACTGTCCATTAAGAATCATACTGTAAGTAACTGTTTCGTTGTTTGTTTTTCCCATGAACTCGTATGGTAATGAATTCCATGTTCCTAATATTGCATTAAGATATGGTGATGTGACGGGCTCTGGCATCCATCCCTGGGAAAATGATTTGTTAGAAATAGAAAGGCAGATGATAGCCGCAAAGAGTAGAATTACTTTTTTCATTTTTTCACCTTTCTTAATTTTTTTTTAAAAATAAAGATTCTAAAAAAATTTGTTTAAGCGTCCAACTTATAAAATTCAAAAATTAATAACAATTGTTAATTAATTAGATAAGATGAACCACAGGAATCAATTGTAGATTCACTTTACATCTTACTGCATTCATAAAGGGATTTTATAACCATATCTCAAATATACGGTGAGCGATACTGCTACAGTATACTTAAAAGCGTTTTCTTTTTCCCTATAATATTGTGGAATCGGCAAGAATGGTTTTGAATCAGTCGGGGACGGCTGATTTTAATTTTCCGAATAGCAGCATGTGAAGTTATTATATCGTAGTCAAACACAGAAATTCCATTGAGACCTGTAGTAAAACCGGAATAGGGATAAAGATTATAATAAAGCGTATAATTTTGTTAGTTTGAAAAGACCGTAAGGTTTTTTGAAGACTATATTATAATCACGCACATTACATCTATCGAGTTAATTGGTAAAACCTCAGACAGATCTTATACAGCTTTGGTTCTCTTATAAACCTTAGATTCCAGTTCGTTTATTTTTTTTAAGAACCATTTTCGGCTGACGAGAAATCCTTTTTGTTTGTTGACGGCAAGTATAAGCGAAGCGACTCTGGATTCATTGTAAGTCCCTTCGGTCTTAATAAGCTTCATATATATCCTGAGAAAATTTATGTAAGAGTTTTTTACTTTTACCATCAAAAGCTTATCCTTCTTCAGAAATTTTAAAAAAGAGTTGGCGGCATCTTCTGCCTGTGTGAGTAATTTCAAGTCATAGAATAACATCAACTGCAGAATTTTTACGGGCGGTTTATAATGAATAAAAGAATAGTTTTTAATTTTTGCAAGTTCTCTTAATGCTCTATCATAATCCTTGTCCTGGTAAAAAATACGCGCGTGTCCGTAATGAATTGCATTGTTCTGGAATTTTTCGTCAAGCAGCTTTCCGTATTTATCAACGAATTTTTTCGCCCAGTCATATTTTTCCAAAGAGATGGCAAGCATAAATGCCTGGTAAAAAGTATCAATCCGAAATCTTTGTTTTCTTGTATTGTCAAATTTATTTAACTGCAGCTTTATAAGATCCAATTCTTCTTCTCTGAGATCTTTCCCTTTCAGTATTTTGTCTGTAAAATAATTCTGAAGCGTTACCATGGATTCTTCGAATTGATAATCTGATATTTTATCAGGATTTTCCTTAATGATCTTTTTGATCTTATGATAATAATCTTCCTCGAATCCGAGAAGTAATTTTATCTGGTAGTAGATCAATTCGATTTCGATGTTAGTTTTATATTTATTACTTGTCTCGAGATATTTTAATATCTCATTTACAAGAGGTATGTCAATATCCTCGTTACAGGTCCTTTTAAAATTTGCAAGAGTTTGAATATTAGTCAGCATATTCTTGAGAAATAATTTAACAAGCTCGTCCACAGGCTCAAACCACTCTTTACCGTAAATATCTTTCTTTGTGAGAAATTGTCTTTTATTCTTTTTATTATTCCTGTTAATGCTTGCCAAAACATATCTGTTTAAATTATAGCTGTCGGGAAATGTTTTCATTTTCTTCCTGAATTCTTTGTACTTTTTATTAAATAAATTATTCATTCCTAAATTACCAAGCTCTTCGAGCAATGCAAATTCAAGATTAACAGGGTTCATTTTTTCCATGCTTATAAAAGTCTCAAGCTGTTTTTCCATTTCGGAAATTAAATAATACATCGTTCCCGTCACTACTTTGTCTTTCCCATACAATTTTCTGAAGATATTCTCTTTTGATATTCCGGGAGAATCGAAGAGTGGATAATGCTCCTTCAGTATTTCATAAAGCCCTGTCAGCTTTGCGTTATTATTAAAGTAAGGGGAATTAAGAAATTTACCGAATTTTTTAAACTCGTTTTGGTCGAGCTTTGAGAGAATCTGAATGAGATTAGTTTTTAGCATTTAAAAAGATGTCCAAGTTTTCAAAAAAAGTTTCCAGAACTTATTTAAATTAACCTCTTTAAATTGTATAAGAAATGAAAAATATTAATTTGAATCACTAATAAAAAACTAATCATGAGAAACTTAATTTTATTTTTTGTTTGTGCAATGATAATCTATTTAAAAGATTCTGATGCTCAGGTCTCACAGCAATGGGCAAGTTTTTACAATAGTCCGACAAACGGGATTGATAAAGTAAATGCCATGGCTGTTGACAATAATAATAACGTTTACGTTACGGGAGTAAGCTCTTCTTCCATGACCGGAAAAGATTATGCAACTGTAATGTATAATTCATCCGGTGGTCAGCAATGGTCGGCGAGATATAACAGCCAGTCAAACTTTACGGATGATCCAAGAGGCATTGCGGCAGACGCCTCGGGGAATGTATACGTAACGGGTGTCAATGATCTCGGAGGTTTCGGCGGATTGATACGAACAATAAAATATAACTCTGCCGGTATACAGCAGTGGGCAGCAAGATGCGGAGACTCAGTTTTCTCAGCCGGGTTGGGACATTTTAAAAGCCCGATAGCACTGGACAACAGCGGAAACATTTATGTCGGAGGAAGCATCAAAACCTACCAGACAGATGACGGCAGCTTTCTTTTGATAAAGTATGATCCCAACGGAGATTCTGTCTGGAGAAGAACATTCGATCCCTCAATATATCCGCAAGGTCTTGGGAGCGGAATAACATGTTTAAAAATTGATGGAAATTTTATTTATGCTGCGGGGAAAAGCTATAACACAGACGGGCTGTTTACACTTTATACATCACTGAGAATAATCAAGTATGACCTTAACGGCAACACAATATGGATGAGCAACGATTCACTGGTGAATGGAAGTGATAATGTTGTCGGAATGGATATTGATCCTTCAGGTAATGTTTTCGTGACATGCAATTACGGACTCGATATTCTTACATTTAAGTTTAATGCTTTGGGTACAAGATTGTGGAAGAAGATTTATTCGGGAATAGCCGGTGATTATTATGACATTGTATCGGGCATATCCGCCGACCAGTCGGGAAATGTGATTGTAACGGGAAACAGCCGTCGCTCTTCAGTCAACAATGATGATGATTATGTTACATTGAAATATGATGCAAACGGAAATCTGCTTTGGGAAAAATTTTATAACGGGACAATGAACAGCTCCGATTATTCATATGCAGTTACAACTGATGCATCAGATAATGTTTATGTAACAGGCTATTCACTTGAAACCGGATTTAATTTAAATGCTGTGACAGTCAAGTACAATTCAGCAGGTGTTCAGCAGTGGAATATAAGTTTTGATGCAGGCAATAATGAAAATGCTGATGAAGCAAACGCTATCGCAATAGATGGTGCGGGAAATATTATTATTGCCGGATATGCATTTACACCCGGAAATAATGAGGATCTGATGACGGTTAAATATTCCCAGACAGTTGGTATATCTCAAACATCATCCCAAATACCCGGTAGATTTTTCTTGTCACAGAATTATCCCAATCCTTTTAATCCGAAAACGAAACTGGAATTCGGAATTTCGAAATCCGGCTTTGTTTCGCTGAAGATATATGATATGACCGGTAAGGAAATAGCCGCACTTGTAAATGCTGATTTGAATCCGGGAGTTTACAATTACGGTTTTGATGCGGGGGATATTTCAAGCGGAATTTATTTTTATAAATTAACAACAGGCGGTTTATCAGAGACGAAGAAAATGATTCTGATAAAATAAAGACATTTTCGTCTCAAAAGTTTAGGAAAATGAATTAAGTGTTCTCCATAGCCACGGCAGAGTCTGTGCCCTTTTTGACTCTGTCTAAAAGGGTTATTCTGACATTACTTGTATCATTTCAATCGTAGTCAGTTTTATTCTTATAAAATGATTTGATATTCAAAGCGATATGCTTTAAGTTTCAGCACTACATTTTAAAAGGTATGGCGAACTTTACAAAAATATTTTTCTTAACGATTTTAATCTGCTCACTCCAAACACTCTGCCCGCTCCGCACTTCAGCTCAGCTCGTTTCAGATTTTAGAGTGAATGATGACACGACAAGCACAGAACAATTCTCAGCCAGATTAGGAGTTGATAGTTTGGGAATTATTACTTCTGTTTGGCGTGATCAGAGAAACAATAATCCTAATATCTATTGCCAGAGATTTAATTCTAATGGAGTGTTTATTGGACAAAACTTTAGAGTTAACATTAATCCTGACTCTTCCGGTTCACCTGCTGTTGCCGTTGCGAAAAACGGAATGTTTGGTGTATGCTGGGTTGAAATTAACGGCGCGATAAATAATAGTTCCAAAGTTAAATTCCGGTTATATGATAATCTGGCATTACCCGTTACCGGAGAAATTATAATAAATGATACAAACGGAAATTTTACCGGACGACCTTCATCAATTGGAGTAAGTCCGTTAAATGAATTTACAATCACCTGGGAACAGAATAATATACTATTCCAAAGACTCGACTCTCTCGGAAATAAAATCGGAAGCAATACGAAAGTAAACGACGATACAGGAAATAATATGCACGAAAATCCCGCAATAACAGTCAGACAGGACGGGAGCTTTATTATAACCTGGAATGATACCAGACCTCCTGCCACTTTTAACGCAGACGATATCTATATGCAGATGTATGATAAATTCGGAAATAGAATTGGTGTGAATCAAAGAGTCAATGATGATCTTGTTTCTGCCAATCAACAAAGGTATCCGCATATATCGAGTGATACATCCGGTAATTTTGTAATTGCCTGGCAGGATAACAGATTGTATTTCATCAATGATGAAGTGTATTCCCAGTTATTTAACAGTTCCGGAATAAAAAATGGAGTTAACTTCAGAGTAAGTCAAAGCAGCGTTGACTACGGAAAGGGAATATGCAATGTTGTTAAAAAACCCCAGGGAGATTTTTTAGTCGGGTGGAGTGAAGCCAGACCAAATGTATCTAAGTGTTATTTTCAAAGATATACAAATTCTGGAATCCGGATAGGTAATGACTATTTAGTTACTACCGAATCTCCTTCGACAATCAAATATTATAGTGATGTGACTATATTTGAAGACCGGATTATCAGTGTATGGACAGACGCAAGGAATGGTCCTTTTGATATCTACTGCAACATCAGATCATTTACAAATCCGGATACGACAGTAAACATAATCCAGATCTCTGAAAACATTCCTGAAAAGTTTTCATTGAGCCAAAATTATCCAAACCCTTTCAATCCGGCTACGAACATTAGATTCAGTATTTCAAAGGCGGGATATGTAAGCATAATAATATATGATGTCCTGGGAAAAGAAATACAAAGATTGGTAAGTGAGAATCTGAATCCGGGTTTTTACAAAGCAGATTTTAGCGGAAGCAATCTGCCGTCAGGAGTTTATTTTTACAGAATAAGTTCAAAGGATTTCAGTGCGATAAAAAAGATGACATTATTGAAATAGTGTTTGCTAATCTAAATAATCTCGGAGACAATTTTTTCAAAAAACCAGTTTCTAGAGATCAGATATTTCTCAGCAGATATGTTTTCTATGAAAAGTCCGGGATTTGTAATATGGTCCGGACTTTTTTCATTAAGAAGTTTAGGATCTTAAACATCATGATCTTTACACCATTTTAAAACCAAATAAATCATACTTTACATTTATAACGTTTGCCGGTGATTTTTTATGTTCGCCATTCTCAAAATGAATAGTTGCCATTGAATAGAATTTCATTTTGTCCTGAAGTTCGGAATGCATCTCCTTTAAATCAACCTTTACAAAATTTTCCTCCCATTTCGTTTCTGCGGCTACGCCTGAAACAGTTACAAATTACCCTAGCGAGACTGATCGTATGGCAGAGAATGCAGAATATCCTGTAGTTACTTTACAAACTTTACAAACTTTTTTTTAGTATCTCCAAAAGCCAGTCTGAATTGAATAAGATCTTTTCATTTGCTATCTCTTTTTTTAAGATAAGGATTTTATTTTTATCCGCTCTTATTTTCAGCTCTGTTATCTTCAGATAATATTTTATAAAATTAAGAAAAGATCTCCTTAAATCTTCTGTAAGCTTTTCATTGTTATTTACATAATGTCTGAAAGAATCCGCAAGAGAATAAGACTGTTCAGTCAGATCCATTTCAAAGAATAATTTCAGCATGAGGACTTTTATGTCGAGTTTAAAATCAACGAGATCATATTTTACTTCAGAAACATAGCTAAGTGATCTTTCAAATTCACCTTTGCCATAATAAATTACCGCCATCGAAAAATTTTCCATGTTATCCCTGAATTCAGGTTTCAGTTCTTTTGAATACTTATCTACAAATTCAGCAGCCCAGTCGAATTCACTTAATTGCTCAGTGCATTTTATTACGTTCCTGTAGAAATCCGGCTGCATAAAATCATTATCTGAGATCTTGTATGCTTTATCCTCAAGACAATATTTATACAGAGAAAACATTTCCTTATTGTTCTGTATTGCTTCCCTTGAATTTCCAATATTATTTATATTTACAAGATCTGCATAAAAGAAGACCTTATCATGCCTGCTGATAGAGGATCTGTTTTCATAAAAAATATTCTTAGCTTTTTTATAATAGTTTTCGTCAATGTTCCCTGTAATGCTTTTGTAGGTATAATAATGAAAGCACAGATACACATATTCCTTAGTGCCTTTAAATAATTTAAGAACATTATCCATATCCGGAATTTTATCCAGCATGTTTTCAATGAAATCATCTCCCGTAAAAATGTTTCTGTATTTTTCAGTCAGAAATTTTGTCTTTGCCGCTCTTAATATATCCAGGAGAGAATAAGCTGCGATTATCTTAACGGATTCAAAACCACTTTTAAAACAATTCATGAAATCCAGTGTCGAGCCAAAATAAAAAGAGTTTAATAATTCAACATGATATCTTTCAAGACTGTTAAGTCCAGTCTCTATCTCATCTTTAACAAGATCTGATTTTACTGAAGGCATATTTTGCTTATAATACTTGGGCAGATTACGGTTGATCAATTCGTCCTGAATAACCCTGTCTCTTAATACTTTTTTAGTCCGGACACTTGAAATAAATAAATACTCTTCAACGGAATTCAGCAGATTCGATGAAAGGACCCTTATTTTATTTTTAGATCTTTTATCCGAATATTTCTCACCACGGAAAAGTTTTTCAAAAATATATTTCTCATCCAGGGTTTTATTCGAATATTCCGGGTGGAATTCTTTCAGGATCAAAAAATAAGGAGTCAGCTCTCTGTCTTTTTTAAAATATGGAGAGAAAAGAAATTTTTCAAAACTGTTTAATTCATCTTTTGAAAAAGTCTTCAGATAAACTATAAGTTTGGTATCACTGAAATTCATTTATGCAAAATTACCGAAACAAAAAGGTTTAAAAAAGTTTTATTTTAAGATGTTTTGAAATGATTTGCTTTGACAGCAATAATAACTCCTGTAATAAATTAAAAAAACTTTCTTTGCAAATAAATGCAAGTGACGTTAGTTTGTATTAAAACCAATTGAATGAAAAACCAATTGAATGAAAAACAAAACATAAAAGAGCTTTTGAAAAACTTAAATAAGATAATCAGTGATTCCGGAAATGATATTACAAATGAAAATAAGATCAGATTAATATTGCTCTCCGCTAAAGCTGAGCTCCCCTAAGAAATAAACCGGATCAAAATAAGGAGAGATTGACCAGTAATGATTTAAAAGAAATGGCGGAATGTTTAATAAAAGAATTTTCAAATTTCTTAAACTTAAATATATAAATCATGAAAAAACTTATTTACATTGTAATAATTCCGGTTTTATTTATTGTGTATTTGATCTCTCCTGTAACATTAAGATCAAATTGGATAATGGAAGAAACCAACTCAACTTTACACACTCATTCTACTCCATTCACTCAATCCACTCCACACACTCAAGAAGATTCACTCCCCGAAGGAGTGACAAAGGACTGGCTGAACAGTCTGCGTGACGAGAACGGAAACCGGATCATGTCTGAGAATAATCCCGGAAGATCCGTAGAGATCCCCGAAGATCCTGAAGGTGATGCTTTTCAAAGAAAAGCTTTCAACGGATTAAATACAGGTGAAAACTTTGGTTTTACTGCAAGCAACGCAGGAGATGTAAACGGAGATGGATATGATGATATAATAGTCGGTGCTTATGCGTATTCTTCAAGTACCGGCAGAGCGTATGTATATTACGGAGGCATAATAATGAATAATGTTGCAGATGTAATAATGACAGGCGAAGCAGCAAACAGCTCTTTCGGGATTTCAGTCTCATCAGCCGGAGATGTAAACGGTGACGGATATTCTGATGTAATAGTAGGAGCTAATGGATATTCTACAAATACCGGCAGGGCATATATATTTTTCGGCGGTGCTGCCATGAATAATGCAGCAGATGTTACTATGACAGGCGATAGCAACAGGCAACAGATTCGGATATTCGGTCTCATCAGCCGGAGATGTAAACGGCGACGGATATTCCGATGTAATAGTCGGAGCTTATGGATATTCCATTTCTATCAGGCAGAGCATATATTTATTTCGGAGGTGCATCAATGAATAATGTAGCAGATGTAATAATGACAGGAGAAGCAACAGGAATCAATTTCGGTGTTTCAGTTTCATCAGCCGGTGATGTAAACGGTGACGGATATTCCGATGTAATTGTCGGAGCTTACGGATATTCTTCAAATACCGGAAGAGCATATATGTATTTCGGAGGTGCTGCTATGGATAATGCAGCAGATGTAACAATGACAGGAGAGACAGCAGGCAACATTTTCGGGGTTTCAGTCTCATCAGCCGGTGATGTAAACGGTGACGGATATTCCGATGTAATTGTCGGAGCTTACGGATATTCTTCATCTACCGGAAGAGCGTATATATTCTTCGGAGGATCGTCAATGGATAATATTGCAGATGTTACTATGACAGGTGAGGCAGCAAACAACTATTTCGGATTTCGGTTTCATCAGCAGGAGATGTAAACGGTGACGGATATTCAGATGTAATAGTCGGAGCTTACGGGTATTCGTCAAATACGGGAAGAGCATATATGTTTTTCGGAGGAGCAGCAATGAATAATATTGCGGATGTCACAATAACAGGAGAAACATCAAGTGACCTATTTCGGAATTTCGGTTTCATCAGCCGGAGATGTAAACGGTGACGGATATTCTGATGTAATAGTCGGAGCTTACGGATATTCTACATTTACAGGAAGAGTTTACTTATATGATTACTTATATGAAAAATGAAATCATTCATGATTTATCAATGACAGGTGAGGCGCCAAACAGCTATTTCGGATATTCTGTCTCCTCAGCCGGCGATGTAAACGGCGACGGATTTTCTGATGTAATAGTCGGGGCATACGGATATACTTTCATATACCGGAAGAGCATATATATTTTTTGGCGGAACAGAATGAATAATATTGCAGATGTTACATTGACAGGCGAGGCGACATACAACAATTTGGAATTTCAGTTTCTTCAGCCGGCGATGTAAATGGTGACGGATATTCCGATGTAATAGTCGGAGCTTACGGTTATTCTTCAATTACCGGCAGAGCGTATATATTTTTTGGAGGACATAATGGATAATGCTGCTGATGTTACAATGACAGGCGAGGCAACAAGCAACTTATTTCGGATGTTCGGTCTCATCAGCCGGCGATGTAAACGGCGATGGATATTCTGATGTAATTGTCGGAGCTTACGGTATTCTTCGAATACCGGCAGAGCATATATGTATTTCGGCGGAGCATCAATGGATAATGCTGCAGATGTTATTATGACAGGTGAAACAACAAACAACTATTTCGGACTTCGGTTTCTTTAGCCGGCGATGTAAACGGTGACGGATATTCGGATGTAATAGTCGGAGCTAACGGATACTCTACAAATACCGGAAGAGCATATATATATTTCGGAGGTGCATCGATGGATAATGCTGCAGATGTTATAATGACAGGAGAGGCAACAAATAACAATTTCGGAAATTCGGTTTCATCGGCAGGAGATGTAAACGGCGACGGATATTCCGATGTAATTGTCGGAGCTTACGGTATTCTACAAATACCGGCAGAACGTATATATATTTCGGCGGAGCATCGATGAATAATGCTGCAGATGTTACAATGACAGGCGAGACAACAGGCAACACTTTCGGACTTTCGGTCTCATCAGCCGGAGACGTAAACGGTGACGGCTATTCTGATGTAATTGTCGGAGCTAATGGGTATTCTACAAATACCGGCAGAGCTTATATATATTTCGGCGGTGATGCTATGGATAATGCTGCAGATGTTACAATGACAGGCGAGACAACAGGCAGCTCTTTCGGAAATTCGGTCTCATCGGCAGGGGATGTAAACGGCGACGGATATTCCGATGTAATTGTCGGAGCTTACGGGTATTCTACATTTACCGGAAGAGCATTTATCTATACCGGCTCTGTGATCAGCGCTAAGCCAATCCTAAATTATGTGAAAGATGTCCCGAATGATCAGGGCGGTAAAGTAAAACTGAAATGGGCAAAAAGCTCTCTTGAAGCGCTTGGCTGGGGTAATATTTCACAGTATATTGTCTTAAGAAGTCAGCCTCCGGGAATAAACGGATTTGAGTGGGAACAAATTGCAAATCTTATTGCTCTTAATTCTGCGTTTTATTATTATACTGCCAATACTCTCGATGATTCATCAGGATCATCAGGCGGAAATACTTTTTTTCAGATAAAAGCATTAAGATCTTCAACGGGTGAAATCTGGTCTTCAAACATTCTCTCCGGCAGAAGTCTCGACAATATAGCACCTCTTACGGTATCACCGTTTACGGCGGCAGCTTCAGGATCAGATGTCTTACTTAACTGGAAACGCAGCACTGCTCCTGACCTTTTGAATTATGTCTTGTTCAGAAATGTAAATCCTGCGATCGATCCCCATACCGAAACTCCCTGGACGACGGCAACAGATTCTACTTACCTGGACAATTCTCCGCTTAGCGGTGAGTATTATTATTTCATTGTCGCGCAGGACATTCATAATAACTACAGCCCGGTTGCAGTTACCCAAAGTCCATCCACTACACTGGATCTGACAATATTCATTGAAGGATTTTATAATGGCGGAAGTAATTCACAGGTCAGTGATACAATAAGTGTTGAAGTAAGAAACTCAGCATCACCGTTTGCGATAGTTGATCAGACAAAAGGAGTAGTAGCATCCGACGGAATGGTTCAGCTAATGTTCGGGAATGCGCTGAGCGGTAGCTATTACATTGCAGTTATACACAGAAACAGCATAATGACCTGGAGTGCGACTGCAATAGCATTCATCTCTGGCGGTTCGAATTCATACGATCTCAGTACGGCATCATCGCAGGCATTCGGAAATAATATGACACAGATAGATGCTTCACCTGTGAGATACGGAATCTTACAGCGGTGATGCAAATCAGGATGGAATCATCGATGCAATAGATCAGGGTGTTGTGGATAACGATGCATTTAATTTTGTATCGGGATACGTGAATACTGATGTGACCGGTGATAATGTTGTTGATGCTGCTGATCTTGGAATAATTGACAATAATGCATTTAATTATGTGAGTAAGATTACTCCGCCGTAAAGGCAATTACAAATTACAAATAATTTGATAGTCTTCGCGAGACGAAAGACACAAGATACTGGATATCTCTTTAAATTTCTCAGTAAGCCAAAATCTGTTGCCAACGATCTTATTTCGCCGAGATTATTAAGATGAAATGACAAATCATTCTTTTGCTTGCCCGTGTTTTAACAATACATCATAATATTTTATAAAATTCAGGTTAAAATACTTTTAAATCGAAAAGAGTTTTTACATCAGCTCTTTTCAAAAAATAACGGCAGTCTGCAAATTTCTCAAAACCCTTAAATTCTTCTTTTGAAAATGTTTTTTTGCAGTTGAAAGCTTTGAGTATTTCAACTATAAATTGTAATTAATTCAAATAGTTTAGAACCGGTTTTAATTATAAAATGAAATTATTTGTCGCAAACAGAATATTTTTTCTTTGTAAAAACAGACTGTAATTTGTAAATTAATTTATTAAATAAATAAACAGGAGTATACAAATGAAAACCATTATCATTGTAATATTTGCAATCTTTTATTCAAATGCTTTTTCACAAGACATAATCAACACTCTCGGAACCGGGGGAAATTTCATAGTAAAAGACGGATCCAATGATTTTCTTGTACTCCATCAGTCATCAGGTCAGCTTAATTTATTTAACTCAGTCACTTTAGAAAATACAACCGGCCCATCTGTAGGAGTTATATATAAAGGATCTGACAGATTTATTCATGACTACGGATACGGAAATATTTTTTTGGGAATACAGTCCGGTAATTTTACAATGACGGGAAGTTTTAATTCAGGAATAGGAGAGGTTTCACTAACGGCAAATACTTCCGGTGAAGGTAATACTGCATTTGGGTATTATACACTGGGTTATAATACAACCGGTTATAGTAATACTGCCATAGGTTGTGAATCATTGTTAGAAAACGTTGACGGATTCAACAATACTGGTGTCGGCACACAGGCTTTAGTTGTAAACAAATCAGGGAGTCACAATACATCTGTTGGAGCTTTTTCCATGTACGAAAACACAAATGGACATAACAATACTGCAGTCGGTGAAAATGCAATATATAATAATCTGATCGGAGCAGATAACACAGCGGTCGGATATAATTCGATGTATGATAACACACTGGGATCTCATAATACATCCGTCGGAAGAAATTCGTTGAGCGATAATACTATTGGTTTTTATAATACGGCAATAGGTTATTCATCAGGAAGTACGATCTTAACGGGCGTTAATCTGACATGTATTGGAACTGACGCGCAGCCTACATCTTCTTCCGCTGTTAACCAAATTACACTTGGAAATAATCGGATCACTACACTTCGTTGTAATACACAGACAATTACTAGCTTATCAGATATTAGAGATAAAAAAAATATAAAAGACTTACCACTCGGACTCGATTTTATAATGAAGATCAAACCACGTATGTTCAACTGGGACAAAAGAGAATGGTATGACGATAACAAATCAGATGGAAGTAAAATGTCAGGAACTCCAACAGCCGGATTCATCGCTCAGGAGCTGGATGAAGCTCAGACAAATGAACATGCAGACTGGCTGAATCTTGTTTTGAAAGATAATCCTGATAAGATAGAAGCAACTTACGGAAATCTTCTGCCTGTGATGGTGAAGGCGATTCAGGATCTGAAGACAGAGAAAGATGAATTGAAGAGTGAAGTAGAACAGTTGAAAGCAGCAAACGGAAATCTTGCATCAGAAGTTGAAGCACTTAAGATTTCAAATGACAGAATTGCAAAATTGGAAAAAATGATGGATGAAATGAATTCAGTTAAACATGCCTCAAATCTTAAGCAAGAAGAAGTGAATCTTACAAATAATAAATAAGGAGAAGAAAATGAGAACTATAAATTGCCGAATAACCCGAAAAGTATCTCTCTCAATTATTAAAAAGACAAATAAGATAAAATCGATCGTGACAGTATTTAAAAGAATGCAATGGCGTCCTCCGTGCCTCTGCGCCTCTGTGTTGAATGCTTTTGTAATACTGATGATACTCAATTCTGGTACCTACAGTCAGAGCATAATTAATTACCAGTCAGGAACTATAATTGAAGTTCAGACAGGAGCTTCGGTATGTGCGGACAACGTAAAGATGAGCGGTACATTTAAGGGCGCGGGAACGATCTGCGGATTGTCTTACATGTTAAATCTCACGGCGCTGATACAGGGATTTTACAATCCCGTCACAGACTTAATGGTAAGTGATACAGTCCGGGTTTATTTAAGAAATTCAATTTCTCCGTATCCGGTGGTTGATTCATCAATAGCTTTATTGGATTTATCCGGAAACGGGTTCTATTCATTTAATAACATCATTAAC
This sequence comes from uncultured Ignavibacteria bacterium, assembly GCA_963836395.1. Lineage (GTDB taxonomy): Bacteria > Bacteroidota > Ignavibacteria > Tepidaquicellales > Tepidaquicellaceae > JAGPCH01. The sequence continues at coordinate 9,551 of CAWIJF010000013.1, read as the reverse complement.
GGAGTGAACTATTATATTAGTATTAAACACAGAAACTCGATAGAGACATGGAGTAAAACCACCCCGACATTTACAGACAATATGCTGACATATAATTTTGATAATGCTGCAACACAGGCATACGGAGACAATATGATTCAGATTGATAATACTCCTCTAAGATTCGGAATCTATAGCGGCGATGTAAATCAGAACGGAAGCATTGATGCGGTAGATTTGATTGTTACAGACAACGATGTATTTAATTTTGTATCCGGATACGTGAATACTGATGTGACCGGTGATAATGTTGTTGATGCTGCCGATCTTGGAATAATTGACAACAATGCATTTAATTACGTGAGTAAGATTACGCCTCCGTAAAACAATTTCAAATTTCAAATTACAAATGCCTGTCTGCCGCAGGCACGTCAAATAATTTGATACACTTCGCGAGACAAAAGACACAGGATACGTGAGACGCGAGACGCGAGATGTAAGATGTGAACGATAATTCGTAATTCTTAATTCGTAATTGTAACAATATGACCCGGCGAATCAAATGATACTTTTCCGTCTTCATTTTTAAATTGTTTCAATGCGGTCTCTGCTTCATTGAGAATTTTCTCAATTAGCTCATCTGATAATACAACACCCATAACGGGAAGCCAGCCTCTGAGATCAGCTTCTATCATTGAACGAATTTCGGGGAAATTAGCCGTAACATTGTGAGTCCGGATTTCAATGTGGTTTACTCCGGCGTCGGTGAACAATTTTTTTAGTTCATTTTTATCACCAAGAACAAACGGCGCCCTCAATGCGTTGGCAGCATTGCTTCCCGCCATTCTTTCAAGCAGCTCAACCTCAATTTTGTAAGGTACCGAATGATCCAGATCGTGCCATACAGCAACAGCCAGCTTTCCACCCGGAACCAATACCCGGAGCATTTCCCGAATCGATTTTATTTTGTCGCTGAAGAACATTAACCCGAACTGGCTCACAACAACATCAAATGATTCATCGGGAAACGGCAGCATTTCTGCCTGACCCCGGACCCAGTTAACATCCGGATCAATTTGTTTTGCGACAGTCAGCATTCCCGGGGATGCATCAAGTCCTGTTGCCGAACCTTCCGGCTTAACACGTTTCGAAGCTTCGCGTGCGAGAATCCCGGTTCCGCAAGCTACATCAAGAATCTTATCACCGGGTTTTAGAATTACAGAATCTAAAATAATTGAAGGCCATTTTTCAAAAAGAGCCGGGACAAGAAAATTCTCATAAGCCTGAGCCGACTCAATTTCCTCTTTTGTAATTTTTTTCATAATAGTTCACATTAAAATTAATTATAACCAAACTAATAAATCATATGAAAAATATCAACCTTTGTATAACAGATCCATTCTTAATTCCTAATTTTTAATTCGTAATTGAAGAGAGGTTACCTTTTCCGGTTTTCCGGTATTAATAGTTTAAACTAATTTAGTTAAACTAAATCCACCTTTGTGGAGAAGGAGAAATTTCAATGAAAAAGCTATTTGCTGCAATTATCCCGGCCCTTCTGATAACATTTCTGGTAGTTTACAGCAGCTGTAATGATGTGCCTGTCGAAGGCACAAGCAGTGAAAGCCTGCAACCGGATAACGGTTCTTCCACCTCTCAGACAGAAGAATCTCCAAACAGTACGCTCTTAACTGACGGGAAAAATTCCCAACCCCGTTCTGAAGAACCCAACCTGACGGATGCTGCTCCGGCATGCGGAGTGACCATTGGTCCCGGGCCGGGCACCGTTTATATTCCGGCAGGTACGCAATACACATACACCTATGGTGCATCGGCTGCTGTCGTTTACAGCCCGACTTTCACATTAAGATATCTAAATATTTTAGACAATGGAAGCTTTGTGACTGTAATTAATAATTGGACTATTGGTACTTGCGGTAGTCCTGCTGTAACTTCCTGGAGTAACTATGGTCAAGGGACTATTAGTCTCGGGGGAGGATTTCATAAAATTTCAGCACATTTAAGATATTCCTGCGTTATCGGAGGTCAGCCTGTAAACATTGACGATACAGTTCATACATCAATCAATGTCATAGCTTTGACAATTCCTTCTACTCCAAGCGTAATGTTTTCAACAATTGGTCAGCCGCCGGCAAGAAGACCTTACCTCACATGGACTGCATCAACACCCAATGTAACCAGTTATGTTATTCAAAGAAGATATTATCCTAACGGACAATTTCAGGATTTTGCAAGTGTAAACGGTTCAACATTATCATTTACGGATAATTCAATAACAGTCGTGACTAATCGTTATGATCATGTATATTATAATGTTGAGTACAGGGTTCGTGCAGTAAATTCTATAGGATCTTCCGGTTATCAAGCTCCGTCGTATGAGTGGTACAAACATGGATGCTACAGCTATACGCTGGGTTACATTTGTGCTGAGGAGTAAACGCATTGCTATGATTTGCGATGATTGAAACAATGAGTTACAATCGATCAGGCATGATTAAGGAAAGAGGGGGGCCGGTGGAGATATCTGCCGGCTTTTTTATTTATAATTATTTTTTTAATTCATTAATTTTTTCCAAAGGCAATAAAATTATCAATGATCCCGGAAGTGAGAAAATTGAGAATTGATAATTAACAACGGCTGGCAATACTTTTTGATAGTTTTGGACGAAATCACATTTACAATGACTCAATACTTATGTAATAGAGTGTTTACCAATTTCATTTTTAGTAATTTGTTTTTAAAATAATCTTGAACACCATTGTCATAAATAAAAACCATACTAAAAATATGATCATGAGAATTTTCAAAACTTACGGGAATAATCACTTTCTGTTTTTTCTGACTTCACTTTTATTTTTTGTCTTTCTGAATATGGATTTTGACGTACCCGTTTTTGCACAGAACGATAATTTCATTATTCCGGGTGACAATTTAATTGTGAAAGGGATCCCACAGATTCCTGTATCACTTGCAGATGAACTTGAGAAATACACACAGTCTAAAAGCGCTATACTTTGTGACTGGCATCCGGAAAAAGTTGAAATGATAATGTCGACAAGGTTTGGAAACACTTATCAAGTAAGTTATATTACAAATCCCCTTGATTCGGGAAATCAGCTGACATTCTTTGATGAACCCGTAAGCTCAGCCAGGTTTGATCCTGTTGCAGGTGAATTCTTCCTGTTTTATAAGGATACAGGCGGAGATGAATTCAGACAGATATACCGTTATGATATTGCTGACGGTAAAATTACAATGCTCACAAAGGGCGGCAGAGAACAAAGCGGCGATGTAACATGGATAGGCAAAGGAAATACTTTTGCATACAGCTCGACCCGGCGAAACAACACTGACAGAGATATTTATATAATGGATCCAAATGCTCCCGAGACTGATTCTTTGTTATTGGAATTAAAAGGCGGTGGCTGGGGTATTCTTGACTGCTCTGAAGACGGGAAATATCTTTTGCTCATGGAATATGTTTCATCTTCAATTTCATATTATTATCTGGCTGAAATTTCTACAGGAATTCTTACAGAACTTACGCCGAAATCAGATGAAGATATTTATTACGGCGGAGCGGAGTTTGCCGGTGACGGAAAGGGTATCTATTTTATTACTGACAAAGATCATGAATTCAGAACACTTGCTTTCATGAACCTGAGTGACGGAACTGTAAAATTCATTTCGGATAATTCAAATGGAGACGTTGAAGATTTTGATCTGTCCGAAAATGGTTTGTCTCTTTCTTATATTGCAAATGAATCAGGGGAATCAGTTTTATATATTTATAATACAGCAACGGGCATCTCGTCACGGATCAAAGATTTGCCTGTTGGGATTTACGGCAGTCTTTCTTTTCATAAGAATTCAAATGACCTGGCATTTTCAATAAGTTCGGCAAGATCTTCACGCGATATATATGTCTATAATCTGAACTCAGGACAAATCATTCAATGGACAAAAAGCGATATGGGCGGAATGGATCCCGAAGAGCTGAGCATTCCGGAAAAGATCACATGGAAAAGTTTTGACGGACTGGAGATAAGCGGATTTTATTATAAACCTCATCCTAAGTTCACAGGGAAACGTCCTGTAATAATCGATATTCACGGAGGTCCTGAAAGTCAATCACGACCGGGATATCTTGGTTCATGGAATTATTATCTTAACGAACTCGGCATAGCAATAATTTTACCAAATGTCAGAGGCTCGGCAGGATTCGGAAAAACTTTTCTGAAACTCGATAATGGTTTCGACAGGAAAAATTCCGTTAAAGACATTGGAGCTTTGCTTGATCATATCAATAAGATCCCTGAACTGGATCCTGACAGGATAATGGTAACAGGCGGAAGTTACGGCGGATACATGTCACTTGCAGTGTCTGTAGATTATGCGGATAAAATACGTTGTGCAGTAGATGTCGTTGGCATTTCAAATTTCAATACATTTCTTAAAAATACTGAAAGCTACAGAACCGATCTGAGAAGAGTTGAGTATGGTGATGAAAGAGATCCGGAGATGTATGAGTTTCTTGAAAAAATTTCTCCACTGAATAATGCAGAGAAGATCACAAAGCCGCTTCTTATAGTTCAGGGCGGAAATGACCCCAGGGTTCCGAGGACAGAAGCCGAACAGATGATGAACACAATAAAATCCTTAGGAGGCGAAGTCTGGTATCTCGAAGCTAAAGATGAAGGCCACGGTTTTGCAAAAAAGAATAATGCCGATTTTCAGAGATTTGTTACGGTAATGTTCATAAAGAAATATTTGCTTGAGCAGGACTGATAAACTAAAAAGCATTTCAATAGATCAGCGTATTACCCGATAAATTCTAAACTGAAAAACTATTCCTCTTTAAGTAAACATAATATTTTCCAATTTTCATAACCAAAAGGATTTTTAAATTTTTTAAAATACTGAAGTGACCGGTATTTCGTAATTTATTACTCTCCGGTAATAGGTTATCCATTTTATGAATTTTCCTGAATAAATGAAGCTTTCAAATCAGAACAAGAGAAATATTAAAATGAGCTTGAATTATTCTCGATTGAGAGAATGAAAAGTGCCTCAGTTTAAAACTTGCCGCTGCAACGATATTTTTTTTACAATTACACGGCTTTAGTTCACCTGCCAAAGACCTTAATGAAAAATATTTTATGTTTTCTCCTGATGTTATGACGGTTTTCCGGGTTCCATCTTGTCAAAATCTTCTTTTGAAATGGTATTAATTTCATCCATGCCTTTGCTTTTTAGCTCATCATTAACTTTACTTAAGTATGTCCTGTAGATCTCATCTGCTTCGGAATTTGAATTATTGATCTCGAACTGCAGCGCTTCAATCTTCTCAAGCTGCTGTTCTGTCGGCTTCCCGCCGAAAAATGCAAAGCTTGTATAAAGGTTGGTTATTCTTTCCCTCAGTCTTTCTTCACCTGTAATTCCCATACTCTCCTTTGTAGTTACACATTCTTTTCTTAATGCTTCAATGTTATTTATTAATGAATCACCTGATTCTTTGCTTATCTTCCCTTCGCTTACAAGTTTTGAAGTCTCGTCTCTTATAGTATTAAGGTTGTAAACGAGATAAGCGAGCTCTTCATGCATTGCAAAAACCTTTTTAGTTGATTCATCCCTCAGCGCTATGTCTTCTTTAGAGTATGGTGAGTTGGGGTCGTGAATTATGTCGATGGTGCCTGTATAGACTTTATCTCCTCTGGTAAGTTTTACAGTATAAGTTCCTTCCGGCGCGAATGGTCCGATGAATCCGCTCTGATCCGGCGTTACGCCCTTCGCAGTCTTTGGGGGCTGAAGTCTCATGTTCCAGCTGACTCGGTTGATCCCTTTGCGCTTTGACCCGGGAATTGTCTTTACCAGGTTCCCTTCGCTGTTATAGATGTCAACTTTAACATCTCCGGTGATCGCTCTTTGTTTCAGATAATAAATGATCTGTGCATCTTCAGGTGCATTCTGTCCAATGTACATACCTACATTCGGAACAAAACCTGAGCCGAGTCTTATTCCATTCAGGTAAACAGGTCTTGTGGGAAGTATCACAGCATCTTCATTCATGACGCTTGAAGTCAGTTCTCTCATCGGAGTCAGATCATCAATTATTATGATTCCTCTTCCGTGAGTTGCAATCAGAAGATCGCCTCTTTCGGGCTGAACTGTTATGTCCCTGACTTCACACTTTGGAATGCTGCCGGCATACTGCGCCCAGTTTTTTCCGCCGTCAATACTTACATAAAGACCAAACACGGTTCCCGCAAAAAGCAGATCGGGATTCACTATATCCTGCTTAATCTTATGTGCATACCCCTCGATCTGGTCAGTCGCAATTGAGGTCCAGCTCTTTCCGAGATCAGTGGTTTTATAAATGTAAGTTTTCTGATTTCCGTCAGCATGTGCATCAAACGTGACAAAGGCAGTGCCCCGGTTAAAGCTGCTCGCATCTATGCTTGACACCCAAGTACTGTCAGGAACTCCGTGAACGTTTTTAATTACATTGGTCCAGCTCACTCCGCCGTTTTCCGTTACCTGGAGATTTCCGTCATCTGTTCCGACCCAGATAAGCCGGTCATCTACGGGTGATTCACATACAGCAAAGATCGTGCAGTGATTTTCCGCCGAAGAATTATCTATTGACAATCCTCCCGATTCTTCCTGTTCCTGTTTCACTGAATTATTGGTTGTGAGATCGGGAGAGATCCTCTCCCATGTGTCACCCATATTTGTTGTCTTGTATAAATATTGTGAACCCAAATATATCGTCCCGGGGTTAAGAGTGCTCTGAACAATCGGCGCATTCCAGTTAAATCTTAATTTGTCCTCTCCCTTTTGCTGCAAAGGTCTGATATCTTTATTCTCATAATTCTTTCTGTTGTATCTGAAAATATTCCCGCCCTGTGATTCCCAGTAAACAAAATCAGAATTGGTCAGATCAGGGACCATATAAAACCCGTCACCAAAGCCAACTGATTTCCAGTCCTCATTATCAAGACCTCCTGTTGTCGAAGAAGGAGCCATCCATGACCCGTTATCCTGCAAACCGCCGTAAACATTGTAATATGGCTTATCAAAGTCGTATGCAACGTGATAGAACTGTGACACAGGAAGATTTTGTATCATGATAAAATTATTTCCTCTGTCCATTGACATGAATACTCCGCCGTCTGTGCCGACATAAACCTGCTCGGGATTTTTCGGATTTATCCAGATTGCGTGATAATCGCCGTGCACCGATCCGCCTTCTGAAGATGAGAACCGGAATGACTTTCCGCCGTCATCGCTGATCGATAAATTAAATGCAGGTCTGTAAATTCTTTTCTCATCAGTTGGATCAACTGCCAGTACACTGAAATAAAACGGACGTGCCACAACATTTCCCGTAGCGCTGTTTCTTGTCCATGTCTTTCCGCCGTCAAGAGATTCAAACAGTCCTGTGTTTTTTGATTCTGCAATTGCATAAATGTGTTTTGAATCAGTCAGGTGAAATTGCAATGCAAATTCTTCCAAGCAGATTCTCATCATCAAACGCCTGATCGATTCTGTCCCAGTTTTTTCCGCCGTCAGTGCTCTTAAAAAGTCCGCTTGGTCTCGCCTCCGGAACTGAAGGTCCATGGTCTTCTTCTGAAAGCCCACATTGATGCATACAAAACATTCGGATTTTTGGGATCCATCACTATGTCTGCGCAGCCTGTCTTCTCATCGATGTAAAGTATCTTTTCCCATGTCTCGCCGCCGTTGTATGTTTTGTAAAGACCTCTGTCCTCACTGTCTCCCCACAATGCTCCGGGTACAGCGACATATACTATATCACTGTTTGAAGGATCGACAACTATTTTCGAAATATGCTCGCTGTTTTCCAATCCCATTTTTTTCCAGTTATCTCCGCCGTCATCACTCTTATAAATACCATTTCCAATTGCCACTGTATTTCTCATATTCGATTCACCTGTCCCGACCCAAATCACGTCAGGATTGGTCTGATCAATTGTTAATGCCCCGATTGACTGGCAGTATTTGTCAAATATCGATTTGAATACTGCGCCGCCGTTAACAGTCTTCCAGACTCCTCCTCCGGCAGTACCAACATATAATATTCTCGGTTCGCTGTTTACTCCGTCAATGGCAGTTATGCGGCCGCTCATTGTTGCAGAACCGATAAGCCTTGCATTCAATGCTCCGAATGTCGCCGGATTTGATATTAGTCTGGGAATTTAAACTTTGGATTGTAAAAAATAAAATTGCGGCAAGTAATAATTGTTTTCATTTTATTGTAATATCAGTTTTAAAATAATATTGAATATAATTTATCATATTAAATTGAACATTGAACATTGAACATTGAACATTGAACATTGAACATTGAACATTGAACATTGAACATTGAACATTGAACATTGAACATTGAACATTGAACATTGAACATTGGACATTGAACATTGGACATTGAACATTGAACATTGAACATTGAACATTGGACATTGAACATTAATTAGCGGTTGGCATTTTGAAAATACTGTCATCCACCGGAACATTCAGTTCAATCTTTTCTAAACTAACTTCTGGCCCTGGTCATCGTCGGTGCTTCTGAACTCATATGCCATTGGAAACATTATCCCGTCGATCTTCTGATAATTGCCGTAAACGGTCTGTGACGTTACTTCTTTTTCTCCTATCTTACGTTTCTTCTTATCCATTAATAAAAGCGAAGTCTCTACATCAATAAAATAATACGTTACGTCACCGTCTTTGTCAGTCAGCTTGATCTTATATACTTCACTTCCTTCAAAGTCATCCTTCTCCAGAAACTCAGCTTTGTAACCTTTCTCTTTATAATTAATGAGCTGTCCTTCTATCTCGGCATTTCTTTCAGGTCTTTGACATCTTCAGCAGGAAGCATGTCAGCGTCTTTTGTTCCCTGGAACGGACTCACAACCCAGCCGGTATTGCCTTCGCAGGCTCTGATCATTTTCATTCCCTGATAATCCATTTCAGTTCGTGCTTTGCCGTCTCTCTTTACAATGATCACAAGCGGGATATTACCGTTTCCGATGTATATTTTCCTGTATATTTCATTGTATTGATTGACAGGAGCTTGTCCGCGCCGCCAATTGCTTCGGCATAACTGTCTATGATTTCATCTGCCGTCTGGCTTTTAATCCCAGAAACAGACAAACAGATGATAGCAATAATAAAGAGTAAAAAAAATTTTCGGTTCATTATTTTTTATATGAATGGTTTGGAAATAATCTAAAAATATTTTGTTCTCCTTTAGAAGGTGTCTTTGGGGTATCACAGATTTAGACGAAAAAAATAAGATTAAGTTTTGTCAAATATACAAATAATCTTTTTTATTGTGACGTCAGAAAAGGATTGGAAAAGGGGATTTATTTTAGATCAGTCTGGATCAAAGTAGAAATTGAAAGTTAATTTTTTGAAATTTGTGATATTATAAGAACGATAGCTTTGTTATTTCAACAGCTCCATCCTCCGGAGGCTGATTTATAGAAATCATATTTCAGTTCAGAAATACATCCGGGAATAT
>CAWIJF010000012.1:0-80109 GCA_963836395.1 uncultured Ignavibacteria bacterium | reverse complement strand
TAGTTTTCCTTCGACCAAACTCGTGTTGTTGAAGGGTGTAAAAAATTTATCGATTAGATAATGGAGTTAGAAAAGCTACAGCAAACATAGATCTTCGCACAATACATGCTATCTTTAATCTTGCTCATCAATGGGGATTTATTCAAACTAATCCATGTAATGGTGTTAAGAAATTTAAGATAGACGAAAAAGAAAAACTTGCTTTCAGTGAATCTGAAATAGAACTAATTATTAATCAAGTTAAACATGAGAAACTCAAGACTATTCTGATCTTTGCTTTAAATACAGGATGTCGTTTAGAAGAAATTATCTGGTTACAATGGGGAGATATAGATCTCGATCAAATGGTGATTAGTATCAGGAACAAAGAATCATTCAATACCAAAAGCGGAAAAAACAGGTATATTCCTATTTCCCATCAATTATTGGAAATGTTAAATAGTATAAAGCCTGCGAACATCAGTGAATCTACTAATAGCTTTGTATTTGGGAAAACAGAAAATTATAGATTTGATAAAGGTTATGTTTCAAAGTTGTTTAAAAGTTTGCTAAGACAACTTAATTTCGCGGAAAGGTATCATTTTCATTGTCTAAGACATACCTTTATCACCCGGTTAGTAATGTATTGGTTCGCCGGAAAATGGAATTTTCAAAATTTGATTTAGGTAGATATTCATACTGCTTTTCTGTTATTGATTCTGTTGTTTCTTGCCTGTTGTAATTTGTTTTCTCTCACTTCGAGCTTTTCTTTTACGTTACCGTTTAAATAGTCATCCGGAGTTAAATAATATAATGAACTATGTAATCTTTTTGTATTATAAAATTCGATATACTCTGCAATTTGTTTTCTTGCATCTTCAAGATTTATCATCGAAGATTTTTTCAAACATTCTTCCTGTATAGTTCTGTGATAACGTTCGATCTTTCCGTTTGACTGCGGATAAGCAATTGAAGTTTTAATATGCTGCAGTCCTGCAAACTTCAGATACATTGCAAAGTCTTTACTGATGAACTGTGATCCGTTATCAGAAATTATTCTGGGATTATTGCCCGGAAATTTTTCCAATGCTTTTTGAATCGTCAGTTCAACATCAATACTCCTGCATGTTCTGTCTTAATTCATGATGAGTTATATATCTGGAATATCCGTCAATTACAGAAATTAAAAATAAAAATGTTCCTTTGTAATTGACATATTTTATATCTACGTGCCAATGCCGGTGCGGTCCTGTAGGTTGTTCAAAGCCTCTGCCTTTAGAAGATTTCTTTGTCTGGTTCCATTTATTGAGTAAGCCCGCACGCTTCAGGATTCTGTAGACTGCAGAAGGGCTTACGGCCACTACGTTATCATCGATCATCATGTAAGTTAATCGTCTGTAGCCTTCACCTGTATGATTCTTTGCATACAAAATAATTGCTTCTTTTTCCCAGTCAAGCAGCCAGTTATCTTTAGGAATTATACCGTTATGATTATTTGGCATCCCTCAGCCTGGAAGCTCCAGGAATAATATTTGCTTGTACTTAAGTTTATCATTTTCAATATCGTTTTTAATGCAAACTTCAGTTTTATTTTTAGCAACGTGAATGAATTCAATAATCTCATCTCTGACATCCGGTTCAACCCACTGCAGCTTTCAAATTTCCCCATCGATGTTTTTTTTTAACTCAATGTTCTCCGACAGAAGCCAGTTGATTGCATCCTGATTTCTTCTTTAGTTTTGCTTCCATTGCTTCAATCTTTCTTTACCTTAGCCGAATTACCTGTTCCGGTTTTCGATTCAAAGATAGAAGCTGCATTCTCGAAGAGTTTCTTCTTCCAGTTATAAATATCATTAACATGTACGTTGTACTTTTCAGCCACCTGGCTGATGGGTGTATTATTCTCAAGAAGTTCTCTGAGAATAGTAATTTTTTGTTCGGCTGTGTAACGTTTTTTCTCCTGCATTTTGGAATTTCCTTTCTTTAAATTTACAAATATAAGAATTTAGAAATTCCATTTCCACTTGAAGCATTACAAATCCTTTATATTCTTCATTTACCAAAAGTAATCCAACATTGTCAACTTGCTCTAAGTGATTCTTTTTTATAATATTCAAATCATTTTCTAAATTTTGGATTTTCAATTGGTAAAGTTAAAGATTTAAATATTTTATATGTGGTAGATATTTTATCACCTATTTCTTTATTTGTAATTCCTAACTCTTTAGCATTTATTTTGAATGTTTACTGTTCAGAAGCTTGAACCTTCAAAATCAAGTTTTACAATTTGAAATATACTATTTATTCAGTTGATCTGCCTTTTGTAAATCCGGTTTTGTAATTGGTTTATTTTCTATATTTGTTTTGATCTTTTAAAATCTCCTCAGTTTTAATATTATGTCTTTACCGATTTCAACTTTATCTTTTATCTAATGATGTTTTGGGTACAATAGAATTAATTATTGTTTCAGACTTGAGCTCCTTTTAACAATAATAGCATTGCGATGATCATTGGATTAGTCTTCTTATACTTAAAGGGATTGGAGTAAATACATAACCATCGTTATCTGCACAGATGAAACCAATTCTAATTCCTTTCTCAGATCTAATTAAATTTTTATTGTCGTCCATAAATGAAACACTTTCTTCATCTCCATATCCATATCTTAGGACATTAGTATCAGCTATCAATTATTATACAGATATTTGATTCGCCTACAGTATCTTTTACACCTAAAACTGCTCCAAAGATTTCTTTATTAATTCCGGGTGAGAAATAAATAATTCGTTTTTTAGAATCTTTTATTAACTCTGAAATGAATTTAGAATTTACACAACAAAATATATTTCCCATAATTTTTATTATTAAAATACGTTTAATAAATAGAGCATTTGTAATTTCTGATCTTCTGCTTAAATTTTCAGATCCATCCGACCGTATTATTTGTAGCAATCATAATTCCTATAGTAACATTGCTGAAATGAGCTAAATATGGTTAATCTGTTCCGGTACTTTTTGTGTTTTATGTTTTTCTGAAGAGAAGAGAATTGCCTTTTGGTAAAGTGTTTGTGTCTTCATTTAATCTGTTGTTTTAGTGAAAGAACTTACAGTGTAAGTATATAAGATTTTTGATAAATGTCAATGAGGGAGTTCGTAATTATTTCAAATAATTTTTAAAAACAACCAGTTACTAATGAAATAACTAATGAAAATCTGAAATTGTTTTGGGATTTGTTTAAAAAATGAATAAAACCAACTTATTATAAGTCATTTGCTCTTAAATAAATTTTTTATTTGGAAAGATTTTAAATTTTTATTGCATAAACAAAATTATAACTCGTCCACATTACCTGGGTATAATATTATTAGTTCCTTTAACCGATCTTCCATGATTTGCTTACGATTAGAATCCGAAAAGGCTTCTGTCAGACACGAGTATACTCCTTTCGAAAAAGCATCTCGCATAGCCAAAATATCTACAAGGATCAGTTCTTTAGATTTTACTGAATTATATCGTATATGTGTATGTGACTTTACTAAATATCCAAGTACTCTCACATTTTGTTCTTTATGTAATTTGGAATATGCTCCGTAAGTGTGCACAATAGCGTTTCTTGCAGCAAACCATTCTTCGGGAGTAATTATTGTCTCTCCAAAAACGTGAAAATACTTCTTTATCCAATTCTTAAAGTCGGTGGAATCATTGTACTTTGAAACCTCCGGTCGATCCATATAAGACATTGCATCAATGCCTACAAAAATTAAAATAATAGCAGCTCTAAAGCATTCGTTGTCGATACAAATATTAATGTCACGCAACATTCCTTCATTGATTGAATTTATTATTGGATCCTTCGAAATATTTTTCATTACTTTCTTTATATTCTTTGATTTATGTTATTTGATTTCTTCACAAGATAGAAGCCCAATACCAGTGCTCTATAAACTTGGACTGATATTCCGTTATGGTCGATAGGTCCTTTCCAGTTTCATCATTAAAATTTTTAAGAAATAATAAATAATTGAAATATTTTATTTTAATTTCCTCATCGGTTGAATAAGTTTTCATAAAGTCCAATACATCACTAAATTTAATTGACAGCCTATCTTCTAATACTTGAAATACAATTTTTAAAGAATGTAGAATCAATTTTAAAAAGTCATTGAAATGGCTTCCACAATACCTTTAATTCTCTCATATCTCACGTTTAAAGGACTTTTAGAACTTAGCTCATATAAAATTATGGCAATATGAATTTAAGGTAATTATATGTAAATTTGCAGAAACAGATCACCTAAAAAAATAGCTAAAAAAAGGAGAAAATGATGGAAACGGAAGTAATGTGCAGTAATTTAACACCGGCTCAGCAGCGGTTTGCAGATGAATACATAATTTCATTGAATGCTTCGAGATCCTATTTAAAAGTTTTTCCAGGGACAAAATCTCCGGATTCAGGCGCATCAAAGATGATGGCAAAGCCGAAAGTAAAAGCATACATAAAAAGAAAACTCACATCTATAAATCAAGAACTTGATTTAAAAGCAATTCATGTTATAGCCGAATTAACAAAAAATTGCTTTTTCTAATATCACAGACTATCTGAGTTATGATAATAAAGGAATTAAACTCAAGGACATTTCTAAAGTTGACTGCAGCCCGGTAAGCAATATATATTCTCACAAAAAAACAACTACAGTAAATAAAGTGACCACGAGGAATGAATATGTGAAGTTAAGGCTTCACGACAAATTAAAAGCACTTGAAATGCTGTGCAAGTACCTTAATTTGTTCGATGGCAAGTCTTCGGACGATAAGTCAAAACTTCCGCCAATATATGTAGTACCCCAGTTTAATGGACCTGCTACACTCGAAGAACAGATGGCAAAAATAGATCGGGATAGAAATAATCTGTGAATCAATAAAACCTATCTTAATTGATTGATTTGTTAATTAAAAATTTTTACAATTAATCACAATACTAATTTAACCTTTCTTCGATTTAGTCTCATAGTAAGAAAAGTTATTTGCTCACTATCTGCTAAGATTCTTTTTTTATACCATAAAAGTCGTTAGGTTACTAATGAAATCACTAATGAAAAATCAAAATAATATCAAATTGATATTTGTTTTCAATGTTTCCACCTGATTGTAAATCATTAGGTACTTCTTAACTTTGTGCTTAATAAATATTTTAAGCCATTCCACCTCATAAGGCAGTAGTAACATGTTGGATTTCTGGTGTTGTCAAATCTCAATGAGTTGATACATCCTAATTAATTCCAACTCCAATTTCTGAAAATGTTTCAAAAATTTATTTGTCGCCAGCCAATTATAGTTTTCTCTTATAAACTTTACTTTATCTTTTTTTAATTTTTTCATAACATTCGGTTAATGACTAAACTCATCTGTGTAAACTATGTGTAAGTTTTAAATAAAAATAAGTGGTACGCGATAAAGAATGTTCAAAATTCATATCTGTTAAAAATTAAATTTCAATTGAAAATATCAATATTCAGCAGATGTGTCAAATGGTAAAAAAGTCGATTTGTGAAAATAAAAAAATGGTAAAAAAAATTGATTGCTAAAATGAAAAATAGATAAAACCTTAAAGTCTTGTCAGGATAACTTTAGAAGAATTGACTGAAAAATAAATTTTGAAAGGTGTAGTCTTGTTTAATATTAAGATAAAGTTGTGGATTTTTTGAAGCTTTCTGATTGAGAATTTTGAAATATTTTAAGAAAGGGTTTGTCTCTTTCTGCTAACTACAAACATAATTGTGAAAGATTTTGATTAATAATATCCATAGATTAATTATTTAAACTTTAGATTCAGGTATATTTTTTTAATCACAGCTAAAAAGAGCATCAATGTCATTACTAATTTCTGGATAAGTTATGTAATGATCTAACTTAATAATGTATATCTTAGCAGACTTATCCTTCCAGAGAGAATGATCAAGATTCCAATATAAGTCTAAAATACCCAAATGTTTATTTATGCCTTTTCTTGTATTTAACCTTATCACAGTTCCAGACTCGACACTTAATTCCGGAAACCAATAAATATTTTTTAATTCGGTGTTTGCACAATGATAATAGCAGGTATTTGATGCAATAAAGTTTTTCAGATTAACAGAGATATTTGCTCTTAATTCAATATACTCACTTCGAATATCACCTGAATTAAATATTTTTCTAATTTGCATTTCCATTTGAAAGCAAGTTATTGCAAAAGAAGGATTTTGTTAATAAAGAAATATTACCTTAAATCAGTAAGGTGTTGAAATTATTATTGGAATTAGCATCTTCCTCCTGCAATTGGAATATGCTCTTGTCTATCATTAAGGGAACAGCTGAAAATATTAATTCTATTAATAAAACTTTCGTGTCATATATCAATTTCTCAATCCTCGGAAAGAAAGATACTTTCCTTCTGACTTTTCAGCTATAAACTCACTATAAAAATCCTCCAGAACGGTTAACATACCATAGTTTAAAAAAACATTTTTTTTAGGCACTCCTGTAAAGCCAATCCTGACAAGACTTTCAAGACTTGTCAATTTTTTTTATTTGACAAATATTTTTTTTACCATTTTTCACTTTCACAAATCGGCTTTTTTACCATTTGACACTTCGACGAAATATCAATAGCTTCGCTTGAAATTTATTTTATAAAATAAAATGAAGCAAACAATTCGTAATCGCTCACCACCTTAAAAACAATGGTTCATTCATTGTCAATATTTTGGTTGACTTATTGATTCAAATAAAAAAATTATTTGCTAAAAATTAAACTAATTAAATTATGAAAACAATAGTTTCTAACAAATCAGTATCATTTAATGCTAAACTTTTTGCATTTTTTGGTAACTTAAATAAAAATATTTTTTTCTACTTCTATTTATTAGAATTTAACAAAATTGTAAATTGCTTTCTTTTTAAGGTTCGTCATAAAGTTTTTTCAAAAAACTTAATCGAGGTGAATAAAATTGGAAAGACAATGTTACAAATTGTTTTTTTAACCTTTTTCTTTTCTTCCAGTTTGTATTCCCAAGTTTTTCAGTCTTGGGTAAAAAGGTACGTAGGTTCGCTTACTTATGGAAGAGATGAAGTTTTTTCTTTAAAGATTGATAATTCAGGTAATCCTATTATTACCGGATTAAGTCAATTTTACTCAAGTACAAATTTTGAATGTCCCGTGATAAAATATAACAGATGTGCCGGCAACAGCACTATAGACATTATTCATAATTTTCAACACGGAAATTCAGATATTGGGAAAGATCTTACGGTGGATAATTCCGATAACATTTATATGACAGGCTCTACTTCTGTTTCAGCATTAGGGTATTACGATGATATTCTTTATGGAAAATACAATTCCAGTTTATCAAGAATATTCCTAAATCGGTATGGAGGTTTAGGGATTCAAACTGGGAATAAAGTCAAAACTGATGCACAAGGTAACATTTATGTGGGCGGTTTCACGGTACCGGGATTAGGTTTAAATTGGGAGTTTTATCTATGTAAGTTCAATAGCAACGGTAGTTATTTGTGGGAAAGAACTTACAATAATGGAATAGCAAATTTAGATCATGAGATAATAGATATGTCAATAGACCCTAATGGATATATTTATGTTACAGGTAAAAGTTTCGGAAACGGATCAGGTCTCGATATTGCCACATTGAAATATGATCTAAATGGAAATCTTCTTTGGACTAACAGGTATAATGGAAATGGAAATAGTGGCGATGTCCCATTTTCAATGGCTTTAGATAACCAGGGGTATATTTATGTCGGAGGAGTTTCATGGCAGGAGGAACACCCCACTGAAGGTGCAAGTGGCGCTCGTAATACTTTTACTGTGATTAAATATAATCCTTCAAACGGTAAGAGGTTATGGGTTAAATATTTTTATGGGACAAGCGTTGATAGAAATTCTCAATGTTTATCCATTGCGACAGATGATAATTGTAATGTAATTTGTACCGGATATGCAAAAATGAATAATTCGGATTATGATTACGTTACTATGAAATGTTACCCAAGTGGCGGCACAATGTGGCTGAAGCAATATGATAACGGAAATACTGAGGATTATGCTAATTCTGTGGGTTTAGATGGATTAGGTAATGTTTACGTAACTGGAAGAAGTAGACCTCAATCAGGACCTAATTCTCCATCGGATTTTGCCACGCTTAAATATAGTGCAAGCTCGGGAAACCAGGAATGGATAAAGAGATATAATGGACCAGATAATGGTCCTGATATCGGAAAATATATTGTTGTAAATGGAAATAATGACCTTTACGTTTCGGGGTTAAGCTACGGTAATTTGACGGAATATGATTTTCTGACAATTAGATATTATAATAGCTGGTTTTCTTGTACCGATGAGGATAATCCAACGAATGATGATATTTATGATATATGTTTTATAGATAGTAATAAAATGTTTGGGGTAACTGATGCCGGTTCTATTATTAAAAGTAATGACCATGGGCTGACATGGAATGAAGCTGCGAATATCGGACAGCACAGATTAAACGCCGTTAAATTCTTAAATTCAAATATTGGTATAGCAGCTGGTAATTCTGGAAAAATATTTTATACAAGTAATGGAGGGAATAACTGGATTAATAAAACACTAAGTTCCAACAAAGATATTAATGACATTTGTTTTACAGATAATGGAAATATTTTTCTATGCGGTGAAAAGGGTTTAGTTATTAAGGCTTCGAATTATTCCGGTTCATTTTCGGTTAAGTATTTAGATACAAATGTTTCACTTAAATCTGTTAAGTTTGTAAATTCAAACACCGGTTTCGCAACTGGAACTTCCGGCACTATTTACAAGACCACAAATAACGGAAATGCCTGGAACAGGATACAACTCAACAGTAACTATAATTTTAATAAAATCGCAAAAGATTTTAATAACAATATGTTTATAGTCGGAAAAAATGGAATATGTTTGAGAAGCTCAAATAATGGTAATAACTGGCAATCTTTAAATACAAATGTTAATGTTAATCTAAATGATTTATTTGTAAAAGACTCAACAAGTTTATATGCTGCAGGCGACAGAGGGACTATTCTGTTTTCATCTGACAAGGGGAATACATGGGAAAAACAAATCACCGAAAGAACAGAAAATTTACATTCTATTAAGTTCAATAATAATGATATTGGTATAGCATCCGGAGACGATAATGTATTTCTAAGATCAAGTTTAGGGGAATCCACGGATTACAGTCCAACGGATAATAGTATTTCTCTGATGACTGATTCGAAAGAAAAGGTAGAACCAAATTCATCTTATTTAAAAGAAAATTATCCAAATCCTTTCAATCCATCTACTCAAATTTCGTATTTTCTTTCGACATCATCTAATGTAGAAATAAGCGTATATGATATTTCAGGAAAGCTAATTCAGATTCTTGAAAATGGAAACAAAGATGCCGGAATTAATTCCGTTACTTTTAATGCAAGCAATCTATCAAGCGGAATATATTTCTATAGGATCAATGCTTATGAACCAAGTGGGCTCAAATTAATTTTTACGGAAACTAAACGCATGATACTTCTAAAATGAAAAGTATAAAGTATATAATATTCTTGATTTTTGTTTTTAATTTGGAAGCAGAATGCCAATGGCAGTATTTCAATATTGGGTCAGATGAGGATTTGGATGAAATTTGTTTTCCAAATTATAATACCGGCTATGTTACTTGCTATCCCGGGAAAATCTATAAAACAACAAATGCCGGAGAAGACTGGCAAGTCGTTTACATTGATTCAAGTCTCTATGCTTTTACGGATATAGAATTCATAAATGATTCGACCGGTTTTTTTTCTTCGCGTGGAAATAAAATATTGAAGACCACAAACAGCGGGCTAAACTGGCAGAGAATAACTTTGGGAGGTTTTACTATAACCGCCCTCAATTTTTTAAACCAGACGACAGGCTTCCTTTCAACATGGAATTACGGAAAAATATTAAAGACAACAAACTCCGGGTTAAACTGGAATGAATTAAGTTTTACTTTTACAATTGATTTTTATGACGTCCAGTTCTTTGATAATGACACCGGTTATATTTGTGGGCAAGATTATCCGCCGCTTGCCCGCGGATTTATTGCAAAAACTACGGATGGAGGTAATAACTGGAAAAGATGGTATAATACAGGTCTCGAAAATCATTCATTATCTTTTATCAATTCACAAACAGGTTATGTCGCTGATTATTGGGGCACATTATTTAAAACAACAAACGGCGGACAGGATCTACAATGGAATGCGATTCATAATTTCCAGGGATTCGTAAGTGAAATTCAGGCGATTGATGAAAATGTAATTTATGAGTGCGGAGGAAATGGTAATATATTTAGATCTACCAATGGCGGATATAACTGGGAAAGAATGAATTCACAAACTACAGATCATTTGTACGGCTTGCACTTTCTAAATAAAGATACGGGATATGTCTGCGGGGAAAACGGAACCATCCTGAGAACAACAAATGCAAGTACTGTTGGCATCAGCCAGTTAAGCACGGAAGTTCCATCGGGATATAAGCTGTATCAAAATTATCCAAATCCTTTTAATCCTGTTACAAAGATAAAATTTGATATAGCATTCTCTCATAACAAAGGAAGTCCAAGAGATGTATCTCTAAAGATATATGATGAACTGGGGAAGGAAGTTGAGACACTTGTAAATAAAAAGTTAGAACAGGGAAGCTATGAAGTAGAATTCGATGGGAGTAATCTATCAAGCGGTATATATTTTTACAAACTTTCTACAGGAGATTATGTCCAAACAAAGAGGATGGTATTGCTGAAGTAAAAAACCTGTTCATGCAAAAGAGTAACTCAACCCTGACTGATATTAAATTCTGTCAGGGTTTTTTATTTGTTCTGAATTATAAAAAATGCAGAGCGTCTGAGCCTATTCTCATAGACAAAAAACAAAATCTCATTTATATTAAACTAATGAAAAGACTAATGAAAATCTCAAATCACTTGAGATTTATTCCAATTTATGACAAATCCGACTGACTGTGAATCATTAGGCATTAGAAATTACAAAATAAGATGTAAATTAAAAGACCATATAAGACCATATAGATTTAAGGCAATATTTCTTTATTGACATAATCAAGATTTTCAAATAATTTGATTTCAAATCATTAATGTTGTCAAACTCTTCAGAAAAAATATTACTCACATATATTGACTACAAGATCCCCGCGGGGTTTCCTTCTCCGGCTACGGATTACATTGAGCAAAGACTGGACCTGAATGAACGCTTTATAATCCACCCGAATTCTACATTCATAATAAGAGTGAAAGGAAACTCGATGGTAGAAGCAGGAATCCATGATGATGACTTTTTGATTGTAGACAAGTCTATTAAACCTGCAACGGGACAAATTGTGATTGCAGAAGTGAACGGAGACTACACTATAAAGAGAATTGATAAGATAAAAGACAAACTATATCTGGTTGCCGCGAATGAAAAGTTTGAACCAATGCTGATCAATGAAGAATCAGAGTTTCAGGTTTGGGGCGTTGTGACGTATTGCATTCATAAGACAAATTAAGGTTTGTCATTCAAGAATAACCTTTTCCGGAGTTCTGAAATAATAAAAGATTGAATAACATTTTTGCACATATTGACTGCAATAATTTTTATGCTTCCTGTGAAAGAGCTTTTAATCCGAAGCTGAAAGATAAGCCAGTAGTAATTCTAAGCAACAATGACGGCTGCATAGTTGCAAGAAGCGATGAAGCAAAGCAGTTTGGCATCGGAATGGGGGTTCCGTATTTCAAAGTTAAAGACATTATTTCAGAAAATAATATTAATGTATATTCTTCGAACTATACGCTCTACGGTGACATATCGGAAAGAGTAATGAATATATTATCAGAGTTCACTCCCAATATTGAATACTACTCCATTGATGAAGCATTTCTTTCTTTTTATAAAATCGCAGAAAACGATTTGACTGCATACGGTCATAAGATAAGGCAAACTGTTTCAAAGAATCTTGGAATTCCCGTATCAGTTGGTATTGCCAAAACAAAAACGCTTGCCAAAATTGCAAATGAGTTTGTAAAGAAAAATCCCAGGCTCAACGGTGTATTTGACATATCGAACTTTTCTAAAATGGAAAAACTATTACGCCAGGTTCCGATTCATGATGTCTGGGGAATCGGCAGCCAGTTCGCAAAAATGCTAATGAAGAATAAAGTCTATTCAGCGTATGATTTCAGGTACACTGATGAACATTGGGTAAAGAGAAAAATGGGTGTTGTCGGATTAAGAACTTGCTTAGAGCTCAGAGAAATTGCCTGTATAAATATTGACGAAATAGTAAAAGCAAAAAAAGGAATCATGTCTTCCAGATCATTCGGAAGATATGAGACAAAACTATCTGAAATAGAAGAAGCGGTTTCTCAATGGACAACAAGAGCCGGCGAGAAACTAAGAAATCAAAAGTCGGTCTGCCGTTCTGTTTATGTTTTTATACAGACCAATCGTCACAAGCTTCACGAAAAACAATATTCGATCGGGAAGACAATTACTTTACCGGAGCCCACGTCTTATACACCTGAACTGATCAAAAATGCAATTTATGTTTTAAGAAAAATATTCCGAAGCGGATATAAATATATTAAAGCAGGAGTTTATCTTTCCGATATATACCCTAATCATAATATTCAGCTCAGTGCATTTGAAAATAATGATCACGATAAACATAAATCCGCAATGGGAGCTGTTGACGGAATTAACTTTATTTGGGGAAGGGATATGATTAAGTTTGCATCATCGGGAATAGAACAGGACTGGCGAATGAAGATGTGTTTCAGATCCAACCGATATACGACATGTTGGGATGAACTTCTGACTGTCAGAGCGTAATCGTAAAAAACTATCATCCCCAGTGTCTCTTTCCAGGACTAAGATGAAGTGAGAATATATGAAGTAATATGAAAATATATAATTATAATCATTTAAATGAATATGGAAATAAATAAACTTCCAATTCTTGATGAGAAAAATTTTGATGCTCGATATAAATTACTAATTGAATTGGTAAATAAAATCCAACATGATATTGTAGATTTAGGATTGAGTTACATAAATAAAATTTCGGGAAAATTGAATGATCCCAAAAATGAAAATTATTTCAAACTCCGAGAAAGCATTTCTTTTAGATTAAATAGTATACTTTTTCATTTGAGGCTTCTAAATGCTGTGCAGAAAAGCCAACAAAAACAAATGATAGGAAAGCCTCAAGATCCAAGTAAAATTCCTCAACTTCATGATGAACAGCTTTCACTCTTCGACAGCATTGTTTTTCATTCAATTTCACTTTTCGATTACCTTGGAAATCAAATCGATTACGTTTGCAATACAAAGGGACAAATGAAACTAAAATGGAACGGTGTATTTGATTCTATAAAGGATTCAAAAAATCCATTGTCGCAATCTCCAATCTCAAAAGTTGTGAAGGATGTACATGTAAACTTTGTTGACAAATTATATTCTTATCGTTCAGAATTAATTCATTACTCTAATGATTTCAGTGGAGCAACTTTAGGTTTTCATCCTCTAAAGCAAAATCATTCTTTTTTAGTATTTGCCCCAAAAAAATTATGTAAAAGATTTTCAGATTTAAAAACTTTAACTGAAAATAACAGAGTTACTTTAAATTTCGCATCATTTTGGTTAGTTGAAAAAACTCTTAAATCAATAATAAGTATTATAAAGCCAATGTTTGAGCATATAGAAATATTTAGAAAAATTACTAATGGGGCTGAAATTTTCTATACTGGTGAACCGGCAAAAAAGTGATTTGAGCCATTGCTTATAATGTCGAAATCTAAATAGTTCATTTATAAATTATCAATCTAAAATCAAAATGTGCGGTCGTTACGAAAGTGCAATAAATCACGAAGAGCTGGATAAAATATTCAGCAATTATATTGGAAAACTTCATATTGATTATGACATTGATGAAGTATTCAAAGAAGAAAACATAAAGCCCACAGACCGGGTAAGGATCATTTTTGCGGAGGATGGAATTTACAAAGCTAAAGCTGTCAAGTGGGCGATTCAATCTGAGTTCAATGACTACGGAGTAAAAAAGAAAAAGAATTTTTTTAACAATAAGATTGAATCAACTTTAAAATCATCCAGCAATTTTAATTCACTTTTAAAATCAAAAAGATGTGTATTCCCGGCAACGGGATTTTATGAGTGGCCGGCTTATGACAAAAGTAAAGCACTTAGGATTTTCTTCGAGAAATATAAAATATTTTTTATCGGAGGAATCTATACAGACAAGGATTTGCTGGGAGAGGAAGGCGCTTCCATTCTTACTTGCAACCCGAATAAATTCGGTATACCGATACACAACAGAATGCCTGTTATGCTCACTCCAGACAGCGTTAAAGATTATCTTGAAGCTCCTTACGAAGCAATTTCAACATTCAGCTCTCCATTAGATGATCTTATCAAATTGAAAACAGAAGATAAGACTTTAAGGATAAAAGAATTGAATGACGAAGAAAAGCAGTCAAAGAAAACGGGAAATGAGACAGTAAAAATTAAGAGACCGAGCAAGGCGAAAAATAAAATAAGCAAATCGGATCAGGGAGAATTATTCTGAAGGGATTCTAATGTTATATCTTGGTTGCAGCATGTGGAATTATTCTTTCTGGAAAGGAACTCTGTATCCGGAAGGATCGAAAACAACAGATCATCTGAAATATTATTCAGGAATGTTTAACACAGTTGAAGTAAATTCAACTTACTATGATACCTTACCGGAAGCAAGGATCGAGCGATGGAAAGGTATGGTAAATACAGGGTTCAAGTTCTGTCCTAAATTTCCAAAAGAAATAAGGCACGATAACGAACTTTCAAATATAGAATTGTTAACTAATAATTTTATTGAATCGATTAAAGGTTTTGGAGAAAATCTCGGAATTTGTTTTTTACAACTCCCCCCATGGATGAATCAATCTGATATTCATTTGATTGATGACCTGCTGACTTTTATAAATAATAGAATAAATATTAGTATTGAGATCAGACTAAACTGGCTATCAAAGGCAAATATTCTAAATGAGTGTTTGAGCGTCCTAAAAAAACACAAGGCGGGAATTGTGATGGTAGATAGTGCCGAAACGATTAAGTACTTAAACGATCTAAAGCTGACAAATTCAACTGCTTTCATCCGCTTCTTATCTTACAATCACCCAACTGATTTTGAAAGAATAAATGATTGGATTAATCTGATAAAATTCTGGCAACAAAAAGGATTGAAAGAAATTTATTTTATGCTGCACTTCGCTGATGGGGAAAAAGAACCGCCGATTGTAAAATATACTAAGGAGATATTTGAAAAGAGAATTATTGAGTGAAAATTGAAATGCAAAAAAGAATTAATCTTTAATCTACAAACTTACTTTAAAAATCCCTCAGCACAACCAGACAGCGTTAATGACTTCAAAGTGAACTAATGAAATTACTAATGAGAATCCTGAATAGATTAAGATTTTTTCAAATTCAGCATAATACCAACTGACAGGTTATCAGTTGATAGTGAATTTAAGTAAAAAACTTCCAAAATTCTTGTTTCGAATCCAACTTTAGATAGTCCGATTTCACGTATAAATGACTTGTAACAAGGAATTTTATAACACCCATAACATATTAAGGTAATTAACGAATGCAAATCTTCTTCTCAAAGCAAACCGTTTTATAAAGAATATCTGGATGGTCACTATAGGATTTATAGAGCTTAGCTAAATCAATAATGTATTGAAATTGTGTTTGCATAAAATTAAAATGTATTATTTATATGAAATCCTTATGAAAGGTTAAATGTACAAATCTCATTAAGGTCTTATCACCCCTATAAAAAGGTGGTTATTATCACCTATAGTAATATCCAAAGCATCTACAAAATTGTCACCATTCAAATCAGCCGGTAAAAATCTGCCTGTTCTAAAATTATATAAATCATTATCAATTGCTCCAAAATCCAATGCGTCAATTACGCCATCCTGATTCACATCTCCGCTATAAATACAATACTTCCCGCCTCTTAATTTTAAGTTACTTCCGTATGCCTGAGATTCTGATGCAGTAAAATCGTAATTATAAATTGAACCATTATTAATTAATGTATCTCCTTCGATTTTACTCCAAGTCTCAATACAATTAAAATGTTTTATAGCTATGTAATATGTTCCGGCTGATGCATTAATAAAATTAAGTAGCCCTAAGAATGTATTTGAATCTATTACTGATTTTGCAGAATCTATTTTATTATAAGGTGGAGTTGATTGATGCAGATAAGCTGTAACAGTATCCCTTCTTGTCATCTTATTGAAAATTGGAATATACATTCCTTCCATAAGAACTTTTACATTTATCTTAATAATAGCTGGATTTGTTATATAAATATAAGCTCGACCAATGGAATTACTGTATTCATTAGCACCAACAATTACATCTGAATATCCATCTCCATTTACATCGCCCGCAGAAGAAACAGAAATTCCAAATGCATTGTTTTGTGATTCACCTGTCATTATAACATCCGCTGTATTATTCATACTTACACCACCGTAAAATATATATACTCTTCCTGTAAATGAAGAATATTGACTTGCTCCAACAATCACATCTGAATATCCGTCACCGTTTACATCGCCAGCATTTGATACCGATATTCCAAATTTATTATTAATTGCTTCTCCTGTCATCGTCACATCCACTATATTATTCATTATTGAACTCCCGTAATAAATATAAGCACTACCTGTTGATGAGTTATTGCCGTGTTCACCAACAATAATATCTGAGAATCCATCTCCGTTTACATCTCCGGCTGTGGAAACTGAATTTCCAAAATAATTATTTGATGTCATCGTAACATCTGCGGTATTATTCATGTTTATTCCACCATAATATATATTAGTTATGCCATTGTAACCGTCGAAATTCGAAGTACCAACAATTACATCGGAAAATCCATCTCCATTAACATCTCCTGCAGTAGAGACAGATATTTGATAGTAACAATCATCAAAACAATTTCTTAATCCTTCAATTAAAACATCGACTTGATTATCCAGAATTGATCCTCCATAAAATATAACTGTACTACCATAAACCGGCCAAAATTCATGGAGATAGCCACTGTAACCTATAATTACATCAGAATATCCGTCACCATTTACATCTCCGGCTGTGGAAACTGAAAAACTTGGACAATCTCCAGCTTTACAATGTGATGCAATATATGAAAAATCTGCTGTGGTGTCCATTGATTCACCACCCAAATAAATATAAGCAAAAAACAATCCATTTCCTTCGACACCTAACAAAATATCTGAAAATCCATCACCATTTACATCTCCAGCAGTTGTCACAGACATAATATAGGAATGCAATTCTCCTGTTAATATTACATCAGCAATAGTGTCCATTTTTAAACCCCCAAAATATATGAAGGCACGCCATCTTTCATTAGGGAAAGAATTAATATTTAATCCAACAATAACATCAGAAAATCCATCACCATTTACATCTCCTGCAGATGATACTGAGTAACCAAAATTATTTGAAATTGAATCTCCATTCAAAATAAGAGTATCAAAGTCATTGGAATTAAATAAATTGTTTCCATTTTTATCCAATAATTCTTTAGGATTTGTCTTAAAGTAATCTAATTGTTTTCCCGAGGTTTGACTAAAAGTAGTTTGAGATTGAAGTGTAGTGCAAATTAGCAGAATTAATAATAAATAAGTTTTCATTTTATCTTCCATTTTTATCAATAGTAAGTATTTATAGATTCAATTTAAGGTCAAATTTATTTTGCACACTACTTTCTCCCTGAAATAATGCTTTTCAAACTTCTCAATTTAGATTTATAAAAACAAAAAGAGCGAATCATATTTCTATGATTCGCTCTAATTGTTTTTTCCTAAATGTCTCTTTAAGCTAATCAGTTTTGCATATAGATAAATTCTAAGGCACTATCTTTTCTCAGTACCTTAAAGAGTTGACCGCTTCTCTCAAATCATTGCTCTTAACATGCGAATAGATCATCGTTGTCGTGACGGATTGGTGTCCGGCAATCTCTTTCACTATATTCAAAGGAACATTATTCTTTATCAATTCGGTAATTGCAGAATGGCGCAGACTGTGGTATTTAAAGTCTTCACTCAGATTTAACTTTCTTAGAATTTTTTTGAACTGCTTACTGACAGTATCCTCCCTCAATTTCAAATAAGGATTATTCCGGACCGGATTCGGAAACAAATAACTTTCCTTATCCTGAAGAGTGTAAATATTATTTTCCTCTCCATGATTCAGAATTTCATTTATTAATTCTATTAATCCGGATGTCAAAGGAATGGTCTTAAAGCAATTAGTTTTTTTCTGATAAATATTTAATACTGCCATTCTCAAAATCAATATCTTTGATTCTTACACTTAAAACTTCGGAGATCCTGCTTGCAGTCAGCAGTGTAAACCGGATTATCTGTTTCAGCTGCATATCAATATCAGATTTTAGTATTCTGCTTATATCGGCTGAATCTATTGCAAGTATTTTTTTCTTTTCTATCTTGAATTGTTTTACATAAGTGATCTTAGAATATTCCAATAATTCAAATTCAACCAATTTGTTGAACATGGCTTTAATATTACGAATGTCGATGTTTGTAGAGATTAGGCTTACTTCTTTACTCCTCTTTGATTTTGAAGTCCTCTATATCTGATTTATTCACGCTTGAGATAGGTTTATTCCCGATATGTCGAATAAGATTTTCAAGAGTGCTTTTAACACTCCTGTAAGTTTGGAGAGCATTGTTCATTTTATAATGAGACAGGATTCTCTCTTTGATGTCTGATAGTTTTAAGTTGGTAGGAATTTCTTTTGGACAATCGATATTTTCAATCCTGAAGTTTTTTAAAAACTCTTTTGCCTCTCGTTTGATTTTGGTCTTGCAGCTTCTTGAGGTGAGGTTGTTTGTGATTGGATTTACAAAGTAAAGATAGTACGTCTTGGATTTGTTCGCATTTGACAGATACATTTTAAATTCCTTCCCGTATCCTCAAATCTCTTGTAAAATCTTAAAAGCAGCTAATGAACACACTAATGAAAACCCTTGAAAAATGCTAATTCATTCTGTTTCTCAACTTTTCCTGCTGATTTGTAATCAGCAGGTCGGGGGTTCAAATCCCTCTGCCAGCTCCAAAACCCTCAACCGTAGAAATATGCTTGAGGGTTTTTTAGTGTTTGTTGCACAAATACTCACCTTACTTACCTCACTTAACCTACTCAACTATTTAACAAACTGCTTCACCGCATTAGTCTCCGTCTCTCTCTTCTCAAATACCATCTCATCGGCAGCCGGATCATAAAATTTCTGAATGATGTAATTTTTCATCACGCCATTCTCTTCATAACTTAATAAATAAACGGAAGATGAAATTCTGTCGAGTGTAACTTTATTTGACTTTGATACTATGGGATAGATTTGTTCTTCAAGATAATCCTGCAGCTCCGGATCTTCGTCTTCACTCATTATTCCAAGCACCAATGCACTGCTGAATGCCTCTTCATCACTCAACGTAGCATCAGAATCATTATCATCCGACTCAGTTTCGGTTCTCGAATTCTCCGTTTTGTGATCTGAAGGATTTTCTTTATTGCAGGAAAGTAAGAACAGTGAAATTATAATTGTTAAAATTGTCTTATAAAAATATTCATTTTGCATAAATATATCTTTCATATTTGTATTGCTGATTTAAGATTTTTCCAGCGAACAGTACCTAATACATAATACCTATTACCTAATACTCTCTAGCTGATCAGCCCCATCTCTTTTCCAATATCACCAAACAGCTCAAGAATCCTATCAAGATGTTTGTCTTCGTGTGTAGCCATGTATGAAGTTCTCAGCATTGCCATTCCGGGTGGCACGCCGGGTGAAATGAATGCATTTACAAAAACTCCGGCATCGAATAATTTTCTCCAGAACATAAACACAATATCATCTTCGCCAAGCACTACAGGAACTATCGCTGTCCTGCTTTCGATGACATTATAACCCATTTCCTTAAATCCCTTTCTCATCTTTTCTGCATTTGCAATAAGTCTTGTAATTCTTTCCGGCTCGGCTTTTAAAATTTCAAGAGCGGCATCTGCCGCTGCCACAGAAGCCGGTGTCGGTGATGCGGAAAAAATCAATGCAGGCGAATGATGTTTAAGATAATTAATAACTCTTTCTTCTCCTCCGACAAATCCGCCGAGCGAAGCAAAGGTTTTAGAAAATGTACCCATCACCATATCAACTTCATCTGTCAAACCGAATTCAGAAGAAGTTCCTCTGCCTCCTTTTCCAATTACCCCGGTAGCGTGCGCATCATCAATTAGAATCCGGGCATTATATTTTTTACAAAGTTCAACAAGCTTGGGAAGCTCAACAATTTCACCTGTTGTTGAAAATACTCCGTCAGAAGCAACAAGCTTGGCTGCATCCGGAGGGATTTTCTGGAAAACATTTTCGAGGTCATTCATGTCATTATGCTTGTATCTTTTGAATTCTGCAAACCCTCCTTTTGCCATCATATTTGCCGCAACAATACAGGCATGATTATCCTTGTCCGAAATTATGTAATCGCCTTTAGATACGAGTGTAGGAATGATTCCCTGCGCGGTCTGATAACCCGTGGAAAAAAGCAAAACGGATTCTTTACCAAGAAAGTCTGCAAGCTTTTCTTCAAGCTTTATGTGTAAGTCCAGAGTTCCTGTAAGATATCTTGAACCCGAACAGCCTGTTCCGTATTCCTTTATTGCATTTATCGCAGCTTCCCGTATTTTGGGATGCGCCGTAAGACCTAAATAATTATTCGAACCTGCCATAATAATATTACGCCCTTCAATCTTAACAACCGGCCCTTCATTTGCTTCAATAGCTCTGAAATAAGGATATACACCTGCCGCCTTTACTTTGTCTGCCCTTGTAAAGTTATAACATTTCTCGAATAGATCCATTTAATGCTGAATAAATTATGAATTAATAAAGTTAATGTTTTTAACATATAAAATACGAATTATAATTTTTAACTTCTATTGCATTTAGCTGCTGATATGCACTAACATTCAGTATCTCTGCCTCTAAATAAAAACAGATTGAAAGCATTGGTTACGGGAGCAACCGGCTTCGTTGGAAGTCATCTGGTTGACAAACTTTTAGACAGTAATTACGAGGTTTATTGTCTTAAAAGAAAAACTTCATCCACAAAATGGCTTGACGGAAAGAACATAAAATATGTTGATGGAGATCTGTTTTCAAATGATGCTCTTGAAAACTGTATTAAGGAAATGGATTATGTCTTTCATGTTGCCGGTCTGGTAAAAGCAAAAACCAAGGCGGGGTTTTATCACGGTAATTATGAATCGACAAAAAATCTTCTTGAGATTACTTATAAAGTTAATCCCGGATCTAAAGAAGTTTATATATGTTTCATCGCTTGCTGCCTGCGGTCCGGCGAGAAACTCTGAATCTGTTGATGAAAATACAAAACCTGATCCAATCACCACTTACGGAATGACAAAACTGAAAGCCGAAGAAGAGGTCGAAAAATATAAGGATAAATTTCCTGTAACCATCATCAGACCGCCTGCGGTTTACGGTCCGCGTGATACGGAAATACTGATTTACTTCAAGACATTCTCGAGAGGACTTAACAGTGTAATAGGATTTGATGCTAAATATCTTAGTCTCGTTTATGTCGAGGATCTCGCCGACGGGATAATACTGGCAGCTGAAAAAGAAATTGCCAATGGTCATAAATATTTTATCTGCATGGACAAAGCGTACAACTGGGATGAAATAGGTTCGATCACTTCAAGTCTGCTCGGAAAGAAAGCTTTTAAAATTCGTCTGCCGCACTCAATAGTTTATTCGGTTGGTTATCTTGCGGAATTGTTTTCAACATTTTCCAAGAAACCAGCAACTCTTAATATTGAAAAATGCAAAGACATAACGCAGCTTCGATGGGTTTGCTCAAATGAAAAAGCAAAAAGAGAACTCGGCTTTGAAGCAAAATATACTATTGAAGAAAGCTTTAAGAAAACTATTGACTGGTATAAAGAAATGAAATGGATCTGACAGATTTGGGATTTTTGGATTTATTTCATAAAAAATCTAATAATTTATTCTTATAATTGAAAGAATATTTAAGAAAATTAATATTAACCGGGACACTTAAAAAACTCGATTATCCTGAAAAGGATATTCAGTTTGACAAACCGAAAGAAGAGAAGTTCGGTGATCTATCAACAAATGTTGCGATGCTCATTGCCGAAGATTTGAAATCGCCGCCCCGTAAAATTGCAGAAGAAATTGTAAACAATTTAGATTATGATAAACATCTGATCTCAAAAGTTGACATTGCCGGCGCGGGGTTCATTAATTTTTTTATTTCGGATAATTATTATAAAAAGAATCTTACACTCATTTTAAAAGGAAAAGCTGATTATGGGAGATCTGATCTTAATAAAGGAAAGACTGCAAATCTCGAATGGGTAAGCGCAAATCCAACAGGTCCCCTGCACCTCGGTCACGGAAGAGGATTAAGTCTTGGAAAGGCTGTCGCGAATCTGCTCGAATGGACAGGATACAAAGTTACATGTGAATATTATTACAATGACGCAGGTAATCAAATGGAAAATCTTGCAAAGTCTGTTTACGCAAGGTATATGCAGATCTTCCGGCCTGACTTTCCATTTCCTGAAGATGGTTATGCGGGTGAATATGTAAAAGATATTGCAAAATTAATTTATGATGAGAGAAATGACTCGCTGAAAGATTCCGGTGACATGAACTTTTTCAAAGCTGCCGGAGAGAATTACAATTTCAAACTGATCCGTAACACATTAGACACACTTGGAATTCATCATGACATTTTTTTTAATGAAACATCTCTTATATGAAAATAAAGATATAGAGAAAATTATAAATGAGTTCAAGAATAAATCTTTATCTTATGAAAAGGACGGGGCGATCTGGCTGAAGATGGATCCTGAAGGAGGATTTTCAAAAGGATAAAGTAATAGTAAAGTCAACCGGAGAGCCAACTTACAGGCTTCC
Organism: uncultured Ignavibacteria bacterium; assembly: GCA_963836395.1. GTDB lineage: Bacteria > Bacteroidota > Ignavibacteria > Tepidaquicellales > Tepidaquicellaceae > JAGPCH01. Next base: position 56,933 of record CAWIJF010000012.1, on the reverse strand, counting down.
TGATATTGCATATCATATTGACAAAATAAAAAGAGGCTATGATTTAATAGTTGATATTTTCGGATCCGATCACGGAGATACTTATAAAGAAGTTCTTCACGGAGTGAAGTCTCTCGGCTATGATTCCGACAAAATTAAAGTCATTATTCATCAGATGGTTACTTTCAAAAAAGGCAATGAGTCTGTGAAGATGAGCAAAAGAAGTGGGGAATCGTATTCACTTGATGATCTGATCAATGATATCGGAGCTGATGCAACACAGTTCTTTTTTGTAATGCGCGGAGTTAATACTCATCTTGATTTTGATATCGAGCTTGCTAAGGATCAGTCTGAAAAAAATCCCATGTATTATTTGCAATATGCCCATGCGCGTATATGCGGTATTTTAAGAAATGCTGATGATAATTTACCGGAATATAAAAATACTGAACTTAACAAAATTAATTTCGATCTGATAAAAACTGAAGATGAGATCAAACTTTTAAAAGCCCTGTCCAGGTTTCCGGAAGAAGTATTGAGCTCTGCTTTGAGTTTCGAGCCGCATAAAATAATTACCTATCTCAATGAAGTAGCCGAGAACTATCACAGGTTTTATCATAACAACAGAGTCGTTGATCTAGACAATAAAGAATTGTCAACAATAAGATTGATGATTTGTATAGCAACAAAACAAGTATTCAAAAACGGCTTTGATATAATCGGGATTAGCGCTCCGGAGAGGATGTAAGTGTCAATGTGCAATGCTACTCATCAAATTCATCAAATATTTATTTCAACAATATCATTCACTTAATGATAGAGAACCCGCGCTTTTGAGTTTATAAAAATATACACCACTGGAGAGTGTGTTTGACTATTTACTATTACGACATTGTCGTGTCTCATTTTTTTGATTTTTGTGGATTAAAATTCTTATATAACTTAATATATTGTTTGATAACATCCAAACTTCTTCCTGTGATTGATTCTATTGCTTTTTCGTTTAATCCCTTTTTAAGAAGCTTCTTTACTTGTTCGTAATGCTTTATATATCTGTCAACTGCATCATCAGCATACTCAACTCAGCTCCGCTCAATAATCCTCCCTGTTGCTTTGCACTTTTCAATCTTACCATCGTCTCTATGCCCCGTGAGTATTGGTGCTTATAGTTGCTGTTCTTATCTCCTTTCTTGTAATATATTCTTCTCTAGATATCTTCATTCGTCACTAAAGGTAATATTACTGTTATACTCGCGTAATCTTCTGTCCTCTTACCGTAGCTCTGCCGTTGACCGTCATCTTTTGTCGTCCTAAATACGATTTCCCCATAACCAACCCTGTTCCTGTGTGGATAATATTCATTGTGTAAATCTTCTATATCCTCTGATAATAATTCTATTATCTTCCTTGATCCTAAGAGCTTGTAATCATTCTCAAGCAAATTTATTAGTGAACTCTTAAAATCCCTTTTCTTTAAACTCTCAAATCTATCGCGTATCGGATTAAGACTCATCTCACTCCTCCTATCATAGGAACCAGATGCCTCATGTAACCTTCTGAAGTATCTTCCTTTTTTTTTATTCTTGTCCCGGCTCGCTTCCATTGTCTTACCATATCTTCCATCATTGCTTTCTTCTGACTGTCATTGCTGCATTGACCTATCAATTCTATATACTGATTTACTAATGCAGGACTTAATCCCGATACTGAACTTATATAGCTCGATTCCCTTATCCCATGGTGAATACTCATCAATACCTTCTGAAAATCCTGTAAATATCTTTTTATTGCGCCGGTACTGTGATGGGTCTTTAATCTTATTTCGCTAAAGGTTTTTCCTTCTAAATATAATCCTATTATCTTTACTTTATGAGTCTGACCTCGACCTATATTTTGCAACTACTCCGCGGGTTATTACTGCTATTCCTTTTGATTTTATTTCCGATATATCCCGCTGAATAGTTCTCACCGTACAGCTCAAGATCCTTCCCAAATCCTCCTGAGTTAATATCCTGGTTTTTTACTGTAGGTTTCAGATCTGAAGATTTTTTGAAGATCTCCATCGTCTTAATAATTTAGGTATTGAAAGACGGCAACTTTATACATACATTCACGTATGTATAATCAACTTATTTAAAAATGAGAAGAACCAAGGAAGATTCAGAAGCGACGAAGGAGAAAATTATTGAAGCGGCATTGTATATTTTTCTTGAAAAAGGATATTCACAGACAACTGTGGAAGATGTTGTAAAATCATTGAAACTGACAAGAGGAGCCTTTTACTGGCATTTTAAGGATAAGGACGATCTTTTCAAAAGCATTATACAAAAGGAACAGTCACAAAGGATAGATTCACTAAAATCAGTAATGGATGTAAACAATGACGAGAAGACACAGCTCCGGATGATTTTAGGAAATATTATAGATAACTTTTTTGATAATGAGAGATACAGAAGCTTCATAAAACTCCGATGGTTTCGGATCGAACATGATCCGAGGAAGTTTGCCTTACCTGTAACAGCATATATGAACAGGACTACAGAATCCACAATATTAGGGACATTAACATCAGCTAAAAAGAAAAAGCTGCTGGTAGAAGGCGCTGTCCCTTATGAAATAATGTTACACCTGCTTGCATTAACAAACGGAATATACCGTCTGCATTTTATCGGACCTGATTCCTATATGGAAAAGAAAAAAGCAAGAAAAATAGTAAACGATTATATCGATCTTCTTTTTAAAAAATAAATTAACCCCATATGCTTAACTCTAAAAAATTCAAAACCGCTTTGTTCTTTCTGCTGTTATTCACACGCTCTCAGGCGTTTTCACAACTTGCCTGGGAGAAGGTTACTGATCCGCAAAATGCTGTCTCGCAGTACACAACCATTTATCCTTATGTAGGAGCTTCCTTTGCTGATGTAAATAATGATAATCTCCCCGATCTGGTTGTTTCACCCCGAACCCTATTTATAAACACAGGCAACGGAAATTTCATACTTTCCAATGCGCTTAATTTTAATTTCTTAGTTGCGATTGCCGGCTCCAGTCTGGCAGACATTGACAACGACGGGGACAACGACTGCATAATTGCATGCACACCTTCAAGAGTATTTCTTAACGACGGAACGGGAATATTTATCAATGCAGGTAATTTAGTTCCCGGACTCTCAGCTTACGGAAGCTGGGCTTGTGCCGCAGGAAATGCCGACAACAATTCTTCGCTTGATATTATTTTTACGCATGCCAACGGATTTCATCCTCCGTACAGCCCGCAGACCTGTAAACTTTACTTTCAGCCGGATACTTCTGTATTCAGCATGACAGAAAACACGAGCTATCCTTTTTCACAGTCATTCAGCTCCTACACTAATCCCTTCTGGAGCGATTATGATCTTGACGGGGACATGGATCTGTTTATTTCCAACGGTCCGGCAAACGGATCGACTGCACTGGACCTTTGTTACAAAAATCTATTGATCGAGACAGGCAATGATACTCTGGTAAGAATGACATCCGAATTGTTTGCCCAGCAGCAACAGGACGGGCAGTGTTACAATTTCATAGACTTTGACAATGACGGTGATCTCGATCTGTGTCTTACAAATTATTTCAGCGCACCGACGAGGCTTTATCTAAATACAGGAGGCACATACTCAGTTTTATCAACGCCGTTCAGCACAGCTACAACTAACATCGCCAACTGCTGGGGTGATTATGACAACGACGGAGATCTTGATGTCATAATAACAAACGATAATGACATCACCAGATATTATCAGAACAATGGTAATGGCACTTTTACATTTCTTTCAGGCGGTCTAACAACTCAGACAGCTGTGTGCAGCGTAACCAACTGTGATTATGATAATGACGGAGACCTAGATGTCTTTATTAACGGCATTGGTAATATAGGAAATACTTCCTCAGTAGGATTATACCAAAACTTATTAAGCGGAAGCGGTCTTAACTGGGTAAACATAAAACTGACAGGGACAATTTCCAACAAGTCTTCTTTGGGGGCCATAGTCAGAGTCAAAGCGAACATTAACGGAAGCTCAGTCAGTCAAATGCGCGAAGTCAATGCTCAAAATACCTTTCAGGGACAGAATGACCTGCGGGTTCATTTCGGACTTGGTGATGCACAGATCATTGACTCTCTGGAAATCCGTTGGCCAAACGGACTGAGAGAAAGTTATGCTAATGTATCCGTGAAGGAGTTTTACAATGCAGTAGAGGGTCAGGGATTGAATCCGATCATGTCCGGCATTAATATAATAAGCTCTGAAGTTCCGGATAATTTTATTCTTTATCAGAACTATCCCAACCCGTTTAATCCTTCTACAAATTTGGAATTTGAAATTTCACAATTGGGATTTGTTACATTGAAAATTTATGATATGATTGGAAAGGAAATCATGACATTAATAAATACGAATCTGACTCCGGGTACATATAAATATAAATTTGATGCAAGTAGTTTACCGGGTGGCGTCTATTTTTACAAGCTGTCAAGCGGCAATTTTTCTAATACAAAAAAAATGGTCGTTTTAAAATAATTTCCATTTTATTATAAAGAACTTAATGCTTCGAAAATTTGACATAAACAGTATCTGTATCTGTAATTCATATGATTGACATTAGCTTTTAAAAGCTCTAAAATCAGAAATTAAACAAAAAACTTTTTAACTATAAAACCATGAAAACAATATGTTTAATCTTTACAGTAATATCCTGCTTTACGAAATTTGGAAATACCCAGCCGGCATTTACGAGAATAACCGGCGCTAACAATCCCGCAGTAACAGATCTGTTCGAAAGTACCGGTGCTTGCTGGGTAGATTTCAACAATGACGGCTATCTTGACTTGTTTGTATCAAACGGCAATTTAACAAGCCAGAACAATTCATTATATCTCAATAATAGAAGCGGGAGCTTTATCAAAATAACAACCGGACCTGTAGTTAATGACGGCGGCTCATCTATCGGCGGCACCTGGGCAGACTATAATAATGACGGCAACCTTGATTTGTTCGTGGCAAACAGAAATAATTTTGGGAATTTTTTATACCTTGGTAACGGTGACACTACTTTTATAAAGATTACTGCCGGTAATATTATTACTGACATGTTTAATTCAAACAGCAGTCACTGGGTTGATCTGAACAAAGACGGATATGCAGATCTGCATGTAATCAATTTTCAGCAGAACGATGTATTTTATTACAATAACGGTACACCGGATTTTACCTTTACCAAGGTGGACACTTCCCAATTCCTTCTCGATGGAACTAATTTTTCAATTGTCGGAGCATGGAGTGATTACAACAATGACCGTCAGACAGATTTATTTATCGGCAACGGGGGCTCACAAAATGATTTTGTTTTTACTAACAACGGCAACCAGACTTTTACCCAAACAACATTGAATGACGCACGAAATACGCTCGGGTGCAGCTGGGGAGACTTTGATAACGACGGTGATCTTGATTTGTTTGCATCAGGCTACTTAAATCAAAAAAGCAGATTATATATTAACAGCGGTTCACCCGGATTTACTCTCATTCCGATCGATACGGGTATTGTTTCAAATGATCCGTCTAACTCTGTCGGAAGCTGCTGGGGAGATTTTGACAACGACGGTGACCTTGATCTGTATGTGGCAAATGACGGCTCAAATAATTTTCTGTATCTGAATTCAGGTCCACCCGGCTACGGATTTACAAAGGTAACGACCGGAGACATTGTTAATGACGGTGGAAATTCATTTGGATGCGCAACCGGTGACTATGATAATGACGGTCAGCTTGACATATATGCAGCTAACAGACTTAACCAGCTAAATTTCCTGTACCGGAATAACGGTAACAGCAACAAATGGATAACAATGAAATTAGCCGGTACAATTTCAAACAGATCCGCGATTGGAACTAAAGTAAGAATCAAGGCAAACGGCATCTGGCAAATGCAGGAAGTCGTAGCACAAACAGGTTATAACAGCCAGAACCTGTGGCTGCACTTTGGACTTGGAAACGCATCCCTCGTTGATTCAATAAAAGTCGAATGGATCAACGGGCAAACAAATGTTTTTGTAAATGAATCAGTAAACAGAAACATAACCATATCAGAGGCGGGCTTTATCAGCGGTGTTAACCGAACCGGTTCTGTAATCCCGGCTGAATTCGTATTGAACCAAAACTATCCAAACCCGTTTAATCCAACTACGAAAATTCGATTCTTCGTCCCGTCAGATGTCAAAGGTCAGACGTCAAATGTAAAGCTTGAGATCTATGATGCACTTGGAAGAGAGATTCAAGCCATTGTCAATGAGAGTCTTTCACCGGGAAGTTACGAAGTCGAATTTAATGCAACAAGTTTCCCAAGCGGTGTGTATTTTTACAGTCTTCAGACTGAGAATTTTACAGCGACAAAGAAAATGCTTTTGACGAAATAGAATTTGACAACTAAAAATAATCCGGAGGATAAAGAAATGAAAAATCCTTTTTCAATAACATTACTGTTTGGCATATCTGTTTTACTTTTTTTACAGATTCAGATTTCGGCTCAGGCTACAGAATATGAAATGCTTGTTAGCAGCCGCAACACCAGCTCCGTGAAAAGATTCAATGCACAGACCGGAGATTATATTGACGACTTTATTTCAACTGCTTCCGGAGGACTAAACACAACGCAGGATGTAATCTCAGGCCCGGGCGGGAACATACTTGTTTCCGGAAGAGGAAATACAAACATACTAATGTATGATAAATCAACAGGAGATTTTATAGGTCCGTTTACAAACGGATATTCACTCAACAATCCAACGAAGATCGCTTTTGGTCCGGATGGAAATCTTTATGTAAGCCAGTGGGGAACCTCAAATCAGAAAGTTGCAAGGTTCAACGGAACCAGCGGACAATTCATTGACGAATTTACTCCGATGCTGAATCTCCCGCTGGGACAAACATGGGATGCAAGCGGAAATCTATATGTAGCCTGTTACGGTTCCGCTGATGTAAGAACGTTTGATACAGGAGGAAACTTTACCGGAGTGTTTAATGAATCCGGACATTTGCAGGGACCGACAAACTTATGGTTTGATGGAAACGGCAGTCTTTTTGTGATAGACTGGGTGCTTGGCTCTGTGATTCAGTTTAATGCATCAACAGGGGCGTTTGTCAGAACATTCATTTCTGGTCTGCAGAATGCTGAGGGCTATGCGTTTGGTCCGGACAGTAATTTATATATTTGCGACTGGAGCAGGAATCAAATTGTTGAATATACATCCGCCGGCGATTTCATAAAAATATTTACAAGCCAGGGGAATATGCAAGCGCCGAACAGCATATTGTTCAGACCTGTGCAGAGTACGTCTGTTGAACAAATATCAAATTCAATTCCGGAAAATTTTTCTCTAGGTCAAAATTATCCTAACCCGTTTAATCCTTCGACTAAGATTGTATTTGATATTCCGTCAGATGTCAAAGGTCAGATGTCGGAAGTAAAGCTTATTATTTATGACGGACTGGGAAGAGAAATCCGGACTATTGTAAATGAAAGACTTTCTCCGGGAAGCTATAGTGTGGGATTTGATGCAAACGGTCTTGCAGGCGGGGTTTATTTTTATAAGCTTACTTTAAATATTTCTAATGCTTCTGGCAGTCATTCAGTGACAAAAAAAATGTTGTTAATAAAATGAGCAGATAATTAATAACAAAAAATAATTTTTCGATGAGTGAAATTATTACAGCTAATATTACAAGTTAAATATATAAATTTAATCAGCTTACGCGCATGAAATTAAAACTAATTCTTTATGCCGGCCTAGCCTTCCTTTTTACAGGCTTCTGCCACTCACAGGAAAATTCTGACTCATTAAATTCCGCACAGCAGATTTTTAATTACCGAGATTCTTATTTTTATGAAAATTATTTATCCAAAAACAGTGATATTGAAGGTTCAGGATATGAGGAGTATTTACATGAAAAGTATAACTTTGAAATGAGTAAAATGAATCAGAGTTCTGATATAGTTTATACAGAGCAGAAAAGATGGGATACATATAAGGAAAGCAAGCTTGTATATCTCGGCAATGGTGATAAAATGCCTGCGTCGAATTGGATTAACTTAGGTCCTAACTCCATTGATTCATTCAGCGGCAAAATGACATGTCATGCATTCGATCCTGTGGATCCGGAAATCGTCTGGGCTGGCTCTTCAACGGGCGGGATTTGGAGAACCATTAACGGCGGAGACAACTGGACATCAATGACAGATGAATTGCCTTCAATGCTTATTTCCGACATTGAAGTAAATCCTAATAACAGAAATGTAATTCTTGCCGGAACAGGAACTGCGAATTTTACAGGTATTACCATCGGACCGGGGGTCGGAGTTTTGAAATCAACCAATAACGGATTGTCCTGGTATCAGACAACCTTTAATTATCAGACCGGGCAGAATGTCGCAGTTTCGAAATTAAGATGGAAGCCCGAAAGTGCCGACTCAGTATATATGGCTTCCAGTATTGGAATCTGGCTTTCAACAAACTCCGGAGATTCATGGTCAATATTAAGGAACGGCAATATTTCGACAATAGAATTTAATAACAATTCACCGAACATTATTTATGCCATGATCAAAGCAGAAGGTGTTTTCAGATCAACAAATGCAGGGATAACATGGAGCCTGTTGTCTAATGGACTCCCAACGGGACCTGCCATCGGATACTCAAGCCTGACCATTTCAAAATCAAACCCTGATGTTTTATATGTCTCGATGTCCGATGCAAGTACATTCGGATCACTTGGATTATTCAGATCAGCCGACGGAGGAAGTTCATGGAATAAAATTACAAATGCACCGAATGTTTTATGTCAGCCAAATTTTCCGACTCAATGTCAGGGATGGTATGTGAATGTGATCTCTGTATCACCAAACAATCCGGATCTGATCTTTTACGGAGGCGTTCAATTATGGCGTTCAAGTAACGGAGGAACAACCTGGACACGGCATGATATTTTGGCAACCAACCTGGCCAATTCATTCGGAAAGACATACGTCGACCAATCAGACATAGGTTTTGATCCCGCGAATCCGGACATCATTTATATATTCAATGACGGCGGCGTACAGAAGTCTGTAAATGCAGGATTGTGGTGGGAAAAGAAAAACGCAGATCTGATCACCGGTCAGCTTTACAGAATTGCCAGTTCCGCTACTGACACAAACCTCATTATCGGCGGCTTTCAGGATCATGGCCTTCAAAAACTAAACAATGCAAACGGAAATATATTCTGGACGAGATGGTCAACAAATGACGGTACGAATGTAATTATTGATCCGACGGATAATAATATTTTTTACGGAGATTATTTTCTTGGAGCCCACTACAAAAGCACCAACGGAGGCGCATCATGGCAATCTACATTTGCAATTCAAAACGGAATTACGGAAAGCGCTACATTCATTGCTCCATTAATTATGCATCCGTCCGACAACACAATATTGTTTACTGCAAGTGCAGCAAGGATTTATAAAACAACTAACGGCGGTTCGTTATGGATTCCTATTGCCGACATTCCAAATATTATTACAATGGCAATAGATAAGCTAAATCCAGAAATTATGTATGCACACGCTTATGACAACTCCACATGGGCACTCTGGAAATCAACAAACTCAGGCACGAACTGGATACAGATAAACAATGCATCCATTCCAACATGGAGAGTTACCGATCTTGAACCGGACCCGTCAGTATCGGGGGTTGTGTATGCAACGCGCAACAGCGCTAATCTTCATCAGGATCATGTCAAGAAATCTACTGACTTTGGAGAAACATGGACAAACATTACCGGAAATTTACCTGATATTTTTGTCTACGCAATATCAGTAAGTCCATTTAACGGAGACCACATTTACCTTGCAACTGATCTCGGAGTTTACGCATCGACTTCCGGCGGTTCGGATTGGTTTGAATTCAATACCGGACTTCCCATCGCCAGAACTTTTGACATTCATTATCATCCGTTGGACAGAACCGTAAGAATTGCTACAATAGGACGCGGGGTATGGAAGGCAAAAGCAATTGATGCAAGCGTAGGAATTGAAAATATCAGCTCTTCGGTTCCGGGCGATTTTATTTTGCATCAGAACTATCCAAATCCGTTTAATCCGTCTACAAAGATAAGATTCGAACTCAGGAAACAGAGCGACGTAAAGATTGTGATTTACAATGAACTCGGCGAGAAGATTCAAACACTATTTGAAGGAATCGAAGTTGCCGGAGAGCATACGCTTGAATGGAAACCAAGTGAATATTCCTCCGGGGTGTATTACCTTAGAATTTTTGCAAACGGATTTTCGCAGTCAATAAGAATGGTATATTTGAAATAGCATTAGCAGAGTGAGTAATTTTGAAAGTATGAATTGAATTCTTAATGACCCTCCCTTTTGAGACCGACGGCGGGTGTTGGCTAAAGTTGATCTGCTTATACCTGTTAAATTGAGAGCTTTCATTTTCGTTACATTTCGTTTTTGACCCAAAAGCGCGCAGATGATTTTATATTTTCTCAATGTTTCCTTTAAAAGAATTTTAGTAAATTAGTTTTAACTATAAAAATTTCATAATGAAGATTCTGATTATTATTATCTGCTTATGCGCCGTTAGCATCTGCAGTAAGATTTATGCCCAATCCGAAAGTGGAAGTGAAAACTCAACTGATGCACAGCCGACATTAAAGAGTGAGCTTGATGCAAAGAAGCAACAGTTTGAAAGCAAAGCAAGCGAAGAAAAGAAACAGATTTATAATGAAGGGATTGAAGCGATAATAAAGAGCGGAATACTTGAAAGCGCCAAAAACACGGGAGACGCAGCGCCGGATTTCACATTAAAAAATGCTCTGGGTGAAGAAGTATCATTGTATGCTTATCTGAAACAAGGACCTGTTGTGCTGATGTGGTACAGAGGCGGATGGTGTCCCTACTGTAATATCACACTTCACAGGATGCAGCAGGAATTGCCAAACTTTAAATCTTCGGGAGCAAATCTCATTGCATTAACACCCGAGCTGCCTGACAAATCTCTTACCACAACAGAAAAGCATCAACTGGAATTTGAAGTTCTGAGTGATGTCGGAAATATAGTTGCAAAGCAATACGGCATTGTGTTTAAACTGACTGATCCTGTAGCTGAGTCTTATCAGAATGGATTCGACCTTCACTCATACAACGGAGACGAGAGTAATGAGCTGCCGCTTGCAGCAACTTATGTAATTGATACAGACGGAATAATAAGGTATGCTTTTTTAGATGCTGATTATAAGAACCGTGCTGAACCGCAGGATATAATCGACGCATTAAATTCGCTGAAGTGATCTATGAAATCTATGAACTTTAAGCATGTGAATTTTTTAGTCGAACATTACAATAAATTAAAATCTTAAATGTCAAAAAAAGTAGCATTAGTAACAGGCGGAAGCCGGGGTTTGGGAAAAGACATGGCACTCTCATTAGCCAATAAAGGGATTGATGTTATCCTGACCTATCACAAGAGTAAAGAAGAAGCAGAGAAAGTTGTACAGGAAATTACCGGTAACGGAGGTAAGGCCGCTGCATTGCAGCTTGATGTATCCGACATAAAATCTTTTGATACATTTCTTTTGAAAGTAAAAGACACGCTTACAAAGAACTGGGGCACGGAGAAATTTGACTTCCTGATAAACAATGCCGGTATTGGCGCAACAATACCGATACAACAAGTTACTGAAGAGGCCTTCGATAATTTAGTCGATACCAACTTTAAGGGAGTTTACTTTCTCACTCAAAAATCGATGCCGATGATGAATGATAATGGCGGAGTTGTTTTTATTTCATCAGGAACCACGCGTTTCTGGGTGAACGGGTATTCAATTTACTCTTCATTGAAAGCAGCTCTTGAAGTCTTTACGCGGCATGTTGCAAAAGAATACGGTCAGCGCGGAATCAGGTCAAACATCGTAGCTCCCGGACCAATTGAAACAGATTTCAACAATGCTATAATAAGGAGTAACCCACAGATCAAGACCTATCTTTCGAATCAGACGCATTGGGAAGAGTCGGAAATGCAGATGACATTGGGAGCGTTGTAGCATTCCTTTGTACTGACGATGCCAAGTGGATAAACGGACAAAGGATAGAAGTATCAGGCGGAGTGAATTTATAAGATGACATCATTCCCTGCCGTTTTATATCATGATCAAAAATAATTCAACTGAAATCACTTACATTTTTTAATGAGAGTTCACACAAAAGAAACACAGTCAAGTCTTACTCCGGAACTTGCTCTTGAAATTTTGAAGGAAGGCAATGAAAGATTTGTAAATAACATTAAGGCTCACAGGAATTTACTTCAGCAGATCAATGAAACATCATCCGGACAATTTCCTTTTGCTGCGATTCTAAGCTGCATCGACTCACGGACTTCGGCTGAATTGATTTTTGATCAGGGGTTGGGTGACATTTTCAGTATAAGGATAGCGGGAAACATTTTGAATGAAGACATTTTAGGAAGTATGGAATTTGCCTGTAAGATTGCCGGCTCAAAGCTAATAGTTGTACTGGGACATACAAAATGCGGAGCTATTGAAGGTGCGTGCAACAATATCGAATTTGGAAATATAACGGCCTTGCTTAAAAAGATAAAACCCGCCATCGAAAAAGATACAACGACACTTACCGAAAGAAACGGAAACAATAAGACATTCTTGGAAAATGTCACAAGAAACAATGTCTTCCTTACGGTTGATAAGATCAAAGAACAAAGCAGCATATTATTTGAAATGGAAAAGTCGAAACAAATAAAAATAATCGGCGGACTATATGACATTGATTCGGGGAGAGTAAGTTTTTATGAATAGATGAGTACTGATTAAATGAGATCAGACAAACAAATTACAGGGATCTTTCAAGACTGTCACATCTGGTAAAATCACAAAAAATTTCAAACGGAAAAAGCCATCTCAGGTGATATTGATATGGCTTTTCTGTTTACAGCAAAAAACTCCTAAATACCTTAAAATACTGCAAATAATTGTTTGACATTAAAATTATTTTACTTATTTTTGTATACTAGTGGAGAAAAGTGGGGAGAAGTGGTAATTTAAATTAATAAATCATTAAATGTTTCAGGGACATTCAATATGTAATTTAGATGCTAAGTCAAGGTTAATATTGCCTGCAAAATTCAGAAAATATATAAAACCTGAAGCAGACAATAAAGTAATTTTGACGAGGGGAATGGATGAATGTCTGCTTGTTTATCCTCTCGACGAATGGGAAAAAGTCAAGACAGGCTTAACCAAATACAATCAATTCAATACCGATCAGAGATTCTTCATCAGGCAATTTTTAAATTTTGTAAATGAATGCGAGCTTGACTCGCAGAATAGAATACTGATTCCTCCGCAGCTGATGCAATTTGCCAAGTTAAAAAAAGAAGTTACTGTTTTAGGGCTACTTGATAAAATGGAAATATGGGATCCCGATATAAAGGAGCAATACGACAATTCAATGACAAAATCCTATGAAGAAATAGCTGAAAAAGTCTCAGAGATAATAAACTCATCGACATAATGATGAGTAAAAAATTTTCTGAATGAATGAGCAAACGGAAAATTTTCATGTACCCGTTCTTTCACAGGAAGCAGTCAGGTTTTTAATTAATGAAGATTGCGGCGCCGGAGTAATAGTTGACGGGACACTGGGCGCAGGCGGTTATACCAAACTGATATGCGAAAATACAAAGGACCCTGTCAGGGTCATTTCTATTGACAAAGATTTAAATGCGCTTGAATATTCAAAAAAAAGATTGCGGGAATTTGAAAACAGAATACAATTTGTTAATGGTAACTTTGGAGACTTAAAGGAAATACTTTCGGCGAACGGCATCAAGAGTATAACAGGGCTTGTGATGGACCTGGGACTGTCTTCATACCAGCTCGAAGCGGAAGAAGGATTCAGTTTTATGAAAGATACTGAGCTTGATATGAGAGCGGATAAAGAAGGTGAATTAACGGCTTCGGAAATACTGAACAGTTATGCAAAAGAAGAATTGAAAAAGATCTTCGAAGAATACGGAGAGATAGGAAAAGCGGACAGACTGGTAAATGCAATAATTAACAAAAGGAAAAAGGAAAAATTTAAGACTACTTTTGATTTGGTCGAAACAGTGAAAGAAGAATATGATCTGAATAAAAAGAATCAGATGGATTTTCTGGCAAAGATATTTCAGTCGATAAGGATAGAAGTAAACGATGAACTGGATAATCTTAAAAATGTCCTGAAAAATTCTATGGATTTATTTGATAAGGGAGGAAGGATTGTTGTTGTATCTTATCATTCCCTTGAGGACAGGATAGTGAAGAATTTTTTTAAAGAAGAAGCCATGAGAATTAAAAAGACTGCGGATCCTTTTTCTGATGAAGAGAGAACTCCGAGGCTGAAAATACTGACAAAGAAACCGGTCGTTCCGGAATTTGAGGAAATAAAGTCAAACCCGCGCTCAAGAAGCGCAAAGCTGAGAGCTGCGGAGGTTATTTAAAATATGAATGATAAAAAATACAATACAAAAAGAATTTCAATTTTTTACTTTCTGATATTCCTGATCCTGACGTCGGTGATTCTGGTAATATATATCAATAATATCATCTATGTAAATCAGCTTTCTGTAAGCAATAACGATCTTAAGGAGCAGATCAAGAGCGTTGTTCAAAAAAACGATCTGCTTAGGACAGAATCGGAAAAACTAAGCAGCTTTGACAGAATAAAGACAATAGCTGCTGAAAAATTTAATCTTTCCTACAAAGAAAATTCCATTGATGAAAATAATAATATAATAATAAATAAATCGCAGTTGAAATAATTTTACATTTTGCAGTATAAAACATATAAAAGCCCGGACAAACAATTAGTGCAGAGAAGGAAAATTAATTTTCTCTTTATAATTCTGTTCGGGATTTTCATTGTTATTTTGAAAAGCTGATCAATGTTCAGATACTGGAATCAGAGAAATACAAGATAGCGGCAAGAAAGCAATATGAGAATAAGATTGTATTGTCACCATACCGCGGTCTGATCTTTGACAGAAATATGAATATGCTTGTATCCAATTCATTTGAATATTCATTTGCAGCCGATCCGAACATGATTGACAACCCTGCGCATACGGCGGAAATATTTTCACATGCGTTCGGTAAAAGCAAAGAAGAATATATGGAGAAGCTTAATTCTCAAAACACATCGTTCATTTATCTTGAAAGAAGAATTGATCCCGAAAAGGTAAACGGATGGATACTCTTGAAATGAACGGAATAATTGTTTTGAAGGAGCCAAGGAGAGTTTACAACTACGGAAGCCTAGCATCACAGATACTCGGATTTACAAACATAGAAAACAAGGGGCAATCCGGCATCGAGCTCTCGATGGAAAATGAACTTGCAGGGAAAGACGGTTTTGTGATCATGCAAAGAGACGGCAGAGGAAATAACCGCCCGTCCCTGGAGTTTCCGAGAAAAGATTCGGAGAACGGCAACAACATCGTTCTGACTCTCGACATTAACATACAAAGATTTGCCGAAGAAGAACTGTCAGAAGGTGTTAAAAATTATAATGCAGACGGCGGAAAGGTTATTGTTCAGTCCGTAAAAACAGGCGAGATACTTGCAATGTCATCATATCCGACATTTGATCCGAACAATATCTTAATTGCAGATACAATAGGAATGAAGAATGCAGTGATATCGGATGTTTACGAACCGGGTTCAACTTTTAAACTTGTAACTGCTGCAGCTTCGCTTGAAGAGAAGATCGAAGACAGGAACTCAATAATTGCAACCGAAAGCGTCAATGAAATTAAAGGACTGAAAATCACTGATGTACATGGTTCAAGCGAGCATGTCATTTCAACAAGTGATCGAACAATCGAGCAATGTTGGATTCAGCAAAATTTCATTGAAGTTAGGTTCGGAAAGATTTTACAAATATGCAAGAGATTTTGGATTTGGAATTTACAGCGGGGTCGAACTTCCCGGAGAAAACAAGGGAATTTTGAAAAGACCAATCGATTTTTCAGGTGTCTCGCTTCCGTACATGTCCATCGGATATGAAGTGATGGTAAACGCTTTACAGATAACCAATGCTTATGCAACAGTTGCAAACAACGGAATGATGATGAAGACATATATTGTAAAAAAAGAATTTGCAACGGAAGGCAATGCTATCTATGAAAACAAACCGCTTCAGGTAAGACAGGTCATTTCGGAGAATACTGCAAAGACCTTAACATCACTTCTGGTAGGTGTAGTAGAAAGAGGAACAGGGATCGATGCAAAGCTAGACGGGATAAGCGTTGCTGGAAAAACCGGAACAGCGCAAAGGCTTATAAACGGTGAGTATTCCAACAGTTCACATAACTCTTCTTTTGTCGGTTATTTTCCCGCTGAAAATCCGCAAATAATAATTACCGTCGTGCTTGATAATCCGAAATCGGGAGAATATTACGGGGGGAAAGTTGCAGCTCCGATCTTTCAGAAGATCGCAAACAGAATAATTAATTTTTCGGGAACGACAAATATCTCCATTCAGGAATTTGTAAATGTAAATTCTTCCGTGAGCGGAAGTAATTCTGGAACGATAAATTATGCAAACGAGCCGAAAGTTCTGATCCCGAATCTTATTAATTTACGGTTGGAAGATGCAAAGGAAATACTGATTGAGAATAAGCTGAATTTCGAATTAGTGGATGATACGGTTGTTTCTAAAAATCCCAACACGGCAAAATTCATAGACTCACAATACCCGTTGCCGAATGAAAGGATCTTACCGGGAGACAATATAAAAGTTAAGCTGGTGGTAACGAGCAAAGAGATTCCCGAGGACAGGCTGGTACTGGTGCCGGATGTAAAAGACCTGAGTCTCAGGAAAGCAATTAATATGCTTTTGTCAGACGGGTTTGATGTTGATATCAGCGGAAGCGGAAAGATAGCAGGACAATCACCTGCGGCAGGTACAAAGCAGCTTCCGAAGTCCAAAATTATTCTCTATTGTAAAAATCAATAATGAGATTATCAGATATCATTAATAAAAGTAAATTGAAATTCAAGTTTGACCCGGCGGATGATTTTGAGGTTACGGGTTTGGCATATGATTCAAGGAAAGTAAAGAAGGGTTACATTTTTTTTGCAATCAGGGGATTAAAAGATGACGGAAATAAATACGTAAATGATGCGGTAAAAAACGGTGCAGCTCTGATCATTACGGAAGAAGATCTGGATTTACAAATACCTGTGCTCAAAGTAAAACAGATCAGGAAACTCATGGCAAACATCAGCAGCGCTTATTACGGAGATCCTTCCTCTGCGCTGAAGCTTATCGGTGTGACCGGCACGAACGGAAAGACAACCATAACCTATTTACTAAAATCTTTTTTGAACAATGCAGGATATAAAACAGGACTGATCGGCACGATTGATTATCAGACCGGAATCATGAAAATGGATTCGACACTCACAACTCCGGATTCCATTGAGCTGAACATGATGCTTGGTGAAATGGCAAAGTCGAAAATGGATTTCTGCGTGATGGAAGTATCATCAATTGCATTGTCAATGGACAGGGTGTACGGACTAAATTTTAATACGGCGATCTTTACTAATCTGACCAGCGAGCATCTGGACTTTCATAAAGACATGGAAAATTATTTAAATGCAAAGAAAATTCTTTTTGACGGTCTGTCTGCGAAAGACCATGCAATATCAAATGCAGATGATAAATACGGGGAAAAAATTCTGAGCGAAACTAAAGCCCGGAAATTGTTTTACTCAATAAAGAATGAAAGCAATCTGAAAGCATTCAATGAAAAATTATCTCTGACCGGACTTGAGTTTGACGTCAACTGGAACGGAAAGACATATACTCTGAGATCGGGACTTTCCGGGAGGTTCAATATTTATAATATTCTTGCATCGGTGACAGCGGTTCTGAATTATGATATAGATATGACTTCGATACAGGAGTCACTTCTGAATTTTAAGGAAGTCAACGGTAGATTCAACAAGATCAAACTTCCAAACGGAGCCATTGCAGTTGTGGATTATTCACATACTTCGGATTCATTAAAGAATGCAATAGAGTCTGCGAGGGAAATTTTGAATGAAGAAAAAAGGAACGGAAGAGTAATTACCATATTCGGATGCGGAGGGAACAAAGACAGGACAAAGCGACCTGTAATGGGAAATTTCGCGACAAGCTTATCGGATTATTCAATCATCACTTCGGACAATCCCAGATTTGAAAATCCAATGGAGATAATTGATGAGATCATCACTGGAATTAAGACGAAAAATAATTACGAAGTCATGGAGAACCGCGAAGATGCAATAAGAAAAGGGATTGAAATTTCCAGGGAAGGTGACATAGTTTTGGTATGCGGAAAAGGTCATGAGACATACCAGGAAATAGACGGAGTGAAGACACATTTTGATGATAAGGAAGTAATCGGAAAATATTTGCAATCGGCTAAGTAAACCATGCTTAGAACAGATGAACTTATTGAAGTAACCAATGCTGGTAAAAAGAATATTGCAAAGCTAAAGAGAAAAAAGTTTGAAGGCGTTTCAATTGATTCGAGAACAATAAAGAAGAATGAGATTTTCTTTGCGATCAAAGGGGAAAGAACAGACGGTCACAAGTACCTGAAAGATGTTTTCCGGAAAGGCGTTTCAACAGCCGTAGTTAATGAAAATTGGTTCAAGGAGAACAGGAGGAAGTTCAGCAATAAGATAATTTTAACTGTTAAGGATACAACGCTTGCGTTAGGAAGTTTCGCAAAGATGCACAGGAGAAAATTTGATGTGCCGGTATTATGCATAGGGGGCAGTAACGGAAAGACCACAACAAAGGACCTTACAGCGGCAGTTCTTTCACAGAAGTTCAATGTACTGAAGAGTGAAGGCAATTTTAACAATCACATTGGGCTGCCGCTGACTTTGTTGCTGCTGAATGAAAGTCATGAACTTTGCGTGCTGGAAGTAGGGTGTAATCATTTTGGTGAGATTGAGTATTTATGCGGGATTGCAGAGCCGGATTACGGATTGATAACAAACATTGGGAAAGAGCATCTAGAGTTTTTCAAAGATATAAAGGGAGTTGCAAAAGCTGAGTTTGAACTGTTTGATTACTTTAAAAAAAAGAAAGAAGGTATTTGCTTTATAAATTTTGATGACATCTTCATAAAAAATTATTCAAGGAGGTTTAAAGAATGAAAAAAAATTTACCTACTCTTACAAGTTTAACACGGATGTCAAGGGAAGATTTAAGGGTTATGATAAAGATTTTTAACCGGAGATCGAAATCAGGCACAATAAGAAAAAATTCGAAACGCATATATCGACATTCGGCAAGCACTCGGTTTACAACGGGCTAGCTGCGGCTGCGGCAGGTCTGTATTTTAAAGTCGGTCAAAGCAAGATAAGAAAAGCATTGCAGAACTTTAAGCCGGCATCTTCAAAGAGAATGGAAATTCTGAAAGTGAACGGAATGACAATAATCAATGACACATACAACAGTAATCCGGAGTCAGTAAAAATGGGACTGGAAGCAATGACTGAATTTAAAACGAAGGGAAACAAATTTGCAGTATTGTCTGATATGCTGGAGTTAGGCAATGCAAGCAGGGGCGAGCATTCAAAGATAGGAAAGCTTGCAGGGACGTTGGGAATTAAGAATTTATATACTTACGGGAAAGAATCATACAACACATTCAGATACGCCAGGAAAGTGAAGAATAATTTTTATTTTGAGAATAAAGATGATCTGACGGAGATGCTGAAAAGAAATTTAAAACCGGATGACATAGTATATGTAAAGGGTTCGAGAGGAATGAAAATGGAAGACATTGTAAAGGGATTAACTGAAAATTAATCATATGCTGTATAAATTAGCCGAGTATCTGAATGCAAAATTTGATCCGCCGGGATTTGACCTTTTCAGATTTATAACATTCAGATCTGCACTGGCTGCCATTACAGCATTGTTGATCAGTTTCATACTCGGACCGAAGATCATAAAGATCTTACAGAAGAAACAGATCGGCGAAGCGCGGAAGGAAGACGGACCGCAGTTTCACTGGGGCAAAGCCGGAACACCGACGATGGGAGGATTCATAATTTTATTTTCGGTATTGATTCCTGTCTTACTCTGGGGAGATCTCGGTAATATATACATTATAATAATTTTGTTCGTCACGATCACGCTGGGAATTGTGGGATTTTCGGATGACTATCTGAAGGTCATCAAGAAATATAAAAAAGGACTTGCGGAAAGATACAAGCTTGTCGGGCAGATATTTGTAGGGCTGACTGTCGGATTTGCAATATATTATTTGCCGCAGTTTGAGGGCATACATTCGATCACGACGATACCTTTTTTGAAAAGCTTTGAGTTTGATTTTTCTTATTTGTATATACCGATTATTGTTTTTATAATTACGGCTACATCGAATGCGGTAAATTTTACGGACGGACTTGACGGATTAGCGACTGGAACTGTCGGAGTGGTTGCACTGACGCTCGGCATAATTGCATATGTCTCTGGAAACATTGAGACAGCTAAATATCTGAACATTATTTATTTAAGAGGAAACGGCGAGCTCGCAATTTATTGCGCGGCATTGAGCGGTGCAGCATTGGGATTTCTCTGGTACAATTTTTATCCCGCTCAGGTATTTATGGGTGACACCGGTTCCCTGGCATTAGGGGGTGCCATCGGAACCTTGTGCGTTCTAGTAAAAAAGGAATTCATGCTTCCAATATTAGGCGGGATCTTTTTCGCCGAAGCTCTGTCGGTGATTATTCAGAGATATTATTTTAAATACACGAGAAAAAGATTTGGAGAAGGAGTAAGGTTTTTCAAAATGGCACCGATCCATCATCACTATGAAATGAAGGGAATACCCGAGCCTAAGATTGTTGTAAGATTTTATATTGTAGCAATACTTTTGGCGATAATGACACTGGCATCACTGAAGATCAGATAGAAATTTAAATGATTGATTTTAAAAACAGTTCTTTTACAATACTCGGAGCAGGCAAAAGCGGGATCGCAGCTGCAAAGCTTCTCAAGAGAAATGGGGCAAATGTCTTCCTCAGCGATGATACGGAAAAGAGCAGGCTAAAATTTTTTGATGAAGCGCTGTTGTCAAAGGAAGGGATTGAATTTGAACTGGGCAAACATTCGGACAGAGTTTTTGAAAGTGATGTCTTTATAAAGAGTCCCGGAATTTCTCCCGACAGTGAAGTAATTATCAAAGCCGGGAAGCTGAATAAAAAGATCTATTCGGAGATAGAGGCTGCATACTGGTTTTGCAACTGCCCTGTCATTGCAATTACAGGAACGAATGGCAAGACAACTACGACAGTTCTTACGGGAGAAATTTTTAAAGCAGCGGGTTATGATGCTAAAGTTTGCGGTAATGTCGGACTGGCTTTTTCGGAAATTGTTAATGAACTGGGAAAGAATTCAGTAGTGGTTCTTGAGGTCAGCAGCTATCAGCTGAATAACATCGAACAGTTCAGGCCGAAGATCTCAGTTCTTTTGAACATAACGCCTGACCACATTGACTGGCACGGAAGCTTTGAAAATTATTTAAAAGCAAAACTGGAGATATTGAAAAATCAGACAGAAGAAGATCTAACAGTAGTAAATTATGACGACAAAATTTTAAGAGAAGCGGTAAAGGATTCAAAACCGGAGAAAGCATATTTCAGCATAAAGGAAAGACTGAATGAAAAGGAAATTGATACGGGAAGCTATCTGGAAAACGGAAAAATAATTTATTTTGACAAACAAAAGAATATCAAAGAAGAAATAATGGAAGCACGTGAAATCAACATAAGGGGAAATCATAATTTATATAATTCCCTTGCATCAATAATTTCCGCACGGGCATTTGGGATAAGGAAGGAAATTATCAGGGATGAGTTAATGAAATTTCCGGGTGTCGAGCACAGGATTGAATTTGTAAGAGAGACCGGCGGAGTGAAATACTACAATGATTCAAAAGCTACGAATATTGATTCACTGATTGTAGCGCTGGAGTCATTCGAAGGAAA
Organism: uncultured Ignavibacteria bacterium; assembly: GCA_963836395.1. Classification (GTDB taxonomy): domain Bacteria; phylum Bacteroidota; class Ignavibacteria; order Tepidaquicellales; family Tepidaquicellaceae; genus JAGPCH01. Next base: position 34,806 of record CAWIJF010000012.1, on the reverse strand, counting down.
CTTAATTCTCATACTGGGAGGAAGAGAGTCCGGAAATGATTATTCGAGAGTTGACAAGCTTATCAGTGAAAAAGTAAAGGAGATCATTGCAATAGGAGAAACCAAAGAAAAAATTTACGGATATTTCAAAATGCATAAGAAAGTTATAAAGGCGGATTCACTGGAAGAAGCAGTCATTAAAGCAAGAGAAGGAAGTGAAAAGGGTGATATAGTTTTATTGTCCCCGGCATGTAAGAGCTTTGATATGTTTGACAGCTATGAACACAGGGGGAAAGAATTCAAGAGAATAGTTAATTCATTAAAATAATTTGACAGGCAAACATAAAATAGATATCTGGATCCTGCTGCCGGTTTTGCTGCTGATGATATTCAGCATAGGAGTGGTATACAGCGCAAGCTCTACATTTGCGCTGGAGAAGTTCCAGGACAGCAATTATTTATTCAAGCAGCATCTTATAAAAATAATTATTTCGATTGCAATAATTTTTGTAGTGGCGAAGATAGACTATCTCTACCTGGAAAATTTTTCGAAGGCGATGATATGGATCACGATCGTTTTGCTTATCATTACCCTCTTTGGAGGCAGAGGACCAATAAAGGGCGCAAGCCGATGGATAAATCTGGGACCGCTCAGCTTTCAGCCGTCAGAGATCGCGCGATACACGATAATTATTTATGTAGCGCTTCTTCTTGCAAGGAAGAAAGACTACATCACGCTTCTTTATAAGGGGTATTTGCCAGTAATATTTTATGTATTGTTGATAACGGGATTGATATTGATCCAGCCGAACTTCTCCGTGTCTTTAATAATATTCGGGAGCTGCATGACGATGGTTTTTTTATCCGCGGCAAAAAGAAAACATATTATTTTTACATTGCTTGCGTTGATGCCCTTTGCAGCAATATTTGTCATGTCAAAGGACTACATCATTGATAGAATATCTTCTTATTCGGAATACACATCGGGCGGAACTTCAAGCTATCAGCTGCAGCAGGCATTAATAGGTTTCGGCAACGGTGGGTTATTCGGAATAGGACCGGGCAATTCCAATCAAAGGGATTTCTTTCTGCCTGAAGCCCACGGTGATTTTATTTTTTCGATAATCGGCGAAGAATACGGCTTCATCGGAACATTCATCATACTTTCTTTATATTTTGTAATTTTAGTAAGAGGATATAAGATCGCAAAGGAAACAAAAGACGAGTTCGGAAAATATCTTGCATTTGGAATTACGACTTTGATCATACTGAATGCGATAGTGAACATGTCCGTTGCGAGCGGAGTCATACCGACAACGGGAGTCACGCTGCCGTTTGTAAGTTACGGAGGTACGTCAATAATTTTCAGCGCAGTAGCGATAGGAGTACTGCTGAATATTTCATCGCACAGGGAAGAGATCGATGAAGGTATAATAATTGAATAATGAAATATTTATTTGCCGGCGGAGGAACAGGCGGGCACATATTTCCTGCAATAGCAATTGCAGATGAAATAAGAAAGCTGGATGAAAAAGCGGAAATACTTTTTATAGGAGCAAAAGGAAGAATAGAAGAAAAGCTGGTTCCTTCGAATAATTACAGGCTCGAAACAATTGATCTGAGCGGCTTTGACAGAAGCAGTATATTTAGAAAACATTAAGCTTCCGTCAAAACTGATTCTTGCCTTAAGAAGGAGCAGGAAACTGATCAGGGATTTCAGGCCTGATGTGGTGATAGGGACCGGAGGGTTTGTGTGCGGACCGGTAATTTTTACGGCAAACAGAATGAAAATACCGACGCTGATACAAGAAGGAAATTCCTTCGCAGGGAAGACCATCAAATATCTTTCGGGAAAGTCGGACAGAGTGGTAATAAATTTTGATGAGACGAGAGAATACTTAAAAAGAAAAGATAATGTGATCAGAATTCCTCATCCGGTAAGAAGCTCTCTGGAAAAGACAGAGAAAGGTAAAGCACTTGGTTATTTTAATTTGCCGGCAGATAAAAAAACGATTTTTATTTTCGGAGGAAGCCAGGGAGCGAGAGGGATCAATAATTTAATTGAGATTGGCTTAAAAACATTATACGCGAATAACATGAATATAATCTGGCAGACAGGCAGCAGCGATTACGCGAGACTTAAAATAGAGTTTGAAAATCTGCAGGACAGGGTAAAGATATTTGAGTTCCTTAATAATATTGACGTGGCATATTCGGCAAGTGATCTGGTAATCAGCCGTGCAGGCATTACCAGCATAATGGAAATTGCTTATCTGAAGCTCGCTGCCATATTGATTCCGCTGCCGTCGTCTGCTGAAAATCATCAGGAGATGAACGCTAGAAATCTTGAAAAGAATGATGCAGCAGATGTAGTATTGCAAAATGAATCAGAGAATAAATTGACTGACGAAATAATAAGTTTGATAAATAATGAAGAAAGGTTAATGAGACTAAGAGCCAATGTAAGTAAATTTTCAGATGCCGGGGCAGCAAAAAAAATTGCGGCGGAAGCAATCAGCTTGATTAGAAATTAATGGAACAGAGGATCTATAAATATAAATTAGATTTTTACTATAAGTCTCTGATAATTTATTTGGTAACTCTCATTGCTTATATTCTGATTAAAGGAAGATTTTTCCGGGAGAGATTTGAAGTTGTAATTAAGGACCCGATAATATATATCATAGTAATATTCATAGTATTTTTTCTGATAGTACTGGTGGCAAATGCAATAAGGGCGAGGGAAATAATAATCGGGGATAACAAAATAATTTTCAAAAACAGATTCGGTCAGAGAGAGATTGCAATTAATGAAATTCTAAGTGTAAGATTTTCCAGGGAAAAAAGAAGAATGAATGTCGAGAGAAGCGATGTAAGAATTGTCAAGCTGAAGCTTAGCAACAGGAAAAGATTATTGAGAATAAGAATGAATGATTTTCAAAATGAAAAAGAGCTCAAGAATGAGTTCATCAATATTTCAAAAAGACTGACACATAAGCAATGATCAATGAATAATATTTTTGACGGCATAAAGAAAGTTCATCTAATCGGGATCGGAGGGATCGGAATGAGCGGTATAGCTGAATATCTTGCGAAGAAGAATTATGAAGTAACGGGCAGCGATTCGAACGTGAGCCCTGTAACACAGAGACTCAAGAAATTCGGAGTAAGGATCTTCGAAGGCCATGATAAAAATAATCTTAGTGATGATGCTGACCTTGTAATCTATACATCGGCAGTAAAAGAAGACAACGCAGAGCTTAAGAAGGCAAAAGATACCGGCAAAAAACTGGTGAAAAGAGCCCATGCGCTTGGAAATATAGTAAATGATAAATTTGTAATATCAGTGGCAGGAACTCACGGGAAGACGACTACAACGGCAATGATAGCAAAAGTATTAATTGAGAATAAAATAGACCCGACTGTTTTTGTTGGCGGCAATATTGATTTCTTAGACGGCGGGTCCTCGAGAATCGGAAACGGAAAGGTAGCAGTGGTTGAAGCTGATGAATATGACAGGAGTTTTCTGGAGCTGAATTCGGATATTATCGTAATAACAAACATCGATTCTGATCACTTGGATATCTATAAAGATCTCAATGACATTAAAGAAAACTTTAAGAAGTTCGTTGAAAATTCCAGGCCAAACACAAAAGTAATTGCCTGCGGCGATGATGCAAATGTAAGAGACGTGCTTGATAAATTTGAGAATAAAACTTTATACGGATTCAAAAAAAATAATGATCGCGTGATTACCGATATGAGCTACGGGAAGAACTGTGTATTTTTCAAGCCGGGCAAAGCCGAGTTAATGATAAAAGTTCTGGGCAATCACAATATTCTGAATTCAACAGCAGCATATCTGGCAGCAAAAGAATTTAATATTAGACCCGAAAGATTTAACGAAGCCATGAAGACTTTCTTCGGAGTAAAGAGGCGGCTTGAGCTGAAGTTTGATAACGGGATAAAAATTTATGATGATTATGCACATCATCCTACGGAAGTAAATGCAACACTGGATGCTATGAGGAAATTACACCCGGCAAGAATGATAACAGTATTTCAGCCGCATCTTTATTCGAGGACAAGGAATTTTTACAAAGAATTTGGGAAGCATTTTCGGGAACGGATATTTTATTTCTTGCAAAGATATATCCTGCAAGGGAAAAAGAAATTGAAGGAGTCAGCAGTGAACTGATCTTAACTGAATACTTAAAAGAGGGGCAAGGAAGGATTTTACATCGAAGATAAGAGAATACTCCTCGCAGGATGCTGTTGAGAATATTGCACGAGGAAGGAGACGTGATCATTTTTCTGGGAGCAGGTGACATCACCGAGTTGTGTGATAAATTTGTAAAGAGAATAAAAGCCAAATCAAAACTGGACAGTACCATTATGAATATCAAAAAAATATTTTGATTGTGATAGTAATATTTGCGGGCAGTGGTATCGGCTGTAATTCAATCAAATGGAGAAGCGGAATCCAGTTTAAGAAAATAAGCGTGACGGGAAATTATACAATCCCGCGCGAAGAGATCCTTAGCTACTGCACGTCTAAAGGATTCAATATTAAGCTCGGATGAAATAAATATTGATATTATTCAGGACAGGATCTCAAAGCATCCTGAAGATGAAAAAAGTATTTGTAAGCAAAGAACTGCCTTCGGAATTAAAAATTGAGATTATAGAAAGAAGACCGGTGGCGATATCTTAACGGGGAGAATGAAATAAAGCTTATAGATGACGAACTGGAAATTTTTCCTTTTAAAAATTCCTCCAAGCTCTATGATCTGCCTGTAATCAGCGGGGTAAAAATAGAAAGGACTCCAAATCCGAAGAACAAATATAATAAGGAAGATCTCAGACTGGCGTTGTTCCTGATTCTTAATTCTTATAAAGAGAGTAAAGCATTATACAATAATATTTCCGAAGTAAATCTGTCGGACAGCAATAAAATTATAGTTTATCTTTCAGAAGATTCGTGTCCGTTCTATTTGCCGAGAAGACCCGGAGAAAGCATTTCGAATTCAGACTATCAAAATTTATTGCTTAATAAACTGGCAGTATTTGAAAATTATATAAAGCAGTCGCTTGATAATCATCTAAGCAAAACATATGAACTATGTGGATCTAAGATATTCAAATGAAGTAATCATTAATTCAAACAATTAAGAGATGGCAGCTAAAAGGAAAGCAAAAGGAACAGACTGATGAAGACATAATTGTAGGGCTAGATGTAGGGACGACAAAAATTTGCGTTATAGTTGCCCGGATGAAAGATGATAACAACATTGATATTCTCGGGATCGGAAAAGCTCCTTCATTCGGGCTTCACAGAGGAATAGTTGTCAATCCGAACAAAACGACGAATCAATAAAGGCAGCATTGGAAGAAGCGGAACTAAATTCGGGAGTAAGCATAAATTCTGTTTCAGTAGGAATAGCCGGACATTATATAAGATGCATTCAGTCAAGCAGCATAATCGGCATAAATAATTCTGATAGGATAATTCAGGAAGAAGACATTGCGAGACTCATAGAGCAGGCGAAGATAATGAAAATGCCGAGTGATACAACAATAATTGATGTCATACCTCAGGAATATATAATAGACGGGAAAGACGGAATATTTGAAACACCGGTCGGGATGTTCGGGATAAAGCTCGAAGCAAAAGTCAATATAATAACGGGACTTGTATCTTCAATAGATGATCTGTCAAAATGCGTTACAAGCTGCGGAGTGGATATCGATGACATTGTGCTTGAGCCGATCGCATCTTCATATTCCGTGCTTGATGAAACGGAGAAAAAAGTTGGAGTCGGAATGATTGACATAGGAGGCGGAACTTCCGACATTGCGGTTTTTAAGAAAGGAGTTTTGAAATACACTGCGGGAATAGGTATTGCGGGAAATCTTGTGACAAATGATATCATCGAAGCGCTTGGAATTTCAGAAACTGAAGCCGAGAGAATAAAAAGAGAATACGGCTATGCGATGGTTTCGGAAATATTGAATGATGAAGAAATCACAGTTGAATCAATAAAGGGGAAAGTTCCAAAGAGAACGAGCAAGAGTATTCTCGCAAGAATAATTCAGGCAAGGATGCAGGACATATTTGAGTTGTCAGCAATTGAAATTCAAAATTCACAGATTGCAAGAGAGCTTCATGCGGGAGTAGTAATTACCGGCGGCGGCTCACTGATAAAAGGAACAAAAGAACTGGCAGAGGACATTCTCGGGATGGAAGTAAATCTCGGAATACCGACGGGTCTTAACGGAGGTTTGATAAAAGAAGTCGAGAATCCGATCTTTGCAACGGGTGTCGGGCTGGTCTTACACAGAGTAAAGACAATGAATGATATAAATAAATATTCGGAAATAAAGAAAAACGCAAGAAGGAAAGCGCTGACAGTGACAGGGTATATTTAAGAAAATTAAAGAATGGTTTGATGAGCTGTAACTTCAGACGTAAGAGCTAGACGGAAGACGAGAAACGTCAGATGTCAAATGTCAAATGTTAAATTTAAAATCCAAAATCAAATAATCAAAAATCAAACAAATTCCTATAATTAAAGTAAGAAAGGAAAAATAAAAATGGCAATTAAATTAGTTACAAACAATCAGAACGGCGCCAAGATAAAAGTAGTTGGAGTTGGCGGCGGCGGCGGGAATGTCTTAAATTCCATGGTAGATAAGGGAATTGAAGGCGTAGAGTTTATGGCGATAAATACGGATGCACAGGCACTTGAAAAGAACAAAGCAGAAGCAAAAATTCAAATCGGCAGAAGCCTGACAAAAGGACTCGGAACCGGAATGGATGAAGAGGTTGCCTTTAAAGCTGTTGAAGAAAGCAGGAATGAGATCGAAGATGCTCTTGCAGGAAGCGACATGGTATTTGTTACTGCCGGGATGGGCGGCGGAACGGGAACAGGCGGCGCGCCTGCAATCGCAAGAATCGCAAGAAGCATTGGCGCTTTGGTTGTTGCGATAGTAACTAAGCCGTTTCATTTCGAAGGAAGACCAAGAATGGAGCTTGCAAACAAAGGATCTGGAAAAGCTTAAGAATGAAGTTGACAGCATGATTATAATTCCTAATCAGAATATACTGAGACTGATAAGCAAAGATGCAACGCAGAAGCAGGCATTTGAGCTTGCCGACAGAGTATTGTACAATGCGACGAAAGGAATTTCAAAGATAATCACTGAGACAGGTGAGATCAACGTTGACTTTGCTGATGTAAGAACGATCATGAAAGACATGGGCGATGCAATGATCGGAACAGGAGTTGCGAGCGGAGAAAACAGAGCCGAGAATTCAGCCAATGATGCACTGGTAAATCCGGTACTTGATGAAATAAAAATTGAAGGTTCGAAATGCGTGCTCTCGAATATATGCAGCAACGGACACATTACGATGGGTGAGATAGAAAAAATCAATGAGATAATACAGAATGCCGCCGGTGAAGATGCAAAATATATTTTCGGGCTTGTGGAAGACACAAAAATGGGTGAAGAAATAATGGTAACCGTGATCGCAACGGGTTTTAATAAACAGTCAAGATACAGCTTTACCGAAGAATTGAATAGCAGCAGAAAAAAAAGACAGCGCAAAAGAAAGCATGTCTCAGAAAGGAAAAATTACAACACTGCCGACGGTTGAGGAATTAAGCAATCTTGATGTTCCCGCCATTAAGAGAAGGCAAATCAATCTCAATGAAGATCTCAGCGAGAACACAAAGAAAATAAAGATAGATGTGGATGATGATTTTGAATTTGAAGATCTGAATATTGATGATGATTTTTCAAAGCCGGCATTCTTAAGAAGACAGATGGATTAACAGAACATATTTATCACAAGAATTTATTTCAGTCAAAAACTTTTTTAAGGAGATGTTTGCCCCTGCGTAAGAACTGGATTAAATTTATTTTATCAAAACACATTTTTTTGTATCTATCAGGGTATTGTTTACATATAAGTGAATAAAAATAAATCCCTCCCGATAGATTATTTCCGTCAATGTTTACAATATAATTACCGGCATTCTGATTTTTTGAAACTAACGAGTTTACATACCTTCCCGAGACATCATACAATTTAATTTCTACAAATCCGGCTGACTTCAGATCATAATTAATTTTAGCTGTTGGGTTAAACGGATTAGGATAGTTCTGATACAGCTCATAACTTGAAATCATAGTTTTATCCGGAGGGATGTTAGTCAGACTTTGTGAATACTTTATCGTTACTGCGTAAAAACCAAATGTACTTACCGATTGTCTGCTGGCTCCGGTTACATAAACATTTCCGTCGGCATCAATCCTTATTGCAGATGGGATATCTATCAGTCCCGCCGGTCCGTCATATGTCATTGCCCACAAGGAATCTCCGTTAGTGTTGTATTTTATTGTCGTAAAATCATTGCTTCCGCCTGTTACATAAACATTTCCGGAATTATCAGTGACAATGTCTTTTCCGCCTTCTCCGTTTTGAGAATTTGAATAATTTCTTTCCCACTGAAAAACTCCTGCGGAATTATACTTAAGTGTTGAAAAATAATAAGAAGACAGGTTGCTGCTTTTCCCAGTTAGAAAAACGTTTCCGGCATTATCGATGCTTATTGCCTCTGCGTCATCATGATTTGTATTTAAATTTCCTAGTCCGTTATAGATCCTTGTCCACAGCGTATCACCTGAAGAGTTGATTTTTGATGTTACAAAATCATCAAAAGTAGATGTGAACTTCGATGCCCCGAAATAAATGTTTCCGGAATTATCGCCGGTAAGCAGCTTATTCGTTTCTCCTGCATCTTCGGGATAAACCCTGTTCCACAAAAGATTTCCGTCGGAATCATACTTCAATATCCGTGTTCCTCTTCCGTAAACATATACATTTCCAGGTTCATCTGTAAAAATATCACGGGGATAATCCGTTCCGGTACCAACATAACGTGCAACCCAGAGCGAATCACCCTGCGGACTGTATTTTATCGTTACATAGTTCATTGGGTTTGCTCCGAATGAATAACCGCTGACATAAATATTATCATTCTTATCAACGTGATCATTGCGACCGGCTGATCCATTGTAAATGCAGTTGCGCCGTTATATCTTTTTACCCACAGAGAATCACCCTGTGTATTATATTTAATTGTAATAATGTCATAAGTCCCGGTTTGATTTTCCGATAATCCTGTAACACAAATATTTCCCGAATTATCCAAAGCCATGTCAATGATTCTGTCTTCAACAGGTCCCGTGAAAATCCTTACCCACTGTTCCGCTCCGGACGAATTATACTTTATCGTAATGAAATCCGAAAGCGTCGCCCCTTCGACAGAACCTGAAACAAATACATTTCCGGAATTATCTACTGCAAGACCGGTAACTTCATATATTTCATTTGACGGACTGCCGAATATCCGGACCCAGTCCTGCTTTACCTGGGATTGTAAAGATTGGCTTGAAAATAAAATTAATAAAAATAGAAACTTCCTGCTCATGATATTGAATTAATTTTTAATCAAACATAAGCAAATGTATTCGGTTTTGGGAATCTAGAATAAATTTATTTGTAGTATTCAGATAAAAGATTGTAGCAAGAAATCCCATATTCTTTTCTCAAGGGTAATAAAGCTTCTGGTTTTTATTTGAATCTGTCTAAAATTTTGCGCTCCTTTTGTATTGAACTTAATACTCAACGCTCTCCCCACCCCGTATCTTTTATACATTGATTTAAGAGATTCTGCAATCTCTTAGTTTCCGATTGCAGGAATGATATTTTATCATTTAATTTTTTGATCTCTGTTCCATTGTCACCGTTCGTTGGATTGTAACTCTCTTTTTGAAGAGCCGCTATCTTGTTTTTCAAACTTTTGTTTTCCGCTTCAAGTTTATTATTTCTATCGGCTTCATTTTCATAAACATTTTTTTCGGTTGAATCCTGCAGTTCTTTTGTCAGGCTGTCAATTTTACTATTGTATATCTCCAGATTGCCCTGAACATTGTTTTTGTCTTCAGTAAGCTTTTTATTTTCTGTAATTAAGCTGTCTCGCACATTCAGTAAGGTTTTATTTTCATAAGTGATAAGTTCTATTTTTTCAACGAGATATTGCGGCTCCCACCATGCAGGACCCCCAAAAAGATTAAACGATGCCTCATTCAATCCTGAACGCGGAATATCAGTGTGCTGGGAAACCTTAGCAGTATCGACGTCCATTGCTCCTTTTTTTATAGAGTCGATACCAACCGAAGTGGAATATATTAACAGTCCGTTTAATAATGCAATGGCATAAAATTTTACTTCCAGCTTTTTCTTGCCGATGCATGCGGATATTGCTATGATAAGAGCAACAACAAGTCCGATCCATTTTGCCTGATAGCTGAAAACAGAAGCTATGACATTTGTGACCAGCCAGACTGCCGTAGAAGAGCCTCCAAGAGTTTTAAATGAATCTGTTGTGAAAAACTCGTCGGGGATTTTTTTGTTCTCCATTTTAATTAAATTTAAAGTTTAATAGATATAGTTTGTCTTTTATTTTAAATTTATATTTTATAATTACATAAATAAACTACAAAATTGATTTGGGCTTCAGGCGGTTCAAGCAGTATGAAAAATCTGATTTCCTTACCAAAGCAAAAAAGCCGTCCCAATTATCTGAGACGGCTTTCCGTAATCTAAAATATATTTATCCGAAGTCTATGCTTCGGCTTCTTCTTTTACTTTTTTCTTTCTCTTTGCTTTTGGCTTTTCGACCACTGTTTCTGCTTCTTCAACAGGCTCTTCATTTTCCGTAACAATTATTTCTCTGTATTTTCTAAGTCCTGTTCCTGCCGGAATAAGCTGTCCTATGATCACATTTTCTTTTAGTCCCAGTAAATGGTCAACCTTTCCTCTTATCGCTGCATCCGTCAGTACTTTCGTTGTCTCCTGGAATGAGGCAGCTGAAATAAAGCTGTCAGTAGTCAAGTGAAGTCTGTGTAATTCCCAGAAGCACCGGCTCGGCTGATGCCGGGACTGCATCTTTGAATTTGATTACTGCCTTATCTTTCTTCTTCAAAGCGGCATTCATTTCCTTTAGCTTCTTTCTTGCTGATCTTATCTCCTTCAGATAACTTTGTCACTGTCACCGGGATCTGTTATTACTACCATTCCCTTCAGCTTTTCATTTTCCTCGGCGAATAAGTTCTTATGAATTACATCTCCTTCAAGGAAATTCGTATCACCGGTATCAGTTACCTTTACCTTCTGCAGCATCTGTCTTACAATTACTTCGATATGCTTGTCATTAATCTTTACACCCTGAATTCTGTAAACTTCCTGTATTTCATTTACAAGATATTCCTGAACTTCAGCGACACCTTTGATTTTCAAAATATCAACCGGGTCATAAGCTCCGCCGGTTAAGCGACTCTCCTGATTTTACCTACATCCCCGTGTCTGACAAGTATATGCTTTCCGATTGGGATCTTATAATCAATTACCTTGCTTCCGTCTTTGCTTATAATTCTTACTTCTCTGCTTCCTCTTGATTATCTTCCCAATCTCGACTGTTCCGTCAATCTCAGCTACTTTCGCAGGATCGCTCGGACTTCTTGCTTCGAACAATTCCGTTACTCTCGGAAGTCCTCCTGTAATATCTCTTGTCTTTCCGGATTCTCTCGGAATCTTTACAATGATAGTTCCGGCTTTTACCTCTTCCCCGTCATCAACAAGTAAATTCGCTTTTGCAGGAATCAAATAAGAACTCAGTACCTTTTCATTCTTTGGATTCAGAATTTGAATTGTCGGTGATTTTGTCTTGTCACGGCTTTCAATCACGATCTTCTGGAAGTGTCCTGTCTGCTCATCTTTTGCCAGTTCATATTGCTTTCCTTCTTCCATATCAATGTAACTTAATTATCCCGTCATCTTCGGCAACTATCACCGAATTGTACGGATCCCATTCATAGAGAATTCCGTTCTTCTTTACCTTCTCATTATTCTTTACTTTTAAATGAGCTCCGTAAGGAACGGAATATCTTGCAAGCTGTGAACCGTTTTCATCCATTATGTTTATCATTCCGTTTCGGCTGAGTGAAACAAACTCCGCTCCGGCTGCTCCTTTATATTCAACGATCTTTATGTTTTCAAATTTTGCTTTACCTTCGAACTTGGAAGTGATCTGCGATTGCGTAATGATCTTGCTTGCAGTTCCTCCGATGTGGAATGTTCTCAAAGTAAGCTGTGTTCCCGGCTCGCCGATTGACTGCGCTCCGATGATTCCTACTGCTTCTCCGACTTCCACCATTTTTCCCGTTGCAAGATTTCTTCCGTAACATTTTGCACAAACACCTCTCTTTGTTTCACATGTTAATACTGATCTTATCTCAACTTCAGTAATCGGAGTCTCCGAAACCACCTGAGCTTTCTCTTCTGTAATCAGTTCTCCTGATTTTATTATAACTTTCTTCGTCAGAGGATTTACAACATCATGTACTGCTACTCTTCCGAATATTCTCTCTGCTAATGTTTCCTTTACATCTTCACCTTCTTTTAAGTGCTTCCGTCATGACTCCTCTTATTGTTCCGCAGTCTTCTTCGGTTATTATTACATCCTGCGCTACATCAACGAGTCTTCTTGTCAGATATCCTGCATCGGCAGTTTTCAATGCAGTATCCGCCAGTCCTTTTCTTGCACCGTGTGTTGAGATAAAGTATTCGAGAATTGACAATCCTTCTTTGAAATTTGCAATGATCGGATTTTCAATGATTTCTCCTGCCTGTCCTGTCAATGATTTCTGCGGCTTCTGCATAAGACCTCTCATACCTGCAAGCTGGCTTACCTGTTCGGCTGAACCTCTTGCGCCGGAATCTATCATCATGTGCAAGTGAGTTAAATCCGTTCTTTGGATCTTGTCAGATTTAGCATAAGATCTCTCTTTACTTCATCACGGACGTGAGTCCAGATATCAATGACTTTATTATATCTTTCATTCTCCGAAATTATTCCTCGTGCCTTTGACTTTTCAATTACCTCCACTCTCTTATATGCTTCTTCGATTATCTTATCTTTCGTCTGCGGAACTTCTATGTCATCTATGTTTACCGACAATCCTCCTATTGTTGCATACTTAAATCCGATCTCTTTCAGATCATCCAGAAATTTTGATGTCTCTAAGGTTTCCTACCGAATTGTAAATCATTCCGATGATCTCGGTCAGTTTTTTCTTCTTAAGCAACTCATTAAGAAACGGTATTTTTTTCGGAACAATCTGATTGAATATGACCCTTCCTGTTGTTGTCTCTATCATCTTGCCGTCAACTCTTACTTTTATCCTTGCATGGAGTCCCAGCATTTTATTATCATATGCAATTATGACTTCTTCAGGTGAAGAGAATAATTTTCCTTCGCCTTTATCACCTCTTAATTCTTTTGTCAGATAATAACATCCGAGTACCATCTCCTGATTAGGTGTTGTGATAGGCTCTCCGTTTTGAGGAGATAAGAATGTTATGTGATGAAAGCATCATTATCTGCGCTTCAAGCTGTGCTTCGAATGACAACGGAACGTGAACCGCCATCTGTCACCGTCAAAGTCAGCATTGAATGCAATGCAAACAACGGATGCAACGTTATTGCTTTTCCTTCTATCAGTACCGGCTGAAATGCCTGTATGCTGATTCTGTGAAGTGTCGGCGCTCTGTTGAGCAATACGGGATGTCCGTCAATTACATTTTCAAGTATATCCCATACCTCAGGAGTTCTCTTATCAATCAATCTTCTTCGCGCTCTTCACAGTCTTCACATAATCCCTGTCAATCAATCTTCTGATCACAAACGGCTTGAATAATTCCAGTGCCATGTCCTTCGGTAATCCGCATTGATGCAGTTTCAGTTCCGGTCCAACTACAATCACCGATCTTCCGGAATAGTCAACTCTCTTTCCAAGCAGATTCTGTCTGAATCTTCCCTGCTTTCCTTTTAATATATCCGATAAAGATTTCAAAGCTCTGTTCTCTGCTTTTACTGCAGTTACTCTTCTTGAATTATCAAGCAATGCGTCTACAGCTTCCTGAAGCATTCTCTTTTCATTCCTTAAAATTACCTCAGGAGCTTTTATGTCAATTAATCTTTTTAATCTGTTGTTTCTGATAATTACTCTTCTGTATAAATCATTCAGATCACTCGTTGCAAATCTTCCGCCTTCCAAAGGAACAAGCGGTCTTAGTTCCGGCGGGATTACAGGCACTACATCAAGAACCATCCATTCGGGTTTATTTGGTCTTCTGCCCGGCTTCGTTCTGAATGCTTCAAGAACTCTTAGTCTCTTTATATTCTCCGCTTTCTTTAATGCTGAAGGATCATCTTTAAGCTCTGCTCTTAGTCTTGCTATCTCTTCTTCAAGATTTATTCTCTTCAGCAATTCTTTTATCGCTTCACCGCCCTGACCTGCAATAAATTTCTTCGGATCCTCTGTCATCAAGCTTATGTTCGTCCTCTGTCATTGCATCCATCGCCTCAGTTATACTCTTCTTCAGTTATCAACTGCTGTTTCTTGAAATTGGTCTTACCCGGATTTATGACCACATATGCTTCATAATAAATAATTCTCTCCAGCTCTTTTGAAGAAATTCCAAGTACGTAACCTATCTTTGTAGGCATTGACCTGAAATACCAGATATGAACTACCGGAACACTAAGTGTAATGTGTCCCATTCTTTCTCTTCTTACACTCTTGAGATTTATCTCAACTCCGCATCTGTCGCATACTATTCCTTTATATCTTATCCCTTTGTATTTTCCGCAGTGACATTCCCAGTCTCTGACCGGACCGAATATCTTCTCACAGAACAAACCGTCTTTATCCGGCTTATATGTCCTGTAATTAATTGTTTCCGGCTTTAATACCTCACCATAAGATTTTGAAATTATCGCATCGGTCGAAGCAAATTGATGGTAGATCTTCGAAAATCTTTTTCTTTTGTGCTCTGTTTTAAAAGCCATTTTAACCTCTTTGGATTTTAATTTTTATTAAAAAAATTTCTTTTATAAACTTATAACTTTACAAACTTTATGAACTTTATGAACTTTACAAACTCAAATCCTACTCATCCAGATTTATATCCAGACACAATCCCTGAAGCTCTTTCAACAATACATTGAATGACTCGGGTACTCCTGGTTCAGGTAAATTTTCACCTTTGATAATAGCTTCATATACCTTGCTTCTGCCCGTTACATCATCACTCTTATAAGTCAGCATTTCCTGAAGTATATTTGCAGCACCGTAACCCTGCAGTGCCCAGCATTCCATCTCTCCGAATCTCTGTCCGCCGAACTGCGCCTTTCCTCCGAGCGGCTGCTGAGTGATCAGTGAGTATGGTCCGATTGACCTTGCGTGAATTTTATCGTCAACCAAGTGTGAAAGCTTCAGCATATAAATATAATCCGCACGTTACCTTCTGGTCAAATTTCTCTCCTGTCATGCCGTCATAAAGATCGGTTCGTGAATTATCACTTAATCCCGGCTTTTTCAATGAGCTCATTATCTCTGCTACAGTAGCTCCGTCAAATATCGGCGTTGCAAATTTTACACCAAGCTTCTTTGCTGCCCATCCTAATGCAGTTTCATAAAGCTGTCCGAGATTCATTCTCGAAGGAACTCCAAGCGGATTCAAAACTATGTCTACAGGTGTTCCGTCCGGTAAAAAAGGCATATCTTCCTGCGGAACAATCTTCGCAACCACTCCTTTATTACCATGTCTTCCCGCCATCTTGTCGCCAACTGACAATTTCCTTTTCTTTGCAACATATACCTTCGCCAGTTTTACAACTCCCGTCGGAAGCTCGTCTCCAAGCTTTACTTTATCCTTTAATCTCTTATATCTTTCCTCAATTTCATTTTGCTTGAATGTGTAATTCCTGTAAATATCAGGTATCAGCGAATTTGCTCTCTTATTATCCGACCATTCCGTATCATAATCAAAATCAGATAATGATCATATCCCTGATTCTCGATCAGATTTGAGAATGCTTCCTTTTTGAAAGTCGCCCCGCTCTTTACAATGATATTTCCCTTCTTATCCTTCAATCCCTTTGACTCTTTTCCTTCAAGCAGTATATCAAACTTCTCCGCAATCTTTTGATTCAGATCCTTGATCTCTTTTTTTCTTTCCGCTTCGAATTTATCGATCTTTCTTTTTTCATCTCTCTTGCTCTCTGTGTCCCTTGTCTTTCTCGAGAATAATTTCTTATTTATCACTATTCCCTTCAGCCCGGGTGTTGCTTTAAGGGATGCGTCCTTTACATCACCCGCTTTATCACCGAATATTGCTCTTAACAATTTTTCTTCCGGTGTCGGCTCTGTCTCACCTTTTGGAGTTACTTTACCAATGAGAATATCACTTTCTTTTACTTCCGCTCCGATTCTTACTATTCCATTCTCATCCAGGTCCTTAGTCGCTTCTTCACTGACATTGGGAATTTCCTTTGTAAGCTCTTCCTCGCCTCTTTTTGTATCTCTCACCTCAAGACTGAATTCTTCAATATGGATGGATGTATAAACATCATCAGCTACAAGCTTTTCGCTTATCACGATTGCATCCTCAAAATTGTATCCTCTCCATGGCATAAATGCAACAAGAACATTTCTTCCCAGTGCAAGTTCACCGCTCTGCGTAGATGAACCGTCTGCAAGTATGTCACCCTTTTTTACCTTCTGCCCTTCTGTAACTATCGGTCTCTGATTGATTGAAGTGTCCTGATTTGTCCTTAAAAATTTTACAAGATTATACTCAACTAATTTTTTATCATCAAAGCTTAACAGGCTTTCATCTGAATCTTCTTTTATATTATATCTTACTATAATTTTAGTCCCTGAAACATATTCAACGACTCCCGTCTGCTTCTGCAGCTAACATTGTCCTCGAATCTCTTGCAACAATTTCTTCAAATCCCGTTCCCACTACAGGTGATTCCGGTCTTAATAAAGGAACTGCCTGTCTCTGCATATTACTTCCCATCAGTGCTCGGTTTGCATCATCATGCTCTAAGAAATGGAATCAAAGCTGCAGCCGCGCTTACGATCTGATTTGTTGCAACGTCCATATAATCTATCTCTTCTGGTTTCAATAAGCGGAAAGTCGCCTTTGAATCTTCCCTTTACTCTTGTCATTCTCAAACTTTCCCTTATCATCAACCGGAGCATTTGCCTGTGCGATTCTTGTAAAAGTCTTCCTTCTCGGCAGATAAATATTCTATTTCATCTGTGACTCTTCCGTTGACAACTTTCCTGTAAGGGGTTTCAATAAATCCTAAGTTCGTTAATTCTTGAATGAATGCATAACGATGATATCAATCCGATGTTAGGTCCTTCCGGTGTTTCTATCGGGCATAATCTTCCATAATGTGTATAGTGAACGTCTCTTACTTCAAATCCGGCTCTCTCTCTTGATAAGTCCGCCCGGTCCTAATGCACTTATTCTTCTTTTGTGTGTCATTTCCGCCAACGGGTTTGTCTGGTCCATGAACTGTGACAGCTGGCTCGTTCCGAAAAATGATGCCAGCGCGCTTGTTATCGGTCTGGCGCTGATCAGCTTTGACGGGGTCAGATTCTCTTCATCATGAATGCTCATCTTGTCTCTTATCGTTCTTGACATTCTTGAAAGTCCAAGCGAAAACTGCGCGGACAATTGTTCGTTTACAGTCCTTACTCTTCTGTTTCCAAGATGGTCTATATCATCTACTTCTTTTTTTCCGTCAACCAGATCCCTGATATAATTGATTATATAAACTATATCTTCCTGCGTCAATATTGTTATATGCGGATCGATCTTCGTTCCGAGCTTATAATTTATCTTATATCTTCCTACTTCTCCAAGATCATATTTCTTTGTATTGAAAAATAATTTTTCAATATAGCTTCTTGCGCTCTCAGCTTCGGATTCGGCCAATGCTGCGGCGGCTTTCTTGTCCTTTGGCAGTCTGTCAGCTCGGGAAGTTTTTCCAGCAATAGATCGCTCTCATCATCATCATTGATTATAGTATTGTATATTATCTCTTCGCCGTCTGTCGGATTATTTTTTAACAATTTAAGCTCTTTTATTTTTGAATTTGCTAATTGATACCAATTGCTCGTGCTGATCAACACCGTCCTCTTCGGGAATTCCCAGATCATCTCCGGTGTCCTTATTTATGACGTTTTCAAGCACTCTTCTGTCAACATAATCCAGATAATTCTTATCATTTATCTTTACAGTATTCAACAAGCCCGAACAGCTCAAGCATCTGATCATGCTCATTAAATCCCAATGCTTTTAATAGTGTTGAGAAATAAAACTTCTTCTTTCTGTCAATATATGCATAAAGCAAATTGTTTATATCTGTTGTAAATTCAACCCATGAGCCTCTGAAAGGAATTACTCTTGCCGAATAAAGCTTTGTTCCGTTTGCATGAATTGATTCGCTGAAGACAACCCCCGGAGATCTGTGAAGCTGGCTTACGATCGCTCTTTCCGCTCCGTTAATAATAAAGCTTCCTCTCGGTGTCATATATGGAAGATTCCCCAGATAAACATCGTTCTCTATCGTATAATTATATTCTTTTGCCGCGGCATTCGGCTTCGTTGACAATCTCAATCTTGCCTTTACCTGCACAGCATAGGTCAATCCCTGCTCCTGGCATTCGATTACCGAATAATGCGGCTTTTCCAGATAATAATCTACAAATTCGAGTATTGCTGTTTCTCTTGAATCTGAAATCGGAAAATTATCCTCAAAAACTTTTTGCAGTCCTTTGGATTTCCTTTTGCTTGCAGGGACCTCTTCCTGTAAAAAATCTTTGTAAGATTGTATCTGAACCTTAAGCAAATCCGGCGGATCATGCTTGATTGACGTCTTTGCAAAGGTTAATCTTTTATTCTTAGCGTTTAACGGCTTTAAATTTAAGATCTACTTCTCTGAATTTCCAATTCTTTTTACCCCCAGGAATTTTTAATAAACAATCCCGGCTGATTGATTGCCGGGACTATTTAATATTTAAAAAAATATTTAATTGTGAAAAATCTATTTTGATTTGTTAAAAGAAATTACTTTACCTCAACTTTTGCACCGGCAGCTTCCAAATCAGCTTTCAATTTGTCTGCATCTGCTTTTGAAATATTTTCTTTCACCGGTTTTGGAGCGCTTTCAACTAATGCTTTTGCTTCAGTCAATCCGAGTCCGGTTGCATTTTTTACTGCTTTGATTACATTGATTTTCTGTGAGCCTGCTTCGGCAAGTATTACTGTGAATTCAGTTTGCTCTTCAACCGGAGCTGCTGCAGCTCCTGTCGGCGCTCCGCCGGCTACCATCATTGGCGCGGCTGCTGTCACTCCGAATTTATCTTCTAATATTTTTTTTAGTTCGGATGCCTGAGTTAATGTTAACTCTCCGATTTTGTCTGCTATTTCTTGTACTGACATTTTTATTTATCCTTTTTATTTATTTTTGATTAAAATAATTTTTTTATTAATTTAAGCAGCTTTGTTTCTTCGCCACTTCTTCTATTACACTGAATAGATCTCTCATTACCGCATTTATCGAACCGACTATTCCGGATGCCGGTGAATCCAAGTGAACTAAGTATTCCGGAAACTATTTCTTCCTTTGTCGGTAATGATGCAAGACTGTTTAGCTTTTTTGAATCGTAAATCTCATTTTCCACTATTGCAACCTTTAGCTTCGGTTTGTCAATCTTGTCAGCAAATTTCTTTAGGATCTTTGCAGGTGCTACAGGATTTTTGTAAGCAAATACTATCCCGGTAGGTCCGTTTAGTAGTTCAATTAATTTTTCGGCATGAGTGGAATATTTATCCGTCTCCTTTAAAGCTCTTATAGTCAATGTGTTCTTTACTACTTTGTACTTTAATTCAGATTTGTAAAATTCCTTTCTGAGCTCATTTACTTCCTCGACCGTCAATCCGGCAAAATCAGTAAAATACATCGCCTCGGAAGATTCAATCATTTCCTTGATCTCCGCTACTGACTCTGCCTTTTGTTCTTTATTCATATTAATCAGTTAATTTTGTAATTTGAATTTATTTGCCTACCTGAAGCGGGGTAAGCATTGTATTTATTGTATTGAGTGCGTAAATTCTAATTTGTTTATGCTGCAGTTTTTATTGAAGCTACATTCTTATCTAACTTGACCCCGGTCCCATTGTAGTTGAAATCGTAATGCTCTTTATATATGTGCCTTTTGATGCCGCCGGTTTTAATTTAACTATAGTATTCAAAAATGCAGCTACGTTTTCCTTAAGCTTGTTTTCATCAAATGATACTTTTCCTACAATTGAATGCACTATTCCGCTCTTGTCAACTCTGAAATCTATTTTCCCTGCTTTGACCTCTTTTACCGCCTGACCTACGTTCGGTGTTACTGTTCCGCTTTTCGGATTTGGCATCAATCCTCTTGGTCCTAAAACTTTTCCTATCTTTCCAAGCTCGCTCATAGTATCAGGCGCAGCGATTATGACATCAATATCCGTCCATCCCTCCTTGATCTTATTAATGTAATCCTCGAATCCAACGTGGTCAGCTCCGGCTTCTCTCGCCTCATCATGCTTATCGGGTTTTGCAATTACCAAAACCCTTACACTTTTTCCTGTTCCGTTGGGAAGTGATACTGTTCCTCTTACCACCTGGTCTGCATGCTTGGGATCGACACCTAATTTTACAGCTATATCAACGGATTCATCGAACTTTGCGGATGCAGACTGTTTCAGTTTCGAAACACGCTTCGGAGAGATCGTATTCTTTTGTGACATCAACTTTTTTCTGTAGCTTCTTTTTGTTTCTTTGTTAATCTCATAACAAAACTTTTTATTTGAATTTTATAAATTAATTTTCTACTGTAATTCCCATGCTTCTTGCAGTTCCTGCAACCAGTCTCATAGCAGCTTCAACATCGTGGACATTCAGATCAGGCATCTTTGTCTCGGCAATTTCTTTCAATTGCTTCTTTGTAACCTTTCCAACTTTTGTTTTATTCGGCACACCCGAACCCTTTTCTATTCCCGCTGCCTTTATCAGCAATACTGCCGCCGGCGGTGTCTTTGTAATGAATGTAAACGACTTGTCAGAAAATACCGTTATCACAACAGGTATTATGAATCCTTTCTTATCCTGTGTCCTTGCATTAAATTGTTTGCAGAATTCCATTCCGTTGACGCCTCTCTGACCCAAATGCCGGTCCTACAGGAGGAGCCATAGTTGCCTGTCCTGCCGGAATCTGCAGTTTTACAAAACCTGTTATTTTCTTTGCCATAAATAAAAAATGTTTTTAAATTATTATTTTTCTTTTTCGATTTGAGTTAATTCGAGTTCGATGGGAGTCTTTCTTCCGAAAATGCTTACCATCACCTTTACTTTCAGCTTTTCAAGATTAACTTCAAGTATATTGCCGCTGAAATTATTGAAAGGACCGCTTGTCACTTTTACGGGATCTCCTACATTAAGTTGAATGTCCAGCTTTTCTTCATCTCCCTCATCATTTAAAATTGATTTTATCCTTTTCACTTCTGACGGTCTGAACGGAATAGGATCCAGCCTCTTTCCTTTGACGCTTTTTGAACCAACCATATTTATGATCGAGGGTGTCTTTGAAATAAAATCTCTCAGCTTGTCATCAAGATCTGCTTCTATCAAAATATAGCCCGGCAAAAAATTCTTCAATCTTGACTTTCTTCTTTCCGCCTTTTACTTCAAATACCTTTTCCAAAGGAATCAATACATTAGTTATCGGTCTTCCAATTTTTCATTTCTGATCTCCTTATCCAGATATGCCTTAACTTTATTTTCATGTCCTGAAATTATCCTTACTGCATACCACTTTGACATCCCTGAATCATCAGCCGGTACTCATCCTCGGTACATCCGCTGATATCTCCGTGCTATTTTCCTCCGATTTACTTATCAGCTCCCCTGTTAGATTTTCTTCCATCTCTTTTTTCTTTTTTTCCTCGCTCATTTTATTTTAAATTAAAATATAACTTTTAACAATTCACTTATTCCCTTGTCTATCGTATAAACAATAATCGCCGAAATGATCATCGTAATGATCACAACCTTTGTTGACTCCATAAGCTCAGCCTTTTTAGGCCAGGATACTTTCTTCATTTCTTTGTAAATATCCTCGAAAAAATTTATTATTTTATCTTTCATGATTGATTTTAATTATTCTTAAACTATCGCACGGGAGGAGGGACTCGAACCCCCAACCAACGGTTTTGGAGACCGCTACTCTACCAATTGAGCTACACCCGCATCAATCATTATTTTGATTCACGGTGAAGTATATGCTGCTTTGTCCATTTGCAGTATTTTTTAAGCTCTAATCTTTCCTTTGTATTGATTCTGTTTTTGGTTGAAACATAAACCGACTTTCCTTTATGCGGTCCCTCTACACTTACGAGTTTTATTTTTATTCTTGAACCTTCTTTTGCCATTGTTATAGTTTTAATGAATTTAGTCTAAATTTAATTTAGAGATCTTATCGGGCTTAATACTTGTAGATGTATTAGAAATGATTTAATTTTTATTCTAATTAAAGTGAATTGATCTTTATGCCATTATCTCTTTGAGCTGATGACCGGGATTGAACCGGTGACCTCTTCCTTACCAAGGAAGTGCTCTACCAACTGAGCTACATCAGCATTTTCTGAAAGCATCTGTAATTCTCTTCTCTTAAATTTTTGGAGGATCAATTCCAAGAGCAGTTGCAAGAGAAATCAGATGGTCCTGTTCCTGAATAAGTATTTCTCTTATTTCCTCTGCCATAGCATATTCCTGAAGCTCATCACACTGTCTAACTCTTTCCCTGTAATTTAAAATGGTAACTCTCTCATTTTCAAGATCAAACTTAAGCATATCCGTAGCCTTTTTCGAAGTCCTGACTTTTTGAGGTATTACCGTCGGCATACCGCCGAGATAATCTACCTGATTTGCAATGGTTAATGCATGCTGCAGCTCTTCCTTTGCGTGAATCTCCAGCTCGGATGCAATATTCATATATTGCGCACCCGTTAAAACCTGTGAATAATTAACATATGAAATAATTGCCTGATACTCTCTCGAGAGATCTTCGTTTAAAAGTTCGATAAGTTTTTTTCTTGTAATTTTCATTATAATGATTTTTTGTTTGAGCGGGAGACGGGACTCGAACCCGCGACCAACAGCTTGGAAGGCTGTGACTCTACCAACTGAGTTACTCCCGCTTATTCAATTTTCAAATTGGTTAGGTTCAATTTTATTTACAAAGAAATGAAAGTATTTATAAAGAATTTTTACCCGGTTACAGTGTTTTCAGAATGAGAATTTTTAGAATTTTTATTTTTAAAACTTAATTAAGTCAGTGGGTAGGGAAGGATTCGAACCTCCGAAGACAATTGTCGACAGATTTACAGTCTGTTGCGTTTGACCGCTTCGCTACCTACCCATTTAGAACCCCTTTTCTGAATGAAGGAAAAGACTATAAAATATCGAAATTAAGTTTGTAAATCAATATATTTTTTCATGTAAGACATAAGAATTTTACCCTCTAATCCAATCATAAAAGATTAAGCTTCAATAGGCTGTCCAATCTGGCTTTCTGTGATTTCAAATTGTTCAATCTCTCATTTATTGCAAATTTTTCACTGTAATTCTTATCGGATGCATCAAATTCTCCTGCCTCAAATACGGGAACATATAATGGCACGGTGACATCCTTTTGTGTCTCATCTTTATAGGTTATCTTCCCCCTGGAAACACACTCGACATTTAGCAATTGTCCGATACTGTAATCGCTGTTGCTGCTTTTAATGGCTATTGTATTTCCTGTTGATACCTGCCTGCCGACAAAAACATTGGGTTCGACAATCTTGCTCAGTCTTACTACAATGACAGTTGAATTTTTTTCTCCTGAGGGGCTTATGCTGGTCATCTGATTTATCTGCTCCCTTATTTGTCTTTCAAGATCATTTGCTTTTATGAGTGATGCAATTTTTTTATTAAGCAGCGATATATTTGATTCAAGTATGTCTTTTTCAACAGCTATTTCCTTTTCCCGAAAAGATGTTATGATTAACATAGCATTATTAAGCTCGTTTAGTCCCTCACTGTACTTAGAAAGAGAATTTAATTTTTTTGCATTGGCTACCTTTTCCTTATAGTCATCAAATGCAACGTTATAAATATTATTATACAAAATATTTGAATCCTCTTCCCTTAAGAAATTCTGAATTCTGTTGTAGTATTTTAATGCAAGCTTCCAGTCGTCCTTATAATAAGAATTGGCTATTTGATATGAATATTGATTTATCTTATTCAGCGCTTTATCTTTGTTTCTGCCGTCACCGTAAGTTTTCAAAAAACTCTCATACTTTCCTATCATCAGTTCCATTGACTTCAGGTCATTTGCATTGTCTGATCTCACTATCTCAGAATATTCACGATCCTCTTTTAAAACAAATGTATAATATCCCAGGTATCCTATAGCAGCCAGGATTGCAAAGATAAGGACAATTATCAGAATGTTCTGATAAATCCTTCTTCTTTTTTGCTCCGGAATTTTTTCCTGGGCAATTTCCAGTCTGGTGGTTACAAAATTTTTTTCGACTTCGTCGGTATATTTTAATACGTTCTTGTAATAAATTTCCGCAGTCTTGTAATCCTTTTTCTCGAAAGCCTCGTCTCCGCTTGTCATCAGATTTATCTTGTTGTTTATCAGCGACACTGCTTTATTATATAAATTTTTTAATTCCGGATTTCTTCTTTCTACCCTTAATAACTGTTTTGCTTCAAGTATCGCTTCCGAAAATTGATTCCTGTTTATCATATACTCTATGTTGATAATGGCTTCACGCATCGATGAAATATCATCCTCTCCGAGAATCTTCTCACCGCAGCCGTATACAGCACACCCTTTATTTTCAACCCAGCAATCTGCATGATAAGGGGAATTGCAGGACGGACATAAAATTGTTTCAGCTTCATTTTTGATCGGAGTCTGGCAAAATGCACAAATACTTCTGGGTAATTTTAAAGCCCGGTCTTCCATCTGAGTTTGCAATTGAATTTTTTCAGTTTGACATTAATAATTAGAAGCAGACATTTTAAATTCCTAATAAAAGGATGAGCTTTGTCAGTCTCCAAAGCTTAAAGCTAACTTTACGAGAATTGAAACTCCCAATACTACAAGAAATATACCGGTGGAAAAATTAAGTTTGTTGAGTATTTCAGGTTTAATTTTGTCCGTATACTTTATAATAAGCCTTGCCATTATATAAAACCATACCGACGTCCCCAGTAAAACACCGATTGATAATAATAGTCCGGTAAAAAAATTTGAATCTATTATTCCGTAACTTTTCAAATAGCCAACTGTAGCAAACCATGATGCAGGAAGAGTTACTGAAGACAAACACATTACTACGCCTATGAGAAAGCTCCCTGTCAAATCCGAATGGCGTTCCTCCAATGCTTTTGTATGTAATATCCTGCCTATACCTATTTCCGTTTTCTTAAAGACATTTTCCACTTTTTCATATTTATCTTTAAATTTAACGTCATCTAATTTTGGCGTCTTACTGTTGTCTATGCTGTTCTTTGTCCTCATGATTTTTATTCCGTACCATATTATCACAATACATCCCGCTACAGCAAGCAATAACTTCAGCATCTTTTCATTCATTACAAAAAATTCGTAAAAAGAATCAGGGAAAAGAGAAACTATCGCAGTAACCCCGCCATAAGCAATCAAAATATAAACCATATCCATAAAACCCGCACCAATCCCGATTGCAACGGCGTTTTTTAATTCTTTTTTTAATCCCCTGTCAATGATAGCAAAATATGTAGGACCTAACGGAGGCATGGAAAAAATAAATCCTATTGCAAAACCTAATACAAAGCCAGTTAACAAAAATTCCTTTTTATTAAATTAGTAAATCATTAATACATTTTCAATTTAATTGAATTGTTTATAATCTACGGAATCTACGGACGGATAAGCTATCTTGCTGATCCTCTATGGACTAGTTGGATTGAAATAAATTTTGATTTTACATAATTTACCGTAATGATAATCCGAAAATATTTAATTGCGGTTTTTATAGTTTTCTCTCTGAGCATTTCCTATCAGCCTGTAAGCTATTATTCAAAAGAAAAGGGATCGGTAGTTTTAATTCTGAATTATGAAAAAGATGACTTTACAGACAGCTTTATAAATACAAATGAAAATAAACGTAAAAGTATTTTAATTTCACTGACTCTTAAGGTCATGCTTTACAATAAAGAGCAGATGTTTAGTAATTCTTCATGAAAATAAAATTATACTATATTTAAGAAATCAAAATTATTTCCCATAATGAGTTTGTCATCAGCATTTAGCCATTTATTTAATAAAGTTGAATAAATGCTTCTGAAATCAATTTCAAATTTTAAATCCCCTTCATCCAGATCTGCGAGATCAGGTTGTGAATTATAAAATCCAGGGCTCTTTAAATTTCCCCCGATCAAAAAAATATTGTTAGCAGTTCCGTGATCTGTGCCGCCGCTTGCATTTTGTTTAACCCTTCTTCCAAATTCCGAGAATGTCACAATCAAGACTTCATTCAGACGGTCATTTTTTCTTAAATCTTCAGTTATTGATTGCAATCCCTCAGACAGTTCCTTCAATAATTTTTCCTGTCTGCCGCTTTGATTCACATGAGTATCAAATCCATTCATCGAAACATAATATACCATGGTATCGCTGCCAGAAATTATTAATTCGGCTATTGTTTTGAGATTCTTTCCGAAGAGCGTGCCCGGATATTCAATTTGTGACTTATATATTTTCGAATTCTTATAAACATAATCCGCAGATGACGTAGTCTCAATCAATGTCTTGTATAAATAACCGACATTCGAGTCTGCCGGATATTTATTGTTCCTTTTTGCAATGTCCAGTAGAAATTCTTCGGATGAGTTTAAGTAATATCTTTTTGGATCAACAACAGCTATGCCGTTTCTTCTTTTACCTTTCATTGCTAAGTCAAGCGTTGTATCTACTTCAATTGCATTGTAAGCATTTTTACAGCTTTCACATTCAGAGTCTAAATACCTTCCTATCCATCCGGTGTTAAGGTATTCATTTGATGAGCTTCCGCTTTGCCAGATGTCCATCGAGCGGAAATGTGACCGGTCGGGATTAGGATACCCGACATTGTTTATTATACTTAAATTTCCTTTGTTAAAAATTTCTCTTAGCCCGGTCATCTCCGGATTTAATCCAAGTTCATCATTAAGCTTTAATACTTTATTTTTTCCAATCGAAAGTTGAGGGCGCGATTCATAATAGTTGTCATTTCTAAACGGTATCACGGTATTTAATCCGTCATTGCCTCCGGATAGCTGAATTATAATAAGCTTTTTCCCGGCTCCGGTTATTTTTTGCAAAGATGGATTACCGTATAACTCCCTTGCTTCAAATTTCTTCAGGAAGTTCGGTATTAATAGCGACGTTGATGCAAAAGCTGAATATTTAAAAAACTTTCTTCGCGATATTCTTTTCATAATATAATTCGGGTTTAAATATTTTATTTTAACATTGAACATGAATTTTGTTCATTAACAAAGCTGGTATTCCGGCAGCGAAATTATTCTCAATGTTAAACTCTCAATTAAATTTTCCTTATTAGAATCATCTTCATAAAATGTTATTACAGATTTAGCCTCACTGCTTAATTCTTTTTGAATAAGATATTCGCAAAGTCTATCAATAAGTTCATTCTTGTTATATTTTAAAAATTCACTTATATAATAACTTAAATTGGCAGATGAATCCATTTTCTTGTATTGAAGTTTTTCCAAATTCGAAAGCTCCTTATATACTTCACCCATTTCCGGCGGATCCTCTTTATAATCAAATTCAAGCTCTGCTGACTTGAAGATTAGTTCGGGCAGCTTTAGCCGGTACATAAGGGAAGATGTATCTATCCAGTTTTTTCCTCCCGCCCAGCCGCTGACATTCGGCGGGTAAAACAGCATTTGTCCCAGAACTTTTTGCAAATTCAACAATGGTTTTGGATTTCTGAATTTTATATTAAAACTTTTTATCATATTTACGAGCAGCTCAATCGGTGATTTTATTTTTGTGCCGATGTTTTCATCGCTGTAAAACCAATCCGATAAAAAAATGCTTTTCATTAATCCTTCAATATCATAATCCGATTCATAAAATTTTTTGGACAATTCTTTTGTAATTTCCGTGTTAATATTTTCATTTACGAAAAATACATAAATTTTATTTGTAATAAATTCCGCAGTTCTTTTCTTCTCCAGAAGAATATTTATAATATCTTCACCCGTAAAATTTCCGGTCTTTCCCAAAACAGTTTTTTCCCCGGAATCATGAACATTCTCTTTAAAATTAAATTCCCCGGTTTGATTAAATGACCAGCCGGTAAATGCTCTTGCAGCTTCTTTAATATCACTTTCTGAATAATTGCCTCTGCCCAGAGTAAAAAGCTCCATTACTTCTCTTGCAAAGTTTTCGTTCGGGCTTGATTTTCTGTTTTGTTGATTATTCAGGAATTGAAGCATTGCAGGATCTTTGGAAACTTTCATCAGCATGTCTCCGAATTTTCCGAGTGCATTCTCACGTAAAGTATTATTTTGATTTTGCGTAAAAAGAGGATCTGTTGATCTGCAGGCAAAATGTCCATGCCAGAAGAATGTCATCTTCTCACGAAGTTGGTCATTTTCATTGGTCATCTTCTCAATCCATCCGATATTCAAACTTTCTATATTCTCACGTGCTGCTTTTACTTTTTTTTGACCTTTTTCCTTGCCTATTTTTTTTAAATCTGATTCTTTGTTTAAGCCAAGATCAGTAAAGGTTTTTGAATTATAGAATAATTCTTCAACTGATTTGGAAATTGGTTTATCCAGAGATTTATTTATTTCCGTAATGCTTGCGCCAAAACCAGCACGAAGATATAAATGCTGTAGTTTTCTTTGATTGGATACATTACTCATTTATTTTAATAATTTACTTTGTTTGACAAAAATATTAATTATTGGTTTAATGCTGTAATAAAAATCAGAAGAATATGTCAGTTTGCATTGTAAGAGGAAGTTCTATTTTGAGAACTTTTATTCTCTTTTCATCACTGAAAAATAAACCGGTATCTTATTATCCCTTCCCTGAAAAATTCTTGTCACGGAATATTCAAGTTCCAATTCTGCTATATCTTTTGATTCTATTTCTTCATAACCTTTTATTGAGCTTATATAATTCTCCTCAAAAAGATTATAATCCTGTTTAAATCCGAATTTATTTTCAAGATATTTTCTTAATTTAACCATCACCGGATATGTCATAGCATCGGGCTTCCAGTAATCAAATGCAATCAGAGAATTTTTTGTCTGCACTTCCGAAAAGATCCGAAACAAATCAGTCAATACATCCTTTTGTAAATAATATGTAAGCCCTTCCATTATTATAAGAGACAGGCTTCCCGATATTTGTTTCGATAGTATTTGCTCCATTTCACTTCGCTGATTTTCATCGTTGAGATCTATCGGAAAATATTCTACTTTTCTCTCCGGCAGCGTAGCTTCATTTTCCCGTTGCTGAATTTTTAGCTTCTTATAGTTTATTATATTCGGAAGATCAAATTCCATAAACTTACATTTATCCTCAACAAGAAAAGGATAATCATCAAATCCCGATGCTATATCTGCAAATACGGAATTCTTATTTTCTGAAATAAACTTTTTGAGATGTTCGAGATAAAATCTGTTTCTTAAACTTAAATTCAGATCATCATTAGGATACACATTTTTTGAGAGGTCATTCCAGAGCTCTATCGCTTCCGGGGTTACCCAGAATTTTGCATAAATATCCTTGCTTATATCAACTTTTTTTGAGCGGGAGTAATTTACAACAAAAGCTGTTCCCGATACATTAGACTTTATTTCTGACATAATTATTTTTTACTTCCCGGTAACTTTAATTAATGAATTCAAAGCTCCTGACTGATTTGATATGAAATCATAATAAATTCTGCTCTCTTCTGAAACAAATTTTACAAAGATGACTCTGCTTACTTTGCCATTATCAGGGTTTATACTAATTGTTTTTGAAAAATTTACATCACTTTTAAAACTCACCGCAAAGCCTTCCGGCGCTGATACTACCAGCGGCTGTGTAAGATTATTTCCAAATACATTATACCATTGACTGACAGAAGATTCTCTATCTGAAAATACCAGCGGCCCTCCGGAGATATTGACCTCAGATAATCCCGTAACATCTGTACTTGTCAGCAGAATCACCGAAGTCCACGGCTGAATTGTTATTGAGCCGAAAACACTATTCATGTTCAAATCTTTATATGTAATGCTCGGATCTAAAAGGAATGTTAAGCTCTCATCAGACATATTATAGTAAAGCCTGGAATATTTTACTTCATTCCCTGAAATTATTTTTTCTCCACTCATATTATTATTCCCTAAAAAAGATTCCCATTTACCCCCATTAAAAAATGACTTTCCATTTCCGATTTGATATAAGCAGATATTGTCTGTTGCGGGATTAGCATAGTAATTATCATTAAATTTTGCCGGGAGAAAACTTTCGGATGATGCTCTCATTATTACAGATACCTGAGTTGAATATAGACTGAAGAAAACATTACCAATAATTTCATTGCCGCTCATTACGACATTACCTTCATAAAGCCTTATGCCTGATTCATCGTCATAACAAATATTAGCCCTGATTAAATTATTTTTGCAGCCATTGTAAAGATTGATAGCTGAACCCGATGTACCTATAATTGTATTGTTAAGTAAACTATTATTACTGCTCAATTCATCAAGATATAATCCGTGAGCTTTTATTTCATTCCGGTTAGTCATATCAATGTTCCCTTGAACATAGAATATAAAATTATTTCTCCATGTTGAATGCTCTGAGTTAAGTCCATAACATTTTATTGCAGCACCGTCATTCAGAAGAAGCATTGAATTTGAAACGAAATTTTTTTCTATGAGATTGCCCCTGCCTGTGTTATTTATTCCACAATAACCCACAGAATCCAGATTATTTTCAACTATGAGGTTTGAATCGCTGTTGCGAATGGCAATAGCTGTCATACCAAATGCCGTGCTGGTTGTTCCGTATCCGGGTATCATTCCGTTATATCTGATTACATTTTTTGAAAAAATTCCGCCTCTTGATTTTATTGCATTTATCGCATTTCCATTAATATTAAAAAATTTACAATTATGAATTACACAATTTTCCGAACTGCGTGTAAAATTAACTCCTTCCTGTAGCTGACCCGTAAATGAACAATTCTCTATTTGAACGTCTGAGTTGTTTCCGGAAAATAATATTCCGGCAATTCTTTGGTTTTTTATTTCAAGATCTCTAATATAAACTTTTAATAAATTCTTATTTGAATAAAATCCGTAATTAATAATACTGACCTCTGTATCCTCAATATCAATATTAATCCCCGGAGGCGGATAAAAGTAGACCGTTTTTTTCAAGTCTCCAATCTCTTCATAATACCATTCTCCCGCCGTGTCAAGCTTGCTCAAATTATTATCCAGATAATATCCCCATCCTGCCTGAATCGGATACAGGGTTTCATTTAATAAACTTACTTTTCCGTTTGAAAAACTTTTAACAGGTGAATACTCAAAAGCCCAGTCTATCGTTCTCACTCTTACATTCGAACCGTTCCAGTATCCCTTTTCCTCCCGAAGCTCATCATCAAAAAAACCTTTGTTAGGATTTGGTGATTGCTCATCAGCTGTCAAATATCCGGAATTAGGATATCTTGCCAGAGTCATCTGTTTCCCGTTTAAGAACAAATTGCTGACAGACGATTCAACACTTGCTTTATAGATTTTCCCTTTATGTACTGTCCAGCCGGTTAAAGGAACAGAGCCGCTTATTATCGGATTTCTCCCCTCACTATATGCACCGAAGATAATAGGGTCACGGTTATCTCCGCTCACGTTTACATTTATCTGTCCGGTAAAATAACTTCCCCTTTCAAAAAGTATTTCATCACCCGGTAAAAAGCTCTTCATCATGGAATTCAATTTTGTAATTGTCTTCCATGCTAATCCAGATGAAAGTCCGTTATTATTATCGTTGCCGGACGCTGACATATAATAGAGGGTCGCATTTGAATTATAAGCAGACAAAACTAAGTAGAGACAGATTAGAAATATTTTTTTTCCTTTTTTCAAATTGATTCTCTGAATAAAATCATAAAATTATAAAATTATAAAATTATGAATAGGACTTAATGCCATCTGACGACGGTAACTGACAGAGGTGTCAGACTTTGCATTGTTTTTCATTCATTCGTCAGAATTTATTTCCCTGTTTGATTATATTACAACTCATATGCCAGCTGCAAATTGATACTATTTTACTGTTCTGATTTATGATAAAAAAAAACTCCGCAATGAAATTTTTTACGGAGTTCATAAATTCAGTTCAAAAAATATTCTATCTGAACTCCTTGTTAACTACATCAATCTCTCCGGGATAAGTAATCCCTCCAAGAAAGGTATCAATTGTCGGTTTGATCTTTAATGTTAAACGTGAGCTTGTTCCTGATTTCCCGCCAATAGCAAGTGCAAGATTTATCAGGCTTTCGTATCCGCCGTCACCAAAGAATTTAAGAAGGTCAATTGAAATAGGAATCGGAATTGTCACCTGCTGTCCCACTCCCGGAACGGTTATGTTGGATACTTCACCGTTTATAATCTCCTTATTGTCAATCAGCAGCCGCCAGTCCAGAGACTTTATCAAAGAAGAAGATTCTTTGGAGCCGCCGGGAGAATCGGGATTTTTTGCTATTAGATTCACTGTAAATTTTGCCGGCATTTTCCCGGTTGTAAACGCAGCCAGCAATACAGCCCCGTCTATGATGTTCAGGTCATTTATCGAACTGACATTCTTCAGCTTCACTCCTGATATGTCAAAGTTATCCACAGATCCGAGCTTGAACTGGAGCCGCTCAGCATTCTTTATTGTATTGTTTACTCCCGAACAACCGAATTGAAATGATATTGTTAAAATGAAAAATAAAACCGGATATAAAAACCTTTTCATTATTATGTAATTTAATGGAAAAAAAGTATGAAAGGAAATTTTCTTCCTTCAAAATCTGTATCGCCAATTAACTGACTAACCAACTAACCAAATGCAGAGAGAGAGGGATTCGAACCCCCGGTGAGCGCAAGCCCACAACGGTTTTCAAGACCGCCGCTTTCAACCACTCAGCCATCTCTCTAAATTTTCGGAATGCAATTTACAAGTTATGGGTTACAAATTGGATCAAAAATTCAACTTTTTAAACTTCACTCAAACCAATTTCACACTTAAAATTTATGAAAAGAACGTGTGTCTATATGTGAAATTGTATATGAACTTTTTTTAACCTGTTTACTTACCTTTTTGCTTACAGTTAAAAACAAAAAACCCGTTAAGGAAACTCAGGTCTGCGAAAACCTTTAAACCTTAACAGGTCTTTGTAAATATTAAAAGTCTTATGTTTCGCAATTTGAGTTTTTTAAACTTTACAAATATAATCTATTACAATTCACTATTCAATTTTCTTTTTCTTCCATAACTGCTTTATAATGTGTATACTCAAATTCATTCCAATTCCCAGTTGCTGCATCAACTATTATACCAATTAAACCGCTTAATATATCAAGAATTAACCAACCGGCTCCTAATGAGTATGACATATTTAAAGTCTTATTCTCAAACCCCTCTTTTATAAACTCTATCATATAGCTTTTCCCTTTTTTCAATTTAAGAGTTAAGGGAGTTTTACCCATAGTGCTTCCATTGAGTAATACTTTTGCTTTTGGAGGATCACTTTCCAAAGAAACATCTTCACTGCCTCCGGAGAAGATTGTTGCACAACCGTTAATGTAAATGAATGATAATAAAAGAAATGAGATAAAAAGTTTTTTCATTTGTCCTTCCCGTTTATAAATTATTTAAAAGAATATTTTAAACATATTTATAAGAAAAATTTTAACTTTCAATTCTATAATCTATCAACTAACTGCTTTGTACTGCTTTACCCAAACATTAAGAAGAAGTAGTCTTTGAAAATATTATTGTTTCTCCGGCTTCTATTTTTTCAAGATAATCTTCTATACTTCCAGAGTTATGTGTTACTTCTTTCTTTACTGCAAAAACATAACGGCTTATTTCTTTAAGAGCGAAACGTTTATTATTAATGTTCTTTGAATGTAACATCTCATGCCAACCTTGTAATAAATCTCCTTCAAACTCTTGAAGATTATTTAAGCCAAGTTTCTCTTTTATAATGGTCTTTGCATGTTGCCTTCCTGCTTTGAGTTTTGCAGTTTGATTTCCTTTTTGAAATCTTGTTTTACCTGTATTCATATTTTTAATTTTAAATTTTAGCACCCTCCCCCTTGCTTTTTAATCGATCAACCGGCTATATACTTCGGCTTACATTTAAGCCCTTGCCCCCGAATATTAAAATAAACCTGTAAAGGTCTTAAAGTGCAATAAATTTTAAAAAAATCCAAAATATCTCTGTAAATTTTACAAAATTTTTTTAAATTACGATCAAATTACGATTGAATTACGATAGTTTTCTACTTCACTGTTTAAAGTGTCTTAAATCGCTTCTATGTAAGCCACAAAGCAATTTAAAAGCATTAAAGTATTATTTGTTCATAGTTACAGTTTGGACATACAAACTTCTTAGATGTTATTTCATCTTCATCAAGATATAATTCATCTCCGCATTTTTGACAATAATTA
>CAWIJF010000011.1:0-17320 GCA_963836395.1 uncultured Ignavibacteria bacterium | reverse complement strand
TCTTTGATGAATTGTGCTGATGACTATTCTGCAACTTCCGATCCGGTAGACAGTTCGGATTTCAGGTATCCGTTTACCGACGGATGCAGCTGGAATTATACCATTACCAGGTCTGCATCGGATATCCGTCCCGATTCGATACTTTATTATTTTACAGGCTATCCCATAGTAATAAGCGGAAAAGCATCTATCCTTTATGATAC
Organism: uncultured Ignavibacteria bacterium; assembly: GCA_963836395.1. Classification (GTDB taxonomy): domain Bacteria; phylum Bacteroidota; class Ignavibacteria; order Tepidaquicellales; family Tepidaquicellaceae; genus JAGPCH01. The sequence continues at coordinate 17,117 of CAWIJF010000011.1, read as the reverse complement.
TGTTATTAATTCAGTTGCTACCAAATGTTTTCTGGATGAATTCTCAAGCAGCGGCTATACTTTTTCAAACAGATACTACTATATCAACAATGATACTGCACTTATCCTGTTTTCACAGAAAGAAGGTTCAGTATCTGCATTTTTGCCATTAAGAATGATTAGAAAAGTACCGGATGTATTTGATAACTTTTCTGCAGGACAGTTCAGTAATGAATTAAAGATCTCAGGTGATCCGTTGTACAGTACATTAAAATATCCTGTCATAGCAGGAACGGAATGGTCCAATAACCTTTTAGGCTTTAACTCAATCTCAAAATATTTAGGATTTGAAAGTGTAACCGTTCCCGCAGGAACTTTCAGCTGCATTAATGATCAGGTAAGCTATGATTATTTACCCACAGGTACTTTTAATAATTATTATTCCGGATACGGTTTAATGAAAACTCACTGGTTTGTTGATGATTACTTGTTCACAACTGTTTACAGTCCCGTTGGAGCCGGGACTTACGATCTGACACAGGAAGCTGTGATAACATCTTACAATATTCCTTCTGTACAGTAAAAAGCAAAAGGGATTTAAATTAAAAAATAATACAATGCAGAAAATAAAATTTATATTTATTTATCCAGTGCTGGTTATGATTTTGTCAACAATCATATTAAACTGCTCGGATGAAAATAATATTGTCACACCAGTACCTGTTGACTCTTCTGATTTCAGATATCCGTTCACTGACGGAAGTACCTGGAATTATACAATAACATTATCTGCATCCGACATAAAGCCTGATTCTATTCGTCATTACATCGAGGAATTTTATCCTTCAACTATGACCGGAACAGCAACCATTATGTATGATACTGTAATTAATTCAGTGGTTACAAAATGTTTTCTCGATGAGTTTACATCTAACGGAATTGCGCGCTCAAACAGGTACTATTATCTAAACAATGATACTGCACTGGTCTTATACGCCAGACGTCAGCCGCATCCTGCATCAGGAATTTTACCGCTAAGCTTAAAACGAAATAACTTTACTGAAAGTGATAATTATAATTTAAATGAATATACAAATGATCTTCAGATAATGAGTGATTCTCTGTACAGTACATTAAAGTATCCGATGAATACGGGTACTGAATGGTCATATGTAACAAACGGGTTTATAACAATTACGACTACTAAAAAATACCTTGGATTCGAGAATATAAATGTTCCGGCCGGGACGATAAGCTGCATGAAAGAAAATATTGTTAACAGCTATGCACCGGAATGGAAGTATAATAATTATTATTCCAGGTTCGGTTTAATAAAAAATTATACGTTTATTGATGATCTTGCTCATACTACCAGTAACAAATCCAGCAGGTGACGGGACATTCGATCTGACAGAGGTTACTGAAGTAACGTCTTTTAATATTCCATCTGATTAATATAGCATAAAAGTTCTTTATATTAAATCACAAATTATTTAGTTTTAAATTATATAATATCCTCTTTATTTTGAAATAACCATAATTCACAACTATGTCCACTCGACTTCAAATTCCAAAAATGTACAAGCTCTTTATCGGAGGTAAGTTCACACGTACTGAATCCGAAAGATATCTCGAAGCAGTAAATCCAAAGACAAAAGAAAAGATCTGCAATATCTCAAGAGCTTCAAGAAAAGATCTTCGAAATTCAGTTGTCGCTGCTAAGGCCGGGTTTAATGCATGGAGCGGAAAGACTGCTTATGAAAGAGGTCAGATAATGTACCGACTTGCAGAAATGCTGGAGGGACGTAAAGATCAGTTTATTGATGAGGTTTATATTTCAACCGCGCAGAAAAAAGCAGAATGCACAAAGGAAGTTCACAAAGCTATTGACAGAATAATTTATTATGCGGGATTCTGTGATAAATGGATGCAGCTGGTCGGAACAGTAAATCCGGTTCAGGCGGGATATTTTAATTTTTCAGTTCCTGAACCAACCGGAATTGTGGGAATTATTCTGCCGGATGATCTGAGTTTCCTTCCTTTGATATCAAGAGTAGCTGTTACACTTACATCAGGCAATTCATGTATTATTCTTGCAAATGAAAATTCTCCGCTTCCTGCTTTGTCTTTTTCCGAAGTGATCGCTACAAGTGATTTTCCCGCAGGATCAATTAATATACTTACCGGACTAAAGAAAGAAGTAGTCCCGCACCTTGCAGGTCATTTTGAAATTAATGCAATCGACTTTTGTGATGATAATGCAGAACTGAAAAAAAGTGTAATGGAGCTTTGTGCAAATAATGTAAAGAGATTTCATTCACTTGTCAAATGACTGGAACTGGTATTCGGATGAAATGAATGAGAATCTTGAAGGAGATCGAAAAGTTTATTGAGATAAAGACTGTGTGGCATACGATGGGCAGTTAGTCAGTTAATAGTTAATAGTTAATAGTTAATAGTTAATAGTTAATAGTTAATAGTTAATAGTTAATAGTTAATAGTTAATAGTTAATAGTTAATAGTTAATAGTTAATAGTTAATAGTTAATAGTTAGTAGTTAATAGTTAATAGTTAATAGTTAATAGTCAATAGTTAATAGTTAATAGTTAATAGTTTGAATAAAAAAATATACTCAATACCTAATACCTAATACTTAATACCTAATACTGAAAATGACGAAACCGGTTGTGTTAATTTCAAATGATGACGGAATAGAATCTGATGGAATTAATGAATCTATGGCGTGAGATTCGTAAGTTTGCAGATGTATATGTAGTCGCGCCGCATACTCAGCAGAGTGCGGTCGGACATTCGATCACCATTTCAAGTCCGATCAGGGCCAGAAAAAATTTGATTGACAAGAACTTTTATGGATTTGCAGTAGAGGGAACACCGGCTGACTCTGTGAAGCTTGCAGTACGAACTTTATTAAAAGGTAAAAAAATTGATCTTCTTATATCGGGGATTAATCACGGCTCAAATACAGCTATTAATACAATCTATTCCGGCACTGTTTCCGCAGCTACAGAAGGGACAATACTCGGTATCCCTTCCATTGCAATTTCTCTTGCAAGTTATACACACAATGATTTTTCATTTGCAGCAAAATTTTCTTCAAAGATCGCAAAACATGTATTGAAAAACGGATTGCCGAAAGGAACGTTGTTGAATGTGAATATTCCTCCGGTTGAAAAGAAAAAAATAAAAGGTGTGCTGATCACAAAGCAGGGAAAGTCATACTGGGATGATCATTATGAATCCAGACTTGATCCGAATAAACGGGAATATTTCTGGCTTACCGGAAAAATGGCAGTTATGGATAAAACACTTGAGTTTGATGAGATAGCTGTAAGAAATAATTACATTTCAGTCACTCCAATACATTACGATCTTACAGATTACGAACTTCTGGAAGAGCTTAATAACTGGAAGATAAAGCATTGACGTAAGACGTAAACGTAGATGCTAAGATTAAGATGTAAGACGTCAGTTGTCAAAGGTCAAACGTCAAGTAACGTGAGACGCGAAACCAAAGTCAGATATCAGAGGCCGGACGTTAACTCATTATTCATTGCTAATTGTTCATTGCTAATTTTTCATTGTAAAAAAAATGTCTTTACAAATCATCGGAACCGGCCTCGGAAGAACCGGCACATATTCTCTTAAACTTGCACTTGAACAGCTTGGGCTTTGGGAAGTGCTACCACATGCTCGAATTATTCCAGCACCCGGAAGGCGTTAAATATTTTAATAAAGCGGAATTGAATGAGTCTGTTGACTGGAATGAATTATTCCGCGGATATTTATCAGCTGTAGATTATCCGGTTGCAAGATATTATAAACAGTTAATAAAATTTTATCCGGATGCAAAGGTAATTCATACCGTTAAGGGATCCTGAATCATGGTATGACAGCGTAAGCAAAACAATATTACGACAAGTAAACCCACTTCCTGGAGGGTCTTGAAAATGGCGGTTCACCTTCCTTTTTCAAAGGAATCCAGAAGAAGAATCCCGGTTCTGATGTATAACAAAATGCTGGCTATGATAGCGAGTTTGGGAAGGATCTTAAGAACAAAAACAATGTCATTAAGAGATTTAATCAGCACAATGAGGAAGTCATCAGTCGTGATTCCAAAAGACGTCTGCTTTTATTCGATTCGAAGAACGGCTGGGAACCGCTGTGCAGATTTCTTAATGTTCCGTTCCGGCAGGATAATTATCCAAAATCAAATACGCGGGAAGAATTTTTTGAACACGCAAAAATAATCGGGAGCGGAAAATTTATGGATGATGTAAAGTATTGAGTATTGAGTATTGAGTATTGAGTATTAAGTATTAAGTTTGAATTAAGGTTTTTGGATTTTTGGATATTTAATATTAAGTATTTGTCATCGGTTTCTTCAGAAAACAACGTATTTATATTACGTCTTATGTATAAGTATTAAGTATTAAGGAATATTATCAGCATCCTATGTTGTAATAGTCAATGTCATTATTTTTCTTATGTAAGAACTTGATGTGTATGTCCGCAGATTATTACATTTGCTTCCATATCTCGGCATATTTCAATGCTCCGTCGGCAACTTTATTCGAGAGCCGGAGCCAGCCTTTACTTCTTTTTTAATATATCTTGAAACACTCTGCTGTCCCTGTCATATTTTTGTATCTTATTATAAATAATAGAGGCGGCATTACTTACTACAATATTTTCATTCAGAAACCTGTCAAACTGATGTCCGTGAATAGCAAGATATTTTTTCCCGTTGTTGATCCAGAAATATTCTTTATAAATCTTTATACCTATCAGATGTGACATGATCTCTGATAATCCCTCATCATGATTTCCTTCCACCCAGATCACTTTTATTCTTCTGTCAGGATTTGATAATTTTCTTATGTATGAAAGCAGGTTCCAGTGTTCTTTCTTTAACCTGCTGAAATTCAGATCATCAAAAATATCCCCGAGTAGTATCAGTCTTTTGAAATCATATTTCCGCAGCATCTCCTTTACAGCTTTTGGTCTGGCGACTACCGAGCCGAGATGAATGTCGGATATGATTATTGTGTTTACTTCCTCTTTCATTTGTTGAAAACTCATTCTTCAATAATACTTACACAATATTTCCTAATTGTGATTTAATCATTACGCCGGTATTAATAAAGTTATTCTATAAAAAAGCCGGAAGGGCTGCTCCTTCCTGCTTTCTAAATTTTCAATTTGTTAACTGCTAACCATTACTGCTTACTGTTACTGTTAACTGTTAACTGTAATTGCTAACTGTTTATTTTATCAGTGTCATTCTCTTTGTCTCAGAAAAATCTTTAGTCCTTAATGTATAAAAGTAAACACCGCTCGACAAATTGGCTCCGTTAAACGTTGCTTCATAAGTTCCGACATCCTGCTTTTGATTTACCAAAGTCGCTACTTCCTTTCCTAAAGCATTATAAATTTTTAAGCTGGTAAATCCTCTTTCGGTCAATGAATAACGAATAACCGTTGACGGATTAAAAGGGTTTGGATAGTTTTGTTCAAGTATGAATTTATCAGGAACTATGCTTGAGATCTGGCTGATTCCTATGACTGTATAATCTTCAGGATTGAACTGAGCCCAGCCTGCGGTCCAGTTATCTGTTCCAAATGCTCCTCTGTAAGTTACATACATCAAAACCTGCTAAATTTGGATTATTAAAACTTGCACCCGATAAAGCCGGAGATCCGCTGAGAGGCATCCAGTAGTCTATATTGGTTCCGGGCAATGGAACGTTTGGATAAATATTAAACGGATTTGTCAGCTGAACCGAAGTATTGTCAGAAAAAATTGTATTTCCAAACGAGGCGTTTGCAGCCATTGCTGCGGAGAGAATGAACCTGTACCTGTGCTGTCTGCTAATCTTAAGTTTCCTGCTAATATGGTATTTCTGATCTGAATAGTATCCGCTGTTGCCGCATCGCCTACGCCTGTCCCGTCAAATCTCAATCCGACTTTCCATCCCATTATAATCGAGTTATATGCACTCATCAATGTATTTCTTCTCAGATGTCCGCCTCTTCCCCAGAGTGAACTTAAAGGCCAGTTTAGTTGTGCAAATGGTCCGATCACTGTCATATTCGAGAATTTTGGCTTTGTTCTCGGACTGTTGTAATTATTCGGGGTGTTGGCATTATTATCAGATTCGAATCCGTTTGATGTACTAATATCAACTAAGCCGCTGTCTCTTATGCTAAGTCCAAACTGAACTGTGCCTTTGAATCCGTTGTCTGTATCCCAGTCATCATCTAATCCTTTAAAGGCAATTAAATGTCTGCAATTTACCCTTCCTCCGAACCATTCGTAAGAATCGTCTCCGCTGTAACTTACCTGTACATAATCAATTACAGTTCTGCTTCCGACTCCGCCCATCGTTAAACCGTTGATCTCATTTCCGGAAACACCTGTGAGATTTACTCCCGGGAATTCTATTCTTACATATCTCAAAACACCTGAGCTATCATCATTAATTACCGGCTGACCTCCATAGATCGGTCCTAAACCCGGACCGAATCCTTCGATCTCTGCCGAATCAGCTCCCGTAGCAGTATTAATTGCAGCTCTTCCTAATATTATTACTCCACCCCAGTCACCGGCTGCTCTTTGTCCTGCAGGCTGCTGACTTGTAAAAACAATCGGATCATTAGCAGTTCCGTTTGCAAAGATCTTTCCACCTCTTTGAATTATCAGGGTTCCTTTAGAATTAAAATCACCGTATATCTTTGTTCCCTGCTCAATCACAAGCGTTGCTCCGCTTTGTACATAGTTAAATCCCTTCATGACATATGTAGTTGTTCTGTTAAGTGTGGTGTTACTTGTAATGCTTGACGAACTCAAGGTCGTCGAATCTATTGCTGAAAATACTTTTCCTGTCATTATCAAAAGTATCATCATGCAAAATAGTGTTGTTATTTTTTTCATGGATTCCTTTCGGTTTTAGTTTATTAATTTATTTTTTATTTTATATTTAATTGTTATTCGTTATTCGTTATTCGTTATTTGTTATTTGTTATTCGTTATTTGTTATTCGTTATTCGTTATTTGTTATTCGTCATTCGTTATTCGTTATTAGCTTCTATCATCTGACGTCTGACGTCTGACCTCTCGCGTCTCGCATCTCGCGTCCCACTTCTCGCCTCAAAACTTGTATGCAAGAGAAAAAGCAAAATTTGTCCCTGTTGTTTCTCTTCTAATTACTTTTTCAATTTCCTGATTATTATTGCTGGCCAAATTGAACTTTTGAATAAAGACTATATCTTCATCAAAAATATCTCTTATGGTTAGCTTTCCTTCAAAATTTGTAAGGAAGGTTTTTGTAACTGAAAAATCAAATACAGCTCTTCCCTCCTCATATATATCGTTGTATCCTATAGCTCCTACCTCGGAAATTTTACTTCCGAATTCGTTATACAATAAATTTGCGCTAAGACCCAGTATCGTAATTATCATAATACAATGCTACATTTATTGTATAAGGGGATTGTCCCTGAAGTCTTCTTGTTTTCTCAGTGACGGCACTTTGTAATCCTTTAAGGTCTACTTGTGAATTTACCAGAGTAAGATTTCCGTTGAATGTAAAATCTTTAAGTGTCTTTGATATAAATCCTAATTTTTTTCTTAGCTCAATTTCAAGTCCGTAATCGACCGCTCCTGAAACAGCATTTGCAAAAGTATATTGAGGTATCGGACCTGTTATAGTCGGAACGATCACTCTTTCTATCGGCTGGTCAAAATGTTTGTAAAATAAACTGAATGCTGCTATCTCTCCTGCATTCGGAAACATTTCGTAACGCAGATCATAATTCTGGATCAGACTTTCTTCAAGATCCGGATTCCCTGTAAGCTGGCTCCCCGTAACGAAATTTATATACGTAAACGGCGCTATCTCTCTTAGTTCAGGTCTCGATACAGTCTGTGTTACAGAAGCCCGTATATTTGTATTTTCATTCAGCGCGTATGTAAGATTTAAAGACGGAAGGTAATCGTTATTTCTCTGATTCACGACGACAGTATCACCTGAAGATCTTTCAAAACCATTAACCTTTTGTTCATCATATTCATATCTTAAGCCTGCAATTATACGAAGCTTGTTGACAGGCAGATCAAACATTAAGTATCCGGCGTAAGTATTTTCTGAAGCTGTATAAGCGTCACTCTTATCAGTAGTTTCTACCATGTACATTGTAGTCGAATCAAAATTTGACGGTTCAAATATAGTTTCTAATGGCTGTAATCCTATATTGGAAAATCTTGCAAGTTTCGGTTCAAACACTCTGGCGTTAAAATCTCTTGTAGTCCCTACGGCTAAGAATCCGTATTTTATTTTTGATTTGTGTTTGTCTAATTTCAAAAACTGCTGATCAAAGTTCATCCCGAAAGATTTATTAATGTCAAAAAGCTTTGAGTAAAACCTTTCCCCGACATTATCATTTGGAATGGTTGTCAGCGGCATTATGTACGGATCATCAGAGCCGGTCGATTTCTGATAAAAAGTTGTCTTTGTATCAGGTTCATTTCTTTCAGATTCCGAATAAGAACCCGCCCAGGTTAAATTCATGTTGGAAAGCTTTTCTATGAAATGGTTTCCTGTTACCTGAAGTGAATACAATTTCCTTTCCGTAAAATCTGTACCATAAAGCAGTCTGTCGAAATTGTCAATGATTGTTGTATATCCCTCATAGTATTGTGTGTTGTCATCCGAAGCAATTGAGAAAGTATTCTTTATACTGAATTTATTATTGTTCCCAATCTTGTAATTTAAATTAAGCACACCTCCGTTCAATACTGCATAATTGGAAGCTCTTCCATTATATGAAAGCAAAGTCGTTGTATCTGCATTGAATTCTGCTCTGTAAATATTTTCGCTTACAAATTCATTTTTGTAAGTGTATGCAAATAATATCCCAAGAGGATTATTAAAAAGCGGGAAGTTATTTCCTAAAGTAAGCTGATATCCTCCGTTGACAGGTGATTTTCTGCCTTCCTGACTCCAATTGTTTATCAGGGATTTACCATAATTTTGGCTGTGGTGAATTTTGTTGACGGAAATGCCGCAGGGATGCTTCTTCCCCCGTTATCCAGTCCGGAATTATAAAATAATGTTTTTGACTGACCGGCATCATATGTATAAAAATTACCGAGTGAAGTAGAGCCTGTCAGGTAAGATCCGGTAGTTTCAAGTGTAAAAATGAACTGGTCAACAAAGTCTTGTGTATTTAACTGTACCAACCCTCCAGAAAAATTTCCAATAAGATCCGGGGTAAATGATTTTGCTATGATAATGTTTTCAAGAAGTTTAGACGGGAACAGGTCAAATGAAAAGGATTTTTTGTCTGCTTCCGTACTCGGAAGCTGGACGCCATTAAGTGTGGTATTGTTGTATCTTTCAGATGTTCCCCTTACAAATACAAATTTCTCATCTATAATATTCACGCCAATTACTCTTTTCAAAACATCGGAAGCCGTTGCATCAGGAGCTCTTTTGATCTGCTGTTCGCTGATCCCGTCCTGTATCTTAGATGAATTTTTTTGCTCTGTTAAGAGAGACTGTTCATTTGATAAAGTAGGTGATGACTCAACCTCTATTTCCTCGGTAATGAGTCCGTCGATTTTTAATGATACTTCCAGATTGGTAATTTTGTCCTTTGTAACTATCACATCTTTTAATGTCTTTGGCGTGTAGCCTATGTACGAAAATTCCAATGTATAATTTCCAGGCTCTATATCGATTATCTCAAAGTATCCATCGAGATCAGCAAGCGTTCCTAATGTAGTCCCCTGTACTTTAACTGTTGCTCCTACAAGAGGATCTAAGTTCGAAGCATCTATGATCTTACCTTTAATTGATTGCGGGTAAGCCATACCGGAAGTAAATAATATCAGTATGGCAAGTACGGCAGTCGTATATAATTGTGCATTTAATTGTATGTATTTTTAATTGAATCAATTTACCCGAATGAAGTTTATAAAAGATTAATTAATTGTTACCTGTATAAAATTATTGTTAACACAACGTTAAGGAGTGAGTTTTTGTAGCAGAAAATAAAAATAATTATTCAGGAAACTATTATTAAGAATTTTTCATAGCCGTTTTAATTTCTTTGATTAATATATTAAATGAATTATATTTTAAGACTGGCTATTTCAAAATATCGTAATGATTTTTAGATACTGCAGCTTCCGGCTTCAGTAAAATTAATAAAACAAAACTTTTTAATGCTCAGATTGTTAGAACTGAAAGTTAAATTATCAAACCCTTGAACCGTAAAACAATAATAATTTTCTTTATAATTTTAATATTTCAGATAAAGGCATTTTCCCAAACTCCGGATAACTGGAGAAAGGGACGATGAAAGAATTTCTGCAAGGAACATCTCCTGGTTGATCACACAGCTCATCCCTTCTCCGACATGGCTTAATGACCGTAATGCTGATAACAGCTCTTTAACATTCGCGCTGAGATGGCAAATAACTCCTTTGAATATATCTTTCAGCACAAATAAATATGTATCACCTGTTCAGTTCTTTTTTGTAAATCCGATGAGAAAATATACAGGGTCATTGGAATTTTTTGTTCAACCGGAACTTGCAATTGGATCAAATGATTATTCCGGTTTTAATAAAACCGGACTTGCTCTCGGCTCAAGAGTGAATATCCCGGTTAAAAATTATGGTGAACATCTTTATGTTTCTTTAGGCGGCAAATATACTTTCAGAAAAAATGAAGCTGAAAATGTAAATGGCTATTACGGAATAGAAGGAGGTGTGTATGCTATATTCGGGATACTCGGAATACAGGCAAATTATAATTTCAATGAAAATACACGATACAATTTTGGAATCTATTTTAAATATTGGTAGAATACTTAAGACAAAAATTAAAAATCATAATGCCGGTTAAAATTAAGTTAATTATAATAATAAGCTTTATATTCTTTATGTCCGGATGCCGACTAATTTACATCGGATTCGAAAATCTGGATAATACTGTTTTTTCTTCTCCCGCAGAAAAAAAGAGCAAGGTCAAAGAACCTGTAAAACCGGATGTAAAACTTTCAGCTCTCTGGATCGGCCATTCTTCTGTTCTGCTTCAGATATATGATAAAGTAATTTTAATTGACCCGGTCTTTAACAATGTAATAAGCGGAGTAATGCAAAGGAAACAGACTGCAGCTTTTGACATTACAGGATCTTCCCCGGCTGGATATGATACTTATCTCCCATGCTCATATGGATCACCTGAGCATTTCAACACTGTCTGACCTCGAAGAAAAATTCCCCTCGGCTTATCTCGTTTTTCCGGAAGGCGCAGAAGAATTCATGCCCGGATATGATTTTAAATTCGTAAGACTTAAGACAGGTAATTCATCGAAAAAAAATTATACAGGCGAATCAAAAATTTTAGACGGATTAAAAGTTACTGCCGTGTTTGCTCTTCATTTCGGCGGAAGATTCGGACTCGACAGTTACCTGTGGCATATGCCCGGATGCACCGGATTTATTATTGAGTATAAAGATGTAACCGTGTTTTATGCCGGAGATACGGCTTATGATGATAAGGCGTTTAAGAAGATCGGTGAGAAATTTGATATTGATCTTGCACTGATCCCGATCGGTCCGTGTAAAGACTGCGAGGAGCTGACAAACTTCAATCACGTGACCTCAAACGGAGCTCTGTCTGATGCTGGATGATCTGAATGCGGATTATATGATACCGGTTCATTACGGTGCATTTGTCCTACAGGAGAGATCCGGATTTTCCTCTGCACACCCTGAAAAATTAATTGCAAAGAAAGATAATGCAGGTTCCATGGGAGGATTAAACAATAAATACAGCGACAGAATAAAAATACTTGATGAAGGTGAACAATTTATATTTGGATATACAGATAAATAAAAATCACAATGTTTTGAGGGAAGTGGTCATTCTTATACTCTGTCTCTTTTGGTGTTCTTTTCTTTAAAAATAATTGAAAACCCACTTTAAAAACTGATCACCTTGATATCTTTGGGAAAAAAATACCTGAAGCCCGTTTCTCATAAGCATTCTGTATATATCAGTACTTGACCTATTTACGATCTTGTTATAGTCAGTGTCAGGAAACATTGCAATTATAGTACCAAGATTATATGACTGTGACAGGTAAATTCTTCTTCTTTTTTTTATCTTTTGTTCCTACGGTTTTGATTGAATCAGAAAATATTTTAGTTGATACAGTATCACTTGTCTCCGTTGGATCAGTTTTATAATAAGACTGTCACCCTTGTAAATCATAAGGTCTCTTTTCAATTTATTGTCCCATAATCTTATATCCATTTTATAAACACCGCCTTCAAATGGTGACTTTCCGTATTTTCTTGAATAATTCAGAATTGCAAAAGGCTTAAGAACAATGATGTTTCTTACATTATTATTTTCAATCAGATCTTCAATGTTTCTGTCTGAAAATATTCTGCTGAATGTTGTGTAAACAGACGGAATCTGTTTCAGCTGACCTGAGATCTATTGCTGAAATGTATCTGTCATATTCGAAGTTCTCATAATCAATGCTGTCAATGATCTTGGGACTGATCGCACCCCAGTTGATCGTAACTGTCTGGGGATTTAGTCCGAAGTTGGTATTGTCAATGCTGAAGCTTTTTAAAGCAAGCAACTTATTGAAATTTATCATGTCCTGGATTATCTTCAAGCTTTATTATATTTTTTGAAAAAAGTGAAATCGAGGAATCATTGACATTTGACTCAATATCTTCAAGATAAAATAATTTATAATCTCCTATCTCTTCATTTTTGTAGCTCAGCTTTTTTAGTTTGTCTGTATAACCGTCGCTTTTAACTATTGCGATCTTGATATTTTGCTTTTCAAGATAATTTTTTAATTCAATTATATTCAGCTCTTCTTCCGTCTGATTTCTCCTCCCTTCCTGTTTTTCTTTTCATTTAATTTTGCCGAAGGAAATTCCCCCAGGACAAATTTAGACGGATTATTTGACAATGCCTGAACTGCAAAAACATCATAATATCCTGTGACTTCTTCAAAATATATTTTGCCGTTTTCTTTTATATAATTCTTTTTCTCAAAGTCCTTCAAAAGCCTTCCTACTTCAAATGTATCCTCGCGGAACGGCTGCGGATAATAAAAGCTCCATGCAATATTTATGATTAAAACTATTGAAATAAATATTACCGCAATTACTTTTCTGAACTCAAATGCCTGCTGTACTGCAAAAGGTAAAAATAAAATCGCGTTAATAACAATATATCTTGAGATCATGTTGGTACCTCCTGTACCAAGCACTCCCTGCAGCATCAGTAGTGATAATTCCAGAACGTTAAACAGTAAAAAGATCTTTACCGGTGTGATACCCGGACTCTTTAAAGTATCAAAGGAAGTTTTAAGCGCAAAAAATGTCGTAAGCGGGGCAATAAAAAAAATAAAGGTAGGATACTGAACCAGACGCTGAAAGAAACCGGCTGTATTGAATTCTTTGAATATTTTCGTCGTCTCTTCTGCAAAAAAAAACATATTCTGATGATCAATGTAATTCTGAATTAACCACCAAACTATGGTCGTAAATGAAATTAATGATATTAAAAAATTATGAAATATCTTTTTTGATATTCTTCTTTCTTTAATTATATCCATTAAAACAAGCAAAATCAATACTCCGCTGAACAGCCATCCTTCGTATCTGAAAACATTTGAAAAAGCAAATGATACAGAGCTTAAGATCAGATAAATATTTTTTCTTACCTGAAAACTTCCATTTTACAAAATAATATATTCCTGCAATTACAAAAAAAAAAAATATTGATTCAGGTAAACCCGAAACACTGAGCCAAACCTGGAAAGGGAAAAAGCAGAATATCAAAGTGGAAAAGAAGGCATTCTTTTTATCAAAACATTTCAGTATTAAGCTGTATAAATAAAAAACCGTAGCCGATGAAAAAATTACATTCACAATCAAAGCTGCAGTGAAAAGATCTTTTACAAAAAACATTACCGCCCCGTTGATCCAGAAATGAGGTGTCAGCCATACTCCTGAATCAATTACGGGATTTTGAAACCACTCGTACGACTTTACAGTCCTGCAGTAATCATCCGCAGAAAGCCATCTGTATCCGGAATTTAAAATTATTAACTGAAATATTAGCTTTACGGATAATAGAAAAATAATCTGAAAAGCTTTGCTTGAAATGAAATTTATCCTGAGCCTGTTTACTGACTCAGAAAGATTCTGATATTTACTGTAAGCTGTTATTTCCAATAAAATTTTTTATCCTTTTTTCTAAAATTTTAAATTAACCAATTACACAATTAATTAACCAATTAACCAATTAACTAGTTATTAAAGAGCTTTATCCTGAACGTAGTGCCTTTTCCAATATTTGATTCTACAAGCATTAGCTTACCTTTATGGTAATCTTCTATGATCCTCTTTGATAAGCTTAAGCCGAGTCCCCAGCCTCTGGTCTTTGTAGAATATCCGGGACGGAATACATCTTTCTTGAATTTTGTATCTATGCCTTTCCCGTTATCGGTTACATCGATCATTACCTCGCCGTTTGTATTGTGAATATTGAAAATGATCTTTCCGTTTGTCTTTTCCATTGCATCGAGAGCATTCTTCATCAGGTTCTCTATCACCCATTCAAACAGATCATTGTTAATGTTTGCCATTGATTCACCGTTGCTTTTTATATCTACTAATATCTTCTTCTTTACTTTACCGTCGGCACTGACCAGTGACGGTATCCTTTTTTCAAAATAATCCGAGACTTTTTTAATAACCTTGGTTACATTCTGCTTTTCCAATTTCGGCTGGGATCCTATCTTTGAAAATCTCCCGGCGATCTTATTGAGTTTATCAATATCATTGCTGATCTCGTTCGTAACCTCTGTCAGCTCCTCGGTTTGCGGTTCAATTGTCTTTAACATTTCTATCCATCCCATGAGCGAGGACAGAGGTGTTCCAAGCTGGTGAGCTGTCTCACGCGACAGACCAACCCAGATATTGCTTTGTTCATTTTTCTTTATGTATGAAAAGCCTATATAACCCAGGAACACAAATATGCCGGCAATAATAAATTCAAATACCGGCAGCAGCTTTAATTCCGTGACAAGACTTGACTGACCGTAATGAACATAATTCAATATTACAGAGTCCTTATAGGATACTACTATAGGAGGATTTATCTCGTCCATATCACTTGCCTTATCCAGAAGTATCTCGTTCTTTTTTGCGTCAGGAAGAGTCGAATCATAATCCACATTCTTTGTTAGAATGATTTCCTTCTGTTCACGGTCTGTTGCAATTATGGGAAAATCTATCTGCGGAATTATCTGATCGAATATAAATCCGTATTCTCCGGAAGAATTTTCATCATTGGCAAGATACTCCATTGATTTTGCATACAGCCCTGCTATATCTCTTTCCCGTTTCTGTATTCTCTGTGCAAGCAGTTGTGTATAAAATATAATTATCAAAGAAATAAGCACACCGCTTACAATTAAAGCGATCTTTATATTTTGTGAGCCAAATTTATTCATTAAGCTATGGATTTCGATTTAATATATTGTATATAAATACTTATTTAAATTTATTAATTATTGTCTAAAAAACTTCTGATATTAGCTGTATTAACCTTTGTTTTAATAGTATCGTTCTTTATTTCTTTGTCTCTGGGAAGTGTATCAATTTCTATCAGTGAAATTCTGAATGTATTTTCTTCAACTAGATGAAATGAATAAAAAGAATACTACTTGATATAAGGCTTCCGAGAATACTTAAACACAATGTTAGTCGGAGCTTCACTTTCCTGCTCCGGAATAATTCTTGCAGTCAATGCTTAGAAATAATCTTGCAGAGCCGGGATTGCTGGGGATTTCAGCAGGAGCAGGACTAGGCGCGATACTGATCTTCATTCTGCCTTTTTCGATACCATTTTTATTTATAACTCCGGTTTCATTTTTATTCGCTGTTACCACTACTGTGCTGATATTTTATTTTGCAAAAGGTCTGGGTAATAAATATTCAAATTTTATTTCTACCAATAAAATTATACTTACAGGTATCGCCATCAGTGCTTTGATCTCTTCCGTGAATGGCTTTTTGTTATTAATTTCAGGAAGTTCGGTCAATCAGATCTTATACTGGCTCAACGGCGGTTTTTCAGGGAAAGGATGGAATGAATTTTCGATCGGAATATTTTTTGTAATTATTGGAATTGTTGGTTCACTGATCATTTCTAAAGATCTTAATGTTTTGAATCTCGGCGAAGAGCTTTCAACTTCTCTCGGACTTAACTTAAAAGGCATTCAGAAAATTTCTATAATTATTTCTTCTCTGTTAGCCGCAAGCGCTGTTTCCATTGCGGGAATAATAAGCTTCGTCGGACTGATAGTTCCGAATTTATCAAAGCTTTTGATAGGTGAAGATTACAGATATGCCATTCCATGTTCTATCATTTCCGGAGCAATATTTTTACTGGTATCCGATACCATTGCAAGATTAGTGATC
This sequence comes from uncultured Ignavibacteria bacterium, assembly GCA_963836395.1. GTDB lineage: Bacteria > Bacteroidota > Ignavibacteria > Tepidaquicellales > Tepidaquicellaceae > JAGPCH01. The sequence continues at coordinate 586 of CAWIJF010000011.1, read as the reverse complement.
GAGCCGGCTGAAATTCCTGTCGGGATCGTGACTTCGTTTATAGGCGCGCCGGTGTTTATATGGCTTATACTCAGGAAGAAAAGTTGAGTAGAGTGTAGAGTGTGTAGAGTGTGTGGATCTCCCGACCTGTCATTCCCGCATGCTCTTAAAGGGAATCCATTTTTCGGTTACCTAATTCTTTCAGGGTAAGAAGAATTATAAAGTAAAAAGTTTTTAATAAAAAAGATCTATGAAATTATCAAAAACCATAGCAGCAATCTCAACTCCAATTGGAGAAGGAGGAATATCAGTGATCAAGATTTCCGGCGAGGATTCTTTTAAAATAACAGAGAAAATTTTTTTAAAAGATAAGTCCGGCGAAAATAAATTAAATCGAATAACCGGACTCCCACACCGTCCACTTCGGATATATCTTTGATAATGGGAGATCTATATTAGATGAAGTACTGATCTCTATTTTCAAAAACCCGAACTCTTACACCGGAGAAGATGTGATCGAAATTTCATCTCACGGCGGAACATTACATTGCTCAAAAAATATTAAAGCTGATCCTTCAAAACGGAGCGAGTCACGCTGAACCGGGAG
>CAWIJF010000010.1:0-323299 GCA_963836395.1 uncultured Ignavibacteria bacterium | reverse complement strand
GTTATTGTGAGCGCTATCAAAAGTCCCGACCAGTTTCAGAAGACTTGTTAAGTCCTGGTTTAATGTAAGAATCCGCTCCAGGGTTAGTTCTGTAAACGTTATAGCCTTCAAAATCCTCTATATTAGAAATGGGATCAATAAATCTCCGAATTTGCAGCCCAGTACAAACTTACATTTTTATCACCGACTTCTGTTTTTACTATTGGAATATCAGGAGGAGAAGAAGACTCTATATCCGTTATCATATGCGCTTTCATTACCAGCCTGCCGAGACGTTTAAATTGTTTCTTTGATATGATGAGTCCCAGGTCGTCGGGTCTGTACCTGATTTTTTAGCGCAGACAACCGCAAAGACAGCATTAATTGTATCCTGTAAGTATCGTAAGAAAAATATACCATTTTGTTATGTACCGTCCGTGCTGAAACAGAAATAAAACATATGGAGTATGTCTTGAACGTCAAGCCTTGATGGTGTAGCTGAAGGATCTATTATGGAATCGTTAGGTTTGCGCATCTAAATAACCTGCCATCTTTTGATATTTCCGGCGCCATGGGAGACGTGTGTATCAACTGTCGGTGAAAAATACAAAGGATCAGTAGTGTTTCTGAATTGCCAGATAGTAAAATGAGTTTTGGAAGAATTAACATTCTCAAGTGTCGTTTCGGACTTATCCCAACAAAAGTAGAGTGTATTCTTTGATGCAATATTTTATAAAGTCCGGGAAGAGGGTAAGGTAAAATCCAAAGCTGCTTATACATGCCTGGGAATAGACATAGAAGGGAAAAAATACTCCTTGGGTTATGGATAGCTGAGACAGAAGGCGCAAACTTCTGGCATGGAGTGGTGACAGAATTAAGAAACAAGAAGATGAAGATATACTGATCTCATATGTTGAAGCACCAAATTGAATCCTTGATGCCATAAGCCATGTGTTTCCTAAGGTACCCTCTCATGCAACGTGAGGGATCAGAAACACGCTTAAGTACATAGCTTACAAAAACAGCAGAGAATTTATGACGGATCTCAAAAGAGTTTACAAAGCTCCGACAGAAGAATCTGCTTTACAGGAACTTGATTTGGTTGAAGAAAAGTGGGGAAAGAAATATCCGCTGGCTTTGAATTCCTGGCGCAGCAACTGGGCTAATGTATCTGTCTTTTTCAAGTATCCGGAGGAATGCGAAAGACAATTTACACAACAGACATATTGAAAAGTGTTCACCGGCAATTTTGGAGAGTAACTAAAAATAAATCTGTCTTTCCAAATGATGATGCTCTAAAGAAAATGCTATATTTAGCTTATAGAGATTTATCTAAAAAATGGACTATGCCCGTTAGAGAATGGAACTTTTCTTTATCACAGTTAGCTATTATTCTTAAAGAAAGAATCAGTAAATATTTAAATTAAAAAAAGTTCATTTACACAATAAAATTTACAAGCTCCGGAGTTTTGTAGATGTAAGTCAAGGATTTGCAGATATGCCTCCAAGAAATTAGGATGCCTCCGTGCCTATACAAATTATAACTCTTTTTTATCCGGTTTTTATTTCTCAGTGTTTATTTAAATATTTTTTCTCCGAAACTGACTCATTCCCTTTCAATAATTTTAACTCCTCCAATTTCATTGAAATCCATCTATCAGAGAAAGTGAATTCTTTTTCTTCGAGTTTTTTGGAAATTTTCCTCAAGCTTAAATCACTAATATTGTGCGGTTTCAATTTCAGCTTTATCAGCTCCCTGTAAAAATCAATGAAATATTTTGAAAGAGATTTATTTCTGGGATTTAGTTTGCCTGAATTTTGCAGGTGATGATAGAAAGAGTCTATTCCGGAAATTGCATCTTCACCAGATTCAGTTGATAATCACACATCAGTACCTGCTGGCGGACAGTTATATTCAGTAAATGTTCCCCGCAATGAATCTTAGAGAAATACTCCAGCGCTTTTTCAAAATTTTTTTATAAAATTCAATATTTCCTTTTCCGTAATTGTACAGATATTCATAGTCATTGCAATAAATATTTTTTTTGCTCTTAACTATAAAATCTTCCACCCATTGAATTTCACCCCCGTCAAGTCCTGAACTAACCGCATTCGCAAAGTCGGCCCAGGAAACCAATTAGGTTACCTTAAATTTGCTCACAATAAAAAATCTGTATTTAATTAATTCAAATTGTTCTGAAATATATTTCAAGTCTTTTTTTCTTTTCTTCTTGTACAATAACTTGTTAATGCCGCAAAGTAAGCCATTAGATTGTTACTAAATTGGATATTGTTCGACTCTAAGTAAGCTAAAAATATTTTTTTCGCCTGGAAAAAATATTTTTCATTTTCCGGTTCAAGATTCATTTTAATAAGATTGCATAATAAATATGGGAATTTCAGTTCTTCGGATTCCGGATCGTAGTCTTTAAGAAAAGGATCAAAATTAATTCCTTTGATAAACTCTGACAATTTCGAAGTAAACTTTTCATTCCTGTAAGTATTTTTTTGGGAAGTAACACTATTTAAATATTGAAATACTAACAAGGAAATAACAGGTATCGTTTATAAATTTTTTCCGAAAATTCAGTGGTTCAATCCTTATTCCTTGATATGTAATAATCAATTCTTATATCCTCCAGACTTGATTTTTCAATGAACTGAAGATTCCGCTTTTCCGAATATTCTTTTTCATGGTTTTTCAGTTGCAGCAAAAAATAATCATCAAAGTTTCTCGCAACCAATTCCTGCAAAATAAATTTTTGGATATGAATTTTTCTTTCTTCATTCCCGCTAGCAAAGAAATTTGTCAGTTAACCGGAGCATCTCCGACATGAGTTTCTTTAAATTATCGTGATTGTATAAATTTTCAGGATATACATTCGAATATACTTTTTCATTTTCAATATCAAATCAGGATGAATATTTCTCGAGCGCATCAAAGAGCTTGATCAGATTTTTATTTTTATTATGGAAAGGCGAGCGGACGAAGTCTGAGAATTGTTTCAGTTCTTCCTTTGAAAAAGTTTTTAAAACGTCTATTGCCTTGCTGTGTATCATAACCTTCGGATAGTTAATGAATACAGGTATAAGAAGTGAGGAAAAGTAAGATTTATAGTTTTGTAATAAAAGACATTTTATTACCACAACCCAAAAGATATTTCCAAATTTGGTTATTTCGAAGAGTTAAGACTTCAGAAGTTTCTTACAGATATTCAGAAAACTAAGTGTTCTAAGTGTCTCAGTGGTAAAATTTCCACTTGGTTTTTTTTCACTTTTTCCCCTTACGAAAATTCAATTCTAAATCAAAATTAAAGTATACCTTCTTTTATCGCCTTCTTTTCGTTTCACTTTCCTGAAAAAGTATCTTTGGAATAGTTATAGTGATGAGAGTATTTTTGTATCAAGCCTTGTAATCATTCTTTAAAAGAAAATTAAATAATAACTCTAATCAAAAATAATACTCTAATCAAAGAGGAAACAAATTATGAAAAAAGTAAAATCCATATTCGTCGCAGCCATTATTTTTTTGTTACAACAAATTTCTTTTGCGCAATCAAATCTTGTGACTAACGGAGATTTCAGTTCGGGTAATACCGGATTTTCAAGCTTGTATGCTTATTGTAATACAATCGGTTGTATGGGTGCATGCGGTTGCCCTCCTCAGTATGCAGTTGGCAACGGTGCAAATTATTATCATGGTGCTCTGACAGGATTTGATCATACAACTGGAACCGGAAATTTTTTAATTGCCGATGGAGGCGTATCTGCTGTAACTGTCTGGAAACAAACAATTCCTGTAACTCCGAATACAAACTATAGATTTTCATATTGGCTTAGTTCTGTTTATCCAACTGCTCAAGCAAGCATTCAAGTTGTTATTAACGGAATTAATATCGGCTCACCCTTCACAGCTCCAGGAACATTAAATACCTGGATTCCCGGAAGTGTATCCTGGAATTCAGCCTCAAATACTTCTGCAATAATAGATATTGTTGATTTGAATACAGTTTTTGTTGGAAATGATTTCGGATTGGATGATATTTCATTTACGCAAAATAGCAATATAATAAATTCATTTATTAGTGAAGTTGAGCCAAATCTAAACGCCATTAATGTTCAAAAACTTCAAAATGTATTAGTTACCTTTTCACAAGCAATGAATGCATCTACAATCAACAGCTCCAATATAAAAGTCTTCGGTCTTCAAACAGGTTTAAAAAGTTCTTCTGTCAGCTACAATGCCGGAACCAGAACCGCATCAATAAATCCAAACTCTGATTTCAAAGTCGGTGAAAAAATTCAGGTCACACTTTCCTCAGGGATTCAAACTTCATCTAACACTCCTATCACTGCATTCACATGGACATTTACGGTTCAGGCATTGTCAGGGACAGGAGTATTTACCGAAGCAAGTATTATTGATTCAGTAAATCTCAATACAAGTCAGCCCTCAGTTGAGCTCAAATCCGGAGATATTGACGGAGATGGTGATATTGATTTACTGACCATTGGATATTTTACGGGTATTAATATTTATAAGAATGACGGCAGCGGTAACTTTTCTTTATTTCAACAGATAAATAGTTTGCCCGAGTTGAACATTATTCAGGGCTTTATCCCGGGGATTTTGACAATGACGGTGACCTGGATTTTACTTTAGCCATAGCAACATACACTTACTTTCTGGATAGTTTGTATACTTATAAAAATGACGGTTCGGGTCATTTCACAAAAACCTCAGCAACAGTAGGAGGGGGACTTATAGGCAAAGCTGCTGATTTAGATGCCGATGGTGATCTGGATTTAGGAATGACCTGGGCATTTGATGAGGTCAGATATTACATTAATGACGGCAATGGAAATTTTGCCACTCATCTAATAGATAATCTTGGCTATTATCACACTAACGGATGCGACCTCGGAGATTTAGATAATGACGGAGACATAGATATATTTGTATCCATAAAATATTTTGATGATACACATTGTAAATTTATTTCTCTGTTGAATGACGGGAATGCAAATTTTTCTATTGGAACTACTTATTTTACTGATCAGTATTTTGATGACGAAAAGTTAGCTGATATTAATGGCGACAATAATTTAGATATAGTGGGAAGGAATTATCATTATTTTAATCAGGGGAATGACTTGTTCTATCAGACTTCATTTTCAGGCGGTTCTCTGGCGTTTCCTTTTGACTTCGATGGTGACGGTGATATAGATTTGGCCTACTCTGACTATCCATCCAATGATGTAAAGTTTTATAAGAATAGCGGAGCGGGAAGTTTTGTTAAGTCGTCCAATATAACTCTTGGACAATATACATCAGTAGGAGCGACGGGTGATTTTGATAACGATGGTGACATTGATCTGGCAATCAATAATGTCTATGGACATAATGGACATTCTGATATTTCAATTCTACTCAACAATTATACTTCTTCTAATTGCTCCATCACCGGAAGCGAAGTTATATTGCCCGGCTCGACGGATAATGTCTTTACCGGCTCATCTCCAAACGGATACTGGGACATTTCAAATTATGATAATACACTTGCATCAATTCCTCAATATTCTACCGGTAATACTGTCACAGTGAATGCAGGTCTTACAAGCGGTCATTTTATTTTATACTTTATTATTCCCGACGGTAACGGCGGTCGTCCGTTTTGTTCGAAACATGTTTATGTCACAGACCAAAATGCAATTAATTGTAACATCACTGCAATAGTCCAGGGATTTTATAATGATTTTGGCAGACTTAATATGCGGGATACTCTAAAAGCTTATCTAAGAAATACTTCCCTGCCATATTCGGTTGTTGATTCAGCGGCAGCGATAATTGATTCAATAAATTTCACAGGCGGCTTCTTATTCAGGAATGCTCAGTCAGGGACTTACTACATCGCTCTCAAACACAGAAACGGACTCGAGACATGGAGTAAAAATGGTGTAGGTTTGACAACAGGAGCATACATCAAACTATGACTTCACTTCATCTCAATCTCAGGCATATGGAAACAATCTTGTTTTAAAAGGAAGTAAGTATTGTATCTACAGCGGAGATATAAATCATGACAGAGTAATTGATGCTCAGGATTTATCATTGGTAGATAATGATGCATCAAATTATATAATGGGATATGTTTATACAGACATCACCGGTGACAGGACAGTTGATGTAAGAGATCTTTCTACTGTTGATAACAATGCATTAAATTATGTGTCAGCTCAAATACCTGCCGGAAGCGATTCACAGGAACCCGGATGGAATAAGTCAGGTAAGACGGACATGCTAAAAAATTCTAACGACATCACAACAGATATTCCGGCCAAGTTTGAACTTAAAGACAACTATCCTAATCCGTTCAATCCGACTACAAAGATCAATTACGAATTGCCAATTACGAATTACGTTACATTGAAAATTTATGATATAGGGGGAAAAGAAATAGCAGCACTGGTTAACGGGCAACAGAACGCCGGAAGATACAGCGTGGAATGGAATGCATCCGGGTTTGCGAGCGGGACATATTTTTATAAGATAGTAGCCGGTGAATTTTCGCAGGTGAAGAGAATGATTTTAGTGAAGTGACATTATCAAAAACCTCACAGGTATGAATAGCCTGTGAGGTTCAATTTAAAAAACTTTTATAACTCATAGATAAAATCACGATATCAATAATTTTACTTTGCTCCACTTTTTTTTTAAAAAAAACATTATAAAATTTAAATAAAGGAGAAGTAAAATGAAAAAGCTCGTGATTTATCTGGCAGTAATAGTTTCTTATTCAAATACCGCAAATTCCCAAATTGAAAAGCCGGTGACAAAATATTCCATTGGCTTGATCTACTATAACCCTGATTGACCTGACCGGAGCAGGAAGATTCTATAATGATAACTGGCTTTTTAACAGCCGGTTAAATAACAGAACATAGTACTAAATATGCATTCGGATTGGATTTAAAATATCATCTGAATGAAAATATTTCATTACGAATGTGGAGCGGATTTTCAAACAGAAGAATATCCGAAAGCACTCACTTTGAATCGGAATATTTTAACGGGATGCAAAACATACCTTTTAACATAAAAGAATATATTAATTATGATCAGACTTCATTTAATATAAACGGAGGGGTAAACTATTCAAAGTCCTTCGGAAATTTTGAATTAAATTCCGGTTTGGAGCTTAGTTATCTGCATACGGGCAAAGGACTACAGATATATAACGGGTGGCAGACGGAATATGCAAACGGAGAATTGCTTGATTCAACAGGCATTAGTCAAACAGTAAATATTGCGCCGGGAAATTCTTACGGAATCGGTTTTTATCTTGGCGCAGAATACAATTTTCTGACACATTTTTCCGTCGGCGCTGAATTTCATCAGTTCCTGTTTTATTCTATTTTTAATAATGAGACCAATGTGGAAGAGACATATTCTTTTTCTTCCATGGGTCAACCTCTTTATGAATCTTCTGAAAGCTCAACGATTGAAGAAGACTTTAAACAATTTTCTTTTTCAAGTATTCTTCCGGTAATTGAGCTCAGATATAAATTTTAGCAAACAGGATAATAATCAAAACCTCACAGGCATTAAAACCTGTGAGGTAAATTTAAAGAAGTATAAAAAAATGAAAATATATTATCTGTACATACTTTCGGATAAAAAACACGAAAAGCTCCGGATAGATATTACGGATAACATTATTTCTACCATTAAACAACTCAGAGATAATTTATCTTCTGTCTCAAAAAACAACGATGAGGAATGACCTTCTGGTATATTATGAACTGGCGGAAAATGTACTGAGTGCAATTAAAAGCAAAAAGAAGCTGGAAAAGTGGGATACATTCTGGAAACAAAGTTTAGTAGAAAGCATAAATCCCGACTGGCGGGATCTTTATGATGACCTGGTAATGTACAGTGAACCGGCTGCAATTTCATTCCGAAAGAAAACTTCTGATTTTTGTTAGAATTTTGTTAGGATAGAAATTATATTTGTATAGGAACAAATACGAAAGTTGGAGCGGTTTTTAAAATAACCCAACCCTCATTAGATCTTTTTCAGATCATGATGGCAGGTCAGACTTTTAGTATGACCTGCTCATTATCTGAAGGAATCCTGCAGTCTTACAAATCTATTTTCATTTAATTAATCATGCGATTTAAGTAAAATGACACTTAATGAAAAGAAGTGTTTTCATATTTGTCATTTTACTGATAGTATCAAAGGGATTTGCGCAGGACAGTTCCGATTCCCTGGATGCGAACATTCCCCCGGATTCTTTATCAAATAATTTTTTGGCTCCTGATTCGAACAGGATAGTCCGGTCGGATGTGGATGCTGTAATCGATTACTCCGCAAAAGATTCTCTTATCTATGATCTGAAAAATAAAAAAGTATATTTGTATAACGAAGCAAAGCTGACTTACAAAGATCTGAAGCTTGATGCCGGCAGAATTACAGTTGATCAGGAAACGCTGATACTCGAAGCTTATGGTGTACCGGATTCAGTGAGGGAAGGAAAATTTGTCCAGACTCCTTTAATGTTTCAGGGAAATGAAAAGTACGAAGGAGCAAAACTCACTTATAATTTTAAAACACAGCAGGGAAGCGTTTCGATGGGATTCAGTGATGCTGACGTCGGATATTATTTCGGGGACAAGATCAAGAAGGTAACGAGCGATGTACTGTTCATCAAGAACGGAATTTATACAACTTCCACAGACAGGGAAGATCCGGAATATTATTTTCTTTCTCCGAAAATGAAAGTAATTCCAAATGATAAAGTAATAGCTCAGTCAGTATTTCTTTATATAGAAGGCGTTCCTGTGTTCTGGATTCCGTTCGGAGTATTTCCGAATAAGTCCGGAAGGTCTTCGGGACTGATCTCCCCTAAATTCGGAGACGATGCAACTTACGGGAAATATCTTTCACGGCTCGGATATTTCTGGGCAATCAACAATTACACTGACCTTGCTCTTACGGGAAGTTACTTTTCCAAACGGAAGAATAGATGCTTACGGAAGATTCAGATATGTTTCAAAATATAATTTCTCGGGAAGCATTGACGGCGGATATTCGAGGATACGGCTTGGCGAAAGTACCGATGTCGGAACTACACAAAATTCCGATGCATGGGGACTGAATATTAATCACAATCAGCAGATAAATCCTACTTCGCGGTTCGATGCCAGCCTGGCGTTTTACAAGCGGTAAAAACTATTACAACATTTCAACAAATTCCTTATCGGAATTATTACAGCAGAACATTATTTCAAATGTGACCTATTCAAAGACCTGGGAAGGTACTCCCTTTGCACTTAATTTAAATTATTACAGGGATCAGAATCTTACAAACCGGTGATCTCACCGAGAGGATCCCGCTTGGTAAATTTTTCCATGTCACAGACCTTTCCTTTTGAATCAAAATCATCAAGTTCATTACAATAAAAAACTATATGAATATTTTTCATTTTCCTACAACGGAAGTATTTTGAACAACAGGACAAAAAGAATATCTACAACTAAATCAAATGCTGACAGCACTGTCAATGATTTCCGTTCCGGCGTAAGGCAGACAGTTAATATTGCAATTTTCACCTAAATTTGAATTTATATCACTTCAGTCCATTCTTCAATTACAATGAGATCTGGTATAATAAATATGTTGACAAAGTTTTAAATCCTGCTGACAGTTCACTGTCACAATACATGATGTCAACGCGATTAAAGCATTAAGATATTTTAATACCGGAGTGAGCTTCTCAACAAAATTTGTCGGGATATTCACTCCGAGAATATTTAATGTAACGGGAATCCGTCATACGATTACTCCTGCAATATCCTATGTTTATCAGCCGGACTTTTCAGATCCGTAAGTGGGGATTTTATAATACTTATTTGAATGCAGTTCGGGACAAGAAGTAAAATATTCTATTTTTGAAAAAGAAGTATTCGGAGGTGCGCCGGCGGGAGAATCACAGTCACTTGCATTTCACCTTCGGAAATATATTTGAAATGAAAACATATGTCAATGACTCGACTGAAAATAAATTTCAGCTGTTTGTTTTGGATGCAGGCATCAATTATAATTTTGCAGCCGACTCACTGAATTTCTCACCGCTTGCGACTTCGTACAGGACAAACATAGGAAGCTTTCTTAAATATTTCCGGAGGAGCACATTTAATCTATACAAGTATGATCCCAATGACAGTGCAAGGGTCAATCAGTTTCTGATCAATACAGACGGCAAGCTTGCAAACATAACAAATTTCAGTATCAGCATGTCAACTACATTTAATTTCGGATTAACAGGGAGTCAGATGATATACCTGTGACACCAAACGATACTCTGATTCTCGGCGGGGATTATAAGGGAATTAAAACAACGAAAGCTGGAAGAAGTTTCATTTAACATTCCTTTCAGCGGAGGACTGGGATATCAATTATTCAGAGTCCAGTCCGACTCCGTTTAATACTTTCCGCTCATCAAATCTCTCCGGAAACATCGCTTTTAACTTAACTGAAAAATGGAGATTTACTTTTTCAACAAGTTATGACATAATAAATAGGCAGATCGCGGCGCCTTATATTACAGCATACAGGGATCTGAATTCATGGGAAATGAATTTCAACTGGTATCCGATCGGGCTCATACAGCGGATTTTCGCTTGAGGTACAGAATCAAAGGCGCCGCAGCTGCGGGACATAAAAATTTCAAAACAAACAAACTCAAGAGGAGTATTTCAATTGATGATCCAAAAATATTCAGGTGCCGGGAATAAATTTATTATGGTTAATAATCTTGGATTCGGAAAATATTCTGATCATAAGAATTCAGTATTGGATACATGAGCTGGGGATATTAGAAATGGACGGAGTAATTTTTTTGGAGAAGATCTGCAATTGCCGATTTTAAAATGAATTATTATAACAAGGACGGAACAGGTGATTCGCTGTGCGGTAACGGATTAAGATGTACAATGAAATACATTAACGATAATAATATTTCAGTTAAAAAGAGAGTTGAAGATAGAAGCTGTTTCAAAAATTTATGTCTGTAAGAATACAGATGACGGACAAATTTCAGTTTCATTTCCCCCTCCGGTAAAGAATAAAAACGAATTTTAAGCTCAAGGTGCATTTTCAGGAATGGTGGGAATTGCTGAATTGTTCCTATGTAGATTGCGGCTCTCCGCATATTGTTGTATTCATTGATGAAATTGAAAGACCGAAGGTAAATGATCTGAAGGAAGTTAATATTAATGAATGGGGAAGAAATATACGGATGCATAAGGATCTAATGCCGGAAGGAGCAAATGTAAACTTTGTAAATGTTCTTTCAAAAGAGAAAAGCCAGACTTGAGATCAGAAGCTTATGAAAGAGGAGTTGAAGCGGGAGACTCTTGCATGCGGCACCGGAGCCATTTCATCTGCAGTTATATTTTATATTCTTAGAAATCAATTCAAGCCAATACAGGTACTGACAAGATCAGGTGAGATTCTTACGGTTGATTTTGATATTGAAGATAAAAAAATTACAGAATTGCGATTGACGGGAAATGCAATGCGTATTTGAAAAAAGCGTGACACACCGGTGAATATGATGTGTCACACATAAATAGCAAGCAACAACTGTTCATTAGAAAACGGTAAAGATAGCACTTACATTTGTAAATTTATCGCCTTCCTGTTCATGCCGTTTATTCAAGCCAGCAGTAATAGCGAGAGTAACATAATTTTCCAGATAGAAATTAAATCCGGTTGTAAATATATGATTGGGGGTTGAAAAATCTCTTACCATGCCGGCAACAACAATTCCGGTGGAATCCAGAATGTTATCAACCTGCTGTGTTAGATTTAAAGTATAACCTGCTACAAAAGAAATTCTGTTTGTCAAATTATAGGAATAATTAATGTTAGCGGTCCCTTCAACTAATTTTCCAAATGCAGAATCAAAAGGAGAATTTGCGCCGGCTATTAAGTTTAACTGCTGATGTAAATCTATGGGATATGAATATCTCCCCTGTAAATTTAAATCAGGGTTGGGATTATCCAGTGAATCATTTCTTGTAAGCACTGTATAACTTACACCGGCTCTGATATCGCCACCGTAATATCTTGGATTAATGAATTGATTAATGCCAAACAAAACTTCACGGATTCTGAAATATGAGAGAGAGCTTTCGATAAATTCCCCGGCGACTCCCGACTCTTTAATCACCTTCAGAATATCACCGATGATTTTATATTCGTAAATCGATTTATACTTTGTTTTGTATTCGCTTTCCTGATCAATGATGGCTGCAATTTCCTGCATTGTTGTTCTCGGCATATAGGCAGTGTTGACGCCATATCTCTTCAAATCTTCATCTATTCTAATTGCTTTTGCCATTGATGTTGCATCAATAAGTCTCCCATAACCTGCTCCGGCGAGTATGTTTATTTCTGGTCTGTTTTCATGACCAAATTCGGATTGCCTTAAATAACTTGAAGTAACTCCGGCAAAATAAAATGCTGCAGTTCTTGTTGTAAAATATTTATTGATATTTGCTACTAAATTATATGCGGCTCGTAGAGAATCCTGATATTTTCCGCTTAAACTTGCGTTTACACTCAAGTCCCATGAAAAAGGTAATGATGTGTAAAAGGTATTAAAGGCTCCGTTGATATTGAATTGATTTGTTGTAACGGAATCACCTGTTTGTGCCCAGTTGTAACTGCCTCCGATCAACATCTGCTTAGCAGTACTGATTGGAACATTAAAATCTGTTATTTTAACATTCTGAGAATATGAAACTGATGCAAATAACAAGATTAGAAAAATGTATTTTAGATTTCTCATTTTTATAGCCCTCCATTAGTTTTATAAATAGCAATAATATATATAATTTTACCAAAACATCTAATACAATAATTTAAGTGATTTTTGAAATTATTTTTATCCTTGTATGTTTGTTCGGGAATGTATCATAATGGTTTTGAGACAGAATTTAATAAGAAAATAAAGGGGATCAATTTCAAATATTGTTTTATTCTGTTGAAATAAAAAATAGGAACCCGATCATACGATGGAATTACTATCTCAGGAGAAACCGTATCAATACAAACTAATGCTAAGAAAAACTTCCGGCTGTGCTAAAATTGATATTGTAAGCAAATAAAATTAAATTGAATTAAAGAAATTATTTTCAAAGATTGGTAGAAATAAATTAAATCAAATGATAAGTAAAGAACAACAGGAAAAAGAAGATCACGAAAATCTTGTTACAGTTTTTGAAACCGGCAATGAGGCTATAGTTGCAGTAGTCAAATCGATTCTTGACGAAGCTAAAATCCGGTATCTCGCACAGGGTGAGGGTGTTCAGGATCTGTTCGGAGTAGGAGTAATCGGGACAGGATTCAATCCGATCACCGGCCCCGTGGTTTTTCAGGTAATGCCCGAAGATGCTAACTATGCAAGAGAGCTGCTGAAGGATATAGTGGATAATTAAAATTCAAACGTTAGCTAATTCCGAAGTCAAATTGAGTAAGAATAAATTGAAAAGTGTTTGCGTATTCTGCGGATCGAACCCGGGTAATGATATCAGACATTCATTAGCTGCTCAGAAGCTTGGCAAAATAATTGCAGGAGAAGATCTGACATTGGTATACGGAGGAGGAAATGTAGGCATTATGGGTGAACTTGCGAATTCAGTTCTCCAATACAACGGAAAGGTAATTGGCGTCATTCCTAAAAACCTCGTCGAAAGGGAAGTTGCTCTCAAAGAAGTAACCGAGCTGAAAATTGTAACATCAATGCATGAGCGCAAGACAATCATGTCTGAGTTATCAGACGGATTCATTGCGATGTCCGGAGGGATAGGAACGCTTGAAGAGCTGTTTGAAATATGGGCATGGGCTCACCTTGGAATACACAGCAAACCCATCGGGCTTCTTAATATTAATGGTTATTATGACTCTCTGGTTAAATTTATAACAGGCAGTATCAACGAAGGCTTTATGCAAAAAACAGACCTGGACATGATCATACTGGAAAATGACCCGGAAACATTAATTGAGGGAATGAAAACTTTTAAACCTCCGCATGTAAGAAAGTGGATCAATACTGAAGAGACTTAGACACGAAATTTTATTAAGTGATTAAAACCAGTTTTATGAAAATCCCCTCTGAAAAATTCGATGAGATCGCGCAGGCAAATGATATCATTGATGTTATTTCCGGATACATTCAGGTAAAGAAACGGGGAAAATCATTTCTGGCATTATGTCCGTTTCATCCCGACAAAAACCCATCACTTCATATTACACAGGAAAAACAGGTCTATCATTGCTTCTCATGCAAGGCGAGCGGAAATGTGTTTTCGTTTGTACAAAACTTTGAGAAGATAACTTTCTTGGACGCTGTACAGAAGCTTGCCGATAGAGCGGGCATAGAATTAAAATTTAATTCAAGAGATCCGGACCTGACGAATGAAATATCCAAATTATTCGAAATAAATAAATCCGCAGCAAAATATTTTTACAGAAATCTTAAAAACTTATCCGGCAGTGAAAAGGAGTTTGTTTATAATTATCTTGATAAAAGAAAAATAGATTCAAAAGCAATTGAGAGATTCGGCATTGGATATTCTTCAAAAAACTGGGACGGGTTGTTAAATCAATTTTTGGAGGACGCTGTTTTTAAACCTGAAGATATTGAGAAAGCCGGATTGATCTTACGAAAGGAAAAAGACAGCGGTTCTTTTTATGACAGGTTCAGGGGAAGGCTGATGTTCCCGATATTTAATGAGAATGATAAGGTAGTCGGATTCGGAGGAAGAAAGCTTTACGAAGACGATCTGGGAGGTAAATACATTAATTCACCCGAGTCGAAAATTTACAGCAAGAGTAAAGTTCTTTACGGGCTGAATTTTGCAAAGGAAAAGGTAAGATATTTTAATTATGTGATTCTAGTTGAAGGATATATGGATTTGATAGCACTTTACAAAAACGGGATAGAGAATGTGGTGGCATCAAGCGGGACAGCATTGACAGAAGAGCAGGTAAAGCTGATCTCACGCTACACAAGCGAAGTATATATCTTATTTGATTCTGACCTTGCGGGAATCAAGGCATCTAAAAGAGGAATGGAAGTAATTCTGGAAGCGGGTCTTGATCTGTCTGTAATAACGCTTCCTGAGGGAGAAGACCCGGACAGCTTCATGCTCAAATTCGGTAAAGATCAGTTTGAAAAAATTATTTCAGCAAGGAAATCCTTAGTAAGTTTTGTGTCCGGGCTTTATGAAAAAGAAGGAAAGTTAAATTCTGTGAATGAGAAGACAGAATATATAAAGGAGATAATCAGTTACATCGGAAAAATTCCGGATAAAATAAAGAGAGCACTCTACATCAAGGAGATATCAAAAAAATATTCTCTTTATGAATCCGACATGAGAGATGAGCTTGAGAAAGTTCTGAAACAAAACAAAGCCGGATCATTTCCGAAAACTTCAGTGGTAATACCTCTACGAAAAGCCGTTAACGGGACAAATAATAGCGATAGGTTCAGGGCGCTGGACAGAGAAGTAACAGATTACTTTGTAAGAGGAGACAGGGACTGCCTGATTTTTTTGTATGACAAATTTGACATCAACTGGATCAGCAATAATTCGGTAAAAAAAATAATTTCAGACTTTATGGAACAGCTGAATCTGGAATATGAAATAAACATTTCAAGAACAATTAATAACCTTAATGACGAGATGGCAATAGAATATATGGCCGCGATCGTAAATGACCCTCATGAGGTGAGCGAATTTGAATCGGATTCACGTCATTCGCTTCTGAAGAGTTCAATGAAGAAAAAATATAATGCGTCGGATGCAAAAAAACTAATTAACAGGTTTATCGAAAAAGAACTGGAAGATGAAATTACGGAAATCAAAAATAATAAGAACGGACTGTCTTTAGAGGAAATATCCATAAAGATCTCCGATCTTAAGAAACGAATCAATCAATTAAACAGAAAGTAAAATGGTTTCTGCAATAGTGATCGCGCCTTACCGCTGTAAAGTTGAAAATCAGGAAAAACTGTTTGAAGTTTTAAAAGGAAAACGAAAATATTTTCTGGAAGCCGGGTATGTAACGGATAGAAATCCTTTCACATTAAGATCCAGGAAGGATAAGGAAATTATTCTGGAGATCTTTGAATGGACAAGCGACAAGCATACGGAAGACGCCCATAATGATCCAAAGGTGAGGGAATACTGGGGGAGAATGGATGAACTTTGTTCCGGAATAGGATTCCCGTTAAAAGAAATCAGCGAATCGAACGAATCATTCGCGCACTTCGATCCCTTAAACATTTACGAATAGGAGACCATGTATACAATTGAACCGATTGCCTTTGTCCGAAACAAAAGAAAAAAAACTGAAGACGATTTCTGGGGTGATATCATTTCTGAAATAATTATCAGCGATAAGATACCGGAAGACAGCATAAAAGGAATAGATGAGTTTTCACATCTTGAAATTATTTTTTATTTTCATCTTGCGGATCTGGCAAAGATCAACATTTCATCTACTCATCCGAGGGAAAATAAAGAATATCCGGAAGTCGGCATATTCGCACAAAGAAAAAAGGATAGACCAAATCTCCTGGGAACTTCAATTGTAAACCTTATCAAAGCTGAAAGAAACGTTCTTACCGTTAAAGGACTGGATGCTGTTAACGGAACTCCCGTTATTGATATAAAGCCCGTGCTTAGTGAATTTCTGCCGGATGGAAAAATAAAACAGCCCGGATGGGCGACAAAACTAATGGAAAATTACTGGTCAAAAAAAATTAATAGTATTTTTATATATTAGAATATTATATTTAATATTAATTGATTAGCTTTGAAAACGAATTAAAGTTTAATGTCACAGATAAAACGCAGGGATATAAGAATTAAAGTCATGCAGATTCTTTACGCTCACATAATTTCCGATGATCCGATTAAAAAAGTAAAAAAGGATCTGCTTTCCGAACTGAAGGAAGAAGAAAGCATTGAGTTTGCCGATCAGCTTATTGATCTGGTTTTAAAAAATGAAAAGCTACTTGACGCTTACATACTTGACAAAGTAGTAAACTGGGAGCTGGAAAGTATGGCTTTTGTCGACAAGAATTATTTTGAGAATTGGTGTTGCAGAAATGTTTACTTTCCGGAAATCCCGCCTAAAGTTTCCATAAATGAAGCCATCGACATTTCCAAAGAATTTTGCACAAGAAACAGCGGGAAATTTGTAAACGGAATTCTTGATGCCGTGCTTGAAGAATTAAAAAAAGAAAACAAGCTTAACAAAACCGGCAGAGGTTTGTTGAATTTGAAAAAGAAAGAGAATTCAAACGAAAAGGTTATTGAAAAAAAACTTTCTAAAACACCTTTTAAAATAAAGAAATGAAATTTTCTGAAACCAGTCCGATTCTTATCTGAATGACTTTTCAAAAGAATAACAAAAAAATAATAAATGCCTGGTGTCTGTATGACTGGTCAAACTCTGTTTATTCACTTGTAATTACTTCCTCCATCTTTCCGATCTACTTTCAGAATATTACTTCAATAAAAGACGGCAGCGGACAAAGTCAATAAAAGACACTGTGAATTTTTTTGGTTTTGAAATAGTAAATTCAGTTTTGTACTCATATTTATTGTCATTTTCTTTTTTATTGATTGCAGTTATAAGTCCGGTTCTTTCTTCCATAGCTGATTATTCGGGGAATAAAAAATTATTCATGCGGATATTCTGCTACATCGGGGCATTCTCATGTTCAGCGTTATTTTTTTTTACTTCCGAAACCATAACATTTTCAATGATCATGTTTGTTCTGGCAAGTATCGGATTCAGCGGCAGCATCGTATTTTATAATGCCTATCTTCCCGAAATAGCGACCGAAGACAGACTTGACAGCGTCAGCGCAAAGGGATTTGCACTTGGGATATGCGGGAAGTATTATACTTTTGGTTTTTAATCTGTCAATGATCTTATTTCCGGGCATGTACGGTATTGGCTCCGTCGAATTAGCAACACGCATTTCATTTCTGACTGTGGGATTATGGTGGTTTGGATTTGCCGAATATACATTTTATTATTTACCGTCGAATATTTATGATAAAAAACCCGAAGGAAACTATCTGCTTAACGGATTCAGTGAGCTTGGGAAAAGTCCTGAAAGAACTAAAGGAACAAAGACTGCTGAAGACTTTTCTTCTGGCTTTCTTCTTTTATAATATGGGGGTTCAGACAGTATTGTATCTTGCAACAATTTTTGGTGATAAAGAGCTGGGTCTTTCAAGTGAACTTCTTATCACAACAATTCTGGTTTTACAATTAGTGGCTATTGGCGGATCCTATTTATTTTCTTACATCTCAGGAAAAATCGGAAATATATATTCACTGATGATCTCTATTTGTTTCTGGATCATTGTTTCAGTACTCGCATATTTCATAACTACAGCATTGGAATTCATCCTGGTGGCGGGTCTTGTCGGATTGACAATGGGAGGAATTCAATCATTTCGAGATCAACTTATGCCAAGATAATCCCTGAAAATACCACTGACCATGCTTCCTATTTCAGCTTTTATGATGTGTCGGAAAAAATATCCATTGTCATAGGAACATTCTTTTACGGATTGATCAATCAGCTGACCGGCAGTATGAGAGTCAGTTCATTAATTCTTGCAATATTTTTTATAACGGGTTTGATTTTCCTGAGCAAGATTCCTTCAAAAAATATTTATTCAATTAAAGTAGAAGCCTAGGCATATTCAGGAATTAAAATTTGCGGCAATTTAAAACGGAGTTTTTTTCAAATACAGTATGTTGTTACACAAAAGTTAAAGAAAAGGAGATTTTAAAATTGTTAGACTTGAAAGAAAATAAGCCCGGTGAGAAAACCGAATTTGACCATTTGATAAAGCTGCTGGATGATGAAGATCAGACGATTTATTCGAGCGTGAAAAACAGGTTTATATCCTTCGGTGAGGACTCATCCCGTTTTCTCAGGAAATATCTGGGGGATGAAAATACCCTGATCAAAAAAAGAGCAAATGAAATAGTTTCTATTATAAACTTTGATAAAATCAAAAAACAATTTAGCAAGCTCTTGTCAAATGAAAATGATGAAATTCTTGAAGACGGAATGTTTCTTCTCTCAACATTTGAATATCCCGGCATGAGGATAAATGAATACAGAAGAAAACTTGATAAAATGTCTCTGGAAATTGAAGCAATGCTTATAAAAATAAAGAGTACATCTCGCAAATCGACTCGCTGAAGGTTTTGAAAACAATTAATAATTATCTTTTTACCGAACAGGGCTTTCAGGGAAATACTGAAAATTATTATGATCCTGATAACAGCTATATCAACAGCGTGCTCGATACCAAACTTGGAATTCCGATCTCTCTTTCAGTTATTTACATTCTGATTTCAGGCAGATTAAAAATTCCTGTTCACGGAATAAACCTTCCGGGACACTTTATCATTAAATACTCAGATGATGGCGAAGAATTTTTTATTGATCCTTTCAATAACGGAGTGATAATTTCCAAAAAAGAAGCTACTGAATTTTTCAAAAAAATAGGTTTGTCCCAGGAATACATGGACAATATACCTTTTCTCAAGAAGATGTCGGACAAGGAAATTATTCTTCGCGTAATGCGAAATTTAATAGATATTTATAAAAAGAAAGCCGAACCGATAAAAGCAGATCAGCTGGAATCCTTAACTCAATGTCTTATTTAAGATCAATTCATTCAAATTTGTCTTCGCAGTCAATGAACAGATTATTTTTATTTCTCCTGATTTTTTTCTTACCTGCTTCCGGACTATTATCCCAGGATGAATTCGAACTTGTTGAGAGTGTTCCGGTTGAAACGATTCTTGAAAAATCAACATCTTCCGGGAACATCCGGTGTCTGGCTAAAAATGATAAATAAGCTAAGGAAAGCATAGACATCGAGACATTTTATTTTGCAAATGAAAAAGGACAGCCGCTGGAGCCGGTTATTGATTGCATTGAAAGAATGCGGCTGCCCGCGGAGTAAAGATAAGGATCATTGTTGATTCAAGCTTTTATGCAAACAGCGGGGACAATTCCGTAGATGAATTTGACGGGCTTGAAAATATTACTGTCAGAAAAATTCCGATGGGCAATATTGCAGGCGGAGTAATGCATGCAAAGTATTTTATAGTTGATAGTGAAAATTTGTTTGTCGGAAGTCAGAATATGGACTGGCGCGCATTGATTCACATTCATGAGTTAGGTGTCAGAGTAAAGAACAAATATCTGGCAAATACATTTCAGGAAGTTTTTGAATTCGACTGGGGGCATTGTGCCGGAACTTCTCCGGATCAAATCTACGGAAACATTATTAATTCATCAAATCCGCTTGTCCTAAATTCTGATGAGTTACGGGAAAGTAATTTTGTATCCTGCTTTCAGTCCTCCTGAAATTAACATACCCGGATTGAGCTCTGAAGAAGAAGAGCTCTTGAAAATAATTAATAATTCTAAGGACAGCCTGTCGATCAAATGTATTCCTATTCACCAAAAGCAAAAAACGAAAAAAATTATTACGATACACTTGATAATGCCCTGAGACATGCAGCCTCAAGGGGAGTTAAGATCAAAATCATTTTCTCGGACTGGGCAATAAAGTGACGCTGCAACCGATTTCATAAAAATCTTATCCCAGGTCTGTAAATATAGAAATTAAATTCAGCTCAATACCTCAGTTCAGCGGCGGATTTATTCCCTATTCAAGAGTTGAACACTGCAAATATTTTATTTCCGATAATAATATTTCATGGATCAGCACATCAAACTGGGAATGGAGTTATTTCTACAACTGCAGAAATGCAACATTGATCATTGATAATGTGAAAGTTAATTCCGAATTAAGTGAAATTTTTCAGAGAGACTGGAACGGACCTTATACAAGTTTTGTGGATGTGAATAAAGATTATAAGGCAGTCAAACGAAACTAATTAATTTCACTCCACCATTTCCGAACCTTAGTGTAATCTAAATAAAAAGTTCAATTTGATTTCTCGAATTGAACTTATATTCTTGCATTGTGCCCGGGATCGGAATCGAACCGATACTGCCTTTACAGGCAACAGGATTTTAAGTCCTGCGCGTCTACCAGTTCCGCCACCCGGGCTTAAAAAAATCTGTATCAAAATAACATCTTTATAAATTATTTACTATATAAAAATCTAATTGAACAGTGTACCGATACTAAAATTACAATTCTGATTTTTCGCTTGACCATTCATTGTCGGATTGTTTTAAAATCATAAAACCAATAAGTTGTGTATGCAATGAATAATTTTGAAATAAGAGTCGGATTCGGATACGATGTTCATAAATTTGCAAAGCGCCGTAAATTTATTTTAGGCGGAGTTGAAATAGATCATGAAATGGGATTAAAAGGACATTCCGATGCTGACGTCCTGCTTCATTCGCTTTGTGACGCCCTTCTCGGAGCAGCCGGCTTTAAAGACATCGGACATCAATTCCCGGATACCGATAATACATACAAAAATATTTCTAGTCTCATACTTCTGAGGGAATCATTCAGGCTCATAAATAAGACCGGCTGGAAACTTGTAAACTCAGATTCCGTGATTGTTCTTGAAGAACCTAAAATTTTTAAATATATCGGGAAGATGAAAGAAAATATTTCCGGGATACTTGAAACTCCGAACATATCTATAAAAGCGACCACATCTGAAGGACTCGGTTTTGTCGGCAGAAATAAAGGGTGCATATCATATTCAACTGTTTTGATTTCAAAGTAAAAATGATAAATTAGTTTATTGGAATTTCTTCAAAATACTGATACCGCTCTTTTTTATTTTATCAATGTTACGCTGTCGAATCCTGTTACCGACAGGCTAATGCCGTTCATAACAGAGCGTGAACACTGGTTTATTTTTTATGCATTGATCTGGCTGTATCTGGTCATTAAGGGCGGTGCAAATGGAAGAACTGCTGCAATCCTTATCATTCCGTTGATCTTAATATCCGATCAGTTTGCAGATAACATTATCAAACCTTTATTTCAGAGAATAAGACCATGCCATGTCCTGGATAATGTTCACCTGCTGATAAACTGTTCGGAATCGTTTGCATTTCCGTCGAATCATGCAGTGAACAATTTTGCCGCCGCAACTTTGTTCTCATATTTTTATAAAAACATGAAGTATTTTCTTTTCACCGGAGCATTTATAGTTTCATTATCCAGGGTCATGTGCGGTGTCCACTATCCTTTTGATCTTGTTGGCGGAGCATTGATTGGTGTCATCTTCGGTTGCATAATAATTTATATCTGGAAAATGTTGAACAGTAAACTTCATATTTTATAAGTCTGATGTCAGTTATCTTAACTTCATTTTTAAAGCAATCTCATTACAGATCCGGTGTTTAAAAAATTCGATAAAAAATTTTTCTTTCCGGTTTTAGCGGCAGGCTTATTCTACGGCCTGTCCTTTCCGCCTGTTAATTTGTACTTTCTGATCTTTTTTTCATTCGTCATTATCCTTGACATCACATTAAAAAGCAGTAGTTACAAACAGGTGATAGTGAGAACTTATTTTGTATTTTTCATTGCAAGTCTTGTCTCGGTCTCATGGATTTCGATAAGCGGGATGCAGGAAAATGCAGACAGGTTTTTGATCTTCGGAGGTTTGTTTGTATTGATCGTCTATCCTCTCTTTTTTATACCTCCTGTTTTAATATATTACTTTACCAATAGAAATTTAGCAGCAAAGTATCCGCGGTATATTTCACTGATCGCATTTCCTTTTCTCTGGACAGGTTTTGAATACCTCCAAACCTTCGGTCAGATAAATTTCCCGTGGATATTCGCCGGAAATTCACAGACTTATAATCTGAGTAAAATTCAATACGCTGATATTACCGGACTGTTCGGAGTTTCATTCTGGATTTGTACACTAAGCATTCTAATCTTTTATCTGTTCAAAAGACTGAGCGGTAATGACCGGCGCGTATTATCTGTAAAGAATATTCTTTTCATTTCATTGATAGTTCTTATTTATTTCCTGCCGGATATTTATGATTCAAATTCAAATAAGAATTATCCGTCAGAAGGACAGATCAGGGTAGGCATAGTTCAGCCGAATATCAATCCATGGAACAAATGGGGCGGAAAGAAACAAAGCGATTTGATCTACGGGTATACTGAGCAGATAAAAAAAATTCATTCGGAAAATCCCGATGTAAGTATGATCATACTTCCCGAGACCGCCCTTCCGTACTATTTCCGGGAAGCATATTTCGAGTCGAGATACAATGTCATTAAAAATATTTGTGACAGTCTGAATCTGCCGTTGCTCATCGGAACTCCTGATTCGAGAATTTACGAAGACCCATCTGCCGCACCTGTGGATGCAAAAATCATGAAGAGCACCGGGATAAAATATGATGCCTATAACTCAGCAGTATTATTTGAGCCCTTAGTGGACAAAAATGATCTTCAAAAACATGACAAGATCAAGCTGGTCATAGGAAGCGAGAGAATGCCCTATCAGGAGATTTTTCCCTTCACAAAAAATTTGATTGAATGGGGTGTAGGCATTGGAAACTGGCAGATTGGAAAGGACACAAATATATTTGTTTTGCCCGGCGGCGCAAAGTTCAATACGGCAATTTGCTATGAATCGGTCTATCCGGAATTTTTTGCATCGTTCGTAAATAAGGGCGCTGACTTTTCCGTGATCATAACCAATGACGGATGGTGGGGAAAGCTTTTCGGAACATATCAGCATAACAGATTTGCCGTTTTCCGCGCGGTTGAAAACCGCAGATGGATTGCGAGATGCGCAAATACCGGGATCTCAGATTTTATTGATCCGTATGGAAATATGTATGAAGAAACCGAGATCAACGAGAAGGCTGATATTGTTCTGGACATTGGCTTAATAAAAGAAAAAACTTTTTACACAATCCACGGGGATCTGTTTTCAAGAGTATGTCTGTTTTTTGGAATACTAATTTTTGGATCAAGTTTTTTTTTCCGGAAGCCGAAATGATCTATCCCCAGAGATTTGTTTTCCCGTTATCTTTTTTTCTTCGCCGGTTATTTCTTTGTGAAGCTCAATTGCCTTATCCGGGATCAATGTTCGTGAGCTGCGAATCGTTTCTGTTGTTTCCTCTAACAATATTTCCATGACTTCTTCTTTGTTTTCTTTTAATTGCCGGATGAACTCTTCCGATATCTGATAATCAAGTTTATCTTCGGTGATTATTTCTTCTTTTCTTTCATTCAATCCCATTTTTACCTTTTCTAAATTATCAAAATTATGATTGGCTCTTCTGGCAAGTTTCTTTGAGGGTGTGAATTTCAAAGTTTGAATTTTCCTGCCCATGTTATCTTTGGATGTTGACACATCGATCCTGCCGAATTTTCTGATCTCGAAGTTCTTGTTTTTCTCAAAAAAATCAGCGAGAACATCAAAAACAACATCAACAATTCTGCCTGCTTCCTTAATGCTGATCCCAAACTCAATGGACACTACAGATTTAATTCCTGATTTATTCATCCTGTTTCAGATTTTCTGTCAGACTGTTGTCCGGGATGAAAACTATCGTGTCCACCGGCGGATAAACAATTTTGTTATTATTTTTTTTCATTACAACTTTCATTTCCTTTCTCACTATCCTGAATTCTCCGAAATTCTCAATTGTCACATTGTTTCCTTTTTTGAGATCCTTTGTTATCAGATCTATGACTTTGTTTAAGATGTCATTACTGTCACTTCTCTTTATCCCGGCTTCCCTGGAAATTTTCTTAATTAAATTTTCTTTTCTCATTTTTTTAAAATAAATATAAGATGTTATTAATAAACTCTTCGAGAAATTTCTTATCAGTGTTATCAAAGTAAGCGGGTTTATTGCTGTCAACATCAAGCACTGCAATTGTCCTGTCGTCTTTTATGACAGGCACAACTATCTCTGATTTAGACAGCGGATCGCATACTATGTGACCGGGAAACTTATCAACATCCTGAACGATGACAGTCTCCTTCTTCTCTGCCGAGATACCGCAAACTCCTTTTCCGAATGGCATTCTTGTGCATGCCACTCTTCCCTGAAACGGTCCCAGAACCAGCTCGTCTTTTTTCTCAATATCCGTTAAATAAAAACCAACCCAGAGAAAATCATCAAATGAATATTTAAGAGCTGAAGTAATGTTGGCCAGGTTGGTTATCAAATTTCTTTCATCCGAGATCAATGAATTTATCTGCGGAAGCAATGAGATATATTTTTCTTCTTTACTTAGTTCCGGATCTATCTCTATTTCAGTTGCCATTGTCTTTTTAATTTCCGGTCTGATTATTGAAATTTCTTATCTTTAACTGATCATTGATTCAAATTCATTTTCATCTATTACTTTCACTCCAAGCTCTTTAGCCTTCTCCAGCTTGCTTCCCGCTTCTTCCCCGGCAAGCACATAGTCCGTTTTTTTGCTTACTGACGAACTCACTCTTCCGCCCGAGTCTTCGATAATATTTTTTGCATCATCTCTTTTATATTTCTCCAAAGTTCCTGTTATTACAAATATCTTGCCGTTTACCTTATCATTTATCTTTTCCCTGCCGGATTTTTTTGCCGCCTCGAGCTTGAGCCCTGCCTTCTTCAGCTTATTTATTATTTCCTTATTTCTTTTGTCTTTAAAAAATTTAACGACACTTTCTGCGATCTTAGGTCCGATCTCATGAACATTTTGAATTTCTTCTTCCGAAGCTCCGGCAATCTTATCTATCGATCCGAAATGATTGTGCCAGAATTTTTGCCGTACGCTCGCCGATATGTCTTATCCCCAGGGCAAAAAGCACTTTATCAAATGTCTTATTTTTTGATTCTTCAATTGCATTCAGAATATTCTCAATGCTCTTTTCACCGAATCTTTCAAGACCTTTCAGCTCTTCCTTATGTTTTTTCAAATCATAAATGTCGGAATAATTCTTTATGAAACCTTTCTCAAGAAAAATATCAATTATGCTTTCGCCGAGACCTTCGATTTCCATGGCATTTCGGTGAACAAAATGTTCGATCCGTCCCTGTACCTGTGCCGGACAGTTATAATTCGGACAATAATAATAAACCTCTTCTTCGGGACTTTCCAGTTTTGTATTGCAAACAGGACATCTGTCGGGAATTTTGTATTGCCTGGAATCCTTTCCTCGTCTTTCTTTGACAACGGCAGTTACTTTCGGAATGACATCGCCGCCTTTTTCGATCTTAACGTAATCACCTATCCTTATATCTTTTCTTTTTATCTCATCAAAATTATGAAGAGTTGCTCGTGAAATGGTAGAGCCGGCAAGAAAGACCGGCTGTAGATCCGCAACCGGAGTGATAGTCCCGATCCGTCCGACCTGGCAAAAAATATTCTTCAGCTTTGTCTCAGCTTCCTTTGCCTTGAATTTGTATGCAATTGCCCAGCGCGGAGATTTTGAAACGCTGCCGAGAATTTCCTGCTCGGCAATGGAATTTACTTTGACAACGACTCCGTCAATTTCGTACGGAAGATCATCTCTCAGCTTTTCTATAATATCACAGAATTCTTTTACCTGTTCGATGCCGGAAACTTTGCTGTAATTTTTATTAACAGGAAATCGCAGCTCTTCGAGAAGGTGAATGCTTTCAAGATGAGTCCTGATCTGTACATCCGGGGAATAAATAAAATACGAATAAAAGTTCAGCGGTCTTGATGAAACAATTCTCGAATCCTTGAGCTTCAGAGTGCCCGCAGCAGTGTTCCGAGCATTTGCAAAAATCTTCTCTCCCT
Source organism: uncultured Ignavibacteria bacterium (assembly GCA_963836395.1). Taxonomy (GTDB): domain Bacteria; phylum Bacteroidota; class Ignavibacteria; order Tepidaquicellales; family Tepidaquicellaceae; genus JAGPCH01. Next base: position 296,456 of record CAWIJF010000010.1, on the reverse strand, counting down.
TTAATTCCTGCTCTTCATTTATCTTTATGAAAGCGTCTTTAGTAAAAAATATTTCTCCTCTTACTTCAAAATTTTTTATTTTCTTATTCTTAACTGAAAGCGGTATTGAACGAATTGTTTTAATATTCTGAGTTACATCATCACCTTTAAAACCGTCGCCTCTCGTTGCGCCGGTGATCAGCTTACCGTTTTCATAAACAAGAGAGATAGCTATCCCGTCAAATTTAAGCTCGCACACGTATTCATATTTCCTGTTTTCCAGAACATTTTTTACTCTTTTATCAAAGTCAACCAGCTCATCAAAGTTGTACGAATTATTTAGAGACAGCATGGGCATCCTGTGAACAACCGTTCTGAAAGATCCGTGTAGGCTCTCCCGAAACTCTTTGTGAAGGTGAATCATCTGTTTTAAGTTCGGGAAATTCTTTCTCAAGCTCCGAAAGCTCCTTCATCATCATGTCATATTTGTAATCATCAATATCCGGAGCAGCCAGGACATAATACTTTTGATCCGCATCGTTGATCTTATCCTTAAGCGTTTGAATTCTCTTAATTATTTCGGACGGGATCATCTGAGTAAACAGGATAAATTTGTGATATGCAAAATGTTTGAACTAAATCTATTTCTTTATTCCGTCTTTGGTTATTTTTACTTTGCTTACGGAGGCTTTGCCAAACTTTACCGGAGCATTGTTTACGGTTGCCTTAAAGGCATCTGTATTGCCTGAAGACAGAAAAAAAGATTTCCCCGCTTTGAAAACGCCTATTTCATTTTTCCCAAATTCAATCTTTTGGGGCTTTTCATAATTCACAGAATCCGTAACCAGAAAAATACTGCCGGCATCTATGGATGTTATTTTAAGAGTAATTGAATCTTTTGATGATTCCATCATTTCGGCTGCCTGTCTGATCGAATCCTGAATCTCTTCGGGAGTCTTTTTACCGAGAATTTTTTTCTCCTGCTCTTTTACAACCTCGTCAAAGTTTTGTCTTATAATTTCAGGGCTGTCACCCGAGCCTTCAAGAAAAAGAATATTGATCAGAGAATAAACTCCCAATAAAACTAAAGCTATGAATATTATGAGAAATATGTTTTTCACAATAGGTGAACTCAAAACGGATGCCGGAAAACTTTTTCTTTCCGGACCGGCAGCTGTGTAAGTTTGTTTTCTTTCTCCGGGCTGTTTCAGAGACAGACTCTTTCCGACAGTATTTTCATCGGCGGGCTTTTTCTTTTCTGCATTTGTTCCGGTAATTTTTTCTTTAGGAGAGCCCGAATCTTCCGGTTTTGTTTCTTCAATTTTTTTTTTAGGAGACTCTTCTATCTGGATGCTGTCATCAGTATCATCGGGTTTTATCTCATCCGGTGCGGCTTCTTTCTCCGGCACCGGTTTCTGAACAGGGATTGTCCTGTCTCTTTTTGATTTATATTTTCCGCTTCTGGCGAGGTCATAATCAAATAAAGTTTCTTCCATATCCAGATCCAGGCTGTTAATGTACTGCTTCAGGAACGCACGGATATACGCCTGCGGCTGAAATGTAAAATCACCGTTCTCTATGTTTTCGAGAATGGTAATGTTTAAGCGGGTTTGCTGTGAAATGCTTTTTAAGGAAATATTCTTTTCTTCCCTTACCGATCTTAAGTCTTCTGCAAAAGTTTTTAACATCTATTCATCTGAATTTTTTGCAAGGTATTACAATTAAAGAAAAATTTAAAGTTAAATAAAAGTATTGTTCCCGACAAAGTCATCAACAATAAGTTGTTGCATTACTTTTTAATATACTCTTTCCTAATTTAATGCATATCCGAAAATTTTCCGGTCTTAACAGCATCCTGATGAATTACATGACACTTTTCGATTGGTCACTTTATCTGATTATTTTATTATTGATATTCATAAAGACCAAAAGACAGGCATCAGTCTTGTTCTGGTTTGCATGTTTGGTCTGCATTCTATTCCTCTCGGTTTCCATAAAAAATATTTTTTACGATGAGTATGCCTGCTGGGATTTTTATACATATTACTATGCATCTCTTGCTTTTGCCAAAGGGATCAACCCGTATCTTGACTGGGAAATCTACCCGCAATTAGGAGTGGGTATTCTTCAATTCAGATATTTTCCTTTGTCACTTTATTTATTCAAAGTCTTCAACTTATGGGATTATTCCCAGAGCCTTCAGATATATATACTTTTAAAGACCTTCATCTATTTTTTAACAATTTCCATATGGACGATATTTGTTTTTAAAGATTACAGACTGAAGACCTTTTTGATTTTGATTGCGGCTTTTGGATTTAATAAAGCTGCTTTACTGGATTTCAACGCGGGAAATATTTCGATATTTGAGATCTTTGCAATTACTATCGCCGTAGTTTTTCTCCTGCGGAATAATATAATATTGTACTGCCTGATAATAGCATTCCTTGCAATGTTTAAGGTGCAAATTCTCGCATTAATATTCCTGCCGCTGATAAAGTTTGAGCGGAAAAAATTTTATGTTATTCTTTCCTTTTTGTTTATCTGTGGAGTTTTATTTTTGTCATATTATTTTTTTGAACCGGCAATTACGCAGGCATATATTGACCAGATTTATAATACTCTCGGGGAATGGGGAAGGTATTCACCGAACTTCGGAGCTCTGCAGCTGATCAATACTTTTATAAGTCCTCCTTTAAAAAAGATCATAGATTTTAATTATTGGAATTATGTAATTTATTTCTGCTGGATCAGTCTTATCGTGATACCTACATTTCTATATTTCAAAAGAACAAAAACTTCAGTCACAATCATGATCCTGATCACATATTTAGTTTTCGTTTATGCTTTAATTATTCCGCGGTTTCAGGATTATACATTCACGCTGCTTTTTGCGCCTTCTGTTTATGTAATTCACTATTGTTCACTAAACAAGGTCATGCAATCAGTACTCTGCCTGTTGGTATGTACAGATTTCTTAGGATTCTATCAGCCGATCATAACCGTATTGGTTTTGTTTGCGTTGTATCTGCTGTTTTTTTACAGAATGTCATCGGGTAAAATTAACATAGATAAGGCGGAGGAATTAAAAAGTATTCTGTGAACTCATCCCTGAAAATCCTTAAAAAGAAATTAATTTGTTGCATTACTTTTTAATATGCTCTTTCATAGTTTTGCATCATGTTTGAGAACTTCAATGAACCGCTTGCAAGCCGGAAAAAATACCACAGGAGGGTTATCAAAACCGGTACATTCGCACTTGCAATTTTGGTTTCAGCCGTTTCAGCGGGAATGCTTGGTTTTCACTTCATTGTTGATCTCAACTGGATTAATTCATTTTTGAGCGCAACCATGATGCTTGGTGGTATAGGAGGCGAGATTTCGGAATTCAAAACTGAAGGAGCAAAAATTTTTGCAGGATGCTTTGCATTATTCAGCGGCGTTACATTCCTTTCAAGCATGGCAATATTCATTTCTCCGATCGTTCACAGATTCATTCACAAATTTCACATTGACATAAAGGACAGTAAATAAATTTTTTAGCCCGATATATTATAATAAAACTCAATTGTCAGAAAAAAGACCAATAATACTAATTGATGACGAGCAAAGTATCAGGAATTTACTTTCAAGGATTCTTTATCTCGAAGGCTTTGAAGTAACTTCCTTTAAATCTGCAGAAGAGGGGCTTAAAGCTATTGAAAATAAATTTTATCATGTTGCTGTTATTGATGTGAAACTTCCCGACATTAATGGAATCAAGCTTACAAAAATTATTAAGGAAAAATCTCCGGAAACCGAGATAATAGTTATGACAGCCTATGCAACAATTAAAGACGGCGTCGAAGCGATGAAGAACGGAGCATATGATTATTTTGAAAAGGGCAAGGATGAAGAGGAAATAATACTGAAGGTCAATCAGGCTTCGGAAAAGGCAGCCTTAAAAAGCAGAGTTAAAGAATTACAAAACAAAGTTGAAAAAAACCTTAGCTTCTCTTCAATATCCGGGAAATCAAAATCAATATCAGATGCAGTAGAGCTTGCAAAAAAAGTAGCCGATACAGACACCGCTGTTCTTCTGATCGGGGAGACAGGTACCGGTAAAGAATTATTTGCCCAGGCAATTCACGAAGCAAGCAAAAGGAAAAGCAAGCCATTCATTGCAATAAATTGCAGTGCCATACCAAAGGATCTGCAGGAGTCCGAACTCTTCGGTTATGTGAAGGGAGCATTTACAGGAGCATCTAAAGACAAGAAAGGATTTTTCGAAGCTGCCGACAGCGGGACCATTTTTTTGGATGAGATCGGCGATATGAGTATAGATACGCAATCGAAATTATTAAGAGTACTGGAAACAAACTCGTTTTCAAAAGTCGGTGATACGGGATCTACCAATGTAGATGTAAGAATTATTTCGGCAACGAATAAAGACCTGAAGTTCGAAATTGAAACAGGTCATTTTAAGAACGACCTGTTTTACCGGCTTAATACTTTTACGATTTATTTACCGCCAATCAGGGAGAGGAAGGATGACCTGGAATTATTAATAAACAGGTTTATCCGCAACTATAATGAGAAATTGAATAAACAAATATCCGGCGTCAGTAAAGAATTTTTGTCTAAGCTAAAAGAATATGATTTTCCGGGAAACATAAGGGAACTAAAAAATATTATCGAACGGGCAATGATTCTCTGTTCCGGAAATGAGCTGTCGGTGCAGGAACTTCCCGAAGAAATCTTCGATCAAAAAAATAATAACACGCATTCCGAATCACTTAAAGAAATGGAAAAGCAGCACATCTTAAAAACCTATTCAGAAAACAAACGGAATAAAACTATTACTGCAGAAAAACTCGGTATCGGTTCAGTAACTCTTTACAGGAAACTGAAGGAATACGGGGTCGAATGACCATTTCATTTTGAAATTGTCATTTCATTTTGAAAGTACTCTGAAATAATCCTCTCTAAATTCCATTCAATAAACATCACATTTTCCTTTGGCATAGTTAATGTCCTTTAACGATTAATAAAATCGTGTCACATGGATTTCATAATTTTAATCTTAATGATAATAACAGGCGCAATGTTCTTCTGTCTGTTTTTTAAATTCACTGATTTCTCAGATAAAATTTAAAGACAACAATGATAATCTTATTCATAATATGCATAGCGCTGTTTATTTACTTAGTCTATACTTTAATTAAACCGGAAAAATTTTAACCGCTGTTAATCAACATGAACACTGAAATATTCAGCCTGATTTTTATAATTTTAATTTCTTTTGTTCTTGCATATCCATTGGGAAAGTATATTTCAAAAGTATTCAAAGGCGAAAAAACTCTTCTTGATTTCTTCGCACCTTTAGAAAATTTTTTTTTCAGGATTGCAGGAATTGACCCGGATAAAGAAATGGACTGGAAAGAGAATATGAAAGCAATGCTGACAATTAATTTCATCTGGTTTTTATGGGCAATACTGATTCTTTCGTTTCAAAATCTGTTCTTCTGGAATCCGGATAACGTTTCATCAATGGAACCAACACAGGCATTTAATACTGCAGTCAGCTTCATGACCAATACAAATCTTCAGCACTACTCGGGCGAAACCGGAGCTTCATATTTTTCTCAGCTCATTGTCTTTTGTTTTTTGCAGTTTGTATCTGCCGGGACAGGCATTGCGGCTGTTGCATTATTATTCAAGGGTCTGTCCAATAAATCGGGAAGTAATCTCGGCAATTTTTATAATCTGATGTTAAAATCATGCACAAGAATTTTATTGCCGTTATCAATTATCCTCGCATTAATATTATTATTCAACGGAACGCCAATGACTTTTAACGGATCCGAACAGATGATCACCTTGCAGGGAGATACTGTAAATGTTGCCAGAGGTCCGGTTGCTGCGATGGTTGCTATTAAAGAGCTCGGAACAAACGGCGGCGGATTTTTCGGAGTCAATTCTGCGCATCCGTTTGAGAATCCGAATTTTATTACAAATATAACAGAGCTCATTTCAATTTTATTAATTCCGATTGCAATAATTTTTGCATTAGGATTTTATCTTAACAGAAAAAAATTCTCATACATAATACTCGGTGTGATGACTTTAGGATTTTTATCTTTGGCAGTCCCGTCAATATTTTTTGAAATGAACGGGAACCCGGAAATAGAAAAAATGGGAATCAGCCAGCCGCTTGGAAGCATTGAAGGCAAAGAAGTCCGCTTTGGTCCGGGCAGCTCTGCCTTATGGGGAATCGCAACCACCTGTACTTCAAACGGCTCTGTGAATTCAATGCTTGACAGTTCCACTCCGTTATCCGGAATGTTTCAGATGCTCGGAATGCAGCTTAATGCTTTCTTCGGTGGTGTCGGTGTCGGCTTTATCAATATGTTTACATTTGTAATTCTTGCAGTATTTATTTCGGGATTAATGGTTGGCAGAACGCCGGAATTTTTGGGAAAAAAAATTGAAGCAAAGGAAGTAAAGCTCGCTATCATAGTTGCCTTAATGCATCCGCTTATTATTCTAAGCGGAACAGCACTGGCTTCATATACCTGGGCTGTGAGTCCTGACCCCGGTGATTTTCTCAAATGGCTTAATAATCCTTCTTATCACGGATTCTCGGAAATGTTTTATGAATTTTCATCGCGGCGCAGCAAATAACGGCTCCGGATTTGAAGGACTCGGAGACAATACACCGTTTTGGAATATAGGAACTGGCATAGCGATGCTGCCCGGGAGATTCATTCCGATAATAGGTCCGATTGCAATTGCAGGTTTTCTTTCACAAAAAAAATATACGCCGGAATCATCAGGCTCTTTAAAAATAGATTCAGGAATATTCGGTATTGTATTGTTTTCGGTCATAGTAATTCTCGGTGCTTTGTCTTTTTTCCCGGGATTAGCTTTGGGACCTATTTCAGAATATTTTTCAATGGGTAAATAAAATGAAAAGTTTAGCCACTGATTACAATTTTATGAAAATTAGCAATTAAATCATAACACAGAATTTACATTTAAACAAAATGTCGAAGCATCTAAGAACAGAAAATAAGTTATTTCAGAAAGAACTCATTGTCACTGCATTGAAAGATTCATTCATAAAACTGAATCCTAAAGTGATGGTGAAAAATCCTGTGATGTTTACTGTGGAAGTCGGAACTGCCATTATGATTGCTATGACATTGATAATTGCATTCCAACCCGGGGCGGAGCAGGGCAATGCTGCTTATAATTTTTTAATAACCTTAATTCTTTTTGCAACGATTCTCTTCGCAAATTTTGCGGAAGCAATTGCAGAAGCAAGAGGAAAAGCTCAGGCTGAGTCTCTCAGAAAGACAAGACAGGATACTCCGGCTAACCTTCTTATCAATGGGGGCAACATTAAGAAAATAATGTCATCCGAATTGATGAAAGGCGACATAATTTTGGTAAAAGAAGGAGAGCTCATTCCTTCAGACGGAGAAATCATAGAAGGCATCGCAATAATTGATGAATCTGCAATTACCGGGGAATCGGCACCTGTCATCCGTGAAGCGGGTGGAGATAAATCAGGAGTTACCGGGGGCACAAAAGTTTTATCCGATCAAATAAAAGTTTTGGTAACAATAGAAAAAGGCGAATCTTTTCTTGATAAAATGATCATGCTTGTAGAAGGCGCAACACGACAGAAATCTCCGAATGAAATTGCTTTAACTATTTTATTATCCGGATTAACTATAATGTTTTTGGCAGTAACAATATCTCTGGAACCATTCGGCAGGTATGCAAATACTCCGATTGCTGTTGCTTCGCTTGTTGCTCTCTTTGTTTGTTTGATACCAACTACGATCGGCGGACTGCTTTCTGCAATCGGAATCGCGGGAATGGACAGGGCTTTAAGAGCAAATATAATTTCAAAATCGGGTAAAGCGGTTGAAACTGCAGGAGACATTGATACCCTATTACTTGACAAGACAGGAACGATAACAATCGGTAATCGCAAAGCAACTAATTTTTTTAATGTAAATGGTATGGATGAAAATACATTTATAAAGTATTGTGCAATTAGTTCGCTGGCTGATGAAACACCGGAAGGAAAATCCATTGTTGAACATTCAAGAAAAAATGGAATTGAAATTAACTACTCTGATTATAAAGACGAACAGTTTTTTAAGTTCACGGCGGAGAAAAGAATGAGCGGAATTGATTTAAAAGACGGAACGTCTGTACGAAAAGGAGCTTTTGATGTAATCAAAAAACTTGTTCTGGAAAATAAAAATGAAATTCCCCCGCGGATGCATTCCATTGTAAATAAAATTGCAGAAGACGGAGGAACACCGCTTGCGGTCATGATTAATTATAAAGCAGCGGGAGTGATACAGCTTGAAGACATTATTAAGACCGGGATCCGGGAAAGGTTTAAGAGACTAAGAAAAATGGGTGTTAAGACTGTAATGATAACCGGTGACAATCCTTTAACTGCAAAATTTATTGCTAATATTGCCGGTGTTGATGACTACATTGCAGAAGCAAGACCGGAAGATAAGATGCAGTATATTATTAAAGAGCAGCGGGAAGGAAAACTTGTTGCAATGATGGGAGACGGGACAAACGATGCGCCGGCTCTGGCTCAGGCGGATGTTGGAGTGTCAATGAATTCGGGGACTCAGGCAGCGAAGGAAGCGGGCAATATGGTTGACCTCGATAACGACCCGACAAAACTAATTGAAATTGTTGAAATCGGCAAACAGCTTTTGATAACGCGCGGAGCAATAACAACTTTTTCAATTGCCAATGATATAGCAAAATACTTCGCAATTGTCCCCGCATTATTTATAGTTTCAATCCCGCAGCTTCAGGCATTGAACATCATGAATTTAACAAGTCCGGAGTCTGCAATTTTGTCGGCAGTTATTTTTAATGCATTAATAATTCCATTATTAATTCCGCTGGCATTAAGGGGAGTTGTTTATAAACCCGTCGGCGCGGAAAGACTGTTAACAAGAAATTTGCTCATCTACGGATTGGGAGGAGTCATCGTTCCTTTTATCGGAATAAAAATAATTGATTTAATATTAACCTTATTTGGATTAGTATAAAAAAACAAATATCATGAACAGAAATCTCAGGCAATCATTAATTCTTTCAGTACTGACGATACTGCTTTTTGGATTTGCATACCCGTTGTTCATTTTCATAATCGGAAGACTGGCTCCTGAGAAGTCAACCGGATCACCGGTTTACAGCAACCGTCAAATTGTCGGTTTTCAAAATATCGGACAAAGCTTCACCGCTGATAAATATTTTTGGGGAAGACCATCGGCGGTAAACTATAATGCCGCATCAACAGGCGGATCAAATAAAGGTCCGACTAATCCGGAATATCTTGCCGAAGTAAGTGCCCGGATTGATACTTTTCTTGTTCACAATCCGGGCATAAATAAAAAAGATATTCCGTCTGAACTGGTTACAGCATCAGGCAGCGGAATAGATCCGGACATATCACCTCAGGGAGCTTATGTCCAGATTCAAAGAATTTCAAAGATCAGAAAAATTAATGAGAACAGATTGAAAGATCTGGTTGAAAAATCAATTGAAAAAAAATATTTAGGATTTCTTGGAGTCGAAAGAATAAACGTTTTAAAACTTAACCTTGAACTGGACAAATTGAATTAAAATTTTAATACTTCTGAAATGCTTAAACTATCAGCTCTTGAAATATTACACAGAAAATTTTCGCCTGAAATTAATATTTCAAAAAACAAATATGGTTTTAATTTTGAAATTGCAAAGGAAAAACCTGTGGATGAAACAAATGATGAGAATATAAAAAAATGGAAAAATTTTATAATCCTTCTTCCATTGCTTGTAACTTTGCTGGGAATAATTGTGATGTACATTCTTAACAGGATCTTTGGTTAAATTCATAATTCAATTTCCAATGCGAATCCGAAACCAGTTATATGAAAATCTTAAGCCTGGAAATTAAAGAATTATATTTAACAATGGTTGTAGCTATTTTAACAATACAGATCATTTTTTATGGCTGAAGGCAAAAATATAAATCCCGATGCAGAGAAATTCCTTGAGCTGATTAAGAAGTCGCGAAACGGAAAGTTCAAAATATACATAGGGCTCGCTGCAGGTGTCGGGAAATCGTATCGGATGCTTCTTGAAGCTCATGAATTGTTGAAAGACAATATTGATATTTTAATCGGTTACATCGAAGCTCACGGCAGAGAGGAAACGGTAAAGCTTCTTGAAGGACTTCCGATCATTCCGCAGAAAAATAATTTATTATAAAGGCAAAGAGCTGGAAGAATTTGATATTGACCTGGTCTTAAAGCTCCGGCCTGAAGTCGTGATAATTGATGAGCTTGCTCACACGAATGCGCCGGGAAGCAGGCACGAAAAGAGATATCAGGATGTGGAAGAACTTTTGTATAACGGAATTAATGTCATTAGCGCGCTCAACATACAGCACATTGAAAGTCTAAACAGAGTAGTTCAGGAAATAACCGGAATTGAAGTAAAGGAAACCGTTCCCGACAGGGTGATCGCATTGGCGGACGAAGTTGTAAACATAGATCTGACAGCAGATGAACTTATCAACCGCCTTCGTACAGGCAAAATTTATAAGAGAGACAAAATTGAATCCGCTTTAAATAATTTTTTTAAAAAGGAAAATTTACTGCAGCTTCGTGAAATTGCTCTGCGTGAAGTTGCAGATCAGGTAGAGAAAAAAATTGTATATGAAGTTCCAAAATCCGAACGCTATGAACCGGAGCGCATACTGGTCTGCATTGGAAATGATCATAAACAGAATGAAAAAATCATACGACAGAGTTACAGATTGGCGGACCGGCTCGGATTCATACTGGTATGTTCTGTATGTCGAAACTCCGCACCACCCGTTTCAAAATCTTGAACTTGCATTGCAAAGACATCTCATCAACAATTTTAAAATGGCAACCGAACTCGGTGCAGTGTTCAGAAAAAATTAAAGCAGCTTCAATAACAGAGGGAATCATAAAATATTCGACACGGAAAGAAATCACAAAGATAGTCATAGGGAGACCTGATAAATTCTTTTCTTTAAAAAAATTTATGAAAGGGAATATCATAAATAAATTGATTGAAGCATTGAGGGATATTGATTGCGATCTGGAAATTGTAACATAAGTCTATGAAACTGAAATCACTTTTGTTGTGGGGATACTTACTGATGGCGGCAGTAATAGTTGCCCTGAGTTCATTCAGCATTTATTTCATAGAACGTCTGAACATTGCTTCGGAAAAAATTCTAAAGGATAATTATATCAGCATCGAATCCATAAACAGAATGATAGACAATCTCGATGTGATGGATAATTCGCAGGCAATTCTTCTTTCAAAAAAAAATATTGAAAAAAGCACATCGCAGAAAGAATATGCAGGAGCTAAAACAAATTTTAACAAATATTTAACAATATGCGAAGGTAATGTTACTGAGCCGGGGGAAAAAGAAACCTTGGGCAAATTAAGGATTGAATTTGAATCATATATAAATACTGTTGAAAAAGTTGACTCTTCAATTTCAGATTTCAAATATATTGACGAGCTTATTCCTAAATATAAACAGGTAAAATCTTTGTGCTATGATTTGTTAAGAATAAATGAAAAAGGAATGCTGATGAAGAATGAAGAATCCAAAAAGATCTCAAAAAACACGGAGATTTATATGTTAGTAGTTACGGGAGTCTGTATTTTATTTGTAATCATAATAATATTGAAAGCCCCGGGAACAATCATTCAGCCTATAAGGGAGCTGACAGAAAAAGTAGAAGCACTTTCCCGGAAGAAATATTCGGAAAGGATAGAAGTTAAATCAAATAATGAAATCGGCATACTTGCAGATTCATTCAATAAAATGGCTGAGAAGCTGAGTGAATACGAAAAATCCAATATTGATAAGCTGATAGCCGAAAAGAAAAGAGCCGAAGCAATTGTTGAGAATATGCGTGACGCAATCATAGTGCTTGATGAGGACAATGAAGTATTGCTTTTGAATAACGTCGCTTCCGATTTGCTTGACATTCGTCAGCCGGATATTGCGGGAAAAAATGCGTTGACTTTATCGGAATCAAACAACCTTCTGAAAAATATTTTGTCCGGACTGAATGATGACGGGATTATTTCACGGGAAAACAAAGACAAATATTTGAGGATTTCCTCGAAGGATAAAGAGGAATTCTTTTTAAAAGATTATACCAAAGTTGCTGATACGAATAGCAAAACCATCGGGACCATAATTGTTTTAAAAAATGTAACGGGTTTTAAAGAGCTTGACGAAATAAAAAGCGGATTTCTAGCAACTGTATCACATGAACTCAAAACTCCGCTGTCAGCTATGAATATGAGTTTAAGACTGATGCAGGATACAAGGATCGGAGAATTAAACATTGAACAGAAAAAACTTATAGCCGCATTGAAAGAAGAAGTGAAGAGATTGTTAAAGATGGTAAATGAACTTCTCAATCTTTCCAAATTAGAATCGGGCGGAGAGGTGTTCAGGTTTCAGGAAGTTTCCGTAGACGAGCTTATAGATGCTGCTGTCACTCCGATGTTTATGCAATTCGAACAAAATAAAATTAACTTTGAACTGAAAGTTGAAGAGGACCTCCCAAAATTAAAATTCGATGTAAATAAGATTGCATGGGTTATTATTAATTTGCTTAACAATGCCGTTAGGTATTCTAAGAAAGAAGGTAATATAAATTTAACGGTCTCGCATGGAAAACGGGTCGGTTAAATTTTCCATTAAAGATAACGGCGTAGGAATAAAGCCGGAATACATTGATAAAATATTTCAGAAATTTGTACAGGTAAATAAATCCAATTTAGAGAATCAGTATAAAGGTGTAGGTCTTGGACTAGCTATATCAAAAGAATTTATCGAAGCTCACAAGGGAAAAATATGGGTTTTCAGCGAGTATGGAAAAGGAAGCGAGTTCATATTTACTTTGCCGATTTCAGAGACACCTATTGAAACCTGATTCAATACGATTATATCCCGTAGGCTGCGGCTTGGGATTATCTTCTTTGTTAATTGTCTTAACTCCCAGAGAGTATGCCCAGATGACAAAAGCTATTGTTCCGGCGATAAACAAACCCAGCTGTATGAAAGGAACGATCTGTATCTTTTTGCTTCCGGTTAGGGATGTATCACTTTTATCATAATAATTCACATTGAGAGCAAGCAGCAAAACATATATTGCAGAACATAATACGCAGCCGCCGAAAAATATGATAGCCCAGATAAGAGGAGACACAAGATCTTTTGCAACGCCCAGTTTCAAAACTACCGTGCATCCCGTAACAGCCGAGAAATTTAATGTTATTAACCATTTGCTCCAGCCGGTAAGCAATTCTGTTTCCTTTAAATGACGGTTATATTCTATTTCCGGATCTTTTTCAGACATAGTTTAAAATATTGAAATTAATTTTATTAAACAAAGAATAAATAAATTTTTGAACAACCCGAACTTTCAGCCCGATCATGAGTATACCTTTGCAGAACTCAAAACTAACTGCTTCTGTAAAATTTCTTACCGGGTATCTGAAAATCAGCCAAAATAACAATTTCAAAGTGCCTCATAAATATTGAATGACTTTCAATATTTTGATTTAATAGTTAAGTTCAATCACGAAAACCTAAAAACAGAGATGATGTAAAAACGTTTATTACTTTTTTAATGAACGACTAAAGTGTAAAAAAAGAAAGGAACTGAAAATGCAAAATCAAAATACCGGAGTTCTTGCCGGAGTAAAAGACAAGAACAATATTCTTTGGGTTGACGACGAGATAGAATCTCTCAAATCGAATATAATGTTTCTTAAACAAAAGGGTTATAATGTCAAGGAAGCAACAAACGGCGAAGATGGAGTTAACCTGATCAAGGACAATGATTTTGATCTGGTTTTTCTTGACGAGATGATGACAGGGATGGGTGGTCTTCAGACATTGCTTGAAATAAAGGATTTGAAGCCGAGTCTTCCGGTAGTTATGGTTACAAAAAATGAGACAGAAAGCCTGATGGAAGATGCGATTGGAAATAAGATTTCCGATTACCTTATCAAGCCCGTAAATCCCACACAACTTTTACTTGTCTGCAAGAAAATGCTTGAGTCAAAGAGACTAAAGGGCAGCCAGGTTTCAAAAGATTATATACAGGAGTTCAATAAGATCTCCATGTCAATGTTGGACAATCCAAACTGGGAAGAGTGGATCGACATTCACTTAAAAATGACCGGCTGGGAAATTGAGCTTGATGAGCATCCTGAGATGGGACTGAAGCAAACCATACTTGACCAGAAGCGTGACTGCAATACCGAGTTTTCAAAATTTGTAGAAAAAAATTATCTTGGGCTGGGTAAGTGATTCCAAAGACAAACCAATACTCTCGAATGAAGTAATGGATAAGTTTGTAATACCGGAACTCGACAGCAATAAATCAACATTCTTTTTTCTGATTGACTGCATGAGAATGGATCAGTGGATGGTAATGGAAAAATATCTTTATGAATATTTTAAGATCAGCAAGGGATACCATTATTCTATACTGCCCACGGCAACTCCATACAGCCGGAATGCAATATTTTCCGGACTCTTCCCGTCTGAGATTGAACATCATTATCCGGAGCTCTGGAAAAAAAATGATGATGATGAGAACAGCAAAAACAATTATGAGAAAGAATTCCTGATGAAGCTTCTTGAAAGAAGAAGAATAAAGCTGAGAAATGAAGTGAAGTATACAAAGATAATGGATTCTAACTTCGGACGCATGATCGAAGGTAAAATTATGTCCTACTGTCAGAACCACCTTAATGCAATTGTAATAAACTTTGTAGACATGATCGCGCATTCGAGAAGCGATAATGCAATATTAAAAGAGATCGCACCGGATGAATCCGCTTACCGTTCGCTTACTGAATCATGGTTTGAACATTCTTCATTTTTCGGCATGCTCAGACAGCTTTCAACGAGAAATGACGTTAAGATCATAATTACTACAGATCACGGAAGCATCAGATGCCTGCACGGTGTAAAGGCAATGGGTGATAAGGAAACCTCTACAAACTTAAGATACAAATGCGGAAGAAATGTCAAGGCGGATTCCAGACATGCGGTTTTTGTAAGAAATCCAACCGATTACAGACTGCCCGAGGAGAAACGGAATAGTAAATTATATTATTGCCAAAGAAGATTTTTATTTTGTTTATCCGACTGATTATCATAAATACCTTAACCAGTATAATGATACTTTTCAGCACGGGGGAATTTCTATTGACGAGATGATACTTCCCGTAATTACTTTGGAAACTAAAGGTTGATTGGAATAAATAAAATTATTTCGCGTTCTCCCGAAGAGACTATAATTTTTGGTAAAGATTTTGCCAAGACTCTTATTCCGGGAGACATAGTCGGTTTATTCGGAAATCTGGGATCGGGTAAAACCCAGTTTGTCAAAGGCATATGTGAATATTTTAACGTGAAAGAATTGATTACCAGCCCGACATTTACACTTGCAAACGAATACCGCGGTACCAATCTAAACTCAGGCACTGCGCTGCAAATAAATCATCTTGATCTTTACAGACTGAAGAACCTGCAGGAACTCACAGGGATGGGAATCGACAACTACACATCAGGAAACTCGGTTTGCGTCATCGAGTGGGCAGAACTTGCGGACGAATATTTCAGGGGGAAACTGAGAAAATTATATTTCGAACACGGGAATCAGGAGAACGAAAGATTTATTAAGCGCGGATAGGGCATGGGAATATTATTCATTGATACTTCATCCGCGAAAACGGAATTCGGATATCTTAGGGATTCGGATTTTGTAATATCACAAAGTCCGGATTCCGGTTACAGCGCTGATAATCTTGTTTACTTCATCAAAGAATCCTTTGATAAAAATAAGATCAGTTTCAAAGAGATTGATCTTGTAAGTTTATCGAACGGCCCCGGCTCATTTACCGGATTGAGAATCGGTTCGGCAATTGCAAAAGGAATTTGTTATGCAACCGGCTGCCGACTGATTGAGATGTCAACTCTGGACATAATTGCAAATAAGCATAAGACCTGTAAAAAAATTATTTCACTTGTATATTCAAATTCGAAATTACAGGAGTTTTATTTTTGTGAATACATTTATTTATCGGAAAAACTGAAGCGGCTTTCAGATTATAGAACAGGATTTTTAAATGATATAATTAAAGAGGATCTTGAATTTGTAATTAATGAAAACGATAACGGGAATATTCCGGTGATATACCGGGAAAAATTAATTGATGTTTCGGACAAATCCGGTATTATTTCCATGTCGGAGCTTACATCGGATTACATAAAAGAGAATAAATTCAGTGATTATAAAACATCCGAGCCTTTTTACATGAAAGAGTTTATCCCTAAATAAAGTAACCTGTTTGAAATTAAAATTGGAATATTTCATTGATTATGGTTTCAGATTTTTGATTTTATTTTAGGGTTAATGTTGATTATTTTGATATCACACAAAAAAAATTATGGCATGGTTTAAGAGATCCAAGGATAACATTTCTTCCGATACACAAAAGAAAGATGTTCCTGACGGGACATGGGTAAAATGTCACAGAATGTCTGTGAGATGATGCACAAGAAACAGTGGGAATCAAATTTTTATGCTATGCACCAAATGCGGGCATCATTTCAGGATCGGCAGCGAGGAATATTTTAAGATCCTTCTGGATGAAGGCTCATTCAAGGAGACTGATAAAAAGATCCGTTCGGTCGATCCACTGGAATTCGAAGATACCAAGCCCTATAAAAAACGACTCGAGGAAACGATAAAGAACACTGAGCTTTCTGATGCGATAAGAACCGGTACCGGAAAAATAAATGTAATTGATGTTATAATAGGATGCATGGATTTTGGTTTTATCGGAGGAAGCATGGGAAGCGTAGTGGGAGAAAAGATCAGCCGGGCGATTGACAGGTCGATCAAGACAAAAAACCCTTTAATAATTATTTCCTCAAGCGGAGGCGCAAGGATGATGGAAGGTGCGATCTCACTGATGCAGCTTGCCAAGACAAGCTCAAAGCTTGCAAAACTCGATGAGGAAAAGATTCCTTATATTTCCATACTGACAAACCCGACAACGGGCGGATCTACCGCTTCATTTTCAATGCTTGGTGATATAAACATAGCAGAGCCTAATGCATTGATAGCGTTTGCCGGACCCCGCGTCATTAAACAGGCTACGGGCAAAGACCTTCCACAGGGATTTCAAAGATCTGAGTTTTTGCTGGAGCATGGGTTTATCGATTTCATTGTCAGCCGTAAAGATATGAAAGATAAGCTCACACAAATACTCAACCTAATTTCAAATTAATGAAAGTAATAAAAGAGATCTCTGCTATTCAGGATATTTCAGATTATTACAGATGCATCGGAAAGAAAATTGCTCTCGTTCCCACCATGGGGTATTTGCATGCCGGACATACTTCACTGATGGTAAAAGCAAAAGATGAAAATGATATTCTCGTCGTAAGTATTTTTGTAAATCCCATTCAGTTTGGAGAGGGAGAAGACCTTGATAAATATCCGAGAGATTTCATGAGAGATTTTCACATTTGTGAAAAGGCACTTGCCGATTATATTTTTAATCCGGATGTAGATGAGATGTATACGAAGAATAATTTTACAACAGTAAGTGTTTCAAATATTTCGAAAATGTTGGAAGGGAGTTTCAGACCGGGTCACTTTACTGGAGTTGCAACAGTCGTTAACAAACTGCTCAATGCGGTCAAGCCTGATAAATTATATTTAGGGCAGAAGGATGCTCAGCAGAATGCCGTATTGAAGAAAATGACGGAGGATCTTAACATCGATACACAAATAGTAATTTGCGAGACAATGAGAGAATCAAATGGTCTTGCGATGAGCTCGCGGAATATATTTTTAAGTGAACAGGAAAAAGAAAGAGCGTCAGTCTTGTATTTTATTCTAAATGAAGGAAAACGTTTAATACTTCAGGAGAAAGTAATTGATTCCAAAAGAATAACTGAATATATTTACAAGGTATTAAAAGAAAAAGCTCCTGAATTTAAGTTACAGTATTACGAAATTACCGATAACTATTACCTGAATCCGATCGAGAACCTGAAAGACTATGAAGGAGAGATCCTGATTTCTCTTGCAGCAAGAGTTGCTGAGACAAGACTGATAGACAACATAATATTCACTAAAAGTAAAACATAAACGGGAATACAATGCAAAGAATAATGTGTAAATCAAAAGTTCACCGCGTAACTGTCACTCAAGCCGAGCTTAATTATATAGGAAGCCTGACACTGGATATGGAACTGATCGATGCCGCGCAGATGCTTCCCTACGAACAGGTTTCAATCGTTAATGTAAACAACGGAGCAAGATTCGAGACTTATTTGATTCCGGGTGAGAGATATTCAGGGATTGTGTGTTTAAATGGTCCCGCCGCGAGACTGGCTGCGGTTGGGGATATAATAATTGTAATATCTTACGGCATTTATGAAGATGTCGAGCTGGAAAATTTTCAACCGAAGATTGTTTTCGTAGATAAAAAAAATATGATCACGGACGAAAAGAATGCTCTGGCGCTTGTGGAAGATTAAAGATAAATTTCTATTAAATATTAACTCAGATTGTTGTTGGGAATTTTAACTTCTGATTATCCCGCTGAGATAGCGGGATTTTTTTTTATTAACATGAATTTGTATGAATAAAAAATTAGCAACAGTAGTAATGGCTGCCGGAAAAGGCAAACGCATGAAAAATCCGGATAAATCAAAAGTGATGTATGAGCTTCACGGAAAGCCGATGATCCTTTATGTAGCAGAACTGGCACTCAGGTTAAACTCTGAAGTGATCATAGTTATAGTCGGATATCAAAAACAAACTGTCATAGATTTTTTGCAAAAGCATTTCCCAGACTCCGGAAATAAAATCAAATTTGCTTCACAGGATGAACAGCTCGGAACAGGTCATGCGGTAATGCAAACCAAGCCGCATCTGGAAAGCTTTGACGGAGATGTATTGATATTGTCAGGAGATGTTCCCCTCCTTAAATATGACACCGTGATGTCGTTTCTGAAATTTCATCACGACAATAATTTTGATGCGAGTCTTATCTCGGCAGTGCTGGATGCTCCGGAGGGATACGGAAGAGTTTTAAGAGACGGGCACGGTAACTTTTATGAAATTCGTGAAGAGAAAGATTGCAGTGAAGAAGAAAAGAAGTGCAATGAAATTAACTCCGGCATTTATATCATAAACAGTAAGATTCTCTTTGATGCATTGAAAACATTAAAGACTGATAACGCACAGGGTGAATATTATCTCACTGACGTTTTCAAATATTTTAAGAGCACTGGAAAAAAAATCGGTGCGTATCCGGTCAAAGATATTGTTGAAATTACCGGTGTGAATTCGGTTGAACAATTGGAAGAGCTTGAAAAGAATGCATAGAGCCCGGAAATGTTTTTCTTGTGACAATTAAATAAACTATTAAAATTTTGTCTGAAATTATAGCATCGGTCTCCGGAATAAGAGGGATCATTGGTGACGGCCTGACTCCGCAAAACATCATAAAATTTACTTCTGCATTTGCGGAATACTGCAGGCATAATTCAGGGAATATGAAAAGAATTGCTGTTGGCAGAGACGGAAGATTATTCGGTGGAGCGGTTGAAAATATTGTTGCCGGAAATCTTGCCCTTTGCGGTTTTGAAGTCATCAATATTGGCATCGTTCCTACTCCTACAGTTCAGATCGCAACAGAAGATCTGAAATGTGCAGGCGGAATCTCAATTACTGCATCACACAATCCTCAGATATGGAACGGTCTGAAATTCCTGAATGCTGACGGGACTTTTCTTGATGAGTACCAGGTGAAAGAGTTACTAAAGATTGCTGCAATGGGAAACTTCCACTATGCGAAGATCGGGGATATTAAATTGCCGCAAAAGGATTTTTCGTGGACAGACAAACACATCGAACAAGTCTTAAAGCTTAAGATCATTGATGTCAATAAAATTAAGAAAAGGAAATTTAAAGTTGTAGTGGATGCAGTTAATTCTTCGGGCTCTGTAATTGTTCCTAAGCTGCTTGAAAGACTGGGATGCAAAGTCATAAAGCTCTTCTGTGACGGCAGCGGAAAATTTCCGCACACACCAGAGCCAATTCCGGAGAACCTTAAGCAATTGTCTGCTGCAGTTAAGAAAAACAAAGCTGATCTGGGAATTGCCGTGGATCCCGATGCGGACCGTCTGGTATTGATAACGGATGAGGGAAAGCCGTTCGGTGAAGAGAATACAGTCACTGCAGCCGCAAACTTTGTTTTGAGAAATACAAAAAACAAAAACAGGAATGTCACAGTTAATTTGTCAACGTCACGTTCTGTTGATGACATTGCAAAAAGAACCAACGCCCGGGTTTACAGAAGTCCGGTCGGTGAAATAAACGTTGTGAAGGAAATGATGAAAGAATAAATCCATCATTGGCGGTGAAGGAAGCGGAGGAGTCATCTATCCGGAACTGCACTACGGAAGGGATTCCATTGTGGCAATTGCGATGATACTAAATGAGCTTGCAGACTACGGAGGCAAAGTCAGCGCCTATAAAAAAACTCTGCCGGAATATTTCATTTCCAAAATAAAAATTGAAAAGATTAACAACCCCGACAAGATCATCAATGCAGTGCAGGTAAGATACAAAAATGATAAAGATGTAATCCGCATTTGGACAAACGACGGTTTAAAAATTGACTTTAAAGATTACTGGGTTCATATGAGAAAATCAAACACTGAACCCATCATAAGAATAATCACCGAAGCAAAGTCAAAGGAAGAGGCGGAAAGACTACAAAAGAGATTTCTGAAAGAGATGATGTCGGCTTCCTGAATCGACTGACTCAAATCTAACCAATTCTAATCAATTCTAATTTTCCATTCATAAGAAACTGATTTTAAGTTTTAATTATGTTATCTTTTCCAAAAATAAATTCAAATGTTATACGATAGTTTTGGCAGAGTACATGATTATCTCAGGATCTCAGTTACAGATGCCTGCAATCTCAGATGCATCTATTGCATGCCCGACGGAAAAAACATTGTTACACGAAAAAATAAATTAATGACGGTTGATGAAATTGAGAAGATGGTTTCGGTATTTGTCAGTCTCGGAATAAAAAAAATCCGTCTTACCGGCGGAGAGCCCTTGCTAAGAAAAGATATCAAAGAAATAATTTCCCGCATTTCAAAATTCCCTTCGGAGCTTACAATTACTACTAATGCCTTTTTTGTGAACGAGTATGTTGATGTCTTTAAATCCGCAAACATACGATCCGTCAACGTTAGTCTTGATACTCTGAATCCGAAACAGTTTTCATTGTTAACAAAACGAAACCAGTTTGATAAAATATTTTCAAACATCTGCCTGCTGTTGAAAAATGATTTTAATGTTAAGGTAAATTTTGTCGCCATCAAAGATGTAAATGAAAATTCAATTCTTGGATTTTATAGAATGGACAAAAGATCTTTGAGCTGGAAGTCAGATTCATCGAGTATATGCCTTTTGATAAAAATAACTGGACGGATGACAAAGTATTTTCTTATGACAGATATTCTTAGACCTGATAAAGACGAAATATGATTTTTATAAAATCGAAGATGCGATTCACGACACATCGAGAAAGTTCAGAGTTTACGGGCATTCGGGCACATTCGGGATCATCAGTACGATGACAAAACCGTTTTGCAATGAATGTAACCGTCTTCGTATTACTGCCGACGGCAAGCTGAAAAATTGTCTGTTCTCCGAAGGTGAAGTTGATCTGCTGACTCCGCTTAGAAATAATGAAGATTTATTTTCATTGATAAATTCCTGTGTGAGTGAAAAGAAGTTTACTATGGGCGGACAATTTGATACGGCACATATAATTAACAGAAGCATGGTAAGTATCGGCGGCTAAATGGAAATTGAATTATGGAAAATACTTCCTTTGATTTTTCTTACGGCGGTTCTTTATTCATCAGTCGGTCACGGCGGCGCAAGCGGTTATCTTGCGATAATGAGTCTGCTTGGAGTCAGTTCGGTTTTCATGAGAAGCTCTGCACTTGTCCTTAATCTGTTTGTTTCGGGAATGGCATTCTACCAATATTATTCAAAAGGATTTTTCAGGTGGAAGCTGTTCTATCCATTTTCAATTTCCTCTGTACCGATGGCTTTTATCGGCGCAAATATTACGCTTGACACCGAATGGTACAACCGCATACTTGGAGCCTTCCTCATTATCGCGGGACTTCGCCTAACAGGAATTTTCAACAGGGATATCAATGAACAGAAAAAAGATTTATCTCTTGCTGCGGGCATTTTTACCGGCGGCGTTCTTGGTCTTTTGTCCGGAATGATCGGGATAGGCGGTGGAATAATTTTGAGTCCTGTCATTTTAATTTTCGGTTGGGGAAATGTCAAAGAGACTGCTGCCGTTTCAGCGCTGTTCATTTTTGTAAACTCTCTTTCGGGATTAACAGGACTGGGTTTGAGCGGTTTAAATCTTAGCAGTAATTTTGTCTGGTGGATAATTGCTGCCGTTTGCGGCGGTGCAGTTGGTTCACTGTGGGGAAGCAGTTTTGCGAAGAATCCTGTATTGAGAAATGTACTGGCGGTTGTAATTTTGTTTGCTGCAATAAAATTAATTTTTGTATGATGCTTACCGTAGAAGAAGCGAGGACAATTCTGATGGAAAATACTTTCAAATCGGATAAGACCTGTAAACGGAAAGTCAGAAATTGTCTTAACTATGTCCTTGCGGAAGATATTTTTTCGAAGCTGGATCTTCCTCCGTTTAATCAATCCAATGTCGATGGATATGCAATTAGATTTTCGGATTCTAATTCAAATGTTTGGAAAGCTGCATCGAGAAATAAAAGCCGGAGATAAAACAAAGCTTTGAAACTAAAAAAAGGAGAAGCTGCAAGAGTCTATACAGGAGCCATGGTTCCGGAAAATGCTGACTGCGTGATTATGCAGGAGAAAGTAACTGCTAAGGGAAAACAAATTTCTGTGAATGATTTTGAACCTTCACACGGCGAATTCATCCGGCTGAAAGGCTCGCAAGTGAAATGCGGTGAACTTGCATTACCGAAAGATACTTATATCTCCCCTGCCGTCGCCGGTTTTCTGTCAGCAATGGGAATTGAAAAAGTAAAAGTTTACAGAAAACCGAAAGTATCTGTGATCATTACCGGAAGTGAGCTTGTGTCTCCGGGGAAAAAACTTAAAACAGGAAAAGTATATGACTCTAACTCTTTCATTCTTGAATCGGCATTAAGAAAAATGTATCTAAATGCTGACCGTGTAATTTTCATAAAGGACAACAAGAAGAAATTAAAGAAAGCAGTTTCAGAATGTTTGTTACAATCGGATGTGATTTTTATTTCAGGCGGAGTTTCGGTGGGAAAGTATGATTTCGTAAATGAAGTTCTGGATGAACTCGGAACAAACAAGCTATTCTATAAAGTCGCACAAAGACCGGGCAAGCCGCTTTATTTCGGGAAAAACAATGACACATACATTCTTGGCTTTCCGGGAAATCCTTCTTCGGTGCTCACCTGTTTCTATGAATATGCTTATCCGCTATTGAGAAAGATACAGGGATTTGAAAATTATTTTATTGAACAAAAGAAAATGATCTTACTGAAAGAGCTGACTAAAAATTTTAGCTTAAGCAATTTTGTAAAGGCAAAGACAAGTTCGAACGGAGTCGAGCCGCTGGAAGGTCAGGCATCTTACATTTTAAAATCTTTCGCTGAAGCTGACTGCTTTATTTATTTAGATCAGGAGACAAAACAAGTGGAGGCGGGTGAGGAAGTAGAAGTGCATCTGTTTCCGTAGATCGGCAAACTTTACATATAATCGTTAAACAATTTATTATTTATGAAAATAAAAGTTTTATTTTTTGGGATAACAGCTGAGATCATTGGTACCGGAGAAATATCTTCATCCGACTTCAAAGATACTGATACTCTCAATAAGTATTTTCAAAATAAATATCCTGAATTGAAAAACGTTACTTACAGGATTGCAGTTAATCAGGAAATCATTAATGAAAATATTCAAATTGAATGACGGAGATGAAGTGGCTTTCCTCCCTCCATTTGCAGGTGGTTAATTTATTTTTTCCAGAGGATACTTAATTTATTCAGCTCGATAATCTTTAAACCATTGACAAGAAAAAGGAATAAGCCAACAAGTACGAAATTAATAAGCATAGTAAAACCAACACTCAGTTTCATTGCATTCACACCGAAAAAGCTTAAAGCAAAAAATACTGCAGTAAGAAGCGTAAGTTTATAGATCTTCGCCCAGTCAAAAGTTATCCGGTATATCTTCTGCGAATAATGATAAATTATAATGAACATAACAAAATAAGTTATCATGGTTGAAAGCGCTGCACCGGTAATGTTTAAAACGGGTATCAGCAAAAAATTAAACAGAATATTAATTATTAAACCTGATAACGTTATCATCAGCAAAGAACCTGTATTATTTGTAAAGAACGGTGCGGCATTTAAAGTAGCATAGAGTCCTGAAAAAAAATAAGCGAGCAGAACTACAGGAACTATCTTCAGCCCTTCCCAGTAATTCACGTCCAGAAAGTTCAATCCGAAAAAAGAAATCCTGACTATCTGATCGAGGAACATTGAAAATATCAGAAACAGCAGCAGACCTGTAAATGTGAAATAAGTAAATACGGTAGAAATAATTTGTTTATTTTCCGGATTTGAAGTGAGATTAAGAAAATAAGGTGTCCATGAAAATCTGAATGCAGCAATTGTGAAACCCATTACAGAAGCCAGTCGATAGTTGGCAGAATAAATCCCCACAATGCTTTCGTCGAAAAAGTATTTCAGAAAAAATTTATCAGAGACATCAATTATCAAAATGAATATTCCGATGTAAATGAATTTATTTCCGTAAGCCAGCAGCTCTTTGAATTTTCCAAAAGATACTTTTAAAGTCAGATATTTTTTTGTGAGGATCAACCCGAGTATGAATGTTACGATAACGGAAATGATATAGCTGTAGAAAATTGCCTCGACGCCGAAGCTCAGAAAAACTATGAAAAGAATATTGAAGCCAATGTTAAAGACAAATGCGAGCAGATTGATGTAAGCATAAGTTTTTGAATTCAGCTCTGCTCTGAACAGCAGCAGAGGAAAGCGTGAAACTGTATCAACCAGCATTACGATGCTGAGAATCTGAATCAGATATTTACTCTCGGATATTTCCGTAAATTCAAACAGCGATGCGATCTGACCGGCATTCAAATAAATCAGCAATGACAGAACCAAAGAAGTGAGCGACAAAAAAAACAAGTGATGAAGAATATATGACTGATTTTTTCCTGTCCTGTCTTTGAATCTATGAAGAATTTCATGAATGAAGTTTCGACTCCGAACATATATATCACGCCGAGAAAAAATGAAATGGACTGAACCAAAGTAAAGAGTCCTATTTGCTCCGGAGGAAAATACTTAGTATAAACAGGAAGGAGAATAAAGCTCACTGACTTATTCAGCATTATTCCCAGACCGTAAATTACAGTCTGCGAGAAAAGCCTTTTTACGTGTGACTCATTCTCCATCAGAAAGTATGTTGTTGTTTTTATAATAGTCCTGAAGCATTGCATTGACCGACTTGTATGAGTGGTATTGTTCAACCCACTTCCGGCCTTTCACGGCAAATTCATTTCTCAAAGATTCATTATCGATTAAACGGATCAGATTGTCTTTCAATGTATCAACTGTCGAATGAATGAAAGGATTATCCTTTATGAAGCCAAGATACTCCTCCGTAAACTCTGTGAAAGTCGGAACACCCATGGAAAGATTTTCTATAGAGTTTTTTCCATAACCACTTCCGCCAAGCTCGCCTCCTACCTGATCAATTGCCAGGTCGCACTGGCTCTTGATTTCAAGTACTTTTGTCTCTGTCCATATTCTCAATCAGAATGAATTCAATCTGTCTTAACTTATCAATTTCATTTATTACTTTTAATATTTTATCAGTGCCTTTGAATTTCCGGTTTGTAGGCGAATGAATAATTTTAATTTTTTTATTATTCTTTTTTATAATTTCATATTCATCTACATCAAACGGAAAAAAAATATAATTAATATTCTTATGAATCGAGAGATGATCGAATTCAACAGTAAGAGTTCAAGTCGCTCATTTCGTCAAGCTCTCTGAATATTCCGCGGGTTCGCAGATCGCTTCCGTAATAGCAGCAGACAATTTTTTTATTTCTCTTTTTTAATTCCTTCGCAAATCGTAAGTCTCTGAAAAAATCCATTCCGCCGTCGAAGTGATAAATATCGTAATCAAATAGCCCATGATCTTTTATTGCCCGGTTGATCTTGCTTTTATTTTTTTCATCTCTTAAAGAAAAATAAATTTTTTCCAGAAGATTCTTCGGCTGATTATATTTCAGTTTCGGTGAAGCGGATGTCTGAATTTTAGAATCACGCCAGAGCTTTGCGCTTTTGCCTGTTGGAAGTTTGAAGTCAAGACAGATGTCCTCTTCGAAGTTAAGTGTGTTTTTGAATAATGTAATTAATCTCGATTCATCACCGGACTCCCGGTGCATCCGGACGAAGTCAAGGGGCATCCCGGCGAAGTTTTGCGGAGCGATGTGTAGAATTTTTTTTGACAATAATGATTTTTGTGACGTAAATTATTTAATTAGAATGAGAGAAAAAATATAAAAGGGATTTGGAATGAATTGAATATAGACGACAAGACTTAATCGATGAAATTCAATAATATTTCATGTTCGTTAATTTATTTGTAATTTAAGAAAAATTTAAGATCATATGTCAAATCAAATTCAATATTTAATTGACAGGAAAGGCAGGAAAACTTCTGTTGTAGTTCCTTATTCAGAGTGGGAAGAGCTGAATAAAAATTACATAAAGCTCGTCAATAAGGTCAGGGTTTTAACTGGTATAAGAGAAGGAATTACTGAAGTCAAAAAAGCAAAGAAAAGTGGTGAACAACTTCAAACACTTACAGATTTTTTGAATGAAAGTAATCATAGTTGAGAATTACATTAAATATAAATGCGATAATATAAAAAATACATTATGAAAACACTCACATTAAACATACCGGATAGTATAGAACTCGATGAAAAAGAAATATTTATAATTATAGCAGCAAGGCTTTATGAGAAAGGAACACTTTCGCTCGGACAAGCTGCGGAATTAGTCGGACTAAATAAAAGAACATTTATAGAAATGCTGGGAAGTTATGGAGTTTCAATATTTAGCGGTTATACAAATGAAGATTTACAATCTGATCTAAAAAATGCCTAATACAATCATCTCTGATTCAAGTTGTTTAATTGTATTTGATAATATGAAAGAATTAGAACTTATTAAAAAGTTGTATGGAAAAATCATTACCACAAAAATAGTTGCTGAAGAATATGGGAAAATTCTTCCCGAGTGGATTGAAATTAAAGATGTTAAGAATAAAAAATATCAAGCTGAATTAGAATCAATTATTGACAAGGGAGAGGCAAGTGCTATAGCTTTGGCTGTAGAGGTTAGAAATTGTACTATAATTATTGATGACCTTAAAGCAAGAAACCTTGCGAAAAGAATTGGATTAAATTTAACCGGTACAATTGGAATAATTCTCAAAGCGAAACAAGTGGGAATAATAAATTCGGTTAAGCCGATTATGACTAAGTTAAAGCAAACTAATTTCAGATTAACAGAAAAACTTGAAGAGGATATTTTAAAAGCATCCGGTGAATATTTAGCAAATAAATAATCGCTACAATCCCAATAAATTTATTTTTTACCCCCGTCAGAGTCTCCCCTATAAAATCGGGGGACTCTGACGGAATAACTCACTCGACAACTCAATACATCAGCTCAACATCATAAATTCCTGTGTCTAATATGTAATTTGAAGCGCTTGAGTAAATATAATCTTCGGGCTTCTCAGCAAGTCTCCATTTCGGCGCGCAGGGATTATTGTGAATGTAATTTAACTTCTCACGGTAAAGAGCTGCATTAACCATCAGCTTTGAATCAAATCTGTCTTTGAATATTTTTTGCTTAGCTCCTTTTTTGATCTCCGCTGCATCGGAGAGTATCTTTATCAGATTTGTCTTCTTATCTTCCTTAAGATATTTTACAATACCATATGCCATGAATCTTTTTGCATTTTGAATTAATGTTGAGTCATCAGGTGATAACTCTGATATAAATAACAAAAGATGAATGTGATTAGGCATAATTACATATCCATGAATTCTGTTTTCATAATTTTCCTTCATGTAATCAAACCATTTGTAAACAAGATAGAAATACTTTTCTTCAGTAAAAACCTTAATCCAATTATAAATTGTAAAAGTAATAAAGTAAATTCGTCCGGGTACAAAATCTCTGATTCGGGTAGCCATATTCTTCTTTGATTATGCTTTGTTAAAATATCACAACTGTTCAAGGGATTCAATCCGGTTGCAGAGTATCCCGGACGGTTTTCGTCAGAGTCCTCCGATTTCATCGGGGAGACTCTGACGGGGAAAAATGTTTTCAATTACTCAATACACACTATACTATACTCAATACCGCTACCTTATCACAACCATCTTCTTCGTATCCGTAAATCCACCCGCTCTCAGACTATAAAAATATATACCGCTGGGTAAGCCCGATGCCGTAAAGTTCACTTCATAGCTTCCCGCTTGCCTGAACTCATCTACAAGTTTCTCAACTTCTTTCCCGGTAATATCATAAACAGTAATGTTTATAAATCCGGATTTCGGAAGTTGGTAAGATATTGTTGTTGAAGGGTTAAATGGGTTAGGATAATTTTGATTCAAGATATAATCATCGGGTAGAATATTTGAATATTTAGTAATTGAAACCGGAGGATAGTTTAAATTACTGTCGGTTCTGACAGCATACCCATTGGCGTTAACTCCCAAATTGTCTTGCCAATAATACATAAGTCCAGCAAAAGTCAAGTCTCCGTTAGATTCCGTTTTGCTGCCTGCTATTTGAGTATATCCGTATCCCAAAAATGATTTAGCGTGATGGACTACTCCCAGACTATCAATTATTTTCGCTTCGGCATAAATTGTGTCAATTCCAGACACAGGTACCCTTAACGAAGAAATTGCAAATCTATTATTATTTATTTTAACCACATCACTAAAAACATCATCACCAGCTATGGGCGTATAAATTGAAATAGAATCTGTTATTGTCCCTGAAGTATCAAACTTTAAAAAAGTCAATCCTTTATCTCCAGCCCCAAAAATCCAGTAAAAATTGTTTATCAAAAAAATTGAGGATGGTTGAAAACCAATCGCAGATAAATCATACTCCCTTTCCCAAATGGTATCTCCGTCATAATTAATTCTCAATAAAACTGTTTTAGCAGATCCCTTGCTATAAAATGCTTCCCCATCAATCAAATAACCATTTTCAACCTCAATTACCTTGTAATATTTTTTTTTAAATGGTGCAGTATGTATTTTATACCATTGTAAATTTCCCGATGAATCAATTTTAAAAATACAAGCATAGAATATGGAAATGTATCCGCACATTATGTAGCCATTGTCAGATGTTTTTATCATGTTAGAAAGAAATGCAAATCTATAGTTCTGTACATAATATGTTTTATTCCATAAAACATCTCCATTTGCAGAAAGACGAATGGAACATGCAGTATCTCTGTCACCACTAAAGATTAATCCTCCTTCAGTTGTTGTTACTCCTGAATAGGCTCCTTGACCAAAGCCATATCCTCCAATTAGTTTCGTCCAAATAGTATCTCCAAATTGATCAATTTTAACGATATAGAAACCCGTTCTAGATTGCACTTTAGTATATCCATAGAGGTAAGAGCTTCCCAAATTGTCTCCGGTTAAGCCAGTGAAACCATCATCGTCATGAAACGGCCCCTCATACACTCTCTGCCATGTTATACTCTGCTGCCCTTCACACACCGAAGCAAGAATCACGAAGATTATTATGAAAAGTTTTTTCATGGTTAATTATTATAGTTCATCTAACCGTTGATCAATCTAAGTATATTCCCCGAAAAGATCATCTCCTTATCCGAAGGAGGTATATCAAGGCTTTCAATGATCGGAATGTAGGTCAAAGGCAGACCCAGATTATAATCGCTTCCGAAAATTACCTTCTCCGCTCCGACTGTATGAACAACTTTATTTACAAAATAAAATTCCCGCACCGACTCGGTCCCGAGATAAACATTTTTATATTTCTTATTTTTCATGCCTCTGCACATTCAAGATAAAGTGAAGGCTGATCGCCGCCGAGATGGGCAAGTATCAAAATTAAGTCGGGATATTTTTCAGCAAGCTCAAGCGGAAATTTATATCCCGCAATTTCCTGCCATCTCCCGCAGTGAACTACAACCGGTTTCTTTTTTTCCGAAGCAAGCTTCATATATTTGTCATAAGATCATCAGTAATTCTCTTTCTTTGTATTGAGGGATGAACTTTGAATAAAGAGATCTCATCAATATTTTTTTCGAGAAAATCATCCAGCTTATCATCATCCGGATTTATCCAGGCTTTGTAATAAAATTTGAAATCGGGATTATTATATGTCTCTGCAAACAGCTCATCGTTGCTTGTTGCATCAGCGGGCATGCAGACTGCCGCTTCGACGCCGGACTTTTTCATGACAGCAATTGCCTGCTCTACTGTTGATTCATAATTAAAAAAAATATTACTCCATTTTCCGATATGAATATGTGCATCAATAATTTTCAAAACTGTATTATTTAAGATTTTTTTTATACCATTTATATGTTCTGATTATGCCTTCGTTCAGATCAACCTTTGGAATGAACCCGAGCAGTTCCTTTGCTTTCTCAATGCTCGGAATTCTGAATTCAACATCAACATAATTTTTCGGAACATAAACAATTTTAGATTTTGATTTGCAAAGAGTAATGATCTTCTCCGCAAGGGAAGATATTGTTATCGTTCCTTTTGGATTTCCGATGTTAAATATCTCGTCCGACAGCATTCTTATTTGTCAGGCATATTTCAATCCCGTCAATCATGTCGTCAATATAGCACCATGAGCGTATCTGGTCACCGTCACCGTGAATCTCAATATTTTTATTCATGAACAACATTTTTTATGAATATCTGGATCGCTCCTTCTCCGACCTGTCCCGGTCCGTAAATATTGAAAGGTCTTATAGTTACAACAGGATAATCCGTGTTGTTTGTAATAGCTGTGAACCAGATGCTCGCCCGGCAACTTTACTTATCGAATATGTCCATCTAGCTTCTCCGACCGGCGCAAAATTCGTCTGCGACTTTTCCGTTGATTTATAAGCATAAGCTCCGAGAACTTCACTTGTCGAAAAATCAAGAACTCTTTCAAGACGGTCAGAATATTTTTCCAGAGCTTTCAGCAAATTCAATGTTCCGTTTATGTTTACATCCATTGTTTTTACAGGATTGATTATCACAGTGTCTATACCGGCAATTGCAGCGAGGTGAACGACTATCTCGGCTTGAAATCCTCGCAGTTCTTTTTCAGTGATTCAAAATTAAGGATGTCATCTTTTACGATTTTGATGTTCCTGGATTTGATTTTCTTTACCGCATTGAATCTCTTGTAAAAGTTATCATAAATCAGAATTTCATTTTCATCTGATCAGCTTTGCGGCTAAAGTGCTTCCGATAAACCCTGCGCCGCCGGTCAACAATATTCTCTTATTTTTTATTTTCAATAAATGCTTTTTAGTTTAAATTTAATTCATATGTTTTTCTTAAAAATCCGTGAGCAAGAAATTTCTTCTTGAATGCAAATAGTCCTTCTATTAGCTTTCCGTCAGTATCCGATGTTCCGATATCATAATATTTATATCCATTGTCTTTTGACCATTCAATTGACTTGTAAAAATGAACTCTGATATCCCTGCATATTATATTTTTCATCATCCGCAAGATAAAAATTCAAAATCATATCTTTGTTGATGCAAAACAAAATACATATTGCAACAAGATTTGAATTTAAATATGCTGCAAACAAAATTATCTCATTGCTGAGAGTATTTTTTAAGATGAATTAATTCCTGAAGCGTATGGGTCGGGTTGACATTTTTTAATTCCCGGTTTTCAAGAAGTATATTATAATAACTCCCTGAAATTATTTTCATCAAGCGTGGCGTCAAGTATTTCAACCTTGATATCCTTCGAAGATTTTTTTATCGAACGTTTTTTTGTTTCCGATATTTTTTTAAATTCAAATTCATTCAAGATCAATGATGTTTGATACGGAAACTCTTGTTACATTAAAACCCGATTTGATCAAAGCATATTCGGTTTCTTCATTCGGCGTTTTATTATACAGAAAAGGCGGATTTCTGATAATGCAATGTTTGAAATTATTTTCTGTCAAATATTTCTTAAAACTGTTAATTATTTCAACGTAATTCAAAAGGTCGGTTTTTTTTTTCCAGAGAAACCCGCCGAAGCTCACTCCTTCACTTGACACATAAGTTAGTTCATCGTTATTATCTATTTCACACCCTATCATTACTGCAAGAATTTTCTTTGATTCAGAATCCCTAAATTTCAGATGATGCCATTTTATATTCTTCTTGAAAACATCATTGTAAGAATTGAATTTAAAATCAAAGAATAAATTGTACTGATTCCTCAAAAACTCTTTCCATTCAATTTCATTTTCAATATCATTTACTCTTATAACTTCGATCATATGTTAATTTTCATAAAGTTCATATCCCTCCTGTTTTAAAAGCAAATTGTAATTTCCGGGAATGAACAGACCGGATTCAGGATATTCAGCCCTGTTAATATTATCCTTCTCGACGATCACAAAATAATTGTTCTTATCAAGAGTTGCTAAATATTCTTTGGTTTTGTCAATGTCGTCTTTAGTATCAATCAATTGAAACTCGTATTCCGGATCTTCCCAGTTCAGATTCAATCCTTTAAAATAAAAACTGAACTGCGGATTGATACCGGTAATTTGTCCCAACATATACAATATTTTTTTTTCCGCTTTTCTCAATGAATCTCTGATGTCGGATAATCTGAAATTTGTCTCGCCATTCAGTGATCCGAAAAGCATAGTAAATGTTAAACGCAAAAAAGAAAATTAATATAAAGATATAATATGTTTTTTTTAGTTCAATTTTATTTGCTGAATAGCGGCTTATGAAAATAATAGTATCATCTGCAGATAAAATGACGACAGGAATTAACAAGAGCTTGTCAGAATGAGTAATCAGTGACTTCGCAGGTCAAGCCCGGAAATTTGATTCCGAAACCAAAATATATTAATGAAAGTAAGAAGTATAACTATAGTCTTAAAAAACAATTTCTTTTGTCCAGACTGTTTATGAATACAGGAATCAAAAGACAAAGCGGAGGAAGTATCATAAATAAATATACTTCAAGCTTTGTTTTGAACAATGTAAATGATCATCAGACCTGTTAGAAACCAGATCATAGAAAAATCTTTTTCCAGTTGAGTGATTTTTAATTTCTAAGATCATTTAACAAAGCCATGAAATACAAGTATGCTGTATGGAATTATTGAGAGAAGGATAATTAAAATAATAAAAGACTCCGGAATTTTTTCATTCATTTCGACACCGTGACAATGCCCTGTCATAGAATATGAAACCCAAAAAAGTAATCCAGAAAACTCACTGCCGTATTTTATCAGCATATACAAATGCCACGGCAAGTGCAAGCAAGATTCCTATTGAAGTCAGGATTAAAATGTCTTTTAGTTTAAAATTAATCTTATCTCTGACTAAAAAATAACTGATAAACAAAACCAGCGGTATGTAAAATCCTACAAGGATCTTTATCATCAGGCAGCATCCGAATGAAATTCCGCTTAGTATAAGGTATTTGAATTTCAAGGAATCATTGTAAAGAAACATTAAATAAAAAGACAGAATAATGAAAAAAGTATAAGGAATATCAAACTGAAATCTTTTGTGAGAAAATATTGAACATAATATTACTGAGAAGATCAAGCGCTGCATAAAATCCGGTGCCGCTGATCGAATAATCTCTTTCCTATCAGGAAAATCAGGAGTATACATAAGAGTGAGAAAATAAAAGTTATGAGTTTTAAAGACAGCTGAATTAACTCCAAAGATAAGAGTTATGAAATATCCGATCCAGATAAGCAGAGGAGGATGCGAGCCGGAATAAAATCTTCCGACGGAGTGGGAGCTTTGGTCAATGAAATCACCGTTGACATGAATTGATAAAACTCTGGTTGCATACATTCCTTCATCCCATGGCTGAATATCGGTAGTTAGAATTGAAGGAAGTTTTGTTATGCATAAAAAAACAACGAGAAAAAAAAATACTTTGTAAAAATTTTTCCCGTTGTTTAAAAAATCCTTCAAGCTTTATAATAAAAGGAAGACATAATATCACCTTAGATAAATAGATAGATCAGAAATTTATTCCGAGTGAAAAAACATTGCCTGTTCCGAAATCATTTTGATAAGGAACAAAAGCATAATCCACATTTAGAGCTTTGTATTTAAAGCCGACTCCCGTGGTAAATCCCTTGTTGTCATATTCGGTCTGATATCCAAGTCTCAGGAATACAAAATCCTTGTAACCGGCTTCTCCGCCTGTATTTATATGAAACGTCCTCCGTCCAGAACTTTAAATCCTTCCAGCCGCAAATGTAAACCGAACTTAGTCTGCTGTGTATTTATAACTTCCGCCGAATCTTACCGATGCGGGAAGCTTTGTGCTTTGATTTTTCAGATCATCCATTGAACCGAGATTCGAAACGACAAAGGCAAGACTGTAATTATCCTTTGATATAATTTGTTCCGAAGTCAAAAGCAACTCCCGATGCTTCATCGACATAAATTTTTTCAAAAAGAAATTTGCCTGTTACTCCAATCGATAATGTTCGGATTTAATTTGTATCCGAATGAAATACCGGTTGAAAGATTTCTTGTATCGAATTTATCTATTGCCGCACCCGGTTTGTTCCTGATCTCAATATTCGTGTACACTCGTTGTATAAAAATCCTACTCCCAAGCGAGACCTTTTCGCTTACAGGAAATTTTACCGCGATGTAATCGGTATTTACGATCCTGCACGGATGCATTATGCATCAGAGTCACATTACTCTTTACGCCGAAATTCAATCTTGCCGGATTGTAAATATATGCAGTTGCATCTTCTGTCACTGAAGAATAAGCTTCTCCCATTGAAATTGCCCTTGCGCCTGACTCCGAATTTAAAAAAGGCCATACCCGTATTTGCCGGTCCGTCATTCTGAGCGAAGAGATTTCCGAAGGAAATACACTGAAAGAAATATGATGCTTATTAATTTTTTGTTAATTTCATTATCTATTTAAATTTAAAGACTATTCCAATGTCCTGAACCGGGTCATGTGAAAACGGCTCCAGTTGAAAAGAATAATCTAAACCTAAATTTATCGATTTTGAAAAATTTTTACTTAATCCAAGATCCAAATGACGGCTCGAGATTTCCTGTAAAGTCATCCGAAGAAAAATCTATTCTGTCAAGACCCGCTCTGAATTTTACCTGGCTGCATTACATTGATTTCAAAACCAAATCTGAAAACAGTATTGTTGGATGATACATCCTGTGTTCGAAGCAACAGTCGATACGGAATATCTGGATTAAAGATACTGTTGCAAGGCACAGGCTGAACCATGCCCGAAAT
Source organism: uncultured Ignavibacteria bacterium (assembly GCA_963836395.1). GTDB lineage: Bacteria > Bacteroidota > Ignavibacteria > Tepidaquicellales > Tepidaquicellaceae > JAGPCH01. Next base: position 260,648 of record CAWIJF010000010.1, on the reverse strand, counting down.
TTTTCGGTAGTAAGATATGTTGCGCCGAGATTCAAGCAACTTTGGGAATTTATCTTCGTGTTGTATTCCGTTGCTTCCGTAAGATCTGCGAAGTCTGCCATTCATACTTTGCACCGACATCTTTTAATGAAATTCCGAATGCAAGATTGTCTTTTGCCTTGTAGATACCGCCTAAATCCAGTGCAAATGAAGTTGAAGTTACATTCTCATATAAGTTTTGCATAATATAATTTGAATCCGACACCAAGTGAAATCTTTTCATCAATGATAAAAGCCGTTCCGAGATAAAATTCATTTTCAAAAGTTGAGAACATCCCGATTTGTCTCGTATCATTATCTCTTCCGTCAATGTCGGAAACACCTGCATTTATCCAGGCGAACAGTAATTCCTGCTCCTCCGTTTTCCTGCTTTGGCAGTTTGAATTTTTTTGTGAAGCCGAGGAAATTCAATTTTCTGTCCAGACTTAGAAAGAGTATATCCGAGATTTACAAGACCTTCATTCCTGAAAAGTTGCAAGAGCCGGATTATAAATTCCGTTTATATCACCGAAAACATCTGAAACCATTGCATTGCTCATGGCCATTCCTCGCGCGCTGAATCCCATTCGTGAAAATGCACCTGCATAACTGCCGAGCTGTGCATAAGCTCACATTTGCAATTAAAATGAAAAACAATATTTTTAGAAATGTATTTTTCAAGCTTTCTCTTAAAATTTTTTCAACATTAATTTTCTAAAATGCAGTATTAAAGTAAATCCTTTTATGCAATTCGATCATAAGGAAATATAGGTCATTGCAATAAAAGAATCTTTCCCCACACCGGATTCTCATCATTAAATTCCACTCTGTAAAAATAAACTCCGTTTGCTAGCCTGCTGACCATTGTCATTTGTGCCGTCCCAGACAGTAACAATACATCTGTTCCTGTCCGTGTTGCATTCTGAATTAATGTTCTGACCGGATTCATTCCGAAATCAAATATTTTTATTGTTATTTTTCGTTGACTGGGTTGTGCTCTTATAATAAAATCCTTGTAACTTCATCATCGGGCGAAAATGGATTCGGAGCTGCATATGTTTTTATATCCGATGAAAGATCGATTGGCGAAATCTGATCGGTAAATTTTCCACTTGCCGATCCATGGCTGCCCGTATTCAATTGTTCTGAGCATTCCGTCCGCGCTTCCGAAATATAAAGTATCACCGATATGATTTCCGCTGTAAAAAGACTGTGTCCTTAATTCTGATCTTTCGTGCTTCATCATAAATCATTCCTGGCTTTGACCAGTTGAATGCTCCGATAATCTGCTCTCCATAATCCTTCATTGGTAAATCCGTAAACTATCGAATCTTTAAATGACATTCCGTTTGTTCTTACATTCGGAAGAGTACTGAACCAGTTTGCACCGCCATCGGAAGTGTAACTAAATGCATTAATATTCCCCTGATGCTTCAGCCATATTTGTTGCTCCCCAGATAATTTCATTACCGTTAAACCTCTGCACGTCGAGATTCACTACAAAATTTCCCGAGATACCGTTCCCGCCCCGGATCAGTATTTTGAAAATTATATTTTCTCCAGTTTACTCCCCAGCTTGTAGACTTATTTATTCCGTCTGCAGTTCCGATATATAAAGTAGAATCATTGACAGCAGTGATACTGAATACACTCTGATTCAGATTATCCCTTGGATTGTCAGATTGACTGAAAAGTATATCCTGTTACATTGATGTTAATGCTGTCAAGATTATCCGGCGGAAGTACCACTCTTTCCCAGGTATTTCCGTAATCAGTGCTTTTTCTTAATCCGCCTGCAAAGGAACAAATCCAGATAGTATAATTATTCGGATCATTTTGAGTTTTTGTAACTGCAATATCATATGAAAGATTTTGCTGGGGAACAACAACCGGCAAAGCATTTAAATTATTTGCACCGTAAACAATTATAGAATCGCCTCTGCCGTCAACAGGCTGAGGATAAGCAGACCAGTTTAATCCGTAATCAGTTGAAACTTTTATTCCTGTTCCAATCGGAACAGACTCACCGTTTATTTCCTGACTGACAGCTGTTGAAGCAACTATCACATTTCTGTTCAGATTAAATCCTGCAATATCATCATTTCCAAATGGAGCTAGTCCATAATAATGACTCGAAATGTATTGAAGTTATCTACTGTTCTCATTATTCCGCTTCCTGTTGCAAACCATACCGTATCACCGTTAAAACATATCTGTGATAAAATTACTTATAGGAGTGCTTGGATTTGATTCGGAGTGACAATCACAGAGCTTACCGTGAAATTATCTGTTTGAATTTTAAGTTTAAAATTATTGGATTTATAATTTTCCTAATTTATAAGTCTTCAGCCTATATGAATATTCTGAGCCAATGACAAATATTTGAAACAATAATATTATTAAAATATATCTCATCAATTATGGGTAAACAAATTTTATACTGTCAGTACCGGGACTGCTTAATAAATTTGAATTATCTCTTGCTGTAAATTTATATTTAAAATATCCGTAGGAAGTCGGATCAGTGCTGTATGAAACATAATTGGAAAATGAAAATCTCCGTTTCCGTTATTAAACATTGGAATTGGCGTGAAATAGTATCTCCGTTCGGGCGGGTCGTTACGAATGTTACATCTTTAACATCGCATATTCCGTCTGGGTCATTTACATTAATAGAAATTGTAAGCAGTGAGAATCGAACTTGGACGCAGGTCTTACCACACTGTCGGGTAAATTTGTGCTTGTTATAACCGGAGGAAGATTTGCTGTATTTACAACTCTTAAGATTTGAAGTGATCAAATTACTGAACAACCCCGAATTATTTTCAGCAACAATATTCCAATTTATAATTCCCGACAAGAAGACAGCTGAATATTATTGATATTTATTGACAGCTGTATAAATTCCGTCACTTGAATTTGTATCTCCCTGGATCCGTTGTCGACCATATTAAACTGTCCGATAGATTGTTCCATCCGGATCTATACAGTACAGTTAACACTTTCTATTGAAGAACCTTCATTTGTGTTTACCGAAACGGAAGTATGTTCAAGTTTATCAGAGGACTTGAAGAAGTAGTGAAAACCGTATCAGTGATTGAATCGGATCTGAAATTAACGGAGAAGAAATAGACTGGATCAATAACCGATTCATTATTCTCTTCACAGGAATAAAAAATAATTGAATAATTATCAGTAAAATGACTGCTTAAAGAAAGCTTGGAATTTTTCTGATAATGTTAATGTATGGTTAACTTTAAGTTAAATATAGTGTAGATTTTCGCGATAGAGTATTTTGTTGAAGTGTTTATGATAAGTTAATTGATTTAATAATGATATTATTTTCTGATTTTTCTTTTCACATCCGGATAAATATTCAATCCTACATCAATACTAACAATCCCTAATATATCTTTTAAATCCGGGACCTGCCCTGTGTACCGTCACCGTCATTTAGACTTTCAGGTCTGATCCGGCCGGATAATCGGACTGCATTGTCAGCATTGAACAGATTGATCAGGTTATATTTTGCACCTAAGTTTATACCGAAATTTCTTATTGTTATTATTAAAAACAAATTCAAGTCCCGCCTTTAAGTTCCATTCCAACTCTGAATGTAGATTCAAAAGTTCTTGCAATATTTGTCGGATCTGGTGTTGACGGACTTGGTGTATAAGTCACCTGAAATGAAATTGCCTGTTAAGCCCGCTCCATAATAACTTCTGAATCCGTAAGTACCGTAAAACAAATATTCATATCCTGCATCAATTGTAGCAATATTATAACTTGTTTTATTTGCATTGTCGCTGCCTTCAAAATCTGAGTTTGACATTCCTTTATAATCACACCCAAGAAATATTCTGTCATTTTTCTTTTTTCCGGGACTGTATTTACCTTCGAAGAAATATCCTCCCCATCCCCATCTCATTCCGTAATTGTCTCGTAATATCTCACTCTGATTGATGCATAATTAGCTCTTCCGTAAGCATCATTAGTTGCAAGATTCCAGACAGGTCCGAAACACTACTGTCCATTGCGGTCTTGTATAAGTATAACTTATAGTCTGTGCATTCGAAATTTCAGAAAAAAGTAATATGAAAGATAATAATATAGGAGTAATAGTAATTTTTTTCATTAAGGTTGCCTTTCTGAATATGAATTAATACAGATTTAATTTTGAAGTCAAATTAGTATTTTGACTTAAAACAATCAAGTATATATTCAACTTAAATTAATTAATATTGATAAAAATTAATTTTCAAAAAATTTAAATGGAAAAGACTTTAACCGGTTTATTGATCAATCATGCTTGAAAAAAGAGGATTGGAGAAGAAGATATTTTTTACGAAGGAAGATGATGAATATTATCCCTTTCACATTAAAGGAACTTGTTCGTAACGATTTATAATGTGATTAATTTTTTGAGGTTAAGATCTGGTTAGGAGGATCCGATAAAATAGCAATTATTTCTGAGAATTCGGTTGAATGGGTTATAGTTGATTTTGCATGCATGTTTTTAAAACTGGTTTCAATTCCCATATATACTTCCCTATTCAATTTCTCAAATAAAATACATTCTGAAATAATTCCGAATCTAAGATTTGTTTTGTATCAAATTCTTTTCTGCTTGAAAAAGTTTTAAAGATAAAAGATGAACTTACCGCATTGAATAATATTGTTGTTTTCAACAATATAAATTAATATAAAAATATGAACCGATGATTTCAGTTCATGTCATATATGAAATAATGACTCAACATATTTACAGGATACGAGGTAATTTACATTTTCTGAAAGAATTATCTGCAGGAGTTTCGGGTTCAATGATCTTCTTACCATAATTTATACTTCTGGGACTACGGGAATACCAAAAGGAGTGATGCTGTCACACAATAATATTTATCACAATATTATTGCCTGCCAGAAAGTTCTTACAATTACTGAAGAATGATATCTTTCTTTCTTTCCTGCCGTATTCACATTCATATGAAAGGACTGCAGGGTATTATCTGCGCTTTTTTGCGGAGCGAAGATATATTATGCTCAAAGCATTGATACTATTGCGAAACAATTGCCTGAAGCAAAGCCTACTATCGTTATTACAGTCCCAAGATTGCTTGATAAGATTTACTACAGACTTTTAAACAGCCGGAGACGAAATGGAGGACGGGATTTAGAAAAAATTTTTTCGTCTGGGCAATGGAAATCGGCAAATAATAAATAATACCGTCCAAGATAATTTGAAATGGAAATTAGCAGATAAACTTGTTTATAAAAAGATACAGAGAAAAGACCGGAGGGCAGATCAGATTCTTTGTATCGGGCGGAGGAGCATTGAATAAGTCCATAGGAGAATTTTTTGAAAAAATCGGAATTACGATATTGGAAGGATACGGAATGACTGAAACTTCCCCGGTAATCTCAGTTAATCCTCCCGGAAAAAATAAATATGGAACTGTCGGTAAACCACTGAAGGCGTGAATCGTGAAACTATCGGATGAAAATGAAATATTGATCAAGCGGAGAGCTTGTCATGGGAGGATATTATCAAAGATAAAGACAATACCAAAGGATAATTATAGACAATTGGCTTATACACCGGTGATCATGGGTGAAATTGATGAAGACGGTTATCTGAAAATTACTGACAGAAAAAAATCATTGATAAAGACTTCCGGAGGGAAATATGTTTCACCGACGCAAATCGAGGAAATGCTTTCGAGATTAAGCTATGTGGAAAATGTAATGGTAATAGGAAATGAAAGAATGTATATCACGCGTTGATTGTTCCTGATAAAAACGAACTTATATGCTTTGCACAAAGAAAAATAGCTTAACTTTGGCTCAGACGCTGAGCTTTTAAACAACAACACGTTATTAAAATTAATTCAAAAGGATATCGACAAACTTCAAACAGATCTTGCAAATTATGAACGCGTGAAGAGATTTACTTTGATTGAAAACTCCGTTCACTATTGAAAGACGGTGAGCTTACACCGACAATGAAAATTAAAAGAAAATTTGTAGAAGATAAATATAGTGATTTAATTGAAAATATGTATATGAAGATATGAGTTACAAAATTACGGGATGTTTGTATTTCAATTTTTCCTGCGAGCTGATAACGGGAACTCATGCTCTTCAAATGATATTGTAAAGACCGGAACATTGCTCAGTCTTTGGGATAAATTTTTCATTAAAATTTGTAATAAAAAAATCTATATTGAAACCATGCTTGAATCATACATTCCAATATTTATCATACTTGCAATATCTGTTTTATTTGCTGTTGTCAATGTCAGGTTTTCGTCACTGTTCGGTCCTTCAAGACCTAATAAAGAAAAACTATCGACATATGAAAGCGGAATAGAGCCGGTAGGAACGGCACACGACAGGTTCTCGGTAAAGTTTTACATGGTTGCAGTATTGTTTATTCTATTTGACATAGAAGTTGTTTTTTTGTATCCATGGGCTGTTTCGTTTTCAATCTGGATCATGCAAAGATGATTTATTCATTTGTCAGTGTAATGGTTTTCATAATAATTTTACTGGTAGGTTATATTTATGTTATTAAAAAAGGAGCTTTAAAATGGGATTAGAAGAAAAATTATCCAAAGACGGATTTGTAACTTCCAAAATAGATGACCTTATTCAGTGGTCGCGGAAAAATGCACTATGGCCCATGCCGATGGGAATTTCCTGCTGTGCTATCGAAATGATGGCGGCTGCAGGACCAAGATTCGATATTTCAAGATTTGGAAGTGAAGTATTCAGATTTTCTCCGAGACAATCGGATGTAATGATAGTAGCCGGAACTACAACTTATAAAATGGCGACAGATTGTCAGAAAAATTTATGACCAGATGCCTGACCCGAAATGGGTAATTGCAATGGGAGCCTGCACATCAAGCGGAGGAATGTACAGAACCTATTCTGTCGTTCAGGGAATCGATCAGTTTTTACCGGTAGATGTATATGTCGCGGGATGCCCTCCAAGACCTGACAATCTTCTGAAAGCATTAATGAAGCTTCAGGAAAAAATTTCACTCAGGGCAGGAAGGCAGCTTCTCAATAAATTAATTATTTATAAATCTAAAAATTAATATCATGAAAAAAATTTACTTTATCTTATTTTTTATCCTTATGACAGCAGGTATATCAAAAGCTCAGCCGTTATCTGGTCGGAAGGATTTGAAGCATATGATTCGCTTACTTTACCTCCCGGATGGTCTGTGTGGAATAATACCCAGGATACCATTGATCCGGTATGGAACTGGACTATCAGGGACACAGGAGTATCCCTTCCGGGATTATCAACCGGAACTGCAAAAGCACATTCAGGAACAAAATCAATAGGAGTGAGCTGGTACTCCGGCAACGGAGGAGATTCGGGAATATCTGATGCCTGGCTGGTAACAAAAAAATTAATTAATGTTCCGGCTGACGGATTGATCAGTTACTGGATGACCGGCGGTACGGCGAGTTTTAGCGACAGCGCTGCAGTATGGATCTGCTACTACAGATTCGACACCCACATCATTTTTGTCCGATCCCAATAATTTCTATGAAAAAATATTCTTTCCTGTTGGGTCTGCCTATGGATTCTTCCAGCAGTTTTTTGTTGACCTTGGGTCAACATATGCAGGACAGGATGTTTATGTCGGCTTCAGGTACAATGATAACATAACGGTTAACGGTTTCTTGTACAGGTGGATGATGTCGAATATTCGGGAACAGTGGGAATATCTCAAATAGGTTCGAATGTTCCGATAAGATTTGCCCTGGGACAGAATTATCCGAATCCGTTTAATCCGACTACAAAAATTAATTTTGATCTGGCAAAGACATCGAATGTTAAACTGACTGTTTTCAATTCTCTGGGACAGATGGTAATGAATATTTTCGACGGACAAAGACCGGCAGGCACATATCAGGCAGAGTTCGATGGAAGTTCTCTGTCCAGCGGAACATATTATTACAGACTTGAAACTGATTTCTACACCGATACAAAGAAAATGCAGTTAATAAAATAATTTTTTTGGTTTATCGTATTGGTAACTAAAACCCGCCATGAAAGGCGGGTTTTTTGTTGTTTAAAATAAAATTTATATTGAGTAAGTTAGTTCAAATAAAATTATGAACGCGAACGTCTTAACCTTCTAAAAACAAAACTCCAGAATTTTAATATCGAATTTACTGATGTAAACGGGACCCCGGCTCTGTATATAGAGAAAGATAAAATTGTTGATGTATGCAGAATATTAAAAGAAGATGAATTACTTAAGTTCAATTCTGCTTGTGGATGCAGTAAGTGTAGACAGATTCGAAAAAAAAAACAGATTTGAAATGATTTATAATCTGGTTTCAATTGATAATAATGAAAGAATATTTATTAAGATCAAACTTGACAGCAAGAATCCGGAGATGCAAAGCTTGACTCAAATGTGGAAATCAGCCAACTGGTATGAGAGTGAAGCATTTGACATGATGGGAATTGTTTTCCTGAATCATCCCGGATCTGAGAAGAATGTATATGCCGGAAAATTTTGAATATTTCCCTTTGAGAAAAGACTTTCCGCTGATGGGAATACCGGATTCTATACCGCTGCCGAATAAGTAAGGTAAGTATGTGAGTTGATGAGTATGATGAGTATGGTAAGTAAAGTGTGTTTAATGAAAAATTCCTAATTCTTAATTCTTAATTCGTAATTCTTAACTGAATAAATGCCTCATACAATCTATCAGGATCTACAGGACAAAGACACCGAAATCAAAAAGACAAAAATTCTTCAGGCTCTTGAAACTGAAGACCTGAGTGTTGAATTCAATGACGCACTGGATAATGAAATGGTTCTCAATATGGGACCGCAGCATCCGGCTACTCACGGAGTCTTAAGATTGCTTGTCAGTCTTGACGGCGAGACAGTAATGAAATGTGTTCCGGAACTTGGATACCTTCACCGCGGATATGAGAAGCTTGCCGAAGCATGCACTTATCACGAATACATTCCTCACACTGACAGGCTGGATTATTTATCTCCCATGGCAAATAATGTTGCCTACGCTCTTGCAGTGGAAAAACTTATTCATCTTGAAATCCCGGAAAGAGGGAAATACATCAGAGTAATAATTGCAGAGCTTGCAAGAATACAGTCACACCTGCTTGCATTCGGAGCAATGGTTATGGATATTGGAGCTGTAACTCCTTTTCTTTGGGCAATACAGGGAACGTGAAAAAATTCTGGATCTGTATGATGTGATCTGCGGAGCAAGATTTACAACTTCATATACACGGATCGGCGGAGTGGCACAGGATGTTTCAGGTGAATCAATGGCAGGGATTAAAAATTTTGTGGACGAGTTTTCGGCAAACTTAAAGAGATGCGGGACCTGGTGGAAAGAAATAAGATCTTTATTGAGAGATGTGAGGGGATAGGATATTTGTCAAAAGAAGATTCGCATTGATCTGGGTTTAACGGGTCCGCTTTTCCGCGCATGCGGAGTTGCAAGAGACCTGAGAAGAGATGAACCATATTTTGTTTATGACAAACTGGATTTTAATATTCCAACTTATACTGACGGTGATTGTCTTGCAAGATATTATGTAAGAGTAGAAGAAATAATTGAATCCGTAAAAATATTAAACAGTGTCTGGAAAAAATTCCTTCAGGTACTCACAATGCTTACAGTCAAAAAAAGTTCTTGCCAAAAAAAGAAAGAGTTTATACAAAAATGGAAGAGCTGATACATGATTTTATGATAATAAATTTCGGAGTAAATCCTCCGAAAGGTGAATCCTATATCGCAATCGAAGCATCAAAAGGAGAACTTAGGATTTTATTTTATAAGTGACGGAACCGGCAATCCATGGAGATTGAAGATCCGTTCACCAAGCTTTTGTAATCTGCAGGCATTATCGGCAATGATGAAGAATTGCATGATTTCTGATACTGTTGTTATCATTGGAAGTGTTGATCCGGTGATGGGTGAAGCGGATAAGTAAGTTCTAGTATAAGTTTAAGTTATAAGTTTAAGTTTGAGTTCATAAGTTCATAAAGTGTTCATAAAGTTTGTAAAAGTTTAAAGTTAAATCTAAAATCATAAATCAAATCAAAATCTAAAATGAGTAATGAAATTATACACCTCTTTTCGATGAAAATGAATTGAAGACTGTCCAGCATTATATTTCAAAATATCCAAAACCGATGGCAGCTGTGATGCCTGTGCTCTGGATGATCCAGGATAAATACGGATGGATATCACTTGAAGCAATGAAATATGTCGGAGATTTGTTGAATCTTCCTGCCGACCATGTTCTCGGAGTTGCAACATTCTATACAATGTATTTCAAAAAACCGATGGGAAAATTTCATTTGCAGGTCTGTACGAATGTTTCATGCATGCTTTGCGGCGGATATAAAATTTTTAATCACATTTCGGAAAAGCTCGGGATAAAAAATAATGAAATTACTTCTGACGGAATGTTCTCCATTGAAGAAGTCGAATGTCTTGGAAGCTGTGCAACTGCTCCGATGCTTCAGATCAATAATAAAGAATATCATGAAAATCTTACATCTGGAGAAAGTTGATCAAGCTACTTAGCCGATTATAAATTTGAATGAAAAAAATCTTTAAGATATTTATTTATCGAATTGACCATTAACGATTAACAAATTAACCATGTTAACCTGATATGGAAAAAATAATTTTAAGAGACATTCCCGATTTAAACAAGATAGATGTTTATTTAGCCAATGGCGGATATTCTGCCTTAAAAAAAGTATTAATCCGGAATGACCGGAGATCAGGTAATCGAGGAAGTGAAGAAATCAGGTCTAAGAGGAAGAGGCGGAGCTTGTTTTTCTACCGGGTTGAAGTGGTCTTTTTTTCCGAGAGAACAGCGATAAGCCGAAATATCTTTGCTGCAACGGAGACGAAAGCGAACCGGGAAGTTTTAAAGACAGGGAAATTTTTGAAAAGAATCCTCATCAGTTTATTGAAGGCGCTTTGATCGCTGCATCTGCACTTGGGAATCGAAACAATTTATCTTTATATAAGAGGCGAATACTGGAAATGGATTAACATAATGGAAGAGTGTATTGCTGAGACTTATAAAAAAGGATTTATCGGAAAGAATATTTTTGGATGCGGCAATTCTGTTGAAATGTATATTCATAAAGGAGCAGGAGCATATATTTGCGGTGAAGAAACTTCACTGCTGAATTCACTTGAAGGTAAAAGAGGATATCCGAGAGTAAAGCCGCCGTTCCCTGCAATTGTCGGTGTATGGGGAAATCCAACTATCATAAATAATATTGAAACACTTGCCAATATTCCGCCAATAATTAACAACGGCGGTGAATGGTTCAGTAAAATCGGCGACCCGAGACAGCCGGGAACTCTGCTGTTCGGTGTAAGCGGTCATGTGAATAAACCCGGTATTTATGAACTGCCGACAGGTATTCCTTTGATGTACTTTGATAAATGATCATTGCGGCGGTGTCACTGACGGTAAAGAAATTAAAATGGTAATTCCCGGCGGCTCGTCAATGCCTCCGCTTACAAGAGATGAAGCTTTGAAAGCAAAAATGGATAATGAAAGTCTGAAAGAATTCCATTCGCTTATAGGAACCGCAGGAGTGATTGTCATGGCTGAAGGAACAGATATCGTTGATGTTATTAGACGAATCACTAAATTTTATTATCACGAATCATGCGGGCAATGTACTCCCTGCAGGGAAGGATGCGGCTGGATGCTGAAAGTTCTTGAACAGGTTTATGGACGGTACCGGAAGACAAAGTGATATTGATTTACTGATCTTCAGTTGCACAGAATATTGAAGGCAATACCATCTGTGCACTCGGAGAAGCAGCTGCATGGCCTGTGAAATGGTCAATCATAAAATTCAGAAAAGATTTCGAAGATAAAATAACGGATAAGACAATCGAGCTTCCGGTGCTGAATAAAGTTCACGGGCTTATGATGTCGGATGAATACGATACGATTACCTTTGAAAGCGAACAGGAGGTTGTCGAAGGACTGATCGGGACAGTACAGGAGATTGTAAACAATGATAAGGTGAAGAGATTCAGCTCGTAGGTATTGATTTGGAATTTGGGATTTCGGATTTGGAAATTGAAAAAAAACATTTTAACACTCTTATTTAATGAGAAGTCTGCTAACTTTACAGCAGACTTTTTTTATATCTTTTAATTTTATAGGTATATTTCAGAAATTGAACCATGAAAACTAAAGAAAAACATTTTAACAGAAAAATTTTTTATAAACTTCTTGATTCTTTCGAGGAAAAAGATTTCTATGCAGTGAAGAATTTTGCTGAGTTTATAAAAACAAAGAATGGAAAAGAAAACTTAGAAGAAATTCTTGAAAAAACAGAGTATGACAAAGAAGAACTCAATGAAAAAACAATCAAAGACATTAAGAAAGCAAGAATTGAGTATCGTGAAGGAAAAACATATACTTTAGCACAGGTTAAAAAAGAAATGGGAATTTGAAAGGTATTGAGTTTTCAGATTTAGCAAATAAGTTTCTTTTAAAGTCAGATAAGAATCTTTCAAAAAGGATAATCAATAAATAAGATTGGACATAGGAAAGATGTTTATAAGTAAAATGGTATTTTAAGAATTTGATTAAATAGATTCTATCAATTTTTCCTCCACTTTCTCAAATAAATTATCATTTTACTTCCTCCTTCTCAAGATCCCTCTTCGTCTTTTCAATCACTCTCATGACCTTCAGATTCCAGATCACTTACTTTAGATTCAAGTTCTACAATTTCATTTTTTAATTGAAAGTTCTTCAGTTATTAAATTATTTTTTTTTGTTTAGCGATATTTTAAAAACAATACTGACAATTAAAGTTATAAATAATAAAAGAATAATCACTTTCATTTTTTACCCTCCGCAAACTTTACAGGTCATTTGGAAAATTTTCTCCAAGTAGTCTTTGAGCATTTTATAATAATACTTATGTCTGCAAATTATTTTAAATCGAATGTCTGAATTTCATTAGCCATTTTACAGCCCCGGGAGTTTGCTGCCAGATCCTTTGGGCAAATGCAGAATAATATTTTGCTTCATTTTTATCTCCAATCCCATAGGAGTCAGGTAATTCAGTTTGAATCTTGGAAGAGATTAACATCGGCAAAACAAATTTATTTTCTTCTATTGCGGTTCTAAGAAGTTCATTTGATTTTTCGCTATCACCCTCCTTTTTAAATGCAAATAATGCACGATTAAAATGAATATACACGCCTCCGTCTTCCGAATATTCCCTGGAATATTTCTTAAACTTATCAAACTCATTTTGCTCCAAGAGATAAAGCATAAGTTGATCTCTGACTCCCTGATTATCATTTGGATTTAATTCAATCATTTCTTCCAAAATTGAAATACTCTCACTCTTTTTTCCTAATTTGTATAAACAATCTGAATATTGAAACATACATCTCATAAAAGGTCTTGTCGCATGAAATCCCCAAAATTGTCCTTTATGTTCTTTTAAATATTTCCCACCGAATATTCTTTTTCCAATGTCAATTCCTTGTTGATAATATGATAAAGCAGATTCAATACTTCTTTGTACTGATCCTAAAAATTCATAAGCTTCAATACAATCGGGATTGAAATTCAGAGCTATGTCTATATTCTTAATTGCATCTCTTATTGGAAGGTCGTAAGCCTCTTCAACTAGATCCTGAGCTTTGTCCTCTTTAGTTAACTCATCCTCGGGTATTTCGGAAAGTGGTTTCATCATAATAGTATTCATAAACTTTTTTAATTCACTTTCATTTTTGAAATTTTGTTTATCTAATAATCTATATAAGTCTTTAAACGGATCTTTACCTTGTTTCATAATCGTATAAATTATTTTTTAGAATGAACTCCTTCTCAAAAGACGAAAAGATCATTGAAGTTTAATTATGGAAAAAACTTACGTTAATATTCGAAAAATTTTATGAAATATTTTCATCTTGTACCCAACACAACCTTCAGCGTAACTTGTTCATTTCCCCTAAGCACAACTATCTCCGCTTCTTCGCCGGGCTTGAATTCTCCCATTGCATACATATAGTCATAAATATTCTTCACATCTTTGCTTCCGAATTTTATGATGATGTCTTCTGCCTGGAGTCCGCCTTTTTCCGCAGGACTTCCTTCTTTTACTCCGGCAAGCTTCATTCCTTCTGCAGTAGATGAATAATCCGGGATCGTTCCAACATAAACCTTAACACTGCCCATTGACCTGTTCTCATTATTGTTCGTTACAACCTTTATAAAGTCAGGTTTGACACTCATTCTGTCAATATCCATTGCAACATCATAAACCAGATCAGCGATCAGTACTTCACCGGCTGAATTTATTTTATCGTAATCATCAGTCGGAGAGTGATAATCCTTATGGGTACCCGAGAAGAAATGCAGCACGGGAATGTTCTTGGCATAGAAGCTTGAGTGGTCGGAAGGTCCGAATCCGTCCGGAGTCTTTGTAATGACGAAATTATACGGATGGTTCAGTGAATCAAGAATATTGTCCCATATTGAAGACGTGCCTGTTCCGTAAATTACCAGTTTATTGTCAACCAGTCTTCCGATCATATCCATATTAATCATCGCAACAATATTCAGCTTATCAAATAATTTAGATTTTGTAAAATAAGCTGAACCGATTAGCCCGGCTTCTTCCGCACCGAATGCCATGAAGAGTATGCTTCTCTTTAACTCATTTCTGTTCACAGAAACTTTCTGCGCTATCTCGAGAAGACCTGCAATGCCGGAAGCATTGTCATCGGCACCGTTATGGATTTGTCTGTCAGTACCAGTATATAATGAGCCGTAAAGACCATAGCCGAGATGATCCTTATGAGCGCCTATCACGATTACTTCGTTTTTCAGTACAGGATCATTCCCTTCCAGAAATCCGATCACGTTATCCGTTATAACCTTTACAGGTTCGACATTTACTTCAATGAGAGCTTTTGCATTTTTAAGTTCAAATGAGTTGGGAGTTTTCGTGGAATCAATTTCATTTTCAATCCGGAGAAAATCAAGACCGTTCTTATTAAAAATATTCTCTATAATTTCCCTCTTGCAGCTTATTACCGGCAAACCTGCATCCTGTAAAACATTGTCATAACTTAATTTAATCAGCTTGTCTTCTTCACCCGTATTCGGACCGTTGATTATGATTATTCCGGCGGCATTCCTTTCGCGTGCCTGTATTGCCTTATATCTTGAAGCCTCGAATTTTTCAAAAGGATTATTATGCACATCGCTCCCGCCGGGCGAATATCTCATTACAACAATTATCTTCCCTGCAACATCAATGTTATTACCGTTTCTATCCTTATAGTCATCGTAGTTCTGATCGGGAGCCGAGATGCCGTAACCGACAAATACCATGTCACCTTTTACTTTTCCCGAGCCTGAAAATCCAAGCGGTGTAAAATCTTTCCCGACTTCATACGAGCTCCCGGCGCCGTTAAGGTCAATCTCAAAATCATTAGTGCCGGATAGTTTAACATGCGTATAAATTTCAAACGGCTGTAAATATCCGTTTTCGCCAAACGTATTTAAATTATATTTTTTAAATTCGTTTGCAATATAACTTTCAGTTAGAGAATCTCCCGGAGTCCCCGGAAACCTGCCTTCCATCTGATCGGATGCAAGATATTTTATGTGCTGATAGATCTCTTGCTTTGTGATGTCATTGTTTCTTACTTTCTCGATATCATCTTTACCGTCATAAAATCCAAAAGAGTAGAGAAGCAATACCGGGACTAATATTATAAAGCTAAATTTCTTTTTCATTGTAATTTTTATTTTCTTCAAACTTCAAATATCAGACAATAAATTCAAGATAATAATTTAAAATACTTTTACTTCGAATATATACTATGAAATGATTTTAATTCGATAAACTGCTTTTATAAATTTAAATTGTTTTATTTTTTCACTTTACTTACTTTAAAGAAAAAATACCGCTATGTTTAAGAAATTTCTCAACTTAAACAAACTCTCTACTCTCCTTCTCTACTTAAGCATACTTATATTCATCATTGCATTCAACTTCTCCGATAATCCAACCGGCGGATGGTATCAGCAGTTTCTGCCCTATCTGAATAACAGACCTCTCGCAGATATCCAGTTTCTAGATAGTCTGATTGGATATGGGATTACAGGTGACCATACTTCAAATGATACAAATTATATTATCAAAACTACCAATGGGGGAGACAACTGGTTTATCCTTGACAGTGTGTATAAGGATTTGAGCCGAGTCCAATTCTTAAACATAAGCACAGGATACATCTGCGGTGAATCCGGCACTCTCCTAAAAACCACATCCGGAGGAATAAACTGGATAAGTGTGAATAGTTCCCTAACAGGTTACATAGAAGATATGTTTGTTTTGAATGAGGATACTATATGGTACACCGATCAGAGAGTAGTTATAGGCGGCTTATTCAGAACGACAGACGGAGGAGCTACCTGGATCAGGCAATATTATGCGAGCGGAAACATTCCGGCTAATATTTATATGGTAAATGCGCAAATAGGTTTTTTCAGTTCAATCGGAGGATCACGGTTAAATAAGACTTTAGATGGAGGATTCAATTGGACTGTAATTAATCAAGAGAATGGGTTCTTAGATATCAATTTTCTAGACAGTTTAGTAGGATGGAAAACGCGGACCGAAATAAAAAAAACTACAGATGGAGGAAACAGTTGGATAATTCAAACTCTTCCATCGGGAGGGATTAACGGAGGCACAATATCACATGATGGAATTTCCAGTGTGGCTCAAATAAATTCGGATACAATATGGTGCGATGGTGGCCACGCATATTATCCTGGAGGAGTTATTCGAGGAGCATTATATAGAACGACAAACAACGGAAATAATTGGTTTTTTCAAATACCTAACATTGGTTTTGGAAATGAAGGATATGGTTTTCTACAATTCATCAATAAATATACTGGGTGGGGTCTAGGAAAGAACTTGATCCACACTTTGACGGGTGGAGACTCACTCTTCTACACTAAAATAAACGAACAGAATAACTCAATACCTCAGGTATTTTTTCTTCACCAAAATTATCCAAATCCGTTTAACCCAATTACAATTATTAAATATGAGCTACAAACAACAAATCATATTAGAATATTCATTTTTGATATTTCAGGAAGAGTGATTGAACAGCTGGTAAATAAAAAACAAAATTCCGGGACTTATGAGATCAGATTCGACGGAAGCAATGTTTCAAGCGGTGTATATTTTTATAAATTGGAAGCAGTAGATTCAAAAGGAAATATTTTTTCAGAAACTAAGAAGATGATTCTACTTCGGTGACTGTAGTAAGCAGGTGAGTAGGGTGAGTAAGGTGAGTGGGGTGAGAGGGTAGATAGAGTAATTAAAAAGTATTCTGATAAAAAAAACATAGAAGTTATATTTAAATAACATTTTTTTTACCTCCGTGATTATCCGGCAGGAAATTTTAGAATCTGAAGACAATGAAAACAAAATTATTAATTTCGCTGATTCTTTTTGCAGTTCTTGCTGCTTTTATTTTTGAAAAGAAACCTGAAAATGAAAGAGGTGCTTTGACAGCTCTCCCGCCTGTAACGAAAGACTCTGAATTTTTAATAAATGTAATGCAATCGGGCATTGATTATGATTACAGCGAATATCCGGATCTGAACGCAAATGCATGGCATATATACTGCGGTCCGGGCGGCGGATGGCCCGGTGTTTCTAATGATAATGTATACACAGCTCCGGGTGTATATGGTTCTGATTTGTTAGATAAAATTGATGAAAACCGATCACACGGATTTCGTTCGATAATGGAAAGACCGCGAACGGTTCATTTAGGTTATGCGCAAAGGAGTGAATATCAATGTGAAACTCTCAGAGTCGGCATAGATGATTATTGGTTTTATGCCTACAATACGCATCAGGCAGGAATTGACATTAATGATTATGATTTCAACGGCAACGGAGCAAGGGTAAGATATTGCCAGGCTAATCCAACAAATCCCGGAATTAATGCAGGATATGTTGTAAAAGATTTAAGAGCCAACAGGGAACAGGCAAACAAACTTTGGACCGAAATGCAGAGAGATGATATCTTCGATTGGTATGTAATGCCGAGAATAAGGATTGACACTTCGGTGGTCCGGTTGACGCCAAATACAAAAGTATGCGCCGTTGAAATATTAGATTGGAATGGAGATAAAATAGATAGTGTAGATATTTTAGCAAAACACTTCAAAGAAATTTCCAGTACATACTCAGGAAATTATTTAGAGGAATTGTATTTTTTGCAGACTCAAGGTGAAACACCCGAAGCTATTAGGATCGATGCTCCCAAAATCTGTCCCGGTCCTGCAAAATATTTCTGGGACTGGGCATCAACCGACAGCACAAATACAATTAAGACCGATTTCAGAGTTTACTGGTATGGGCTTTGTGATATGTGGATAGATTATGTCAGAGTTGAGAATGAAAAGGCACATCAATTTTTTGATTCCACTTATGATTGGGAAGAGGATGTCCGAGCCGAAGCGGATTTCGCGCTTCACGAATATGACGAGAATCATCCAATACCGAATAATTTTTATCTGGAAGAGTTTGAATTCAACATGGTGCCTTGCATCAAACATTTTAATGAACTTGTTATGGATCAAACTGATAACAAAATATCAATGATGGTGAATCTGAATTATCCTTTGTTTAAAATTCACATTCCGCATAGTGATGATTATGAATTCAGTGCGTCCGATATGGAGAAATATTTAATCAACAGAGTAAATTTGAAATATCTTGTAAACATGTCATATCCTCTTCAGGGAAGAGAAAACGGAAATTCGCAATCATATCATCCGAATACGCTCAGTAATCAAAATTATAGCAAGAGTGCGGGTATTCTAAGCCATAAGGTCAGCGCTTCTGCTTATGAGGACAGTCTCCAGAAAATCCTTGACGAGAAAAATGGTTTTTCCGGAGGTGCAGGTTTTGGATTCATTCAGATTTCGAAAAAGACAGACTCCATTTCCAAAGACATAGAGGATTTAAGCCTTATTCATCTTGAACAGGCACATTTGATTTGGACACCAACCCACCAGCTAAAAGAGCCGTCAAACGAAGAAATGAAGTTGATGGCAAATTTATCCATTTCCTATGGTGCAAAGGGAATAATGTATTTTGCTTACAACTCAGATAGTACATTTGATGATAATTATTATCAAAGAGGACTAACTGAACCTATAACTTTGCTACCTAGAATATCAAGTGTTTATGGTCAAAACAAGTGGAATGCAATCAAAGAGATCAATTCCACTTTAAAGAAATGGGGACCAAATATTGTGAGTTTTGATACACATCGTCATTCTTATATCTATCGTCTTGAAAGAGATAATATGATAAGTGAAACATTTGTTAATGATGTAATCAGTTATACACCCGACCCGGAGGATTATACTTCGCCTTCAAGTTCTGCCGAACAAACTTCATCCAGATATCTTCAAGTGGCAATTTTTAATAATCCCGGTGAATTAAATACAAGATATTTTATGCTGGTTAACCGAAGATGTTCGCCATTCGATTCTACAGATCCTCAGGGTGAGAATGGAGTGAGATTTATCAAAACAACCCTTGACTCCAATCATGCAGATTTTTCAGGGTTTAATAACTGGTGTATATTTGATCTTGAAAAAGACTCTTTGATAACAACATTTGACAAAGGAATTATTACTACAATTAATCTCGGTCGCTTCATGCCCGGCGAAGGCAAGCTCTACAAAATCGCTCCCGTGATGCAGGAAGGCGGGACACTGGTGGCGGATGAAGAATGTTCGGGTGAGTTTGACTGTAAAGGAGAAGTTAATAATAACGGGAAGAATATTAAAATAAAACCGGGAACTACAATTAATTTTGCAAATACCAACGCAAGAATAACAATGACTGGAGGAACTTTCAAAAGCGGATTGACCGAAGGTGAAAATACAGCGCCTGTTTATTTAAAAGGAAAGGATGATAATTTCTGGAAAGGAATCTCTCTCAACGAATGCGATACCGTAAGTTTGCTGAGAACATATTTCAGAAATATCTCTCCCTATCCTGCTGACAGTACATACGCTGTCGACTTAATAGATTGTAAATTTATTAAAATTGAATCCGGGAATTTTTTATCCGAGCTTGATATAAAATCAGGCTGCATAAGGTCAAGCTATGTTACAAATGAAGATGCAGAATTTTCCGCATATATAAAGGATAACACATTTGAAATTGATGACGGAGGCATTCCGGCTGTAAGTTTTATTTCTACTGCAGGACGAACTTTTCCAATGATTATTGACGGTAATATTTTTACCGCTTATACTTCAAACAACTCATCGAATGCTATTCTTATAAGCAACATCACAGGCGGAGTTATAAAAAATAATGATTTAACTAACTACAGAAATGGCATTGTCATGTTATCATCTTCGATAGACCTTTATCATAATACAATCACATGCGACTCTATAGGAGTTCAGGTCATTAGCGGAACTGCTAATCTCGGATCATCAGGAGAGTATCAAACCGGCGGCTTTAATAATATTTCTTCAGACAATGATGATGGAATAAATGTCAGGGCAACAGCAGGTTATTTTACAATTGGCGGAGGTTATAATACGTTCAATGTCAACAGTTCATCGGCTTATCATCTTGCAGGTACATTTGCGACTTCGATAGGATTTGAAGATTACGCCGGATATAATTGCTTTAAGTTGAATAGTACGAACTCCGACCCACAGGTTAGTGTCGGATGCAGTTCGGGATTTAACTGTTATATTTTATTTGAATTCGAGCCTATTTATTGCAGCGTCATGGAAACTGAAGATTATCATGTATTCAATATAGGCGAGGGAATTTATGATACTGTATATATTACAGGCGGAGGATACGGAGGAGGAATGTCAAATGAAAAAGTTAAAATTGAAAATGCAAAATTAGAGAAATTAGAAACAACGCCATTGAATGAGCTTTACAGTTCGATATGTATTGAGACGAGAAAAAGGAATTACGCTTTAGTTTATGATTTATGTGAAGAAGTATTAAATAATTATGCTGATAGTATACAGAGCTTAGACGCGTCTTCAAAACTATTCCTGGCTGCGTTAGTTCTTGACAGCAACGGAAACAAGGTGTCCGGGCTAAAAACATTTTATGAAACATTGATATTAGAAAATGGAGAGAATGAATCTTTAGTGAAGAAATTATTTTATCTGATACAAAAAAGTAAAGTTTCCCTGGAACAGTATCAATCTGCACTGACGGGCTTTCAGCAAATAATTAATGAGAATCCATATAACTATGACGGACTTTTGGCAAGCTGGGACTATGCCGCAACAAGTCTTCTCGTTAGTGGTCAAGGCGGTTCCGGGGGAGAAATTTCAAATGACAAATTTCAAATTTCAAATGATGAATTGCAAATTACAAATGAGGATTTAAATAATGAATCGAGAGATAAACAATCCCAAATCGAAAACCCCAAATTCCAAATTCTAAATGATGACCCTAATGAAAAGTATGATAAAAAAGTATTTACTAAAGAAGACAGAAAAACAATAAGACAAAATGTTTTTCAATCGTTTGAGACTTCAAGAGATAAGGAAGTAAACAATGTAAAAGAATTAGAGAAGAAAGTTGAAGAGGGAAAAGCCAATGAAAATGAAAAGTCGGAATTACAAAAGAAGAGAGTTCTAAGTGAAATGGTAAAAGCAAAAAAACCAAATGATATTAATGAGCAAATTAAAATAATGAACAGTAACATTCAAAATCTATTCGGAGTAACAACGAATATTAGTCAGAATAAAAATGAGAACACAATTCCAACTGAATTTCATCTTTCACAGAATTATCCAAATCCATTCAATCCTGTTACAAAAATAAAATTTGATTTACCATTTGACAGTAAAGTAAAACTTATAGTATATGACTTGCTTGGAAGAGAGATCAAGACTATCGTAAACAGTCAATTGTCACAGGGAAGATATGAATATGATTTTACCGGAAGTAATTTTGCCAGCGGAGTTTATTTTTACAGGATAGAAGCGGTGCAGAATTCCGGAGAGAAATTTATTGAGACGAAAAGAATGGTTTTATTGAAGTGATTTTTAAGACAATCATTGAATCTTTTAAATCCGTTGTAAATTCATATTAATATTTTTAATTTATTAAAAGATACAATGATGATTTCCAATATCAAATTCATATTAAATAACGAGTTAATTGAAGTTGAAATAAATCCCGCTATTGTTGTTCTGGATTTTATAAGAAGCTTGAGATTAACCGGAACGAAAGAAGGCTGTAAAGAAGGAGACTGCGGCGCTTGCACTGTTCTTGTCGGAGAAATTATCAACGGTGAAGTAAAATATAAATCTGTTAATTCCTGTCTTGACCCGCTTGCAAATGTTAACGGAAAACATGTCGTGACCATCGAAGGGCTGAATCCGGATGAGAAGAACCTGAATCCGATACAGCAGTCATTTGTTGATGAAGGCGCTTCACAGTGCGGATTCTGTACTCCGGGCTTTATAGTATCTTTGACAGGATATTTTCTTAATGAAGGAAAGTCAGGAAATAACAATGTAATTGATTCGATCGATGGAAATATCTGCCGGTGCACGGGACATAATTCAATAATCAGAGCTGCTGAAAAAGTTAAGGAAATGTTCAGTGATGTGCTAAGCATGAACGGCACTTCATTAAAATTCCTGATTGACAATAAGATCGTTCCGGAATATTTCTCTTCCATCAAATCACGTCTTAACAAAATTTCAAAAGAAAAGCTAAACCCGTCCGGCAAGAAAACACAGCCGGTTTATTTTGTCGGAGGAGGCACGGATCTGTTTGTTCAGAAACCCGGACTGATGCTGAGTGAAGACATAAAATTTCTGGAAGAGGAATAAAGGTCTTTCCGAGATAAAAGTAAAAGGCGCACATTGTCACATCGGGAGCTCAGCTACAGTTGCCGATATTTGCGAGTCGGATATTATTAGAAAATACTTTCCGGACATATATAAATTTTCGAAGCTGTTCGGCTCAACTCCGATAAGAAATTCCGCAACTCTCGGAGGCAATCTTAACAATGCATCTCCCGATCGGCGATATGACTGCATTCTTTATGGCTTTGAATTCAAATGTTGTATTAACCAACGGGAAGAATAAAAGGGAGATTCCATTGAAAAAATTTTATAAAGGATATAAGGTGACCGAAAGAAAGCCCGGCGAATTTATCGAAAGCATGAATTTCAAATTACCCGAAGGAAATTATTATTTTAATTTTGAGAAAGTATCAAAGCGGACTTATCTCGATATTGCAAGGGTAAACTCTGCAATACTTGAATATTGAAAACGGGATCATCACTGACATTCATATCTCAGCCGGCGGTGTGGCGGCAATTCCATTGTATTTATTTCAAACCCGCGAATTTCTGAAAGGCAAAGAAATCAATCCGGAAAATATTAATCAGGCGGTTGAGATCTCACAAAATGAAATTTCTCCGATAAGCGATGCAAGAGGCAGCACTGATTATAAGAGACTGTTATTGTCAAGATTGCATCCATGCGCATTTCATAACATTATTTCCTGATATTATTAAAATAGAGGAGACAGTATGAAAAATTATGACATAATACATCACGTCAGAGGCGAATCCCATTTCATTGATGATATTAATATTCCCGACGGAACTTTGTTTGCATCTGTTTTTTATTCATCCTGTTGCCCACGGAAAAATAAAATCCATTGATCTTAAGCTATGCAAGATCAATGAAAGGTGTCAAAGGAATTTTTACTTTAAAGATATTCCGGGTGAAAATCAGATCGGCGGGATTATTCCGGATGAACCTTTGCTTGCAGAAGATGAAGTTCACTTTATAGGAATGCCGGTAGCAATTGTTGTTGCGGAAACCAAATTCATCGCAACAGAAGCTGTCAAAAATATTAAGATTGAGATTGAACCGCTCCAAGTAATTACCGATCCGCGTGAAGCATTTAAAAAAGGAGAACTTATAATTCCACCCAGAGTTTTTTCAAGCCGGCGATACTGAAAATGCATGGAAAGATTGTGATATCATTGTTGAAGGAGAATGTGAGACCGGCGGACAGGAGCATCTGTATCTTGAAACACAGGGAGCTTTTGCTTTTCCTGTTGAAGGCGGAGGCGTAAAGATAATTTCTTCAACGCAGGGTCCGACCGCAGTTCAAAGAGTCACCGCAAAAGTTCTGGGAATTCCGATGAATAAAATCGAAGTTGATGTTCTTCGTCTTGGCGGCGGCTTCGGCGGAAAAGAAGATCAGGCATCTCCGTGGGCTGCAATGGCAGCACTTGCTGCATTCAAATTAAACAGACCGGTCAAACTAATTCTCCCGCGGCATGAAGACATGATAATGACAGGAAAACGAAATCCTTATTCATCGGATTTTAAAATCGGTCTTACAAAAGAAGGAAAGATCATTGGCTTATGAAGCAAATTTTTATCAGAATGCAGGAGCTTCTGCAGACCTTTCACCGGCAGTTCTTGACAGAACACTTTTTCACTGTACCAACAGTTATTACATTCCGAATGTAAAAGCTACCGGATACTGCTGCAGAACGAATCTTCCTCCGAATACTGCATTCAGAGGATTCGGCGGACCGCAGGGAAAGTTTGTGATCGAATGTGCCATTTATAAAGCTGCTGAAAAACTCAGGAATGGATGCTTCAGTAATTCAAAAGAAAAATTTACTTAATGAAGGTGCATGAATTTCATTACGGACAAAAGGCAAGTCACGTCCACACGAAGAGCACCTGGAGCTTGCGGAGAAAAAATTTGAGCCGGAAAAAATCAGAAGAGAAGGATCACAAAATTCAATTCTGAAAACAAACATTTCAAAAAAGGGTTTGCCTTTATGCCGATATGTTTCGGCATAGCTTTTACAAATACAAGAATGAATCAGGCAAATGCTCTTGTGCAATATTTATTCGGACGGAAGTGTAAGCTTCAGCACAGCGCAGTTGAAATGGGACAGGGAGTTAATGCGAAAATCAAAGAAGTTGTATCAAGAGTCTTCTCAATATATCACATGACAATAAGAATGAACCGACAAATACGACACGCTAGGCGAATACTTCGCCGACTGCAGCAAGCTCGGGAGCAGATTTAAACTGCAATGCCGTTTAAATGCCTGCAATATTATTTTGAGCGTTTAAAAAAATCCGCTCTGGAAGAACTGGGTAAGAGATGATATAGACGTAAGACAGATAACTTGAAATGATGAAATGGTTTATTATGAAAATAAGAAAACCGAATTGACACTGGAATGAACTGATTGAAAAATCCTATTTAAAAGAATAAGCCTTTCATGCGCATGCGCATTATGCAACTCCGGGAATTCATTTTAACCGAGAAACAAATAAAGGCAGTCCGTTTGCTTATCATGTTTACGGCACCGCAGTTATTGAAGCAACAGTTGATTGTCTAAGAGGGACTTACAAAATAGATTCTGTCAGAGCTGTTCATGACTTCGGAAATTCTCTGCATCCGGTAATCGATCTCGGACAGGCTGAAGGAGCGATTATTCAGGGAATCGGATGGATGACAATTGAAGAAGTAATTCATAATGAAGAAGGAAAGCTTTTGTCAGATCTGCTTTCAACTTACAAAGTTCCTGATATTCATTTTGCGCCGGAAGAAATGGAAATCATTTTTCACAGCGAACCGAATCCAGCCGGTATATTTCAATTCAAAAGCAATTGGAGAACCGCCGCTTATGTACGGCATCGGAGCTTACTTTGCGATCTTAAATGCAGTTAAGGAATTCAATCCCGGAAAAGATTTAAGTTTCAGCTCCGATAACTCCGGAAAAAGTTCTGATGAATTTGTATAAGAAATGACATTGAGCAGAAGACAGTTCAAAAGCCAAAAAAGAAAAAAGCGGTAACAGCTTAATTCACATCATGAAAGAAATTCACTCTCTGGAATTTTATTCACTCACATCTTAGTCAGAATATCCCGGTAATATTAATCAGCAGTTGTCAATCACGAAAAAGGCTCGCCCGGGAAAGAAGGTTTTAAAATGGCTGTCGCTTCAAACGGAGATTTTGCCGGTTCCATTGGCGGAGGTATAATGGAATTCAATATTATTAAAAACTGCAGACAGCTTTTGAAGAAGGATATCAAAGTGAACAAGCTTGAGACTCTTTATCATAACAGAAAATCTTCCTCTGTCCAGCAAATCAGGTCTGATATGCGCCGGCTCGCAAACTAACTATTACGATTTCCCTTTCAAGAAAAAATCTAAAAACAGTAAACCAAATTTTAGATTCACTTAAAGGAAAGAATACAGGGAAAATAATTTTAGACAAAGAAGGAATCTCATTTAGAAGAATAGTAAAAAATTCTAACGAGCCGGAAATTAAAATTTAAGAATGGAAATAAATGGATATATGAGGAGATCACCGGCGGAAAAAAAACTGTCTTTGTAATCGGGGCAGGTCACGTCGGGACTTGCTGTCTGTAAAATAATGTCAATTCTGGATTTTTATGTGATTGTTTATGACAGCAGGGATGACCTGCAGATGATGAAAGAAAATAAATTTGCTGATAAAAAAATTATCGATGCTTATAAAAACCTTGGAAAGATTATTACAGAAGATTCTTATGTAGTCATAGTCACAACTGGATTCGACTCTGATAAAGAAGCTCTCAAGCAGGTTATAAAAAAAAACTTCGCTATATCGGGCTGATGGGAACGAAAGCAAAGATTAAAAAAATATTTAATGAAGCAGTTAAGGACGGAATAAAAAAAGAGTCATTGAAAAAAATTCATGCGCCGATTGGAATTGACATAAACAGCGATACGCCGGAAGAGATCGCCGTCAGTATTGCTGCGGAGATCATAAAGGAAAAAAATAAATCATGGGCTTAGCCCGTCTTCTTCTTCACATTTATATTGTGTGTTTTGGCAAACTCAGCTGTCAGCTTCTTATGTCTCTTGCTCAGGAAATTCAAAGTTGACAACATCGCTCTTTTCACGACAGGATCAGTATCACCTGTGAAATACTTTATGACCGCAAGAGCTTCTTCCGGATGACTGTTCCCGAAACTGTTATTGAATGACATTATGATATTCCATCTGACATTACTGTCGGTGATCTTACTCCATTTATTCAGCCGTTTTATCGTTTCTTCCGGGAACCTGTTTCCAAAATGAGAGCCGAGAATGAACGGACCTAAATTTTTCTTAACATATTTAGAATCGTCATAAAGCAGCGGCTCCAATATTGCAAAAGCCTTGTCTAAATTGTCACTGTCTTTCAATGCAAGCGCTGAAAACACTACAGCTCGTCTCACGTTTTCGGATTTATGTTTTGACCATTTCATCAAATCCTTATAGAAATCACCATTGCAATAAAGCGTGTCCGCGAAGGCAGTAGCTGCGTATTCCCGAACTTCCCAGTTAGTGTCGTCTGCTGTTTTCAAAAGATATTCTTTTACTTTTCCGGGATTGTATTTATATCCGCGCCAGATGAGGGAAATTCCGATCTCCTTTGCGACATCTTCTTTTCTCTTACAAAAGAACAGCCCGGCGTCATAAAAGTCTTTCTCCTGATTTCGGGAGTTATCTATGATAAATTTTACCATCTCCCTTATTACAAATCTTTTGTCTTTTGTCTTAGCCGTTCCTGCATGTTTTGTTTTGATTTTCTCGAGAATGGCAATGATACGGAAATATTTTTTTTCTCCAATGGATTTTAATATTTTCTTCTTATTTCTTGCTGAAAGTAATGAGTCAGTCATAAATCGTTTATTCAGTTTAGTTGAAAATTATTATTTAAGAAATCATTTTTAAAGTAATACAAAAGATAAACACTTTAAATTTACACCATGCTAATTGAGAGTGACTTCATAAATCGTTTCGCCATTATCATTTGAATAGATCTCTTTATAAGTTATGTTCTCATTGCCTGTAAATTGTTTTAGCTTGTTGATAAAACCCTTCGTCAGGCTATTGTCGTCCGTCTGATAAATAAATTTATTTGATTCAGCAAGTTCAGACTTCAATTGTTTTTTGTCGGTTAAGAAAAAATCCCTGACATACCGGTCATAATAAAAAAAATCAGGATAAATGTTTTTGAGAAGTGATCTATACCTGTCCCTTGGTGTTCCTGACCAGTTTGTCCCGAAATACAAACAGTATTCCTTATTATTCATAATATTCGATTTGATTAAAAGCTGCTGTTTATCTCTTTCATTTAAGAAATCATTTAATTTCTCCGTTTCCGCTCTTTTGTGAGAATAGATAGAATATTCTTTTAAAAGCTCGGCAAAATGGAAACCCGAAAATAAAATTATTATTACCGACAAATAAATGATCCATCTCTTTCTAAAGTTAACGGGGAAAATTTCTTTCGCGATAACACCGGCAGTTAATAATCCCGTTACTGAAAGCAAATAAGCAGGAATCATATAGCGCGGATCATATTGCTTTATTACGATCACTATCTGGACAGTCATTGAAATAAAGATCCCGGTAAGCAGGTTATGATATTTGTTTTCGCGAATCACTTTCGCATAGCGGCGGAAGAACCCAAGCAGGAAAATGATTGCAACAGATAAGTAAGCAATATTAAAAGAAATATCCTCAGTAATATTGTTGATCAGATTGGAGGTAAAAGTCGTTGTCTCAATTACAGATTCCTGACCTGTTCCGTATTTTCCGGAATGCGTGGCAATTCCTAAAATCCAGTCCGCATATTTTTGCGCATTCTCCGGAGTGAGAGCGGGAAAAACAAATATCAAAAAGGAAATAACCGAGACAGCAAGAAATACTGCATTATAAGAAAACCGCTTTATCAGAATTACAGGAATTATCATCAGAGGGAAAAAAATAATCTTGCATGCAAGTCCGAATCCGCATATGATCCCGAATGCTATTGCATACCACAATGCTGTTTTCCCGGAAATATCCTTTGATCCAGACATACAGATCATGACAGCAATGAACAATAAAATTGCAAATATGAACAGCGATTCGGAAGATACATCAGAGTAATGATTGTAAACAGTTGAAGGATAAAACGGCGTAAACTGCAACAGGACAGCGCAGTAAATATTTTTCAATTTTTTAAATGAAGCTAAACCTAAAATAAAAAGGGATAACCCGGTCATTAAAATAAATACAAAATTTATACTTCCAAGATAATATTCCGGGCGCGATAACACATCCGTTACAATGTCATTTTTTTCACCATTAATTGTGTAGAGTATCTTGATTACGAATGCTCCCACTGTCTGAACGGGAGTGCCGGGATGATCGATGTGCCCGACACCGAGACCGTCAAACTGCGCGAGGTTAAGTGAATTCATCAGGTATGCATAGGCGGGATCAAAAAAACCTCCTAAATAATATTCCCCGACAGAGTGCTTGCAATAAATGGATATTGCAATTAAGGCAACCGGTAAAATTAAAAGAATTAAATATTGATTTACCTTTTTGATATTTATATAAAATTATTAAATATTGGGCAAAAAGTAGAAAAATTGATTCAAGATATAAAGGCAGTTATAGTGCGGAATGGTCTGTCATCGGACAGAGTTGAAGTCAGCCAATTAAATAATATTTTTTGTGGAATTACAAATCTAATCTATAAAAGTTATATTTACGGCAATCTGAAATAACAAACTCCAATGAAATTCGATTTAGAAACTGTCTTATTCTTTTCACTTACGGCGCTGGCTATCGGCTCAGCAATAATGATGATAACCAGAAGGAGTCCGATCTCCTGCGCTCTTTATCTGATATTAAATTTCTTTTCAGTATCGGGACTGTATTTGCTTTTGAAAGCCCAGTTCATTGCCATAATTCAGGTCCTTGTTTATATGGGAGCTATTATGGTTCTCTTCCTTTTTGTTATAATGTTATTGAATCTGCAGGACGAGAAGAAACTTAAGGAAAAATATTCCTATAAAAAAATTACTGCCGTTCTGTTATCTATACTTTTATTTTGTTTACTGGGAGTTACAATTTATTTTGGATTTTTCGAAAAGATGAAGGTTATTTCCGAAAATGCCGAACAGATGGGAACTGCAGAATATCTTGGAGGAGAACTTTTTACAAACTATTCATTCCCTTTTGAGCTGGCTTCTTTTCTTCTTTTAGCGGCAATAGTAGGAGCGGTAGTACTGGCAAAGAAAAAATTCGATTAGGATACAGTAACTATCATATTGTTTCAAATCCGGCATAACTCTTTAATGCTTCAGGAACAATAATATTCCCTTCTTCGGTCTGATACGATTCCAGCAATGCAACCATTAATCTCGACGTAGCCAATCCTGAGCCATTCAAAATATGGACAAACTCTGTTTTAGACTTACTGCTTTCCGATACTTTTTTATAACGGATCATTGCCCGTCTTGACTGGAAATCCGTGGTGCTGCTGACCGAAGATGCCTCCAGCCATTTACCTTCACCATATGACCATACTTCAATATCAAAACACTTGCTCGCAGCGAAAGGAAGATCCGCAGTGCAGAGCTCTATTACTCTGTAATGTATATTCAGCTTTTCAAGAATTCCGCATGCATCATAGAGCATTTTGTCCAGTTCGCTGTAAGAATTATCCGGCAGACAAAAATTGATCAGCTCAACTTTATTAAACTGGTGAACCCTGAGAAATCCTTTTGTATCCTTTCCATAATTCCCGGCTTCGCGCCGGAAACAATTGGTAAACCCGCAATATTTCAGAGGAAGCTCAGCTTCTTTCAGAATCTCATCACGGTGAATGTTTATTATTGGAACTTCGGCTGTAGGAATTGCAAACAGATCATCTTTTTCAATGTAATACATTTCATCCTCAAGCTTTGGAATTTTCTCCGTTGCCTCCATGGAAGCGCGGTTTACAAGAACCGGAGTTAAAACTTCTTTATAACCTTTTCTTCCCTGTTCATCAAGCATAAAATTTATCAATGCTCTTTCAAGACGTGCACCTTTTCCCTTGTACAATGGAAAGCCGCTGCCCGAAATTTTAGTACCTCTTTCAAAGTCAAGTATATCAAGAGATTTCCCCAGCTGAATATGATCCTTTACTTTAAAATCAAAACTTTTTTTCTCACCCCATTTTTTGATCTCGACATTATCCTTTTCAGATTTTCCGAACGGAACAGATTCGTCAGGCAGATTCGGGATGTACTTCAATAAAGAATCTATTTCTTCGTCATACTTTCTGAGCTCCTCGTCCAGGGTCTTTATCTCTTCCGAAACCTTTTTCATCGCCGCAATTTTTTCATTTGAATCCTGTTTGATTTTTTTCATAACTGCAATTTCATCCGACACAGTATTTCTGATTTCCTTCAGGCTTTCAGACTTACGGATAATTTCCAGACGCTTCTTATCAAGATCCAGGATCTTGTCCAGTGCGGACTCATCTTCTCCGCGCAGCACCATCTTATCTTTTACAACCGCGGGATCTTCTCTTAATAATTTTATATCTATCATTTACATTTTAGTTTTTGATTAATAACCCAGCTGGACTTTAAGCAGTCTTAATCCTTCCAGTGAATCCATGGGCTTAAATCCAAGTTCGGATTCCGCTTTAAATGTGGTAAGACCGGATTTTAACGGACGGGGAGCTGCCTGATTAAGGCTTGCAGTAGTTATTGGTATTACAAGCTCTTTATTAAATTTAAAGACCTCACACATTTTCATTGCAAAGTCATATCTGGAAAGAATATCAGAACCCGCAATATTGTAAATTCCCGAGCAGTCATTCTCTATTATTTTCAGAGTTCCGAAAGCTACATCATCTATGATAGTGGTATTGCCCGTCTGGTCTGTGACAATATTTACCGGCTGATTATTTTTCAGCTTCTCGATCATCCATAATGCAAAGTTGGGTTTAACATTATTCCCAATTCCGTAAAGGACAATGGTCCGGATGATTGCAAATCTGACATCACTTGTTATCAGGGCATTCTCGCTGGCAAGTTTTTCTCTCCCGTAAAACGAAACCGGATTTGGTATTGAATTTTCCGTATAAGGACCGTTTTTACCGTCAAAAATATAATCGGTTGAATATTGAATTAGCTTCGCCTCGGTGCGTCTTGAGGCTATGATGAGATTTTTGACTCCGTCGACATTCAGCTTCCATGAAAATTCACGGTCTGTCTCACACATATCCACATTGGTATAAGCTGCACAATTTATTATTACGTCCGGCGCATAAAACTCAACAATCTTCTTGACATCTTCCTTCATTGTTATATCAAGCTGTTCATACTGGTAACCGTAATCAAGATAAGACTTATCTTCCACCGAAGATTGAATAAGCTCGAAATCAGTTTCCCTGCTAAAAGTAGAAGTAATTGCCTGCCCTAATAATCCGTTAGCTCCGGTTAATAAGATCTTCATCAGTTTTTTTGAGGATAGTTGAATCCACGTGTCAATTTACGAAATTTATCGTTTAAGTAATTAAAATAATTTTTGAATTCAGATACTTTAAAGAAAACCAGCCAATACTTTCTTGTTACTTACTTCAGCTTTATCAATTCATCTACTCCTTCGATCGAAGCATTTAACGAAGCAATTCTGTTTGCAAAATGAATACTCTTCACAAAATCTTTATTTGCCGAATAATCGAGTGTAAAAGCAGATGCAAATACATCTCCGCAGCCGGTGGAATCTACAAAATGCGGATTTTCTACAGCAGCTAATTCATGATGTTCAATATCATAAAATTTTTCATTTCCGAAGGATTTCTCCTTTTTTGTAAATCCGGTCACTCCGTTTATTCCCCTGGTTACAATTAATCCCTTTACTTCAAAATTCTTATTAAAGAGAATCTCATCGGCCACCCTGTATTCTTTAAGTTTTTCCCTGCTCAATGCCGCGATCTCAAATTCATTCATTTGTACCGTGTCGGAATTTGTACACCATTCATACCAGTCATCTACCGGAACGTGTACCCGGCTTCCATCATCATTCGTCTGCATTACGACATTATGCACATCGATATGCACAAAGCCCTTGAAATTTTTCCGTATTTTTTTCAGAGTTTCCAGAGTTATGTCGGTTCCTGAGATCATATTGACCAGTATAGCATCGGCAATATTGAAAAAATTTTCGCACTGTGAATAATCCAGTGTATATGTCGGCTCTGTTGAATTTTCAACCCGGGCACTTTTGTCTGAATTATAAAGATTGTAGAATAAATTTACTTTTCGTGTGGGATGCTTGACCTTGTTTATCCCGCCCGTTTTTATCTTTGGATATTTTCTAAATAATTCAACGATATTATCAAATTCATCTTCACCTAAATTCATGATCGGAATAACACTGTCCCCCTCTTTCGATAAAACTGCCATGCTTATAACGGAATATAAAATCCCACCATAACTGTTGATAACTTTGCCGTCGGCTTTGTGAATTACATCAATGCACGGTTCGCCTGTAATCAGATAGTTCATTTTTCAATCTTAAATATTTCTTCAATCATTTTTAACACTTCCTCCGGAAGCTCAGTGTCAGCTGCTTTTAGATTTTCCTTCAGCTGGGATTCTCTGGTTGCCGATGTAATCGCGCTTGATACAATTTCCTTTCGGAGACACCATGCCAATGCTAAACACGAAACGGAAATCTTTATGTCTTTTGCGATTTCAATCAGCTTTTCTACTTTTTCCAGATTCTCTTTTGTCGCTAATCTTTTTACAAAAATATTATTCTTCTTGTCCATAAGCCTCGAATTCTTATCAACTTTTTTGGAATTGTATTTCCCGGTCAATACTCCCTGTGCAAGCGGTGACCAGACAACCAGACCCATCCCTTGTTTTTGACAGATATCAATGACTCCGTTTGTCTCAATCTCCCGCGAAAGCAGACTATACTGCGGCTGATCACTGACCGGCTTATGGAGATTATTCTTTTCACAGATTGTCAACGCTTCCTTTATCTGATCTTTTGACCATTCGCTCACGCCCCAGTATAAGATTTTTCCCTGTTCAATCAGAGTGTTGAATGCCCTGCAGGTTTCTTCAACCGGCGTTTCAAGGTCATATCTGTGGCATTGAAATAAATCAATATAATTTGTCTTCAAGCTTGTCAAAGAAATATGAACGGATTCCAAAATATGTTTTCGTGACAAGCCTCTGTCATTCGGTTTATCGGACATTGGCCAGAAGCATTTTGACGCAATGAAAAGATCCTGTCTTTTAAAATTCTTCAATGCCTTCCCCAGAAATTTTTCGGCTCTGCCGTGAGAATACTCGTCAGCAGTATCAAAAAAATTAATACCGTTATCAAATGCAGTCTTAATTAACTTCATGCCTGTTTTTTTCTCGACCTGTCCGCCTACCGTTAACCAGCTTCCAAACCCAATCACACTCACTCTTGAACCGCATTTCCCGATTCTTCTGTATTTCATTTTGAATTCAAAATTTTTATTTCGAGTTAATAAAAGCGTTCTTTAACTGTTCTCTTGCCTGTCTTCTCGCAGTGCTTCCCCCGAAATTGACAGTTAGCGAACCCTGATTTGTTATCCCAAGGTCCTGATTGTTATAAATGGCATAATCAAGCTGAAGAAGATTATAGTTTATACTGATGCCTCCGGAAAAAGAAGTTGGCTGAGTCCCTATCCCGGCGCGAAGATATATATTATCATTAATAAAATATTCCATTCCGCCGCGGAATGATAAGGGATATTTCACATCCTTTTCTATTTCCATGATCAGGTTCAGGTCATTTCCCGGCTCAACTGTGACTCCTGTTCTGTAAACCTGCGCAAGTTCCTGCTGCGATTCACCGATCTTTGCGCCGCCAATATTCTTTGCAAAGAAGCCCCATCTGATAAAGTCTGTTAAGTAGGACAATGCTCCGATATCCGCGCCAAGAGCAGAAGCTGAATTATAATTTTGAATCTTTAAGTTGTAATAATTTACATTAAGCCCGTAAAAAAATTTTCCCCGGAAATTATTTCCGTATGATAAAATTAAATTTGTTTCTTTGTATAATTCAAACCCGTAATTTTTGATGCCAAATCCCAGAGTTCCGATGCTCAACGGTTCAACATAGGTTAAAGCAGCAGTAGAAATTTCGCTTATTCCGTAAGGTGACGGACTGTAGAATGCGGACACTTCCCGGTATTTCAGCTGACCTAAGCCCGACGGGTTATAAAAGACAGCGAGCGAATTATTCGATAACGAAGTAAATGCTCCGTTCAAACCAACTGCTCTTGCCCCGATATCAGAATTCTCAAACTGGGAATAGGAACTTTTTATTAATAATAAACTTATAACCAGAGTCAATCCAATGATCTTCATCATAATTCAAATAAATGTATTGATTATTAAATTCAAGAATTTGAATTTATCAAAATAAAATTAATCTATAGAGACTGAAAATGCAAAGACAAATTAAATGGTTTTTAATTACAATAATAATTTTCATAGCTAACTATTCGTATTCTCAAAAGCAGGAATTAAGTGTAGAAGTAATTGTAGATATGGAACAGATGCCCCCCGATGTGCAGGACAAATTAGCAAATTTTAAACGAAATGTCGAGGACTATTTAAACAAAAACAAATATTTAAACATACCTCTTCCAAATCCCACAATGCCGATCAAAGTTCAGATGCAATTCAGCTTCACGGGCGTGAACACTGTCACATACAATTATGAAGCAAAGCTCTTCGTGGCCAGCCAGAGAAAAGTTTACAATCCGTTTAGAAACGGGCCGGACAGATATTCCGTTGCATTCAGATATTTAGATGAAAGATGCGAATTTTTTTATAATGACAATATGCCCTTCGTAAAAAATGACAACAGGTTTGATTCCTTCTTGAGTCTTCTGGATTATTATGCTTATTTGATAGCGGGCTATGACGAAGACTCTTATTTTGTTAAAGGCGGAAGTAAATATTTTCAGAAAGCACTTGATATCTGTAACAAGGTAACAGCGAGTCTGAAAGGATGGAATGAAACAGGCGGGGGTTCTAAGCCTTCGCGGCTTCAGCTCGTTCAGGAAATTCTCAGTTCCAACTTTGATAATTTCAGAAGAGCATACTTCGAATATATGTGGACTGGCCTAGATTCACTGGAAATAAAAAAAATAAACGCCTATA
Source organism: uncultured Ignavibacteria bacterium (assembly GCA_963836395.1). Classification (GTDB taxonomy): domain Bacteria; phylum Bacteroidota; class Ignavibacteria; order Tepidaquicellales; family Tepidaquicellaceae; genus JAGPCH01. Next base: position 224,459 of record CAWIJF010000010.1, on the reverse strand, counting down.
GAAATATGATTAACGCACTTGAAACAATAAGTGAGGTCAGAAAGAAAGAAGTAAAATCTTATAATATAGGTATTTTTTTTGACGGCAAGGCAACTGAAATTGCAGAGACTTTCATAGACTACGGTGACAGAAGTATTTACGATAAGCTTATCCGGATGGACCCTTCTCATCAGTCCATATATGAAGAAGCAAAAACCCGGGCGCATTAGGGACTCTTCAATTTTTAATGACACAGCGATGTAAAAACTAAACTATAACAATTAATTCACAACATCAATATTTCAATTCAAAGAAAATCAAAAGGAATTAGACTTTAATCCCATTTTCACGTATTAATCGCTATCTTAAAAATAAAAGTACTAAATGGAAAAAAGAATATTTGGAATTATCCTGTCTCTCTTAGGCATAGCCGGACTCATTATGGCTGCATTCAATTTTATGAACGGAGGTTACGGAGAAAAAAATATTAAAGAAATTATAATCTACGGAATTCTCGGCGCAATTTTCTTTTTTGCGGGAGTAGGGCTTTTAAGAAGCACCAAAGATAAAGCAACTTAAGCTGAATAATTGAGTCAGCTCTGAGGTGTTCAATGGAAAATTTAATCTTACAGGGAAACTATTTATACAACAGCACTTTTATTTCTCCGCCAAAAAATTCTTTGCCATCCAGTCGCCGATAGTATTAAGAGCATCGGGACTCATTGTTTCTTCAATTTGTGAATATTCCCCCACCGAACATTTATTACATGGCTGAAGAAGATGATTTAAACCGGGAAGCACTAATACTTCATAATTCGTGTTGCCTCCGGTCTTAAGAGCTTCTTCTATTGCATCAAGATCAGCCTTTGCCGGGACCTGAACATCCATCTCCCCGTTAACGGCAAGAACAGGACACTTTACTTTCCTTAAAGTGGCTGAAGGATCGTAATTAACATACCATCTGAACCACGGACTTGTGAGCATTGATATTTGCTGTGCGGCAGCACCCTCAGTCAAATTCGTACCTTCAAGCGCTTCATTGATCTTCATTCTTGCTTCCGCGGAATCAAGAGTTTGTCTGAGTATTGTAAAGACTTTCTTGTTTGCTTCCCTGCTTTCGGCTATCTTTTCTTCACTCACTCCGTCGGCTATATCGGTTAAAGAATCCTGAGCCATCAGCAATTCAAGCATGTCAATTCCCGGACCTGCGATCATTACAATGAAGCCGACATCATTTCTTTTAGCCGCTACCATGGGAGCGATCACTCCTCCTTCGCTGTGACCGATCAGTCCAATCTTAGAAAGGTCAATATCATTTCTTGTCTCTAAATATTCTATCTGCGCTTCGACATCAGTTACAAAATCATCGGGAGTTGAACCACGGTATTTTCCTGTTGATTTGCCCGTGCCCCTGTCATCACATCTTAATACTGCAAAACCTCTTCTTGTCAGATAATCAGAAAGCACGAGAAACGGTTTATGTCCGAAGACCGATTCATCCCTGTCTTCAGGACCGCTGCCTGTGATCATGACAGCAACCGGATATTTTCCCTCACCTTGCGGTTTCGTAAGGGTTCCTGACAAAATAAGATCACCCTTCTTATTTTCAATCATGACTTCTTCCTCTTTGTAGGGATAAGGTTTTACAGGAGTCTGTGGTCGGTTTAAGGTAACCGAATTTCCTTTTTTCAGATTCAGCGGGAAGGTAAGTCCGGACTGCTTAAGCTCACCTATGTATGAACTGCTGTCTTTATTGTACAAACCGGTATAAACAATTCCTATCGCAGTTGCATTAAAAACAATGCTGTCATTGCTGACTATTACACTCTCAACAGGAATATCCATAGCTCCCTGATCGGGACTGTCCATTGTCGCGATAAGATTCTTGTTGTCATCCTCTTTGATGTTGAATACAACTCTGAGATCCTTTGTCCCTAAAGTCAGAGTTCCGATCCATGAACCGGCTACGTCCTGAGCATTAGCAGAATAAGAATCGAACATGATAATTACGGATAAGAATCAATTGCAGAACTAAAATCTTTTTTTTCAAGATAATTTTTTTTAGATGGGATTAAATTAATTGTTACTGATTGAGACTTGAAAGAACCTGTCAAAGTTTCATTTCAGGAGTTTCTCTACAAGCTCTCTTGTTCCTATTGATGCTTTTTCCTGTATGAATGTCAGGTTTTCATAACGAAGGTAATTTTCAGGTCTGTTGGGATCTATAAGATATTTTGGTGCCGTGTCACTTACATATTCCAGCAAACCGGCTGCGGGATAAACTACGAGCGAGGTTCCTATTACAATAAAAATGTCAGCCGCTAAAGAATGTCTGACAGCTTCTTCCATCATCGGAACCATTTCCCCGAACCAGACTATATGCGGTCTGAGCTGTGAGCCGTTCTCACATTTGTCTCCTTCATTAATGTCTTTTCCGTTAAGTTCGTAGATCAGATTATCATCAATGCTGCTTCGGGCTTTGTTAAGTTCGCCGTGAAGATGCACAATCTTCGATGAGCCGGCTCTCTCGTGAAGGTCGTCTACATTTTGCGTGATGACTGTTACATCATATTTTTCTTCCAGCTTTACAAGCGCAAGATGCGCATCATTCGGCTTTGACATTTACAAGCTGTCTTCTTCTCTGATTATAAAAATCCAGAACCAGTTTCTTATTTTTATGCCATCCTTCGGGTGTAGCAACATCCATTACATTGTGACCTTCCCATAATCCGCCTGAATCTCTGAATGTCGAAAGCCCACTTTCAGCGCTGATACCTGCGCCTGTGAGAACTGCTATTTTTTGTTTCATTAATTTTAATTTGAAGAAATTATTTAAAACTAAAACTTATGTCAAATAATATTTTGATACTTAGTTTTACTTGAAGGTTAAAATATATTTGGTAATATTGTCATTGGTAGAATGGTTAGAATCAAAGGATAAGATAATGAAGAAGTATAAGTTTTTGTTGGATAATAATATCGAGGAAAGTATATTCGAATTCCTGCTTTCTAAAAAACATGACGTCGTAAAAATCAGGGAGATAGACAGAGAAAAAACTGATCTGGAAATAATCAAATTAGGAATTTCAGAAAAGAGATTTATTTTAACTAATGATAGAGAATTTTTAAATTATTTTAATCAGGGACATAAAACATTTGGAATCATTTTATTCAAAGTGATTGATCTTAAGTCCAAAAATCAAAAAGAATATTATCTTAGAAAAATTACCGTATTGAATGGTGTATTGGAAAAAATTAAATTAATTGAAAACAAATTATTAGTTGTAGAGATTAATTTTTTAAACGATAAGCTTATTTTAAATTACGTTGAACAATAGAATAGTAAAAACAAAAGGAATATTAGGTGGTCGTCCAAGAATCAACGGAACACGCATAGGAGTTGAACACATTATGCAATATGTGAACGGTGGTGCTACAATCAAAGAAATTCTGGAACAGTATCCCGGCATTTCCGGAATGGACATTCAAGCGTGCATTGAATATTCTAATACTCGCAACAAAACCCGAAAGAAAAGAGAAGTAATCCAACGAATTACACACTAAATTGATTACTATTTTTTCCATTCCTAAATTCCTTCTCCATATCTTCAGATCCATAATTAAATATAGAAACTCCGTATCTGCCTAATACATCCATAAATTCTCTTTTAGTATATCCCGCAACCGTGGCTGACTGACCGAGCGTTAGACTTCCCTTTTCATAAAGTTTACTTGCAAGAAAAGTGACAGTCTCTTTATCATCTAACTCAAAGCTATCGGGTAAATTTAGTGTAAGTGATTTCATAATTTATTTATTAGATCAGAAATAAATTAACTAAATTATAAATTAATTCAAATTGATTTTGAACAAAGATTTTTATTTGTCAGAATAGAAATCGATCCATTCCTTCACTGTCTTAGTATTCGGATGATCCACACCCAAAGATTTAGAAAATATTTTGTAAGCTGACTTCCAGAGTTCCATCGCTTCTCTTATTCTGTCTAAGTTGACATAAACAGCTGCTAAATTGGACTGACATATTGCGACATCGATGTCCCTCTCCAAAGTTTTTAAGATCTGATTCGAGTGCCTTTCGAAGTAAGTCACGGGCTTGTTCATAATCGCCTAAATCTTGATATACTAATGCTAAATTGGACTGACTTAAGCGACATCGGATGTCCTCTCCAAAGTTTTTAAGATCTGATTCGAGTGCCTTTCTAAGTAAGTCGCGTGCATTTTCATAATCGCCTAAATCTTGATATACTAATGCTAAATTGGACTGACGTATTGCGACATTGGGATGTCCCTCTCCAAAATTTTAATGATTCGAGCTTTTAATGCTATCAATTGGACTGACTTATTCGCTGGGATGTCCCTCTCCAAAGTTTTTAAGATCTGATTCAAGTGCTCTTTCGAAGTAAGTCACGGGCTTGTTCATAATCGCCTAAATCTTGATATACTAATGCTAAATTGGACTGACGTATTGCGACATTGGGATGTCCCTCTCCAAAGTTTTTAATATCTGATTCGAGTGCCTTTCGAAGTAAGTCACGGGCTTGTTCATAATCGCCTAAAGCTTGATATACGGTTGCTAAATTGGACTGACTTATTGCGACATTGGGATGTCCCTCTCCAAAGTTTTTAAGATCTGATTCGAGTGCCTTTCGAAGTAAGTCACGGGCTTGTTCATAATCGCCTAAATCTTGATATACTAATGCTAAATTGGACTGACGTATTGCGACATCCGGATGTCCCTCTCCAAAGTTTTTAAGATCTGATTCGAGTGCCTTTCGAAGTAAGTCACGGGCGTTTTCATAATCGCCTAAATCTTGATATACGGTTGCTAAATTGGACTGACTTATTGCGACATTGGGATGTCCCTCTCCAAAGTTTTTAAGATCTGATTCGAGTGCCTTTCGAAGTAAGTCACGGGCTTGTTCATAATCGCCTAAAGCTTGATATACTGTTGCTAAATTGGACTGACGTATTGCAACTTCCGGATGTCCCTCTCCAAAGTTTTTAAGAGCTGATTCGAGTGCCTTTCGAAGTAAGTCACGGGCTTGTTCATAATCGCCTAAATCTTGATATACTAATGCTAAATTATTTTGAAGGATTGAAATTTGAGATGTATCCTGTTTCGTAATGACTTCAAGTATTGAATCTCCAAAGGACACCCATTGAAATTTATCTATTGGATTGTCTTTACTTTGGTCAATACTCAATAACCCGGTTACATTCGAAATCAATTCATTCAAATCTTCTTCCCTCGGTGAAAACTCCTCTTTCAATACCTGCTGTATCAGCTGATGCATTTTGTAGCTTTTGGCTTCCTTTTGCAGCCATCCCTTGTCCGAAATCTTCTTCAGATTTATTTCCAACTTTTCATCTATATTCGATCAGAAGTTGTTTTACGCTGTTCCGGATTTATTGCAACCGAAGGCATTGCAGTAAACTGCATTAAAATCTTCTTTTCCTCCTCTCTAAGATTCGTAATTTTAAAAATTGATTTTAAGAAGTCTAAAATATTTTCTATTGTCTTATCTTCTCTCGATATTTTTATGTAAGTACTTAAGTTTTCAGGAATGGCTTTATTCAGTTCATCGAAACCTGTATCAGCATATTCATTTGAATGTTTCGCAAGTATCTCAATCATAAGCGTATGATACCCGATTCCGTCTAAGAGTTTGTTCACTTCTTCATCTGTAAGATTTTCCGTGCAAAGCTGTCTGAACATTTTGAATGCATCGTTCTTGTTCAGAACATCAAGATTCAATTCCTCTATATTTGCAGACAATTTCTCTCTCGATGTAAGAAGCAGATGCCAGCCCGTCATGTTAATTTTTTTGAAATATGTTTCATCATAATTTTCTACATTGTCGATAACCAGTAAGCTTATTCCTTCATCACCTAATGTTCTCAGTTCGGAAGTAATTTTCGCAAATATTTCGTCTGCATTCTTACCTTTAACTTCTTCTTCGATCTTCAGAGAATTTATAACATCGTTATTAAAAGCCAGAGAGTCTCTGAGATTTCCAAGATGATCTATCCAAACAATGTGTCTGTATTCATTTTGAAACTTATGATAATAATGTCTTGCAAAAGTAGTCTTCCCGATACCGCCTATACCTCTTATGACTCTTGCCTTATTTCCGTCACTATCAAAAAAAACTTTATGAAGTTCATTTAGTTTATCATCTCTTCCGACAAATACGCTTGAAGGAATCGGACACGGAGTAAGTTCTTTGGGGATTTTCTTTTCGCCATAATTGTAGTAGTTATGAGTTATGTTCTGAATGAACTTATCAATTATATAATTACTTCGTATTCCGCTTTCATCAAATTTGTTTTCCTTAAATCTCGCCGACATTAGTCTGTCTAATTCTTTATTGAATTGTCGCCATAGATCAACAGTATCTTTAAAAGAGCTTTTATAATGTTTAAGCTCTTCCAGTTTCCTGACAAATTCTTTCAGACTTTCTTCAACTTGAGAGCTTGTTTCTTTGAAGTATGTAAAGATAAAAGGTTTATTAGTTGAGTTGAATTGTCCTATAGCAGTTTCAAATTCCTCTGCAGTATACATTCCGATTTTAGTATGACCAAGCAGAACAAACATGTCCGCTTCTTTTACTCTTTTGTTATATTCATTTTGCAATCCGTCTTTATGAATACGGCCTGAAATGTTTTCCCAGATTTCTAATTTTAATTCAATACCGGTTTCTTTCCAGATGTTATCTTTTCTGGAAATCTCCAATTCAAATTGTTCACGTTCGGGTTTTAGTTCATTAGAGGATGCGAGGAAGATTTTTATTTGATTCATATTTTTTCTTTCTTGGTGCAAGATAATTTTAATAAAATTATTTTACAATTTAGAAGAAGATTTATGAAACTATTGAGGTGTGTGACCTTGAAGCAGCAAAACATGAGTTTGTTTAAAATTGCGTTTCAAAACAGGAGTTTGGGAACGAGCATTTCCGAATTTCAAAGAAGAAAACTTGAAAATTAAATACTTTGAGTCTTAGAGACTTTGAGGTAAATATAATATTAGTCTCACGAAGCAGCTGAGAGCAGGTCAGTACGTTTTCAAAAACTATTTTTTCCCTGCAACAGTCTCAATCAAATACTGCGCTACAGCATCTGCTTCTTTCGGCTTGAGTCCGGGATTTGGCATCGGAGGATAGTCAGGAAAAACTTTATACGGGTTCTGAACGAAAGCGGATAATTTTTTTACATCACCGTTAAATGTCGGGATTGTTTCATTGTAAGGAGGTCCGACAAGCTTAACATCGAACTTATGGCATGCCGAACAAATTCTTGTAAAAATTTCTTCTCCGTTGACTCCTGCAGTGTTTAAAGTCTTTCCCTTTTTCTGCTGTTCAAGCTCTTCCGCTCTTAAATTTATTTCTTCGAAATGTTTATAGGAAGCGGTTCCGAAAGCTGATTGATTTTTCATGATAATAAACCCGAACGAAAGTATCATCAGGTAAAATGCAGCGCTTATATATTTCATATCCGAATTTTTTATAACGGCATAAAGGAAGTTGCATAACAGAAGTATTGAAACAAACGCGAGCCCGGTAAATAAAAATACTGTGCCGGACAATGCTACGTTGGGAATGAAGATAAAGCTTAAGAACAAAAAAACCGGCAGTATAGCAGCACCTGTAAATGCTATGTTGCCTGCTACCTTTTTTACAAAATTGGCATACTCGGTGTCCATATCATAAAGCCCTCCCTGCCAGCTGAAAAAGAAGAACAGTATGGCGCTCCCTGTAATGGTAATTGAGAGAACAATTATGAATAAGAAGTTTAAAAATGTTGCCTCAGACAGAAACATCTGGGCAATATTCTGAAAATCCTGATACCTGTCTGAGAATAATGCAATGGATGTTCCGCCGGCAAAAAAGATCGCAGTGATAAGCAATAACACAAATCCGTAGAGTCCGGAATTGGAATTTGTATTCATCAGATCATACTCATAATCTGTAATGTCTTCGGGCAGTTTGGTCTCAAGCTCATGTCTTTCTATGCCGCTGAAATCCTTAAATGTCTCAATAAGAGATTCGATCTGAAATGTATTCTGATAGCTGTAAGTGAAATTTACCGCTATTGCAAGAAACAAAGTAGCAACAAACAATAAGCCGACAACTATTACTTTTATTTCAAACAAAAGCTGAGCGTAACAAAAAGTAATTGCCAGTAGAGGAATGACACCAAGACCGACTCCCACAAACCTGTTGATAGCAAGCTTGTCAATAATATCTTTTGCAAATCTTACAAACAGTTTTTTATTGCGTTTTCTTCCGTATGCATTGAAGATTACAGAAAATCCCGTCCCGCCGAGGAGCATCCCGAAAAAAGGAAGGAAGATCAGCATTGAAAGGACACAGATTATTTTTAATAAGTTAAGATGCTGTGTGGTTGCCGGAATTACTAAATTATCGAGAAAATCCATTTATTGATTTGTATTAAAATTTAATCCAAAAAAAGTTTTACAAGCTTATCCAGCGACAAGGCGGTTATGATCAGCAGTGTAAAAATATTTATGCTTATGAACATGTTTTTCATGACTTTATTTTCGCCTGTTGATCTTAAGAATTTGAGCGATTGCACAAACAGCCATCCGCAAAGTATCACGAGAAAAATGTTCGTGATGTAAAAGTTAAGTATTCCGAAAAAATTAAATGACAGCGCCATTACTATTGTCAGAATGATCCAGCAAAAGGTTATGTTCATCAGCTGTCTTTTCGAAAATACATTTGTCAGAGTAGGAAAGCCGCCTTTATCATAATCCTTACCATAGACCAAAAGCAAGATCCAGAAATGCGGTATCTGCCAGATGAAAAGGAATGAAGCTATTATCAGTATCTTCGGATCAAAGACGCTTCCTCCCGCTGCCGCCCATCCGGCAAGCGGAGGCAATGCACCGACAAGCGAACCCGGAATTATCGCAAGTGAAAAAACTTTTTTAAGCGGAGTATAAACCGCATTGTACCAGAAAAATGTAAGCAGTCCGATTCCGAGAGTAAGCAGATCCGACTTAAGCAGCAGTATTGCACATCCTGCAATCAAAAATGAGAACGATATAAACAGAACTGTCATTGATGACACTGCACCCGACGGTATCGGACGGTTTCTGGTTCTGTCCATCAGCCGGTCGGTTCGCCTTTCCTGGTAATGATTCATTGCTGCCGCCCCGCATGCAAGGAAAAAGATCCCGGCTATCGGGTAAAGTGAAAACGATTCCAGATTTTGCGAAGCAAGAATGTATCCAAGCGCGGTTGTGAACGCAACGAGAACTGTTATCCTTATCTTGGTTACTTCAAAAAGGATCCTGATCCATGCTGATGCACCTGCTTTTTGATTTACTGCAAGGGCTAAGTCTTTTTTATGTGAAGTTGCTGTCTGAATAATTTTATTAATTTACTTGTTTAATGAATCGGGTTTCTTTATATCCGGAACCAATGAATCCTTTTTCACAGAACTGACAGTATCTGTCTGGCTTTTCGTGCTGTCCCCTGCAACAGGAATGTTCCCTGCGGAAACGGAATCTTTCTTTGTGGTATCCGGCGGAAAATAATTTTTCCATACCAGAAATTTTTCTTCAGGCTCTATTCTTACAGTAGCATACATATATGAATGATTTAATCCGCAGTATTCGGCGCATGTTGCATAATACGCGCCTGTATCTGTTGTCCTTATCCAGTAATAATTCGTTCTTCCCGGAATAGCATCTTCCTTGGTCCGGAATGCCGGAAGATAAAAACTGTGAATTACATCTATGGATTTTATTTCAAACTTCACGTCCCGATTGACCGGAAGAAATAAAGTATCGGATTTTTTCTTGTTGTCATATTCAAATGACCACTTCCACATCTGTCCGGTAACATTTACTATCATCGCATCTTTCGGAACATCTCTCATGTTTTCAAATCCCGACCAGCTGACATAAAACATTATCAGCACCAATATTACGGGAATGATTGTCCATACAATTTCCAGCGTTGTATTGCCTTCAATTCTTTCAGGAACCGGATGACGCTTTTTGCTATACTTGTAAACAAAATAAAGCATCGCGACGGTGATTATTAACAATAAAACTATTGATATACCAATTATAAACCAAAAGGTAAAATCAACTTCATGAACTATACTCGGTCTCATTTTATTTCAGTTTAATATCTAAAAGTTAAATCAAAGAAAGTTAATACCAATATGGTAATAAATACAATAATACATATCCCTAAAAATATTTTTATCACCTTGTTGTCGAATTTCAGGTGCATAAAGAAATTTACCACAAACATTGACTTTACAAGAGCTATGACCAGTGCAACAGTCAAAGCAAGATTACCCAGGTTTATGCCCGCAACTGCGACAGTCATAGAAGTAAGAGCCAGCAATCCAATCCAGACCAGGACATTTACTCCGTATTTTGGATGATGAGCTTCGGCAATGAAGCCGTCGTCATGAGATCCTTCCGGGAGTTCGTCGTTATGATTGTTATTCATATGAGTTTTTTAATGTATTAAATAAAGTAACGGAAAAAGGAAAATCCATATAATGTCAACAATGTGCCAGTACAAACCGGCATTTTCCAGCTTCTGAAATTTTTGTGCTGTGATATGATCTTTTTTTATGCGGTACATTACAATACCAATGAAAATCATTCCGGCAATTATATGAAGTCCGTGAAGCCCGGTCATGACGTAATACAAACCGAAATACATGACTTCTCCTTCGCTCATATCCTGAAGCGCCGGACCTTTCGGATAAATCCCGTGTTGAAATTTCGTTCCCCATTCGAAATATTTATTTATGAGAAAGATTAATCCGCATGCGATTGTAAGCCAGAGAAAAAACAAGCTCAGCTTTTTATTGTTTTTTTGTAATGCCACAATTCCAAGTACGATTGTCAGGCTGCTTGTCAAAAGTATTACCGTATTAACGGCTCCGAGCAATACATCCAGATGCGCTGCTGCAGCTGCAAAGCCGTCCGGGTATTTGAACCGGTACCCTGCATACAAAAGAAATAAGCCGCCGAATAAGAAGTATTTCTGTCAAAAGGAAAAGCCACAGTCCCATCTTGGACCCAAAATCATCTCTGTGGACATGGACTTCGTGAATTTCTTCAGCAGCTGTATTTGTATGTGAGCTCATAGTTATTTATTTTCCTCCTGTCCGTGAATATGACTGTGGTCGTAAGGACCGGCAGTGACAGTAGGTATTTCTTCAAAATTTTCCAGAGGCGGAGGCGAAGGAACAGACCATTCTAATGTTGTTCCGCCCCATGGATTATCTCCCGCTTTCTTTCCGTGTCTCAGACCGTTGATTAAGTTTATCAGCATGATTAATATTCCCGAGACAAGTATCCATGAGCCGACTGTCGAAATGACCTGGTAAATCTGAAACTGAGGCAGATAATCATAATATCTTCTCGGCATTCCCATGTATCCCATGATGAACATGGGGAAATAAAGCGTATTAAATCCGATTGCAATCCAGTATGCCGCAACCTTTGCCATCTTTTCATTGTATAACTTTCCGAACATTTTTGGAAACCAGTAATGAAGAGAGGCAAAGAAAATTATTCCCATTCCTCCGAACATTACATAATGGAAGTGAGCTACGACAAAGTAAGTATCGGTCAAATGCAGATCCGTATTTAATGCTCCCAGTACGAGCCCGGTCAATCCGCCAATTGAAAATATGAAAATAAACAATAGTGTATACAGCATAGGCGCAGTAACTTCAATTGATCCTTTATATAATGTCGCAACCCAGTTGAAAACTCTTATACCGGAAGGAAGTGCTACTAAAAATGTCAACAGTGAAAATATGACGCGTGATGTATCGCTTATACCGCTTGAAAACATATGATGTCCCCATACCAGATATCCGACCAAAGCAATACCAAGACTCGACATTGCTATCGGTGTATATCCGAATATCGGCTTCTTTGCAAATGTCGGAATGATCTCCGAAACAACACCCATCGCCGGAAAAATCATTATATAAACAGCCGGATGGGAATAGATCCAGAACATATGCTGATAAAGCAGAGGATCGCCTCCGAGTGTCGGATCAAAAACCCCGATCCCGAATGCTCTTTCAAGAATTATAAGGACCAGCGTAATTCCGATGACAGGAGTCGCCAGTACCTGGATCCATGATGTTGCATATAAAGCCCAGACAAACAGCGGCATTTTGAACCATGTCATTCCGGGACATCTTAATCTGTGAATTGTTGTGATGAAATTCACACCTGTTAATATAGTCGCAAATCCCAGAACAAAAGCTGCAAATACGGATAATGAAACATTTGTAGTAGTTCGGATACTGTAAGGGACATAAAACGTCCAGCCTGTATCCATTATTCCGCCCGGATAGAAAAGAGAAAATATTGCAAGACCGCCGCCGAAAATATATAAATACCATGACAATAAATTTATTCTCGGAAACTGAACATCCTTTGCACCTATCTGCAGCGGCAGCATGAAATTTCCGAAGATAGCAGGAATGCTCGGTATGATAAAAAGAAAAACCATTATTACCCCGTGCAGTGTAAACAGGGAATTATAAGTCTGCGCCTTCATTATCGTCTCACCGGGAGTGAGCATCTCCAGCCGCATGAAAACTCCGATTGTCATTGCAATCAAGAAAGAAAAATAATATTGAGCATAAATACATGATCCCAATTCTTTTATGATCGGTAGTCAGAAGCCATGAGAGTATTCCCTTATACTTGCCCTTGACCTGATAAAAATCAACCTCAGCTGTTCGTCCCGGAACAGCTATCGTTCCGTTAGCCATATTATGTTAAATATTTTTTAATTTTGATTTTTTCTTTTTAATAGTCAACACTGCGATGAATATTCCGATCAGGATCAGTATTCCGCCGCCTGCTACTCTTGTAATGTTCAGCACATATCTTCTTCCTTCCGGATCAAAGCTGAAACACATCTTCATTATTTTATTGATCGAAGGTACTACTCTTCCTTCGGTTGCTTCGGTTACTGCCATTTTAAAATCAAACGGAAGATATTCCGTTCCGTACAGATATCTCATGATCTTTCCTTCCTGTGCAACCATCATTATCGCAGCGCCGTGCATGTAATCATTTCCCTGCCTCTGAAATTTAAATCCAAGCGCATCGGCAATCTTTTTTATGTTTGCGCTGTCCCCTGTTAAGAATCTCCATGAATCAGAAGGAATTTTTCTGTCCAAGTCTGTCAAGATAACTTTCCTTTTTTTCCGATGCCATCAATTATGATCTTCCGTCGGATCAAAGCTTATCGTGACCAGATTATAATCCTTCCCCGGCTCCATATCGGCTTTATCAACAACCGTTAAAAGCCCGTTGAGAAGCGGTGTGCAGATTCCCGGACATCTGAAATATACCAACGAAAAAACAGTAGGTTTTGTAATCAGACTCTTAACATTTACCTGCTTTCCGTTTTCGTTTGTAAGAACAATATCATCCGGAATCGTCTCTCCCGATCTTTCATAAATACCTACTTCCGGTTTCGAAATATTATTTTCATCCTGGGCAAAAGAAAAACACGGCATCAAAAAAATAACCGCTAAGATTAAAAATTTTGTTACTGACATAATATCTCTCCTGTTAAAATTTTTAGACTCTGTTTTTTATAAACAGATCATTTAAATACTGATAAATCAAACTCATTTTTTCCTGGCTGTACTGGTATACTGTTGCTTTAAAACCCTTGTCGATGGGATCTGTCCCGACAAACTTAATAAACTCTTCCGCGCTTTGATTCCACTTCATGTTTGACGACAGTGAATTCAAAGCTTTTGTTTTGTTCAAAACTATTTGATTAAATAAAATTGCAGATGAATCATTCCTATCACTTTCTATCGTGCTGAGAATATCATTGAGATCGCTTCTGAGTGTGTCATAATCCAGAACTTCCAGATCCATTGCAAGCTCCAACGGAATCTGATTCGGCGACTTTACTCCTTTTGAAAGACTGATATTTCTCATCAAGCTTCATCAGATCTTCGGGATTGTCTTTCGGAAATGTCAGGATTGAATGTCTGTACATACTGAATAATGTCAAACCTGTCCTCCGGAGGCAGATTGCTGAAGCTTGCCATTCCGGTATTCGGGATCCCCTCCTGAAGTGTAACATACATGTTTGAGATCTTCGGACCGTTTTTCCATACCTGCTTTGAAGGATCGACAAAATTTCTCGGCGGCGGATTTAATGTTGCTCCGGCGGGTCCGTTGCCCTGTCCTGTTTCACCGTGACAGCTTGAACAGTTGGTATTAAATAAGTCTTTTCCTTTTCCAGAATAGATGTTCTGGTCAGCCGGGAGCTCGCCTCCCAATTTCAGCACATCAACAGGGGGACTTACAGTTCCGCGCTTTACAGGCAATGCGGATCTCATAGTTGAATCTGCAGCAAGTAATTCAGGCGCAGAAAATAAATTATTATAATCAAGTGTTCTTACATATTTCGAGCCGAGATAGATAATGAAAACCAAAAGCAGCATATACAATATGCCGTAAAACTTTTCAAGATCTCTGAAAAGATCATATACATTAAACTTCTTCTTATTCGTATTATGTGACATCCGTTATAATAAAAATTAATTTAGATGAAAATTCAATCCGGCTTCAAGCTTCGGATCGCCGACAGGCATTATGTTTGTTCTGTCAGCTCTTATTTTAAAAACCGTTATTACCAATCCGACCGCGAACATCAATGCTCCCAGCTCGCTCCACCCGAAAGCAAATCCTTCCGTGAAATATGTCGGCATTATCAGCCAGTACAGATCATATGCATGCGCAACAATCATCCAGATCGACATTACGATCAAAAGCTTTGGATTTACTTTAGAGCTTCTCGGCAGCAAAATTAAAAACGGAATAATAAAATGAATAAAAATTAACCCTATAGAATAATATGCCCAGCTGCCTTTCATTCTCATAATTACCCAGAATGTCTCTTCCGGAATATCCGCATACCAGATCAGCATATACTGCGAGAAAGCAATATATGCCCAGAAGATATTGAATCCGAACATCAGTGTACCGAAGCTGTAATAATTATTGTCTTTTATTCTCTTGTCAAGATAGCCGTTCTCATTGAGCATCACCGAACAGAATGTTCCCGCGGCAAATGCCACTACAACTGTTCCCGCAAAATAGTAAACACCGAACATTGTCGAATACCAGTGATATTCAAGGCTCATCATCCAGTCAATCGCAGTAAATGAAATTGTCAGCACAAATAATATTGTAAACACTGCAGAATATTTTATATTTTGCTTTGTAAGTGCCGGGTCCTTTGTGATATCCTGCTTTTGTGAATTTCTTATGAACAGAAAAAGAAAACCAACCAGATCAAAAAAATCAAGGCACTCTTATTGTAAAAAAATCCATGTTGAGATAAGCGGCCTTTGACTGAAGTATCGGATCCGTTGCAAGGACTTCCTTATGTGTCCAGTGAAATAGATCATGCATTCCGAATAACAACGGAATTACTAAAATCAAAAGCACCGGAATTATGGATGCAAGAAATTCCGATACACTTCTGAAAGGCGTGCTCCATGTAGCCCCGACCAGATATTCGAGCGCTACCAGCGCAAGTGATCCGACACCGATGCTTACAAGAAACATATACATCCAGAGATAATCAAAGAAAGCTCTTTGTGTATCTACTGCAAAAGCTGATTATCAATAATAATGCTCCGAATCCCAGCAATGCGTATCCTATCTTTCCTACTTAGACGGTAACGGTTTTTTCTGATAATCCATTTATATAAATTTCAAATTGTAAATTGTAAATTATAAATTTTTAAATTCATACTGAAATAGTTCTCAAACTATTGCTTAAAAACTTTTCTTATTTTCTTTCTTCAAAACTACCTGTTTCTGATTTGCCATTTGAATTCCATCTGAAGCCATAAATACTCAAGCTTTTCTTTTGGAGTCATTTTTGAAAACGGCTTTTCCATATGTCCGTCAAACATCGGATCATCTCTTTTCCGTTTACCGGATTTATTTTCTTTTCCATAAATTTTTCCAGTTCTGTCTTTTCTTCAACAATACTACTTCGGTATATCTTCATCCTTTGCATTCTTCGCTCTCTGCAATGCTCTGATATAATGCATGATCGCCCATCTGTCTTCTCTCGAAACCTGCTCCGCATAACTTGGCATTACATTCTGTCCGTTTGTGATCACGTGATAAATATTTCCGTCAGGCCAGTTGATCAGCTTCTCGGAATGAAGAACAGGCGGCTTTGGAAATTGTCCTTTTAATCTTCCGTCACCGTCGCCGAAATATCCGTGACATGGGCTGCAGTAAATGTTAAATCTTTCCTGACCTCTTTCCAGAACTTTCTTGCTGACAGCAAGCGGATTTGCCATGAGCTTTACCGATGAATCAGGCATTCCCTTGATATTCATAAGGAAGAAATCCTCTCGCAACGGTTCCGTTGACAGGCTCTCTCATTCCGAATTTATTCGCGAAAAAATTGCTCGGACTCTGTGAATCAATCCTCGCCTGATGCCACATCCAGTCAAAAGGCACAACATCATACAATATATAATTGACCGTAAAATAGCTAACGACCGCAGTAATTATTGCCGTTCCTATTATTGCCGCAATAAACTTGCCTTCGAATATTGGAGTCTTCTTAGTCAGGTTTGATTCCCTGAAATATATCTCCTGTACATCATAAGCCCCCGTTGACAAATATAAATTCTTTACATTTGCCTCTTTGAATTTTTCATCATCAGACCTGATCACGATCCCGAATTTGTCGGAAGTAACACTTCTCATGAAATCAGTGTCATTCAGCGGACTGTTGATCTTCGGAAGCTTGTTGAAAAGTATTAACATTGCAAGAACAGTGGCAATACCGGTCAATAAAACAGTGCCTTCAAATGTTATGGGAATCGAAGACGGCAACGCAAAGAAAGGTTTCCCTCCGATAATATTCGGATAATTTATTCCCATCATCCATCCAATCATTAGAAGCGCCAGAGCGCATTCCCGTTAATCCAAATGCAAATGATACATATCCGACCTTTGGCCTTTCCATTCCCATTGCATCATCCATTCCGTGAAGCGGATAGGGAGTATAAACATCAAACTTTTCATAGCCTTTGCCGGCAACAACCGACGCAGCTTCAATTATCTCATTCGGAGTATTGTAAAGTCCGGCTAATCCGAAAAGTTTTTTGCTTCTCGGTTCAGAGTCTTCTCTTGAATTTAATTCTTTAAAATAATTTATGAGCTTTTTTATCATTTTTTATCCGTAGGATATCCATTGCTGTGCGGGTGCGGATGTATAGTCGGCTGCGCACCTTCGACAACAGCTTTTAATTCCGAAATAGAAACCAATGGCAAAGTCTTTAAAAACAATAATAAGAACGTAAAGAAAAATCCGAAGCTTCCCAATAGCAGTGCCAGATCCGTAAGGGTTGGCGTAAACATTGCCCAGCTTGAAGGCAGAAAATCCCTGTGCAGAGAAGTTACAATGATCACAAATCTCTCAAACCACATTCCGACGTTTACAAGTATTACCAGGATCAGAGTTATCGGAATTGATCTTCTGATCTTCTTAAACCAGAATAACTGCGGGAAGAAATACATTACAGCTGACCATTATCCAGTAAGCCCATGCATAAGGACCGAACGCCCTGTTAATAAATAGTAAACTGTTCAAATGTATTTCCGCTGTACCAGGCTATGAAAAATTCCATAGCATATGCGTATCCAACCATCATTCCCGTTGCAAGCAATATCTTGTTCATCTTTTCAAGATGCCCGATGGTAATTATGTGCTGCATGTTAAACGCTTTTCTTACAATGATCAAAACTGTTGAAACCATTCCGAATCCGGAGAAGATTGCTCCCGCTACAAAGTACGGCGGGAAAATCGTTGTATGCCATCCGGGAATAACTGAAACTGCAAAGTCAAAGCTAACAATCGTATGAACGGATAATACAAGCGGAGTCGAGATACCAGCTAAGATCAGGTAAGCTCTTTCATAATTACTCCAGTTCCTGTTTGAGTTTGTCCATCCAAGACTTAAGAACAGAGTATATGGTCTTCTTGATCTTGCTCGTTGTCTTATCCCTTAATGTCGCAATGTCCGGGATCAGCCCGATTCCCCAGAATAAAAATGAGATCGTGAAGTAAGTCGAAACCGCGAATACGTCCCACAGCAAAGGCGACATGAAATTTACCCACACTCCGTTTTGATTCGGCAAAGGAATTAAATATCCCGCAAGCCATGGTCTTCCCGTATGAATGATCGGGAAAATTCCCGCGGTCATGACCGCAAAGATCGTCATTGCTTCGGCGAAACGCGCTATCCCGGTTCTCCATCTTTGCCTGAATAAATATAGTATCGCAGATATAAGCGTTCCGGCATGACCGATACCGATCCAGAAAACAAAATTGATTATTCCGAAAGCCCAGCCGACCGGCTGATTATTTCCCCACATTCCGATCCCGTAATAAAAGGTGTAGCCGAGCGCGATCGCGCCGATCAGTAAAGCAGATGAAGATATTCCAAATGCTATCCACCATCCCCGCGCAGGCTTTGTCTCTGTAGGAAGGGAGATAACTTCATCTATCTGTTTAAATGTAGGATTATTCTCTACAAGAGGAAGCTCTTTTGTATAAGTGGCATCAAGACTCAAAAATGTTGTTCCTCCTTTTCTTCAGATTCGAAAACATTTCTTAATTTTGTTAAATAAGTTATGTTTGGTTTAACTTTTATTTCGTCCAAAACATGATAAGCTAAATTACTATTGTTCAGTTTGTAAAAATCGGCGCTTTCATCATTCTGATCACCAAATGATATTGCATTTGTATTGCACGCTTCCTGACATGCAGTCTTTACATTCGATCCCTTGACCAGCCTGTTCTCCTGGATTGCCATTTGTCTTTCTTCCATTATTCTCTGCAGACAGAAAGTGCATTTCTCCATGACACCTCTCGGCCTGACTGTTACTTCCGGATTCGCCATTAATGAAAATGATTCTTCCAGTTGAATCCCGTCTCTGAAGTGGTCTCTGAAATTAAAATAATTGAATCTTCTGACTTTGTAAGGACAGTTGTTGGAGCAGTATCTTGTTCCGACACATCTGTTATATGCCATTCCGTTTATTCCGTCCGCGCTGTGAGTAGTCGCGGCTACGGGACATACATTTTCACATGGAGCAAAATCGCAGTGCTGACAAAGCATCGGCTGAAAGTTTGTTTTAGGAACTTCAGGTGTTCCCGAATAATATCTGTCAATTCTCATCCAGTGCATTGCCCTGTGATTCTTGACCTGGTCTTTGCCAACTACCGGAATATTATTTTCTACATTACACGCAGCTACACATTCATTACATCCTATACACTTATTTAAATCTATGACCATTCCCCACTTAACGCCGGTATGTTTATACTGTTTGTTAATACTTACTTCCGGTTCATCATACTTTTTTTCATCTTCTTCTTCCTCTTTTAGAAAATCGGGGTTCTCTTTAAATTGTAAGTAAGTTCCTTCCCTGAATTATTCCCCGCCTGTATTCAATATCTTTATAAAACGGTTCGTCAAATGCATAATAATCCTGAGTCGTTACGATCTCATAAGTACCTCCTGTTTTTTCAAGCCTGACTCCATTATATAGCCACGCCGTCAGCACCGGATTTTTTGTCATTAGCAAGTTTGCATTAAATCCAACATCCTTTCCGACTATTCCGCAGACGCTTCTTCCGTAGCCAAGCTCTACGGCAATCAATCCGTCGGCAACACCCGGCTGCACAAACACAGGTATTTCCAGCTTTCCGCCCGGTGTGGTAATGTTTATGTTGATCATTTTGCTTTAATCCTAAAACTTTTGAGGTCTGAACTGATATCGCTGCAAAATTATCCCACGCAACCCTTGAAATTGGTTTTGGCAATTCCTGCAGCCATCCGTTGTTCGCATATCTTCCGTCACCGAGTGAATTGTTCCTTGTTAAGATCAATACAAAGTCCCCTTCGGGTGACATCATTGTATTATTTGTTGAAAATGATTCTGGTTTGAAAGCTGGCTCGGAATTTTCACCTGAAGAAGATGTCTTCGGTAAAATTACTACACCGTCATTTAATCCTGCAAACCATTCCTTCATGAACTGCTGCTCGCTTCCCGCACCTGACAGGACGGTTCCCCGCCAGTTGTCCATCACATATTGCTGATAAACATCGTCCGCATAGGATTCTTCATTTCCTTTTATCCATGTTAAAAGGATCGCTTCTTTTTGACGTGTATTATATAAGGGAGCAATAACCGGCTGCTGCAAGCTTACAAAATTATTTCTCGTCTGATAATCTCCCCATGATTCGAACATTGTATTTATGGGAAGAATAAAATGGCTCAGCTCACCGGATTCATTCTCACCCTCAGTCATTGTAATAACAAGCGGAACATTTTTCAATGCCTCTGCATACCCGTAATCTTTTGGAAAATGATAAACGGGATTTGAATCAAAATGAATAACCGCGCCGACATTGCCTGATTGAATGTCTGAAACCAGATTTTCTATTTCCTGCTTTGAGCTTAACGGAATGAATTCAACTTCTGTGATTTCCTTTGAATATAAATTTGCATTTCCTAAAACTTCATTCAGTAGATTTACCGCTATGTGTGTCGATTCAGGAAGCGCAGATCCGGCGCTGATGTAAGAGCTGCCCTGATTCTTTTTTAAATCCGATATCAGATGTTCTATGACTTCTTTCGATAAGTTGTTCTTACCGGCAAACTCTTCCAGATTATATTGTGATAATTTTGAAGTAATTCCGGGGTCTGAAGCCCATACTGAAATTTTCTCTTTTGATAAAAACTCATTAAGAAGACACATTACAAATTCTTCCATCGCATCCGTTCTTAAGATCAGCCTGTAATCAGCATTCATTCCGGTAACACTCGTATTACCCTCTACTGCATACAGCCTGTTAAAGTCTTTGCCGTTCAGCGCATCACGGTTTTCCGTATAGAGTCTCAGATTCTCAACTTTGTTTCCTTCGGTTCCGAGAAAGTCAGATTCAAGTGCAAGTATGACTTTAGCTTTATCCCATTGGATCAATGGATACATTTTTGAACCGTAACATTTTTCCCAGGCAGAATTTCTCCGGGATTCGTTAAACAATTCGTATGAATAAACTTTTGAAGTGGGATATGCCGTCTTAAAATCATCAAGCAATTTTTTTTGCGAAGGTGAATTTATCGTGTTTGCAATTATTGCAATTTCTTTTCCGCCCGACGAAGCGCTTCTTAATTGTGAAATTATCTTTCCGTTCACATCAGCCCAGCTTGCATCTTTGGAATTTGATCTGTCCGTTCTGTCAGCAGGGTTTTTTAATCTCTCCGGATCATATAAATTCATGACGCTTGCCTGTCCTATTGCGCATATTTTCCCTTTACTTACCGGGTGATCAGGATTTCCGTCAACCTTAATCGGCCGTCCTTCAAGAGTTTTAATTAAAATACCGCAGGCATGTGAACATCCCGAACATGTCGATGCATAATAGTTCGGATTGCCAATCGTTACTTCTTCGGGCTTTTTATTATAAGGAACAAGCTCGCCTTTCTCTCGGTAATTTGAACATCCTGCAGCAGCTACAGCGGCGGAAGCACTAAGTAGTGCAAGAAATTTTCTCCGCGAAAATTTGGTAAATGAATCTTCACCGGGCTTGTCCAAAACACCCTGAGAAAATTCACTCCTCTTCTCTTTTAGAAAATCCGGGTCTTTGTATAGATCCCTGAAACTTTGCCAGTAGTTAATGTCTTTTTCGGATTCAGCGGAATTATTTTTGAAATCTGTGCCTGAAGTCTCCGTAATATTATCCTTTGCTTTAATTTCTTTCTTTTCCATTTCTGACATTGCTTGTTTTTCTTCGGATAGCATTCGGGTTTGCGGTAATTTTTAATGAGCTTGTTTCCTTCGATGAATTTTTATTTAAAAATTAAACGGGATTTTTGAAAAAGCAACTGCACCTAATATGAATGCACCTGTGTATTTAAAAAAGCTGATCCGCCTGATTTTCTTTTCGGCTGTTCCTGAAATTTTCATGTTTGATTTTTCAATTTTATTTTTTTTATCTGTGACAGGCTGAACAGTTGGTCGGACCGTTATTTATCTGAATGTTTTGTTTTCCGGGTATGATATTCTTTATGTTCTCATGCGGATTTCTGTGGCAATCAAGGCACGACCTCATCGAAAAATCCTTTATCTGCTCCACCTGTTCCATATCGGCAATATTTCCGTGGCAGTTTGAGCAGTCTATACCTTTATTAACGTGAACGCTGTGATTGAAATATGCAAAATCCGGAACACGATGAACTCTTTTCCATTCGATCGCAACACCCCTTGTATAATAATCAGTAAGCTTAATTATTTCAGGAGAATCTTTTTTAACCAATGAATGGCAGTTCATGCAAACTTTCGGTGAAGGAATATTTGCCTGACGAGATTTTTCAACGTCACTGTGACAATACCGGCAGTCGATCTTAAGATCACCTGCATGAATTTTATGAGAATATGCTATCGGCTGAACAGGTTTGTATCCCACTCCCTGCCTCTCCGCATATGAAGCATAATAAGTAATCACAAAAACTGCTAAAATGGTAAAAACTAAAATAGGAATGCGTACTTTGAGGTTGTAATCGAGTAAAAAATTTTTCATTAAAATAACTTTTGTGATTACAAATATATAAAATTTCTTTTTTGATTTCTATGACTTATTTCAACTCTTTGAAGCATTTCAAAAAAATATTTTCATGGAATATTATTTCAATTGAAATTAATCTTTCTAATATTTTAAAGAACGGCTTAAGTATAAAAAAAGACCGCACAAAGAATGCAGTCTGACTTTAAACTTTTGACTTTTGATTTTTGACATTTAACTTACTTGTCGTGACCTCCGACCTTGCAGCAGTCTTCGAGCTTGTCGTAAGCTTCCTTGTTTGCAGGCTTGTCATTTGCCTGATAGCCTGCCATTACTATCACTCCTTCAATTTCATTTAAATTTGTTTTGGACTTGTCGTATTTTATGTTGGCAATTTTGTCTTTGACGACAACATTAACCTCATTCACACCGTCCAATTTCTTTACTGCCTTTTCTATGTTCTTCTTACAGGTGCCGCACTGCATAGTCGGAAGCTGTATTACAATTGCTTCTCCTTGATCCGAACCGGAATTTTGAGCTTCAATCATGCTTTCTTCCGGCCTATCTTTTGAAGTCTTATTCTCTGACACTTCATTATCTTTTTTACCGCACCCGAGAAAGAACGACAAAATTAATATTATGAAGAAATTTATTTTTAAAAAATTCATGACCATTTTATTTTTTGTTTTCCTGACAAAAATAGATCTTCAAAATTCAAAAAGTAATTCAAATATATGACTTCATTTTCGGAAATGACAATGTAGTATCGACTTTAAAAAAAAAATCGTTTCAATAACTGTTTTTATCAAGCTTTACTTTTCCACGGAATATCCAGTAGACAACAACTGTATAGCTGATTACAAGAGGAGCGCCTATGCACGCTATGATTAGCATGGTTGTCAGCGTGCTTTTTGTGGATGCGGAATTATAAATGTTCAATGAGTTCTGAGGATCCGGATACGAGTAAACTAAATTCGGAAAGAGTCCTATTGCCACCAGGAATATCAGAAAAGCGATAGTTCCCGATGAAGAAAGAAATGCTCTGAACTCCCGTTTGAAATGAATTTCACGGGGAATGTTCAGCATTAACAATAACGTCATGACCGGTATTATTCCAAGCCAGACATTTTCCTTAAAGACCCCGAGTAAATGCGGCTGATAAATAAAAGTTGAGACAGTGGTTGCGCAATACATTACGATAAAAATAAATATCAAAGGTTTGATTTTTTTAACAATACCGATCCGCATTTCTCCTTCAGTTTTCATTGTTAGATAAATCGCACCGTGTAGTGTAAGAAGAGATATTGCAGTTAATCCGACTATAATTGCATATGGATTTAGAAGATCCAAAAATCCGGCTGTTACATTTTTTTTGTCATCCAGAGGAACTCCTCTTGCCAGGTTTCCCAGAGCCAGTCCGAATATTAGAGCAGAACCCAGGCTTCCGGCGCTGAAACAAATATCCCAGCCTTTTCTCCACCTGGGATTGTCACTCTTGCTCCTGAATTCAATTGCAACTCCCCGGAAAATCAACATCAGCAATAAAAGTATGAACGCATTATAAAACCCTGAGAATACCGTTGCATATACTTCAGGGAATGCTGCGAACAAAGCCCCGCCGCCAACTACAAGCCAGACTTCGTTGCCATCCCATAAAGGACCGATGCTGTTGATTGACATTCTTCTGCTCACCGATCACTTTTATTAAACATATGCAGAATTCCAACACCGAAATCAAATCCGTCCAGGATGGAATAGCCGGCTAAAATTATTACGATTAATATAAACCAAATAGTATTCAGATCCATAATTCAGATTCTAAGTTTTAATTTTCGAAGTTAAGAAATCTCTTAATCTCGATGGCAGTTTTACAAGCGGCTCTTTCGTGTCAACCGGTTCCGGTCCGTGCTGAATTTTCTTATTAAGCACATAAATAAATACAATGAACAGCATCAGGTATAATATGAAAAACATTATGTTGGAAAAATACAGCTGGCTTTGAGATAACGTCGGTGAAACTCCTTCAGCAGTTTTCATAAGCCAGTAAACTATCCACGGCTGCCGCCCGACTTCTGCAGTGGTCCATCCGGCAGTATTTGCGATCACCGGGAGGAATACGGAAAATACAAATATCCACAATATAAATCTTTGTATTAAAAAGCTTTCCCTGCCACCATAAAAAACATCCGAGAAGAGATATCAAAATCAAAGTTACTCCGACAGAGATCATTATATGATAACTCTGAAAAGTTATCTGAAGCGGAGGTCTTTCTTCAACAGGAATTGAATCCAGACCCTTTACCGGAAGATCCGGATTGAAATCTATCAGCCAGCTTGTCAATCCTTCTATTTTAATGCCTTTCGTTTTACCGGAATCTTCATCTATGTAACCCAATATTGCAAAATCTGCCGGAGCATCAGCTTTCCAATGACCTTCCATTGCAGCAAATTTTGCCGGCTGATATTTGTAAACTGCTTCAGAGCTTCTTCATCCGGATAAGAAAAGCTGCATAAAGAAACTATTGCTGCTATCACCAATGCAACTTTCAAAGATGACTTTGCAAATCCGACATGCTTATTTTTTAAAAGATACCAGGCGCTCACGCTCAGTACAAAAAATGCACCTGCCAGCCAGCAGCCCATGATCACATGTGTAAATCGGATCATAGAGGAAGGATTGAACACCATTGCCCAAAAATCTATGATCTCAGCCCTTATGCCGTTGGGTCCCATGACAATTTCAAAACCTGCCGGAGTCTGCATCCATGAATTTGCAATGACTATCCATACAGCGCTGAAATGAGCTCCGAGACAAACCATTATAGTGCTGAAGTAATGAAATTTCGGGGACACTTTTCCCGAACCAAAAACTAAAATTGCCAGAAATCCCGACTCGAGAAAGAAGGCGAATATTCCTTCCGCTGCCAAAGCGCTTCCGAAAACATCGCCTACATATCTGGAATAATTCGCCCAGTTGGTCCCGAACTGAAATTCCATCGGAATGCCTGTTGCCACCCCGATTGTAAACGTTAATGCAAATATTTTTATCCAGAATCTTGTGATCTGAAGCCACAGAAGATTTCTTGTCTTTATATAAATACCTTCGGTGATGACGAGGAAGACTCCAAGACCAATTGAAAAAGGCGGATAGAAATAATGGAAAATGTTGGTGAATGCAAACTGGAGACGCGATAAGAATACTACTACTTCATCCATATTCGAGCGGAATTTATTGATGAGCTTTATTGCAAAATACTTTTTGAAGAATAATTATTATACATAAATATTATTATACAAATTGAACTAAGAAGAATTAGATTAATTAATTTTTATTGAGTAGTAATAAAAACTGACTGTTGTTATTTTACGTTATTAAAATGTGCGAACTTAAATTATTGCACGGAAAAAAATCATAAAATAAATTATGTTAAAATACATTTTAATATTGGCTGTAATTGTTTATTGCAGCTTGTGGATTTAAAGCGTTTGGCAAGACAGATCAGAAAGAAAAAGAAATAAAAAAAATATCATTATCGAAAGGAGATTTTAACAAATTGGAAACAGCGACACTGGCAGGAGGATGTTTCTGGTGTATTGAAACCATCTTCAATGATTTAAAGGGAGTTGAAAAAGTTGAATCCGGATATACAGGAGGGACAGTAAAGAATCCTACTTATGAGCAGGTTTGCTCCGGCAATACCGGTCATGCCGAAGCGGTTCAGATAACATTCGATCCCGCTGTAATTCAGTTATGAACAGCTTCTCGAGATCTTTTTTCACATACATGACCCGACAACTCTTAACAAGCAGGGGGCCGATGTCGGAACTCAGTACCGTTCGGCAATATTCTATCGTAACGATGAACAAAAGCAAACAGCAGAAAATGTAATCAAAAAGATCACCGCTTCCGGATTATGGAGTGACCCGATTGTAACTGAAGTTACGGCATTTGATGTGTTCTATCCTGCCGAAGATTATCATCAGGACTATTACAATAACAATAAAGAAAAGTCATACTGCTCATTTGTCATAGCTCCGAAAGTCAGAAAATTCTATAAGGAATATAAAGATCTGCTGAAAGAAAACGTTGGAAATTGATTTTTGATAGATAGGTGCGAGTAGCTGAATCAGTTTTAAAAACGAAGCCCGTTGATGAGACGGGCTTTTTGATTTTGGAAGATGAATTACCTATGATTCAATTCTAAATTTACGCAATAGTCAATACTCAATACTACCTTATCAACACCATTCTCTTAACATCTCTAAACTCCCCACTTTCAATTCTATAAAAATAAACTCCGCTAGGAAGATTATTGCCGTTGAACTGCACTTCATAACTTCCTGCAGGTTTTAGCTCGTTTACTAATGTCATTATTTCTTTGCCTAGAACATTATAGATTTTTAGTGTTGTGAATTGAGTAGCGGGTATTGTGTAATTGATTATAGTTGTTGGATTAAAAGGGTTCGGATAGTTCTGCGATAACCTAAACTCTATGTCACACTAGAATCAGTCGAAAAGAAAAATTTGTAGTAAGAACCGTTTTGAACATTATTAAAGCGATTGATTTGTTGGTAGATAGAATTAGTATTAACTATTCCTTCAAAAGGAATTGAAACAGCATCCAATGAAGCTGTGGATATTATACGACGGGTTTGAAGACACAACAAAATCACCAATGGCAGGTAATTCTTGAGCTTTAGAAATATTCATATTTAAAAATAAGAAACAAACAAGAAGTAAGTTTTTCATATTGTAATTCCTTTCAATTAAATTGTTAAAAAATTTGGTTCAATGCTGTCCAAATTATTTGGAATTATTGGCAAAGTGTTAAATTACGTGTCAGAATGGAATAATAAAACAAACTTTGGAAAACAAACCCGCCTGTGATAAATTGCCGAAAAGAAATTCAGAGTATTGGCGAAAGCAAAAATTTCCTGTTTGAGCCAACCGGCAGTGCTTTTCTGACGGTTGGTGAGTTGAAATTTTGCCGCCAATACGAATGAATTTCCGGCAATTTATCACCAGCGGGCGATTTTTCTTTGGTTCTTTCTTTTGATCGTTCAAAAGAAAGAACATTAAATATTAATTAAGTCAAGGTTCGGCTTTGAATAGTAGTCTTCAATTAATTTTCAATCAGGAATCCAAAACGTTTTGGACGGATGTGACTTTGGTTTACTTTCAACAATAAGTTGTGAATATTATATAAACTTTGAAATCAGTATTTTGAAAATTACAATACCGAATTATTACATAGACTAAAATAATTGCTCTTTAGCTTTCAAATTAATTTCATAAAATAAAATATACAATGTCTAATATCTCATCTAATATTTCAAATATCAAAACTGCAGTATTCGGCGGAACAGGAATGCTCGGAAGCTCAATAGTAAGACAGCTGCGCAAAAAAGGATATGAAAACATTTTAACTCCTTCAAGAAAAGACGGATTCGATCTTCTTAATAAAAGCGATGTTGAAAATTTTTTTAAAGAAAATTCTCCGGACAATGTCTTTATGGTTGCCGGGCTTGTCGGAGGCATTCTAGCCAATAATACAAGACAGGCGGACTTCCTTTATCAGAATGCTATGATGATACTTAATGTCATCGAAGCGTTGAAAGATTTTTCACCTCAGACAAAACTTCTATATACCGGCTCTACCTGTATTTACCCGAAAGAAAATCCTCAGCCGATAAATGAAAAACGCTTCATGCACGGACCACTTGAAGAAACAAATAAAGGTTATGCGGTCGCGAAAGGGATGGGAATCATTGCATGCCAGCTTTACCGTGAGCAGTACGGTATTAACGCCATTGCCGCCATGCCGACGAATCTTTACGGACCGAATGATAATTATGATCTGCAGAACAGCCATTTCATTGCAGCCATGATACAGAAATTTGTGAATGCGCAGCGGGACGGAACAGAACTTGTTTTCTGGGGAAGCGGAAAGCCAAGACGCGAAGCACTTTATGTTGATGACTGTGCGGACGCATGCATTTATTTGATGGAGAATTATAACAAGGCTGAAATAATAAATATCGGAACAGGTTTCGATCATTCGATAAAAGAATATATTGAGATTGCCCAGAAGGTTTTTGAATTCGATAGAGAAATAAAATGGGATACTTCAAAGCCCGACGGTATGTATGAGAAGAGAACTGATATTACCTGCCTGAAAAGTATAATGCCTCAGTATAAGCCGCGAACTTTCGAAGAAGGACTGAAGGAAGTTTTGAAGATCGACTTCGGTGTGGAGGTTTAAGTGAAAAATCCGAAGTCTGTTTTTAGGCTTCGGATTTTTTCAAATGATCAAATAATTATTTTAGCTAAGTAGTTATTTAAGTAGAATCATCTTTTTCTTCTCTGTAAAATTATTCCCATCTGACGATGCAGTCATCTCATAAAAATAAATTCCTGAATTAAAATTTTCACCGTTCCAGCTGATCTTATGGATCCCGGCTGACTCCTGTTCATTTATGAGTGACTGGATTCTTTGCCCGAGAATGTTATAAATGTTTATCCGCACAAAAGAATATTGAGGAATGAAATATTCAATCGACGTTACCGGGTTGAAAGGATTGGGATAATTCTGTTTCAGATAAAAATTCTCCGGCGAAAAAATGATACCCTGTCCTTTGATACCGACGACACTGTTTGCAATAACGCTGCTTCCCGGTCCGCCGTAAGCTCCCATGTCATTTCTTAATGAACCCCTTGAAGGCCAGTTTGCCAGAGTCGGGTTAACCGGATCGGGTGGATCATTGTAAACACTGCTCGTATCTCCCATATCAATACATGGCGAATTTGATTTCAGGTAATAGTTTGTCGAATCAAACAACGGTTCAATATCTATATTTCCTTCACCAGTATAGCCGCCTTCAACGTCACTGTAAGATACTACAGCCACACTTGCGGGATTTGAACTTACCGGACCGCCTACAGTCTGGGTATTTCCCCAGATGATGTTGTTTCGGATAATTCCTCTTACAGAATAATCCTGTATAGCGCCGCCTCTTGCCCCGGGTCCCGAGCAGACATTATTTACAATGACATTATTTTCTACTGTGACAATTGTTGCGGTATTGGTTCCGGTCATCCAGACACCGCTCCCACCGTAATCCTGACCGCCGAAATTTTTTATTATGACATTATTTCTAACCAGGCCTGTTGAATAGTTAAAAACTATGCCTGCCCCGTAACGTCCCTGATTATTTTCAATAAGATTATTCAGAATTTTCGGGTTTGAATCTCCGCATCTGATTGCTCCGCCTCCAGCGCTCGATACTCCTGTTGTATTGATTGCAACATTGTCCCTGAAAATATTATGCTGAATGGTCGGGGACGCGAACTCCATCAATACTCCTCCGCCTTCCCTGTAGCTGAGGGAATTGTGTATGTCTCTCCACTTTGTTCCGGTGCCTCCTGTCAGTGTAAAACCCTGAAGTACTGTTGTCGAGTCTTCATGATTTCCCATAATGACACAGCTTGCCGTATCCGGCTGGGAAGGATTGCTCCCGTTTATTATGGTTGTTTCAATGTAGGAATAATCATTGTTTTGGTAATAAAGACTCGTGAGGACGATCCCCTTTCCCCTGAAATTCAGATTTTCAAAATACGCTCCGGGCTGAACAAGAATTGTATCCAGATTTGAACTTGCGTTAATTGCTGACTGGATTGTAGAATACTGCGAGGGGACATTTAATATTAAAGCTTCTGCAGGAATATTACATGACAGAAGTGCAATACATATTAGTTTTAAAATTTTCATGATAATTAATATTAAGTTGTTTAAGTGATTTATACAATCATAGACACTTTTTTTATGAGTCTGTGACAGTTAGAGATGCTTTTTTCCGGGGTACGAGAAAATGATCATTAGAAAAGTCAGTTAAAATTGAAAATGTTTTTGAATTCTTTGCTCTCGAGAATCTGGTTTAAAGACTTTACAAAATCCGGAGACTGCTGGAAAGGATGCTCTCTGAAAAGTTTCGTTGCCTTTTCTTCAATCAGATTATCCAGGTTGTCAATCTTTTGCGGAGCAACTTTTTCGATCGTATAGACATAGTTTTTACTGAAGAGCAGATTATCAGGATTTACATGTCCTGCATCCATCATTAATTTTGTCTTTTTAGCGCAATGGCACGGGTTATCTTTATTCATAAGTCCGCATTTATTACTCATGAAATTTGCAAGCTGTTTTCTTGCGCGCGAAAGCTTTTGCCTGTAGTTAACTTTAGTTATGTTAAGTATTTCACTTCCTGCATCATCATTTACGTTGAACATATTTCCCAATATGAAAATCAGTCTTTGCTCTCTGTCGAGACACAGAAGCATTGCATTCATGCAGCCTATTTTGGTTTCTTCAATCAGCAGATTGACATCAACGCTCACGCTGTTTTGATCCGGAAGTTCGGTGTCGGGCGAATTTACAATATTCTCCCCGTATTTTTGAAAGGATGTATATTCATATTCCATTCTTCTTCGTTTCATATTGATAACATGGTTGGCTGCGATCCTGTATGCCCATGTTCTGAAGCTGCTGTCTCCGCGAAAAGTGGATAGCTTTGTTATGATTTTGATAAGTGTTTCCTGAGTGACGTCTTCGGCATCTACCGGATCCCAGACCATTTTCAAGGCTATGTTATATATCCATGCCTGATGTCTTTTGACCAGTTGTCCCAGACTTTTTTTATTGCCTTTAAGAGAAGATTCTACTAATTCTTTATCGGTTAGACCGGATTCGTTTTTTTCTATGAATGGATTTGTCATGATTGTTTTTAAAAAACATAATGATTCTAATTTAACAACTTAGACAATATAAATCCTGAAGTGTGACAGTAGTTTGTTAAAAAAAGTATTTTTTATCGGAATAAGAATCTTCATTCCGGATATTTTTTATCTCTAGATTCTCTGATAACTGAAAATAGTTCTTACTTCCCGAATACCTCTCTTGCTTTTGCAATTGTTTTCGGACCCACGTTACCGTCTACTCCCAGCCCGTTATCTTTTTGAAATTTTTTCACTGCAGAATCCACTTCAATTCTCAAAGCTGCCTGGTCGGCAACAGCAATATCCTGAACGTGTCCCTTATCCCACTCTGGAAGTAAAAATAAACCTTCATTTTTCATGCATTCTCTTAACAGGTTGTAATCTCCGTCATAAGAAAATTTTCCGTCAATTTTGAATGCGCAGTCAACTGCGATAGAGTAATGATGCATTCCGTTAGTCTTAATTTTTGATGCTCCGTTGTTGAAATGAATCATCTGAAGAGTGTTTGAGCGGTATGTCTCCGTAAAAATAACTTCTTTATTCGGATAGGTTTGACTGAATACAGAGGCTGCTTTAAGAACCTTTTGCAAGAAAGGCTGAAAAAGAATGTCCGTATCTTTGACCGGATTTTTTGAGAAGAAATTTTGAGAAGTAATTACATTCTCAAGATAGTTTTGGGCGATGTCCATGTTTTCCTGTGATCCCATGATTTTTTTAAATTTTAAATTTTAAAAATATTTATTGGGGAAAGTGAAGTTGAGAGCTAAAATAAATTCAAATGAATTTATAAACTTCCGTCTAAAATAGATAAATATAATTTAAATTAAAATCCGATACTGGAATTAATAAGACCGAAATTAAAAGCTTATGCATTTTGAACTTTGAGTTCTCTTTTTGACTTCCTTGTTGTGCCGGGACTTTTAACCAACTGATGATTAATTGTAAATCAACCCGTTGATCACACTTATGCTTTACAACTTTAAATTTTAATTTCGAAAAGATTATTTGTTATTTTAACAAAATACATTTTTTTGAATCTATCAAAACATCGTTTACATAGAGAGAATAAAAATAAATACCACTTGATAATTTACTTCCATTTATTTCGACAAGGTAATTGCCGGCACTTTGATTTTTTGATACTAAGGTGTTTAAATATTTTCCCGACACATCAAACAATTTAATTTCTACATACCCTACGGATTCTAAATCATAACTTACTTTAGTAGCTGGATTAAACGGGTTAGGATAATTTTGATGCAAAGCAAACTTGTCAGGGACTATTTCACTAATTCCATTTACGTTTACTAACATTCCTCCGGTTAATGTTTTCAAAATTATTCCACTGTCGCCTACAACAAAACCAGTATCATTGTTAACAAACCAAATACTCCTTAAATTTTTTGTCATGCCTGTATTTTGAGAGGTCCAGTTTTCCCCGGCACTTGTAGTTCTTAAAATAGTCCCGCTGTCACCCACAACATATCCGGTTTTGGCATTTAGAAAAAAGAATTTCGATAATGTATCTATAGCTGAAGTTTGGAATGTAGTCCAGTTAGCACCTTGATTTGTAGATCTAAAAACTATTCCTGACTTGCTGCTCATGAATAAGGTATCAACAGATGGAAGAGATATCGAAAAAGTGGAATTAAATACCTCTCCAGCATATGCCCAGCTTGATCCACTGTTTGTGGTTTTTATAACACCGCCATACATAGTATAGCCCGTTCTTTCATCAATAAATTCGATATCATAATAATCAAAGCCAAACCTTAATGATTGAAACCAATTTACTCCAGAGTTTGTAGTTTTGTAAATTATTCCATCAACGTAAAATTGACCGCCCAAGTCGCCGTAATCGCTCCCACAAACATAACCTGTAACTGAATTTAAAAAAGTTAAACCTCTGAGATAAATAAATCCGTTTCCAATTGGGAGTATATTATCTACCCCGGAAATCCAATTTATTCCTCCATTGGTTGAAGTATATACCATCTGGTATGAAATTCCTCCTGCAAGTACTGAAAAAGAATTTTCATTAATTATAAAACCCTTTGAGATAGTTCCGGGAAAGACAGAACTTGAGTTGACAATCCAATTTAACCCCTGATTTGTTGTCTTAAGTATAACCCCATCACTTCTTATAATAAACCCCGAATTTTCATCCATAAATTTTACTTCTACATTGTTTCTTGTTCCGATAATTTGAATTTCCCACCCGGATTGTGAATATGCACTGAATAGGAATATATGCTTGATTAAACAAACACAAACAATATTCTGAATTATTTTCAGTTTCATTTTTTTAGTTAAATTTTTTAGCTAATATAATGCTAAGTACTTAAACATTCAACTGCTCTCTGTTATGGAAATCGAGGAGACTTTACCTTTGTCAAAACGTCATTTGTACTGATATTAAAAACAGAATCGTTTCATAGACGGTCTCATTTGAAATTATTCTTTTTAAATCTTACTTTTTAGTTTCTAAAAGATTATTTTTATTACAAATAAAAATCACAGCCCTTGCAGATGGAAGTCATATTTAAAGGTGTTGCCGCATCCCCGGGAATTTCGAAAGGCAACGCTTATCAGTATACCCGCAGCAATTTTGAAATCGACACGCAATTTCTCGACAATGGTGAAATAACAAAAGAAACAGAAGAGCTTAAGAACGCGCTTGACCTTTCGATGAAAGAACTTAATAAAATAAGATCACTGTCATATGAAAAGATCGGAGAAAAAAAATCTCTTATCTTCGATGCCCAGCTTGAAATTCTTGCCGATAAATTTTTTATTTCCAATATAATACACCGGATCGAAAAAGAAAAAAGAAGCGCCAGCTATATACTCGACGATGAGGTTTCGAAGCTGGGAAGCGTACTGATGTCCTCCAACGATGAATATCTTAAAGAAAGATTTACGGACATCAATGACGTCAGAAACAGGGTAATAAGAAACATGAGAAAAGAAAAGCTTGTTTCGAAAGTCGAAGAAAATTCCATTATAATTTCGCACGAGCTGACTCCCGCCGATACGATCTTATTCAGTAAAAGGAAAGTCCGGGGATATGCGACGGACAAAGGCGGCACGACATCGCACGCTGCAATAATCTCCCGCGCTCTCCGTGTTCCTGCAGTAGTGGGTATGAAGGATATCTCAAGATCGATCCAGTCCGGGGATTTTATAATCATAGACGGCTTCAACGGAATAATAATAAAAAATCCGTCCGCAGAAACCATAGCCTTATATGACAGGAGAATTTATGAGCTAAAAGAGTATGAGGAGAAGCTTAATAAAGTGATCGGGCTTCCTGGTGAAACGCTTGATAAAAAGAAAATTGAGCTTACAGCAAATATTGAATTTGATGAAGAGATAGATTTCATTGTAAATACGGGACATTGCGGGATCGGGCTTTACAGAACCGAACACTTGTTTCTAGAAGCCGGTGATTTTCCGTCCGAAGAAAGACAGGTGGAAGAATATTCGCACATCGCAAACGTAACCTATCCCAACACTGTTGTGATCAGAACTTACGATATCGGAGGAGATAAGCTTCTTCCTCGTTCCGAGAAAGAAGACAATCCTTTTCTTGGCTGGAGAGGCATAAGGATCTGCCTGGACAGAGTAGATATTTTTAAGGAACAGCTTAGCGCACTGCTGAGATCATCGGTAAAGAAAAATGT
This sequence comes from uncultured Ignavibacteria bacterium, assembly GCA_963836395.1. Taxonomy (GTDB): domain Bacteria; phylum Bacteroidota; class Ignavibacteria; order Tepidaquicellales; family Tepidaquicellaceae; genus JAGPCH01. Next base: position 189,343 of record CAWIJF010000010.1, on the reverse strand, counting down.
AAAGATAATGTTTCCAATGATCGCTTCGGTAAGGGAAGTTAAGGAAACGAAAAAAATACTTGAAGAGGTAAAAAAGGACCTGGATGCGAAGGGAATAAAGTACGATAAAAAAATTGAGATCGGGATCATGATCGAAGTTCCGTCGGCATATTTTCTTGCGGATGATCTTGCCAGAGAGGTTGACTTTTTCAGCATCGGGACAAATGACCTGATCCAGTATATACTTGCAGTTGACAGAGGCAATGAATACATCTCCGGTCTTTACCTGCAGTTTCATCCGGCAGTCTTAAGAGCAATAAAAAGCATAACTGATGCAGCGCACAGAAATAAGATCAGGATCAGCGTCTGCGGTGAAATGGCTTCCGACCCGCTTGCAACCGCTGTCCTCGTCGGACTTGGAATAGACGAGCTCAGCGTTCAGCCTTCCGTTTTTCCCGAAATAAAACAGATCATAAGAAAATTAAAATATAAAGAAGCAAAAAAGCTTTGCAGCGAGATCTTAAAGATGCCGTCCGAAGATGAAATCAAAACTAAGATAACTGATTTTTACAGAGAGAAAATTGATATAAAGTGATGAGGTGAAATAGTTAAACAGATAAGCATAGCTGCAAGGAGTTTATTTAAGTAAGAAAAACAAATTTCTAATCTTCATATTTAACTTGTTTTATTCCGCTTTCAAGTTCATCCACTTTTTCTAACGTCCATCTTTTATGTGCAAGATGCGGGATCTTCGATAACTCCGTTTTGAGTTCTTTAATTGAAACCGAATCATCACCGGTTTTAATCTTTATTAATCTAATATAAAAATTCAGGAATGCACCATTTATAGTTTTAAATACCTCTGACAATGTTTTATTCTTCGACAAAAAATGTTTGTATGAATCGATGAGTGAATTTGCCTGCTCGAATAAATTCAATTCATAATAAACCTTTAATAATAAATTTTTTACATCTACTTTTAAGTAAAAATATTCATAACTTACATTTGTTATGAACTCCAGAGACTTTTCAAAATTACCTTTCTCGAAATGAATTAAAGCAGCACAAAAATTATACATATTCTCTCTGTGTTCAGGGGCCAACTCATTAACGTATTGAATTATAAATTTCTCCGTCCACTCAAACTCTTTTATATTCAAGCCATTTATTACCATGTTCCTGAAATAATCTATTCTAAAATAAGACTTATCTTCATATTTATTCAATCCTTCTTTCAATATATATTTATATATCTCAAAGAGCTTATTGCCGAATGATTTGTCTCCGCTTCGAACCTTTTCCCAGCAGCAACTTTCCAATGTTCTATATAAATTATATTTCTCTCCTTGATTAAATAGGTTAATATTCTCTTCTAATAACTTTTTTAAATTCTTGTATGATTCATCTTTGAAGTTTAATTGAGCCATAAAGGAATAATAGTATATTGCAACAATCGGATAGAATTTAAAAGAGTTTTCTTTCAGATAATAGAGTATCTTCTCAAACTTAAAATTATTTACAAATTCCTCAACCAAATTAATTTCAAAGTCTGCATTGAAGACAATTTTATTAATTAATAAATCCTTTCTCGCTTTTAATATTTCGACCAAAAAATAGAATAACAAATACTCTCCCTTTTTCAATATAGCTTCTGAACTTTCTTGCTGTCTATCTTTACTAATGTAAAAGTTTATTTTTTCGGATTCCAAATCTATCAGCAATCTAAAAAGAAACGGATTAAAATTATTTTCTTTATCAAAAAATTTCTCTACTATCTTCAGATGTTTAATGAATAGTTTGTCTAAATTTCTATTGTTAAGCACTCTGAGAAAGTTAATATCCGCATGTATTTCTTCAAACCCGCTGTTATTATTGATATACTTTAAAAAGTCCAGAGCATGTCTTAACAATTCAGACATTAAAAACCTCATCCTTTCATCATTGTATTCTTCTTTTGGATATAATTTTTTAAAAATAAATTCTTTAGTGAGTCCATTATTTTCAAAGTCAGATTGTTTTTTTTTAATTATATCATACATCTTAACTACGTTTGTATTAGTATTAAAAAAAGGAGAGCGTAAATATAATCCAAATCTCTTTGTTTCCTGAGAGTTAAATGTTCTCAAAACTAATATGATACTGCTTTTTTTCATTATCTTTGATTAATGTAATTATACACGGATATAATTTCAAATTAAATAATTATAATATTTAAAATTTGTTAATTTTTTAAATTTAAAGTCTTCATTATAAAACTCATTGGATTTTGCTATCATTTGAAAAATTTTTTCTGATAAATTTTACTCACTTAAACTTTATCGATTTGAAAAAATTATGATTAAAATTCTTAAGTATTTCAACCAATCTTAAATATTTGCACTCTTTAGATTTTATTTTTGCACTAACATTTAAATAAAGTTTTCTTTGCAATATCTTTTCTCTTAACATATTTTTGTAATAGTTTCTTTAATTATCCAGGCAAATAATTAAAATCAAAAAATAATGAATACAAAATTAAATTACTTAAGCAAACTGGTGATGTTTGTTCTAATATTTACATCGACAGTTTTTTCGCAGAGCATTACTAATACGCTCGGTATAGGCGGTGTGTTTACAATCAAAGATGCGTCAAATACATATTTCACGTTAACACAATCCACAGGTCAGGTGAATATACTCAAGACTCTCCGGCTTGAAAACACAACAAGCTCGACAACGGGCATAATATTTAAAGGGACAACCAGATTTATTCATAATTATTATCCGGCTACTTCATATAATACTTTTATAGGTATGTTTGCCGGGAATTTTACATTGACAGGCGCAAACTATAATACGGGTATCGGATATTCTTCACTTTCCAGTCTCATCAACGGTTCCCGAAACACGGCTTTGGGATATCAGTCTTTATCTTCAAACACAAGCGGTAATTATAACACAGCTTTAGGATATGGATCTTTAAAATCCAACATCGACGGTGATTATAACACAGCTTTCGGACATGCATCTTTGAATGACAACACGACCGGCTATAAAAATACGGCAGGAGGATATGCATCTTTATTTTCCAACACTGTCGGCTATTTCAATACAGCATTGGGATATTATTCTTTATATTATAACACTGCCGGCTATTCTAATACAGCTTTGGGAAATGAATCTTTAAAGGACAACACCACGGGCAATTATAATACAGCTTTAGGAACTTTTTCTTTAACTAACAACACCGACGGCGATCGCAGCACAGCTTTGGGATATCAGTCTTTATCTTCGAACACCACCGGAAATTACAACACAGCTGTGGGATATTATTCTTTAGTTTCAAACATCGATGGATTTCGCAACACCGGACTGGGATATTTTGCAGGTTCTACAATTACCACAGGCAGCAATCTAACGTGTTTAGGATATAATGCGGAGCCGACATCAGGTTCGGCCACTAATCAAATTACACTTGGCAATAGCTCTGTTACTTCCCTCCGCTGCAATGTAACAACCATTACAGCTTTATCCGATGCGAGAGATAAGAAGAACATTACAGACTTATCTGTTGGACTTGATTTTTTAATGAAAGTAAAGCCTCGTTTGTTTAACTGGGATAAAAGAGAATGGTATGACAATAATGTTTCAGATGGAAGTAAAATGAAGAAAACTCCAACCGCCGGTTTTATAGCACAGGAGCTTGATGAAGTTCAGACAACGGAAAATGCAGAATGGCTAAACCTTGTATTAAAAGATAATCCCGAAAAGTTTGAAGCTACATATGGCAATCTTTTGCCTGTGATGGTAAAAGCAATACAGGATTTGAAAATTGAAAATGATAAATTGACAGTTGAAAGTGAAAAGTTAAAAGTTGAAAGTGCTCAGTTGTGGTATGAAAATAAAGAGATGAAACAAAATAACCAGAAGTTATTGACAGAAGTTGAGTCATTAAAATCGATGAATGAAAAAATAGTGAGATTGGAACAGATTGTAAACGAGCTGAATTCTATTAAACATACTTCGCTTAACGGAAACAATGTGAATATGACAATTTTAAAATAAGGAGATGAAAAATGAAAACAATGATTTGTTTTACAATTTTATCACTAATGTGTGCTTCCATTACATTCAGCCAGAGTATTGTTGATTTTCAATCGGGGACAACCATTGTAGTTCAGCCCGGCGCCGATATTTGCGCTGATAATCTAATCATTAACGGCGCATTTTCCGGCGGCGGGACAATATGCGGTGGCGGGTTTTTTGTTCTCAATCTCTCCTCATATATAGAGGGTTTTTACAGACCGAATTCAGATACAATGATCCCCGACACTGTTGTCATATATTTGCGAAATGCGGTTACTCCATTTGCAAAATTAGATTCGGCAAAAAGTGTATTGAACAGTTCAGGAATAGGGACTTTTCTATTTCTGAATGTTAGTAGCGGCACAAACTACTATATAGCCCTAAAGCATAGAAATTCAATTGAGACATGGAGTAATATAGCAGTTGCCTTTTCAACAGGAACACTGGCTTATGATTTCACATCCGCAGCAGATAAAGCATACGGAAGTAATCAAATTCAAGTAGATAGTGCTCCATTAAAATTTGCAATATACAGCGGTGATGTAAATCAGGACGGAAGCATAAACGCAATTGATATAGGCTTAGTTGATAATGACGCATTTAATTTTGTGATGGGATATGTAAAATCGGATGTGAATGGTGATAATGTAACGAATGCATTGGACCTTGCTATTACTGACAACAATGCCTTCAATTTCGTAAGCAAGGTTACACCTCCTTAAATCAATCCAATGTTTAAAGCTCTTAGTAATGAACATGATACAGAATGGAAATTATTTATGATGGAATTGTAAGATCTCTACTAATAATTTAAGAGTTAGCAATATTTAATCCAAAATACTAAAAAGCCAAATGTTCTCAAAACTAATATTATACTACTCTTTTCCATTACCTTATTTTAAGGTAATTATACTCACATTTAATTTCAAATTAAAGCAACATAGTATTTTAAGTTTGCTAATTTTTTAAGTTTATATAATGCTCATTTATAAAAGGCATTTCGATTTTTACTAATATTTTGGAAAAAATTACTTTAAATAAATTATTCCAAATAAAGAAAATATTTTCACCAAATAATTAAAATCGAAAAACATGAAAACAAAATTAAATTACTTAAGCAAACTGGTGGTGCTTTTTCTAATGTTTGCAACGGCAGTTTTCTCGCAGAACATTACCAATACGCTCGGCATCGGGGGAGTGTTTACAATCAAAGAGTCGTCAAATAATTATTTGACTTTAACACAATCCACAGGTCAGGTGAATATACTCAAGACCCTCCGGCTTGAAAACACATCTACCTCGACGACTGGCATTATATTTAAAGGGACAACCAGATTTATTCATAATTATTCACCTCTTTTTTCATACAACACTTTCCTGGGTATCAATGCAGGGAATTTTACATTGACAACCGCAAACTATAATACGGGAATTGGGTATTCTTCTCTTGTCAGTCTCACCACCGGAAGTTATAATACAGCTTTGGGATATCAGTCTTTACGCGACAACACCACCGGCATTAGTAACACAGCTTTGGGATTTCAGTCTTTACATTTCAACACCAGCGGCGATGACAACACTGCTTTGGGAACTCAGTCTTTATATTCCAACACCGGCGGCAATTACAACACGGCAGTTGGATATCAGTCATTATATTTCAACACCACCGGCTATGACAATGCAGCAATGGGATATCGGTCCTTATATTCTAACACTTCCGGCAAGTCTAATACAGCTTTGGGGTTGAGTTCTTTACATTTCAACACGATCGGCGAAGACAATACAGCAGTGGGATATCGGTCTTTATATTCTAACATCAACGGATATTCTAATACAGCTGTGGGACTCGAATCTTTAAAGGACAACACCACGGGCAATGAAAACACAGCTTTTGGGACTTTTTCTTTAGTAAATAACACTATGGGCGAAGATAACACAGCACTGGGTTATGAGTCCTTATCTTCGAATACTGTCGGCGATTACAACACAGCGGTGGGATATAAGTCCTTATCTTCGAATACTGTCGGCGATTACAATACAGCGTTGGGATACCAGTCTTTAAGTTTGAACACCAACGGCGATTTCAATACAGCTGTGGGACATCAGTCTTTAATTTCAAACTCCAACGGTTTTCACAACACAGCTTTGGGATATTCTACAGGTTCTACAATTACCACAGGCAGCAATCTGACTTGTGTAGGTTATGACGCAGAGCCGACAACAGGTTCGGCAACTAATGAGATTACTCTTGGCAATAATCAGGTTGCTTTTCTTCGCTGCAATGTAACTACAATAACCGGCTTATCCGATGAAAGAGATAAGAAGAACATTACAGACTTATCTCTTGGGCTTAATTTCTTAATGAAAGTAAAGCCTCGTTTGTTTAACTGGGATAAAAGAGAATGGTATGACAATAATGTTTCAGATGGAAGTAAAATGAAGAAAACTCCAACCGCCGGTTTCATCGCACAGGAGCTTGATGAAGTTCAGACAACGGAAAATGCAGAATGGCTAAACCTTGTATTAAAAGATAATCCCGAAAAGCTTGAAGCTACATATGGCAATCTTTTACCTGTGATGGTAAAAGCAATACAGGATTTGAAAATTGAAAATGATAAATTAAAAATGATAAATGCCAGCCTGGCGGCAAGGCAGGAAAATCTTACTTCAGAAGTTAAATCATTAAAATCGATGAATGAAAAAATAGCGAAATTGGAAAAGATTGTAAACGAGATGAATTCTATTAAACATACTTCGCTTAACGGAAACAATGTGAATATGACAATTTCAAAATAAGGAGATGAAAAAGAAACCCTTGATTTGTTTTACAATTTTATTACTAATGTGTGCTTCCATTACATTCAGCCAAAGTATTGTTGATTTTTAATCGGGGACAACCATTGTAGTTCAGCCAGGCGCCGATATTTGCGCTGATAATCTAATCATAACGGCACATTTTCCAGCTGCGGGACAATATGCGGTGGTGTGTTTTTTGTTCTCAATCTCTCCGCATATATAGAGGGTTTTTACAGACCGAATTCAGACACGATGATCCCCGACACTGTTGTTATATATTTGCGAAACGCTGTTACACCATTTGAAAAAATAGATACGGCAAAAGGTGTATTGAACAGTTCAAGAACCGGGACTCTTCTATTTCTGAATATCCGTAACTGCACAAACTGCTATATCGCCATAAACGTCTCACGTTTGACATTTGACGTTCTCCAGCTCCGCGATCTTTTCATAAAGCCAGTTTTTTCCTGACATTTCATTTTCTGAAACAGATCTTTTGATTTCTGCAAGCAGAACTTTATCTGAACGGGAATTTTTTAAGTTGTATCTGTAATCCGAAAGTTTCTTCAGAGTTGAGATGAAGTTTAAGAAATTCGAAAGGCTCTGTTTTGAAATAGTCTTGTCATTTTTAAAAAAATGTTTGCCGGCGTCAATGAGATTATTAAGCTCTTCATAATAGCCAAGTTCATAATACAAAAAAAACTGATATACTTTAATACTCAGTTTATCCATTCCCGCCGTATAGTCGCACTTCGAAAGATATGTCAATCGCTGATTCAAAATTCCTGCTTTTGAAATTCAAATGTGTGTATGCAAAATTTACAGACTGTTCTCTTATTTCTTCCTGCAGCTTATGTTTATATTTTTCTATGAACTCTTCACACCAGCCGAATTCACCGGCGGTGCAGGCTGCGATAACCGTGTTTCTGAACATATAGCGGTCTATATACTTGGAATCTATGACTGCAAACAGATCGTGATCAGCTATGATTTTAGTATACTGATAGGCTTCGTTCACAAAATACAGTTTTCCTGTGTTTGAATTGTTCTTACAGAAATTTATTAAGGCACATGTGAAATCATATTTATCTTTCAAAGAATACCTGCTGAAATTCTCATAATATAAATCGCTTAGCCGGAAATAATTATCTTCATTTAACGGATCATAAACAGTCTTGAAGCTGAGATAATGAGTGTCTGAAATATAATTCCTGAATTCATATTCGTCATAGGACTGAATTACTCTGGTAATATTATTATCCATTACAGGGATGTTATACATATATGCAATTTGATACCGGTTATAATTTGTGTGAAAAAATTTTATATAAAAATACAAAGTGAGATTCCTGTTTAAAGAATCAAAATCTATATTCTTAAGATCTTTGATATTGTGTTTCAGAGACCGGAGCTCGGCCTCCTTCAATCCAACCAGATAACTCAAATAATGAAATTCCTGTTCATTGTTCATTTTCTGAAGGTCAGACCGGGACTCAATAACTTTCTTTTCAAAAAAATCATAGAGACCTCTTGACTGGAATTGTTCAAGAATGTTCAGGTCCCCTTCTGTTTTTTTGAGAGAATAATTTTCAAGCTCAATAAATTTTACGGCAAGCTTATTAAGATCGTAAATGAGATTCTTCATGATGCCGTAGTTGTACGGAACAGGCGGAAACATTTTTCCCCATACGAATTCCCGCTTTATGTTTTCCTTATTTGATACGGACAGATATTTTTTGATCTCAAGAAACAGCTTCAGTACCTTCTCCTTCTTATTGAAATAGGGCGATCTCAAAAAATCTTCAAACTTCATCAGTTCCTGTTTTGAAAATGTACGTAAGATTTCTATCAGTGAGCTTTTGAGCATGCTAATACTAAGAAAGTTTGGGAGACCTTTATTATAATTCCGGGATAAAAATAAGACATTTCATTAAAAAATGTAAGTGCTTAGTTGTGAAAGTAAGGGAAAAGTTTCTTTTGATTCTTCAAAAAGTATTTATATTTTGTGTCAGTTAAATGAAGAACAAGAAACACGCAAGGAACAAAAGTGGAAGTACAGTAACCCGTAAATTTGTGCGCGAACAAATTTACTTAATCGCATTGCCGGCATGCGGGGTTAATTGTTGATCCCGGAATTTTCTCGTCAGTAAGGACAGGCATTTTCTATACGCATCATTTGTATGCTTTCTAAAACCTATAATCAGAAACAAAAAAATGATACTTATTAAATATCTGATTTTGTTGTGTAATATCTCTGACAGATCATAACTTTATCCGGCAAATGAATTTTAAATTTTTCAAGTATTATCCATAGTTTAACTACAACTGATTTTACCATAGCAAAAACTAATCATATGTAGAACACTTACATACAAAAATCGTAACAGTGGATTTAAAAATAACCGACAACAATATACTGGTATTTGTCAATAAGATAAAGCCGTAGTTTGAAGGCAGGTAATTCTTAATTCATAATTCTTAATTGAAAGAGTTCCTACTTGTTCTGCAATTTTTGCAAAGTCTCCATTCCGGATACGTTTTTCGGATTTAGTTCGACTGATTTTTTATAATTCAATATTGCAAGATCAGTATTGCCATTTTTCAGATAAGCTTCACCGAGACTGTCATATACATTAGATGAATTTGGAAATACTTCAACATTAAGCTTGAATACTTCAATTGCCTCTTCAACCTTATTCTCAGCCAGGAGATTATATCCCAGCTGGTTTATTTCACTTTCTCCGACATAATAATCGTTCTTGTTATCCTTAAGTCTGTTGAATTCGACCAATGCTTCAGATAAACCTTTTTCATTAAGAGTTTTATACAACACCTCAGTCAGAGACATTTTCGGGAAATCGTATTTCTGATTATATAATATTCCTGATATATTCGTGCCTAATTCTTCCGGATTGCCGCTTGAAAAATTATTCAGAAGTATAATACAATTATTGTCATCAGTATAGCGAAGTATTATTGTACTAAACCCAAATATGCCGCCCGAATGGGTTATTAGTTTTTTTCTAAGATCACCGATTTCTACATCACTGATATGCCAGCCGTATCCGTATTCACCGAGAAACGGCGTGAACATTTTTTCTTTGTTCGGATCCGACAAAAGCTTGTCGGTATATAAAGCCTGATCCCATTTGAACAAATCATCAACAGTTGAATACAGAGAACCTGCAGAAAACGGGATTGACATATCCATATATCTTGCATTAGTATATCCGTCAAGTGACTTGTCATAACCCGAAGCTCTGTTCTCAATTATCGGAGATGTATGATCATATCCTGAATTTGACATACCTACAGGTATCAGGATATTTTCTTTCAACACGTCTTCGTATTTCTTTCCTGTCACTTCTTCAATGATTGCTCCGAGTATTACATATCCTGAATTACTGTAACTGTATTTTGACCCCGGTTCAAATTCAAGATCACCACTGCAGAACTTTGTTACAAGCTCATCTACGGTCATAGGATTTCTTATGGCCCTTGTCATTAGATCCGGATCGTCAGTGTAATTTGGTATCCCGGAAGTGTGTGTCAGTAAATTATGAATGGTGATCTTACTTCCGGTATCTTTTCTGTAATTGGTAAGGTAATCACTGATCGTCGCATCAAGACTGATCTTTCCGTCTTCCACAAGCTGCATGATGAGCATTGCCGTGAACTGTTTTGTGATCGATCCCAGTCTGAATTTGGTTTCGGGGGAATTTGGAATTTGCCATTCCATTTCAGCCATGCCATAACCCTTTCTCAATATTACTTTCCCGTTTTCCGAAACAAGCGCACTGCCGTTGAACTGTCCGTAGTCATGATACTTGCTAATGAGTTCATCTATGAGTTGAGATTTATCCTGTGAGTAAAGAGCTGGGGAGAAGAACAAGATGGATATTAAAAGCAGAAATACTCTTGATATTATTTTCATGCTTAATCAATTTAATTTTTATACATGGGTTTAGACGGCAAAAATCTTCCCGGGGTTTCTCTTTCTCCAAAATAAAGTTTATTTCAAAAGCAACATACTCTTTGTCTCAGTAAATTTCCCAGTTCTTGTTTCTGTGTAATTATTTCTAGTCAATCTGTAAAAATAAATCCCGCTTGAAAGTCCCGTTGCATCAAATCTGTATTTATAAATGCCGCGGCTTAGAACCTCATTTACCAATTCCTCTATTTCCTTTCCCTGTAGATCATAAATTTTTAACGAAACAAATCCAAAATCCGAAATCTCAAATTCCAGATTCGTAACAGGATTGAACGGATTAGGATAATTTTGTTTTAGAATAAATTTTCCGGGAATTGTATTTGATAGTTGAGAAATTCCTGTGGGCTGAATGGTCTGTCTGCTTCTAAGAATCTCACCTTTTTTAGCAACGCAATATGCAAAAATTACATTATTGTATCTTGCATAGTCAATCTGCCTGAGTCCGGTAGTTTTTGTAGTTGTCTGTGAATTCCATGTAATTCCGCCGTCATCACTTCTTAATATAGTTTGTTCATCTGTGTTTGAATCCGCGTTTATAAAAACTGTATTTGTTCCGGAAATCCATGTCACGCCGGCAAATCCCGATATTTGCGAATTTGTATTTACAGTATTCCAGGTAATTCCTCCATCAGTTGTCCTGCTTATTTCCGGAATATTTGCTCCTACAATTATTCCGGTTTGTTTATCATCACTGAAAGCAAGACCGCATTGTGCTTGAAATGGGATATTGACCTGACTGAACTGCCAGTTTGAACCGCCGTTGTTTGTTATGTATGGATTAATAAAACCTGGATTAACATTAAAAGCGAGAAAACCATAAAACAATTGATCGATAGTAAAGAGGGAATAAAAAGTACCGGTAGATCCGGATATTCCCGGAGGACTTTGCCTTACCCAATTACTTCCGGCATTAGTTGTCCTGAGAAGAAAAAAAGGGTTTCCGGCACCATCCGGCGGATTACTGAAAGCAATTCCGAACTGAGGATTAGATTTCGAAAATTGAATGCCGTTAAAATAACCTGAAGTACCGCCGGTTGAATCAATGAGAATCCAGTTACTTCCTGTGTTTGTAGTTTTGTAGATCTTTGCATTTCCTCCATTAACTGAATCACCGCCGTAGTCGCATACAAAGACAGTCGAATCATCTTTAGCTGCAATACCTGAAAGTACAAAAGGTAATCCTGTCACAGGAATCAATCTCCAGTCAGTACCTCCGTTAACTGTTCTGAAAATTACAGGAGAAGAAACTCCACCTGCTACCCAGAATACATTTGAATCTACGACTGAAATAAAGGGATTAGAACCAAGAGTAACCAGATTACCCGCCGATGACCATTGAGGAAGCTGCTGAGAGAAAACGTTTACCGTTAGCAAAAAAAGAAAAATCGTACATGTTAATATTCTCATAACAACAATATTTTTGGGAGTAACAATAACTGACGGAAACTCAAGTCTTTGGTAAGCGAAAACAATTTTTGGCATCGTCATCCACAACTGAGATCCTTCGTCAGGGGAAAATTATAATTTCCGCCTATCGGATATTATGATCAATTCATCATAAATAATTTAATCATAGCCTACTTCGTCAGCAGCATTTTCTTTGTCTCGGTAATGTTACCTGACCGCAGTTCATAAAAATATATGCCGCTTGAATAACCTGAGGCATTCCATTCAACTTCATATGTTCCGAGACTTAGTTTTTCGTTAACTAATGTTGCTACCTCGTTACCAAGCACATCATATATTTTCAGTGTAACAAGTCCTGATGCAGGAATTGCAAATTTCAAATTTGTAGCCGGGTTAAACGGATTCGGATAATTCTGCCAGAGAGAGAACCTCTCAGGTACTTCACTGGAAATATTTTTAATACCTATAAGCTCACTAAGAGGTCTTCTCCAAACACCCTGCCCAAGTGTTCCGATATATATGTAATTATTAAATATACACATGCTGTAAACCGAAGTACCGTTTGCTAAGCCCTCATTTCTTGCAGCCCAGTTTGCTCCGCTATTACTTGAGACATAAACCCCGATCTGATAAGTACCAGCAAAGATATTATTGCCGGATACTGCCAAAGAATAAACTGATTGACCCGGAACAAATGTTTGATTCCATGTTGAGCCGTTATCTGATGAGAGAAAAATTCCATTACTTATAGTACCTGCAAAAATATTATTTCCGCTTACGGCTAATGAATAAACTACCTGGTTAATTAAAGATGTAAGTGCCCAGCTTGTACCATTATTAGTTGTTAAGTATACGCCATAGTTATTGCTGCTGAATGAGGTTCCGGCAAAGATATTATTCCCCATTACAGTTAATGATCGGACAGACTTGTCATTTAAAGATGTTTGAGTCCAGCTTGCGCCGTTATCAGCAGATACATATACACCCATTCCGTTATTAAGATATTCAGTACCTGCAAAAAAATTATTCCCGCTTACGGCAAGTGAGTAAATTACTAATGAATCAAGAGAAGAATGTGTCCATGTATTGCCGTTATCTGCAGAGGTATATACGCCGATATCGTTGTCGCATCCGGCAACAACAGTATTTCCTTTTACAGCTAATGACCAGACACCCCGGTTAGGTAAGACTAAAGTATTATCCCAGCTTGCTCCGTTGTCTGTAGATAAAAATGCTCCGTTACTTTGTGATCCTGCAATGATATTGTTTCCGCTGTGATGCCAATGAATATACAGCTAAATCTCCCATACCATTTGAGACCTGCACCCATTGAGCTGCTGCGATGTTTAAGAATCCAAATAGAAAAAAAACCGATGATAAAAGTGCTGATTTGATTGAGTTCATGTTACGTCCCGTTTTAAGTTAGTCCAATATAGTATACAAAAAGAGCCTTTACACTTTACTTCCGGTTGCACTATTTCAGAACCCCTTCCGACTCCCATTAAGCAGAGCAAAAGCCAGCAGAATATTTTTTGAAGGCTTCTTTATTTTTATTAAGAACAATTATTAATATATTCATTCACTACGATGCACCATTACTTAATTCGTGAATCGTCATTTATCCTTTTTCAGCTGTAAAAAAGTTAGCGGCAGCCGGCTGGGATTTCAGATAAAATTTATGGAAGGAGACTATGGATCCGAAAGTCAAGAAAAATATTATCTTTTATTTCCTTACGGACATTACCGACTTCATTTGCATTTACATGTCATTTTTCACGCTTACATGGATCACATTTAAATTGACCGGTTCTCCTTCTTCACTGGGAATAGTGGGCTTTGCAGAGAATCTTCCCTTCCTGCTTTTCAGTATTTACGGCGGCGTGCTTGCTGATAAATACGACAGGAGAAGGAATGTGATAAAATGCAATATAGGTTTTGTGCTGCTTACTTTCATAACTGTAATTCTGGTCTGGCTGGACCTGTTATCATATCCCCTGATACTTATTCTTTCCTTTTCACTCGGAAGCATTTTTGCAATTAACTTTCCTTCCATGATCGGACTCGTAAAAGATCTTGTAACCGATAAGAAGCTGTTTCCGAGGGTAATGGGTGCAGCCGCATCAAATGCAAAGATAGGTGAAATAATATCTTCATCAACATTTACAATAATCTTTACGGTTCTGACTGCATTGGGAACTTTCATCTTCACTTTTATCGGAAATGTAATAGCGCTGTTCTCAATAATCTCCATAAAGAAAGAGCCCCAGGTAAATAACCTTAAGGCAGACCCCGCAATAAAGCAATTAGTTACAGGACTGAAATATGTCTGGAAATACAAACCTCTGTTTGCTCTCACTCTGACTGCAACAATGATCAGCACCGCATTCGGATACGTAACATTTCAGCTGCCAGTGATCGACAACAATTTTTTAAAAGGCGGCTCGGCATATCTCGGAATACTGTATTTCGCCGGTGCTTCCGGAGGACTGATGGCGGGGATCTATATGGGAAAACGTAAATCAACAAAAAACATAATTAAGTTTCTGATACTCTGCACATTCCTTTCAGGTCTTTCGATAATCGGACTTTCAATCTCAAGAACAATCTGGCTCTCCTTTATATTTGCAATGGGTGTGGATTTCGCGTTCATAGCTTCGATGGGGATCAACAATACCGTGCTTCAGATCTTAACGGAAGATTCAATGCGCGGAAGAGTTCTCGGTGTAAATACTTCTTTTAATCTTGGATTAATGGCGATCCTGATAATGTTGCTGGGATTTCTTGCAGGCAGCATCGGGACAGAATCCGTGCTCATCATAATCGGAATCGCAACAATTCTTACGGCATTGTTATATATGCTGAGCATCAAAAAACAAAGATCTATTCTGACCGAAATGTATAAAGAAAGGAATGTGGAAGCCGGACAGGAGCCGATTTAGTTTTCTCTCACAGAAGTGCATTCAAAAATGTTTGACAATTGCATTTAAAATTAAATAATATTTTTCAGATTTTAAGAACTCAAATAAAATTACATTTGATGTCAGAGCAGGTTGTTGATCTAATAATAACTATTTCCAAGATTGCAGTTGTTCAGGCAATTTTATTGACGGGAGTTGCATATACTGTTTATGCCGAGAGGAGAGTTTCGGCTTTTATACAAAACAGAATCGGACCCAACCGTGTCGGTCCAGCCGGTCTTTTGCAGCCGCTTGTGGATGTGATAAAGCTTTTAATGAAGGAAGACATTGTTCCAGCAAATGCAAACAGATTTATTCATTCGCTTGCCCCGACAATTTCAATTATTGTTTCCCTTTCCACGTTTGCAGTAATTCCTTTCGGAGATACGATCACGATCGGAGAAAGGGTTATCAAACTTCAGATCGCAGATGTAAATATAGGAATATTGTATTTTCTTGCAATGACTTCTCTGGGTGTTTAGGGAGTGACTCTAAGCGGATGGTCATCCAATAATAAATATTCACTGCTCGGAGGATTGAGGTCTTCTGCACAGATGATAAGTTATGAACTCTCGATGGGGCTTGCAGTAATTGCTATCATTCTTATTAACGGTTCGCTGCAGCTTGATACAATCGTTCAAAATCAGGCGGGATGGAAATGGAATATTATTTTACAGCCGGTTGGATTTATGATATTTTTGACATCGGCTTTTGCCGAAACAAACAGAACTCCATTTGATTTGCCTGAAGCCGAACAGGAGCTTGTCGGCGGATATCATACTGAATATTCAAGTATGAAATTTGCATTGTTCTTTTTAGCAGAATATGCTAATGTCATAGTATCTTCAGCGATGATTGTAACATTATATCTCGGCGGATGGCAGTTTCCTTATCTACAGGACTTCGGATTGCCCCCAATTTTAGTCAGCATAATACAGGTTCTGACGTTCAGTGCTAAGGTAATATTATTGGTATTTTTCTTTATCTGGGTCAGATGGACCGTTCCGAGATTTCGCTATGACCAGCTGATGAACCTTGGCTGGAAAGTAATGCTTCCGCTGGGTATTGCAAATTTAGTTGTTACTGCAATTGTAATTTTATTCCTGAAGAAATAAAGTAATTTTATTTTTTAATCATTATTTATTAATTAAAATTTTAGGAAAATGAAAAAGCTAATAATCGTCATACTGTTTTTGATTTTACATCCCTGTAAATTCTTTCGGTCAGTATTATAATGACTTCGAAAAGGATGATCTGGAAGGAAATGAACTGAAGCTCAGCAAGCTTCTTGAAAAAGGTCCCGTAATGATTTCATTCTGGGCTACCTGGTGCGCACCATGTAAAGAAGAAATGAAAAAGATGCAGCCGATCTATGAAAAATACAAGGATCAGGGATTTACTTATCTTGCAATAAATCAGGACAATCAAAAATCCATCTCGAAAGTAAAATCATTTATCAACGCAAATAGCTATACGTTTCCCGTTGTCCTTGATCTTGACAAACATATTTTTGAAGATTACAGCGGTATAGGACTTCCGTACTCGCTTATCATTGATAAAAATAAAAAAATCGTTGCAAAGCATCTCGGGTATGTGACGGGTGATGAAGTAAATATTGAAAAAGAAATAGTCGATGCTTTGAGCGGCAATGATTCAAAAGATATTAAAGGACGAATCAAAATAAATATTTATATTTTAATAACTTAAACACGAATAATTAAGTTTATTTGATAAAAAAATTATTAGTTTCTGATCTGCGTAATTTTCTGCAGTTCTGTTTCAAACGCTCAGATAAAGCTGAATGTCGAGGCGGCTGTAAGCAACCTGATGCGTTACGGCAACGGTTATCAGTATACGGGCACTATAAAAAACCCCAAAGAATATTTTGAAAACCTTACAGATGCCAGACTGAAAATTAACGGCGTAACTTTCGGCATTCGGTATGAGCTTAGCGATTCGATCGAATACGGAGTTAACTTCAGGGGTATCGCAAAAAGATTTGTTGAGTATGATCATGAATCCGGAATTTCTCTGAGGGCGGGAGATTTTTTTGAAGCTATCTCGCGCGGTCTTTCTCTGAATGTTTTTGAAGACAGGGCATTGTATTATGATACCGGAATAGACGGCGTAAGAATTACTTATGATAAGACATTTAAGATGAAAAAAATCCGCTAAAAGTAAAGGCTCAGATCATTGGAGGTAATATTGACTACAGGGATTATCTTTTATCCGGAAAGAATCGAAAATTATAAATTAAGAAATGCTTATTTGAAAGTTTCTCCTTTGAAGCCGCTGACGGTCGGTATTGAACTATGTACATTCAAACGGAATACTGCCGGAAGAAGGTGTTCCGACCTATGTCAATACTGACATGCCGGAAGCAGTTCTTAATATAAACTATACGGATTTCCAGTTTTATACTGATTATGCACATAAGACATCTTTGATCACTCCCAATGCAATTTATCCGGATCCGATGACGGCAAAAGGTGACGGACTCTATTCTTCACTTTCTTATTCATTTGGTAAAATCGGAATGACGATGGAATATAAAAACTACAGATTCGACATTACGCTTCCTGATAACAGGAGCAATACTCGTCCGTCGCGCATGCTTCCTTATCAGAATCCGCCCACTGCTCAAAGGGAAAACGCAACAGTACTGACATCGAGAAATCCTCATGTTGTTGATTTTAATGACGAAGTTGGCGGACAGATTGACTTTGTCTATTCGCCTAATGATAAGCTGAGCTTCGACTTAAACGGCAGCATCTCCTCAAAACACTATCAGTATCAGGACATTGATACATCTTCGGTAATCTCATATGAAAGAATAGACAGAGACGACAGCTGGCTTCCGGATCTCAATGATGCATTTTCCCCGTTCTGGGAAGTTTATCTCGAAGGTGAAGATTATGCAACTGATAAGATCTATGCAAAGCTGGCGCTGGCAATTCAGAATAACACAACATATAATCAGATCAATCCGTCGAGCTCGGAGATTATCAAGACAACAACAATTCCTCTGGAGTTCAGATATTCCTTTACCAGCAAAAACAGTTTGACACTCATTAACGAGACACAGTGGGAAAGCAATTCGATCAGAGTCGGTGACAAGAATTTTCTGAATCAGTATAACTCGTTAACATTTTCAAGTTCGCCTGACATAGGTTTTACAATAGCTGCTGAATTTACGAATGACGATGAAGAGCCGACAGGCAAAAAAGCATGGTATCTTGGCGAACTGACATATAAATTAAATGAATCAAATACTTTTGCAATTTCATACGGGTCTGAAAGAGGCGGCCTGAGTTGCGCTAACGGGATCTGCAGATACATACAGCCGTTCGAAGGATTTCGAGTGACAGTTGCAACCCAGTATTGACTATGATAAAATGATTGTATGATGATTATGATATTTCATAATTTTTAAAAACTATACAAATGAAAAAGATATTTATATTACTTCAGGTTTTTTTGATACCGGTAATTTTTTATTCCTGTGAAAGTAATGACAGCCCTGTTACCGATAATTCACCTGCTCCGGAGGTTACACACAATAAAGTATTGATAGAACTTTTTACAAATACAAGCTGCATTCCCTGCGTCGAAGCCAATACATACCTGGATGAGATCTATCAATTGCATGGTGTGACAAGCAACGATACTGATGTCGTGATCATAAGATATCATACGACTCTGTTTGCAGGGGATCCTTTTTATCTTTATAATACAACCGATAATAATGCCAGGATGGCATTTTATCCCAACTCGGCAATTGTAAATCCCAGAACTTTTTTATTGGGAACTTTCATCGGTAATTTTTCCGCATCTGCCTGGACAAATAAAATCAATGAAAAGCTTTCAGATGCAAGGACATATACGATCCAGCTCACCAATACATACGACACTGTTTCACGAAACGGAAATCTGAATATTAAAATAACCCAGATCTCAGGTGCGGAATTTAATGATCTTGTTTATCAGGTCGCTGTTGCTGAAAATGAAATTCAGTACACAGCTCCCAACGGCGAAACTCATTTTGACAATACGTTCCGTGATTTCATTACTCCTCCAACCGGTGAGCCATTTACGATAGGCGTCGGACAGACCAATACCTACAGTCAGAACTACAGCATCGACAGCCAGATCAATCAGGATTATACTGACCTTGTTGTTTTTGTTCAGAGAAATAACAATTCCGGCAGGGATGTTCTTTCAGTTGAAAAAGTGAAGCTGAAGTAAAGTCCGTAACATATTCGGATATTTATTCTCTGCTTGAAATTTGCCCTCTTTTGTTTTCACAAATCCAATAAAATAAATTTTGACTCCAGTATCTTAGCCTGTATTTTTATTCATTCTCTTAAACTGAATAAGACGAATGAAAAAAAGTACAATCATTTTATTTAATCTCCTTGCAATCACTTCCGGACTTTTGTCTCAACCTGACAGTTCAGGAGTAGCTACCGATACTACCGACCTCAGAAAAAATTCTTCTGAGGAAATATTGCTCGAGAATTCCGAAAGCGAAGAGGATGATTCAAAAATGCTTGACTTCCTCGAAAATCTGAACCGCAATCCGTATGACCTTAACAAGGTTACACTTGAACAGCTCGAAACAATACCATTCCTGAGTTCAGTCATGGCAAAAAAAATCATTGACTATCGCGATGAGGTAAAGACTTTCAAATCAAAGCGGGCATTATTGAAGATCGAAGGAATGACCGGAGAGCTTTATGAGAAAATAAAAATATATCTTGTTGCGCGTCAATCGAAAAAAGACATACTTATAGATGAAACAGGCAGAAAAGTTAATAGCTCTAAATTAAATGACATGTTGAATCTGAGAACTCAGCTTAAGCTTAGGTTTTTTCAGGAGCTGCAGCCGAAGGAAGGATATCTCACCGGAAAGTATGAAGGCTCGCGTACAAAGATCTATAATCAGCTGAATTCCAAATATTCAAATCTGAATTACAGACTTGAGGCAAATCTTACAGTTGAAAAAGATGCCGGTGAAAAAAACCTTACCGACTTTGTTTCGGGATTTCTGGAACTGAAGAATTATAAATTCATAACTGATGCCGTTGTTGGGGATTATACTCTGAATTTTGCACAGGGACTGGCAATGTGGAATTCGCTTTCTTTTTCCAAAGGTCTGAGCGCTGTTGCACCTTTGAAAAAAAGAGGAAAAGGAATTGACGGTTACAGTTCGGTCAATGAAGTTCAATTCTTACGGGGAGGAGCGGCAAAAATAAATGTCCGGGATCTTTATCTAAATTTGTTTTATTCAGATAATTACTATGACGCGACGATTGATACTGATATAGAAGGAGTCTCCAGTTTTTATTATGACGGTTACCACAGGACCGCTTCGGAAATCAGAAGAATGAATTCGGTTAAGGAAAAACTGTATGGAGGAAGAATATCTTATGAGAAAGGAAGTCTTAGGCTGGGAACAACTTACTGGAGAAGCGCCTTCTCCAGACCGGTCATTCCGGATTCACTCAAACATCTTTATAAATTTTCGGGAACTTCCGCGGCAATGCTCAGTGCCGATTACGATTTTATTTTCAGGAATATAAATCTCTACGGTGAGTTTGCAAGGTCACAGTCAAATTCAGTAGCCAGCATCAACGCACTGCAGTTTACTTTTTTTAAATTCGCCGACATACTCTTATCTTACAGAAATTATCCGATTGACTTTGCTCCCGTGCATTCGTCCGGCTTCGGAGAAAAAAACGGGGACACATACAATGAGCGTGGATTTTACGCAGGAATATTCTTGCGCCCTGTGAAAGGTTTATCAGTCAACAGTTACTTTGACCAGTTCAGCTTTCCATACAGGACATTTTCAAATCCGGTGCCGACATCGGGAAGAGATTTTCTCACATATATTGAATGGCGCGCTGCAAAAGGTCTGCTAATAAATCTTAAATATAAAAATGAAAATAAGGAAGAGGCGCGGACCGTTAAGGATGATTTTAACCGGGACATAAAAAGAATTGACGTCAGAGATCAGATGAACGTGAGGTTCGGATTCATATATCAGGTGACGGAAAGATTCCGTGTCAGAAGTCGTTTTGAATATGTATTTATCGATTACGAAGAATTCGGGGGTGACAATAAGGGATATTTGTTTTTTTCTGATATAAGAGTAATTCCTGTTACGGGATTGGTTCTTGATACACGAATTATTTTTTTCGATACGGATGATTACGACAGCCGCATTTATGAATTTGAAAGTGATATAACAGGAGTAATGTCAAACATTCCTCTGTACGACAAAGGACGCCGTTGGTATCTGCTGCTTAAGTACAAACCATTTCCATTCATCGAGATAGATGCAAAATATGCCGAGACATACATTGACGGAGTAAAGAGCATCGGAAGCGGAAATGATAAGATAAAGGGAGACGTGAACAACCGCCTGTCAGTGGGAGCCGCAGTGGGATTTTAATTAATTTAAATTTAACGAAAATGGCAAACACGTATACGAAAATTTATATTCAAATTATCTTTGCAGTAAAGTTCAGGAAAAATTTTATTGGAAAAGAATGGAAAGTTGAATTATATAAATACATTTGCGGAATAGTAAACGGAAAAAATCAGAAGGTTTATGCAATTAACGGGATGTCAGATCATATTCATATTCTTTTCAGCCTGAAACCGGATATTGCATTATCCGATCTTGTCAGGGATATTAAAGCGAATTCTTCAAAATGGGTTAATACTAAGAATTTTGTACCACAAAAATTTCGATGGCAGGAAGGCTTCGGAGCTTTTTCATATTCACATTCTCAGTTAGATAAAGTTATTAAATATATTAAGAATCAGGAAAACCATCATTTAAAAAGATCTTTCCGGAATGAGTATTTAGAGTTATTAAAAGGGTTTAATGTAGATTGTGATGAAAGATATGTGTTTGAATTTTATGATTAACATTCTAAGCCTGACAGAGCGGGTAACACCGAGGTAGCATACGAGAGTCCTGTCGGGACGAAATGTTAATAGCAGAAATCTGATCATGTTTTATTAGCTGCGTAGCAGCGAAATATGATTTAGCATGAGTTGTACATCCCGCTCCTACGGAGCTGCCATTATCAAAAATAGTCCCTAGGGACGAAATGTTAATAGCAGAAATCTGATCATGTTTTGTTAGCTGCGTAGCAGCGAAATATGATTTAGCATGAGTTGTACATTCCGCTCCTACGGAGCGGCCATTATTAAAATAGTCCCGTAGGGACGAAATGTTAATAGCAGAAATCTGATCATGTTTTATTAGCTGCGTAACAGCGAAATATAATTTAGCAAAGGGTGGATATTGCGCTCCTACGGAGCTGCCATTAACGCCATTCCATTTGCTATTAACATTCCGCTCCTACGGAGCTGAGCCATCAGGCAGTTATTTTCCTACATTTCTTATGACACTCAGAAAAATTATATTGTCTTACATTTCAAATCAACTTAATGGCAAAAAAAAAGTCGACCAAAGTTTTTATCCTCGATACAAACGTAATTCTTCATGACTCTTCCTGCATACTACAGTTCAAGGAAAACGATGTTGTAATTCCCCTTACGGTAATCGAAGAGCTTGATTTCTTCAAGCGCGGGAGTCAGGTGCTGAATCTGAATGCGCGTGAATTTGCGCGCACGCTTGATGCAATGACCGGCTCGGCTTTATTCAACGGAGGCGTCTCGCTCGGCAAAGGAAGAGGAAAGGTCAGAATCGCTATCTCGCATGGGCTGAGCGATGAGATCAAGGAAATTTTTAAGGACGATACTCCCGATCACAGGATTCTGAGCACTGCGCTTGAGGTTCAGAAAAGCGACAGAAAACGCTCGGTAATACTTGTCACGAAGGATGTCAATTTACGAATGAAGGCAAAATCCCTCGGACTGCCGGCTGAAGATTACACTACAGACATGGTAAGCAGCGTTGAAGAGCTGTACAGCGGAAAGGAGATAATCGAAGATTTCAGTGATGATATTTTAGTAAAGCTTTATCAGCCGCCGTATGAAGTATCTCTGAAAGATGTTGTAAAAAAATTAAAAGGAGAAGTGCTTCCGAATAAATTTTATATTCTCCGGAATGATGTCCGCTCCGTCCTGGCCCACCTCGATACGAAGAAAGAGGTCATGAGAAGGGTTGACAAAAATGATATCTACGGAATCAAGTCACGAAATGCGGAACAGACATTTGCGGTCGATGCGCTTACAAATAGTAACATACCTTTGGTTTCTCTGACGGGGAAAGCAGGAACAGGAAAAACACTGCTTGCGATAGCTTCAGCGCTTCACGTAAGAAGAAACTACAGACAAATTTATATCGCGCGCCCGATTGTCCCGCTAAGTAACAAAGACATCGGCTATCTTCCAGGTGACATAGAAGACAAGCTCGCTCCTTACATGCAGCCGCTTTGGGATAACATAAAAGTCATACAGGACCAGTTCGGCGAGACAGACAAGCAGCATCAGCAGATCAATCAGCTGATCAAGGAAGACAAGCTTGTCATAGAACCGCTTAGCTATATCCGGGGAAGAAGCCTGCAAAGAATTTTCTTCATTGTGGATGAGGCTCAGAATCTTACTCCGCATGAAATTAAAACCATCATCACACGTGTGGGCGAAGGCGCGAAAGTTGTGTTCACCGGAGATATATATCAGATTGACCATCCGTATCTTGATTCGCAGTCCAACGGGCTTTCATACCTTATAGAGCATTTCAAAGGTCAGAAGGTTTATGCGCATGTAAATCTTCTCAAAGGCGAAAGATCGGAGCTGGCGGAACTGGCGAGTAATCTGCTTTAGAGTGTATAGAGTCGTGAGTGTGTGGAGAGTGTGGAGTTTGTAACGGTAATGGAAAGTTTGAAAGACATTTATTCAAAAAAATTAATTAAAAAAAACAGGATGAATACATTAAAGTTCGAAGAATTAAATTTATCAAAAGAAACAGAGCGGGCAATTGCCGACATGGGATTTGAAGAAGCGACTCCTATTCAGTCACAGGCGATTCCAATCATGATGTCCGGAAAAGACATCATTGGACAGGCTCAGACAGGTACCGGAAAGACGGCGGCATTCGGAATTCCGATCATTGAAACAATTGACGATCACTTGAAGAAAGTTCAGGCAATAGTCTTATGCCCGACACGGGAACTGGCAATACAGGTTTCTGAAGAGATCGGTGAATTATTAAAATATAAAAAAAATATCAAGATCGTTCCGATATACGGAGGTCAGTCAATTGATCGGCAGATAAGATCGATCCAGTCCGGAGTTCAGATCGTCATCGGTACGCCCGGAAGAGTGATCGATCATATTGAAAGAGGGACGCTAAAGCTTGACAATGTGAAAATAGTAGTTCTCGATGAAGCGGATGAAATGCTCGACATGGGATTTCGGGACGACATGGAAATGATACTGAAACAGGTTCCGAAAGAAAGACAAACAGTGATGTTTTCGGCGACAATGCCGAAACAAATTCTGGATCTGTCAAAGAAATATCTGAAGCATCCTGAACATATTAAGGTTGTCCATAAGGAAGTGACAGTTCCGAACGTCTTGCAGTATTTCATAGAGCTCAAGCCAAGCATGAAGCTTGAAGCACTCACCCGGCTTATTGACATACACAATCCCAAATTATCACTTGTTTTTTCCAACAGGAAAAAAAGTGTTGATGAGCTCGTGTCACATTTGCAGGCGAGAGGATATTCCGCAGAAGGTCTTCACGGCGACATGAAGCAGATGATGAGAGATAAGGTAATGGCAAAATTCAGAAGCGGAAAGCTTGAGATACTGGTTGCAACAGATGTGGCGGCAAGAGGAATTGATGTTGATGACATCGATGCGGTGTTTAATTACGACATGCCGCAGGATGATGAGTATTATGTACACAGGATCGGACGGACAGCGAGAGCAGGCAGAGCCGGTCAGGCATTTACGTTTGTAGTCGGAAAAGAATTTCGCATGATCAGGGAAATCGAGAAGTATACAAAGACAAAGATCATCAGCATTCAGATACCTTCAATGAAAGATGTTGATGAGATCAGAACTAATACGCTGGTTAATGAAATAAAAGAGGTAATTGATAACGAAAAAGATTTACAGAAGTATTCCACGATAATTGAAAGACTGATGAATGAAGATTACAGTTCAACTGAAATTGCCTCCGGATTATTAAAGATGATAATGGGAAAGGAAGAAGAAGAAGTTGTTATTGAGAATAATTATGAAAGAGAAACTTTCAGGAGGAACCGTGATGACAGGTCCGGAAAGAGGGAGAAATTTGACGGCCGGAAGAAAAAGAAAAAAGACAGCTTCAAAGGAACCAATGGGGAAATGGTAAGATTGTTTATAAACATTGGCAAGAATCAGAGCGTAAAGCCCAATGATATTGTCGGTGCAATTGCAGGAGAGACGGGCATTCCGGGAAAGTCGATCGGTGAGATAGCTATTTATGATAAATATAGTTTTGTAGAAGTACCGAGAAAGTTTTCGGATAAGGTTGTCGACATTATGGATAGAAATAAGATCAAGGGAAAGACGATCGCAATGCAGGTTGCGAATGAGAGACAGTATTAAGTATTAAGTATTAAGTATTAAGTATTAAGTATTAAGTATTAAGTATTAAGTATTAAGTATTAAGTATTAAGTATTAAGTATTAAGTTGAAAAGTGAAGGAACGAGTCAAAACAGAGAGATTAATATTAAGAGTATTAAATGAGTCTGATAAATATGAGCTTTTGGATTTTTATGAAAGGAACAGGAATTTTTTCAAGCCGTGGGCGCCCAGGTTTGACAAGTCATTTTATACAGTCGGGTATCAGCTGAATAAGATTAATTTTGAAAGGGAATTATGGAATAAGGGCACAGAGATCCGGTATTACATTTTTAAAAAAGAGCAGCCGGAAAGAATAGCTGGAATCGTTACAGCTTTTAATATAGTAAGAAGCGTTTTTCAGTGCGGGACTCTTGGCTATGATGTTGATGAAAATGAAAACGGGAAAGGCATAGCGACAGAAGCCATAAAAAAGCTGATAGAAATTTTATTTAATGAACTAAATCTGCACCGGCTCGAAGCAAACGTGATCCCGTCTAATGCAGCATCAATCAGAGTTTTAGAGAAGTTGAATTTTGTGAAAGAAGGATATTCAAAGAACTATCTGAAAATAAATGATAAGTGGCAGGATCATTTAAGGTTTGCGCTGCTTAACGAAAAATATTCGGAATGAGCAAAGATAAGGCTGTGATTTTCGATATGGACGGAGTGTTGATAGATTCCGAACCTGTTTATCTTGTAATGAATAGGAAGATGTTCTCAGAATTCGGAATTGAAATGGATGATGAGAATTATAAAACGCTTGTAGGACTGCCTTCGCTGCCAATGTGGAAAATGCTGAAGGAAAAATATAAATTAACAAACGAAGTAAGCGAGTTCATTGCTCTGGAAAAGAAACGTATGAATGAAGTCCTTGGATCAGAATTGCTTTCAAAACCTATTGAGGGGGTTACAAATTTTCTTGAATCATTAAAGGACAGAGAATTTAAATTAAGCGTTGCGTCGTCTTCGGCTAAAGAGAATGTTACTTTTGTCTTAAACAGACTGGACTTAAATAAATATTTTGATTTCGTAATAAGCGGGGAAGAAGTAAGAAACGGCAAGCCCGCGCCCGATATATTTCTTGAAGCTGCCCGGAAGCTTGAAACTTATGCGGAGAAATGTTTTGTGATAGAAGATTCAACCAACGGGATCCGGGCGGCAAAATCAGCCGGAATGTATGGTATCGGATTTACAAACCAAAATACAAATGAACAGGATCTGTCAGGAGCTGATTTAATTATTAATGACTTTAGCCGGGAATCAACAGATAAAGTTACAGGATTTATAAATGAAAATTAAAATTAATATTCTTGGGGAGAATTGAACAAAGGATCTACACATCGAAAAACGGAACTGAAGTAAGGATCCGGGATGCACATTCGCATGATGCTGAATCGTTAATTGACATAAATATGAAAATAGTTAATGAAAGATTATATATGATGAGGGAGCCGGAAGAAGCAATATATACTAAAGATGACCAGGTGACAACCATTGAAAGTCTTCTGAGCGGGAGCGGTTCATTATATATAGTTGCTGAAGTCGGGAAAAAGATTGCAGGGTATCTTGATTTCAGGAACGGAGTATTAAAGAGGACAATGCATTCAGGCGTTTTGTCAATATACATTTTAAAGGAATACAGGGAAATGGGAATAGGAAAAATTTTATTGCAGAGTTTAATTAACTGGGCTGAAAAAAGTTCTCTGATTGAAAAAATTACATTAGCGGTTTTTTCGACCAATGAAAGAGCCATCGGACTTTATAAAAAGCTTGGCTTTATCGAAGAAGGCAGATGTCCGAAAGACATGAAACTTAAAGACGGCACTTATATGGACAGCGTGCTTATGTATAAGTTTGTCAAACAGCATCTATGACAGAAGGAAACAAAGAAAATACTGTTACAACAAAATCAGTTATTGCAACCATCGTTGGATTCTCATTTCTTGCATTCATAAGCATACTGGTAAAACTCGAGGAAAATGCTTCTGCTACCATTGAGTGGATTGTATTCATGCAATACTCTACGTGCTTAGTGATCATATCCGTCATCGCATCAAAAAATAAGTTTAAGGATCTCCATACAAAAATAATAAATATCCACATCATAAGGGGCGTCACAGGCGTACTTGCTTTTACATGTGCCGTCATTGCAATCACTAAGATCCCTCTTGTCAATGCGGTCCTCTTAAATAATACCGCGCCGATATTCATTCCCATGATTACCTGGATGTGGCTGAGGGTCAAGCTCGACAAAAAAATCTGGTGGGGAATCAGCGTGGGCTTTATCGGTATCATATTCATTTTGAGACCAAGCATATCAAGTGTATTAAGGCCGGGAGACGTTTATGGACTTGCAGCAGGAGTGTTTCTGGCCATTGCCTATGTTGCACTGAGGGTCCTTACGAAAACCGAGTCATTTGTTACTGTACTATTTTATTACTCACTCATCTCGACTTTGCTTTCACTTCCGTTTGCAATAGCCAATTGGTCAAATCCCCCATTGCACATCTGGATTTTCGGAGTATTAACGGGAGTTCTGTTCATTAGTTATCTATACCTTCTGCAGTACGCATACGAATTTACAGAAGCAGTAAAACTTGCTCCGTTCAATTATTTGGTAATTGTATTTACGGGACTCTTCGACTGGATTATTTTTGATACCATTCCCGGCGTGCTTTCAATTATAGGAATAATATTAGTCTCCGCCGGCGGGATACTTGCCATCACTTATCACGAAAAAGACAATAAGGATCTGAAGCATCACTGGCATTAATTTTTAGCGTGATTAGTTAATTTTAAAAAAATAAATCACGATTACCATTTAGGTTTGATAAAGTACAGCGCTGTTCCGTCTGTATCATTGAAATGCAGAAACTCCCCGCCTTCCTCGGTCCGCGATGTTGATGGAATCGATAATTTATCAAGCAGGTTTTTTGCATCTTCAAAATTATCAGCGGTAAGACCTATCGAAACATTTCCTGAGCCGCCGGTAAGATTTTCATCCGAAGTCGGATGCAAGCCTACTGTGACTCCCGGAGCAGTCATCTGGGCATAAAAATTCTGCCATCGTTTTTTTAATACAAATCCGATTGACTGGTAAAAAGCTATGGACCTGTCCATGTCTTTAATGTTAATAGTGATGTTGGATTCTTTTATTGTCATGACTTTGTAATTTAGAGTGTTCTTAATTTTTTTTTTGTTAAATGAAATATATCCTTAATGTCTATTTTTTTTCTTTGCAGTTTTACTTTTAAGCTTTCTTTTGACCGGAGAAATTGATTTTGTAATTGTTAGTCCTTCCCTAAGCTGTTTCGGGTCTTTTACTTTGGCAAATGAGTTTATGTATGCCTCCTTTATTAGCTTCTTAATATAGGTTTTTGGAAATGATTCTTTGCTTGTTACCAGAATGTATCTGTATTGATTTCCTTTTCCTATAAGCAATTTATCCGGGTCTGCAATTTCGCTTCCCCAGTAAAATCCAAAGTGAACATTTTTACTCGTTCTTCCGACCGCAACGGAACAGAATGTATGTCCGACCCTGTCAGTAGGCGACCAGCCGAATGCAAGGGCATTGTAGTTATCGTATATCAGTTCATTAGCTTTGGGGTATAAATCCCAGACAAACTCTCTTAGCCATAATACCAGTCTGATAATGCCGTCATCGAAAGGTTTCAGAAATTTAAGCAGGTCTTTTGTTTGTTCTTTACTCATAGCAGATGTTCAGAATTGAAATTGCATATGAAATGACTTTAAATTTAAGTGTAATATAAATTTATTTCCTAAAAATAAAAAAGTAAATCGTTTCAGATGTTCACAGATGTTCACAATTTGTGAGAGAAGGAATTTCAATAGTAATTTACGAACAAGAGAGCATGCTCCCTTGTTCGAGTTATGTCACGATGAACCCGATAAAAAATGACACCAAAAATTATTTATTCCGAACTACTCAAAAAATTTCCTGAACTCGTATTCGGATTCAGCACAAAAGTTGGCGGCGTATCTCCGGACCCGTATTGTCTGAATCTCAGCATATCCGTTGGTGATGATCCAAATAATGTAAAGCGGAACCGTAAATTATTTTTTAATGAGCTCGGAGTAAATGAATCGCAGGTCACATTTCAAAAACAGATTCATTCAACCACAGCAAACTATTCAGACAAACCGCAGTGTTTTGAGGGCTGCGATGCGGTCTATACTGATAAGAAAAATAACTTTCTTGCTGTCAGTGTTGCGGACTGCATTCCGGTCTTTTTATATGAGCCGGCAAAAAAAATTGTCGCGGGAATTCATTCAGGATGGAAAGGAACTCACGGAAAAATTCTGACACTTACTATAAAGGACCTTGTGAAAAAATTCAACATTGATCTTTCGAAATTATCTGCATACATAGGACCGGGAATTTCTCAGGATAATTATGAAGTCGGAGAGGAAGTCGGAGAATTATTTGATGATGATGTGAAGTATTTTAAGAACGGAAAATATTATCCGGATTTAAAGAAAGATAACTACAAACAGCTTTTGGAGATCGGAGTAAGAACGGAGAACATTGAAATATCGGAGCTGTGCACTTTCAAAGAAAAAGATTTGCTGCATTCATACAGGAGAGACAGGGATAAGTCCGGAAGAATGTTTGGTGTGATCGGAATGAGATAGTTATTAGAAAGGACAGTTTCTGCTGAGATCATTTCTTCTTCAGCACAACATAACTATAAACAGTCACCATCATCATAAATATTCCGCCGGTAATAAAAGGTAATCTGTATCCGAGATACTGGTAAACCAATCCACCCCAGGTTGGTCCGAGAAATCTGGCAAGTGAGCTCAGTGATTGATTGATCCCGAGTATGGTGCCCTGCTCTTCCCTGTTCACATTCTGAGAGAGAAGACTTAAAGTAACTGTGCTGCACATTCCGTTTCCCACCGCAAGCAAAAAAATTACGCCGAGCAAAAAGGTCAGTGTAGACGAAAACCCGATAAGTCCAAGTCCGAATATTGCAAGGAAGCTTCCTAGAATCAGAGTATTCTGTTCACCTATTTTTCTTTGAACCAATTTAAGAAAGAAGAGCTGAACAAGCGCGCCTATAATTCCCATAAAAGAAAATACATATCCGATTTGCGACTGTGATAAGTTCATCCCGTCTTTTCTTTCGGCGAATAGCTGGATTGTTCCGAAGATATTTGAGAAAGCAAATACTATTACAAAAAATATTATGATGAACTTCCCGATGGATTTATTTTTTAATATCCCGGTTATTAATTTGAAATTAAGCGGATTGGAATTCCTTTTATTTTGCCTGTTCTTAATTTGAATTTCTTCCGGCAATGTTTCCCTGAATATGAAAATGCAGAGCAGTGCTGCGATCAGTGACAAACACGCGGAGATAAACACCGGAAAGCCGTATCCGAAATGTTCGGATAAGACTCCGCCGATCGCCGGACCGAACACAAACCCTAATGCAAATGCCGCGCTGATATATCCGATTCCTTTCGTTCTTTCTTCGGGTAATGTTATGTCAGAGACAACCGCCTGCGCTGCGGAAATATTAGCTGCGAAAATTCCAGCAAACGCACGTGAAAGCAATAATAAAACTGCTGAAAGAATTATTCCGGAGAAGACCAGCGCCAGCAAAAGATATGAGATCACGCTCCCGAACAGGCTCATCACCAAAATCGGCTTTCTTCCGTATCTGTCGGACAATGAACCCCAAACGGGATTAAATAAAAACTGCATCAGGGAAAATATGCCGGCGATGAATCCGATCATGGATTCGCTGATATGAAGCTCATTCACGGAAAATGAAGGAAGCAGCGGAATGACTATTCCAAAGCCCAGGAGGTCTATAAAGATCGTGAGGAAAATTACCAGTAATGCTGAACGGTTTTTTTGCAATTGAAAAATTTTTTAAGCTTCATAAACGGGCACCGGGCAGAAAGAAACAATAAAGATGAAGTAGGTAAACCAGCCGATCAACATTCTGTTTTTGTCCAGAGGTTCTTCGCCTTCGTAATAAGTCGGAGGATGCTTGATCTTAATTACAAAAAAAATCAGGAGCGCCCAAACAATCCAGTTGATGGATCCAATATTATTATTGATCCCGATCAAAGGCAGCAGCCCGAGAAGCCCGAATACTACAAGCAAGCCGAATACGGCATAAGCGACATATTTATGTTTGTCTCCGAACATTGCATAAGAGATATGTCCGCCATCGAGCTGACCGATAGGAAGCATGTTAAGTGATGTGATCAAAAGCCCGAACCAGCCTACACAAAGAAAGGGATAGTGATATACTTCATTCATCGGAGGCATGAAAACATTCGGTGCTGAAGCAAATATTTTTTCAAAAGCGAGAAATAGAATATTGTATCCAAAGCTGAATCCGCTCAGAGAAATTCCCCTTGAGGCATATTCCGGATGAATGTGGTAAAGGTAGCTTACGGGCGGAAGATTAGTAAAACCAATTATCAAAATTATTACTGAAGTTATCCAGCCGGCTATCGGACCTGCGGCTCCAATGTCGAGCAGCGCTTTCCGGCTGTAATGTCTTGCCTTCATCCTGATCACCGCCCCCATTGTCCCGAATGGATTCAAAAAAATAAACGGGAACGGAATGTAATAAGGAAGAGTGACAGGTACATTATGAATACGCGCAGCGAAATAATGCCCGAACTCGTGAGTCGATATTACAAGCATT
Source organism: uncultured Ignavibacteria bacterium (assembly GCA_963836395.1). GTDB lineage: Bacteria > Bacteroidota > Ignavibacteria > Tepidaquicellales > Tepidaquicellaceae > JAGPCH01. The sequence continues at coordinate 156,856 of CAWIJF010000010.1, read as the reverse complement.
ATCAGGACCGAATAAGTGAGCCCGACTGAAAGATTATCCAGATTCAGATAATCCTGGTTTGCCCAGAAAACACCGGCTATTGTAGTTGTGAAAAAAGTTGACGCAAAGAGAAGTATATTTATCCAGATCCCAAACTTACTTTTCTTTTCCGTTATCCCGTATTCGGCATATTGCTCTGTACCCTGCTCACCGGATTGTAACTGTTCGTAATTGCTCATTTGACTGGCTGTAAAATAAATTAATTTATGCTATGATGAAATGATAATTTAAACTATGATTTGAATGATTAAATGATTACTATGATTTTACTTTTTGTCATAAAATGATTTCCCCTGATTTTCTCCTTTCCCTTTATCATAGCAATCATTTAATCATTAATGTCATAGTTCAAAACTTAATAATCATTTAATCATAGTTAAAGAAAGATTATATTGCAAAAAACATTTACTGATAAATTCAGGTTGGACGAAAACAATTTAAATATTTTAAATAATGGTCCCGGAAGGAAGAAGGGCCCGTTGGCAAATCTTTCTCCCATACTTTTTATTTTCATTTCTCTTTCAACTGTATTTTTCCTTTACCAGCTAGTCGGCGGCATAATTTCGTATTTTCTGCTGGGCGCGGAGATGGAAATCAGCGGAGAGAATTTGAATCTGACAAGTCTGATTCTCACGTTTGCACAGTTTATGTTCATACTTTTTCCTTCAATCTTACTTGTAATGCTTCAGGACAATAATCTGAAGGAAACCTTCCGGCTGAAGAAACCAAAGTTGCCTGTTTTTTTTCTTGCCTTGCTGGGAATTCTTAGTGATCCAGCCCTTCCTGCAGGTGTATCTGTATTATCAAAACGAACTGATTTTTAATTTGCCCTTCGGAAAAGAATTCATCAATCAGCTGAAAGAATTATTTGACATGCTTGAATCGGCAACTGAAAAACTTGTCGAGGCGAATTCAGTTCCGGAGTTTCTGCTTGTTGTGATAGTGATCGCCGTCACGCCGGCTGTCTGTGAAGAGTTTTTGTTCAGAGGACTTGTTTTCAAAAACTTTGAAAAAGTGATTCCCGCATCAAAAGCCATCTTTTTTACAGGACTGCTTTTTGCTTTATTCCATTTCCATCCTTTCAACATTGTACCGCTGACCATTCTCGGAATATTTCTGACATTCATTGTTTATCACAGCGGCAGCATTTATACTGCCATAGCATGCCACTTCATAAATAACTTTCTCTCGGCATTGGTTGTGTTTATTTTTGGAACCGAATCGGTCTCGGCATTCGAATCGGAAGATATGACATCTCCTGAACAAATCCAGTTTACGGTTTTGGGAATAATATCACTTTTTGTTTTCAGCATAGTAATAATGATGATAAAAAAATATTCCGTTCATAAAGATTCTTTTATTAATTTACCCCCTGCCGGAAATGAGTAATCTTACGAAAAGAGTTCTTATTGCATTAGCAGGGATTCCGGTAATTATCGGCGCGGCTTATTTTGGCGGGATCTGTTTCCTGATTTTTTCAATCATAGCTTCGTCTCTGGCTTTATGGGAATTTTGTTCAATGTTTGAGAAGAAAGGCTTTGCCCCTTTAAAATATTTTGGAATAATACTTTCAATTATATTAATGATAATTCTGTATACAGACTGGAAATTTTTTGAGTTGTCAGTTTTGATTATCATACCTGCTGTTTCAGCACCGGAAATTTTCCGGAAAGGAAAAGATCCTATGAATCCCTTAATTCTAGTATTTGGAATTGCGTACATAATATTTCCTTTTATGCTGCTTAATGGTTTTATTAATTCATCATTTCCAAATATTGTTATCCTGATATTCATTTTGATCTGGACTTGCGATACTGCCGCATACTTTGCGGGGAGATTTTTCGGCAAACATCCGCTCTCCGTAATCAGTCCAAAAAAAACATGGGAAGGCTCAATCTCGGGATTTATTTTTACGATAATGATTTCTTTATCCATTCATTTTATTTTTCCAGACAAACTTGAATAACAGATGCCGTAGCTTTGGGATTAATTATAGGAATATTTTCACAGGCGGGAGATCTTTTTGAATCGCTCATAAAAAGATACTGTGAAGTGAAAGATTCATCCGGCTTGATTCCCGGACACGGGGGAATACTTGACAGGTTCGACAGCCTGATCTTTGTTACGCCGGTCATATTTATTTATTTTCTTTATATTAAATAATTTCAATTTGACTATTGCACTTGAAATTTGTAAGTTGAAAAACCGGGAAAATAATTTATTTTATAAAAAATTTTTAATTGAATATTTATATTATTCTTTTAATTTGTATTATACAAAAATTTAACAGCTGATGAAAAAAGGTTTTACAATTTTTTGTAAAAACCAATAACAGAAACTATGAATATTAAAAAAACAACGACTAAAGAACTGAAGGAATCCAAAAAAACTGTTTCATCCAAGAAGAAATCTTCGGAAGACCCGGATGAGGGGCGGCTGCCTAAGGATGAGCACGAGATAGAACAGATGCTTGAAGGAGAGATGCTCGGTGAGCTCGATGAAGAAGATGATGAAGAATTCATTCATAACGTTGAGGAGTTCAAAAAAGAACATTCCAAGATCAGGATGATAAGTGTATATAAAAAAATCGGTAAACCTAAGTTTACGGAATTTAAAAAACTTGATCCGAAAAAATTAAAAGATGAGCTTCGAAGACTGATAGTCGCTCTCGACAACCATAAAATAATTGTCCATTCGCACGGAGAGTATGATGACAGGGAAAAATACAGGTTTATCACCGAAGAAATATTTAAAGAAGTTGTCGAAGACAATTCGAAAGCACAGATTACATTTGTTTATGAAGACTATCATCCTGAAATGGATGACGAAGATAACGATGAAGAAAATTATGATGAAACCTTTTAGAAACCTTTTATACAGTTTTTTGCTTCTCATTTTTAATTTTTACATTTTCAATTTCAAATTCTGAAAAATGCCTGTTTCAAGCAGTGCTGATAATATCGGCTCCGACATAATTGATTTTTCTCTGAAAGGTATTGACGGCAAATACTACTCGCCGGAAAATTTTCCAGATAAAGATATTTTAGTAATAATATTCATGTGCAATCACTGTCCGTATGTAAAAGCTGTGATGGAAAGGATCGTTTTACTTCAGAAAAAATATTCAGAACGCAAAGTTCAGTTTATCGGGATAAATCCGAATGACCCGGCAGCATACCCTGAAGACTCATTCGAAAATATGAAACACTTCGCCGGTGAATACAAAATAAATTTTCCCTACCTGGTCGATGAGACTCAGGAAGCTGCAAAAAAATATGACGCTGTGTGCACTCCGGATATTTATGTTTATGGTAAGGACAGAAAGCTCAGATACCGGGGACGTCTTGACGACAGCTGGAAAGATGAATCAAAAGTCATGTCAAAGGACCTTGATAAAGCAATTGATATCCTGTTACAGGAAAAAGAAATTGACTTCCAGCAGATTCCTTCGATGGGATGTTCTATCAAATGGAAAGATTAAGAATAAACTATGCACCGACTTTCCTCACTTAATTACTCACCAAACTTACCGAACACACCGAACATTAAACACTTAATAATTAATTGTAAGAAAAATTTATTTAAGGTAACTTAGCAAAGTTTTAAATCAAAAAAAAATTTATGCCGAAGTTAGTAATAGTCCGGCACGGGCAGTCGCAATGGAATTTAGAGAACAGGTTCACGGGATGGGTTGATATTGATCTTTCTCCCGCCGGGGAAGCCGAAGCAAAAAGATCCGGAGACAAGCTCAAAGACTACAAGTTTGACGAAGCGTTCACTTCTGATTTGAAAAGAGCACAGAGAACGCTTGACATCATTCTCGACGAGACCGGTCAGACGGATATTCCCGTAGAAAAAGATAAAGCTCTCAATGAAAGAATGTATGGTGATCTTCAGGGACTGAATAAGGATGAATGCAGAAAAAAATTCGGAGAAGAACAGGTAAAGTTGTGGAGAAGAAGCTATGATATTCCGCCTCCAAACGGTGAAAGCCTGAAAGATACAGCCGACAGGGTATTGCCGTACTACCATTCAAAGATCGAACCGGAGCTGAGAAAGGGAAAGGATATTTTAATATCGGCTCACGGCAACAGTCTCAGGGCATTAATAATGTATCTCGAAAAACTCAGCAAAGAACAAATTCTTCAGACTGAAATTCCGACCGGAAAGCCCAAAGAATATATTCTCGATGATGACCTAAACGTTCTCGAAACAAAATACATCTGATTGTCAGAGTCCAAAATAAAAAATATCATTTTCGATCTGGGAAATACTCTGGTTTATTTCGACTATTGCTACTTCTATGACGGCGTAGCGCAGCTCGAGAAGAATCTGAATGCAAGACATTTGGGAAAATTTTTCAGCGACAACAAACTTGATCTTAAAATAGGCTCCAATAAATTAAATATCAAACAGACTTTTAAATTACTAAAAAAGAAATTTAACATAAAGATCGGATTTGCAGACTTTCATTATTTGTATTGCGATATTTTCTGGGAAAACAATCAGATGAAAAATTTTCTTGAAAACAAACTTCTAGATTCCAAATATAAGCTCTTTATGCTCTCAAATGTTGATTCATCCCATATCAATTTTATAGACCATAACTTTCCGTATGTCAAGCATATTAAAAAAAGAACCTTATCTTACAAGGTAAGAGCCGTTAAGCCGGACAGGAAGATCTTCAAACATCTGATCCAGAAAAACGGCATCATTCCCGAAGAAACAATTTTCATAGATGACCTGAAAAAAAATATACTGACAGCAAAGTCCCTGGGATTTAATACCATTCATTACACTTCTCACAAAAGATTTCTTAAAGAATTCGGTAAGCTGACAAAGTAAAAATAATTACAATTATGTTGCATTAAGCTTATTCTGTAATTTCCTATTTAATTTTTCTCTTTTTCCTTTTAAATTACTTTCAGAGGTTACCATTTGTCATAAAAGGGTATTAATAAAAAAAAATTCGAACTATCTTTTTTAACCGGATGGCTGCATTTATTATAATTTTAAAATAAAGAATCTCAAAATGAAAAAAATATTTTTACTGCTAAGCATTGTAATCATTAATTCATCGCTGACGGCGCAGGTGCCTCCGCAATTGCAGCCCGGAGAGAAATGGACCAATATGTGGTCTGATACTTATGATCTTCAATCTTTTGGAAGTGTAAGGTATTTGGTTCAGGATCCGGCTGATCCGCAAAAATTATGCGCAGTGATGATGGGAAAACATTCCTCCGATCCATCAATTTTTATAAGAAAGACATACTATGCATACTCAACTGATTTTGGAAACACCTGGACTTCAAACGTTCTTGATGATACTTCCGGCAACGGACCTCCGAGCATAGCGCTCAGGGACGGTAAACCGATTATCAAAAATACTAGAATGCCCTATGCAGATGTCTATCAGGACAACACCTTTGGCGGATCTCAATTTGAATTAATTTCCGGTGTCCCGAACAATTTGTTTTTAGGGCACTCCAGCATAGCCGTTTCTCAAAACTCGAATATAATATTATTTGCTGGTTCAGTTACAAGCACCGGCTATAACTGTGTTTACAATGGAATTTCGTGGAGCCCATGGAACTTTGAAGAATCAATTGTTTTAAGCAACTATACAGTAGAGGCCGGTATGAATAACATGGTTTTTGCTTCCAAGGTAAGGAGAATATTTCCTTCCTACTCCAGCATTACATTGAATCAGTCTACAGATAATGGAATTACTTTTTCAGGTTCAACCGAGATATTTAATTATTTTCTTGACGGAACGGATACTGCATATGCTGCAAATGAGTTCGAACCCTATATTCAAGCCGGCGGAATTCAATCACTTGTAATCCAAAATGAACCTCATATTGTATTCACTGTAAAAAATCCTTATTATTCTTTTACACCTCTGGATCCGTCGTTTATTACAAAAATTTTTTACAATACTTATATTCTGCATTGGTCTCCTTCAACAGGGGTTACTAAGGTCGCAGGAAAATTCAATATTCCGAATCTTGCCGACACAATAAAAACTGCAAACATGCTTCCTTTGTGCCAGCCGTCAATCGGTATCGCTTCAAACGGTGATATACTTTGCACTTATACAACCTTTTTAAGAGGAAATAAGCAGGTAGTCCTAAATCAGGATACTGTAAATACAGGGGAGATTTTTATTTCGCGGTCAACTGATAACGGCATTACATGGTCGCTCCCAAAGAATATTACCAACACTCCTTTCATTGAAGAGAAACATTCATCACTGCTTCGAAAATCAGAATCAGCCTATTCCGATGTTTTTTATGTCAGAGATATGGAAGCGGGAAACTGGACGCTTTACCCTGACTGGGGCGCAGCGCCCGTTTATGGGATCTCAAAAAATATCGATTCTTCGTTGGTTGGTGTCCGGCAAAATTCTTATGCAGCGGAAACTTTTGTACTTTCTCAGAATTATCCGAATCCGTTCAATCCGTCAACTAAAATAAATTTCAGCATTCCAAGACCCGGATTTACTTCTTTAATAATTTATGATGCCCTTGGAAAAGAGATCACAAGAATTGTAAATGAGAGTTTAAATGCCGGCAGTTATGAATTTGAATTTTCAGCAGATAAACATGGCTTATCCAGCGGAGTTTACTTTTATAAGTTAATATCAGGAGATTTTAGCAAGATTAAACGTATGGTATTGATAAAATAATTTCTATAGGTTGGATGGTATTACAATTCATTAGCTTTGCGAGCCTTGTGCAGTATTAATGACCCAAAAATCTGTTTTAAATAACAACTTTTCTTTCTACATTGATCTGCGGGTTTATTAAGTCGTGATTTATGAAAATTATTTTTATCCGGTCGGCCTATCGGTAGACAAATAAATAAATTTTAATTATTGGAAAAACATGAAAAATCAATTTGTCTATTCAGTAATTCTGGTAATGATTGTCTTTGTTTTTACCAGACTGCCTTATTTTCTTTATTACCCCGTAACAGTTATATCATTTGACACCGCTTCATATATTTCAGTTGCTCTTAATATTATCGACGGTAATCTGCCATTGTTTGAGATAAGGACTCCGGGCTATCCGGTTTTTCTTACATTTGTATTGCTGTTCTCAAAAAATCCTGTTTGTATATCACTGCTGCAAAGTTTATTTACACTATTTACCTCGATTTTCTTTCTGCGGGTAGTAAATAAGACCTTCAAATCATTCACTTTCTTATTTGCAATTTCAATCTCAATATTTATTTCGTCATCAATTTACATTTTTTTAGAGACAGCTTTACTTTCAGAAAGCATCTATGTTAATTTTCTTATCTTATCATGCTCATTTTTAATTCTTGCCCTCAAGGAAAACAGGATTTCGTATTTGATATTATTATCGTTTTCAATCGGTGTTGCTATTATAATAAGACCTGCTGGTCTGTTCCTTGTTTGTATCCCTGCACTGTTAACAATATATTTTATAATCCAAAAATACAAATTCAAATTATATGTTTCTCTGATCCTTCCGTTTCTTGTGGTTTTAATCTCCTTATGCACATACAACTATTTTACCCTAAAAACTTTTTCACTGACTGTTTTTGGAGCAGGAGCAAGTCTATCCGGGGCAACAATATTAGTAATGGAACCCTGTGCAGAATACCCGGAGTTTGTCAATTCTGCAATTGACAGCACACTTAATGGGATTTCTGAAAAGGATATAAATTATGTCAAGAATGGTATGGAATTAGGAAAATTATACAGGGTTTTTAATGATAATTTGTGGAATAGCGTATATCTGATAAATCACTTAATGAAGGAAGATCTCGGTTTGACTTACCCGGATGTTCAGCCGATTATAAAAAAAATCAGTGTTGATGCAGTCAGGAATTATCCGTTGGTGTATGCTAAGTTTGTGTTATCAAATTTTTACCAATTTTTCATGAACATAAGAAAGCCGTTTGATTTGTATACTTCTTACACAAACGCATATAAGGGTACAATAATAGAAAGGAAACATTTGAAGATACTTGAAAAAGGAATATGGTGTCAGGTTTCTTCAAATAAAAAAGATTATGAAAGAGTCATATCTTTTTATTCGAATGAGATCAACAGCAGGGCAAATATTGAAAATGTTGTTGTAATTGATTCCAATAATGTTGAACTCAAACCGACTCTTTTACAAAGCGCGTCTCAGTCATTTGAAAAGATCCACAATTTATTTTTTAGAAACATTATTTGGCTGGTCATGTTTGGATTAGTTTTTTCGATCAGTATATTAAAATTATTCAAAAGTAAATTTTCGGATGTGGATGCTCTTATTTACTTTTTCCTTGGAGTAATGTATATATCGAACGCATTATTTGTAAGCATTGTCCAAAGCTCGATTGAAAGATATAGTTATACAATAGAATTTGTTGTATTTCTAAGCTTACCCTTTTTGTTTATCTTAGTGAGAACAAAAGGAGGAGAATCTGATTAACAATATTTTGAGAATAAATCTTGTAACTTATAAATAACTTTTCAAAAATGAAAAAAATAATTTTCGGTTTGTTTATTTTCCATTTCGGAATAATAGCCTCATCAGCACAAACAATGAATGTCGTTTATAAAACAATCAACGACAATAGCGCTGATTTACACTACACTGTCAATGCAACGTATCCTCAGGTAGATTTTGGTCCCGATGCACTGATGGGTGTCAGGGGCATAGCGCAGGATATAAATAACATTCTCGATACGACGGTAAACGGAATGATAAAAAATTTCATCGGTGAAGTCTCCGCCATCCCGCGTAAGACTTTTAACGGAACAGAGAGTTCGATGGGGATAACAAGCGAGGCATCTGTGATCAACGGAACATTGCTAACTTCACAGATGAATGAGTTCAAGTCTATAGCCGGCGCTGCACACCCACTTACAACGGTTTATTCTTTTAATTACAGTACTACTTACGGGGGACCGCTCAGCATTTCAGATTTGTTCAGCAGCAATTCAGATTATTTAAATTACTTATCAGCAGAGTGCACAAAACAATTAAGAGAATATGCATTAAAGGAAGGTTATACTAATATCGATGATATGATAACTTCGGGAGCTTCGGCAGACTTAAAGAATTTCAATACATGGAACATTAAGGATGACAATCTGATCATAACGTTCAATCCTTACCAGGTGGCGCCCTATGTTTTCGGAATTCAGAAGGTTTCGATCCCTTTAAGCAATATGACGGGCATGATAAATCCGAAGGGTCCGCTTGATTTTATGTTCAGGTAGAGAATAAAATTTTTGAATAACCTTTCTCTCTATACTAAAAATAAATATTGCTTTTTAATAAATTAATTGACAAAATTTGTCAGGTCAAATTATTGCATTATTCAACTTAAAAAAAATGAAATCGATAGGTACAACCTTACGAGAAATTCGGGAAAGCAAAGAGTTACTTCTTCGCGAAGTTGCTGCTTCGATTTCTATTGACCCGACTTTATTAAGTAAAATTGAAAGAGACGAAAGAATGCCGACGAAAGAACAGATAAAGTCATTGGCAAGATTTTTTAAAAAAGAAAGTAATGAAATATTTATAGCTTATCTGAGCGATAAAAGTTTTTTATGAATTAAAAGATGAGGATTTAGCTATGGATGCATTGCAGATTGCAGAAGAGAAAATAAAATACAATTTAAAAATTAAATAACAATCTTATTGGATATTCTTACAAAAATTTTACCTAATTGGGAAAATGATCTAGCTCTTCTGAAACAATATATTCCAAAATTAAAATTTTATGAAAAGGAAAAGGGGAAATGGTATATGAAAAGTCATGATAGCGAGGGTAAAGAAAAGCTTGTCTTGAATGAGGAATCAGACAAATCTGCACCGGAAGAAGTTGTAGGACAATTGTATTTGTTTGAATTAACTGAGGAGTATGGTTATCCAAAAGAAAGAATAAAGATAGAGCAGAATGTTAGTTTCGGGAGTATGGGAAAAGGAAGAGCTGATATCGTAGTTTATCAAAATGATAATTTAACTCCTTGGATATTAACAGAGGTTAAGGCACCCGACAAAAAAAAAACAAGATTCCACAATTAAAAAGTTATTTAAATAATGAAGGTTCTCAAAACAGTCAGTCGAAATTTTTATAGACAAAAACGAAAAGCAGGCGATGGATTTTATTAAATCAAATGTGAAAGCATGAAAAGGGAAATCGTAAAAGCAAAAAAGCTGGAATCAAATAAATCGAATGGATCTTTGTTTGATTTAATTTCAACTCTTATAAAAGAAAGCAGGCATAGAGTCGCAGTAACCGTTAATTCTGAAATTGCTTTGCTTTATTGGCATATTGGTAAAACTATCAGGAAAGAAATTTTGAAAGAAAAACGGGCGGAATATGGTAAACAAATAGTTAAAGAGCTGGCTGCCAAGCTAACGGAGTCATTTGGCAAGGGCTGGGGTGAAAAGCATTTGAATCATTGTCTACGCAGTGCGGAGACTTTTTCAGAAGAAGAGATTCTCTACGCAGTGCGTAGAGAATTAAGCTGGACTCATTTAAGAACACTAATGTATATAGATAACAATATCCAACGAGAGTTTTATATTGAAATGTGTATTCAGGAACGATGGAGTACAAGGCTTTTACAAGAGCGTATTGATTCAATGTTGTTTGAGCGCACTGCCATTTCAAAGAAACCGGAAGAGACAATCAAGCAGGATTTGAAATTATTGAAAGATGAGCAAAAACTTTCTCCCGACCTGGTTTTTCGTGATCCGTATTTTTTAGACTTCCTCGGATTAAAAGATACATATAGTGAAAAAGATCTGGAGAGTGCAATCATTGCCGAATTACAGAGATTCATAATTGAAATGGGAAGCGATTTTGCGTTCCTTGCAAGACAAAAAAGAATTATGATTGATAATGAGGATTATTATATTGATTTATTATTTTATCACAGAAAACTAAAATGCTTGGTAGCAATAGATTTAAAGTTAGATAAGTTCAAAGCATCATATAAAGGGCAAATGGAACTTTACTTGCGATGGTTAGAAAAGTATGAATCGGTGGATGGAGAGAACAGCCCTGTAGGATTGATACTTTGCTCGGATACAAATAAAGAGCACATAGAATTATTGCAATTGAAAGATAGCAATATTAAAGTTGCAGCTTATTATACCGCTCTTCCGTCTATGAAACTTCTTCAAGAAAAATTTCATCAGGCAGTAACGAATGCTCGAAATCAGTTGGGAAAAATAAAATGAAATAACATAAAATGAGAAATCCCATTATATCTCCTAAATCTAAAATCCAAAATCGTCTAAGCTCTTTTCCGGTTATCTAATATCTTCAAAAAAGATTTTCCTCTTACTTCTTCAAGTGTAAGCCCTGTTTTTAGAATCTCGTCTACCGTGACGGCTCCGCAATTCAAAGCACGCAAAAAATAATTCAGCAAACCCTGTCCGGTGGCAGCATCATCAAATACATCACCCACAATTGTCGCCTGTGCGGCTTTCTCAATGAAATTTTTCAGCCGGGCTGATGCCTGCTTGAGTCCGTCAAGGAAAAATATATACACTGCAGCGTATCTTACCGGAAGCTGTGCCGGATGCAGGTCCCATCCCTGATAAAAAGCGTTGTTAAGCGAATGTTGAATGTGATCGTAGCTCAACTTCCATGCACGGTGAACCATTTCTGTATTTTCTTTCTTTTGTTTCTCAGTAAGGTCTTCACCTTTGTGCGGTCCGACAGGCATTACGTTTGTGGCACCGTCGGAGAGCCAGACGCCTGTTCCCGCGAGTGATACTTTCATAATATTCCTTGCAAAATCACAAACCGGGTGGTCCATAGTCTGCAGCTTTGCGGTAACATCACATGATGCTGTGTAGTCATATACTCCGAAGTGTGCGGCTTTACATCTGCCTTTACCCGCCCGGGCAAGTGACAGAATATTTGATTTTCCTTCCGAATCAAAAATTGACTGTGTTGTCTCAACCATAATTTCCATTTTCAATGAACCGGAAGGCAGTCCGAGTTTTGATTCCATCATTTCAAAAATATCAACAAGCGCATTAACATGTTCAGCTGCTGTAACTTTTGGCAGCGTCACAACAAAATTATCCGGAAGCTTTCCATTTGACTGTTCAATGAAAGTCGTTAAAAAAATGTCAAGTGTTCGAATTGCCCTTTGCTTAAGTTCTTCTGAAAAAGGCTTTATCCTTATTCCAATAAACGGCGACAACAAATCTTCTTTCATTCCTTTTGCAACTTCTGCGGCAGTAAATGCCGCTGTCTCATCTTCCTCTTTATCAGGACGGTTTCCAAACCCGTCCTCGAAATCAATTCTGAAATCTTCAACAGGCTCTTTACGAAGCTTTTCCAAAACCTTATCGTAAACTTTCGCCGTTAAAACATTCTTTTCATCCAGGCCAAGTGCCTTTGCAAATGCTTTCTCACCCCGCGCATATTCTTTGAATGCCCTTAAGGCAAGCTCGCCAATCTTTTTTATTGAAGTGCTTTTAAATAGCTGGGCTCCGCCGTACATTGTCTGAACCGGTTGTCTGTCTGCACTATCGCCGGGATAGATTTCTCTTAATTTAAGGTTTGCTTTGCTGAGCTGAGTTAAGATATGTTGGATGGAAATATCGTCTAATGTCATGTTTAACTATGATTAAAGGATGAACTGATATTTATGATGTTTTACTGATATTCTTTCTTGTAAACCGATTGAAAACGCTGCGCTTGGCAATGACAACATTATTCTAAATGAAACTTCGGATTGGACATGTTAACCAGAACTAAATAATTACAATATAAAGTTTAGGAATATCATGTTTTTCATTTCATCATTTCATCATTTCATCATAGTTAAAAATAAGTTTATCCTCTCATATAGATCATCACAGCAGATATATCCGATGGTCTTACGCCTGAAATTCTCATCGCCTGACCTATTGAATTCGGTTTGATCCTACAGAGTTTTTCCATTGCTTCAGCCGAGAGAGACCTGATTTTTTCATATTTAAAATCATCCGGAATTTTAATTTCTTCGTTCTTTACGAAATGACTTATCTGTTCATCCTGTCTGTCTATGTATCCTTTATACTTTATATCAATCTCAATCTGATTGATTACCTCTTTGTCATTTTTTATATGCTGAATCAGATTATTGTCATTGAAACATTCAAGCGCGAGCACATCTTTAAGACTCACTTCATTTCGCTTTATCAAATTGTTTAAAAATTCACCCTGGGTAATTTCACTTGAATTAACTTTCTTCAAATATTCATTTACAAATTTTTGATTAATAGTATTAGAATTAAAATACTCAATCCCCTCTTTAATAAGAGTCATTTTTTCAGACAAGTTTTTTATCATCTCATCATCGATCAATCCAAACTTATTTCCATACTTCATCAGTCTCTGGTCGGCATTGTCCTGTCGCAACACCAGTCTGTATTCAGCACAGGAAGTAAACATCCGGTAAGGTTCGTCCGGACATTTATTAATTAAATCGTCAATCAAGACACCTATATAAGCTTCACTCCTTTTTAAAATAAACGGCGCTTCTTTTTTAATTTTCAAAGCAGCATTTATCCCCGCCATCAGTCCTTGTGCTGCGGCTTCCTCATAGCCCGAGGTTCCGTTGATCTGACCGGCGGTGTAAAGCCCCGAAACCAATTTTGTCTCAAGTGTCAGGTTGATCTGATGTGTCGGAAAGAAATCATATTCAACGGCATAACCCTGTTTTATTAAATTTACTTTTTCCAGACCTCGGATCGTACGCGCTGCTTTTTCCTGAACTTCAACCGGCAAACTTGTCGAAAAACCATTCATATAAATCGAATCACCTTCTAGTGTCTCCGGCTCTAAAAAAATCTGATGTCTGGGTTTATCGGAGAATCTCGAGATCTTATCTTCAATTGACGGGCAATACCGCGGACCAACACCCTTGATTCTTCCTGTGAACATTGGCGAATCTTCGAAACCTGTCCGGAGAATCTCGTGCGTCCTCTCATTTGTGTGTGTCAGGAAGCAATCAACTTGTTTTTTAAAGGGAAACTCTGAATATTTTTTATAAGAAAATGGCTGCGGATCCGAATCACCAGGCTGAATTTCTGTTTGTGAAAAATCAATTGTCCTGATATCCAATCTCGGTGGTGTGCCTGTTTTCAATCTTCCGGTTTCAAAACCGAGACTCATCATGTTTTCGGAAAGCCCGGTTGCAGATTTTTCATCAATTCGGCCGCCTTCAACATTTATTTTTCCTGTATGCATCACTGCATTCAGAAAAGTGCCCGATGTAATAATGACCGTTCTACAGTCTATTTCTTTACCCGATTCAGTTTTGATCCCGTTTATCTGATACTTATAACTCCCATTTTGTAACTTGTAACTTGCAACTTGTAACTGTTTTACCATATCCTGAATAATCTCAATTCCATCCAGCTCTCTGATGATTTTTGCGGCTTCAACAGAATACATATTTTTATCGGACTGGCATCTTGGCGACCAAACTGCAGGTCCCTTTGAAGTATTTAGCATTTTAAATTGAATTCCTGTTTTATCAGCAAGTTGACCCATAATTCCTCCCAATGCATCAATTTCCCTTACAAGGTGTCCCTTGGCAGTTCCTCCAATTGCGGGATTACAGCTCATTCTGCCAATTGCATTTACATCCATTGTCACCAAACCAACTGAGCATCCCATTAGGGCTGCAGCATAACTCGCTTCAATCCCGGCATGCCCCGCTCCAATCACAATAATATCATACGATTTTTTCATTTTGCAAAATAAGTATTATAATCTTGACTTTCTATATAAGAATTTAAGAAGTGGCAGAGAAATGTGGCTTTGATGTCAAAGCTTTAACAATTAATTAAATTATTTATAGCATTGTTTTATCAGTCGGTAAAGTTTAATGTTGGATTCAAGATAAATTGTTTCTTGAGAAACAATTTGACTGGAAGTAAAGGATTGAATCGACTTAACTTTAATTGCAGGTATGAACTGGAACAATTTATATAAGTTGAATTCTCCCACTCTACAATTCCCAGAAGCCATGTTTCCCAAAATTTCTTGTTAACAGCAAAAGCTAACGTTCGCTATAAAATACCAACCCCGTAAAATGTAAAAATTGTAATTCCAGCTCGTATTTAACGATTTCTTGCGTTACTTCGGAAGGGAATCCAGTATAAATCCTCTTTTGTCAAGATCCTTCTGAACATGTTATATACAAATATGCCTGACAAAAGGAATTTATAATTTTCTCGAAAGTTCCCATTTAGAGTTAACGGCAAGTTCTATTTTTTTTTGATTTTGAAAAATGAAAATCCAATTTTGCGTTAACAAGGCAAGTCCGCCGTCTCGATTATAAGCAGTACAAGATTTCAAAAATGGTGACTGCGTTTTGGTTTTCAGTTTTTCTGTAGCATTACTTCAAAAATGGGCGGTGTTATGTGAAAATTATTCTTTTTCATTCGTAGAAATACATTTTCATTAAGTAAGAAATCAACCTAATGATTTTACAAGTATATAATGATACTTAGTGTTATTTTGAAATTGTTAAAATGTTTCCTTCTGAATATCACACAATGTTTTACCTGATTGGCTTGTAAAACAATTGGTTCGTTCACTGTTTTAATTTATCAAAAACATTAAAGAAGATTTTTGGACAGCCAGCGGAATTTTAAAATCCAAATCATAATGATCTTTTTGATTCTCCTTCTTGAAAAAAAATCAGCGAAGTAAATTCAAGAAGATTTATTTTTCTATTTAATCAAAGGTTTAATTTAATTTTATTCATGAAAATTTATTTAAAATGAAATCAAAACTAATTCTTCTTTTAGCAATAATTGTTTTTATAGGTATGACAATGCTAGTTGCTTTTGTGATTGAAAAAACAAAGTCTGAATCAAAACTAAAAATCACAAAGAAAAAAACTTCTGAACATTACAAGGAAAATGAAGAGAATAAAAAATCAGCATCTGATGCATTGGAATCTATGCAATGGATTTCGCAAATACGTGCTTATCCTGAAGCTGACATTCCCGCGGATAAATTTTATAAAGCGTTTGAATACTCGAAAGAAAATCTACAGGAAATAAATAACAGAGACGGCCTTGATCAGTGGCAGTCATTGGGACCTAACAATATCGGTGGAAGGAGCTTGTGTGTTGCAATTCATCCGGTCGACACAGGAACAATTTTTCTCGGTTCTTCTTCCGGTGGATTGTGGAAATCTACTACGGGAGGTATTGGAGCGAATGCATGGACCATGATAAACACAGGTTATCCCAGTTCTGCCGTAAGTTCCATCGCAATTGATTCCGTTAACTCGAACACAATGTATATAGGCACCGGTGAAAATTACGGATACCAATTATCTGAAAACGGTCTTGATGTGCGTGTAACAAGAGGCATGTACGGAATAGGAATTTTGAAAACCATTGACGGTGGTGTAACGTGGACAAAATCACTTGACTGGAGCTATGATAATAAGAGGGGAGTATGGAAAGTTTTGATTAATCCAAAAAACTCAAATATACTTTATGCTGCGACAAGCGAGGGAATTTACAAATCAGTTGATGCGGGCAATAACTGGATTCAGCAGTTGAATTATCAAATGGTAATGGATCTGGAAATTAATAAATCCGATACAAGCATTCTCTATGCATCAATTGGTAATTTAACAAACAATGTTCCTCAAACCGATAAAGGCATTTTTAAAACAACCAATAGCGGAAACAACTGGACAAAACTTGCCGGAGGTTTGCCCGCAGCATGGTCCGGCAAAGCAACTATAGAATTATATAAGGGAAATCAGAACCTTATATATGCAAGTATTCCAAATGATTTTTCATATGTAGGATATTATAAAAGTTCTAACGCAGGACTAAACTGGACGAGTGTTAATACTTCAATTCCTATCGGCAATCAAGGCTGGTATAACAACGGTCACATTGTTAAATCTAATGATCCGAATACAATACTTGTCGGAACCATCAATGTAGAAAAATCAATAAACGGAGGCACAACTTTTTCATCAAAGTCTGACTGGAGCGGATGGAATGAAGGTGAAACCCCGCCCGGAGATCCGGAAGGTCCGCCGGATTTTGTCCACGCTGATGTCCATTTTTTTGAATCAAACCCTAAGGACCCGAACAAAATATATATTACAGCCGATGGCGGTTTGTACAGGTCAAATGATTTCGGTGAAAATTTTTATTCATGTAACGGCGGATTTGTAACGTCACAATTTTATGCCTCATTTGCCAACTCATATCAGGATTCAATCTTCTGCATTGGCGGACTTCAGGACAACAGAGCTGCATTTTACACTGGATCAAATGCATGGTATAAAACTTTTTACGGGGACGGAATGAGCTGTGCAATTAATTCTCAGAATGATCAGATCTGCTATACGGAATATACTTATGGCTCTATAAACAAGTCAACTGACGGAGGATTAGGCTGGGACGGGATTTCTCCGAATGGTGCCGGTAATGAAAACAATTATTGTTTTGTAACTCCGTTTATTTGCTGTCGTTCAAATCCAAACATTATGTATGTCGGCGGAAAGGTGATCTACAAATCCACTACAGGCGGAGGAAACTGGCAAGGTCCATATGGTTCAGCAGTTTTCGGCGGAACAAAAATTCTGTCACTCGAATCTTCTCAAACTGGCATTGACACTGTCTATTGCGGTGCAATCAACGGCAGAATTTTCAGGTCTGTAAATGCCGGATTAAACTGGACTAATGTTACCGACAGCAGTATTACTCCAAATAGATATGCGACAGATATTACCGTGAATCCAAATCAGTCGGGCGAATTGTATGTTACCTTCGGAGGATTCGGATCAGGTCATGTTTTCAAGTCAACTAATGCGGGTATTAACTGGCAGGATATTTCAGGCAACTTACCCGATGTTCCGCATCATTGTGTTGTGATGGATCCGGTTTATACTCAAAATATTTATGTCGGCAATGATCTGGGTGTTTATGTAACTACAAATTCCGGAGCAAGCTGGAATGAGTATTTGTCGGGTATGCCTTATGCTTTGGTATTCGATTTAACTGTAGTTTATCCTAACCGAAAGTTAAGAGCAACGACTTACGGGAATGGGATTTACGAAAGGAGTCTGATCGAAGATCCTGTTTCAATAATCAAAACCGGAAATGAAAAAGCAAATAATTTTAAGCTTGAGCAAAACTATCCGAATCCTTTCAATCCGGCTACAATTATTAAATACTCAATACACAATACTCAATACACAATACTCAGGGTTTATAACGCACTTGGAAAAGAGATCTCCACATTAGTTAATGAAAAGCAAAATCCGGGCAGTTATGAAATTAAATTCGATGGCAGCAACTTGCCGAGCGGAGTTTATTTTTATAAGTTTGTAACAGGAAATTTTGCAGATACAAAAAAAATGCTTTTGCTGAAGTAATCTTTTGAAAAAAAGCATTTTTAACAATTTAGTTTCGGAATTGTTTGAAAATCTATATAAATCAAAATCAGTCAAACCTGCACCCTCGTCGAGAAATTTATGCAGCCAATTGAATGTATACTCCCAAAACACTTATTTTTAGAAATGTGAAGCAAAAAATTCAGAAGTTTTTATTATAGAATTAGAAAAGTTTTGCAAAGAATAAGATTAAAAGTAATGAATAATAATTATTTAATAAAATTTAAAAATAATATTATATTTTAAATTTTTTTGGAATTACTTTAAATCAAAAAATTATGAAAAATTTTTTCAAAAAAAATTACAATAAATATTTCAAATATTTTTTTCTTACTTCTATTTTAAGGAAAAGAGCTCAAAATGCAATTGATTCAATAAATTTTGATTTGAAATATTTTGAATCTACAAAATCTGATAATGTGTCATACAATATTGCTAAAAGGTCAATAGAATTGGCTAAAGAACTTCTTGTTGAGGATATTGATAAATCTTGGAATCATATTCATTTGGCAAATCAGAATATCTTGAGACTATTAAATGAAGAAGAGCAAATTAGCAGAGCTGAATTGCTTAAAATCGAAGTTAAAAAAATATCAGATTGGAGGCAAGAGCAAATATTAAAATTACTAGGGAATGATGAAGAAAGTATTCGGTCTGATTTTAGTATTGAAAAGCTGGTAAAAGCTGTGGAAATACGGGATGACTACTATAATACAAGAAACCATAAGTTATCCTTAAGGAAAGCAAGTCTTAACTATCTCGCGGTAGTTATAGTAATTATCATTTTATTAATAGTTATTTTTAGTGGTCTAATAAAATTTCCATCTGATACTATGTGGCAAGATTTCATTGTTGTTATTTTATATGGGAGTTTAGGAGCTTCATTGAGTTTGGCCTATACTATTGTATCTAATTCTGCTGAATTAAAGATTCCTGAGCAATTAGCCGGTATGTATCTTTTTGTAATTAGAATTTCAATCGGCGGAACTGCAGCATTAGTTTCTTATTTATTTTTTAAATCTGGGCTTCTGGACCAAGTAATAAATAAAAAAATATTAGATGAAAATGGTTTTGGTTATCTAATAATTGCATTCATTGCCGGATTCAGCGATACATGGGTAAAAAAATTGATTAATAATTTTACTAAGGAATAATGTCTTACTAAAAAAAATATTTTAATGAAGAGTGTGGAGGTTCGCTGGTTCTTTGATAATCAGGAAGAAAAAAAAATCTCTGATAAATGGTTTACGGATATTGGAGGAAAGTTATATGATCAGGAAGTTCGAACTGATTTCTATTTGCCAAGAACATACAAGAGCTCATTAGGCATAAAGCTAAGAAATTATAACAATGACACAAATATTGAAATCAAAGAAAAAATACACGGGATAGATCTTCCTGAATTGTCAGGTATTGGCAATGCAGAACATTGGAATAAATGGAGCTTTAGTCTGGACTCAGCAGATGAATCTGTAAGGATGATTGTTAGTGGAAAGTTGAATTGGATAAAAATTAATAAATCAAGGTCAACTGTTAAATATGAAATCCTTCCGGAGAACAAGTATCGGATTATAGATAAAGATGTTGATTCTGCATGCATCGTGGAGTTAGCAGAAATTAAAATAAAAGAGAAATCATTTTGTACTATAGGATTTGAAGCCTTTAGAAAAGATGAGAATGATAACGAAACACTCGGAAATTTAAATACAATATTCAATAAAATTATATCTTCGGAATTACTTCAGATTTTGAAACCTGAAAATTCCTTTGGCTACCCCGGATTTATAGAGAGATATTGCCTTTAATTTCATATTACTTCAAAACAACTTTTTATTAGCCTATTATTTGTGGCTCTATAATATCTCTATTTTATAACACACTTAAAATTTTTATATTTACTAAATTTTTAAACTCAAACCTTTTATAATAATGAAAACAAAACAGGACTATTTAAAAGAAACCATTCAGCATATTGATATCAAAAAGCACAATGTTATTTCTCTTGTTGAAGATATGCAACGATATGGCATTCTCATCAAGTGACCTGGCTACGGCTGCGAAATATTATGACATGATGCTTGCCGATAAAAATTGTTCGGTGATGCTTTGTCTTGCCGGTTCATTATTTTCCGCAGGTTGAAGAATGTAGTAGTAGATATGGTGAGAAATAATATGGTGGATGCGATAGTTTCTACCGGAGCGATAATGGTGGATCAGGATTTCTTTGAAGGTCTCGGATTTAAGCATTACAAAGGCTCGCAGTTTGTAGATGATAATGAAATGAGAGAGCTGATGATTGACAGAATTTATGATACTTATATTGACGAAGAGGATCTGAGGGTATGCGATATGACAATTGCAAAAATTTGCGACACGCTTGAACACCGACCTTATTCATCACGAGAATTTATCTGGCATATGGGTGAATATCTTTCTAAGAATGGTAAGAATAAAGACTCGGTTGTGCTCGCCGCTTATGAAAATAATGTTCCGATATTTGTTCCGGCATTTTCAGACTGCTCGGCGGGATTCGGATTTGTTCATCATCAGTTTCATAATCCTGATTCAAATGTCTCAATAGATTCTGCAAAAGATTTTCTCGAACTCACAAAAATAAAACTCGAGGCAAATGAATCCGGATTGTTTATGGTAGGCGGCGGCGTTCCGAAAAATTTTGCACAGGATACTGTCGTAGCTGCAGAGATTCTCGAGAAAGAAGTTCCGATGCACAAGTATGCAATTCAGATTACAGTAGCCGATGACAGGGACGGAGCTTTGTCAGGTTCGACTTTAAAGGAAGCGAGCTCATGGGGAAAGGTTGATATGACCTACGAACAAATGGTTTACTGCGAAGCAACTATAGCAATGCCCTTGATTGCCGGATATGCATATCACAAAGGCAGCTGGAAGAACAGAAAGAAGAGAGAGTTTCAGAAGATGTTTTTTAAAGAAAGTGTTGAAGCGTAAAATTCCGAAATTATTTATTAAGATTGTTTTTAATTCTTACGGGTGAAGAAGGCTAGAAGCAAAATGTATGATGTAATTGTATCCGGCGGCGGACCTGCCGGAAGCGTAATGTCATGGAAATTAGCAAAAAGCGGAATGAAAGTCCTTCTTCTTGAGAGAGATAAATTTCCGAGGGAAAAAGTTTGTGGTGATTTTGTTGAACCCCGTGGTTTGAGAGTTCTTGAAATGATGGGATGTCTTGATAAGATTAAGAGATCTGACCGTTTGCCAATTGATCAAGTTTCTATTTATTTGAGGTCGGTTCTGGAATATAGCGGAAAGATTCCCTTCTATGGAAATCACAATGATCTGCAATCTCATGGCTATATTATTTCACGTTATGAATTCGACAAGCTGTTAATTGATGAGGCATCTAAGGCGGGAGTTGAAATAATCGAAGGCATTTCTGTAAAATCAGTTGAGTTCACGGAAAACAAAGTTATTGTAAATGTGCAAAGCAACAGTGGTGCAGAGAAATTCGAAGCCGAATTAATAGTTGGAGCCGATGGTGTTCATTCAACCGTTGCAAGAAGCGCGGGAATGCTTGCAGATGATTCAAGATACACAGCGGTTTCACAGAGATGCTATGTTGAAGGACTTGCATCGGACCTGGGAGAGAGCGCTTTTTTCTTTGATGAAGAACTTTTTCCCGGATACGGATGGATGTTTCCAATGCCTCGCGGTCGCGCAAATATCGGGATTGGAATTCTTTCGGAATGCAGAAACCGGTATGACATAAAAGTGTCCGAATTGCTCAAACAGTTTTTGCATAAATTAAAATCATCTCATCCTTTGTGCGGGAAGATTAAAGTAAGCAGTCCGCCTATCGGAGGAATTGTAAAAACCTACGGAGGAAGGAAAAAAAATTATTTTGACCGGGGAATTTTAGTCGGTGATGCCGGATGTTTTGTAGACCCGATGACCGGAGAAGGAATCACAGCTGCAATGGAATCTTCGCTCATCGGAGCTTCTGTCCTAATTAAAGCGTTGGAACAAGGGAGTTTTGATGCCGGTACTCTTTCGGAGTATGAAAAAAATTTCCGTTCTTATTTTGACCCGTCTTTGTTGTATGTTGATTTAGTTGCCTGCATAATGCGTAACAGAGATTTTTCAAGAATATGGCTTGATAATGTTACAAAAGGATGCCGTTTAGCTAAAGCCGATGATGAATTTTTGAAAGTGACAGGAGCTACATTCGGAGGAATGGAAATTTATCCGACTCAAATCGCAATGCAGGTTTGGGAAAAGACAGTGAAAGAATTCAATCCAATATATAATTTAGTAAATGGAAACATTGGAGAATTTACATCATCATTATTTGATTTGGCTTTTATGCAATTTACTTCATTGAGCTCGTTATCAAAAGATCCCGTATGGTATGCTCAATGGTGTTCTGATATTGCTAATAAATGGATTTCATTAACTGCTTCCATATCAATATTAAATAAAGACTCCCGTGCAATCGGATTGGCTGTTTAAACTTATTTTGATTAGGTGAATTGATAATAAAAATTGTGTTCTCAGATTAATTTAAAAAATCTACAAAAAATTTTTACAAACAATTTAATTTATAATTATGACGGACAATAAAGACAAAGTGCTTGAAGTACTCATCGAATCTGCTCGTGTGCAGGTTGCTGCGATGAAAGCAGGAATAGAGTTCTGGAAAAAATGGATCGAGCACGCATCGGAGTTCAGTAATGAAGTAAACTCTGAATTGCTAAAAGTTGCTACTGATTCTGATCAGAGCAAAACCATAGGTAATATTACAGACAGCAGCAAAAAGTTCATAAGGCAGGTCAGTACGCTTCACGGCTCTTATTCCAAAAATTTCGAAACCGAGCTTGAAAATTTCAGAGGCAAAGAAGATAAACAAAAGAGAAGCAGAAGAGCAAAAGCTAAAAATTAATTATTCCTTTCTCTTCCCGATAGAAGCCTTGTGCGCTCGATTAATTTAAGAAGAGGTTCAGGATAAACTGAATTATTTATTGCTTCTGATTTGCTTTCTTCTTCAATGCTGTCAAGATAATCTTCAGAATCATCAATGGCTTCAAAATATTTTTCATTTAAGATTGCCGAGTTATTTTTATCTGTGCTTGCAAACAGAGCGGCAACATTGCTGTCTTTGATTGCCATCGCTGCCGGCAGAGTCAGGATTCTGTCCCTGACATCCTCGCTTCCTGTTCCTCCAAGTTTTGAATCTCCTCTTACATCTCCTATATCGTCACAGCCGTGATAAAGCATTCCCAGAAGATTGCCGAACTTCAATAAACTGTTGTCTCTTGTTCCAAGCCGGGCGCAGATTTCAAACATTGAACCTGTATCTTCAGATGCTATTTTTCTCCAGTCTTCGACACCCAAAGGAAGCATTCTTAGTCTCCACTGAACACATTCCGCTATGCCTAACCTTTGCATTAGCTCTGCTAAAAGTCTGATACTGTAAGGATCATCCGATACTATTTTTGATGAAGCCGAATATAAATATCCCGCAACCATCAAAGCCGGAAGCGAACCGAACTTGCAGTGCAATGACAATTTTCCTCTTCTGTGTCTTGATCTGTCAAGTATATCATCAATGATTAATGAGACATTATGAACAAATTCAAGAGCGACAGCAGATTTGAAAATAATTTCGGGAACGGGCTTATCTGATAAGGATTTGTAACAGGAAAAAATTGTAATTGGTCTGAAGTATTTAGGTGTTGCAAGCAATTGCCAGATAAGATGTTCACGTATTTCCGAATCTGAATTTTTTATCCAGTCAACAATAAATTCGTTCAATTGCCTGACCTCGCTTACCTGATTTAATTCAACGGCAAGCTTTGGTATTTCAAATTTTTGGGAGGCTTCAAATAAAGAGTCGGGCATGTATTTTGTTTAATTCAAATATTCTATCGATGTTTGTATTCAATTGTATTCAATTGTATTCAATACAAAAAATTATAATTCTAATTCCCGGAAGAAAATTTTTTACCGATTATTTATTTCCTGTTAACGGTTTTCTTTTTCTTTGAAGATTCGATTGGTTTTTTTGTATGTAGCTTAAGGAATATTTCCCTGCTTTGCGGTCCGCTAATATTAAGAACCGACGTATATATCTTACCGGGAGAAAATTTATTATTGACCAAAATACTGACATTGATCAAAACTTCCGAATCCGGTTTGAGAGTGATTTTATCCGGTTTGATTTTTATTACTTCCGAAGAAATTTTTTCCCCGCTGCTGCTTTCCAGATCACCGGCTGTAATCACGGCATCTAACGGACCTTCTCCTGAATTGTTAATTGTAAATGATATACCTGCCTTTTTTCCGATTTCTGCCGTGATGTTCATTACATTTTTGCCTCCCGGCGAACTATCTTTTTCACCTTTATTAATTTTATCCGAATTCTCTATCACGGAGATAATTTCATTCACAGCTTTTTTCCCGTATTCATTCAGAATTTTCGTTGCCTCGATATTTAAATTTATAAGATGCTTAGCAAAATCATTTCCCGAAAGATTGCTTTGAGATAAATTTGGTATAAGTACTTTTACCAGATCAAAACTTCTCTTTATATTTTCACTAATGCCTTCCATGCTCAGCCTAACTAATTCTTCCGCCCTGTTTTTTAATTCATCGTCCAAAAAATTAAAATTGTCCTGGGTATTTTTCAAGATAAACTCCTGTTTTAAAATTATATAAAAAATTATCTTTTAATGTTACTGCAATAAAAATGGTCATGCCATTTGTGATATCTTCCGATTTTCGGATCTACCTCCGGAAATTCACACATACAGTTTGAGCTTAACTCCAATGACGGATTCTTTTTTGTAAAATCAGAAGTTTCGTCAATTATTGACAAAAGATTCTTAACCATTATTGATGCTATCCCAAGCGATAATTTCAGAGTGTTTGCAAGAAGATTGTTATCTGAACATCCGGCATCACTTGTTCTGTTTTCGTTTAGTTCCATTTTTCATTTTAGTTTTAAGTTTGCAATATAAAATTATGTTTAAAGTTGAATTGAATATATTCAGAATTCCGGAATAATTTCTGTTATATTTTATATTAGGCGGTAAATTAAACTTTAACAGGCAGGTTAAATTTTTTCCGGGAAGCAATTCATTCTTACCGTTTAATTTTACGTTCATTGGCTTTACCATCGAGTCGCTTAATTTGCTAACGAATCCGTCAAGCATATTATTAAAACCTTTTTTAGACGAATTGGTTATCGATGCGCCCAAGGCTCTGTTTATTTCTCCGGTTTCGGATAATATGACCGAAAACTCCGTCGGCAAATCTATACTAATGTTTCCCTTATTTCTAATATAAATTTCTTTATTTATTTCATCCGAGGGACCGCCAACTAAAACCAATTCCTCAGGAACAATTTCAAGATCAAAAGATTCCGGGATATAAATTACAAAAGGCGTTCTGAAGTCTTTCTGATATGATAACATGCCGGAATATTTTCCCGGTTTTAAAGTTGTGTCTATATCAAAAGACAGGGAGAAGATTTTTGATTCGTGCGGTTTCACTTTGTCAAAATAAGACACATTCCTTAATGCTCCGCCGCCTGAATTTTTTAAATCAGTATCACTGATGTCAAAACTCCTGATGGTAATCTTATCATCTTTTTTATTTTCAAATGGAAATTCAAGAAGCGCTTTTCCTGAATTTACAATTCCTTCTATTTCTCTCATAGCCTTTTTCTTTTAATTTAAAAAAGCTTTTTAAATAATTAGGTATTATCTGCAGATCTCTTTTTCATTCGGTATATATTTTTCTGTTATTATTTCAGACTCACCGCATAACGAAAATGTCAGAATCTCAATTCCGAATAATTTAACTCCTAAATTATAATAAGAAGGAACATGTGCTCTGACATCCGGGATTTCTTTTATTCTGATATTGCTTTCAGTATCAACATTTAATTTTTCAACATTCAGGTTAATGCGCGGGATTTCTTTTATTCTGACTTCATCCAATCCGGCATCTGCGGTAACTGTATATGTAGTAGGGATTCCGTGAAGAGTTATGTTATAATTTGTAGGAATTGACGGAGCTGACATTATTATCCTCCTTAGAATATTGTTTGAACAAAAATTAAATTGAATTTAATTATTTGAGTTTTATATATCAATGAGTAAGTTTCCTTTTTTATTATTTCTGATCTTTTTGATCACATCAAGACTTGATCTGAAAATCTGCTTACAACATCTCCGATGTTTTTAACTTCGTTGAAATAAGATAAAATCTTCTGAAGTACTCCGTCTACGACAGAATCCGGACAGGACGCACCACTGGTTAATATTATTTTAACAGGATTTTTTTCAGGCATATAATTTTCAGTTTCAATTTCAGTCTGATTATTAAAATTAAAATGGCTGATTAAATTCCCGGAAAGAATCTTATCATCCGAAGAAATATAAAAAGTCTTGAACTTGCTTTCGAAGAGCTCTACTATGTGTGAGGTATTTGAACTGTTATATCCCCCAACTACTATTGCCAGATCTGCATTTACTTCAAGAAGTTTGTGTGTTGCTTTTTGATTATCATGCGTTGCATAGCAAAGAGTGTCAAGGGTATCTGCGTAGTGCTCTTTTAAATTTTCCGGACCGAATTTCTGGAGCATAACATTTTTCAAGTATTCCGATATGGCCTGTGTTTCTGTTGCAAGCATTGTTGTCTGGTTTACAACTCCGATTCTGTTAAGATGTATCGCCGGATTAAACCCTTGTGAAAATCTCCCTGCAAAAATTTTAAAAAAATCAGTAAACGGTATTTCATTATTAATTATACTTCCCAATTGTCTCGCTTCTTTTATATCACGAATAATCAAAGTAGGTGCGGATTCCTTGCTGTGAGAAAATGTTGCGCGCGTCTCCTCGTGCTGGTACTTCCCGTGAACGATAATGGTGAAATCTTCCTTTCCCAGTGACTCCGCCCTGTTCCATACTTTTTCGACAAACGGGCAAGTTGTATTATATTTCATCGGATCGATCCCGATTTCAGAAAGCTTTTTTTCAATTTCAAGTGTCGTCCCGAATGCAGGTATGATGACTACATCATCTGTTTTTAATTCATCCCACCCGATAACCTGTCTGCCGGAAGTGTCCATAAGAAACTTCACTCCGCGTTCAGTCAGGTCCGTATTTACATCCGAGTTATGTATCATCTCACTCAATAGAAAAATTCTTTTGTCCGGATTTTCTTCAATTGCCTTGTAAGAAATTTCAATCGCATTCTCTACGCCGTAGCAAAAACCAAAATGTCTGGCGATATAAAATATCACAGGTCCGAAATTCAATTCGGTGGGAGAATAATCTTTCTTCCGCGGATCATTTAATTTCCTGGAGTGCTTTATTTTCGAAATTACCGGGCTCCGGTAAAATATAGGTATATCAAATGTCTTCATTTTTTTCTTTTTAACAATTCTAAGTCCGCCAGATCCTTTGTTCTGCCAACTGCCTTTTTATTTTTTTTTAAATCTTCAATACTTAAATAGTACACTGTCAAATTATCAACTTTCTTTTTTTCTTTATTTTCTAAAGCTTTGTATCAAAATCTAAAGCTTCAATTGATGTTAAAACATCAATACGAACCGGAGGATATCCCATCTGAAATATAAGATCTTTCGAAGTGAAATCTTTTTCTGTGAGATTATCAGGCGGGAAACCAAAGTCTATTATTGCTTTATATACCCTCTGAAGCATTGGTTTCATCATTTCTGATCCAAAAATCGATGTCGCCTGTAAATCGCGGAAATCCATGGAATGCCATTGCAAATGCTCCAATTACTAAATAGTCAACTTTTCTTTCGTTTAGTAATTCTATAAACTCTCTGTAATCTTGGTTTAACTTTATCATAATTGGTTTCTCTTAGAAATTCGACAGCGGATATTCTTTCTTCCGGGGTTTTGGTTTTCCAAAATTCATAATCATTTGGGGCATCCTTAATCGGTCCTTTGTAAGTTATTTTTTTTATTAGTCTGAATTCCATTTTCAAATTATTTTTATTCGTATGCAGCAATTCCGGTTATATCTTCTCCAAGTATCAAAGTGTGCATTTCGTGAGTCCCTTCGTAAGTCTTTACCGATTCGATATTATTCAGATGTCTCATTACGGGATATTCATCCAGTATTCCGTTTGCGCCGAGCATCTCTCTTGCCATGCTTGCAATGATTTTTGCGATCTCACAGTTGTTTCTCTTCGCCAGCGAAACCTGCTGCGGACGCATCTTTCCCGAGTCTTTAAGTTTGGCAAGCTGATAACAAAGCAATTGCGCTTTGGTGATTTCAGTAAGCATGTATGCAAGTTTTTCCTGTGTGATCTGAAATGATGCAATCGGCTTTCCGAATTGAATTCTTGACAAAGAATAATTCAATGCAGTATTGTAGCATTCCATTGCAATGCCGACAACTCCCCATGCAATTCCGTATCTTGCCTGTGTAAGACACATCAAAGGAGATTTCAATCCGCCGCTGTTTGGCAAGTAGATTTTCTTCCGGAATGAAACAATCTTCAAATACAAGTTCGGAAGTAATGGACGCTCTTAACGAAAGTTTGCCTTTCATCTCCGGCGCAGAAAAACCTTTTGTTCCTTTATCAACTAAAAATCCTCTTACCTTTCCGTCAAGCTTTGCCCAGACTACGGCTACATCTGCAATCGTTCCGTTTGTGATCCACATCTTAGCCCCGTTCAAAATATATCCTCCGTCTGTCTTTTCTGCTTTCGTGATCATCCCGCCGGGATTGCTTCCGAAGTCCGGCTCAGTTAACCCGAAGCATCCGATGAATTCTCCTTTGGCAAGCTTCGGCAGATATTTTTTTCTTTGCTCTTCGCTTCCGAAAGTATATATCGGATACATTACCAAAGCAGACTGCACCGATGCAAAACTTCTCACGCCGCTGTCTCCTCTTTCAAGCTCCTGCATTATCAGTCCGTATGCAATGTTATTTATTCCCATTCCGCCGTATTCTACAGGAAGCGTCGGTCCGAATATTCCCAGCTCAGCCATCTTGGGAATAAGCTGCGTAGGGAAACTGCATCTCCTGATTGTACTCTTCAATGATTGGAATTACCTCTTCATTCACAAAATCCCTTACGTATCCCTGATGGATTTTTCTTCATCCGTAAGCATGTCATCTATGCCGTAATAATCAACGCCTTTGTATGTTCCGACTGTCTGCATTCTTTATTTTCCTTTGGTTTAATTATTAATTTAACTTGTTAAAATATTTTTTTAATTCTTTTGTAAAAAATTCCGCAATTTCAAACTTCGTAACATTTTCTTTCGGACTTAAATGATCGGAAATAGATTCTTCTTTAATGTCATCGACATAAACAATGGTCTCCGAATATGTTATGTCGGAAATGTTCAATAGTGTTCTGCTAATCTCAAAAATTTTTTCCAGGGAAAGTATGTTTTTTGCAATGTAATACAGATCATAATAATCTCTGATAGTATTTCTTTGAGCCAATAGCATTCAATTTCAAAACAGAAATAATCTCCACTGTGGCAACATTCAGTTCTTTAAATTTTAAAGAATACTTTTTAACATCAAACGGTATCGTACACAGCATCATTAGTAAAAAAGGTTACTTTCACTTCATCAATCAAAAAATCCAGCTGATGGTCATTATCCTGTTTTATCAATTTATATCTTCCTTTAAATTTCTTGTCAATAAATTTTTTTATCGAATTTGAATCAAGAAATTCCGAATCAATAATAAAATCCAAATCTTCTGATAATCTGTGCTCAGTTTGAATTGAAAGGGCTGTTCCTCCTACCAATGTGAATTTATTTATAAACTTCTCGCCTGCAAATTTGTCGATTAATGATTTAGTATTGTCGGTAATAAAATCGAACTTCAAAACGGATAATTATAGCAAAACTTTTTTTACAAAATTAACTCTCTTTTTATATCTTCCGGATTTTTCTAAATTTCCGATAACTTTACTAAGGCTTTCTTTACTCACTAATTTAATAATTTTCTGTAATCGTCCAATTCTCCAAACAAAATTACATTCTCAATTACAATCTCCTCATCCAGATTTGAACCCTGTTTATAATTCCAGAAAATGTGTTTTGGAAAGGCTGATATATGATTAATTTCTGTTCATAACTTATTCCGCCAATGCTTTCAGCTTTGAAAAATTCTTATCATTGGTTTTGAAAGTAACTTTGATCCCGCTCTTCAGATACTTTATCTTGCTGACCTCAGCCATTTTATAAATCATGCTTACTTTCTTATGTTCATCCGGTTTTAATTTGATGGTTCTTTCCGTATTCTCTTTATTTAATTCCTGTTTGATCCTTTCCATCAAAGAATTTATATTCAATCCTTTTTCAGCCGAAATAAAAACAGAATCTTTAAATTCTTTTTTCAGTGAAGATATCAATTCCGAATCTTCAAGCATGTCTACTTTATTGAATACATTAATCACTATTTTACTTTCAGCGCCTATCTCTTTCAGGGTCTCTTTTACAACTTCAATCTGCTCTGTAAATCTTCGGATTGGATACGTCTATTACATTAAGAAGCAGATCGGATTCTACAACCTCTGCTAAAGTTGATTTGAATGATTCGATTAATTTGTGCGGAAGATTCTTTATAAATCCCACTGTATCGGAAATCAAAATCTTTTTTGGAAATTTGGTTACAGCCGCTCCGTTTTCCGATATTAATAATTCCAGCGATCTCGTCGAAGTGTCGAGCGTGGCAAAAAGTTTATTCTCAACATAAACTTTCGCATCCGTCAGAGTATTGAGCAGAGTTGACTTGCCGGCGTTTGTATAGCCCACCAAAGATATTCTGAAGAACTTCTTCCGTTCACCCGACTGTGTTTTTCTTTGCTCCGCAACTTTTTTCAATTTCTCTTTAAGAACAATAATTCTGCTGTTGATCAGTCTTCTGTCTGTTTCAATCTGTGTTTCACCCGGTCCTTTTGTTCCAATGCCTCCGAACTGCTTCGACAGGTGAGTCCATTGCCGTGTCAGCCTCGGAAGAGTATATTCAAGCTGCGCAAGCTCGACCTGCAGTTTTGCCTGTGCCGTTCTCGCGTTCGATGCAAATATGTCGAGTATTAAATTTGACTTATCAATTATCTTGCATTTTATTTTTTGTTCGAGATTTCTTAAGCTGTGTATATGCAAGTTCGTTTTCAAAGATCACAAGCTGGATATTATTGGCTTCTACGAACTCGGCAATTTCTTCGACCTTTCCTTTACCAATCATGAACCTTGAGTCATAAGTATCATTTTGCTGAAAAAATGTTTCTGTTACTTCCGCACCTGCAGTCTCAGCGAGAAACTTAAGCTCTTCGAGTGAATCTTCGGAATGAAAATTTTTTTTATCGTGCTTGTTGGAGTAGCAAACCAATACTGTCTTTTCGGATTGTTTACGGGTATCTATCAAATTGATTTGTAATTAATTGATACAAAATTACCTAAATTGCGAGTGATATTAAAGTCAAAGATATAAAGTCTATCTAGGTAATTGATACCATTTCACGAACCAATTGAATTCCTGTTGACCAATTTTCAACTTTACTTTTAATATCTAACCTTATATTATTACGGCATGCAGACCATTAGTTCATCATATTTTATCCCGAGAGAAGGACCCGGCTTTTACAGCATTTTTAAAAGAGTGCGAATCATGCCGCTTTATTCTTTTCCGCATTTTAAGGACATGAATTTCAAGATCGTTTCACACCTGAACAGATTTTTCGCGCACATTGATTTCGATGCTTTCTTTGCCCAGGTGGAGCAAAGGGATAACCCTTCCCTCAGAGGCAAAGCCGTCTCAGTCGGCGGGACCGAAGACGGCAACGGAATTGTGATGACTTCGTCTTATGAAGCACGTGCAAGAGGTGTCGATACCGGAATGTCTGTTTACGAAGCGAAGAAGATCTGTCCCGAACTCATATCACTTCCATGCAACGGACAAAAGTATGAAAGCATTATGCAAAGTCTTCTGGAATGTCTGAAGGAATTTGTCCCGGAAGAGTGCATCGAGCAGTACAGCATAGATGAATGTTTTATAGACCTCACGCCGGTCGCTAAGACTTTTTCCGAAGCAGTAAAAAATGGAAAGGAGATAAAAAGAAAATTCCGCGAGCTCGAAGACCTTACTGTATCTATGGGCATTTCTTACAACAAGTCTTTTGCCAAGCTCGCAACCAAGCTGAAAAAGCCTGACGGTCTTTCTGTCATTACTCAGGAAACCAAAAACAAAATTTATTCCATGCCTGCCAATAAGCTCTGGGGAATCGGCAGACGAATAGAGCGACGGCTCTTTGTACTCGGAATAAAAACTATCGGAGAGCTTGCAGACTCTCCTGAAAATATGCTGAAAAAGGAATTCGGAATTAACGGAATCATATTCAGAAAAATGGCACGCGGCGAAGATACTTCCGAAATAATCCGGAAAGGAAAAAAGGAAAAATCACTGAATCACTATCATACTCTTTCAAAGGCGATTTATGAGCCGGATGATATTAAAAAAGAAATAAGAAGAATAGGAGAATACATCTGCAGGAAACTCCGCTCAAAAAACCTTGTAGCTGGATATATGCATCTTTCAATCAGATTTGAAAATCTGACCTATACATCGCATCTTGTAAAACTCCCTGCGCATACCAATGACGACAGGGAAATTTTTAATTCTGCGGAAATTATATACGGGAAACTTCATAAGCCAACCAGGGATTTGAAAGCCCGGCAATTCGGAATGGGAGTCTATGACTTACACACGGATACAAATGAGAAAAATCTTAATTTGTTTGAGAAGACAGTTTTCCTGCCGTATTATGCGCTTGACAAAATTAAAACAAAATACGGAGAAGGAATTATCAGGGTCGGTATCGGAAGCTAATCTCTGATTTCTTCTACCTTTACATTTTTCAAAAATTCCCGAAGCTCCTCATTGTCATACGTTCCGTATGCATCTATCAAAACTCCTTTCATTCCGTTGCCGGCTTTGACCCCGTAAAGTACCGCCATGTCATCCGGACTCGAATCTCCTTCGAATCTGTAAACTCTCTCGATGATCAGATCTTCAGCTCTGAAAGCTTCTTTACATTGTTTGCAAAAAAGCCGGCCGTCAGTTAATTCAAAATCACAGATGTATCCCTTTTCTCTTATCTCCCGAAGAATTTCAACTAAAGGAGTCATGTAATTTTCGTCAGTCATAATTTTATTGTATTTTCTATCTCTCGTTCCAAACTCCTGTTTGGGAACGAGCTTGAAAGCTAATACTCTGTTTAGCAAAATTTTGTGATTTATATCTCTCCCAACTTCTTCAGACATTTTTCAATATCAATTCCTTTTCCTAAAACTCCTTTAAACACATCACCGGTTTTTCCCAGCCGCTTAAAAATGTTCACAATATTAAAATCTTTCGGGCTTAGTCCTTTTTTTACTTCCTTCCATAAAAGTGGCGCCGAAACCGTTGCACCCGGTTTCGGTCTGACACTGTAAGGTGCCGCAAGTGTTTGCCCCCGGCTGTTCTGTAGATAATCGAGATATACCTTCTTCTTTCGCATGGAAGGACTTCTCTCCAGACTTGTGATTTTCGGCAACTTTTCATTGACCAGCTTAACAATCACATGAGCAAAATTTCTCACAATATCATATTCATATTTTGCCTTTAACGGAACATAAATGTGAATACCCGTAGCACCTGAAGTCTTGCAAAAACTTTTTGCCCCTGCTTTGTCAAACACTTCTTTGACAGCCAATGCAACCTCGATCACCTTATCAAATGAGATCTCTTCCGGGATCCAGATCGATCACAAGATAATCCGGTCGGTCCAGACTCTTAATGCATGAGGACCACGGATTTATCTCTATGCATCCGAGATTAGCCATATAGACCAATGTCGCTTCGTTGTTACAAACTAAATATCGAACATTCTTATCGTTCGATTCGGAATAATATCTCAACTGTCTTTGCCCAATCAGGCGGTGTATGATCAACATCTTTTTGATAAAAGCTCATCCCTTTAATTCCGTTGGGATAACGGTGAAGTGATTCCGCTCTGTCCTTTAAATATGGTAAAATAAATTTTGAAACCTTTCTGTAATATTCAATCACGTCACCCTTTGTATATCCTTCATCAGGAAAATAAATTTTCTCCCGGTTCGTTAATGCGACCTTATGTCTGTTAATAACAAGTTCCAAATTATGATTTCACTTAATTAATGATTTGTGGAATTCACTTATCAGCAAATTAACCAATTAACTAATTAATCAACTAACCATTCAACTTATTAACCAAATCAAATCTCGTTGATTGTCTTACCCGAGATTACAGACCTGTCTTCTTTTAATATGTCTTTGGTCGTTGCATACTCATCTTTATGTTTTATAAGCAGCCATGAATTTTTTTGATATCCTTTCATTTTTACAAGAACAAAACTTCCTTTGAGTTTTTCACCGTTTAAAAAAAATTTCAGATCGCCTTTCTTCAATCCTTCATTCAGAAGTTTTATATTTTCTTTTTGATTTTTTATTTCGGGATAATTATAAGTACCTAAATCCCAGACAATTACCTCGCCTGCTCCGTAGTTTCCTTTTGGAATCACTCCCTCGAACTTCATATAATCTATCGGATGATCTTCAACCATCATAGCAAGACGCTTAACTTTCGGATTCATCGAAGGTCCTTTCGGCACAGCCCAACTTTTAAGCACTCCGTCAAGCTCCAGCCGGAAATCATAATGCAGCTGTGTGGCTTTATGCTCCTGCACTACGAATCTTAACTTTTTCGAAGCGGTAATTTTCTTACCGGACGGCTCGGCTGTCTTTTCAAAATTTCTTTTGGATTTATATTTTTCAAGGCTCATAAATTAATCCCTTAATAATGCCAGTGAAAAATCATAAAGCTTTGCGTGCATGACTTTACCCTTTACCGACGGGTCATTCTCCATTATGTTCTTTGCTTCTTCAAATGTATCTGTCTCAAGAATTACAATTCCAAAATCATCATCACTCATGGGTTCATTCACTGTACGCCCGGCCAGAAAGACAATCCCCTTTTCGGTCAGGTCCTTTAAATATTGAAAGTGAGTAGAAACGATCCGGTTGGCCTCATCAGTCCAGTTGCCAGATTTAAAATACTGAGGAAATAATTTTAACCTGTAGCAGAAATTTTTTTTCGTAATTTCCATAAAATGTCTTTTTTCAACATTAGCATTTTTATTTGAAAAATTCCATTTACTAATAATTTTTTTTTGTGTAAAAATTTTGAAGGTAATGGTGTGTATTACATGAAATAAATGTTATGTCGAGATTTGCTCAGTCGAACAATGTGCTTTGTCCTGCGTTCACTCTGCGGAATAGATTTGTAGAAAGAGGAATTTTTTCCTTATTCAAATTATATCTGTTGCAGTTTGCTTCAAAAATTCTTTTAACAGTCTCGGCCCATTTTCCCTCGCCCGTCATTCGCTTACCGTATGTACTGTCATAAAGCTTTCCTCCATGCAGATCCTTTATCCTGTTAAGAATCTTGCCTGCACGGTCGGGAAATTCTCGTTTCACCCAGTCAGTAAACAAATCCTTTACCGAGAAAGGCAAACGAAGCATCACTCTGCCGGCCAACTTAGCTCCTCTTTCTGATGCTGCTTTCAATATTGCCGGAATTTCTTCATCAGTCAGACCGGGTATTATCGGCGCAACATTAACAGCAGTTGATATTCCGTTCGAAGCAAGAAATTCTATTGTCTGTAATCTTATGGAAGGTGTTGAAGTTCTCGGTTCCATTTTTCTTTGTAATTCTTTCTTTAATGTTGTAATGGAAATCACAACCCTGACCAAGATTCAATTCAGCCAGCTTTCTCAGTATATCTATGTCTCTCTGGATTAATGCGTTCTTAGTAATTATGGAAACCGGATTCCGGAATTTCAAAAAAACTTCAAGACATTTTCTTGTGATTTCCAATTTTCTTTCAACCGGCTGATAGCAGTCTGTATTACCGGAAAAAAATATTGATTGCGGCTCCCAGCTCTTTTTCATAAATGCTTCTTCAAGTAATTTTGGGGCTCCCCGCTTTACCATTATCTTGGTTTCAAAATCCAAACCTGCCGAGAATCCCAGAAACTCATGAGTAGGTCTTGCATAACAATAAATACAGCCGTGCTCGCAGCCGCGGTATGGATTTATGCTGTAGCCAAGTCCCAGATCCGGACTGTTGTTCTTCGCAAGTATTGTCTTGTGAATCGTCATTAAAAAATACTGTCGGGACTTTCTTTTCAAACACACCTCCGGTATCTGAATATTCATCTGTCTCATTAGAATCAGGATCAATATAAATTTTTTCGAACCTGTTAGGAAGATTGAACTGTGAACCTCTGCCTTTTACTTTTTGATTTTCCACGGTTCAATCTAAAATCTCTGCCTTAAATTATTAAGGTTAAAATTTTTCTCTTGCGCTGAAAACTATACCTCGTAATATAAATGAAACTCATACGGATGAGGTCTGAGCTGAACTTCCTTTACTTCCTTTTTCATTTTATAGTCAATCCACGTTTCAATTAAATTATCATTAAACACATCTCCCTGCTTCAGATATTCGTTATCTTCTTCGAGCTTATGCAATGCAACCGTCAGATCTTCCGGTGCATGCGGTATCTTTTTAAGCTCCTTCTCATCCAGATGGAAAATATCCTTGTCAAGAGGTTCACCGGGATTGATCTTATTTATGACTCCGTCTATGCCCGCAAGAAGTATTGCTGAAAAAGCAAGATAAGGATTTGCAGTACCGTCGGGACATCTGAATTCCAGTCTTTTTGCTTTGGGATTATCAGAATACATCGGGATCCTGATTGCAGCGCTCCGGTTGCTTTTTGAATAGGCAAGATTAACGGGCGCCTCATAACCCGGGACTAGACGTTTATATGAATTAGTTGTAGGATTTGTAAAAGCAAGTATTGAAGGAGCATGTTTAAGCAGTCCTCCTATAAAGTTCAGAGCAAGATCGCTCAGACCTGCATACTTATCTCCTGCAAAAAGTGTCTGACCGTCTTTCCATAAGCTGACGTGTGTATGCATTCCGCAGCCGTTGTCTCCGAATAAAGGCTTTGGCATAAAGGTAGCGGTCTTACCAACTGACTTCGCGGTATTCTTTACAATGTATTTGAACATTTGAAGACTGTCCGCGCAATCAAGCATCGGGCAATACTTAAAATCAATTTCCGCCTGGCCGCCGGTAGCAACTTCATGATGATGCATCTCAACATCTATTCCGACATTAATTAAATTTTCCACCATAAGGCTTCTTATATCATTTGTAGCATCAGACGGCGGAACAGGAAAGTAGCCCTCTTTCATTCTTATCTTATGACCGAGATTCATTTCCCTTTCACTTCCCGTATTCCAGAATCCTTCGATTGAATCAATTTTATACCAACTCGAATATTCGTTAATATTATATGCGACATGATCTAAAATAAAAAATTCCGCCTCGGGTCCGAAAAAAGCCGTATCCGCTATTCCCGTTGACTTAAGATATTCGACTGCTTTCTTCGCAATGTTCCTTGGGTCCAAGCCATATATCTTTTTAGACTCAGGCTCATAAACATTGCAGATCATACTCATTGTCTTGGTCGTCATGAAAGGGTCAACATTGGCAGTTGACGGATCAGGAATCGCAAGCATATCCGAGTCGTTGATCGACTTCCATCCGCGTATTGACGAACCGTCGAATCCGATGCCTTCATAAAACGTCGACTCGCTTAATTTTGAAACCGGAATAGTAAAATGCTGCCACTGACCCGGGAGATCCGTAAATCTCATGTCAATCATTCTGATCTCTTTTTCTTTTATTAGCTTAAATACATCATTGATCTTTTTAAGCTTTTCTTTTTGTTCTTCAATTGAAGTTCTTTCTGTCATGATTTATTTTTTATTTTTTTAAAAGTTAGTTAATTTTTGAGTTCAATTTCCAGTGATTCCTTATGTGTTGATAAGACTATGTTTGTCTTTGTTGATTTCACACCGGGCCATGTCTGAATTTTTGAAAGCAGCTTTTCAAGAGTTGTTGTGTTTTCAGTTCTTATCTTTAAAATGTGTGATCCGTCTCCCGTTATCGAATGACACTCCAGAATTTCCTTTGAAGTCTGACAATGCTCGATAAACTGTTTGTAGTTTTTCGATGATTCGCTGATCACAAAAATGAAACAGGTAATATCGTGTCTGAGCTTTTTGTGATTCAGTATTGCATTGTAAGCTATTATGTAGCTGTGAGATTCAAGCTTTGATATTCTGTCAATGGTGGAAGGCAATGAAAGTCCGACAATTTCCGACAGCTCGTTCTTCTTTATCTGTGAATTTTTCTGAAGCTCACTTAGAATCCTCAAATCAATATGATCTAATTTGAGCTCGTCAGGATATTTGGTTTGAATAGTAATGCCTTAATATATTAGGTTAGTAGGTAATTTTACCTGACAAAATAAGGCAATTAATGTTTTATGTCAAGTTTATTTTAGGTAATTCTCAATTTTTAAAAAAATGAATTGATATATTTTCATACCCCGTCTAATTTTATGAAAATCATTTTAACAGATCAACAAATTAATCAACTAATAAACCAATTTAACTAATTAACCAATCAACCAAATGAATATCTACAGAATAATGATCGCAAATGCATTGGTGCTTATAATACTCGGAGTATACGGATTTATTTCTTCGGGAAGTCCAACAGCGCTCATAGCACCGGCAATCGGAATAATATTGATAGCCCTTGCTTTCCCGACGAAAAAGGAAAATAAGACTGCCGCGCATATTGCCGTCGGTCTTACATTAATTTCCACGATTATGTTTTTCATCACCGGGTTTATGAGAAACAACATGATTGTATTGGTAATGGCAGTATTTACTTTGCTTGCATTGATAATGTATGTAATGGATTTTGCGAGAAGAAAGCAGGAGAGAGAAAAAAGCAATGAGAAGTAATTGAATGTTATTTCAGAAGGTCTTTCGGTTCAAAACGCTTAGCCGGAGTCCGGTCAAAGTCTGTATCGAAGCTTACTAGTTTTAGATTATATTTATTTGCGCAGGTAAGTTGGTATGCATCGTCAAAGTCGAGATTGTAGGATTTTATATTGGTTATAACTTTTAACATTTCAGTCGGATTTAAAGAAATAATTTTTACTTTCCCATCGATAAACAGATCCTTTACGAACTTTAAGAATAAGTCATTTTTCTTTTTTTTATTCAAATGAATACCAATTGAATAAAAAGACAATTCTGTAATATGAATTATTTCTTCACTTATCTGATTCATTAATTGTTCAACTTCGTTCGCTCTATCCTGTTCTAGCAATACCTCAAGAAATATATTAGTATCAAGCAAATGCACTAATCTAAATTACTCCATTCCTCCAAAATCTTATGCTGAAGTTCAACAGAACTTATTTTTTCATCTTTTAAAGCTCCTTTCCAATCAAATCTAAATTTTCTTTTTCGGGTAGATTTTTTTGAAGGAATTAAATTATCAATATAGTAATCTACCATATCTAAATCCTTTGGTGAAATCTTCTCTAATTTTTCTTTTATTATTTCTAATTTTGTCATGATAAAATTTCCATTTACTTGATCAATATTAAATAAATTATCTAAAACAAAAAAGGACGTTAATAAAACGTCCTCTTTCAAAAAAATAATTTAAGGTTAAACTAAACTTTCTCTATATCTCTCTTTCCGAATAGTCCGGTTGGTTTTACCAAGCAAAATAATTATCAGGATCGCAAATGCGATCGCATCTCTGTAAGTCGGTGAAAGATATCCGACTGTAAATGTTTCAACCAGTCCGATTATGACACCCCCGACGGCAGCGCCGGGGAAATTCCCTATCCCCCCGAGAACTGCTGCAATGAATGCCTTTAAGCCCGGCAGCAATCCCATCAGCGGATCTATGCTCGGATAATTGATGCTGTAAAGTATTCCCGCCGCACCGGCAAGCGACGACCCGATCACGAATGTAAATGAGATCACATTGTTAATGTTTATTCCCATCAGTGAGGCAGCCATCAGATTATTTGAAACAGCTCTGATCGCAGTTCCCATTTTTGTATTCATGACGATTATTCTCAACGCAAACATCAGGATCAAAGTAGAAACTAAAACAACGATCTGATTTGATCCGATTGTTGCACCGAAAATATTGAAGCTGACATTTTCTATAATAGTCGGAAATGATTTCGGGTCAGCGCCGAAAACAAGCTGCCCTGTGTATTGCAGAAATAATGAAACGCCGATCGCAGTAATTAATACAGTCAGCTTTGAAGAATTTCTTAAAGGTTTGTATGCAAGCTTTTCTATTGTGACACCGATTATTGCAGTCGCTACCATTGTCAGAAGCAATATCACCAGCGCCATCGGAATGTTAGGACTGTCAACACCGAATGCTTTTGCAAGATAAAATCCGCAGAATGCTCCGAGCATAAAAACTTCCCCGTGAGCAAAGTTGATGAACTTCAGTATTCCGTAAACCATCGTATAGCCAAGCGCTATCAATGCGTAAATACTGCCGAGTGATAAACCGTTGATTAACTGTTGTATAAATTCAGACAAATCTTTATTTTAGTTGCGAGTTACGAGCTACGAGTTAGAATTTCAAGTTACGAGTTTCAAATTACTTGTAAAACTCGTAACTCGTAACTCGTAACTCGTAACTGATTAAGGAGCAATCGTTTCTTTATAAACAAACTTGCCGTCTTTGATCTCAAGCACTACAGCCGGCTTCACTGCATTTCTCTGTTCGTTGATCGTAATTATTCCCGTTACTCCCGGATAATCTTTTGTCTGTGCCAGCGCGTCTCTTATCTTATCACCTTCGGTGGAATTCGCTTTCTTTATTGCATTAAATAAAATCATCCCCGCATCGTAAGCAAGAAAGCTCATTGCATCGGGTTCTTTATTGTATTTAGCTTTATATTTTTTTATGAAATCCTGAATTTGCGGTGAAGGGTCGTCCGCTGAAACGTGTGTGGAAAAGAAGCTTCCTTCAAGTGCGTCTTTAGCTTTTCCTTCCGTGAGCTTTTCCGATTCCCAGCCGTCGCTTCCGAACAACGGGCAGTTTAACCCGATCTCTCTTGCCTGTATTGAAATCAAATTAACATCCGTATAATATCCCGGAATGAAAACAGCTTCCGGATTCTTTGCTTTTATCGCCGTTAACTGAGCTTTAAAATCCTTATCACCTGCAGAATATTTTTGCTCTTCCACTATCTCTCCGCCCATGCCTGTAAATACCTGTTTGAAATTATCCGCAAGGCCAGTGGAGTATGCATTCTTCTGGTCAACGAGCAATGCTACTTTTTTTACTTTCATTGAATTGATCGCAAATTTGCTCATCACTGTCGCCTGAAAAGGATCAATAAAACAAACTCTGAATATATAGTCACCGATTGTCGTAACTTCCGGATTGGTTGAAGCCGGAGTTATCATCGGAATCTTTGCTGCCTGGCAGATCGGAGCGCCGGCTTTACTTCTTGACGATGCAACTTCGCCTATTATTGCCACAACTTTATCTCTGTTGATAAGTTTTTGAACTACTGTTTGTGTCTCGGACGGCTTCCCCTGATTATCTTCTGTTATCAGATTAATTTTTTTACCGAGCACACCGCCGGAGTTATTCGTTTCTTCGACTGCGATAACAAGCCCGTTGTGGGAGGATTGCCCGAATGTCGCCTCGCTCCCTGTAAGGGATTCATATTCTCCGATATTTATTTCATTAGAATCGGATTTATTACATGATGTGATTATTATTCCAATGGAAACAATAAAACAAAGGACTGCAAAGACTCTATAAAATAGTCTATAAAAGTTTTTCATAAAATTGTATTAAGTTAACGGAAGTTTTTCAAATTGGATTAAAATAATTTTAATAGTTTATAAAAACAATTTCATTTGTAAGACAAGAAAAACCGACAGTTAATTACTTAAACAGCCGGCTAAACTATTTTAAAACGAATGTCAAAGTTATTTTAATAACACCATTCTCTTCGTCTCAATAAACTTCTCTCCGGAATTCTGCACCGCTTCAAGTCTGTAAAAGTAAACTCCGCTTGCAAAATTACTTCCGACAAAATCATATTCATATCTTCCTTGCGGCAATTGACTGTTAACGATCGTCTTGATTTCCTTTCCAAGCAAATCATATACTATAAGTTTTACTTTACTGTCATTCGGTAAATCGAATTTTATTTTTGTCACAGGATTAAATGGGTTTGGATAATTCTGTGAAAGATAAAATTCTGTTGGAATTATACTTTTCATTTTTATCAAATCCAATATTCAGATGCAACACCGAATACTATTTTGAATATTATTATTCACTATTTGTAATATGCTCGTTAATATCATTTGCCGTTTGTTTGCTTTAACCATCTCACTTAATACATATTTCATTTGCAGTTCAGATTTTTCATTTTCATCAGCTTTCCCGTCTCCAATATTTCTTTTCTAATTCTAGTTACACTATTTTAATTTCGTCTTATCTTTTTGAATTTGTCGAATGTTCACATTGAAAAACATTTGTTTTATTGTTTTTCTGTCTTCTTTAGTGAATACTTTTTTATCATATTTATCATTAGGATCATCGTTGAGAATTTGGAATTTGGGATTTTGTTTGTCTTCTCGTGATCTTCATTATTTAAAATCCTATTTGATAATTTCTTCTTCGAACCCCTCTGACTTCACCTGAATATAAGACTTGTAGCAGCATAATCCCAGCTTGCAATGAATCCTTCATAGTTATATGGATTCTCATTAATGATATTTGCTGAAAGCCCTTCAATGCAGATTGATATTGTCGCAATGTAACTTTACTTTTTTGTATTAGATAAAATAATTTCTTTACTAAAGATTCATTTTCTCCGTTTTCTAATATCAATGTTTCATAAAATGTTTTCAGTCCGGACATCTTGTGTCGGTTGCTGTCAAGTACTTAATGCAGCCAGGTATAGTTTAAAAGACGCATCTATGCTCTGCACACTGTCAGCATAAATATCCAATAACTCTTCACATAAATCATAAACTAAAGCATAATTCCTTTTTCTCGTCTCAATACTTATCGAACTATAAAGCTCCTTCAATGATGTTGTTTCTAATTTCTCTAATCTTGCATTTTCTAATTTTAACTTTTCTCATTTGACATTCCTCCTCCGTAATCTAGCCAGTGATATATCACAGTATCATAAATTCCTTCTCCGATATTGAATACAAGATAATCTTCAGTTTCCATAATGCTGCAAATTGGGTCGAATTCAAATAATACAGAACAGTTAAATCCTGAACTGCATCCGACATTAAACTGCGGGTCGGAAATTGAGCTGTTCAGTTTAAAGCAATTATATCCGGCGTAAAGGTCTATAGAAGATGATAATATGACAATGCCATTTCTGTAGTTAGATAAATCAT
Source organism: uncultured Ignavibacteria bacterium (assembly GCA_963836395.1). Taxonomy (GTDB): domain Bacteria; phylum Bacteroidota; class Ignavibacteria; order Tepidaquicellales; family Tepidaquicellaceae; genus JAGPCH01. Next base: position 112,965 of record CAWIJF010000010.1, on the reverse strand, counting down.
TATTTTTTATAATTCCGCCTTGATGTTGCTTATAAGAATAGCATTCGATGAGTTGTTTGAAGTATAAACAGTGAAAATATTACCGTCATTAATCATTGGAAAAGTTCGTCCTGCAGTTGAAATAAAACTTACAGCCGGAATGCACCCGTCATCTATTTCAAATTGTTATCCTTCAGATATGCTGAAAATTCTATATCCTCATTTGTAACATCGCTTGACCTGATACAGCCCGATTTTATATCAAGCTGGATAGATAAATTCCCCGGATTCGATTTTAATAAATTTACAATCTATTAAGTCGACAGCGTAAGTGCTGTCAGTAGGATAAGGAGAGACCTTTCTGAAATACGTTCTCAATAAATTTACAGTATCGCATCCGCTGAGAGAAATTCCTTTCCATTTATTATTGTCCTTTCCTTTTAAATAAACTGGCGCTGAATTATCACCTTCTGTTAATCCGCTTTTGAAATTCCACCTGTTATTGTTATTCTTGCATTGGAATCTGCAAAATTAATTGTAGTTGCCCCGGTTGATTTTAATATTCTTTCCGTTATTATTGACTTCACCTTTACAATCAAATCTCTCCCGAGCATTCTTCATCAGCCACCAATGTCCCGCCTTCCTGCATCACGGGAGCGATCCTGTAGAGTTTTCCTTCTCCGGGCATAAAATCTCCCAGAAACAAATAATTAGTATCATTCTTACTAATCGTTCGGACTGAATATCCTGTCTCAAGGTCGAAGATTTTCCAGTTGTTGAAATTAGGAAGTTTGGAAGAATTTATTTTAAATCTTACAAATCTTCTTCCTCCGATGCTGTCAGCTGAACCATAACCAAGAAACGGGGAACACCTTCTATTAACAATCATAAAATATTTCGATTGCTCAGTCTCATTTTCTTTTTGAAAAAATGCTGTCTGAAGATAAGCGCCGGTGTTTGTTTCGGCAGTCAGATTGTCAAAATCCGGATCAGGGTCAGGAGCAAATTCAAATGCAGGAAACGTCTGTAGTTCTTTTATAAATGTGTTGGAGTTCATTTCATTTCTTTCGTTAGCCAAGCGATAAATGTAGCTCTTTGTTGAATCATCATTAAATGAAATTAAGTAAGGAGAAATGTGTTTAATTTTTTTATTTAATTCGCAAACCGATTTCCATTTTTCCTGACCATAAGCGTTGATGTATCGTGGACCTGCATATGTTCCTAAAGTGGGGTGAGCTTCTCCAAGACCACGGGAAAAGTTATCAAAATATTGTCCGCTGTCAGTGCTTGTCATTACATAATAAATCATCCCTTTTGCACCGTATGAAATTCCCAGATAGCTTAGTAATGAAATTTCATTGTTAAGCGGTTCTCTTAATTTATGACCGGGTGAATACCAGCTATGAGCTTGAATAAGGTTGATGTAAGGTATATCCGCGAGACTGGAAATTTTCCTGGCTAATTTATAGTATGAAGTAATATCATACCATTCATTCCTGTCTGCATCCAAGTGAGTTTGCAGCCAGTCTTCATACTGTGTTACGCTTGCCGGTTCCCCGGTTCTGTCAGGAGGATCAAAATTGTATATAGGTAATGTATTGGGTACATAATTATTAAGTTCGTTTTCCCCGTCACTGAGAATACCATAAGCACCCATGAAAATCTCTTTTGAATCTAATCTGTCGATAAGTGTTCTTTTAATATATTCTGCTGAGGGTCTGACTGTATCGAATCCCGGTGTCTGAATCTTGAAAGTCGAATAATTTAAGTCACACATCAATCCGAAATCATTTACACCATCGAGTGAATCTATTTTTCTGCTTACATATTCCATGCTCGGAATTTGATTGAACTCAAACTCTTCTATGTAAAATCTGTACGCAGCATTTGGGAACAGCGTGGCGATGTCATGTGCTTCCCATTTGAGCCAGGTGCTATCGAAAGCCCCTTTGAATAAATCATGCGCAATTTCATTATCCACCCTTACATAATCAATCCACATATCGCATAACCCATACCAATAAACTCTGAAGTCAACCCCGCAGTCCTCATTCCAAAGATTCTCACAATTCGGATTGAATCGTTCATTTAATTCCGGATTAATTGTTAATTCATTATCTCCTTGTTGATAAAAAAACTCTTCTAAATAGTTACCATGATAAGGATTATTAAAGTTTTGAAAATTTCTAGCTTTTAAAATTATAGATTTTACAAGGTTACCGTCAAAATTCAAAATATCAACTTTACAAACCTTTGTAGTATCAAACTGTTGAACTACACTTGTATCTATCCTTATTCTGGGCTTAACATACCATATATAATTTTCATCAACTGCTTTGCCTCCCCATGAAGATATACAGTTTATCTGTTCGCGGTTGGCCTTCAAGCCCTTTACAATATAGCCGGGCTGATGAACTGATGTACTGCATTTCACAACTTTTACTCCGTTTCCGAATATTGAATTGTCAACGGTATCTCTGCCTGTCTTATTTGAATCTGATGACGGGTTATCCCTGTTTTTATAAGTATAAAACCAGTAATCGGGATTGACCATGCTTACTTCTTCACACTGGTAATCACTTCTTTGCCCGAAACACAGCCGCAGAATTTTTCCTCTGTTCATTAATGTATACATCCCCGAATCACGGTTCGTCCCGATTATGTCTTCAACTCCTTCGTGATAATCTTCATATTCTGCATCTGTAAAATCAAATGGAATCCATCCGTTGTGAGAAGTTATCCATCCGTTATTAGTGCCGCTCGGATACCTGTGCCATAGATTTATTCCAAGTGAATCAACCTGCCGGTCATATCTCCCTTCAGCTCCGCTTTCAAGGACACCTATTATGAAAGTACTGTCGGGATCAGGAAGTTGAGAACTAATTTCAGTTATTTCAGACTTGTTGATTATTCTGAATGCAAATATGGTAATGCTTATTACAAAAATTATTGTAATCTTCGTTTTCATCATCAGATACAATTAATTTTAGAAAATATTTTTATTATATTTTACTTAATCAAAATCATTCTTATTACATCTTTAAAGTTATCTGTAGCCAAAACACCAAAATAAATTCCGGAACTAAGACTGCTGCCATCAAATTCTACTTCATATGTCCCCGGTAAATGCTCCTTATTGACAAGCTCCATTACTTCTTTTCCATTTATATCGAATATCTTTAGATTAACTGTGGTTCTTCTCAAGAGATCATAACGAATCTTTGTCGTTGGATTAAACGGATTGGGATAGTTCTGATAAAGCTTGAAATTTAATGCCATTTCGGTAGAAATATTTTTTATGTTTACATAAATAGTTGAATCACCACCAACATTTGTGAAAATACCTCCTGTTACACCCTGATAAACCCATCCTGTATTCTTATCAATAAAATCAACAAATGAATAATGCTGAAATTTAAAAATATTTGTGTCAGGGAGTTGATAACCCCAAGTTGTTCCTTCGTCTTTTGTCTTGAAAACTAAACCCTTTCTCCTTAAAGAACCTATAAATGCTTCAGGACCTACTGCGTACATTGAACCGTCAAACATTTTAGAAATTTTTTCGACATCATTAGATGAAATTGTGTCATTTTTTAAAGGCAGATTTAATGATATCCAATTTAATCCCGCATTTACAGTTTTTCGTATTTCTCCCATGCTTGCCATATAACCGATTAAACTATCCGAGAAAAAAATATCATTAAATCTCAATTCAGGCTGCATATTATTCCATGTATTTCCACCATCGCTGGTTCTTAATAAAATGCCTTTGGAGGCAAAGCCAAGTTGATTATTTACAAAATAGATCTTATCAGGATTTGCAAAACCTCCTGCATAATATTTCCTCGTCCAGTTTTGCCCGCCGTTGGTCGTAAGATAAATGCCACCTGTGGAAGCCTCATGGATTGCTATCCAAATCGTATCTTCACTTAGTACATTCATATCATCATAAAATATTTGACCTGCAGGTCCGTTTATAGAAAACCAATTGTCTCCACCGTTTGTAGATTTTAACAATCTCGCTCCTGTGTTGTATCCTCCGCACACATATCCTGTATTATTATTTAAAAAAATCACTCTGCTGTAATCTCTGAAATCAGAATATTTTAATTCCCAGTTGTTTCCGCCATTAGTTGTCTTTATTATGTATCCTGATAAATCATTTGGCATATCGTTTCCCGTGACGATCCATCCGGTTAAGCTGTCAAGAAAAAACATGTCGGATACCTGAAAATTTGGTAAACTATCTGGCAGCATCTGCTTCTGCCAGCCCGACGGAGGATTATGCTGAAGATTAAAAGATAATATAATTAGAATTACAGAAGTGAAAAATAATATGCGGTACAATTTGTTTTCCATTTGCGCTGTTTGATAAATAAGACTTAGTTTATATTTTTTGTTAAGTCAATTTCTTTTCAAGGCTTCCGAAAGTAACGAAGACTCACCCATGAAAATCTCTTTTGAATCTAATCTGTCGACCAGTGTTCTTTTAATATATTCTGCTGAGGGTCTGACTGTATCGAATCCCGGTGTCTGTATTTTGAAAGTCGAATAATTCAAATCACACATTAATCCGAAATCATTTACTCCATCGAGTGAATCTATTTTTCTGCTTACATATTCCATGCATGGAATCTGATTGAATTCAAACTCCTCTATATAAAATCTATAGGCTGCATTTGGAAACAGCGTGGCGATGTCATGCGCTTCCCATTTGAGCCAATTTTGATATCTCTTATAATTTGTGTTTGAGGTATCTTTATTAAATAAGTCATGAGCGATTTCATTATCCACCCTTACATAATCAATCCACATATCGCATAATCCATACCAATAAACTCTGAAGTCAACCTTGCAGTCCTCATTCCAAAGATTCTCACAATTCGGATTGAATAGCTCATCGTTTAAGGGATTTAATACCAACTGTGTATCATTTATTCCATAATTATATTCTTCAACATATTTTCCATTATAGCTATTCTGAAATTTGAAATGCCTTATTCGTAAAACCGGTGCTTTTATTGTATCCCCTTGAAAATTTGTTATTATAACTTTACATACAGGTAATTCTTCATTTAGATTAGATACTTGAATTGAGTCTAATCTTATTCTTGGTTTTACATACCATATATAACTGTTATCAACAGCTTTGCTGCCCCATGAAGATATACAGTTTATCTGTTCTCTGTTTGCCTTTAAACCCTTTACTACATAGCCGGGCTGATCAACTGAAGTACTGCATCGGACAACTTTCACTCCGTTTCCGAATATTGAATTGTCAACGGTATCTCTGCCTGTCTTATTTGAATCTGATGACGGGTTGTCCCTGTTTTTATAAGTGTAAAACCAGTAATCGGGATTGACCATACTTACTTCTTCACACTGGTAATCACTTCTTTGCCCGAAACACAGCCGCAGAATTTTTCCTCTGTTCATTAATGTATACATCCCCGAATCACGGTTCGTCCCGATTATGTCTTCAACTCCTTCGTGATAATCTTCATATTCTGCATCGGTAAAATCAAATGGAATCCAGCCGTTGTGAGAAGTTATCCATCCGTTATTAGTGCCGCTCGGATACCTGTGCCATAGATTTATTCCAAGTGAATCAACCTGCCGGTCGTATCTCCCTTCGGCTCCGCTTTCAAGGACACCTATTATGAAAGTACTGTCGGGATCAGGAAGTTGAGAACTAATTTCAGTTATTTCAGACTTGTTGATTATTCTGAATGCAAATATGGTAATGCTTATTACAAAAATTATTGTTATCTTCGTTTTCATAATTAGATACAATTAATTTTAGAAAATATTTTTATTATATTTTACTTAATAAAAATCATTCTTATTACATCTTTAAAGTTATCTGTATTCAAAACACAAAAATAAATTCCGGAACTAAATCCGGCGCCATTGAATTCAACTTCATAAGTTCCTGGTAATTGTTCCTGATTAACAAGTCCCATCACTTCTTTACCGTTTACATCAAATATTCTCAATCGGACTTTAGTTCTCATTAATATATCATAGCGGATCGTTGTATTCGGATTAAACGGATTGGGATAGTTTTGATGAAGTCTGAAACTCTTTGGGGCTTCGGTTGATATATTTTTGACACCGGTATAGATAGTTGTATCTCCACCTGTATTCGTATATATCCCGCCGTTGAATTGCTGATAAGCCCATCCAATATTGGTATCAACAAAACTTATAAACGAGTATTTATAAAATCTTATGTCATTTGTATCCGGCAATTGATAACCCCAGTTATTACCTCCGTCAGTGGTTTTGAAAATTAATCCTCTTTTATTTATAGTAAAGTAAAAAGCAGACGGACCAACTCCGTAGATTGTATTGTTATTTACTAATCCTGTAATCCTTTCGACTGAATTTGAAGAAATAGTGTCACTCTGCGGAGGAAGTATCTGCTGAATCCAATTTAACCCGCCATTTGTTGTTTTCATTACATATCCATTTGCTTTATATCCGGTAAGCGAATCAATAAATTCCATATCGTTAAACCAAATAAACGGTTGGCTGATGACAGTCCATGTATCTCCAAAATTAGTTGTCCTAAGATAATTATTAATACCTCTTTGTGCAAACCCAAGCATATTATTTGCAAAATAAATCTTATCCGGATTTGCCAGTACGCCCTGAAAATATTTTCGCGTCCAGCTTGCCCCCCCGTTGGTCGTAAGGAAAATCCCGCCTTCAGATGCCTCGCTGCTTGCTGCCCAAATCGTATCAACATTATATACATATATATCTTCGGGATCTAAAGATTGAGGTAAATCTATAACTGACCAACTATTTCCGGCATTAAAAGTATTAAGTATTTTGTTAAAGCTCAAAACATATCCTGTATCTTTATTTAAAAAAGTTAATTTATAAAACGGCTGAAATAGCTGTAGTTGATTTCCCAGTTGAATCCTGCATTTGTTGTTTTTAGAATGTATCCGGGTAAGTTCTGATATATTTCATAAAACCAGTAAGGCTATCAACGAATTCAACTCCTTCTATTTGTAATGATGATAAACTATCCGGCAGCAGTTGCTTCTGCCAGCCCGACGGAGGATTATGCTGAAGATTAAAAGATAATATAATTAGAATTACAGAAGTGAAAAATAATATGCGGTAGAATTTGTTTTCCATTCTTACATAAAATTTATTAAGACTTACGGAAACTTAGTTTATATTTTTTGTTAAGTCAATTTCTTTTCTATTGTTAGTTCATTCCCGATATTCTCGATAGATTGCGTATCGGATGTGATGAAGCAGGTTTAATAGAAGAAGAGTAGAGAGTTTGTTTAAGTTAAGAAATTTCTTAAACATAGCGGTATTTTTTTCTTTAAAGTAAGTAAAGAGAAAAAACTAATCAACTTAAATTTGCCTCTAAGAAATTGTCATAGATCATTGCTGTCGAAATAAATTCGTTTTCAGTAATTGAACTAAGTATACACTCATAATGATTTTAAGTATACATACTCATATATAAAGTGTGTGCTCCTCTATTATTGTTTTCTGCCGGTCTGCTTATTTTTGTAATAGAAAACAAAAACATTCTAATGACAAATCGAATCACCTTTCACCTTTTTCATTCGAGCTTACTTCAAAGATTACTCTTCAGCTTAGCTCCGGATTCAAAGCCGGAGCTAACCTATCTTTTATGAATCAGAAAATTTATACAAATTAACAGACAATAATTGCAAAATACAAAAGCTCAAATGTTTTTCGGAAAACCCGTTTGTAAAAGGAAGGTAATTTTTTCAGACTTTAAAAATCTTTTTTATATAGTTCATTTAGTAAGAATCCATAATGAATTTTATTTAATAAGATCAGACTGCAAGTTTCTTTTTAAAATTAAAAATCAGGAGGAATTATGAACCCGCCATATTTCTAAACCATTCTTTTCTATTCTCTGATAATTTTATTATTAAACTTTTAATTAAATTTCAAATAATTATACAATGAAAAGAAAAATAGTGTTAATGCAATTGTTGTTTCTTGCTGCAGCCGTCATATATCTGAACGGGTGCTGCAACCCCGAGATAATAGGGAATGTTCCTAACACCCTGCGTCCGCAGGAAACCAACAACTGGTGCTGGGCAGCCGTTACTCAAATGCTTGCACAGCATGTCGGCATATCCGTAAATCAGTGTGACCTTGCAAATCACAGGTTCGGAAAAACGAATTGCTGTAATAATGAAGTTTCGGGTTCAAGCTGCCCCAAAACTGATGATTGCAATACTCCCGGCTGGCCGGAGCTCGACTTTGCAGGAGTGAAATTCAGCGAATCTGCAACAGCACTGTCATGGGATGACGTGCAGAAACAAATTTTTTGCAGTAAGAAACCGATGGGATATGCATACGGCACAAGCGGAGTTGTAGGTCACGTTGTCCTGATAAAAGGATACGTTACAGTCGCCGGAACAGACTACGTTGTTTTGAATGACCCGTGGAGTCCGTGCAGCGGCGCGGAAAGACTGATCACATACGCTGAATACGTTGACCCTGCAGGCACATCCACGCACTGGGACACGTGGTACAATATTGAAAAAAAATAATTAACTTATAAAAAATTTGAATATGAAAAATATAATAAATTTATCTGCAGTATTATTTTTAATAATATTAGTATCTTCCTGCGGAGATAAAAAATCAACTACCGATATGGATAAAGACAAACAGCCCCAGGTATTTTCGACTCCGGATGAAGCAGCGAAAAAGGGAAAGAGCGACCTGCTCTCGGTTTTGAAAACAAACAAAGACATTAACTTAAACATAGATGCATCTAAACTCGAAAATTCCCAGCCGGGAAAATTAATAAAACATGTAGAAGTTGATTTCAGTAAATTGCTAAAGACAGATTCGGTGTCGTCACTTGCTCAAATTTCAAAGTCCGAGCTGAATACGCTCGCGCCGTTTGTATCGGAAAATTCCGTAGTCGGGATTGTCGAGATCAATAAAGGCGGCAAGGGCTGGCAGGTTGCCGGACTTGGAAATAAGAATGTTACCGATGACATAAATATAATCAGCAAAGCCGCGGATATGAATCCGGGTGCTATGGATATCACGGTTTATGAAGTACCCAATATTGAGATGTTTATCTACGAAGTTACAGATACATCCGGGGTAAAATATTATACAAACGACGGAAGTAATAACAATTTAAGGGAAGGTGTTGCAATTCAGAACTTGTATCCCGGACTTAAGGAAAAGGCAGCTGTTTTTGAAAAGAATTTTGGAGATATGGTGAAAAAACAAAAGGTTGTAAAATGATCTGATTTGTTTTTGGTGGAATTATTAAGAGTGCCGGGAACTTGCATCCCGGCATCTGATTTTACATTAAGGTTTGATATGTGAATAAAAGTTTACAATTCTCAGTCGGAATGCTTTCAGTTCGACCGGGTTTCCCTTTCATTCTTCCGTACACATCACAAACCCTCACTGAATAACTGCGGACTCACATGCCTCAGTTATCTTTATTTATTTTAAAATCAATATTATCATTTAATTAATGAACTATAATCTTTAAATTGCAAGCCTATGGCTCGAATAAACATTACTATCGTTGACGCAACAGGAAACAAAGAACAACAGGCGACTCTGCCTGACGACGCTTCCGTTAAAAGAATAATGGAAGTACTTCTTCCGAAAATGAAAATGCCTGTCACAGGTCCTGACGGCGAACCGCTTTCATACAAATTCCATCATAAAGCTTCAGGCAAACAGCTAACCGAATCCCAAACTCTCGCCGAAGCGGGCGTCAAAGAAGGCGACGTCCTCAGGCTTCATCCCGAAATAACAGCAGGCTCGTTCAATTTCAAATTACAAATTACAAATTTCAAATAAGCTTTTCTTCCAGTCCGAATAAATCATTCAAAATTTTAATAAGTCAATTTTTCTGTGTTAATTTGTCTCTATAATTTTCATATTTGTCATATTTTATAAAAAAATAATACTTAATACCTAATACCCAATACTTAATACTTAAAAATGACTTTAGACATTACCGACGACCGCTACTCACGTCTTGAATTGATCACATGGTGGGATCAGAATATTTTAAAGAACGCGAAGATACTTGTTGCGGGCTGCGGAGCGCTTGGGAATGAAATTGTAAAAAATCTTGCAATGCTTGGTGTCGGGAATATATGCGTCGTTGATATGGATAAAGTTGAGAAGAGCAATCTTACAAGAAGCATTTTATTCCGGAAAGAAGACGAAGGCAAGTCAAAAGCCGAAGTATTATGCAGACGTGCGAAAGAAGTTAATGATGAAATTAACATAAAATATTTTGACGGAAATATATTTAATCTCGGTCTTGGGGTTTTCAAAAGCTTTGACATTATTATCGGCGGGCTGGATAACCGTGAAGCGCGTCTTTTTATAAATCAATCCTGCTGGAAAGTCAACCGTCCGTGGATCGACGGCGCGATTGAAGTTCTCACCGGTGTAGCGCGGATGTTTGTACCGCCGGATAATGCCTGTTATGAATGCACAATGTCTGAGATTGATTACAAACTCATTAACAAAAGAAAGTCATGTATGCTTCTCGGTCTTGACGAAATTACGGAAGGGAAAATTCCCACAACACCCACTATTGCTTCTGTCATAGCCGGAGTTCAGGTTCAGGAAGCTATAAAGTATCTGCATAAAAGAGATGACCTTATTTACCTTAACGGGAAGGGATTTGTTTTTAACGGAAATAATAATGACTCTTATATTGTAGAGTATCAGAGAAATGAGGACTGCCCTTCGCATTATACTTTTGATAATATCAGAAAGATTGAAAAGAAATTTAATGAAGTCACGCTTAATGATGTAATCGAATTCGGGAAAAAGATCTTTAATGACGATGACTTTCAGATTGAATTTAATAATGAAGTTGTCCATGAACTGGTAAACGAGGGTAAAAAGGAAGTAAAAGAATTTTTTGCAAATGTAAATCTTATGACAGTGAAAGATGTTAAGCTTGATAATGACAATCTTCTTAAACTAAAATCATTTCACAGTCTGCATACAAATTCAGGACTGACTAAGAAATTTGTAAATCATAAATTGACTGATCTGAAAATTCCGCATAACGACATATTAATACTAAGGAAAGATGAAGATGAAGTTCAGGTTGAGTTTGATAGCATTGATATTTTTAAATAATTAATATTCCGATTGAATACCTCCGGCTATAAATCCGACTTCATTAAAAACAAAACCTGTCCTTACTGCCAGTCAAAAATAAAACAAGGCGCTGATTTCATTGTCTGCTCATATTGCGGAAGTCCGCATCACAAGGAATGCTGGGAGGAAAATACCGGGTGCACAACTTACGGATGCTTCAACAATCCCAACACTGAAGAGAAAGTTGAGATTAATTCCGATGATGTGGGCGATGAGACTGTAGAATCAATAAGAGAATCCATCCTTGAATCAACGAGGCAACCGGTGATTCAGAATTTTATCAAATGTCCGAATTGTAAGTCTGACATAGAAGAGAGTTCAACTTACTGTAAATACTGCGGGTTCAATCTGAAGGAAAATAAATCCGAAGCGAAAGACGAGTTTGAAAAAGAATATAAAAAGAGATACAAAGAAAAACACAATATAACGAGAAAGAGACTGCTGATCACGATTGGAAGCTTCATCATTCTGATTTCAGTATTGTCATTTCTTTTTTATACGACGGTTACAAGACTTAATGCTTATTTCTCATCAGATGAATATAAAATAGAGAATACAGTTTACAACTGGAAAGACGCATGGGAAAATAAAGACATCGAGAAAATGAAAAGTTATATGACTGAAGATTACCAGTATTACGGCAAGGACGGGAAGAAGATGGACTATGCAGAAAGAGTAAGCCGGCTCGAAGCAAGCTTTAAGAATTATAAAAACATAAGCATTTCATATGAAGATTATAAGATGATAAACGACAGCTCCACAACTGATATTGACAAAAGGGTTGAGTTCAAAGAAAGCTACACCGGAGACAAATTTCATGAAAGCGGAACGAAGACTCTTAGACTATACAAAGCTGCAGAAAACAGCGACTGGAAAATTTACCGGGAAATTTTTGATCCATGAACGCAGCTCAGTATCTATCTGTAATACTCATCTTCATATCCTCCGTAGCTTTCGCCGCCCTGCGTAAACATGCTCCCGACAAGATCCTTATACATAACTTCAGAGTCAACTTCATCCTTCGCTATTTTTGAATTCTGATGCAAGCCGTCAAGAACAAACTCCATTAATGAAGCCAGCTCAATCTCGCTTTCGTAATACTGCGGGAATTTTTTAACAAACTTTTCCAGCCCGTCGACTTTTTTCAGCTCTCCGAAATATTCTTTGAAAGTCATATCGTCTTTTATGTTTACTTTACCGCCGTATTGAAACCATTCGAGTATTTCAGAATATGGATCTTTTATTTCCTTTTCCTGAGCTGCTTTCTTTTTCTTCAGAAGAGGATCCGGAAAATACTTTTTGTAAATTTCTCTCACGGATTTTGAAATCAGCGCCTTTGCAACTTTTATTGCTCCCTCCTGCTCGCCTTCAAAAACCAGCTCGACCTTTCCCGTAATGCCCGGAAGTATTGAAAGCACATCGCACATTCTCGGCATTATCATATCATCTTTATTGATAATGGCTCTTCGCTCTGCATTGCTGATCAGGTTTTCTATTGAAGAAATTGTAAGACGCGCGCTCACTCCTGACTTTTGATCCACGAACTCACTGAACCTTGCCTGGATCGCCGTCATCTCGATTATCTCCCTGAAATAATACGGAATGACAATTTTCTTTTTCTTATCGCGCTCTGTCCATGAGTATGTTTCTGTGATCTTAATTCCTTCTTCAAGCACTTTCGGATAATGTGTAATTATCTGTGAATCAATTCTGTCCTTAAGTGGAGTAATGATATTTCCGCGGTTTGTGTAATCTTCCGGATTGGCTGTGAAGACCATCATCACATCGAGAGGAATTCTAATATTGAAACCTCGTATCTGAATATCTTTTTCCTGCATGATATTCAGGAGTCCGACCTGAATTCTCGGCTGTAGGTCCGGTAATTCGTTAATTACAAACACCCCGCGGTTGGTTCTGGGAATAATGCCGAAATGTATCGCTCCTTCATGTGAATAATGCAGTCTCTGATTCGCAGCTTTAATTGGATCGATATCCCCGATCAGGTCTGCGATGTTAACATCAGGTGTAGCAAGCTTCTCGCTGTAACGCTGGTCGCGGGTTATCCATTCAATTTCAGCTGCATCGCCTTTTTCATTTACCATGTCAACGGCATATTTTGAGACCGGAATGAACGGGTTGTCATTGATTTCTGATCCTTTAATTATCGGAATGTATTCGTCAAGCAATGACGGTATGAGCCGCGCTATCTTTGTTTTTGCCTGCCCGCGGAGTCCGAGAAGAATTATGTCGTGCTTTGCCAGAAGAGAATTTACAATGGAAGGAATAACTGTTTTGTCATATCCGATGATCCCTTCGAAAATTGTCTCTTTGTTCTTCACCTTCTCTACAAGATTTTTTCTTATCTCTTCCTTTACGGACAATACTTTGTATCCGGATTTTTTTAGATCACCAAGTGTCTTTATATCTTTATAATTCATTTTTAAATTATGATTGTATTTTCAATTAGTTCATTTAATTCATCTTTCATAAACTACTTTTCCGGTTTTCAAAACCAGTTCTTTAAAATCTTTTTCAACTGAATTTAAATAAATCAAATCAACACTATACAGACCAATGGCATTATCAATTTCATCTTCTACATTCCGCCTTAATCGAATATCCGGTCTTTTCATATCAATGGCTAAATCGAAGTCCGAGCTAATTTTTGATTTACCCTTTGCTCTGGACCCGAACAAAATTATCCTGCGAGGATCAAAATTGTCTTTTAGAATTTCAATTGTCTTATCCAAAACTTCCTTTTCCCTGCCTGTCATCTTCCAATCTATCCGTTATATTGTATATATGAATTAAGCAGCTCTATCTTTTCCTCTTTTTCCGAAAGGTCATAGACCATAAGATCCCGCATTGAAATCATGCCGGTAAGATTACTGTTTTCGATTATCGGAACGTGACGAATATTTTCCTGCTTCATTATCTGCAGGCAATATTCGGGAGTGTCATGCGATTCTATTACGATCACGTTCTTTGTCATGACCTCATCGACAGGCGTGCTTCGCAGATCAACTTCCTTTGCAATGCATCTTCGCAGCAGATCCCGTTCGGAAAAAATTCCTCTGAGCGTTAGTTTTTCAGTCTGCTCCAGAACAGGAACCGCGCCGATATTGTGCAGCCCCATGAATTTCGCTACATCAAATATGCTCATCCCCGTTCTTACAAAATGCAACGGTCTTTCTCCTAAAAGTTCTTTTAGAGTTTTCATTTAAGACCTCCTTTTGTTTTTTAGGAAAATAGATAATAAAAATTCAATTAGCAATTATAACATTGATTGCCACAGATTTCTAAAAAGAAAATTTCTACCACCAAGACACTAAGAATAACTATTTAATAAAATAAATAACTTTGAGACCCGGAGTCTTTGAGGGTTTATTTTTAAATGTTCAGTTTTAGACAGGAACGCTTTAAAATTAATTAACGTGAAAATCTTTTGCGAACTGAATTCTCTTCTCAAGTGAAGGATGGGAATGAAACAGAAATTCTATTATCTTGTTTGGGGATTTGTCAGCCAGGTTTTGATCGGCTAGCTTTTCCATTGCGGAAATAAATGACTCCTTTTCCTTTGTTGTCTCAAGCGCAAATGTATCAGCTTCCCATTCATATTTCCGGGATTGAATATTTGAAATCGGCGTTGTTATAAGTCCGTATAAACTCAAATAAAGAAAGAGCAAAGGCAGTGCGGAGATCTCGGATATTCCCGTAAATCCGAAATAGCTTAACGATGCTTCATATAATTTTGCAGTAATGAAAAGTCCCGCGAAAGTTAATATGGTTGAGGTTATCATCATTTTAACAATATGTTTTTTTTTGTAATGCCCCGCTTCATGAGCAAATACTGTTTCGATTTCGTTTTCGGAAAAACTGTTTATCAACGTATCTCCGAGAATTATCCTTTTCGATTTTCCAATTCCCGTAAATGCAGCATTCGCCTTCTTTGTATTTTTGCTCATATCAAAAGTAAATATCCCCTGAATCTTTATTCCTGTCTTTTTACAAAGCTCAAGTATTTTGTCCCGCAGGCTTTCATCTTCGATCGGCTTGAATTTATAAAACAACGGCATAATGAGAGTCGGAGCAAGTCTTCCTATTATTATTGAAAAGAAAAACATGAATACGCCGAGCACAAGCCACCAGTATTCTCCGAACGTCGAAAGAATATAGTAGAATGCGAGTATCAGCGGAATTCCCAGAACCATCCCCAAAGCAAAGCCCTTCAGCTTTTCAATGAAATACTTTGACAATGTCTGATTGGAAAGATCATATTTGTGTTCGAGAATATAACCTGAATAAAAATTAAGCGGGAAATTTATTATGCCTTCGAAGAAACCAATAATGAATAAAAAAATAAGAAGAGCTGAATAATTATTTGAAGTATAACCGAAAGCGACTGCTTCGATCTTTTTCGACAGTCCGGTAAAAATAAGAATCAATAGAATTGCGAAGAAGATCACTGTCCCTGTAACAGACAGTATCTGATGAGTCTTTGAATATTTTTTTGCAAGTTTCTCTTTTTGTTCAGTTGCAATTTCACCGGAACCTGATGTGTCCATATTTAGAATACTTTAAAATACTAAAGAAGAAATTATAACATATATTATGAATATTCCAAAAACAATTGATGCTGATTTTGCCATGCTTACTCTTGCAACTTTCGTAAGTCCTATTGAAACGACTACATAAAACCATATAGAAAAAATATCCAGCTTCGATAAGAGCGAATGAACCTTTTCCCCTACGGATTCTTCACTAAAAAGCAAACCCAGTCCCAGGGTTGACATATTCCCTTTCAAAATGGAAATAACAATGGCAAGCAGGCTACCTACTGCTCCGATCAGCATTGCCAGTCCGACAACGTTAAGAATATTAGTAAATTCCACCTGGGCTTTCATGACTTTTAAGGCGAGCAGATACAAGACACTCAATATGAATAATATAATGAAAGGACCGAGCACCGAGCCGCCGTAACCTATAAGTTTAAAAAATATGCCGGACGGATTCATGCTCTCCAGTGCATTGTCAGCCTGCTCCTGTGTCATCTTACCCTCTTTTACATTCTGCTCGAACTTTTCCATCATCTTTTTCTTCTGTTTGTCCATAACACTGCTTGTAAGCTCAGCATCACGCATGAATAAAAATGTTGTGACCAATCCGACTGCGATACAGATCAGGATAGGGATCAGCCAGTAATTCTTTTTCGGCGTATTGGCAATTGTCTCATAAGTATCACCGGGTGCAGTAAAAACACCGGAGATCGCATCGGACTTCGAAAGCTCTTCATACTGTTCTGACGGCTCTAAGTTCTGTTCCGGATTGGTAAGATTTTCTTCACTCATGATTATTATTTTTTTAAGTTTAAGGGATTATGTTGTTCAGAAAAAATAGTGTGTTCAAAATTACGAAATATACTTTTTAAAAGTTATGTCTATTTATATAAATTATTTTTTTTTATATAATCTTCAACCTCTGAATTCACCATATATTTTACTGACTCTCCGTTGGCAACGTTTTCACGGATCATAGAGGAAGATATTTCCATTAAGGGAATGTTGACGAAAACAACTTTTCCTGCAAACTCCGGCTTTGAATCCTTGACCGAATAGCCGGGACGGTTAATCACAATGACTTCGGAAAGTTCAAACAATCTTTCCGGATCTTTCCATTTCGGAAGCTCTATCAATTTATCGGTGCCGATTATCAAAAATAATTTTACATCATCATCTTTGTAAAGCTCATTCATTTTCTTAAGAGTATCAACGGTATAAGATTTTTCTCCTGTATTTTTTATTTCAATATCACTCACCTCAAAATTCCTGTCATTGGCGAAGGCAAGTCTCGACATTGCCAGTCTGTGTTCGGCTGAGATCGATTCTTTCAGCGGCGGATTTCCCGACGGTATGAAGATAACTTTGTCCAGCGTCAGCTCCTCTCTAACAGATTCCGCCGCTATCGAATGTGCAATATGAGGAGGATCAAAAGTCCCTCCGAAAATTCCGTATCTTTTCAAATTAATTTTTTAGTAGTTTGAAATATTCGTCTTCGATCTTCTTTGTCATCACTGTTTCTGAATAGTTCTTTGAATCTTCTTTTGCCTGACTTGACAATTCTTGTCTTAAATTTTCATTTTCAATGAGTGCCCCAATTTTTTCAAGAAATTCTTTTCTGTTATCAATATCAAACAGGTAACCGTTTGTATCATCTTTTATTAATTCTTTATTTGCATCAATATTGCTGGCAACGATGCAATTGGAAGAAGCCATTGCCTCGATCAGCGATATCGAAAGACCTTCCCACAAAGAAGGAAAAATAAAAATATCGAACAATGGGTAATAGTCTTCAGGATTGCTTACTTCTCCGGTAAAAATTATTCTCTCTTCAAACCCGGTCCTTACAGCAAGTGACTTACAATTCTCATGATACTTTCCGTCACCTGCCAGAAGAATTTTTACATCCGGATATTTTGCCAATACTTCAGCCAGGTTTGATATCATGTATCTCTGATTTTTCTGATAATCGAATCTTGAAATGTTTCCTAAAATGAAATCACCCTCCTGAATGTTCAAAGACTTAAGCAAGGATTGTTTTTTTTTCTTCGCCGCAAATTTATTTAAGTCGATCCCGTTTTTTATGACGACAGTTTTTTCCGGATCGATTATCTTTATCCTCTTTGCAGTTTCAAGATCGGCTTCGGATACACATATAAATCTGTCAGTAAAGGGGACAAGATGCTGTTCAATTGAAAGCGACAAAAACTTTTTGATAAAATTTGAAGAGTTAATATAATGAATTCCGTGTATTGTATGAATGACTTTAACTGTGTTAAACTTCTTTTTGTAAAACCTTGCATACATTCCGGCTACACCCCCGTGCGAATGAATGATATCAATTGAATTGTCGCGTACAATTTTATCAAGCTCAGCCAAATGTTTCGACCTGTAATATTTCGGAAGCTCGATTGACCTGAAATCAAAACCATTCTTCCGGACCGCATTTCCAAAATCACCATCGGAAGATGCTGCAATGATTGCTTTATACCGGTCTTTATCCAAACTGTTAACAAGCGACAGAATATGGGTTTGTCCGCCTCCAAGAAATCCTCCGTCTATCAGCTCAAGTACGTTTATCATCTTTCCTTTACTCCCAAAACACGCTTCAGTATTCTTAAATTTATATTATTAAAAGTAAAAACATACAGTACAGCAAACTTTACAATCAAGTATGCTCTTAGAATAAAGTTGTTAAAAAAATTATTATGCTTGTCATAATACTTCAGCTGAGAATCCTTTGAGTAATAATATGAAGTGTTGTGAAAATCCTTGTTCACATTCTCTCCTTTGAAATGAATGATGTTTGAAAAAGGGAAAAAATAATTCTTGTATCCGGCATCATTAAGAGTTTTGCAAATGTCAGCATCTTCATAAAAGAAAAAATATTTTTCATCAAATCCGCCTGCCTTTTTAAAAACATCCGGCTTTATTATCATTGCCGCGCCGCTTACCCAGTCAACTTCTTTTATTTCATCATATTCTTTTTCTTTTTCCTTTATGTAATTCAGGTTTCTTTCTTTGAATTTCTTTTCTTCATCCTTATTTTCTATCTCATTAAAAAAAGTATTTTCTTTCCAGAATGAAAGCTGAAATGTTTCGTCGGGATTATACAGCTTCATACCTGCAGCGCCAAACTTCCGTTCTGAAAAGCTTTTCACAAACTCACCGAAAAAATCAGATCTTATCAGCGTATCTGCATTCAGAAAAAATAAGTAATCACCCGAAGCCGCCTGCGCCCCGATATTGTTTGCCTGCGAGAAGCCCTTGTTTTCGTTTAGTATCAGTTTCAGGTTCCTATGCTTAAGCTCCAGCTCCGAAAGATCTTCGTCAGGCGAATTATTGATTACAATGACTTCAAAAGGATGCGATTTAAAATTCTCATAAACCGAACGGACACATTGTATCGTGAGATCCTTCTGTCTGTAATTAATAATTATAATTGAAATCATTAAAATGATTTTCTTTGATTTTCAAGAATTCTCAGACCTGTCAGCCTGCAGTAAGCAACCGAAAGCGAATTCATAATTTTCTCAAAGAGATTTTCCCCGTTAAATATTTTCCCGCTGATAAATTTCAGGACCTCGTTGTCGCTGACAAGCTTTAATTCACCAAGCTGCTTTCTCTGCTCTTTGATCCACCCGCGGTTTGAGATCAGCCATAGATAGGCTTTTACAAGCTGTCCGGCTGAATACTTTTTTGAAAACACTGATGCGGTTAATTTAAGAAAAAAATTATAAACCAAATACGGAAAATACTTGATTCTGAAACTTCCCGAAAAGAATATCATAAAATTCAGGAGCCGGTTTCTTTCCTGATAAAAATATAATGCCGGCGGCTTCGCATTTTTGAATGTTCCGCCTCCTTTGTGATGAACTACAGAACGCGACGTGTGAAGTATTTTCAGTCCCCTGAACTTTACCTTAAAACAAAGATAAGTATCTTCCGAGTATGCAAAATACTCATCCGGAAATAAACCGCCGAGCTCATCAATGAGATCCTTCCTGATAATGAGTGAACATCCCGTTCGCCTGAAATATTTCTCCGGTGCCGTCGCTTGCTGATATTGAAAACTTCCATTATGTTGTGTCCGAGAAGATTTATCGTTCCGTTCTTTTCATAATACTTTGCCGGAATCCCTTCGGTGATTACAAGCGACTGCGCGATGCCTGTCTGGTCATCGGTTTTAAGGCATTCAATAAGATTCTTCAGCCAGTCTTTTTCAACTACAGTATCATTATTCAGCAGGACAATATATTCTCCAATACAATGTTTCAGCCCGAAATTATTCCCGCCGGCAAAGCCGAGATTCTTTCCGGTTTTAAAAAGCTTTATTTTGTCCGGAGTAAAATTTCCTTCAACAAATTCGACGCTTCCGTCAGAAGAATTATTGTCAACAAAAATAATTTCAAAATCCGTGAACGACTGATCCATTATTGAATCAAGACAATCCTTAAGAAACTGTCTGCCGTTATAATTGACTATTATGATCGAAGCTTTGATAATGAAAAAGATTTTTAGTTTAACACAGAATGTGATCAGGTAAAAAGACTTTCTATATATCCGGCGCTGACCTTTTTGTTCTTCTGAATTTGGTTCCTTTTTCCCAGGGCTGATGGTATTTCGGTCAGTCCTTTAAGATATCCTGTGAATGCTGACTTAAATACGCCGGGCGGATATCTTAAAAAAAAATTTACGAACCTTCTTACCCTTGAAATAAAAAACAAAGGCGAATACTTAAGATAAATTGAAAGCGGGTAATTCTTCAGCCGCAATGAAACAAGATTCTTCTCTGTGTAATATGTTTCCCATCCGGAAAATTCTTTTGTTGTCGCGCCTCTTTTATGATAACAGATTATTTCCGGATTGTAATAGCATTTGTATCCGGCAAGCTGAAAGCGAAAGCTTAAATCCACATCTTCGAGATAAGCAAAAAAATCTTCATCAAACAAACCCTGTGTTCTTGAAAAGCTCAGGTTTGTAAAATGCAGCTCCGGCACACGCTCCGAAAATATATCCCGCATTATATTGTCCGGAATCAATATCGCCGAATCCCCTCATAAGCGGTGAGCCTCCGTTTGACTTAATGAAATCACCGGTGTTATCAATTATTTCCCGGTCGAAATAATTCAGCATCTTCACTGCGATGAATGATGCATCCGGAACTGCTGAAAAAGTCTTAACTGCTTCCTCAAGAAAATTGATGCTTAGCTCAATGTCATTATTCAATATCAGGATAAAGCCGGGATTCAGTTCATCGAGTGAATACCTGATTCCTTGATTTACAGCTTTTGAGAATCCGTAATTTTTTTCGAGCTTAATGATCTTATGCTGCGGAAAATTATTCTCCGTAAAAGCTACCGACTCGTCGTTCGAACCATTGTCAACGAGAATTACCCTGTAATCCGTGTATGTCTGGTTTGAAATCGATTCGAATGCCATTTTCAGATGCTTAACACCGTTATAATTTGGAATTATGATTGAAATCATTTCATCTAAAAATTACGTCTTCAAATTTATTTGTCGAAATATCCCAGTTAAGCTTTTCCCTAATCATTTCCGAGGCATTATATGAAATCCGCTTCAGCTTCTCTTTGTCATTAAGCAAACTGCATACACCTTCAAACATGCTGTCAGCATTTTCCGGATCACAATGAACTGCGCTCACATTATGAACCGAATATTCGGGAAAACCGGCAACTGCATTTCCCGACTACCGCGCATTTGCACGCCATGGCTTCTGCAGGAGGCAAACCGAATCCTTCAAACAAGCTGGGGAACAAAAAAATATCCGTTGTACAGTAAATTTTTCTCACTTTTTCATCACTCTTGCAGCTTATGAACTTTATGAAATCAGGGAATTCATTAAACCTTGAAACACCGAACACATTAAATTTCAGATCAGGAAATTCAGCCTTAAGCCGTTTTGAAACTTCGACGGCGCCGCTTACATTTTTATTTTCAAGAGCATGATCTGCAAATGAAATAACAGGAGCTTCGTTAAATACCTTTTCCTCATTGTAAAAAATATTATAGTCAATGCCAGGCATGATTTCAATCGAATCCGACCCATAACGCCTGAGCATCAGTTTTTTCAAATAGTCCGATACAACAATTTTTTGCAGCGGCAGCGTGTAACTTCCTTTTGCAAGCTCTTCATTGCAGTTCCAGATCTCGAAGTCCTGAATTAAGATATGACTTTTTCCCTTTCCCCGAATTTAAATTATTTACGAAATATGAAGTCGTCCATGAAGTCGCAATGACTGCATCAGCATCGGGAATAAAATAATCTGATACGGATGGAACATATTTTATTTTGAAGTTATAAGGAAAAATATTTTCCGGCAGCAATGTTTTTTTAGTAAGATAATTAAAAAAGTATCTGATCCGGTATCTCTGAAACGCCGCGTTCGGCATACCTTTATATGGATTAAAGGGAATTACCGGTGTATACATAGTGACGCTGTGACCCTTCTTTGTCAGACGGTTGGCATATTCGAAAATCACTCTCATTCCCCCGGAACGCACTATCTCGGGCACTATAAAGCTAATTTTCACTTTTATTTTTCTTCCCGATTTTTTTTATTTTATTTATAAGCTGAGCTGCCTTGCGTTTCATTACATGCGGATCAATGTCGGGTGAATTCCAGTCCGCCATTTTATTTTCAAAAATGAATTTGTAATTCCTGTTATAGTAAGGACCCGTTGCGTGAAAGCATTTTACATCTTTCAGTATGGCGCTTTTGAAACCTTTCAGCCTGCACCTGATTATATAGTCGCCGTCCTCTCCGAAAAAAACTTTGCCTTTCACCTGCCTTAACTTCCCGACAACTTCATAAACCTTACGGGGTATCATGAAGCACCATCCTCCTACCGGTCCGAACTGAAGCGTAACTCCGTTGGGATAATTTTTTTCTTCGTACTGATCCTCGCTGTACTTTGCTCCGGTAGTATGTTCGTTTTGAATCACGTCGAGAGCCAGGTAACCGAGCTTGCTTTCCGTATTAAATGCCTCTATCATTTTCCCGATCCAGTTTTCCGGAAGCTTCAGAATGTCATCATCCATACAGACGATGTACTCGCCTTTTGCAAGCTCGAATGAAAGGCCTTTGGCATTTACGCCAACATTCTCTTTGCTAAAATGTGGTTTGATAAATGCGTATTTCTCCGCCGATTCATTTATGAATTCAATCGTTCCGTCGTCAGATCCATTGTCCCAGATGATGATTTCCTTTCCAATGTCAGAGGTTGTTTTCAAAACCGAGCTGAGACATTGTTTTAAAAAATCCAGGCGATTGAAAGTAATAATATTTATACTTACAAGCATATGATTCAATTAGATTTAGCAAACGGTATCAGCTTCACCAGAAATCTGTTCAGCATATTTTTATCGCGTTCGTTCAGGTATCCGGATCTGTAAACGAAAAATGCGTAGGAGCCGAAAATAATTATGCTTAAAATAATTAAAGTGAGAATTCCTTTAATGCGGTTATCAATCACAAAAAGTCCGTAACTAAACGACGTGAAATGATAGACCGAGTATACAATTCCGACAATGACTGCCGATAGCACAAGAGGCAGGATCAGGACCTTCGCAAACATCTGAGTGAAATTCTTACCGAAATAATTCATTGAAGCAATAAAAATGTAAGTTGATGAAATAATCGTCGCGATTGTATTTCCGTATGCCGCCCCGATCACGCCATAATATTTTATGAGAAAATAAGTAAGAGTAATATTGATTAAAAGGTGAATCAGCCCTTCATACATTTGAAACTTCGGCAGACCGATATTGGGAGTAATTGAATTTCCCGGAAAAGACAACGCAATGTTGATCAGCTGTCCGGCAATGAGTATTTTAATTATCACGGAAGCAGTTTCGTAACCCGTACCGATCCACGAATTAATTATAAGATCTGAAAAGGCAAATATAAACATAAAAACCGGAGCAGTAATTGAGACAAGATATTTTGTAGTGTCGCTGAAAAGGTCATTGATCTTTTCAGTCTCCTCCTTTGACTTAAGCTCTGCTGCAATGGGCGCAACCTGTGTAACTATCTGCAAAGGAAAAAATTTTCCGAACCTCACTATCCTGTTGCCAACATTGAAGAGTGTCACATTATTTAAAACGGAAAAAATTCCAAGCAAAAGTTCGTCATATTTGTCAGAAGCGAATGAAGATATTTTGGATACCTGCATCTGCAGACCGAAGCCTCCCATTTCTTTCAGCGAGCTCAGCTTAAAATTCTCGAACCTGATTTTTATTCCCGGCAATGCTTTCATTGCAAAAATGTATGTGAATAAAATGTTCAGGCTTAATGTGATGAGCTGCGTCCAGATAATTCCGTAAAGTCCGAAGCCGAGATTCAGCAGGATTATTACGAGTATGAAGTTCATTAAACTGAAGGTCACATTGATGATGCTGGATACATACATCTTCTGAAGGCTTATCAGAATGGAGCCGAATATTCCGAATGAGTTTGTAACAAGAAAGATAAGAAGACTTATCCTTAAAACATTTTTTGCAGTTTCAAAAAGATCGGGGGGAACGTTTATCAGACTCACAAAAAACCCTGTGAAAAAAAAACCTGCTGCAGTCAGTATTACTGTAATTACCAGATAAAAAATCATTCCGGTAGTGATCGTATGGTTCAGCTTGATGAAATTATTCTTGTGATAATATTCGGAAATGAATTTTATGAATGAAGAGGAAAGGCTCATGTCAAGCAAACCGAAAGTTCCAATGAATCCCAGCACCAGTGCATAAATCCCGAACTGAACATCTCCGATCTTTGAAATAATAAAAGGCGTGAGAAAAAGAGGCATCAGAAGCATCAATACCTGCGAAATAAAATAATAATATGTATTCTTAATTATTTTATCTGTAAGAGACATTATCCGGATATTGATACAATAATTAGCCTGATCAATAAGACAGGTAAAAGAAAAACTGCTTTGAATTTATAATTTAGGTAATAATATAAAAAAATATCTGAATACATGATTTTACGAATTTTGAAACCGGCACGGTTTGTTGAGAAGCTTCCGTGATGAAAAATTGCAGGTGTGCTGAGAAAAACAATTTTATTTCCTGTGCTCCGGATTCTTTTGCACAAATCAACATCATTGTACATTATCCTGAAACGTTCATCAAAATAATTTATTTCCTTTAAAATCCGGGAGCGGATCATCAGGAAAGTTGTCGCTATCTGATCAACCTCAATCGTTTTATCATAATTAAACCAAAGCATATCATAATCATAATTAAGCTTAT
This sequence comes from uncultured Ignavibacteria bacterium, assembly GCA_963836395.1. Taxonomy (GTDB): domain Bacteria; phylum Bacteroidota; class Ignavibacteria; order Tepidaquicellales; family Tepidaquicellaceae; genus JAGPCH01. The sequence goes on along the minus strand of CAWIJF010000010.1, from coordinate 87,975 downwards.
CGAGTGAAAGATAAGTGAAAAAAGCATTTTTCAGAGTTGGAAATTTTTTGCAGTTGCCCTGATGGCGTCCGTCAGGATAAAGTAATCTGCATCCTACAGCACCGCAGTCAGGATTTGACTTAAGATAATCAATGCATTCAGTCAGTGAATTGTTTTTAAGAACGGTATCGCTTCCAAGCAGCAGCACATAAATGCCATTTGCTGCTTTCATTCCCAGATTGCAGGCGGGAGCGTATCCGGCATTAACACTGTTTTGAATTATTTTTACATCATGAAATTTTTCTTTGAGTGATGAAACGGTCATGTCGGAGGAGTCATTGTCAATAATTATTATTTCAATTTTTCCGTCTAACGATTTGAAGTCATCAATTGAATGCACCGAATCCACACATTGCATGGTTTGTTGTTCCGTATTCCATGTAACAATAATTATTGAAAGCAAAATTTCATTCTCATCCATAGCTGACATGGCTAACTCTGTTTTATTCCGTGAGGATACTTCATGTTCGCATTATAAAACATCACCTGGATCTGATACCTCAGGTTCTCAATGTCGCGCAGGTAACTTTGCTGTGTGTTTCCGCTTGTATTTTTATACTGGTTTTTTCTCAATGCAAGCGTGGTTGCAGTTTTTACATAGATCTTTTGGTCCACTCCCGTTGGACACCAGCCGTACCTTAATCTTCTCGAAACAAAAGGGAGATGATTTAAATGTTCCTGAGGGATCAGCCCCCGGTTAACTTCATCGCGAAGCTCTTCAATGATTGTTTTACCCTCGAAATAAACCGAAATCTGGAAGATCGAAAACGTTACAAACAAATAAAGTATAAGAAACAGGAATCCAAATATGGTTGTGTTTTCAAAGCTTACAGAAAGATTCCATGCAAAGTGCAAAAAGACAGCAAGAAAAAAGCCGGTCGGTATTAAAATTATTTTGAAGATGAGCGGTTTGAATTTTGCATATCCAAGGAATGCACCGAATGTTGCGGTTGAAAGGCAGTGCATCACAGCGGAAAAAAGCGTTCTTATCATGACAAGCATCAGCCACGCCGAAGGTGTCGTACCATATAAAAGAAAATACATGAAATTTTCCGACATCCCGAATCCCAGTCCTATTGCGCCTCCAAGGACTGCTCCGTCAACACCGCCGTCAAATTTTTTGCTGAATGAAATCAATACCAGAAAAAAACCTTTTGTAAATTCTTCCACCAGAGGCGCGGTTATTATTGCGCCGGAAATATTCATAAGTTCGCTTGGATTATCATCGGCAACTGCCATGATGACCTGGTTAAGCGGGATCTGAAAAATCACGCTTCCGGCTATTCCCAAAAAGATTGCCCCAGTAGCACCCCAGAAAAAATTAAGCAACACAAACCAAAACGGCTCTCTTTCATACCTGTCCATGAGCCAAATTATAATAAGATATATAAACATCGGTACTACAGCAGCAACTAATGATGCGAATGCTAAAAACAAACTCATTTCTTATTAAAATTATTTAGTTTGATTGATGCTCCGGTCATTCCAGCTCAAGCAGCAGCTCATTCTTGTCCACAGAGCTCATAACTTTTACATTTACATTTTTTATTACGCATTCACCGCCGGCTTTGATTTCATTTTCCATCTTCATTGCTTCAAGCACCATAAGGACCTGGCCTTTTTTTACAGCCTGCCCTTCACTGACATTCACGGATTTAATTATTCCGGGCATCGGCGAATGGATTTTTTTCTTAGTAAGTTTATCGCTCTTGTTTTCATTCATCTTTCCAACCTTGATCTCGAGCTCGCTTTTACAGTCAAGTTCATAAACTCCGGAATCCAGATTAACTTCTAAAAGATCATTGTCTTCATTTTCAGTAACCGAAAGGAAATAATTTCTGTTGCCGATCCTTAAGACAAGAACATTGTCGTTTATGAATTTACTTTCATATTCGAGCGGCTTGCCTTTAAACAATACCTTGCCGTCAACGGTCAATTCCAGTTCATTCCTATTTTTTGAGCCGGATATATTTGTAAAGTATTTTTTCATCTGTAGTTGTCAGCCCTTTTCTTTATCCAGTTGTTCGATGGATGATTATTTGAAGCGGAGTTTGTTCTCAATTTCAGTTTCTTATTTTCCCTGAATAATACACCTGCGAGGGAAATTGCGGCGGCGGTTTCTTCATCGGGAATATTTTCCTCCTTCAGCCTGTCCAAAAATTCCTTTTCAATAAACTGTGTGTGATAGTTTCCCCTGATAAACTCATTGCTCTCAATAAGTTTCAACAGAAAAGAAATGTTAGTGCTGATTCCTAAAATCTTATATTCCTCCAGAGCTCTTTTCATTTTTTCAATTGCAATTTCCCGTGAAGAGCCGTGCGAAATCAATTTTGAGATCATAGGATCATAATAAACGGAGATCTCATCACCCTGCTCAATGCCTGTGTCTTCGCGCATCCCGCTGCCCAAAAATTTATTCATATACAGAATCTTTCCCGATGAAGGCATAAAATTGTTTTTCGAGTCTTCGGCGCAAATCCTGCATTCTATCGTGTGTCCTCTAAAGTCAATGTCTTCCTGTGCAAAGGAAAGCTTTTCACCTGAAGCTATCTTCAGCTGTTCTCTCACAAGGTCAAGACCAGTCCTGATCTCCGTAATGGGATGTTCGACCTGCAGGCGCGTATTAACTTCCAGAAAATAAAACTTATTGTCTTTGTCAACTATGAACTCAACAGTTCCGGCATTTGAATAACCCGCTGCTTTAACAATGCGTTTTGCGCATTCACCCATTTCATTTCTGAGTTCGTCATCAACAATTACAGAAGGCGTCTCTTCAATGATCTTCTGATGTCTTCTCTGCATCGAGCATTCTCTTTCGCCGAGATGAATAACATTACCGTATTCATCAGCAAGTATCTGAAACTCGATATGCCGCGGAGATTCGATATACTTCTCGATAAAAACACTATCGTCGCCGAATGAAGATTTAGCTTCGCTCTGTGCAGTTCGCAGTGAATCTTCCAGATCTGCCTCTGTATTCACTACACGCATTCCTTTGCCGCCGCCGCCGGCTGAAGCTTTTATGAGAACAGGATAACCTATTTCTTTTGAGATCTTTTTTATTAGCGACAGGTCATTCACTGGCTTCTCTGTTCCGGGAACAACGGGAACATTATTTTTTATGGCGAGAGTTTTTGCTCCCGTCTTGCTGCCGAGAAGGTCAATTGCTTTATGATCCGGTCCGATGAATTTGATTCCGCTGTCTTCACACATCTTCGCAAAGAATCCTCTCTCCGAAAGAAATCCGTAACCCGGATGAATTGCTTCAGCACCGGATTTTTTTGCTGCTTCGATTATCTTATCTGCAAGAAGATAGCTTTTTGAAGAAGGTGATTCCCCGATGTGATAACATTCATCGGCTAACTTTGTGTAGAGGGAATATTTATCGAAGTCAGAATAAACTGCAACGGTTTTTATTCCCATTTCCTTTGCAGAAGTTATTATTCTTACGGCAATCTCGCCGCGGTTTGCAATTAATATCTTTTTGAACAAGATTTATCTGAATGCTGATTTATACAGTGGTCAATTTAGTAAAAGTGCGTTGATATAAAAAGGAAGTTTGCAAATAAAGGTCTAAGATAGTCTAAGTCAGTCTAAGACAATCGGAATAAAAAGTGTAAAGTTAGTAAAGTTACGGTAGTGTCCTAATTTCAAATTAGGACACTACCAAAAGTTACCGGTATTAATTTATATTGTAGATAATATTAACAGAAATTTGTAAATTTGCAGACTTAAATTTACAAGAGAACAAATCCCTAACATATGAAAGTCTCCAGCCGGTTCTTCCTAAAACTTTTTAAAATCAAACTAAATAATTGAATGAAAATTAAATACATCTTAGTTGTACTGATTAGTTTTACGATTTTTTCTTTTAATATAAATACTTCCTTTGCTCAGAAAAAAACCGAACCCAGCGCTCAGCAGCTTGCTGATAAATTATCAAATCCGGTATCAAATCTTATCAGCGTACCTTTTCAGAATAATACTGTGTGGGGAATCGGCGAGCTTAACGGTTCACAAAACATCTTAAATTTTCAGCCCGTAATTCCAATTACACTTACCAAAGGATTAAGTCTGATAAACCGGCTGGTATTACCTATTGTCGCTCAGTTCAATGTGACCGGTCTCGGGGAATCTCAAAATGCATTGGGTGATCTTCAGTACAGTATGTTCTTCGCGCCAAAGAGTAAATTTATCTGGGGCATAGGACCGATTTTTAATATACCAACCGCAACTAATACAAATACAGGTTCGGGCAGATTCAGTATTGGACCAACCGGGGTTTTTTTATATCAGGAAAACGGATGGACTGCCGGTGCATTGCTAAATCAAATCTGGTCAGTCGGAGGAAATCCTGACAGAGGAAATCAGACTCAGGGATATTTGCAGCCTTTTATATCACACAGCTGGAAAAGCGGTGCGGGCGTTGCCGCTAATGCGGATATTACTCAAAACTGGAAAGTAAAAAGAACACAGGCGACTTTAAATATTATGTTTCAGGGACTGACCAAGTTCGGTAACTTCCCGGTGCAGCTTGTTGCCGGACCAATAATTCCGTTAACGGCATTGCCTGAATTAAAAGGATACTTCGGAGTAAGAGCTGCTATTGTTTTGGTATTCTCGAAATAATTTCAAATTTCAAATTTCAAATTTCAAGTTACGAGTTACGAGTTACAAGTTATGAGTTACAAGTCTTGAATTAACAGTTTAGAACTCAACATTTAACATTGAACATTGAACATTCGAAATTTAACATTGAATTAACCACATTTTAAAATAAACTTATTCAAAAGAAAAATGAGAAAAACTACCCTCGTTAAAAGTATGCCGGATACTTTGAAAGCCGGCTTAAAAATGATTGCAATAATTATTTGTGTTCTTGCATTCTTGAATTCCGGTTCAGCGAATGCAGCAATTTCGGGAAAAGTATTTGGCTCGGGAAGCCCGATATCCGGAGCGACAGTAACTTTGTATGCCGCAGGAACCGGTACGCCGGCTCAGATTGCTCAAACTACAACCGATAACTACGGCACCTTCTCTCTCAATGTAGATAATTCGGGTGATGCTGTATTATACATAATTGCAAAAGGCGGCAAAATAACCGGCGCAATTGATCAGGGTCCGAATAATTCTTTAACATTAATGTCTTTGCTGGGAAGCCAGCCTCCATCAAATGTCACAATTAACGAACTCACTACTGTTGCTTCTGCTTTTACTGCAGCAAGATTTACAGACGGAGAATCAATTTCAGGAAATCCTCTTGGGTTGAAGATCGCTGCCGGTAATGCACCGAATCTTGTTGATCCCGTTACGGGCGGATGGGGGAAAGTAGTTTTAGATCCCCTTAACAGTACTCAGAATACAACACTTGCACATTTGAATACGCTCGGATGTTTGTTAGCTGCTTACGGTACTGTTGCTGACAATAACTGGCGAGAGAGATTTTTAAAAGCGTCAACACCAGTTGGCGGAGCAACACCTACAAACACTCTTGAAGCAATTGAAGGTATTGCAAAAACTCCGTGGGCTGATCCTAATACATTATTCGAACTTTTCAATGCAGCCTATCCTCAGCCTGCTGACGGTTCAAGACGAAGCGCTCCTTTTATACCATATCTTGCATATACTCCGGATGACTTTGCGCTTATGCTTTGCTTTGCAGGAGGAGGCATGTGCGGCAACGGGCGGCTTATGTTTGACGCAGAGGGAAATCTCTGGAGCGGACAAAACTGGATGCCGGGTTCACAATCAGGTACAATTAAAAGCATCGGCGGCGGTGTACTTAAAATGACTCCTAACGGAATACCTCTTTCTCCGCCTATCACCGGTTTTACGGGAATGGGACTTGACGGAGTTGGATGGGGAACGGCAGTAACAAAAGACAGAGTTTGGGCAAGCAGTTTTAACGGGAAAATACTTGTCATGGATTTCGATGGAAATCCGGTTGGAAGTGAAAGTGATTTTCCGTTCAAAGAAAAATTTCTCGGACTGATGGGAATCGGAGTTGCAGCAAACGGTGATGTCTGGATAGGTGACGGTTCAAATGATCAGTTATTGTACTTTCCGGAAGGACGAATCAAAGACGGTAAAATTGTTAAAGTTGCAGGTCTCCAGTCACCGTTCGACATAGTGGTTGATTCTAAGAACAGAGTATATGTCAGTAATTCTCAGTCAGATAAGGTATTTCGTTTTCCCATTAATGACCCGACTCAGGTTGACAGTTTTCAATGCGGGATCAGTGTGCGCGGTCTTGCACTCGACTCTAAGGAAAATATATGGGTTGCAAGTAATGCATCACTGGATTTTCCACAGGTAAAAGTTCCTGACGGAGCATCAATCATGGAGCAGTTTCAGATCATGGGGGATGCAATGTTAAAGTATCCCAAGAGTACCGGGATCATAAGCTTAATAAAGCCGGATGGAACAATGCCTTTTCCGGCGGGCTTTACAGGAGGCGGAGCTGTTGATATTCCATGGGGTATAAATATTGACGGGAATGATGATGTCTGGGTAGGAAATTTTTCGCCTCGGGCTAGGAGTGTAGCATACTTAGCAGGAGAAGATACGCAGGGACATGCTCCCGGAACAAAGACCGGAGATGTCATTCACGTATTTAAAAGCGGAAGCATTCAGATGGTGACAGATGTCGCGATAGATGCTGCTGGAAATGTATGGGCAGCGAATAACTGGAATAATCCGGAGGCTGCAACGGATAAAAATCCGTTCAGACCCACTTCTACGTGGGGAGGCGGTTCCGGACTGACGGTTATTTACGGAGTAGCAGCGCCGGTCAAACCACCAAGAATGGGACCGGTGAAGAGATATTAAGGAATTTTTGATTTTAGATTTTAGATTTTTGATTTATTGTGTTGTAACTTTATTCCGGAATTCGCAGATGTATCCCACAAAGACTCTGCGCTTTCTTTTAAGTATTACATGAGGAATGACTCTGAGAAATGTAGACTTTGATTTTGCTTCGGGCGTCTGGAATAAGTACTAATGCTTGTGTTCAAAAAAAATATTACAGTGAATAGAAAAATTTTCAAGATCACATTCTTATTTTTTTCTTTAATTGTTATCTCATGCAATTTAGATGTTTCAAACAATTTTAAAGAAATCAATCCCAAAAATTTGAAATACACTTCCAAAAAACTTGTTGAAAAGATAAATTGCGGAAGTTTATTTGAATTATACATAGATGAAGGAGCTTTCGGTGGGCACGAAGATTATGTTTTTGAGCATATCAACGGTAAAGTATATTATCTTTCAGATGCATTTTTACATAATACATCTCAAGGATCTGTTTTCAATCCAGTAGATTCTTCAATTGTCTATTTTGATAAAGATGCCAAACAAATTTGGCCTCCTAGAATCCTTGAATGTAGATTCTTTTGGATTAAAAAAAGTGACGGTAATATAATCACAATAGATTCCATGAAAGTAAATACATCTGAGTACGTTGAAAAAATGTATAAGCTTAATGAAAAGAATCAACTCGAGCCTTATTTAGATCTTAAAGGAAATGAATTCAGTTGGTCATTCGAGGATGGAATATATTTTGTAGGATATCCGGGAGTATTTTATAAGAAGAAACTAAATCTTTGTTCTTTGGAATAGTTTTTCATAATCTCAGCAGAGGTATCCCACATAGACTCTGCGCTTTCTTTTCAATTAATGCTAGTGAGTGACTTTGCGGCGATAGATTCTTTCCCAAGCCAAAGCCGAAACCGCTAACTGAAATTAAATTCCAGTACAAATGAAAACCAAAAAACAAATAAAACACATAGGAATTATTGGCTGCAATTATGAAGGAGCCGCGCTTTGCTACAAGACAAGATATGCCATACAATAATTATCAAATTTGAATTATGAAAATTGCAGGCATCTACAAATATTTTAAAAATATTTTACCCCCGGCGTTCTTGCTTCTTTATAGTATTTCAGTCAGAGGACAGGAGACTGAATTCACAAATCTGGAAAAAGACTTACAAGATAAATTTGGGAATAGCTATGGTTTTTCCGTGCTCATTGCGGATGACAATAAAATAGTTTTCAGTAAAGCTTTCGGTTATATTGACTCTTTAAAAACAAAGTTGTCCGATGAACAAACGCTTTACAATATTGCTTCTATAACCAAGTCATTTACTGCAATTGGAATAATGAAACTGGCAGAGCAAAAGAAGTTAAATCTTACAGATACAATTGGTAAATTTTTTGATAATGTTCCTGCTGATAAACGGGCAATAACAATCAATGAATTGCTTTCTCACAAATCGGGGTTTCAACAAAACTATGTCTGTGATGGAATAACAAGTTCCGGCGAGGCACTGAAAGCATTGCTTGCCGATACTTTAGGATTTGCTGCCGGAACTGAATTTGATTATTCAAATCAGAATTATGAAATGCTTTCATTAATACTGGAAGAAGTCACAAATTCAACCTATGAGAACTTTATCAGAAAGGAAATCCTGAATCCTCTGGATATGAGTAATACTATTTTCTGGGATGAAGCAGGCAATTACGAAAACATTGCTGGAAAAAACAGAATTTTATCAGACAGCATCACGGGGAGAAACTGGGGGTTCATAGGTTCCGGTGGAATCTATTCCACACCTGCGGATCTGTATAAATTCATTGACGCTGTCATAAATAAAAAACTTGTTTCAGCAGAAAGTTTAGAACTAATATTTACGGAGTATAACAAAACACCCGGCGGTATTGGTATTGGATACGGCTGGTTTATAAATGATTCTACTGCCTGGAATACAAAGGAGATCTGGACAAGGGGAAATGAAGACTTTGGACACAATGCCGTAATCCGATGGTTTCCTGAAAAGAAAACAATAATTATAGTCTGCACAAATTCAGGAGAAATGGGAGACAAACAAACGACCGGCAACAGAATAGTCAGTGATTATATTGCTGATTATTTATGGAAGAAAAAAAATTAATTCTGACTGATTCTTCTTTGACTATGTTTTTCGACCCGACAGAATCTTCCGCAGAAAATCTGAATTTTCTTTCCTGTATTGACGGCGGATGACACTACGGAGTCGAGGCAAGCTCTTCACATCAGACAAATATTCACTGAGTTTTCAGAATTAACGAATCAGCAAGATTTAATATTTAAATATTCATAAATTGATTTCAAAGTTGTGGAAGAATCGGAAAAAGAAAAGACGATTTGCCCATATCCTGGCGGGAGTAATTATATTGATCCATGCTTTTGATGAATATGACAGCGGACATGATTCATACAAAATATTTTTAATATTCGGTCTTATATTTCTGACAGTGGCAATATTCCACAATCGGATTGAAAGTAAGGCGCCATGGGTTGACGGAGCTTTTTTCATTATTGAATCCATACTATCTTTTTTCATAGCCTATGAATATTTTCATTTAGGCAAGAAAGCATTGCCAATTTGTTATTTACTTCTCGGGATCTTTCAGGTATTCATTTCTTTTTCCAAGGCTAAGAAAGGAATCGCGAATCACAGCTCGTTGAAGAAGAATGACTCTTCAATTCCAAATTAGTAAACTCAAAAACAGGGATTGAAAATTTGATAAACAATCTGCTCCAAAATAGTCTGTAAACAGAATACAGTCTCAATGAAAATAAGTAAATCAAAACATATAGGAATTATCGGCTGCAGTTATGAAGGAGCTGCGCTTTGCTATAAAACAATATGTAACAAAGGTTCAGCTTATCTGGGAGAACATGCGCATCCCGAAGTAAGCTTAAATACCCGTCCGTTAAGTGAATACATGGAGTTTATTTACATGGATGACTGGAATGGTGTTGCAGAGCTGATGATATATTCTGCAAATAAATTAATTTCTATCGGAGCGGAAATATTGATCTGCCCTGATAATACTATTCATCAGTCACTTCCAATTGCCAAACAGAAAATATTGACTCCCTGGCTTCATATAGCTGAAGAAGTATTAAATGAGGCTAAGAGAAAAAATTTTAAGAATATTGGTCTGCTCGGCACAAAGTATCTGATGGACGGTCCGGTTTACCGTGAGAAATGCAGAGATTACGAAATCGATTTTAAAATACCGGAGGTTGATCAAAGAGATCGTATTAATTCAATCATTTTTGAAGAACTGGTAAACGGAATAATTAATAATGATTCCAAAGAATATCTGTTGAAGGTAATCAATGATCTCAAGTCTCAGGGCTGTGATTCGGTTGTGCTTGGCTGTACCGAAATACCGTTGATCATTTTCCCTGGAGAATCAGCTTTGCCAACGCTGGATTCAACGAGAATCTTAGCAAGAGCGGTTTTGAAAAAGGCAATTGAATAATCTAATCAGTCTGTACTGCCACGAATTACACGAATTCACACTAATTATTTTTGAATTCGTGCTAATTCGCCTGCCTGCTGCAGACAGCTTGGAAGGTAGTTATATCCAATTATACATTTATTCCTTAATATGGTATAGATATATTTATTACACCATACCGTATTATGAAAATGTCAGAATCAGATAAAAAAATCATAGAAAGAATCGATGAGAAGTTAAATAGGGTCATCTCATTAAGACCGGTCTCATCTTCTCTTGTCAATAAACTCCGTGAACAATTTGCTCTGGAAATGACCTATAACTCCAATGCCATTGAAGGAAATTCACTTACTCAAAAGGAAACTTTTCTGATTATAAATGAAGGGATCACAATCAAAGGCAAACCACTCAAAGACCATCTCGAAGTAAAAGATCATTACGAAGCTTTAGAGTATTTGCATGAATTCATAAATAAAAAGGAACAGACTATTTCAGAAAGTATCCTCAGGACATTTCATGGTATTGTAACGAAAGATACGGAGCCCGAAGCCGGAAAGTACAGGACCGGAAATGTAATTATAGCGGGTTCAGCTCATAAGTCACCTGAGGCAATTGAAGTACCTGCTTTAATGCAGGAACTGATAAAATGGATAGAGAATAATTTTAACAAGCTGCACATTATTGAATTAGCTGCAATATCACACCACAGGATTTCTAACATTCATCCGTTTTCAGACGGCAACGGGAGAACAGCGAGATTATTTATGAACTTACTATTAATGCAAAAAGGTTTTCCTATGGTCGTAATTCTTAAACATGACAGAGTAAAATATTACCGCACATTATCAAAAGCTGACAAAGGTAACTATTCACCTTTTCTTAGATTTATCGCGCAGGCAGCAGAACGTTCATTAAACATATATTTGAAAACATTAAAACCGGAAAGGTCGGATTCTAAAAAATATTTACCCTTATCAGAAATTGCAAAACAAACAATATATTCGGATAAATACCTTAACTTACTTTCTCGATACGGAAAAATTGAAGCACATAAAGACGGGCGAAACTGGGTGACAACTTTAGACGCAATAAAAAAATATCAGGAAAACAGGGAGAGAAACCGATAGCTTTTCTAAATAGTCGTTTACACAAAGTGAAATTAGTGGCAATCTTTTGTTTTCGATATGGACGCGCAGACAACTTTAATAATTTTAAATAATATAAAATACAATGATCACAGGAGCTCATTCAATAATTTACAGTTCCGATGCAAAAGCCGATCGGGATTTTTTTAAAAATGTACTTAAATTTACAAATGTTGACGTCGGGGATGGCTGGCTAATTTTTGGATTACCTTCTTCGGAAATGGCAATACATCCTTCTTCTGAAAATGGATTACATGAACTTTATCTGATGTGCGACGATATTGATTCATTCGTTAAAGAAATGTCCGAGCAAAAAATTTCTTGCAGTACAATAGAAACTCAGCCCTGGGGAATTCTAACTTATTTGACCTTGCCCGGAGGTGGAAAGCTTGGAGTGTATGAACCAAAACATGCCAGACCTTAAATTCTGAGAAATCCTTAAGATCTAAAACAGGCTTCAAGATACGAAAGAAATTTTCATCGCATAAAACTGTTGGATATTACACAACAATAAATACGATTCTGATTTAGATTTTTGAAATGATATCCCAGACCTTTATTTTGTTAGAAATATAGGGGTCTGCAAAGACGAAAGGGGATTCGGGGCTGATTGTTTAGACCCTAAATCATGACTCTAGAAAGCATAATTTAATTAAAACATTAAAATTATTTTTTATAAAAACCGCCGTTTATTGCGGCGGTTTCTAATAGAAATTTGACACTATTTAATAAGAGTCATTTTTTTGATATCGGAAAATCCTTCGGTTTTAATCGAATAAAAATAGATACCGGTTGTCAAGTTAGCAGCATTGAAGTTTATTTCTTTCAGACCTGCTTGCTGGTATTCATTGACTAAGGTGTTAACTTCCCTGCCTAAAACATCGAACACTTTTAAATTAACAAAACCACTCTTAGCGAGATTATAACTAATTGTTGTTGCAGGGTTGAATGGATTAGGATAGTTTTGTCCAAGATTAAAATCATTTAGAACTCCCGAATTGACGTTTTGAATTCCGGTAATCGGGCCGATAATGTAACGAATTACACCGGTTAAATCGCGTGATGAAAACCAGCTTCCGGTTGGTGTAAAAGGTGCACTACGGCTTTCGCCTGATATCAATGCAATATTGGTATCGTTATAGGTGCTTAATGGAGGCGAACCTGTGCCAACGTACCGGGGTCCTACAGAAGTAAATTTAACCGCTACACCAACAGTGTCTAAAGCAGGTACTACAATTGCAGGTATGTTGAAAAGTTCAGAGACACCGCTTGAGACAGGACCCTGAACTGCAGGAACTGATCCGATTGATGTCCAGCCGGCTGTGTCACTTCCCGGTCCTGAACTAACAGGTCCTCCAAGTGCATTTCCATGTCGTGTGAATACCTCTACGGTGAAGTTCTGCCCTATGGTTCCCGTATTTGCAGTGCTCATCTGTATGACCACTATATCACGTGGACCGGCAATCAGGTTAAGAAAGATTGCCCAACCGGGTGAGCCGCCGTTATTGGCAGGGCCGGGATTGGCAGCGAGTGTTATTGTATCGGACGCACCAAATTGACTCCGTGGGTTTATAACATTTGTCTGAGAAACAAATTGGGAAGGCTGAAAAGTCTTTGTCTGAATTGTGGAGATAACAGATGCATTAGAGTTGTTTATATTTTTCTGTGCCTCAATGTTATCTTCATCATCCCAGGAACCGTAGCTCCCGGCGAAAGAAATAACAAAAACTGCTGATACAAAAAAAATGGTAAGATAAGTCTTAAAACGTTTTAAACATTCCAACATATTTACCTCCTTGAATTTAATTTAACTTATCAAAAAAATAGTAATTTCTTGTAAGCAATTCAACTGAATATATGACATATAAAAATAATACAAAAAATTTCCGTCGTCTCTGTTAAATCACTCCTTCTGCGGAAAGAGCAGACATTTTCGATATTATTAATTCCAATTATACATTTATTTCTTAATATGGTATAGATATATTTATTACACCATACCGTCTCAGGAAAATGTCAAAATCAGATAAACAAATCATAGGTATCGTTTCCGGAACAAACCGTTCACGGATTTTCCTGACCGGAGAAGATGAGAGCTGTCTTAATGAGATTGATCTCATTCAACTTCTCATTTCATAAAACAATTAAAATTATAATGGAATCATCAATGAAAGAAGATCTTTGGAAACAATTCGGAGCTTCGATTGACATGTTTGAAAACTCAATAAAGCATTGTCCTCCGGAGCTATGGGATACCGATTCAAAATTCTGGTATATAGCTTATCACACTTTATTCTGGCTGGATTGCTATCTAACATTTGAAACTAAAACCTTTGCTCCGCCGCCGCCTTATACACTGTCCGAATTTGAAGATGGAAGAATGCCTGAGAGAGTCTACAGCAAAGAAGAATTACTTGATTATCTCGGATATTGCAGGAATAAGCTGCATGAGCTGTTAGCTGATCCTTCAGCTGAAACTACAGAAAGACGCTGGATCGATGAATACAGGAATTACAGTTTTCTTGAAATGATGCTTTATAATATGAGACATGTTCAGCATCATATGGCTCAATTAAATTTATTGATCCGGCAGGGAGGAAACACTCCGCCCGATTGGGTGTCCCGAACAAAAGCGAGTTTATGAAATATCACACAGCGCAAGGTCCGCAGAGTATTCCGCAAAAACCATTCTCTTTCGTTTAAGTATTATTGGCGGAATGACTCGCGGAGACAAGAGAGGTGTCCCGAACAAAATTAAGTTTATAGGTTATATACATTTAAAAAATTTCGCATGCCGGCTGAAAAGAAAATAAAAGCAGAACACTTTATTAAAAAGTTAAAGGCAAACTGTTCAAAGGAAGATCTTGTAACACTTTCGCGTTACTTTAAAACGGGTAAAGGAGAATACGGAGAAGGTGATAAATTCATTGGTGTCCGCAGCAGCGCTGTTTTCAAATTTGCACAGGAGTATATAGAAATGCCGCCGGATGAAATTGAAAAAATGCTTCGAAGCAATATTCATGAAGTAAGAGCCGGAGGGCTAAGCGTAATGAGCAAACAAGCGCGCCGAAAGAAAACCCCCGAAAGCCGCAGACGTGAACTATTCAAACTCTATCTGAAAAATCATGATAAAATAAATAACTGGGATCTTGTTGATGTAAGCTGCATTTATGTTGTGGGAGGTTACTTGATTGATAAGGATCGTGATGTATTATATAAACTTGCCCGCTCCAAAAACCTATGGGAGCGGCGAACTTCAATCGTAAGCACGGCATACTTCATTAAACGCGGTGATCTTGAAGACACATTTAAGCTGGCTGAAATTTTATTAAATGATAAACATGATTTGATTCATAAAGCAACGGGCTGGATGCTTCGCTATGCCGGAGACAGAAATTCTCAAAGACTGATTTCGTTCTTAGACAAACATGCCGCAACAATGCCGCGTACGGCTTTGCGCTATGCTCTCGAACATTTTGAAAAAAAGAAGAGAGATCATTATATGAGTTTAAAATATAGAAATAATGATTAACTCATTTTGACCGGCAGGATAAAGTTGAATCGAAAGTCTGGGCAATAAATTAATTTTCTGTCAACTTAAATCCTTAATAAAAAAAACAATTAATAAATCTGTTAAAACAAATGAACATGAACGGTCCGGACAAGCACATTAAAAAATGAATCTTAATTTAAAATTATCAAACCACTGAATTATGAAATTTAATGCAATTGTGATCGGAACAGGTCAGGCGGGTACTCCTTTGGCAGTGAACCTGGCTAAAAATGGTTTTAAAACTGCAATAATAGAAAAAGGGAACTTAGGCGGAACGTGTGTAAATAATGGCTGCACTCCTACAAAATCTTATGTGGCGTGCGCACGAAGAGCTTTTGTTGTTAAGAACAGCAAAGATTTTGGCATAATCCTAAATAAAAAAGCCGATGTGAATTTGAAAAAAATAAAAGAAAGAAAGGACAAACTGGTTTTAGAATCCAGGAAAAATATAAAAAACAATTTATCCCGGTATGATAACATTACACTTTACAAAGGCAAAGCGAAATTTAAAGATGCTAATAGTATTGAGGTGAATGGAGAAATTCTCAGCGCAGACAAATTTTTTATTAACGTCGGCGGGAGACCTTTCATCCCCGAAGGATTTGATGATGTAAATTACCTTACGAATGAAAGTATATTGGAGCTTGTGGAAATTCCTGAACATTTAATAATTGTAGGCGGCGGATATAACGGTTTGGAATTCGGGCAAATGTTCAGGCGATTTGGAAGCAATGTGACAATTATTGAAAAGGGAAGCCAGCTGCTTAAGAATGAGGATAAAGACATAGCGGATTGTATTGAAGATATATTAAAAAAAGAAGGGATCAAAATAAGATTTAATGCAGAATGTATTGGCGCTCAAAAATCAGGTCACCAAATAAAAGTTAAGATAAATTGCAAAAGCGGAAGCCCTGCTGTTTCAGGATCTCATCTTCTGATTACAACGGGAAGAATTCCAAATACCGGTGACTTAGGGTTGAAAAATGCCGGAATAAAAACAGAAAAAAAAGATACATCGAAGTAAACCAACAGCTGAAAACCAATAAAAAACATATTTGGGCTTTGGGAGATTGTAACGGTCAGGGCGCATTTACTCATACATCCTATAATGATTTTCAAATAGTTAATTCAAATCTTTTCCGGCATAACAAAAGCAGGAGAAAAAGTTTATCTGACCGGATTAAGTGTTATGCCGTCTATATTGATCCTCCTTTAGGCAGAGTCGGGATGAATGAAAAAGAAATAAAGGAAAAAGGAATTAAAGCAAAAGTCGCGGTAATTCCGATGAGTAAAATCTCGCGGGCAAAAGAAAAAGGTGAAACTCAGGGAGTGCTGAAAATTTATACAGAAGATAAAACTGATAAAATTTTAGGCGCGTCATTTCTTGGAGCCGGGGCGGATGAATACATACATATAATTATTGATATGATGTATGCCGGTGCGCCCTATACCGTAATCAGAGATGCAATGCATATACACCCGACCGTAAGTGAATTTATTCCAACAATGCTCCAACATTCGGAGCCTCTTGATAAATAAATTAATCAGGGATTAAATTGTCTGAAGGAAAAATAGCCGGATAAAATATGGGTTAATTGGTGCAATCAGCTGAAGGATAAAGCTTCAGCGAAACAAGCAGTCAATATTTATCAATATTTATCTCATATATATATGAGATTGAAATAAAAAACTGGAATTGATAACTTCAAGCATGAAAAACATAACCAAAATATTTGTCCTCATATTCTCCTTTTTTATACTTTATAATAATTCCTTTCCGCAAAACCAAAATCTGAAATCCGAACGGATATCTCTTGAGAAAGGAATTTCAAATAACCTCATCTACAGTATTTATCAGGACAGCAAAGGTTTTATCTGGTTCGGGACAATGTTCGGGCTGGTAAGATTTGACGGAGTCAATTATAAAACATTTCATTACGATCCGCTCGATTCAAATTCACTTTCCAATGACGATATAATTTCAGTCTTTGAAGACAAAGACGGAATGCTCTGGATAGGAACTTACAACGGGGGCTTGAATGTGTATGACAGAGCTACGGGAAAATTTACAAGATACCTGAATGATCCCGGAGACCCGAACAGCATAAGCAATAACACGATCTGGAAAATAATTCAGGATAAGAACGGTGCATTGTGGTTTGCCACCGAAGGCGGAGGACTGAATAAATTTGAGAAGGGAAAGTTTACAGCATATAAAAAAGACACGACCAATCAACACAGCATAAGCGGAAATTTTATCCGTTCATTGGCGGAAGACAAAGACGGGAACATCTGGGCAGGAACCATTGGAACGGGCTTAAATAAATTCGATGTTGAAAAAGGAATATTTACAAATTACAGGAACGCAGAATGGAAATCCGAAAAGTCTCGGAGGTAATTCTGTGGCGGCAATATTTGAAGACAGTGAAGGCGACCTGTGGATTGGAACAGGGGGAGGCGGGTTAAATAAACTGGACAAGGCAAACGGGGAGTTTAAGCGTTACCTCAATGACCCGAAAGACCCTAACAGCATCAGCAATGACGTAGTACTCTCGATAGCGGAAGACTCTCCGGGTATTTTACTTATCGGGACAAACGATGGATTGAATAAATTCGAAAAGGCAACGGGAAAGTTTGAGCGGATAAAGATATATTCCGAAGTCAAAAATAAAGAAGGTAAAAATGAAAAGGAGACAGTTTTAAGATTCATCAAAGACAAGTCGGGCGTGATATGGGTAAGCTCATATCTTGAAGGACTATATAAGATCTATGATCAGTCTCAGAAATTTCAAAGCATTTTGCCGGGAGAAAATGTGACATCGGTTTACTAAGACAGCCCGGAAAAAATCTGGCTGGGAACAGCGGACGGATTGAAAAAATCAGAAGACGGAGGAAAGAGTTTCTCTTCATATCTAAATGATAAGAATAATCCTAACAGCATCAGCAGCAATCTTGTAAGTTCTGTAACCGGTGATAACGAAGGAAACATCTGGGTCGGAACAAACAACGGATTGAACAAAATAAATAAATCATCAAACAGGGTCACGAAATACTTCAATGACCCGAAATCCGAAAACTCCCTGGGCAGCAATAATATATTAAAACTTCTGTTCGGGAAAGACGGCGCTTTATGGATAGGAACAGACAACGGTCTCGATAAATTTGATATTGCAGCGGAAACATTCACTCATTACAGACACACCCGCGGGGATTCGGAAAGCTTAAGTGAAAATTCGGTTTTATCAATTTATGAAGACAAAAACGAAGTGATGTGGGTTGGAACCTACGGCGGTTTAAATAAAATGGATAAAGCTTCGGGAAAGTTTAAGATCTTTGCTCAAAATCCTAAAGATCCGAAGAGCATAAGCAACAGTTATGTTTTTTCTTTTTGTGAAGATGATAAAAATAACTTCTGGATCGGAACCGGAAGCGGATTAAATATTTTTGACAGCAGCACTGAAACATTTTTCCATTTTAATGAAAAGGACGGCCTCCCTAACGGCGTCATAGCCGGGATCGAAACGGGTAATGACGGCTGTCTGTGGATAAGTACATATAAAGGAGTATCGAGATTCGACGTAAAGAAGAAAGAATTCAAAAACTTTACTATTGACGACGGATTATTGAGTAATATGTTCAATACAGGAGCATATTCCAAAATGGGCAACGGGGAAATTCTTTTCGGCAGTCTTAACGGATTGAACATAATCAAACCTTCCGAATTAATACTAAGTGAATTCAGTCCCGATATTCTTCTGACATCACTGACCAAGTACGATGACAAGGAAAAAAAGGAAATTGATATCTCAGGCTTAAGTGAGCTGGAGTTAAGTTACAGGGATGACATTATCAATATAGGTTTTTCCTCACTTGATTTCACAAACCCGTCAAACAATCAATATTCATACATGCTCGAAGGATTTGACAGCCACTGGATCCCAAACAGCAATAATACAAATGCAGTTTATACAAATCTGAATCCCGGAGAGTATACTTTTAAAGTCAAAGGAACAAACTCCGACGGGGTGTGGAGTGACAATGAAGCTTCAATAAAAATAATCATAACGCCGCCTTTCTGGAAGACATGGTGGTTTTACGGAATTGTAATCTTCGTTTAATACTTGGAACTTATGCAATTTATAATTACAGATTAAAGCAGAAGGTAAAAAAATTATTAGAGATTGAAAAAATAAAAGAGCAAGAAAGAGAGCTCATGCGCGAACAGGCATCGAGAGATTATCACGATGAACTCGGGCATAAGCTGACAAGAATCTCGCTTTACAGCAGACGCATTAACAAGAAGCTGCGTCCGACAGCAAACGGACTGACGCAGGATTTGAACAGCATAGTTGATACTTCAAACAGTCTGCAAAGCGGTGCCAAAGATCTGATCTGGGCAATGAATCCAAAGGAAGATTCATTGCATGACTTTTCAGTGCGACTGAGAGACTTCGGTAATGAGCTGTTTGAGAATACCGGCATACAGTTTTCGGCAGAAGGCATCACCGAAGATTTCAAAAAGGTTACATTGTCAATGAACAGCAAAAGGCACATGATATATATTTTCAAGGAAGGGATGAATAATATTTTGAAATATTCCAGATGTTCAAATGTAAGCATGAAGTTTAATCTGTATGATGATGACCTTGAAATTATACTGGATGATAATGGGAACGGATTTGATCTTGAAAACTGTCCAAAGGGTTACGGATTGAAAAATATCTTTTCAAGGGCTACGCAGATAAATGTGAATGTGAATATTACTTCACGTGAAAAAATAGGAACAGTCATAAAATTAAAAACCAGTGTCAAGAATTTAATCGAAGCATGAAAATAATTTCAGTATCTATTGTAGAAGATGATAAGCTAATAAGAGAAGCTTTGAAAGACATGATAAATGAAGCCGAAGGTTTTGAATGCATCGGTTCATATCCCGACTGCGAAACTGCAATTGAAGATATTAAAACGGAACAAGGCGGATGTAATGCTTATGGACATTGAGCTTCCGGGAATGACAGGTATTGAAGGCGTGAAAATAATTAAAGACAGATATCCTAAGATTGACATAATCATGCTGACTGTTCATGAAGATCTGTCGCTTGTATTTAAAGCGTTGACTGCCGGTGCGTGCGGGTATCTTGATAAGAGCGCTTCGGAAAATAAGATACTTGATTCGATAAAAGAAATATATGAAGGCGGCGCGCCTATGTCATACAAGATCGCAAAGTTAGTCGTATCATCATTTCAAAAGAAAGCAGAGAATACTCTTACTGGCAGAGAATTTGATGTTCTGGATTTACTGTGCAAAGGACATTCATATAAAGAAATTGCATACAAGCTTTTCATCGCTGTCGGAACAGTCCGTCATCACATCAAAAATATTTATTACAAGCTTCATGTACATTCGAAGTCTGAGGCAGTTGCAAAGGCGCTGAAGGAGAGGATAGTTAATTAGTTGGATTAGGTTATTGGTTTTATGGATTAAGGATAAATAATATTTTGAGTAAATTTATACAAGATGCTAAATTTATTTTTCAAAAGTATAAAATAATTTTATGGAGACAATAACAATTCCGAAAAGCGAATACAGAAAACTTGTATCGAGAGCAAAAGCTTATGAAAAACTTGCCGGGAGTATTTTTCAAAATGCAATAAAGGACCCTGTTAAAGATATGGTAACGGATTTCAAAAATACGAATCTTTATTCCGAAGAATTCCTAATTGATCTGGAAGATGGTTTGAAGAAATCATCCATTGCCAAGGCTAAGAAATGAATAAAACTACTTCGTAAAGATCTGACAGAATATATAAATTCACATAATCTGTCAAAGAAGTGGAAAAAAACTATAAGTTTGTTTGAAAACAATGTCAACCATCCTTCCTTGAATACAGAGCATTATTTTTCATAACCCGAGGAGAAGCTGAAGTTTTCAAGATTACAAATCACTATAAAAAATAGGATATAAAACGGGTTCAGCCTCCACGAAGAATGCAGATACTTGTTGAAAAAGCAAACTTATTAGTTCTGATTTTTCTTCATCAAAACTTCCCTGATCCGTCATATCACTTAAATTTCGGAATCCACCTGTTCACGTTTTTGAAATAGAGTTCGTACGACATTCCGAATCTCTTTTTCAAAGTTGGCTCTTCGAAGTAGATTATAAATACATTTGAAAGAAGTATCCATATTACAGAGAATATTAAAATAGAAATTGAATTTTCACAAAATCCAAACCCAATGAGAATTGTAACGCCGCCTATGTACATTGGGTTACGGACAAATTTGTAAAGACCCGATGATACAAATTCCTTCGGCGCATCAAATGGCGCGGGTGTTCCTTTACCCCGAATGATAAAAGTTAAAACACACATCAAACCAATTATTCCCCCAATTGTCATTAATATTATTCCGAACATTTGACTCCATCCGGGAAGATCAATTTCAAAATATCTGTCAAATGTACTGCTGAGATATAAAGCTATCCATCCCCAGGTAAGAATAAAAGCAGCGGCAAGAAATAAGGATTTTAATCCGATTAAAAATTTATTCATTTTTTGAAAAATAGTTTGGAGACTTTCACGTTAAGGCGAAACTAAAATTTCCTTCCAAAAATATTTACAAATATAAATTAAAATGTTTAAATTTGAAAACAAACTCAACTTACGATGCGATGTCTCTGTTACTTTTCAGCAACACATTTTCCTAATGCTCATGCTCTCCCGGCTCCTCTTTCTTTAGTTCGGACTTTAAGTAGAATTATTAATAATTAAAATGATATTGGATTCTGAGGAGGCACGGTAATGGTTCCAAGTGTCTCAAAATCAAAATCGATAAAAGGCAAACCCTGTTCGATGTTATGTTTACGATCTCGCATAAAGTTCGCGATCCATATATGACCTCCATTATTTGCATCAAAGCCTGCACAGTGCTTAAAACCTTCCTGTGTCCAGTGTTCGACATTCTTGATATCAAAGTCACGGTGGACGATCGCATATAGTTCAAGTTCGCGCAGCTTCAAGAAATAGGGAATCTCTTTCAGCCAATTCACATCCAAAGTATAAGCACGACGATAGCCACGGAGAAAATGAGTCATGAACTCCTTGTAAACGCGTGACTGTCGGGTAACCGAAATTTCTTTGCATCCATGGAAATGTAAAACAGTACTATCGCGATATCGTTGACGAACCAGCTATATACGCAATCGTCAAAGTCAAATAATGTCAGCTTCCCATCCGTATCCATAAAGAAATTATTTTGATGCGCATCCTGATGGATCAATCCATAAGAACTTTTATCTTTAGGCAGGCTGTATATATACTTCATCAGGGACTGATACTTTTTATGTGCAATGACCTCAGATGCGGGAAGGTATAGTTCAACACAATTTATACTGGCATCATCCCACTCCGGACGTCTATATGCAGTCATGGGCTCATAGTCCAATGCCAATGCATGCATTTTTCCAAGTAACTCTCCATAAGTCTCATACCGCGCAGTCGTCCACCCTACAATCCACGGGGGTTTGCCTTCTGCCCGCACAAAAGCAGCGATCAGAAACTGCCCGCCATGCCCATCGTCAATGACCTCGACCAGCTTCCCGCTTTTGGAGGGAATCGCCCGCGCAACGCTGACACCTCCGCGAGCGAGATAGTTAATCCAGTCTATTTCGCCCTGAATTAATGCTTCACTCTTGTGATGGCTGTGACCGATGCGTAATATGTAGCCATCACCGCCGCGTTCGAATTCATAAGATGAAACTCTCAAACGCATCGAGGGGCTTGATCCGATCCTTGACGATGCCATAGCGCTTCATAGCTTCCTGCAAAATGCCGTCATTGTAGCAGAGAATAGTTTGTTGATCCATTTGTTTATCCTGCCCCGTTTTTATAACTCTCGTTACGAATCTCCTGATTCGTAACCTCATAATTTGTGTTCCTAATCAGGAGATTGGAAACGAAATGTTCAAAAAACTTTTAAAATAAACTGGGTCGGGTTTTAGATCTAAAGTTTTTTAATGTCGGGAAAAAGATTTACCCCACCTTCTTAACAGCCGGAGGAAACCATCGCTGCTCATATATCTCTTCATCGGGCAGATAGCATCTGAGAATCAAATAGAACTCATCGGAAGGCGAAGGCAGCCAGTTGGTTTCTTTATCCTTACCGGGAGACTCATGCTGAATATAAATAGTAAGACTTCCGTCTGAACCGTATTTCAGATCCGGTGTACGGTCACCGATCGAATACCTGTTGATGGGATTTGCAGTAAGATTAAAATCCATTCCGTATAATGTCAGACTCCAGAATGCCTTTACTTGAGGCAATTGGTCTTTGGGGAAATGAAGCTCGTATTTCTTTTTTCCCGTAAGATCATTCTCATCGGAATCTTTTCTTGTATTGAGATAAACTGCTTCTTCAACATCATTTGCAACGATTCCTCCCATGCACTGAACTGCAGCACGTAGAAGAAATTCATTGTTCTTTCCGGCGCGTCCGAGAAATTTTGACGGTGAGTTCCATGAATTCTTTCTCGTGTTACCGTAACCGCTGAAGGCAGCATTCTTTAATATTTCCAAGCCGGTCTTCTCGGCTCGGATCAGTTCAACTCTAATATCTTCATCTAACTTTATCAAGCTCAGCAGGATCGGTCTCAGGACCAATTCCAATATTCGAAAACCAATTAAGAAGTATGTTATCTTTTTCCGGCGGCGGATTTTCTTTCATTGTCCGAATCATTGTTTTCCACGGAGCAAGATAGTCTTTTTTAACGTCATAGGGCTTCCATACATTTCTGTCTGTTGAGATGAATTCTTCATTCTTATTATTCTTAAGATAAAAATCTAACGGAGTCAGTCTATAATGTTTCGAGATCTCATAAGCAACAGGCGCATCTTCAAGATCTTTTACGATTGTTCTCCCGAAGATAAGTCCCCATGGAGTAGGGCTGTCGGCAGCTTTCCTTACACCGGGCGGAAGTTCTCCTTTCCATCCTTTATGGCAGATAAGAAATTTTCCGGCTTTGCTGCCTGTAGCTCGTTGTCCTATATAATCAAAATTATCCGAGGTCATGTCAGCGAGTTCAAATGTAAAATACCTTGCTTCCATATCCGGATGTTCGAGTATTACCGGTCCCTTGCTCAGATCAAGAATTGCGATCGAATAAAATGTATCATTGTTTGGGCTTCCGCCGTCCTTATAGTCGGAAGTTATCATGTGACTTGCTCTCCAGAATGTATTCAAAGGAACATACGGGGAAACGTGATGAGCTTCCGACGGAATATTTGTCCATTTGTATCTTATGGAAGGCAGATAAACGTATGGAAAGCCGTAGATGAATGCCTGTACTCCGAGAGTATATGTGAATTCATTTTTCCAATTCGTAATGTTCATTATTTGTTAAGATTTTAGTTGGATGTAAATTACGATAATATATTATTTTTATTCCATTATAACTTTTAGAACAGGTGTCTGCCCGTTATTACAAAGACCTGCGTGCACAAAGCATAACATTTAACATTTATCTTCAAAAGTAAATTTACAAAGTATCACTCACGTATTAAAGACACAATATCATACAATCTTTAATATTGCTCAATAAATTATTAATTTATTACAGATGTCACAGGAAAATTTAGAAACTAACCATTCAGCCGGAATATGAAAGAAGTTAAGCTTTTTAATTTATTGAAGAGTATTTCTAAAAAGGAATTTACTAACCTCAGAAGTTTTATTGAGTCGCCTGTATTTAACAGAAACAAATCTCTGATTCCTTTATATGATTATATTTCAGAAAATTATGATTCAGCAATAAAGGAGGATCTGTCCAAATATGATATTTTTGAAAGTGTTTTTGAAAATGAAGAATACAATGAATCAAAGTACTGGAAGATGACATCGGCATTTGCGCTAATCATAGATAAATATTTGATGTTTAACGAATATCAAAGAGACAACTATTATCAGAAGAATCTCTTACTGGAAATATACAGAAAGCGAAATATGCAAAAGCAATTTGCATCTTTATCAAAAGAGATCCAGAAAAACTTTGACAGGGAATTCAACAAAGGACTTAGTTTTTTTCTCAATCAGACCCATTATCATTTTCAAAACGTAAGCTATCTCGGGACCGGTGACAATAATAATTTAGACGGTGATATAGAAAAGCTTTTTGAAAATCTGAGAATGTTTTTCATTATGACAAATATAACGAGTATAAGCATCATTTCAAATTTGAAAAAAGATTTTATTGAGAATTCAAAATCACAGCTCTGGCTGTTCAATGACATACTGAAGTACCTTAATGAAAACAAATCTTACATAAAGAAGAACTATCTTACGGTTTACATTTTTTTTCTTATCATTCAATCAAAAATCTATCCGGAAGAAGAGAACTATTATTTTGAAGTAAAGGGAATAATTTTGCGGAACATGAACAAGTTTTCTTCAAATCTGCTGAGGCATATGCTTATAAATATTCTTGACTATTCAGTTAACAAATTAGTCAACGGAGACGAAAAATTTCTCAATGAAATATTTATGATCAACAAAGTAATGGATGCAAACTCGCTTACATTATTCGGTGAATACATTCAGAGTGATTATTATTATTCTGTGATCGAGCATGCAGCAATATTTAGGAAAATTTCGTGGGCAAGGGAATTTGCCGAAAAGTATAAATATTATTTGTCAGGGGAACACAGGGAATCAGTAGTTAATCTTGCATTATCAAGAATACATTTTGAAAACAAAGACTATGATTCTTCATTACAGCATTTACTCAAGGTAGAAAACTTAAATCCGTATTTTTATCTTTCGCATAAGATCCTTTTGATTCAAAATAATTATGAGCTGGGAAACATGGAGACTATTCCATTCATACTTGAAACACTAAGCAAGTATTTAAAAAGACGGATTGATATTTCAAACGAACTCAAGGAAAACTACATAAAGTTTCTTTATTATTTCAGAAAGTTAAAAACAATTGCAACGACAAAAAGGTATTTAACAGGCAGCATTGAAAAAGAGCTGGGAAAAGAAAAATTTTTCCTTCATAAAGAATGGCTTCTGCAGAAAGTCAATGATTTGAAACGGAATTAGCTGGTTACGATCAGCTTACACAAAGATCAAAACCATATACTTGTGAGATGTCATAAGTCATAATACTTCTTTAGTTTTGTATTAAATAAAAAAAAAGGAGATATTATGTTACAGTTTTAAAACTTCCACTTCAGCTCTCTGTAATTTGTTTAGTAATAATAATCCAGCATTTTCATCTCATCCGGACGTATACAGTCAGAATTTTGTAAAGATAACCGATACAAACAATCCGATTGTTACCGAAACATATTCAGGAAACTGGTTCGGCGCAAGCTGGGTGGATATAGATAACGACGGTAAACTGGATTTATTTACCAATAAGACAACAGTTTATAAAAACCTCGGCGGCGGAAATTTCGTCAAGCTCGTAACACCAATGGAAATTAACACATCTAACCTTGGACAATCCTGGGGTGACTATGATAATGACGGATATATTGACTGCTTTATAGTATCAACCGGAGATTCGGCTTCTCATTTATTTAAAAATAACGGAGGTGGAAACTTCACTAAAATAATTTCAGGTGAAATCGGCGACTCGAATTATAACACCGGGTGGGGATGTGCATGGGCTGATCATGACAATGACGGATACCTGGATCTTATAATTTCAGCTGCAAATAATTTCGGAGTTGTCCATCATCCTAACAGATTTTATGCAAACAACCGGGACGGGACTTTCAGCAGAATTGACATACCCGGTCTGACTGATACTCTTGCACCATACACAATTGCGACATGGTCAGATTATGATCAGGACGGTGACATGGATCTGTTTTTTGGTACCGGTCCGGGCGGAGGCGTTTCACATGATTACTTTTATAAAAATTTATTAATAGAAAACGGTACTGCTTCTTTAGTAAGGTTAAATCTTCCGCCGCTTACGACTGACTTTGTTGACGGACAGGTCTGGAACTGGATTGACTATGACAATGACGGAGACCTTGACGCATTTCTGACGAACTATGCTAACGGTGTTCCTAATAATCTTTATCAAAACAATAACGGAACATACGAGCGCAAGACAGCTGCACAGGTAGGAACAATTGTTTCTGACTTGGGACTCTTCTTAACTAATCTCTGGGGAGATTTTGATAATGACGGTGACCTGGATTGTTTTGTAACAAGAGACGTGTCACAGAAGAGCAGGTACTATACAAATAACGGGAACGGTACTTTCACCAGCGCTGGATTCAATTTCGCCAGTTGTTAATTCGGGCGGAAATTTCGGAGCTACCGCGGGAGATTATGACAATAACGGAACTCTGGATCTGTATGTGACAGGCTCTACCAACTCCAAGGGTTTATTCAGAAATGATCTCAACAACGGCAACAAATGGGTAAACATAAAATGCATAGGAGGCGGTCCTGCAAATAATTTATCGAATAAATCAGCAATAGGAACAAAGGTAAAAGCAAAGGCAACAATTAACGGAGTTTCTGTATGGCAATACAGGGAAGTGCTTGCACAGAATTCCTTTAACTCAATGAACATGCTCAATGTCCATTTCGGGTTTGGGAATGCGCCGGTCATTGATTCACTCATAATAATATGGCCCCGGGGTCTGAGGGAAGTATTCACAAACGTCACTCTCAATACATTTTACAATGCAACCGAAGGACAGGGAATAGTATCGGGAATATCACACGGGTCAAACGTCGTTCCCGACAAATTTAAGCTTTATCAAAACTATCCCAATCCGTTTAATCCTTCAACAACAATCAGATACTCAATACCCAATACACAATTCACATTGCTCAAAGTTTATAACGTTTTGGGAAAAGAGATTGCAACATTAGTTAATGAAAAAAAACCCGCAGGAAGTTATGAAGTAACCTTTGATAACGAGGGTGTATCATCGGGAATTTATTTTTATACACTTTCTGCGGGAAATTTTTCAGAGACAAAAAGAATGATTTTTCTGAAATAATCAGGATCCATTAAAAACATTTATAATTAAGTAACGTAACTAGTTTTAAAAAAAAGATAACATCAGTGAAACTAAGTTTTCTATTATCGGTAATACTTCTTTGTAATTCTCTCCTTTACTCCCAATGGATTCAGCAGGTAAGCAACACCAATGAAACTCTGTTGGGAGTATCTTTTGTAAATTCTCAGACAGGCTTTACTGCCGGGACTAACGGGATGATCCTTAAAACTACAAACGGGGGAGCAAATTGGAATTCACAGACAAGCAGCACCACAAATTTTCTCAGAGATGTTTTCTTTACCGATGCTTTAACAGGTACGATTGTCGGTGAATCAGGCTTAATACTTCGAACGACAAACGGCGGAACAAACTGGTTTGAACAGGAAAGCAATACGACAGAGCATCTTGTCCATGTACATTTCATTGATTCGCAGAACGGCATTGTCATCGGGTCAGAACGGAGTCATAATTAAAACTACAAACGGAGGATCAAACTGGAATGTGCAAAACAGCGGAGTAAATTCCGAGCTTGCCGGAATTATGTTTGCTGATAATTCTGACGTTTACGCAGTTGGATTTAGCGGAACAATACTTAAATCTGCAGACGGCGGCGGTAGCTGGAGTCCTCAGACCGGTATTACTGCGGAAGATCTGCGAAGCGTATATTTTGTGGACACAAATACCGGATATGTTGCCGGATATACAGGAACAATTCTAAAGACAACAAACGGAGGAGCGAACTGGGAACAACAGGTCAGCAATACTGCGAATAATTTATTCAGTGTTTACTTTGCAAATGCAACTACCGGGACAGCTGCGGGGACGGGCAGTATCCTTAGAACAACTAACGGCGGTATCAACTGGACTTTACAAAGTGTTGCTTTCAGCGGGGACCTTTACGGGCTCGCATTTGTCAATGCGAGCACCGGATGGGCTGCCGGTCAAACCGGAAAAATTTTTTATACGGACAACGGAGGAGTCGGGGTTAGAGTCATCTCAACAGAAGTCCCCGAAAGATTTGCGCTGCAACAAAACTACCCGAATCCGTTTAATCCGGTTACGAAGATACGATTTGATCTTCCCGCAGAACGGATTGCCAATCCGTTCTACAATATCCGCTTGACTGTCTATGACATTTTGGGAAACGAAATCGCCACACTTATCAATGAAAATCAACCTGCCGGGAGCTACGAAGTAACCTTTGATTCCCGGCTTTCGGGAAAGAGCGGGGATCTGTCCAGCGGGATCTACTTTTATAAACTCTCGGCAGGTGATTATATTGAGACAAAGAGTATGGTATTGATGAAGTAAAATTAATATTGCTTGAGGAAACAAATAGAAGCTACTTGATTAAAAGCATTTTTTTGGTACCGGCATTTTTGCCATCAATAAACAGAGAATAGAAATAAATTCCGTTTGAGAAGTTTGCTGCATCAAAACTGACGCTATAGTTACCGGGATCCTCTTTCTGACTAACCAATGTACTAACTTCATTACCTAAAATATCAAATACTTTTAAAACCACATGGGCTGCAAGCTGCAGATCATATTTGATTTTTGTTATCGGATTGAAAGGGTTGGGAAAGTTTTGATAAAGAAAATATGATCCCGGAATATTTTCTAAAAGCTGATTGATCCCGATCACATAATTGTCCCAGCATTTATAAGCTGCTTCTTCGGTAACTACATAAACATAAGGCGCATTCTTTTCTTTCACGATACCATTTACTTTTTTTGAAGGAGTAAAACTATTATTAAACAAATAGAAATTTACTCCGCTGTTTGTAGATTTAAATAATCCGCTGTTTGTACCTGCATAAATTATTGCATTATTATCCGGATCGTTTTCTAAAAAATTAATATTATCCGAAAGAGAATCAAGTTTTTTCCATGAGTATCCTGCATCATGAGAAGAGTATATTTTCTTACCTCCTCTTGCTATGATTGTAGTATCATCGAGAAAAATCATTTGTATTAGTTTTATACCGGCAGCATAAGAAAAGTTATATCCTTTATCGGAACTTATGAATAGAGAATCATCCATTCCATAAATATAGTTTGTGTTGTTCGAATTTATAGTCAACAATCCACTAAAGCTTTCAATTGAATCTGTTACAAACCAGTTAGCTCCTCTTGAAGTGGATTTATAAATTATTTGATTGGAAGCACAATAATTTATTGAATCGTTATTCGGGTCAATTGCTAATCCCGACAATATAATACCGTCTAATGAATTTATGATAATCTTGTTAGCTCCGAAATCCCAAGAATAATAAGTTCTGATTTGCCCGCCGTAAAAAGGTATTCTCTCATCAAAATTAAGAAGAAAAAAATTTGTGTCGCAAGAGGAAATTGCAAATATATTAGGATGATTCCATCCTTCTATATAGTTTCCCCCGGGAGTGATAACCCAATGGAAGCTATTGAGAGCACCATTGTAAGCAGTGTGCCAGGTCGAATTGGAGTAAAATCGATATGTATAATCTGAAATTAATTTTACTCCCCAGTATTTATTAACATCATTTTTTAATTTAACGCTATAGAAACTATTAATCCCATAAATTGAATTAAGAATTCTTTCCCATCCATATGAATTTTGAGAGATAACATCAGTAGAGACAGCAAATAAAAAAATTAATAGAAGAATAATATATTTTTTAAATGCATGCATTATTTAATTAAGATTGCTTTCTTAACTTCCTTAAATTTATCAGTCTTAAATGAAATAAAATATATTCCCGATGGAAAACTTTGAGCATTCCAAACGACGGTATGTACACCTGCAGAAAAAGCTGAATTCACAAGTTCTAAAATTTTCTTCCCGTCACTGCTGAATATATCTATACTTACATCGGATTTCCCCGGAAGATCAAATTTAATTTTTGTTTCGGGATTAAACGGATTCGGATAATTCTCAATAATATAATAATCTTTATTTAGTATTTCACTTTTGTTTATAATCGATGTCGGTTGTGAATATTTCACTGTCAGGAAATCATACTTTCGGCTTACTGAATCCCGTGATTTTCCGCAAAGATAAATATTGTTAGAATTATCTATCTGCAGATCACTTACATAGTTTGAATCTGTGATACTATTGTAACGGCTGAATTTATCAGACCATAAAAGCTGTCCGTCAGGTGAAAGCTTAACTGTATAAATTTGAATTCCATGAGAATTCAAAGTGACAATCCCGGTTGCATAGATATTTCCTGAATTGTCCAGTTTTATTTTTTCAGCAGAATCGTAACTATTTTCAGAGCCATTATATCTGTACTCCCAGATGAGATTTCCGTCAGTATTATATTTCAAAATAACAAAATCATAATTCACTGCAACACCCCAACTTCTGCATGCGACAAATACATTTCCAAAAGTATCCGTTATAATATCGTTCGGATCGTCGCGACTGTTTCCCGGACCGTTATACCGAATTGTATCAAGAATTGAATTGTCCGAACTAATTTTCCAAACAACAATTTCACTTTGCCATATACTCTGCAAATTATTCCCGGTAAAATAATTATTGTTAGAAAAATTGTCTCTTATCTCTTTTGAGCTTCCTACAAGTATATTCCCGTCAGCTAATAAATTACCAAGAGTATCATATGAAGTATATGTTGTGCCGGTAATCAGGAATCCCAGGGTAACATAATTATAACGTCCGAATACATTGATTTTATTGCCGACCCCCTGGAAAAATCTTAATGCATAGAAACTGCCGCCTGGCTGAGAATGCAGTTTAATTTTAGACCATACCTGTGTCCCGTCTAAAGTGTATTTATCAGTTATGATTTGGTTTGATGCCGAAGACACCGCATAAATAAAATTATCCTGTCCCATAGCTACATCCACAAAATTTCCGCTTTTAACCAAAACCATATTCCCCTGAGGATCTAATTTCAGAAGTCCGTTACTGCCGGAAACAAAAAATTTATCCAATCCATTATAGATAATTTTGTTCGGAGTGCCGTTTGAAAAATATAAATCCCATTCTAAATTGCCATCGGGATTATATTTTATAATTTTATCATAAACACTTGTACCTGATCCGGCAACATATACATTTCCACTGTTGTCATAACAAAATGATTTAGCTTCTTCACTAGGCGTACCGTCGCTGTGATAATATTTAGCCCAATCCAAATTGATTTGTGAAAATGCTGAAGAGAGGAGAAATATGAAAAGAATAATTGACTGAGATAATATTATAAAGCTCTTCTTTTTCATATTAACTTATTCAAATGGGTGTTTGCTGTCAAAATCAAAATTTTTATTTTAAAAGTCAATCCTTTACTAAATTGCAAACGCACTGAGAATTTCACCGCATTCAAATTTCACAATCCGGTTTTTTTACAATTTGACTTCTCATAAGGGCATTCATATTTTCGTTTAACTAAATGCCGCTCTCAATAGCCGGCAAAGGAGACGAAAAGATGGCCACCGGAAAAAGACATACGATTCTATTTTTTTTGATTTTCATTTTACTTACAGGAAGAAACGTTTTTTCTCAATCAGTATGGAACTGGGTTCAGCCCAAACCCACAGGCAACTTATTGTATTCGGTTCATTTCATAAATCAATCTACGGGATACGCATGCGGAACACTCGGAACAATAATTAAAACTACAAACAGAGGAATTGATTGGGTGTTGCTTAATTCATCTACAGAGCGGGACCTGTCCGAAATTTTTTTCACAGATGAAAAGTCGGGCTTTGCAGTCGGAAACGAAGGAACAATTATCATTACAACTGACGGCGGCGAACAGTGGAGTATCCAACCAAGCGGGACTCTAAATGATCTTCACGACATTACATTTACAAATAAAACAACCGGTTTCACATGCGGATTAAACGGAACAATTCTGAAAACTACTGACAGTGGAAATACCTGGGATCAGTTGATGACAAATACCAATGCGCCACTGTTTTGTATGAGTTTCTTAAATGAGAACACCGGAATGGCAGGAGGTTACAACATTATTATCAAAACGACAAACGGAGGAACAAACTGGATAACACAAAACGCTAACATTATTTCTTCGAGCTCTGTAGTTGGAATTTCTATAACAGACAGTAACACAATTTATGCGGGGGGAAATTCACCGGGAGGCGTGATCTACAAATCGACCAATGCAGGAATGAACTGGCAACACATACCGCTCGGGTTGCCATATTTATTCGGAGGAAGTGTAGATCTTTTGAGAAACATCAGCTTTGTAAATAACAATATGGGATTCGCGGTAACAGATTTCGGAACAATACTTATGACAACTGACGCCGGCATTAACTGGAAGAGAGATTCTTCATTCAGACCTTCCTATACAAAGCTTTCTGTTATGTATGACATCCGGGTTTTAGATCCGGGATCTGTGTACATTGCTGGAGGAGGAGGAACTGTCATCGCAAGTACCAATACCGGAATGAATTGGGTTGTTCTTACAGGTAATAAAAATACATTACGGGCAGATTATTTTATTGATCAGAAGACCGGTTACTGCGCCGGAGAAAACGGAGTAATATTAAGAACAACCAACTCAGGAATGAATTGGACGGATCTAAAGTCACCGGCTGATATTTTTTTTAAATCCGTATTCTTTTATGATGCAATGACAGGTTTTTTCGGGGGTGATTCCGGAAAGATCTTTAAGACAACTGACGGCGGAAATAATTTTCTAAATCAATTCACAACCCGGCAGCAAAACGTAAATTCAATTTATTTTGCAGATGAAAATACGGGAGTTGCGGCAGGCGGAAGCGATCAGCGCGCTTTTATCTACAGAACTTCTAACGGAGGATACAACTGGTATGAAGTTTTTGATTCAGTATCGTACGGTGATCTGAACTGTATAGGTTCCGTTAGCAATGCGGCACTCATTATAACCGGTGATAACGGTAACACAATGAAAACAACTGATGCCGGTGAGAGCTGGAATTCGTCTAACATTGCAGCGGGTGACCTGAAATCAATCAGCTTCGCCGATGGCATAAACGGTCTGATTGCAGGAGCCGGCGGTTTAATTTTGAAAACAACCAACGGGGGGATAAACTGGACAATGCTATCAGGTACAACCTTCCGCACACTTAATACAATAAAGTATTTCCCGGGCGGGACGGCAATTTCAGCAGGAGATGAGGGTGTCATTATCACATCCAAAAACGGAGGAAAAAGCTGGACACCCTGTCAAAGAATAACTAACAATAATTTTTATTCGGTGAACATTCCTTTCAACGGAAATTTTATTGCATTCGGGGAATATGGAACAATTGTGAACTCTGTATTAAAAACACCTTCGATTGTAGCCATTGCAAACAATTCAAAAGAAAAGAGAATCTTAACAGGAAATTATCCGAACCCTTTTAATCCGGTTACCAATATAAATTATCAGATAACAGCTGCATGCTTTGTTACTTTAAAAGTCTATAATATTCTGGGAGAAGAGGTAATTATCTTGGTTAATGAAAGGCAACCCGAAGGAGTCTATACTAAACAGTTCGACGGCTTAAATCTCGCAAGCGGAATATACTTTTATAGTTTGTATCTGGATGGAAAGACTGCCGGAACAAACCGCATGGTGCTTTTGAAATAAAAAGATCAAAATATTATTTTTACTCCCGCTGCAAGTATGCTGACCTGATAATTCACTCTCACTCCTTCAGGTCCGTAGCTTAAAGAAGAACCGGGCTGTGTGTAAGAATATGTAAGATAGTCCTTATCTCTCTGCTGAAATTCATAAACAAGATACGCAGTCATATTGAACGGAAAATAATATTTCAATTCGGCACCGAGCTTATATTTTATGACGTCAGGATTATTGTAGACTATGTATCCGTTTTGTTCGTTGAAATTATTCATATTGCCGTAAGTCCCGAACGCTTCACCCCAAAGACCCTTATAAATTTTTCCGCTTAGGCTCTGTGAAAAGATCAGGTTCGATATCTTATTCTGATTTTGTAAAACTAAATCTGAGGAGGAGTAAAAATTTATCTTCCCGCCGGGAAAAAACCTGAAAGAAAGTCCGTATTGAGACTGATGCTCATTGTTAAGGTATGAAAAACTCCCGTTGAGTCCGAATCTGTAAATGGAAAGATATTTGAAAACTGCCAGCGAGAGAACAAAATTATCCAGAATATTTGGCTGATTTGTTAATGTGTAATAGTATTTTATTGAATCATACGTCATCGAAGCCGGATCATAGCTGTACGAGACACTGTCATAATTAGCAAAGATCGTATTATCATCTGTTTGTATGTAACGACCGGCGGGACTTATGATCAGCCCGTTAGCAATCCTGAAATCATATTTATTGTAGAACTGATTCTGTTTCTGTGAATAGCTGTCGGAATACTTTTCATTATTAAACTGGATCTGTTTCGTCCTGTCGAATTTCAGGTAAGCATAATCATATGTAACGCCGATCCATTTTAAAGGGATCTGTCTTATCCCTCCGCTGACATAAAAATAATTGCCCGACA
Organism: uncultured Ignavibacteria bacterium; assembly: GCA_963836395.1. GTDB lineage: Bacteria > Bacteroidota > Ignavibacteria > Tepidaquicellales > Tepidaquicellaceae > JAGPCH01. Next base: position 52,443 of record CAWIJF010000010.1, on the reverse strand, counting down.
GGATCTGCTCGCCGTAAATATTATCCGGCCCGTCTAGATCAATGGATGAATTGTTATCAATATCATTACTGATGCCAAGTCCCGAGCCCACATTGAGATCATTTACGAATGAATTTACAAGCGGTCTGATTCTTTCTCTTTCATTTTCGGGTAAAAGATAAAATGTAAAATTTGCATCTTCATCCCTGCCGGTATAAATATATGATAAATAAAGGTATCTCAGAATTTCAGGATCGGGGTAAGCAATATCAATTGCCTTTTCAAAATTAGGTATCGCGTCAAAATATTTCTTTATATTGAAATAGGCGATCCCAAGCCGGACCCGTAAAAAATAAGATTCGATTCTCACTGCAAGAGCCCTTTTACCCAAAATAATGATTTCGTTCCATTGCTTTTTTGCAAACAGTTCTTCCGTCTTCTTGTCAAGACTGTCGATAGACAGGTCGTCCTGCGCAAATGCAGCTGACGAACTTAAACAAACTGCAAAAACGATTACTAAAAAAAATTTAGCCAATGGCAATCTGAAAAATTAAAAGTTTGTTATGATACAATTTTTAATTTCAATTTTAAATTTAAAAAGTACTTCGCGGGATGATTAATAACAATTAATAACATGTCGAACTGATGCGAATAGGATCTTTAAAAGAAATAATAAATCGAATTTCCCTTTATTGAAGTTAAAAGAAATGAATTGCTAAAATCAAAATTGAATTGATCCTGTGAAAATATTTACTTGTATCCCTTCTTAAAAATTGCCTTGTCAGCAAAGGAAAACAGAAACAAGAAAAGCATTACCAAAAGAATAATTATGCTTGTCTGAAAATCGAATGCAAAGCCGAGAGTTTCCGTTGTCAGTACACTTACTGATTCAATGATCGTTGAGAATCTGTCCACTATTCTGTTAAAAATTCCTGCGTCTTTGCTGTCCTGATTGGCATTCAGGACAAAAGCAAACATGACAATGAAAACCACCAATAATGAAACAAATCCTCCTATTATGTATTTGGCCATCCGTGAAGTCTTGACGTCTTCTTTTGCAAACTCTTTTTCAAGCTCAACCCTCTTCATCATTTCAGGAGTAAACTCAGAAGACGTATCATCATGAAGAGATTGTCTTATGTTCTGATCAAGGTAAGAATCTATATTTCTTTTTCCTTCAGGCATTTGATTAAAGATACTATAAAAATTATTAATTTTAAAATTAAAATTTTTCATACGTATTGTAAGATTTCTTCTTCGGAATATTTTTTAAGTATGATTTCCCTGAGTTTTGCCTTTGCCCTGAAAATTCTGTTTTTAACAGTTCCGATCGGGAGCTTCAGTATGTCTGAAATCTCTTCATGTGAGAGATCATTAATATAAAACATTGTAAGTATCACTGAATATTGTTCCGGTATTGAATTTATATAATTCAAGATTATGCTTTGTATTTCGGATTCACTGAATTTCCTGTCGGTGCTTATTTCATGTCTTTCTTCGTAAATATTTTTATCAATTTCCTTTTCATAATATTTTTTTAACAAGATCGTCGCCTTCCTCAAAATTTGAATCTTCCACATCTATTGAAACTATGCTGAACCTCTGTGACTTTAACTTTTTATAATAGTCAACAGCTGTATTGTAAACTATGGTGTAAAAATAAGTTGACAGCTTTGACCGCTCTTCAAACTGATTTCCTGTAATTGCCCTGTATAGTTTCATAAATGATTCCTGTACCGAGTCTTCTGCTTCTTCTTTATTTTTTAAAATTTTCATTGTAAGAGAAAATGCTTTGTCTTTCAGTTCATCGGCTATGATCTTAAATGCCGATGTATCTCCTTTTTTTATGTTGCTGATAATTTCACTGTACGACTCTGGCATTATTCAGAATTAATTACTGTACAAATTGTAAAAATCAATTTCAAATGCAAATTGAATTTTCAAATTTCATTTCTTCCGTAGAGCTTTATTCTTCCGTTTACTGTTTCAACTTTTATGTCGGTATTTGATTCATCGTTTCCAAGTTGTCCCTTCAGAAGTCTCTTTTCCTTAACTGTATTTTTAAACTGAAGCTCTTCGGTTGATATCTTTCCGTTTACGGTTTCAGCTCTTACATTCACATTCATGTAATTATTCAGAAATAAACTGATGTCCCCGTTGGTTGTATTGATATCAATACCTCTTGTGGAATCAATATGCCCGGTAAAGTCTCCGTTTATAATTTCACATTCCAGTCTTCCGGTATAATTGTCCATGTCTACTTCTCCGTTTACAATATCAATTTTCAAATCATTAGTGAGATTATCGGCTGCAGATCTTTCCGTTTACATTTTCAATCTCGAGTGCCATATCAGGAGGGATCTGAATTTCATACTCGACTCGCGGTCCCCTGTCAATGTCGAACCTGAATATGCCGTCACTTTCCCCTTTATTTATTTCGGTCGTAACACTGACTATTCCGCTCAGTGTATCCAGTCTGATTTCTATCTCATCAAATGGCGTATCCAGATATTTCTTTTTTACTTTGATCTCCTTATGTGCTTTTATTGTTATTGAACCCGAATCCTTGCTCTGAGATATTGTAATTGAACCTGATACATTATCCAACTTTAATTTTTTCTTTCCCTCTGCGCTTATCCTGTACTGTACGTTTTCTGTCTTTGTATATTTCTTTGAAAACACTCCGCAGCCGTTCATTCCAAGAACTGTGAGACAGAGTAGTATTAATACTGATTGATGATTTCATGATGAGTGATTTTAAGATTCTTAAATTTATTGAATGTCGGTAGTAGCACGGTTTTTTAGTTTTGAGCTGACTACTGCATAGTAGACTAAAAATCCCAAACCCGCGCATAAAACAATTATTCCCATCATTACGCCGTCTTCTATATCATACATTTCCTCCAGCAGGTTTGCAAGAAAAATTCCGATGCCGAGGAAAGTCAGGAGTATTCCCCATTTTAGAGATGAATATGGGTTTCTTGGTTTCGTATTTGAGTCTGCAAAATATGCTTTGACTTCGTCAGGCGTTAAGCCCTTTTCTATTAATCTCATCCTCTCCCTGTGTTTTGTGTAAAGCCACCAGAATATGATGATTCCCGGTATACCGAATGTAAAGACTATGGCTACAACCGGTATGAATGATTCTATTGCATGATCCATTTTGATTTCTCCTTTCGCTGAAAGCGGATTATTTATTTATTTTATAAAGTTTTGATTTTTTTAAAGCAAGTATGAATGTTATTACGAAAGTTGCTCGCTATTATTAATACTGAATCCAACATTTTTATATCCTCTGTTTAGTGGTTATGACTGATTTGAATTCATAAGGTTTCAATAGTCTGATTATTATTTATTGAATGATTAATAAAACCCGCTGAACTGTTCAGTCCGTAGTCGGGTTATTAGTAATAAAAATATTACAGTTAACCAATTAACCAATCAAACTAATCAAACTTAATTCAACCATCAACTGCTAACCCTAACTATTCTGCATGACCGGTATCTTGATCTTCTTTATCCTGTCTTTCTTTGTCTGAGCTCTTCTTCTCGGTGTCTTTCTGAAAAACATTTTTTGGTCTGTTGTTTGTGATTCATCTCTTACATCAGGATATTCATAAATATTATACTGGAAATTCCTTAATACAATTTTCTCTTCATCCTGTGATATTACATAATTCGGCAGCATAGGAATTTTTCCTCCGCCTCCCGGAGCATCAATCACAAACTGCGGAACTGCAAGTCCTGAAATATGTGACCTCGCAGTTTATCCATTATTTCCATTCCAACTTTCAGAGGAGTTCTGAAATGATTTGCTCCTTTTGTCAGATCCGCCTGATAAATATAGTATGGTCTTACTCTCATTGCAAGCAGTCCTTTCATTAATTCTTTCATAGTCTCCGCATTGTCATTCACGCCTTTCATCAATACGCACTGATTACCAACCGGAATGCCCGCATCGACAAGCATTCCGCAGGCTCGTTTGCTCTCTTCGGTGATTTCCCACGGATGATTGAAATGCGTATTGCAATATATCGGATGATATTTTTTCAGCATCTCGCAAAGCTGCGGTGTGATTCTCTGCGGAAGTACACACGGCATCTTTGATCCGAGACGGATTATTTGTATGTGTTTTATTTGTCTTAATCTGAATAAGTATTTTCTCGAGCATCGTATCTGTCAGCATCAGAGGATCGCCGCCTGATAAAATCACATCGCTTATCTCCGTATGCTGTTCGAGATAATTGAATGCAGACTCCAGAGTCCGCATTGAGATCTTGCTTTGATCACCGACCTTTCTTTTTCGGGTACAGAACCTGCAGTACAATCCGCACTGCGACGTAACAAGAAACAATGCCCTGTCAGGATAGCGGTGTGTAATATTCGGAACCGGACTCATTTCATCTTCGTTGAGCGGATCTTCCGGCGCATCAATATCCTCGAGCTCTACCACATCGGGAACACATTGCTGCCATATGGGATCACCGGGATATCTTATCAACGAAAGATAATACGGGTTTATCCGGGCCTGAAAAAACTCATCAAGCTTTGCAGCTACTTCTCTGTCAATACTGAATTTCTCTACAAGATGATCTACAGTGCTTACACTGTTTCTAATCATTTCCTGCCAGAGTTCCATTATTTCTCCTTTTTTAGTTTTTGAAGATTTGCGCAACCTTTGAACAAGTATGTTTGTTATTGCAATAAATACTTTCCGGCTTTTTTTGGCTAATCTCCGTTACAAATACTTCCCGTAAATCACCAGCCCATCCCCGGACTGTAAAAATCTTTTATGTTTACAAGCTCTTGATAAAAATTCTTTTCATAAAACTTTCTTTCTTTTTCATAAGAATTTTTACTGCTTGTTTCTATTAAAATCAGTCTTCCTTTTTTTTCTTTAATATGATCTTCAATGTATCTTATGAGCCCGCTTCCGATTCCTTTTGACTGAACTTTCGGATTTACCGCAATCCAGTATAAATCATATGTACCGGTTGTCAACGGCCTCGGACCGATACAAACGTATCCTCTTATGTCACCGTCTTCCTCATTATTAAAAGCATCAACAAAAATTTCATAGTCCTTCTGTTCTTTATCTTTTATATAAATATCAATCAGCTCCATAGCAATCTTTATTTCTTCATCATTAAAATTATTCGTATCAGTTAAAATATTTTTTATCTTATCCCTGTCACTCTTCTGATAAATTTTCTAATCAAAGTATTACTTTACAAACGTTATAAACTCTATACATAACTTTACTGAACTTTATGAACTTTACTAAACTTTACATAACTTAACTCCCCATCTCTCACTCGCAAACTTAATTATATTCTGAATCAGCTCCTCGTAGCTCCATCCGTAAGCTTTTCCGCTTCGGGTAAATCCCGTATCTTCATCGACGTCCGAAGAAATATCCGGATTCGGATTCATCTCCAGTACATAGGGGATATTATCCTTTACCCTGAAATCTACTCTCGCATAATCCGACGCGCCGATTATTTTGTAAACTTTTTTCGCAGTGTCCTTAATTATTTTTTCAAGCGCAGGTGAAATATTCTTCGCGGGGCAGACAGCTTTCGTCCCCGCAAACTCCACTGTCTTATACATCCACTTGCTGTTGTAGCTTACAATTTTCTGATAATCATCGGGCATGTCACTGAAATCAATTTCGGAAATCGGAAATACAATCAGGTCATCTTCATCTTTTGAGATATTTCCGACAACACTGACATTGATCTCCCTCCCGTCAATAAACTGTTCGACTAATGCCGGCTGCTTAAATTCATCAAGTATAAATTCAATTCTTGTTTTCAATTCATTGTCATTATAAACCACTGACTTATTTTCAATTCCGATGCTTGCATCTTCCCGCGACGGTTTTACAATCAATGGAAATTTATCTTTTAATTTTGAATACCCATTTGCATTAAATTCCTTTGAGTTCTTGCACAGGTAATGCGGAGCAGTCGGAATATCATAATAATTTAATATTTCCTTCACTCTCCATTTATTTAATGCAAGACCAAGTGTCAGTGCACGCGAACCGGTGTATGGAATTTTAAGTATCTCAAACAGAGATGCAATGTTCATCTCCTGCGTCGGATCACCATCAAGCGACTCGCACAAATTAAAAATCAAATCGGGTCTGTCTGATCTCAATTCGTCAATGAGCTTATGAACATCAAGAGCTACAGCTACGATTTTTGTATCATGACCTGTCGGTTTCAAGGCACGCTGTACTGATTTCAGTTCATCAAGAACTCCGTATTCGCTCATGTCAACCGGCTCTTCGACTTTTTCAATGTCGGTTACACCATCATCATAAATTTTTCCCGTTGCGTATTGTGTCGGGTCGTTATATATGATACTGATTTTCAAGTTATCTTAAACTATGATTAAATGATTTATATGATATTTTATGATTTCTAAATTTTGCCTTACTGATTGATTTTGAAATTTATCCCAATACTTTAAGATTTATCATAGCATTCATTTAAACATTTCATCATAGTTCATTATGTTTTAATCAGATTCTTGAAACAGCCGTCTGCAAAACCGCATTGATCATTTCATCATAGTTTAAGCCAATCTCTCTTGCAGCTTTCGGATAACAAGAGTTGTCGGCAGGATCAGGCAGTATTCCCGGCAAAGGATTTATCTCAACAATATTCGGAATATTATTTTCATCAAGTCTGACATCGATCCTGGCCCAGTCTCTTATTCTCAATGCCCTGTAAGCATTTTTACAGACCTTTTCAATTTCAGAGTAAAGCTTTGCATCTATTTCCGCAGGGCATTTGAAAATATCTAGCTTGTTTTCCCGTGTATCAAAGAACCATTTCACTTCATAGGAATAAATTTTATTGAATCCTTCCGGTACCGAATCGAGATTGATCTCTACGATCGGAAGGACTTTTACGCTGTCGCCGTTGCCGAGCATCGCAACAGTAAATTCTTTTCCCGCCAAAAAATCTTCAATGATAGACGGCTGATTATATGATTCTTTTATTCTTAATATTTCATTTCTGAGTTCGGAGCAGTTGTTCACGACAGATGAATTGTAAATTCCCTTCGACGAACCTTCATGCAGCGGCTTTACAAATTTCGGGAAAGAAATTTTTTCTTCTATCTTATGAACTGCATCAGTAATAAAAAATTTTGCATTCGGAATTTTATAGTAGGATAAAATTTCCTTGCATCTTGATTTGTCATGACATATTCCGATCGTTATGGAATCACTTCCCGTGAAAGGAATGTCAAGCATCTCAAGCAATGAAGGAATTTGAGATTCTCTCGACGATGTGTTCAGATCCTTCAGCAACGTTGAACACAAATTCCGGATTGATTTCTCTCAGGTTTGCATAAGCATTCAAGATCCGCCTCGACCAGGTGACACATCGTGTCCGCCCGCCTGCAGATGCGGACCTTACAGCTTCGATTGTTTCCTCACAATCCCATTCTGCAAATGTGTCGTCCAGTCTTTCGGGATAATTCTGGATAAGATTTTCATTAAGATATTTCCTGTAATCTTTTTTTGGAGATGGCTCTTCTGCTGAGCTCAAAATGTTTTCGGTTTCTTTTTTAATGTTGTACGTTAATGCTAATCTCAAAAAATATGATTTTATTAAAAAATAATTTTTGCAAATATAACATTATAACTATTATTGTCAATAAGATTTCTATTTAAAAAAATAATTCGACAAAATCAAAAAATTAAAAAGATGATTTTATTATTTCTAAATCCTATAATAATAATGTTAAAAAAAAAAGTTTGTCGATTGTCACGTATCCATTTCGAAAACCAGATTCAAATTTTCATTTCAAATTTACTGAAATATATTAAATTTATTAAAATTAAAAATTTCATTTTAAAAAAATACTATGACTTTTACAGATGTTTTTATATCGTATTCAAGAAAAGATTCAGCGTTTGCCAAACGCCTGCATGAATCGTTAATTCAATTCAATCAGGATGTATGGATTGACTGGGAAGATATTCCTATATCTGCAGAATGGGAGAATGAAATAAAAAGAGCAATTGAAGGTGCATCAACTTTTATTTGTATTATTTCCCCTGATTTTGTATTGTCGGAAATTTGCCAGAAGGAAGTTGAATATGCATATAAAAATAACAAACGTATCATTCCTGTTTTACACCGTGAAGTAAAAGATATACTTTTAGCAAACACCACCGTATCAAAAATAAATTGGATATATTTTAGGGAAACAGATAATTTTGAAATTGCATTCAACCAGTTAAAGGAGGCAATTAAAAAAGATTTGAATTGGGTTCGTTTTCATACACGTCTACTTGTCCGTGCAACCGAATGGGACCATAAAAACAAAGAACAAAGTTTTCATTTATTTGGTAAAGACTTAGAGGAAGTAGAATTTTTTTTAAACTCCAATGCTGAAAATGAACCAGCTTTGACTCCCCTTCAAATGAGTTATATTACTTCTTCACAATCTGGAGCAATCGAATTACAAAAAAAACAGTTGAAAGGATTTTATCTCTCAGCATTTATTTATTCTTTACTTCAAATGGTAGTCATATATTTTTGGTCTTTTGACAATATTAGTGAGGACGGGCTAGTTAAGCTATCCTGGGTATGGTTACCAGCTCTATCCTTTTCTTTAGCTGGGTTTACTATAGGTAAAAGGTCATTAAAGATTTCTTTTATTGTGGTAATTATTGTCAGCATCCTCTTTTTTCTTTTTTATAATCTAGTATGGCCATCTCTTTGATTTGAATGGATTTAAAATTTAGGCTTAATAATAAAGCAAGGTTCACATATCTATGAACCCTGCTAACATTTTTTGAACTATTTTTTCTAAATTCGCTTTGAAAGAAAAAAATTGTTTTGTTACGATAAAATCACTTTTAAAAAAACCTTAAGCGAAATTTTACGCGGCTTTTTTCAGTCCCTTAATTTTAAAGGACAATATTATCATGAGTATTCCGGCTATTAAAGCATAAATACCGAAGACCATTACCAATGCCTGGGCTCCTGCAAGAATGTTAAACAATACCAGCAGACCGAATATCAAAGTAATAATACCCGTAAATATCGCAAGCCATTCGTTGGAAATTTCTTTTCGTAGTCTGATTGCATTGATGATCTGGAATATCCCTCCAGAGATTGCCCAGAATGCAATGAAGTACATGACAAATGTGAATACGAATCCGGGCATGAATATAAAAAGCAATCCGAACAAAAGTGATAAGATGCCTTCCAGTATTCTCATTCCCCTGTCATCGCTCTTGACGGCTATTCCTTCAATGATAAGAAATAATCCGCTGAACAATGCTACAAATCCGAAATAGAATAACAATGTTACCAGCACTATCCCCGGGGACAGCAATGCTATTAGCCCGAATATTATTGCAAATATTCCCCGCAATAATACAAGCCACCATTTTTTTTGTATCCGTTCTAACATAAGTTTGGTTTGTTTAATTAATAAATAAATTTTACTCTGTTATGAGTATAATTTTTTTGATTGAAGTACATGTGTTATAATGATCTTTTCTTTCTTATTTTTAAACCCGCAAAAATCACCGTTGTTAGAATTGCTCCGGATAATACATAAACTATTTCTCCCTTAAAAATTTTATTCTCAGACATGTTCCCGATGTTATTGACTGAATTATTTTCTAAACCCGATTTGCTTCTGCATTTCAGCTTTTCAGGATATGATGCCGATAGATCCCTTTCTTCACTGCCGGTGTTGCGCAAAAAATCCACGCCGTCATATGAATCTTCGATCAGCTGTCTGTTTGAATCATATGAATAGTCTGTCATTGACGCGTTGATATTTCCCTCCAGATCAGAATTTATATCGATCATTTTCACGGGAGATGAACAGCTGAAATCAAGTGACCCTAACTCCAGATTCTTTACTTTGTCATTGTCATATGTCCGGAAATAAATTTTCATGTTATTAATATCATAAATTATGCTCCACTTAGTATGGCTGCCCTGATCCACATCACTGAGAATCCTGAATCCGTAGTCAACTGCATTGCCGTTTGATTCCTTATTATAATTCTGTATAAGCGAACACGCTTTTACAAACCTGTTTAGTGAAGAACGTTCATAATCTGCGTTTTGAATTCCTCCTTGATTCCTGTTTGAGTTTAGGTAATCAAGTGATCCTTCATATGTGTCGTTAGTTAAGACCGGGAAGGGAAGTTCGTTTCCGGAATGAGGAACCATTTTTCCGTTGAGAAATTCTATGGTTGCGGAATTTCCGTATTTGTCCGCAATTAAAAAATGAATCGGGACTGCACGGGTGGGTATCCGGATATCTTTATCGGTCTCAATTACCTCCTGTATGTTTTGGCAGTTGTCCAGCTGATACTGAATCCACTGGAGAACGCCGCCTGTGGCGGCCCTACCGTCTTTCTCCGGATATTTTGTATCATCAAGCCACATCAATTCAACTACCAGTCCGGTTTCGTTCATTCCTCCTGTCGGAAATTCCCTGCCAAACTGATTGAAAGTTACGCTTCCGTATTTTGATACCCATGTCGCTGGTGTATTCGTTTCCGTAAAAGCAGTCTTTACAACATCCTTTTTATTGGTAAAAACTATTCCATAACCGATAATGAAATCGTAGTTTCTTCCGAAGACAAGTTCATCATTTGACTTAAGTAAAAATGCGGTGCAGGAAAAAATTGTTGTATTAAAGAAAAGTGATAACAGGAGAGTTGCTGCAAGAAAAATTTTAGCTTTCATTTTTCGTTAAAAATTTATTTCATAAAATTTTTTTCTTACTTTAACGTTTACCCGTTTTACAGTGTTGCGATGCACTTCAGCTCTATTGCGATCGGAGTCGGCAGGGAATTTACTTCAATTGTAGTTCTGCATGGCTGATTGTTTTTAAAATACTCAGCATAAATTTTATTGTAAATGACAAAGTCAGCTTTCATATTGGTAAGAAAGACCGTAACATCTACAAGCTTCTCCCAGCTTGAACCTGCATCCTCGAGAATATTCTTTACATTCTTAAACACCGAACGGCACTGAGTCTCTATGTCATAGGAAACAATATTTCCTTCTTCATCGAGCTCGACGCCGGGGATTTTCTTTGTTCCTCTTTCACGGGGACCGACTCCTGACAGAAAGAGCAGGTTGCCTTCCCGACGTGCATGCGGATAAAGCCCGACAGGCTCCGGGGCACGGGGAGAATTTATTTTGTCATCTGACTTCAACTGAATATTGTTTCAGCAAAATTAATTTTAATGGTTTGTAAATGCAAGTTGGAAGAATAATAAAAAATTTTCCGGTTACACGGATATTTTCCAAACTTTAATAATTGTTTTATTTTTGAATTCATTTTAGTAAGTTAAACCAATATGGAAAATGTAAGACTAATCGAACCGGTTGAGGCCTTAGAACAGGAATATAATGTGATGCTTAATGAATGGCTACAAACCGGAGAGTCGTTAGTTCCTTTTGTTTTGGAATTTGATTCAAGTGATTTTAAAAATTATGTCAACCGGCTCATAGGATTCTCCAAGGGAATAGGTATCCCGTCAACTTTTGTAAATCATTCGACTTACTGGCTCGTGAATGATGAAAATAAAATTCTCGGGGTTTCGAATGTCAGACATACTTTAAACGAACGGCTTCTGAAAGAAGGCGGTCATATCGGTTACGGGATCCGACCGTCTGAAAGAAGAAAAGGATATGCAACTGAGATCTTAAAATTATCTCTGGAAAAGGCTGCAGAATTCGGGATCAAAAAAGTCCTGGTTACCTGCGATAAAGATAATACCGGTTCTTCAAGATCCATCATTAAAAACGGAGGGAGACTCTGGAGAGAGCATATGTTCGAAGGCAGAATGAAATCGTGCTTCTGGATTGAAAACCAAACGGAGAAAAACAAAAGAATCTGAATTTGAAAATCAATATAGCGTTATTACAAATTCACTCTCATAAATTTGATCAGGAAAAGAATATGCTTAAGGCAGACAAATTCTGCCGTGAAGCAAAAGACCTGAATGCTGATATCATCTTATTTCCTGAAATGTATAACATAGGTTATGAAAGTTTTGATATTTCGGTCTGGGAAAAAAATTTTGATCCGATAAATGTTGCAGATCCGTTATCAGAAAAAATCAAGGCATGGAATTCCGGCGCGATCAGTCCGGATTCTGAATACATAAGACACTTCAGACGGCTCGCAAAAGAATTAGAGACAGCATTGGCGGTTACATTTCTGCAAAAAGGAAAATCCAAACCATATAACTCTGTTGCATTAATAGACAGAAAAGGAAATATTGTTTTGAATTACTCAAAAGTTCATACATGTGATTTTTCAATGGAATATTTTTGCGAGCCCGGAAATGAGTTTCAGGTTTGTGATCTGGATACAAAGAATGGGAAAGTCAAAACCGGCTGTATGATCTGTTTTGACCGTGAGTTTCCGGAAAGCGCAAGAGAGCTTATGCTTCAAGGCGCCGAAATTATTTTAATCCCAAATTGCTGCAAAATGGATATACACCGGAACGCACAGCTGAGAACCCGGGCTTTCGAAAATATGCTCGGAGTGGCAATGGCAAATTATCCTTCACCAAAATGCAACGGCATGTCACAGGCATATTCTCCGTTAGTCTATGACGAAAATGAAGATCCAACAGACAATTTACTTGTAATGGCGGGTGAGGAAGAAGGTATTTACATTGCGGAGTTCGATATTGATTCCATCAGGAAATTCCGGAAAAAGGAAGTCTGGGGGAATGCTTACAGAAAAGTTAATTCATACAGATCTTTGCTTTCAAAAAAAATAAATGAACCATTCATAAGAAAAAATCCTGTTGATAAAAATAAATACTGAAATCTCTTCCGGGAGGAAAAATTTCCGTGCTGAGGATTCAAATCATAAATTGATTTTAATTTCATTTGGATTTCATTATGTTGTCACACTAAATTTAACCTATGGCTAAAAAAGGGGGAATATATTTCCCCGGGCTTAACGGACTTCGCGCAATTGCCGCTTTATCTGTCGTAATCTCTCATTCATTTCAGGGACAAAAATATTTTGGCTTGCCGCCATCCACGGCTCTTCCGGTCGGTGAATATGCCGTTACAATGTTTTTTACACTAAGCGGCTTTCTGATCACTTACCTGCTTCTTGTTGAACGAAAGGAAAGTCAGAAAATAAATATATTAAATTTTTACAGGAGGAGAATGCTGAGAATATGGCCTCTTTATTTTGGTTATATATTGATTGTTTATCTCTGCTTTACTTTTCTAATCGGACAGGATCTGAAATATACCGAATATATTTATCTCTACTTTATTTTTTTACCTAACCTTGCATATAATTTAAACATTTATCCTCAGACCATGGGACACCTTTGGTCAATCGGGATCGAAGAGCAGTTTTATTTTTTCTGGCCGGTAATAGTAGCTAAGGTAAAAAATCTAAAGAAATTTCTGTTTATCCTTATCATTGTGATGATCCTGTTCAGATTGTTTGCAAAGCTTTTGAACAGGTATTTTGAAAGTGAGCTTCCGTACAGCATAATGTCATGCATGAGATTCGACTGCATGGCTATCGGGGCTCTCTTCTCGGTTTATTATTTTGAAGGAAAACTTGAAAACATCAATAAATATATTTTGAAAGCATCCGAATTATTATTCTGGGTTCTCTTTACCAGTACATTCTTTTATCCCTTAAGGATCTTTTCAATAGTGGGTGATGATGTAATGAGTGTTGTTACAGGTTTCTTTATCATTCTTCAAATTCAAAAAAAGCAGATGTTCCTTTCACTGGAAAGCAAGCCTCTTAATTTTTTAGGAAAAATTTCATACGGAATTTATGTTTACCATCCGTTAGTAATTGCTGTCCTTGCATTTGTTATAATAACACAAATGAATATAGTCACTGTCGGTAATTCGCTGGTTTTGATAATCCTGGTTTCATTGAGCACCATTTTCGTTGCATTCATGTCATACAGATATTATGAATCATTTTTTCTCAGGTTCAAGCACAAGTTTACTACGGTTGAATCCGGCAAAGAAAGTATAAGTTAATTTTGCTTTTTTAGCGTTAAATCGAGAATACTATTGTTAAATGATAAAATAATAGTTAAATTAAACCCTATCCAAAAACAAAACAATTAACCCCTGGTTTTAGCCTAAGAATCACGGATTTTTTAAACTTAAGATAGTTAATCCGCACTGACATATTCAGTGTGATCCGTGCACCACAATAAAATCGCGCAATAAAATTATTTCAAAGCAATAATTTCAGAACATACGGAATTCTATGTGCGATAAATTCATAAAAAATTTTTTAATCTTTAACTTTCAAGAAAATGCTTAAGTACAAAGCCGACGTTAAAACACTCATTTATCTGTCACTGACGACTGCTATGTTATTCGTCCAATGGAATTTCGGCTTCCATCCGTTTACATACATTTTATCGCTTTATTTAGGAATATCAGTAGCAGTCATAGCTCATAATCATAATCATGTACCGATGTGGAAATCAAAAACCCTGAATGATATTACCGATTACTGGATCACGCTGTTCTATGGTTTTCCAGCATTTGCCTGGACTCCCACTCACAATAAAAATCACCATAAGTTCAATAACCGTGAAGGTGACTTCACCATTACTTACCGTGTGAGTGAGAAAAATAATATCTTTACCCTGCTGAGCTATCCATCGATAAGCAGTTATTTTCAGCAGAATCCAATAGTAGTATATCTCAAATTTCTCTGGGCAAACAAACGCAAAAAGTTTTTTATTTCTATTTTTCAATATGTTGCACTTGGACTCTTTATCTTAATTGCCTTATATATTGATTGGTGGAAAGCAATACTGTATGTGATCATTCCGCAGCAGGTTGCCCTGTTCTCTGTTCTGATTTTCAATTACATTCAGCATGTTCATGCTGACGAAGAATCCGATTACAATCATTCGCGCAACTTTGTAAGCCCTTTAACCAACTTTTTGCTTTTCAATAACGGATTTCATACGATTCATCATTTTCGTGCGAGCATACACTGGAGTGAAACTCCAGAAGCTCACAAGAAAATTGATCACCTGATCCTGCCGCATCTTAAGGAACGCGGTTTCTGGCCCTACATTATTAAAGCATATATCATCGCTCCTTTTAATAAAGCCTTCAAAACAAAATCAATGAGGCTGGAGCGTATTGCAAGAGAGCATAAGGTAGAGATATCTCAGGCGGGACTTCATTAAATTTTTGTTTCACAATACAGAGTTAACGGGTTCTGAAATATTCGGAACCCGTTTTATTTATGTCAAGTTCACAAATGAATAATTCAAAACGCTTAACGGAAAGAATGTTAAAGAATGTTTTTTGCACATGCTGAACATAAATAATTTTAATTCTGATTTATTTTTACTAAGTTCATGCTTTAACAATTTGATATAAACCTAACTTCATTGAAGCTAATTACCCTCACTGCAATTTTTTTGCTTCTTAAAATTTCAGACGGTCTGTCACAGCCGAAGATCAGCTTTACTTTTGATGACGGAGATACCAGTGAGCTTGCAGGCTATACGTCTGAAGCATGGGATCAAATGATTCTGAATCATCTGAAGAACAACAACATTACTGCGGCTTTTTTTGTAAAGGGAAATAAGCTTGATAACGACAAAGGCAGACAGATCATACAGGCATGGAATGACGCCGGGAACATGATATGTAATCATACTTATTCACATCCTAACTATGATCAGACATCATTTGAGGATTTTAAAAATGATTTTATTAAAGACGACTCGTTAATCAGCGGGTATGCCAACTATACAAAGCTGTTCCGCTTTCCCTATCTTAAAGAGGGGGAGACAGTTGTGAAGATAAACCAGTTTCGTGACTTTCTTAAAGAACATTCTTATAAAAACGGTTATGTGACAATAGATGCATCTGACTGGTATATAAACGGCCGGCTGATAAAGCGTCTAAAAGAGGATTCCCTTTCTTCAACAGACGGATTCAGGGATTTTTATCTGGAACATTTATTTGACCGGGCAAGCTACTACGAAAATCTTGCTTATAAGCTGACCGGAAGAAATATTCCTCATACAATTCTTTTGCATCACAATCTTACTTCGGCTTTGTTTCTTGGTGATCTTATTGAAATGTTCAAAAGTAAAGGATGGATAATAATAAGTGCCCGCGATGCTTATACCGACGACATATTTGACAGTGCGCCGGCTAATGTTCCCGAAGGGGAAAGCCTGATCTGGGCTCTGGCAAAGCAAACCGGGAAGTATGACTCTGTTCTTCGTTACCCGGCAGAAGACGGTGATTACGAAAAAGACAGGATGGATGATTTAGGCTTGTAGCCTGATAATATATTTTATTAAAAAAAAAATTATAACAAAACAATTTTATGGAAACAATAAAAGAACTTCGGCTTGCGGTACTCATAGATGCCGATAATATTCCTTACTCGAATGTAAAGGGAATGATGGAAGAGATTGCCAAGTACGGAACCCCGACGTTTAAGCGAATTTACGGAGACTGGACAAAACCCACTCTTTCGGGCTGGAAAACTGTACTGCTCGAAAATGCCATTACACCGGTACAACAATACAGCTATACAATCGGGAAGAACTCTTCGGATTCAGCATTAATAATAGACGCAATGGACATACTATATTCAGGACAGGTTGACGGTTTTTGCATTGTATCAAGTGACAGTGATTTTACGAGACTGGCAACACGGCTTCGAGAAGCGGGCATGCAGGTCTTCGGGATCGGGGAGAAGAAAACCCCTTCGCCGTTCATAGCATCATGCAATAAATTCATTTATCTGGAGATTCTGAAAAGCGCAACAAAGCCGAAAGTAAATCCTGTGAAGTCGAGAATAACTTCAGCTCCTGTCAAAAAAAATATTTCCACCGTTTCGGCTATTGATGAAAGCCTTGTTAAATTAATTTCGGAAAGCATTAATGACATTGCAGAGGAAGACGGCTGGGTTTATCTCGGCGTTCTGGGAAA
The DNA here is from genome assembly GCA_963836395.1 of uncultured Ignavibacteria bacterium. GTDB lineage: Bacteria > Bacteroidota > Ignavibacteria > Tepidaquicellales > Tepidaquicellaceae > JAGPCH01. The sequence continues at coordinate 35,467 of CAWIJF010000010.1, read as the reverse complement.
CTTGATTTTAAAAAAGAAACCTGACTTCGATTCCCGTAACTACGGTTATAAAAAACTAATTGACCTGATAAAGAAGATAAAGGAAATTGAAGTTGATGCACGCGGAACGGGTAAGAACAATATTTCACATTTTTATGTGAGAACAAAATAATGTTGTCTGCTCATTAAACAATGGAGCTCAAATGTCAAAGTATCCAAGTTGAATAAAAAAAAACAGGTTTTGTAATTTCCAAACCTGTTTTTTATTATTTTGATAAAACCTGTATCTTTACTTTCTTGTAAAATTTATTTCCATCGTTTTCATTTCCTGACTGTTATTTGTCATGAACATTTCCATAACCTGATTGTTTGAGTCGACCATCCTGAATGTCTCCTTTATATCCATTTCTTTTCCTGTCATTACGTCAATTTGTTTTCCGGTAAGAGTTATTGTATTGGTAGCTTCATCTATATTTCCTTCCATGTTCAGGATGCCTGTCCCGAAATTATCCATCCACGAGCTTACAAATTTTTTCTTGATATTATCATAGCCAAATATGCTTATTCCCTGAAACGGCATTCCCATCATGGTCGCGTTGTGTGTAGCATACTGATACCTGCCATCGAGTATCATTTTATTTGTGACAGTCCCGGTGGTTTTCATGGGAGGTGCATCCGGAGCCATCCACATTGTAATGTCCGCGTTCCAGTCTCCGTCACACGAAGCAAGCATCTCATGAAACTTTCCCGGAGTCGAGGATTCCATCCAAGCCTGCATTTCTTCCTGATCCGTTTGCGAAAACAGCATTTGTGTTGAACATATTAAAAAGACAACTGTAAAAATTTTTAAAATTGTTGACATTAGTTTTTCTCCTTTTTTTTATGCAAAATATAAAAACAACAAAGAACTTCCAATATATTTTTGGAAGAACATTAAAGAACACTGGCCTGAATTATATTAAGAATCTTGAAATAAGTATTTGATTTGTATAAGTTTGTGTGAAAAATTTCTGCAAAATGCAAACCCGTTATGTTACTACTATGAAGTGGAGTCCTGTTTATAAGAATCCCCTTACACTGAAAACAGGTGAACGCGTGAGGACCGGAAGGGAAGATGATCAATGGAAAGGATGGATCTGGTGTTCGGCAAAAAACAATTCAGGCTGGGTTCCCGGACAGATCATCAAATTCATTAATGAAACCGAAGGTGAGATTACAGAAGATTATGATGCGCGTGAACTGGATGTCGATGCCGGCGAAGAGATCCTCGGAACAAGAGAACTCAACGGATGGGTTTGGGGAAATAAAAAAAATACAGACAATTTTGGCTGGCTTCCCAAAGAAATTCTGAAATTGAATAGCTAACGAAACATGAAATTCGATTTAAATAAGTCATTTGAAGTGTTATCATCAACACCGTCTGTACTCGAAAATCTGCTTTCCGGTCTGAGTCCAGAATGGGTAATGCAAAATGAAGGTGAGGGAACGTGGACGCCGGCTGAGATCATCTGTCATTTGATTCACTGTGAAGAAGAAGACTGGGTACTCAGGATGAAAGTCATACTTAATGATTCGGGGGACAAAAAGTTCAAGCCATTTGACAGGACGATGGGATTTGAAAAGAGCAGGGAGAAAACTATTGCTGAGCTCGTCAGTGAATTTAAAAAATTAAGAGAAGCCAATCTGAGATATTTGAGATCAACGGAGTTGAAAGAAGAACAACTAAATAAAACCGGCATTCACCCTGACTTCGGAGAAGTTACTCTGAGCCAACTGCTGGCAACCTGGGTTGTACATGACCTCAGCCATTTGGCGCAGATCAGTCGTGTAATGTCAAAGCAATATGCAGAGGAAGCAGGTCCCTGGAAAGAATACCTTCCGATATTAAAAAGATGAATTCAATTAAATGAGTAACGATAAAAATCTCACCCTGAACTGGGACGAATATTATGTCAACAAATCAAATCAAATTCCGCGTGAGACACTTCTAAAAGTTCTGGAGTTTTTTGATAAGGAAAAAAAGAGCGCTGCTCCTTTATATGCCATTGATCTTGGCTGCGGTCACGGAGCGGATACACTTGAATTGCTGAAAAGAGGCTGGAGAGTACTTGCAATTGACAACAATGCTGCCGGACTTTCCCTCCTGGAGGAGAGCATTAAACCGGAGTTCAAAGATCGTCTTGAGGCAAGCAAAATGTCGTTTGAAAATATTAAGCTTACGGAATGTGACCTGGTAAATGCAGGTTACTCTCTTCCTTTCTGTGCGCCTGAATATTTTCCTGGATTATGGGATAAGATTGAAAGCTCGGTCAAGACCGGCGGAAGGTTTTCGGGAAATTTTTTCGGGCTGAATGACAGCTGGGCTAATACACCCCGAATGACTTTTCACACAAAGGAACAGGTTCTGAAATTCTTTGAAAAGTTTGAGTTTGAAATAGAGTATTTCGATGAAAAAGATGAGGATGGTTTTACTTCAGGCGGTGATGCAAAACACTGGCATGTTTATTCAGTGATTGCCCGTAAGGTTTAAAAATTCGTTCCGGTACTTTTTGAGATGTGAATTGTCACCATTAATTGAAATCAAAACAGTGTTAAAAATATATTTATCATTATTTCAAAATTAAAAAAACAAAAAACTATGTCGTTGAATGAACCCTTAATCGCAGAGCTTCAACAGGAAGCAGCAAGAACGAGAAAAATGCTTGAAAGAGTTCCTGAGGAATCCTTCTTATGGAAACCTCATGATAAATCCATGTCACTTGCAACTCTGGCTCATCACATCGCGGAAATTCCGGAGTGGGTAAACGTTTCTGTAGAAACTGACGAACTTGATTTTGCGGGACAGAAATACCAACCCAAGGAAGCTACAACTACAGCAGCGCTGGTAAAACTTTTCGATGAAAACATTGCAAAAGCTGTTGACTGTCTGAAGAATGCATCGGATGAAAAGCTGTCCGGAAAATGGACAATGCGAAACGGCGAGCAGATCTTTTTTACAATGCCGAAAACTGAGGTTGTACGCTTATTTGTGTTGAGTCATTCAATACACCACAGAGGACAGCTGTCTGTTTTTCTGAGAATGCTCGATGTGCCTTTGCCGGGAATTTATGGACCGACTGCCGATGAAAACACAATGTAGGTTGGTAGAGGGTTGATTGTTCTGATTGGTGGATCTGTTAATTGGTTGATTGGTTATTTAACTTTTCTATCTTGGAATTAATTAAGCAATTAACCATTTAACCAATTGACCGATTAACCATTTAACTGTTTCGCTATTTCTTTCGCAACAAATGAAGACAGCGCTATCCCCATACCATTGCAGGATAATGCGAATATAATTCTGTCAGATAATTTTCTGATGACAGGTTCACCTGACTGGCTGAAGCCCATGATACCACTCCAGTAAAAATCGATCTCATGCTTTTGTCCGGGTAGTATCATATTTTCTAACTTATCTTTAAGATCATTTGTAATACTTTCATTCAGCTCGGCTTCAGTCGTCTCTTCTTTTTTAAAATCCAGATTCCTTCCGCCGCCGAAGATGATCCTGTTATCATAATTTCTGAAATAATAAAATCCCTCGTCAAAATGATATACCCCCTTCAGTCTTAGCACTTCAACTGGTTTCGTTACCAGTACCTGACCTCTTCCCGGCTTAATATTAAGTTCGGGAAAAAGCTTTTGTGTAAATGCATTTGTACAGATGATGACAGACTTTGCATTGAAATAAATTTTCTCACTTCCCGAAGAGCTCTTCGTGATCACCTTAACATAGTTTTCCTTTTCGCTGATCATATCAACTTCACATCCGTTGATGATCCTTATACCGAGTGATGTTGCATAATCAATAAGAGAGCTCATCATTTTCCCTGTGTCGATCTGAGATTCAAACGAACTGAACACAAGCGCTTTTACAATTTTATCATTCAGCCCGAATTCTTTTATCTTTTCATTTTTTATTTCAAACGTATCTCTTCCGAATATCTCTTTCAGCTTTTCATTTACAAAATCAATTTTATCAGTGGAGTCAAAATGTTTTTCATCTATTAGTTCATACCCTCCGTAATTTTTAAATCCTATTTTATCGTCACCGAGCCGCTTTCTCAGAAGCCCAATCCCTTTATATCTTTCTTCAACAAGTGAAACCGTTTCCTCTTCACCGATCCTTTTAAAGTCTGCAAGTATTTCCGTAAGACTTCCGAAACATGCAAAGCCCGCATTTCTTGTGCTGGCACCTTCCGGGAAAATTCCTTTTTCAAGAACCAGAATGCTTCTGCCGGGATTTTTTTCTTTGATCTCGCAAGCGACTGAGAGTCCGAGTATGCCACTGCCGATTATAATGAAATCGAAGTTGATGAATGAATTTTTTTCCCAGAAAGAAAGCAAGATATAAATTGAAAAATTAAAAGTTGAAAACTGAAAATTACAATTGAAAAATAAAAAAAATATACTCAAACTCTACACACAAAGAAAAACTAATTATTACGGGATGTCGTTTTTTGAGGTATACTCGAACGATCTGCATCACATTTTCACGCAGACATTCTTTGCTTCGGTAAAAAACCTCAGCGCTTCCACGCCGCCTTCTCTTCCGACACCTGAATTTTTCATTCCGCCGAAAGGAGTGCGCAGATCCCGCTCCATCCAGCAGTTGACCCACACAATACCGGTTTTGATCTGTGATGCGAGCCTGTGAGCGCGTGTAAGATTTTCCGTCCAGATAATGGAAGCAAGCCCGTAGTCGGTTGAGTTAGCCATCATCAGCGCCTCCTCTTCAGTTTCAAACGGAATGAGAGTCACGACAGGACCGAATATTTCTTCCTGATTTGTCCGGCAGTCATAAGGAAGCCCGTCAATGACGGTCGGCTCAATGAACCATCCGTTCTTACATCTTCCTTCCGGCCTGACCTGTCTTCCGCCGCACAGAATTTTTCCGCCTTCGTTCTGAGCAAGATCTATGTAATAGAGTATTTTTTCGAAATGCTGCTTCGAAACTATTGCACCGACAAATGTATCCCTTTCATCAGGATCACCAACTTTTAGCTTCTGTACTTTCTGGACAAAATCTTCTTTAAACTTTTCATAGATACTTTTCTCAATAAGTATTCTCGAACCGCACAGGCAGATCTCTCCCTGGTTTCTGAATGAAGACTGAACCGTCGTCTCAATCATTTTATCATACTCACAATCGGCAAAAATAATATTCGGGTTTTTCCCGCCGAGCTCAAGAGAAAGTTTTTTAAACATTGGCGCTGCAACCTTTGCAATTTCCTCTCCTGTTTTTGTCCCGCCTGTAAATGTAATGGCTTTTATTTTCGGATGCGCAACAATTGCCGCACCTGCTATGTGTCCGTAGCCATGAATAATATTCAAGACTCCTTCCGGCAATTTTGCCTCGATGCAAATTTCCGAAAGCATGTAAGCAGTGAGAGGAGTCAATTCCGAAGGCTTAGCAATGACACAGTTCCCCGCTGCAAGCGCAGGTGCGATCTTCCATGTGAATAAATACAGCGGGAGATTCCACGGGGAAATTGCTCCGGCAATTCCGACCGGCTGACGAAGCGTAAAATTGAAGGAAGCATTATCGGTTAAATGAGATTCGCTCGAAAACTGTGTGACGGCTGAAGCAAAAAATTCAAAGTTCTTGACAGCCCTGGGTATATCAACACTCTCTGCCAGCCATACAGGTTTTCCGTTATCCCTGCTTTCGGCATGAGAAAATTTATCCGCTTTCTTTCTGATCAGATCGGCAATTTTCATCAGGTATTCCGAACGAACATCGGCAGGCAGAGCGGACCATGCAGGAAATGCTTTTTCAGCAGACTCCACAGCGAGCTGAACATCCTCTGCATTGGAATCAGGAATCATAGTAAAGACTTCTCCCGTTGCCGGCTCATAAACATTAATGTAATTGTTGGAATAAGGTGTTGTCAGTATTCCGTTTATATAGTTTTTTAATTTATCCATTGTAATTTTTCTTTTACAGACTCGCCTTACTTACCTTACTCAACCTACTTACCTTACTTACCTTACTTACCTTACTCACCTTACTTACCTTACTCAACCATCTCCATTATCGTTCTGAACGCAACAAACTTATCTTTGTACTTATCAGTATGCGCTTTCTGAAGCTTCGGCGCATGTTCACTCTGATATTTTTCATAGTCTTCCATTGAATCGAGAAAGTATTGAATTGAATAAGTATTGCCATCTTCTTCAGCTTCGGATCTTATTTTATAGATCTTATTATCTTTGAATAAGCCCGTAGCGAGAACTTCCGGGATGTGTTCATTCTTCATCCATTCAAGCCATTCATCGTGAACAGAGTTGTCAATGTTTACTGTGACGTTGTATAAAATCATAATTAAATATTTTGTTAAAGCCTTGCCACAAATTTCACGAATTAACACAAATTTTATAACACTAATCTTTTGTATTGTAAAGAATTTTCTCCAAAGTTTATTATAATTCCTAATTTTATATTTGATACTGATAAATAGTTTAATGTTTGTTTTGTATGCTCATCAATTATCCCTTTCTTACCCTTAATTTCTAATATTATTTTATCATGTGCAATAAAATCAGCATAATATTTATGAGGAAGAATTATATCTTTGTATTCAATAAGAAATTCCTTTTCTCTTTCAAAGGAATATTGTTTCACTTTAATTCATACTCTAATAGCATCTTTGTAAACTATTTCCAAAAACCCTTTTCCTAATATTCGGTGAATTTCCATACAAATTCCTATAATTTTATAACTTTCATTTTTATAAATTATGTCTCCGCTCAATATTAAAATAATTCGTGCTAATTTGTGTAATTCGTGTCAGAAGTACATTCTAACTTTACAAACAACCGGTCCTTCCGCCGTCGACCGGAACATTGATCCCGTTAATATAGCCTGCATATTCTGAAGCAAGAAAAGTCACCGCATAGGCAAGCTCTTCCGGTTCAGCAAATCTCGCTGCAGGAATTTCTTTCATCATTTCGCTTTTAACCTCTTCTATACTTTTACCGGATACTTTGGCTCTGTTTTCAAATATCGAAAATAATCTTTCTGTCTTTGTTGCTCCGGGTAAAACATTATTCACGGTGATTCCAAACTGACCGAGCTCCCCGGCTAAAGTCTTAGCCCAGCTTGCGACCGCTCCGCGTATCGTGTTTGAAACTCCAAGTCCTTTGATCGGCTGTTTTACAGAAGTAGAAATTATATTTATTATCCTGCCGTATCTTTCTTTCTTCATTCCTTCGACAACTGACTGCACAAGGATCTGATTGCAGATAAGATGATTTGTAAATGCCTGAATAAATTCAGATGTATCTGCCTGTATGATATCCCCGCCTTTCGGACCGCCGGTATTGTTTACCAATATGTGAACAGGCGGATTTTCTGAAACAAAATTATGAAGCTTCTTCTTTAACGCTCCGGGTTCTGTAAAATCCGCTACGATAAAATTATGATTCTGATTCTTGTTCGCAGGCATTTCCCTCAAGACTTTACGCAATGATTCTTCATTTCTTGAAATGAGAATTACGTTGGCACCGGAAGCAGCAAACTCAATTGCCATGGCTCTTCCGATTCCCCTGGTGCTTCCGCAGACAATTGCCCGTTTATTTGTAAGATCAACATTCATTTATTATTTTTTCTCTTCTTTTAAATTAACACTGTAGTTAAATCCAAGCTTTGATTTCAATTCTTCCGGAAGCTCCGGCAGGTCCGAACGCGGAATGAGATACGTCGAAAGATCAAACAAATCTTTGAACACTTTATGCTTCTCCGCGGTCTGCATTAAATAGTGATGTCCCGAAGAGCCTCCGGTACCAACCTTCGCGCCGATCATCCGATGAACCATCAGAGCATGTTTGTATCTCCAGGTTGTAAAGAGTTCATCTACATCAACAAGATAAGTCAGAAATCTGAAAGGGAGATGAAGAATCGGCTCGTCTCTGTACAGATTTATGAATAATGCCGCGAGCGTTGACCTGTAAGAAAGTCTCCGCAGCCCCTGTTTCACTAATTCATTATGCTTATCTTCATCAAGCAGTGCTTCGAACTTTTCTTTGGTCTCTTCAAATACTTTCAGCTGCTTTTCTCTTTTTTCATCGCTAAGACTAGGATTATTCAAAATTATCTGTCTTTCATTTTCAATCATACCACCAACTGCATTCTTATAATGTGACCAGAAATCGAATGTGTCCATTTTTAAGAAAGGGATTCTCGAAAGCCATTTGTCAACAGCTTCAAAAAGTGAAATGGTATTTTGCGAATCCATCAGCATCTTCTGATGTTCATCCGATACATTTGAATAATAATTTTTATTATCATACTTAACTCTGTTCTCCATATTCAGGCCCAATTTATTCTCTATTAGCCGGAACTGAAAGCTCTGAAACCCTGAAGCGGGAATCAGGAAATCCCTGAACTCCAGAAAATCAAGAGGCGTCATGGTTTCAAGAATATTAAGCTGATCGATAAGCAGCTTCTGAATTGTAGTGATCACGTCTCAGGCGGGCTACTGCTCTGCCGATATTTTTTTCATCGATGTTATCCGTTTGAAACATTTTCAGTATTGAATTCAGCTCGTGAATGATCTGTTTAAACCACAATTCGTATGCCTGATGAACAATAATAAACAGCATTTCATCATGAGCCGGATGCCCGTACTCATCACTTTTCGGCATCTGGCTGGTCAGAAGTTTCTCAAGATGAAGATAATCAGAATAATAGATCGGAGGATAAGGCTTTTTCATTTATAGGATATTTATAACTCAAAATAAAACTAAAGAATGATTATTAAAAGTAAGTTTTATATATTACACTAAATATTCACACAATTAATCCAGTCTAAAATATCCGTTAACGTGAGGACTTTTATATCCATTATCCCGGATGATGAAACAAGAAAGAGAATTTTCAGACTTCAAAGTGAAGTTAAACAAAAAGCCTCACTTATTAATAAAAGATATCCTGATTCAATAAGCTGGGTGACGCGGGATAAATTTCATATCACTTTATTTTTTATAGGTGAAGTCAACATTGAGAAGCTCACAAAAATAAATGAAGGACTCAAAGATTTAGAAAAGGATCTGTTATTTGGAAAATTCGACTTCACGGCTAAAGGAGTAAATGCATTTCCCAAATTAAAACATCCGAGAGTGTTGGTTCTGGATTTTGTTAATGAAGATAACAAGGTGTTTAAACTCTCTGACAGGCTAAACTTCAATTTGGCGAAGTCCGGCATAATTTCAGATAAGGCATTTCATCCGCACATTACACTGGGACGTGTACGCCGAAATCACAGGATTAATCTTTCGGAGCTGGAAAATCTGATAATACCGGAATTGGGTTTTTCAGTAAGTAAATTTCATCTTATGAAAAGTGAGCTGAAGAAAGGCGGATCGGAATATTCCGTTATTGCAGAGTATAGATTGTGAATAAATAAAAAATCCTCTAGCACTATTTTACCAGCATCATCTTCCGTGTTTGCATAATTTTTCCATCAACATACAGAGAATAAAAGTAAATTCCTCCGGGATTATTTTCAGCATGCCAGTCTATTTCGTAGCTGCCCGGCTGAAGCTGCCTGTTAAGAAGGGTTGTCATTTCCTTCCCAAGTATATCATAAACCGCCAGTTTGTATAGCGGACTGCCAATACGTTCCGCGGGAATCTCAAGTCTTATCTTTGTCGAAGGATTGAACGGATTTGGATAATTCTGATAAAGCTTAAAGGAAGATATAAATTGTGTTCTGTTATTTTCAGTCGATGTTAATGGAGGCAAAGTTATTTTGAAAGCGCTTCTGCCGTGTGTCCACACAACTAATGTCCGGGTCGGGTTATGAAGAGTCAGATCGTGACACGGAACATTTGACGGAAAGCCTGTACCAAGAATTTCCCAGTGCGCTCCAATGTCAGTTGTATACATTACGGTGATGTCAGTTCCAATGTAAAGAGTGTTGGTATTATCGGGGTCAATTACAACGTCATTGACAGGAGCATCAGGAAGATTCCCTTTTATGTTAACCCAGTTCGCTCCAAAATCAGATGTGCGAAAAATATGAGAGCCTGTTGAATCAACCTTGTAGCCGGATAATGTTACATAACAGACATTAGCCGAATCAGGATGAACGGCAACTCTTGTCACCCAGCGGTATGGAAGTCCCGAATTTATTTTTGACCAGTTTGTTCCGCTGTTCGTTGTTACCCAGACATTAGCATCATCCGTTCCGCAGTAAATAACATCCGGATCGGACTTTGCCACATCAACTGTAGTTATGGTTCCGAGATTGCGGACATGAGCATTCGCAAGGTCAGGGCTGATCACGGTCCATGACTGCATTCCGTTGGTTGTTTTGTGGATCTTATAAGTCCCGCAATAAAGAGTAAGAGGATTTGTTTTATCCATAACAAATGGCGTCATCCAGTTTGTATAGGTTATGTCAAGACCGGAGCCTCCGTATGAAAAACCGGCGCCGCCGTTATTTGAATAAGCCAGTCCTCCGCTTTGCGATGAAGCATAGACATTTAGCGAATTTGAATAATCAACAAGACAATAAAACCCGTCGCCTCCGTAAATCTCACTCCAGTTATTTATTGAACCTGAAGTTCTGACAGTTCCATTGTCCTGAGCACCGCCTAAAATTGTATTCGGATTATTATAATCAATTTCCCCGGCATAGAATTGTGTAATTGGAAGTGACTGACTGAATTGCCATGAAACTCCCCCGTTAGTAGAATAATCAATTCCACCGTCATTACCTATCACAACATAATTGGAGTTTGAGGGAGCAAAAGCAACAGCATGCTGATCTAAGTGAGACTCTCCTATAACTCCGAAGGAAGTTCCTCCATTCAAAGATAATTCCATATCCAGACCACCGCAAAAAACTTTATCCGGATTTCCGGGATCCACTTTACAGATCCGGTTGAACCAGGCATAATTAGATGAAAGAGCAACAGATGAATTTATCAGAATCCAGTTTGCGCCGCCGTTTATTGATTTATACAAACCACTTGACCCTCCGCTTGCTGAAGCTGTCAGGGCATAAAGAATCTGTGAATTTGATTTTGAAATATCCACGGAAATTCTTCCCATGTTAGCGTCATTAATGGGAAATCCTCCGCCCACCTGTGACCAGTTATCTCCGGAGTCAGTAGATACAAACATTCCGGAGAATCTTCCGCCGTATTTTATGTAATCCTCCCTGCGCTGTCTTTCCCACATTGCAGCGAAAATTTTTGAAGTGTTGTTCGGATCAATCACAACATCAATTGCTCCGACCGAGTCGGAAATAAAAAGTTTTCTTGACCAGTTCAATCCTCCGTCCTGTGATCTGTAAATTCCACGCTGTTCATTTTTTCTTCTTGTCCATCCTCCCGAAGCTGCAAAGATTTCCTGCGGGTTAACTGGATTAACGGCAATGTTGCCGATGGTATATGAGCTGTCCAGGCCCATGAATCCCCAGCTGCTTCCTCCGTCGGAAGATTTATAAATTCCCGTTCCGGGATAATAGCTCCGCAATGAATTTGATTCTCCTGTTCCGCAGTAAATTGTTTCGGGATTCAAGGGATCAATTGCAATTGCCCCTATTGAAGATGAATTCTGATTATCAAATATGCTTACCCAGCTTTGACAAAAATTTGTTGACTTCCATAAGCCTCCGTTTGCTGTTCCGGTATAGACGATCTGCGGAATTGTTGGATGAATTGCAATTGTTGTAATTCTTCCTTCGATGTTTGACGGTCCGGCAAGTATCCATACCGAGGAATTATCGGGACTTTTCACATTCATTTTCCTGACATATCTTAAAGACTTCAGATATTCATCCTGCGGTATTTCATCAAAAGGAAATGCTCTCTGTCTGGCAAACCAGTCTTCGGCAGGTATGACACCGGGCTCATCTTCCTGTCCGGGTAAATCATGGTTCATATTTTTATAATCTCCCCCAGTAAATAGAGTAAAATATAAAATCAGAAAGGATATTAAACAAGCACTTACAAGAAATTTTTCTTTCATAAAAATATTTTATTTTTTAATTTTCCTTTTGTCATAATTTTGAAATGCCCACTTTAATGCCGGAGGAGTTATAAATGTTGTCAATATGACAATTATGATAATTGCTGAAAACAGCTCGCTATCGAGAATGCCTATGGTTTTACCAATGCTTGCAAATATAAGCCCGACTTCACCCCGCGGGATCATTCCGATACCGATAATTTTCTTATCCATTCCCTTTGCAAAAACTCCGGAAACCAGTTTCCCGACAATTGCCACAAGTGTAAGCATTAATGCGACACCGAGAACATTAAAATTCGCAAACGCCGAAATATCAACCTGCAATCCCATTATTACAAAAAAAACAGGTGCAAATATTTTTTCAATCGGCTCTATTACTTTTTTTACGGTCACCTGCTTATCCTTCAGGGCATCATCAAAGTATTCCTCCTTTATTATTAAGCCGGCTGCAAATGCTCCTACAATACTTGCCAATCCGATCAGGTCTGCCAGCCAGGACAGAAACACAAGTAATGCAAACGGAAACAAGAGTCTCGGGTTTTTTTTATCAACAATGACAGCTGCCTTTATCTGCGGTCTCAGAAATTTTGCTCCCATGAATAAAGTTATTCCTAGAAATAAAAGCGACTTCAATAAAATTATTGCGATTGTTGAGACTTCAAAAGTCCCGGTCGAAATGATTCCCGCCACTAAAGCAAGAATGATCAAACCAAGCACATCATCTATTACTGCCGCACCAAGGACTACCTTCGCTTCCGGAACATTTAACTTCTTCAAATCCTTAAACACCCGGGCAGTAATCCCTATGCTCGTTGCACTGAGTGTAGCTCCCACAAATAAATAAAAATTCTGTCCGTGGTCAGGTAAAAAAAACTTAGCCGTGAAATATCCAAGCATTGAGGGAACCACAACTCCGATAAATGCAGTAATCAATGCAGGTTTTCCAACCTTTATCATTTCCTCAATACTTGATTCAAGACCGACTGCAAAAAGCAAAATCAGGACTCCAAAACTCGACAAAAAGAAAACCGCCTGAACAGTAAGGTTATATTCAAAAAAATCGGGACCCTCGGCAATTTCAATTAGTTTTGAATCATACCCTTCCATGGATGAAATTTCGGGAGAAATATTTTTATTTGCTGCTTCCTTCAGAGTTAAATTTTCTTTCAGACTGCTCTGAACTATTTTGTCTATATCATCCTGATTACGGAGCAATACCATTATGGGCGAATTCATCTGTACCATTATAATGCCGATCAGTACCCCTGCTATTAATTCCCCCAGAACTTCAGGCTGATTTATTTTATTTGCAATGTATCTCCCAAGTACAGCACCGGAAATAATAAAAAACAACAGAATATACGTCGGAGCAAATTTATCACCGTGATTTGTTTCTTCAGCCTGATTTGATTTAAGATCTGTATCATTTTGCGCAATAGTCTTTTCATTTACCGATGATGAGGGCTCGCAATATAAATTATTTTGAACGCAGATAGAAGAGATTGAAATGAATAGTAATATTATAAAAAAGGATCTGAAGAGAGAAAAGAGCATTCTGCAATGGTTAATTTTTGTTAAGAAAATTTATGATCAGCGTGATGACTTCATTAAGGGCTTTGGTTGTTCCCTGAAAAGGATGAACAGCCCCAAAAGTATGTCCTGTGTTATCAATTAATACAATTTGAGTTTTTCCCTTATTGCTTCTGCTGTATAAGTCTTCTGCATTGGAATAATCCACGGTAATGTCCTGGGTCCCGTGTATCAATAATACCGGTACATTTATGCCGGTCATTGCCTTTTGAATATCGAGCCGCTCCTTGTTCTTTTCGAGATCTTCAACCAGAGTGTAATTCATCCTCATCATTTGATTTGTCCGGGAATTCAATACTTCAAAGAATCCAGCCTCTTTCCATTTCTTTTTAAGGACCTCGCTGTAGCGGTCAAAACTGTTGACTGAGGCAATGACAATAAGCTTTGTAATCCGGTGGTCTTCCGATGTTTTCAAGATTGAAATTCCGCCGCCGCGGGAATGACCTAATAACGTCACGTCGTTTGTATCAAATTCATATTCATCTTTGTGCTCAAACATATAATCAATTACACTCCCCAGATCATCAAGCTCTCTTGAAAAAGTATTTTTTGCAAACAGATCCAGTCTCGTAAAATCACTTTGCTCTTCTTCTTTTTGACCAGTACCGTTATATGAAAAGTTAAATGAAACAGTAATGAAACCCTCACCTGTTATTTTTTCCATCATGTACGGAAAGGGTCCCCAGTCTTTAAATCCTTTAAAGCCGTGACTGAAAATCACAAGCGGCAGTTTTTTTGCGCTGTTAATTTCATCCGGACACCTTATGTCGGTATTGAGAAAGTCACCATGTTTGTTTTCTATCTTTATTGATTTTTTAATGATCATTTTTTTGCAGAAGTTTAAAATTTATTATTTTATTTATATGTGATCCTTTCGTATTACTAAGTAATTTTACTCAAAATTTCATCATCATTACAATATGCGCTCCAAGATCTTCCGGGTAGAAAACTTCACCGTATCTTCTCATTCCAAACTTTTCATAAAACATCTCCGCAGTTGTTCTTGCATTGCACCAAAATAGTTTTCCTTTGTTATTTTCAATATGTTTAATACAGGCATACATAAGTTCTTTGCCAAATCCAATTCCGCGAAAATTTTCAGCCGTAGCCATTCCTCTCAGCCTCCACGCTTCGGGTTCGTCACTATCTTTCATCTTTTGTTTGTACAATGAGGATATGCCGGCCAATTTGTCCCCGCAGATCAATCCAAAGTGAACAGTATCTTTATCTTCATCACCCGGATAGACTAATTCGTCAGCAGATTGATGAGGTCTTAGTATCAATTGTCTGAGCTCCCTCGTTTCCCGCGCCGGAATTATCTTTATATAAAAATTCTTTTCTTTCACCCGGTATTAAGACAGGAAATAATTTTCATAATATCCTTGCACGGTCCGGATCGTAGTTCACCGGATTCAGGTTGAATCAATTTAAAATACTTTTTCAACGGCTTTCGTTTGATTAATTAAATTAATATTTTAACTTAAATCATAATATTTATAAATTAAACACAAAATCGAGATATCAAAGAGCAAAGTATTTTATCGTAAATTTACAGTTGAAATTAATCTGATAGTTTAGCATATTCGCAAAAATAATCAACCCTCATTTTTAAAATCAAATCTTATTCGACATGATAAAAGTCAACATTACATCCAGACACTTTAAAGCTCATGAAACAATTCAGGATTACATTCAGAATGAAATAGGAAATTTAACCCGATATCATGAAGATATTTTGCACGCCGATATTACGCTTTCGTTTGAAAAATCGATTAACAGTATAAAGAACTGTGAAATCATTATCAAGCTTAAGGATAAAATCCTCACAGCAAAAGAAAGCACTGACGATTTTGTTAAATCAATTGACAAGGCGGTTGATAAAATTGAAACTCAATTATTAAAATATAAAGGCAAACATAAAGCCGAAAAACACGACCTGAAAAAAGAAGTAATAAAAACCATTTAGATAATGGCGGCTAAATTTGAAAATATAAAAGAAATAAAGAAAGAGTACATAACAGTAAGTTTTTTTTTCAACGAATGTACAGAAAGATTCAAGCTGAAAAAAATTACAGAGGCTGATATAGATCCCGGGAAAATAATTACAGAAAAGGACATTCACAGACCGGGACTGGCTTTGGCGGGATATGTTGATCTTTTTACTTTTAACAGGGTGCAGGTATTCGGAAATACGGAAATACGGTACCTCAAACAATTGGTCCCGGAAGAAAGATCTGCAACGCTGGAAAGATTTTTTTCTTTTGAAGTTCCGTGTGTAATAGTCACCAATAATAACTCTGTTCCTGACGAATTGATCCGGCTGGCGAATAAAAAAAACATTACCGTTTTCAAGACACCATATCCCACCACCAGACTGGCATACTTTATAAGTGATTTTTTGGATGACCAGTTTTCAACGCAGGTAATATTTCACGGGTCATTTGTTGATGTTTACGGGACCGGTCTGCTTTTTTCCGGGAAGTCCGGAATTGGAAAAAGTGAAATCGCTCTTGATCTGGTAGAAAGAGGGCACAGGCTTGTTGCCGACGATGTTGTAGTGGTTTCAAAAAAAGGCGAAGGGGTATTAATGGGTGCCGGGACGGCATTGTCAAAACATATTATGGAAATCCGTGGACTCGGAATCATTGATGTAAGGACAATTTTCGGAATCAGATCGATCCGGTTTCAAAAAAGAGTCGAGGTAATAGTAGAGCTGGAAGACTGGGACAAAAACAAAGCATATGACAGAACCGGACTGGATAATACGACATTAAATGTTCTTGGAGTAGATGTTGAATTAATTAAGCTGCCTATATTTCCCGGCAAGAATATTACAGTGATAGCCGAAGTAATATCACTGAACTATTTATGCAAGCATTACGGTTACAATGCTGCAGAAGAATTCAGGAAAAGGCTTGAGGAAAAAATTTATTCCAAATCCAGAGAAAACCTGATCAAATCAAACGATGTAAGACTTGAAAAATCAACGGAATATTTCGAGCATGATTTTGAATAGAGTAACTTTAAAAACGATAACATATCAACCCTCGACAAAGTATAAAAAACCAAAAGATTAATTAATTTAAAAAATAAAAGATGAAAAGAGTAAAAATCCTATCGATAATAATTCTTCTTGCAGGAAGTTTGATTCTTATTTCATGCGGACGCAAGAAAGAAGAAACAACTGCAACCAAGGAAAATTCAGAGTTCAAGCTTACCGAGCTTATTCAGCCGGATACGAAGGGCGCTGCCAACGGCGACTGGGTCGTAAAGCAGGAAATGGCAGACGCGGAAAAATTAAACCCTATAGTAACAAATGATGCCTCAGCGACGGGAATCTTTATCTATATCTTTGAGCCGCTGCTGGATATAAACAGAGAGACATATGAGCTGAAACCTATTGTTGCCAAATCTGTCCCGGAAGTCAGTGAAGATCATCTCACTTATACATTTGATATAAGGGAAGACATAAAGTTTTCGGACGGATATCCTCTCACGGGAGAGGATGTAATTTTCACTCTTAAGACAATAAAAATTCCTTTCACTGATGCACAGGCATTAAGAAATTATTTTAATGATGTAAAAAGCGCCGAGCTTGTAGATGGAAATAAATTTAAGGTCAGATTTCATATGTCAAAGCCATACTTTAAAGCAGCTCTTTCAATTGGGAATAATATCTATGTAATACCGAAGCATATTTTAGATAAGGATAATGCAACAGATAAATTTACCTGGGAGGATATTGATGCAGCTCAGAAAAATCTGGATTCAAAAAAATTTCCTGAAATGCAAAAGTTCGCTGAATTTATGAATTCAGAGGAAGTTTCACGTGATCCTAAATATGTAATCGGAAGCGGACCTTATATACTGGAAAAATGGATTACCGGACAATCCGTAACGCTGGTAAGGAATGAAGATTACTGGAACAAAGAAGAGATCCCAAACTATCCGGCAAAATTAGTTTTCAAAACCATTCAGGATCAGAATGCTGCCATAGTTGCAGCGAAGAATAAGGAAGTCGACCAGATGTATGTTATTCAGCCCGTTGATTTTGTTGAAAATGTTAAGGACCCCGAAAAGTTTGATCTGAAAAAAGCACTTGTCACTGAACCTGTTTATATTTTTATAGCATGGAATAACAAGAGCCCTTTATTTTCTGACAAAAAAGTAAGGTGGGCGCTTAGTTATGCAATTGACAGGCAATCTATTATCGACAAAATAGTTTACGGGATGGGAGTTCCTGTCAGTTCACCTGTTTTCATAAACAGCAAATACTATAATACCGATCTTCCTCAGATTCCGTATGACCCTGAAAAAGCAAAACAGCTTCTGGCGGAGGCAGGATGGAAAGATACCGATGGTGACGGGATCCTGGATAAGGTAATAGACGGAAAGAAAACAGACTTTAAGTTTACTTTCATCAACAACAATAATCCGAAAAGAAAGAAAGTAATGCTGATTGTTATTGAACAGCTTAAACAAATTGGCATTCAGGCAGATTTACAGGAATATGAGTGGTCGGTTTTCTTAGACAAGACAAAGAAACACGAATTCGATGCATGTTATTCGGCATGGCAGCTTTCTGTAACTCCAGAAGATCCTTACCAGATATGGCATTCCTCGCAGTCAGACGGTGAAGGAAGCAATTTCATAAGTTACAACAATCCCGAAAGCGATAAGCTGATAGAAGAAAACAGAACCGAGTTTGATGAGGCAAAAAGACTCGAGATCTTAAAGAAATGGCAGAAGATTATTTATGATGACCAGCCGACAACTTTCTTATGGACAGAGCCGTCAAGATATCTCTACAGTGACAGATTCAGAAACACAAGGTGGTATGCTTATCCGGATTCACCTTTATATAATGAATGGTGGACACCGGTTACGAATCAAAGATATAAAAATTAAATTACATTTATCTTATGCCTGTTATGATCAGCAGTGACAGGCATTATTTATTAAAGTTTTTATCATTGCAATATTAAAAATCTTATTTAAAAATAATGACCCAGTATGTAGTTAAGAGGATATTACTGTTTATCCCTACGCTTATCATTATTACGATGATAACATTTTTGATCTGCCGCCTTGCTCCGGGTGATCCGACGGAAATGAAATTAGGCCAGACAAGTGAAGCGCAGAAGACGGATGCAAAGAATCAAATGACGCAGCAGGCGAAGGAGTTCTATAAAAAGAAATTCGGATTGGATAAACCGCTTCCGGTTCAGTATCTGGTCTGGATCGGGAACATGCTGCAGGGAGACTTTGGAAATTCCTTCAAGGACAACAGACCGGTAATTGACAAGATCACGGAAAGATTACCTGTTACTATAACGATAAGCATACTTTCATTCCTCTTAATTTATATAGTAGCAATTCCCATAGGCATTTACAGCGCAGCCCGGCAATATTCATTCTGGGACAGGACAACAACCGTAATGCTTTTTGTTCTTTACTCGCTTCCGAATTTTTGGGTAGCGACCCTTGCCATAGTTTTTCTCTGCAATGTGGAATTCATAAAGATATTCCCGACTGCTGGAATAAGGTCGGAAGATTTTGACTCGCTTACTTCAATTGAAAAGATAAAGGACCTGTTTATGCATTTGTTTCTGCCGGTTACAGTTACAAGCCTTGCAAGTTTTGCATTTTTGTCAAGACAGATGAGAAGCTCAATGCTTGAGGTTATAAGACAGGATTATATCAGGACAGCAAGGGCAAAAGGTCTTTCTGAGAGGAAGGTAATTTTGAAACATGCTTTAAGAAATTCATTGATACCGATCATTACACTGGTTGGAGGATTGCTGCCTTTAATGATCGGCGGAAGCGTGATAATCGAAACTATCTTTTCAATTCCCGGAATAGGACAACTTGCATTTCAGGCAATACTGGACAGGGATTATCCCTTAATAATGGCAGAGCTCGTGCTGTCATCAGTTCTGACAGTTATAGGAATTTTGTTGGTTGACATTCTATATTCATTTGTCGATCCGAGAATTGCATTCACTAAAAAAACAGCCTAACCATATGGACAAGGAATTATCAGAAAAAGTAACTATTGACAGAACAGAAGAAATCAAACCGATAACGAATGGTTTGACCAAGGAGCAGCTGGAATCTCAGAAGGAAGTAGGAGTTTCTTACTGGTCATTGGTCAAGCATCAGTACAGGAAAAACAAATTAGGCATGATCTCTCTTTATATTGTTTTTATACTGATCGTGATAGCCCTGACGGCAGATTTTCTTGCAAGCAGCAAACCGTTATATGCTGTATATAAAGGAGAAACATACTTTCCAGTTTTGAAAGATTATCTTGAATGATATCGGCTTAAGCAAATGGGACCCTGAATTGATAAATGTAAACTGGAAGGAACTGGACAATCAAAACAAGTTAGAGAGTGTTGTCTGGACCCCGATTCCATACGGCGCAAGTGAAATTGATCTTTCGCATGTATATTCCCGTCCGGGCGGTGATCATTACCTCGGGACTGACGGGATCGGAAGGGACTTATTGGCAGGGTTGGTCCACGGTTCTCGTGTATCCCTGTCTGTGGGTTTTGTTGCCGCAGGAATTGCTTTGCTGATCGGAATTTGTCTCGGCTCACTTGCGGGATTTTTCGGAGGCAAAGTTGATCTGTTGATCATGAGATTTGTAGAAATAATGGTAACGTTTCCGTTATTTTTTTTGATAATCACAATTGTCGCAATTTACGGCTCGAGCATCTGGTATATTATGGCAGCCATCGGTTTCACTTCATGGACAAATGATGCCAAACTCATAAGGGGAGAAGTATTGAAGGTCAGAAATATGGAATACATAACAGCAGCGAACTCTATCGGTCTTCCTAACAAACAAATTATATTAAGACACGTCATTCCCAATGCCATTGCTCCTGTGCTGGTTTCCGGCGCATTTGCAATTGCAGGCGCAATTTTGACCGAAGCAGCATTAAGCTTTTTGGGATTCGGGGTAAGCGCAACGACTGTAACATGGGGCTCATTATTAAATGAAGCAAGAGGAGCTTCAAGCGCCTGGTGGCTTGCAATATTCCCGGGCTGATGATTTTCATTGCAGTTGTTTCATATAACTTAATAGGTGAAGGTTTAAGGGATGCTTTAGACCCACGATTAAGAGATTGATTTTTCTGATTTGGTTTTCAATATTGCACAAAAAAAGGTTTTAAGCAAAATTTCAAAAATATAATTTAAAACACAGGGAGGTATATTAACATGGTTTGGACATTAGAGCTGGCTTCATATCTGGATGATGCACCATGGCCGGCCAATAAGTTCGAATTGATTGACTATGCTATCAGAACAGGAGCCCCGAAAGAGGTTATCAACAATCTTGATGATTTAGAAGATACAGAAGAGCCATTCGAAAGCATAGAGGAAATTTGGCTTGATTATCCTACAGACGAAGATTTCTTTTATGATGAAGAAAATAAGGATTTCTAAATTTAATTTTTCGTACGGTAAGCCCAATAATTTTTGATTATTGGGTTTTTTTTTATACTTTTATTTACTGATATTTGATAAATTGAAAGAAAAAATCTTACTAAATATTTATGTAATTTCTCTGGTATTAAGCCTCGCTCCAATATCGTATTCTCAAAATAATAATTATGATGTATCCAAGTTTGAAATCGACGAAATAAAGGTGCAGTTTATCGGAAGGAAATCTTTTGAAGACAGTGATATCAAGAGTCTGCTGGCATCTCAGGAAGGGGAAACTTTCAGCTACGAAACTTACCTGCAGGATGTCGTTAGGATTGAAAAATTTTTTTTTGACAACGGGTTCTTCGACTGCAGTGTTGATACCAATTTAGTTATTAATAAAGAAGACAAAGAAATAATTGAAAACTTTATTATAAAAGAAAACAAAAGATACCGTTACTACAAGATTGATTATGACGGACTCGGTGACGTGGATGAGCTTACATTGTCAAAAATTTATAATCCTGCAGACAGGCTGATTCTTGAAGGAAGATATTATTCAAAAGATACAGTAAGGTCTGAAGTTACAAGAGTAATAGGCGTACTCAATAATAACGGTTATGCTACGGCATCCTCCGACAGCCCGGAGATATTCAGATACGAAACAAATGATAATTCATTGAAAGGTAAGGTAAACATAAAATTGCCCTTTTTCCCTAAACTCAGATATGTATTCGGTCCAACAAACATTTCATTCAGGGTAAAAAACAACAACATAATAACTAAATCCGATATAGCAAGAGAGCTAACATATTCGGAGGGCCAGATCTATAACAAGTCAGAGGTTGTAAGCAGCGAGCTGAATCTTTCGAAGATCGCCATTCTTGAAAACCCCAGAATTTACATTGATAAAATTGACAGCTTAAATAAAAAAATCTATCTCGCTACCGATCTGGTTATTGGCAATAAATATGACCTGACTCCTGAAATCGGAGGCTACTATTTTCAAAATGTATTTTATTTCGGCTCAGGTTTGTCTTTTTCTGACAATTATTTTTTTGGAGGCGGCAGGACACTTACCACAAAAGGCAAATTCTATTTTCATTCATTGAATGATAACAGGTTTGATTTTGTAAATCAGCTTTACCAGCCTTTTCTTTTTAACAACAGAAATATTTCGGGTAACTGGAATTTGGGTGTTGAATACAGATTAAATGAAGACTTAAATGCAACTGAAGTAAAAAATTCTTTTCTGGTTACTTACAATTTTCCGACATATACATATGTCAATTTGCTAAATACAAAATGGGATATTACAAATGAAAGGCTTATTTTAAAACAGGTAACTATTAATAACGAGCCCAGCGAATTAAGCTTAAATCTCTTTTCGTCAGTACTTGGCGTTGAGGTAGTTCATAATTCGGTAAATAACATACAGTTTCCTTTCAAAGGAAATTACCAGTCATATGCACTTGAAGAGGGAGGTCTGGTAGGAAACCTTGTAAAGGTTTTCTTTAACACCGCTACAAACCGGTTCCTTAAATTTACAGATTTCAACGCAGGATATCTCAATTTGAGCCACCGGGAAGTGAATGTAGCATCAGTATTAGCTGGAAAAATTTTAGCCGGAATCATTATAGATTATGGGCTTGATGTATTCCAGGTTCAGGACGTTGAGCTCTCAAGGGACGGAGTTCCTACTGATGAAAAATATGTATGCGGCGGAAGCTCAAGTATAAGAGGATGGGCGGCACAACAGCTTGGAATCGTTGCGGATAAAAGCGTCGGAGGAAATTTCATTACCGAAAATACCATAGAACACCGCATCAAGCCTTTCTTAAATGCCGGTAATGTGTATCTCCGGGATCTGGGATTTGCTACTTTTATAGATGTTGGAAATGTCTGGCAGGAGATTGGAAAGTTTAAATTAAATGAACTGGCTCTTGCAGCGGGTGGCGGCATCAGGTATTATACTATTATAGGTGCAATAAGACTTGATTTAGGATTTAAAGTTTATGATCCCCAGCCCGGACCCGTCGGCGGATCTAACTGGCTTTTCGGACCGGGATGCAACTTCAGTGACAAATATAATCTCCAGTTCGGAATTGGAAATACTTTTTGATAAGTTAGTATTCGAAGTACAGATAAAAAAGGACAGGTTTCATGTTAGTACTTCAAAGGAAATTGAATTCATTGAAACTTTAAAAATTAAAAAATCTCAGGATCAATCCTGACGGGTTTTGTAGTATGTGGAAAAATATTATTGGACAGGAAAGAGCCAAAGAAATTTTAAAGAATGTTTTTCAAAGCGGAAAAATCCCTCACTGCATATATTTTTTACGGAAATGAAGGAGTAGGTAAAGATGCAGCTGCCATTGAGTTTGCAAAGCTGTTGAACTGCGATGAGCCGGTAAATGGGAATGAGGCCTGCGATAAATGTAAAAATTGTATTGAGATAAATTCTTTTAAATCATCCCTTTTAAAATACATTATCGCGCTCCCTTCCGGCAGGAATGAAACAGATGATGATTCAAACCCGCTTGAGAAACTGGACAAAGAAGACTTTTTAAATTATCTGAATCAGACAGAAGCTAAAGATCGCCGACAAGTATCACAAGATCTCCATTCCAAAAGCAAACGACATAAGGATTTCCAGCATCCGTCAGATAAAGAAAGATATTTACATGACGGGAAGATCAGGAAAGAAAAAAGTTTTCATTATTTCAAAATGTGATATGATGAATCCACAAAGCGCAAACTCACTTCTGAAAATTCTTGAAGAGCCGCCTAAAGATTCTATTTTGATCCTGTCCACTTCAAGATTAAATTCTCTGTTTCCTACCATTATCGGCAGATGCCAGAAAATAAAATTCGATAACTTAAGAAAAGAAGAAATATTAGATTACATTAAGAATAAGGAGAGGAACATAAAAGAAAGCGAAGCAGAGTTTTTTGCATGGCTTTCCGACGGGAGTATTACAAAATGCAATGAGATCCTGGACAAGAATTTTCTTGAACTCAGAGAAAAGGTACTGGATTTTCTGAGCTCCGTTCTGACAGGTCAGCATCTGAAATTGGGAAACGAAATCGATTACATAACAGGAAGGAAGGATAAAGAAAGAATAAGACAGTTCTTAATGCTCCTGATCATCTGGTTCAGGGATATAATGAGCAAATCTTACGGCAGCGAAGATATCATTATTTATAAAGACAAGATGGAAAGATTAAGTAAATTTGTTTCAAACTTCGAATCTCAAAATTATAAGATAATAAGTTCAATCGAAGAAGCAATAAATGACATTGACAGTAATATCTTTCCCGACCTGCTGATCTATAACCTTTCATACAAGATCAAATCCCTAATTCGGAAAAGGTAATATATTTATCAAAAAATAAATCCGGATTCTAAAATACAGAACCCGGATTCTCAAGGAGTAAAATAATAAGAAACATTTATTTTACCGTTACATATCTATTGTCAGTGTATTATCTGTTTCATTGTAAGTTGTCTTATAACTCTTAAGATTCTTTTTTGCCGGACCCTTAGTTACTTTTCCTGATGAACTGTAATTAGAGCCGTGACACGGACATTCAAAACCACTTCCTGTGTAGTCCACTTCGCACTTTTTATGTGTACAAACGGTGCTTAATGCCAGGAAATTCGATTGGCCTGTTCTGGAAATAAATGTCTTTCCTATTATAGCATATCCTCCGACACTACCGAGATCCGGATAATCTGCAATGTCAATTACTTTTGCTGTAGTTGCTGAATTGTCCTGATCCGCCTGGGCTACCAATTTTTTTATGTCAATCGTGCTTAAAGCCAGTGTTCCAATTGCTATTGTCTTAAAAGAGGTTTTTATGAATTCTCTTCTGTTTAGATTTTCTTTTTCCATTTCCACATTTTTTTTTATAAATACTTTTTTTGATTTTAAAATTCAAGTAAAATTATTTTAATAGCAGCATTTTTTTTGTTTGAATAAATCCATCTGTCTGAATTCGATAATAGTAAACTCCGCTTGTGATATTAATTGCATTCCAGTCAACTTTATAAGAGCCGGCTTCAACACTTCATTGACCAGTGTTTCGACTTCCTGTCCGGAATTTTATAGATTTTCAAAGTACACTGCGACGAATTAGGAATAGAAAATTGTATGTTTGTTGACCGGGTTAAAAGGATTTGGATAATTTTGTGACAGCGCATAACCTTTTACTATTTCAGTCATCCGTGTAATTGAAGATAGCCACAGCATTTATATTTCCTGCCATATTTGGTGAATGCGGTGTACAAACATAATTATATATTCCGGCAACAGTTATGACATATGTAAATGTTGGAGTACTGCATGCTAAGAGGAGAATCCCACGACGGTGCGCCGCTTGGTCTTGTAGTCCCGCTCGAACCGTCACAGGTAGTCGTATGTGACCCATTCACTCCGATCCATTTGACGGTGTCACCTACCGTAACATTTATGTTTGCAGGGCTGAATGAAAAATTAGAAGCTGATACATTAAATGTTGTGGAATACGATGTGAGTGGTATTGATTGACATCATGATTAATAATACAATCACAAGAGTTTGAAATTTTCTGGTTTTCATTTTTTAATTAGTTTGTTTTTTTATTTTATTAATATCATTTTTTTGGATTCTGGCAAATTGTCCGGCTTCAAACCTGTAAAATAAACTCCGCTGTGATGCTCTGTGCATTCCATTTAACTGTCATAAATTCCGGAGACTTAAATTCTGATCAACTAAATTCTCCACCTCAATTCCAAGAGAATTATAAATTTTCAGCTTCACAAATGATTTTACAGATAATTCCGAATTTATATTGTAGTTGACGGATTGAACGGATTGGGATAATTATTCCCGAGAAAATATCTGTGCGGGAAGCTCAGAAATATTATTGATTATACTTGTACCTTTCTCGGTTCTGGCAGAAACTGTATTGTGAAATCGGACAAACCGTATATCATTATATGCACATACTTTATAAAATATAAATTATCGTCGGGAGTCAGTCCCATTTCCTGATAAGTGAGAACATCGCATCCAACAGTATCGATATATTGAAAAAGAAGTTCATTTTCTATTCTTCTTGCAATAATAAATCCTGATTCATTATCGGAATTGTCCTGCCATTGAATCGTGATACTTACCGGAGTAGTGTCGGTTACAATAAGATCAGAAGGCGCTCGCGGGATCAGTGGAAGTATCAATGATTGCAGTTCAGTAAGCGATATTCGAATATGCAGATCTTATCGCTTCCTGATATGCATACACTCTGTAGTAATACGTAACTCCATTTGTTACCCAGTAATCAAAAAACAGCCGCTCATTTTGCCGGCACCGAACCGAATGTTTCCCAGACAGCTGTGGTATCATTTACTTAAAGAGCGCTCGATATAAAACCCCTCTTCATTATTGGAATTGTCATCCCATTTGACTTTTATATAGCTGGAATTCTCCGGCTCCGCTTCAAGATTTGACGGAGCATTTATGGTCTGAGCGCGTAGTCCCGATGTTAAAAGAATTATAAATATTAATTTTAAAATAAAGTTTTTCAATTTTTTTTTCTCCTTGAGATTAATTAATCTATTTGATAATTGTTGAAAAGGTAAACGAGTTGATTAATTAATTTGATTCAAAAATATAGTTACTGTTTGTATAAAGTCCAAACAATAATTCCAATATCCGTAGGATTCAAATTTTCCAAATAGAGTTGTATTTAAGAAATATTATTTTAATATTGAAAAGGTTACTCAATCTAACAATTTTATTTGATGAAAGTTACAGATGATTTATTTCAGCTTATAAAATCCCTGGATCAGTCAGAAAAGAGATACTTCAAAGTTTTTGCCACCATGCACATCAAAGGCAGCGATAACAATAAATATGTAGGCTTGTTTGATGCCATTGACAAACAGGATGACTTATGACGAAGCCGATATCAGGAAGACAATTTAAGAATGAAAAATTTCTTAGTCAGCTTCATGTTGCAAAGAATTATCTTTATAATATATATTCTTAAAAGCCTGCGGCTGTATCATTCGGAAAGATCAAAGCTTAATGAGCTGATGGATATTCTCCGGGATGTTCAGATGCTCTATGATAAATCACTATTAAACAATGCAGAAAACTTCTGGAGAAGGCAAAAAAAATTGCCTATACTTATGAAAAACATTCACAGATACTTGCCATTCTTGACTGGGAAAAGACACTTGCCAGAACAAGCTCTTACGCCGACATTGATGAAAAAGAACTGATGGAGTATTATAATGAACATATTGAGACAACAGAAAAACTGAATAACATAAATGAATACTGGAAGCTTACAATGAAATCATTTCTTCTAAGAAAGAAGCAGGGGGAGATCAGTGATAAAACAGAACTTAAGAAATTCAATGAAATAATTGAACATCCCTTGCTTCAGTCCGAAGAGAAAGCTGCAACGTTCATTTCGAAAACTCTTTATTTCAATATCAAGGGACTTTATTATCTGACAAATAAGGATTACGATAATTTACACAAATTAAGTTTAAAGCTTGTTGATCTCCTGGAAGTAAACCCTTTGCTGATGAAAGAAGAAAATTATATCGGTTCTTTATATAATCTTTTACTTGTTCAGATAGAGATTAAAAAATATGACGAAGCTTTGAATACAATTAATAAGCTCAGAAATTTCGAGCCTAAATCAGCATCTATGAAAACAAGAATTTTCGTTACGTCTTATGATACCGAATTAAATCTGTATCTTAAAACAGGTGAATTTGAAAAAGGAGTTAAGCTTGTTAATGAAATCGAATAAGGTCTGAAAAGTCTTAAAGAAAAAATAAATAAAGAGTCTGAAGTTCTTTTTGCTTATAACATATCATATTTATTTTTTGGATTGTGCGATTATGACAATTCTTTGAAATGGATAAACGAAATCATAAATGACAAAGAGCTGAATATAAGAGAAGACATTCAGTGTTTTGCGAGAATACTTAATTTATTGGTTCATTATGAACTCGAAAATTATGACCTTATTGAATACATAATGAAATCTACGCGGAGATATCTTTCAAATAAAAATAAGCTAAACAAATTTGAACTGATAATTTTAAGCTACATACGAAAGCTTATCAATGCAAAGACCGAAGATGATAAAGAATTTATTTTTAGGGAATGGAAAAAAGAATTGTCATCGATTTCGGATGATATACTTGAGATAAATGCTTTGAATATTTTGATTTTATGTCATGGCTTGACAGTAAGATTGGAAAGAAGAGCTTTGCTGAAATAGTGAAGAGAAAGAAGAAGTAATTAACAATTGATAATTGATAATTGACACGTCTTTTAAAACCCTCGTTTCCAATCTCCTGATTCGGAGCGTTAGCCTCGAGTATCTATTGATCAATCATTTCAAAAGAACCATCCTCTTAGTATCAATAATATTTCCGTCAACCGCAAGTTGGTAAAAATAAACCCCGCTTGGATAATTGCCTGCGTCCCATTTAACCGAATAACTCCCGGCATTTTGTTTTTCATTAACTAATGTTGCGATCTCTTTTCCTAGAACATTATAAACTTTTAGTATTGTGTATTGAGTATTGGGTATTGAGTAATTTATTTTTGTTATTGGATTAAAAGGATTCGGATAATTTTCAGACAGAATATATTTTCCGAAAATCGACTTTGATTTTCTATCGGTACTGACTGATATAGTATTTGAATAATCCGAAATGCCGTGATCATTAAATGAACAAACTTTATAAAAATAGACCTGATCAGGTGATACGCCAATTTCCTGGTATGTCACTACATCCGTACCGACAGTATCAATAATTTTGAAAAATAAATCATGCTCTTTTTTACTGACAATAATAAACCCGTTCTCATTATTTGAATTGTCAAGCCAGCCTATTTTAATTGTATTCGCAGTCCTTTTGATAAGATCTAATTTTGACGGAGAAGCCGGTATTATTGACGGATCTCCTCCGAGTATTGCAGAATCTATATTTGAGTAGCCGGAGAGAATATTACCTGAGTAAGCATTAACCCTGTAATAATATTTCAGACCTCTTGATACAAAATAATCAGAGTATTGATTTACATTTTGAGGAACTGCATCAATCACTTCCCAATGAGAAGAATCATTTATTTTTGTCCTTTCAATATAGAAACCTTCTTCGTCATTAGAATTGTCCCGCCAGGTGACTTTTATAAAGCTTGAATCTGCGGATTGTGCTTTAAGATCGGACGGCGCTGTAATGCCTTCTGTCTGTGAATATTTGATTGTCGCATAGTCATAACTGTTTATGCTTTCAGCGCTGATTCCGGTTACATAAACATTTCCCAAACCGTCAACTGCAAGTGAATGTGCACCATTCCAGCCATTTCCGGTTCCGTTGTATCTTTGAACCCACTGCTGAATTCCTGATGAATTATACTTAATTGTTGCATAGTCGTTATTGAATCCGCCGGGATCGCTATACCCGGTCACATAAACATTTCCCGAACCGTCAACTGCAATTGAAGTTGCAGCATCATTGCCGTTTCCTGGTCCGTTATATGTTTGAACCCACTGTTGAATTCCTGATGAATTATATTTGATTGTTGCATAGTCTAAACCTGTTCCAATTCCAAGTCCCAAGCTGTTACCTGTTACATAAACATTTTCCGAATCGTCAACTGCAAGTGAAACAAATCCATATTCGGCGTTTGCAGATCCATATCTTTGAACCCATAGTGAATCACCCGATGAATTGTATTTGATTGTTGCATATTCATTACCGCTAAACCCTGTTACATAAACATTTTCCGAACCGTCAACTGCAAGTGAATATCCAAAATCTAGAAGTTTCCATTGTATATTTGAACCCATTGCTGGACACCTGATGAATTATATTTGATTGTTGCATAGTCACTACCTGTTCCACCGCGGCTTTCTCCTGTTACATAAACATTTCCCGAACTGTCAACTGCAAGTGAACGTGCAGTACTCATCCCGTTATATCTTTGCACCCACTGCTGGACACCTGATGAATTGTATTTGATTGTTGCATAGTGCATTATCCCCGCTGCCAATGGATAATCCCCCTGTTACATAAACATTTCCCGAACCGTCGACTGCAAGTGACCAGCAACATCAATGCAGCATCCAATCCGTTATATCTCGCAACCCATAGTGAATCACCTGATGAATTGTATTTGATTGTTGTGTAGTCACCGTTGCTAGCTATCCTGTCACATAAACATTACCTGAACCGTCAACCGCGAGTGAGCGTGCATAATCACCTTTATATCTTTGTATCCATTGCTGAACACCTGATGAATTATACTTGATTGTTGCAATATTATGTCCTGTTCCGCTACTATAACATTCTCCAGTCACATAAACATTTCCTGAACCGTCAACCGCCAGTGAATATGCTTGATCAGAGGTATTTCTTGGTCCGTTGTATCTTGCAACCCATTCCTGAGTTACCTGTGCCTGAAGACTGCAAAAGCCAAGCACGAAGAATAAAATTAAAATTGTTATTTGCTTTTTCATTTTACATCTCTTTAATAATTTAAATTTTTAATTTTTAAAAACCCTCGTTCCCAATCTCCTGATTGGGAACGCTTAGCTGTCCATTCGTTACGAATCAGGAGATTCGTAACGACAGCGACAGTTGTTATTTCAAAAGCACCATCCGTTTAGTATCAATAATATTTCCGTCAACTGCAAGTTGGTAAAAATAAACCCCGCTCGGATAATTGCCTGCATTCCATTCAACCGAATAGCTTCCGGCATTTTGTTTTTCATTAACTAATGTTGCAATCTCTTTTCCCAGAATATTATAAACTCTTCAATGTCATGAAATTCGAGTATTCGGTATTGACGTAATTACGAATTTTTGTCATCGGATTAAAAGGATTCGGATAATTTTCAGACAGAATATATTTTCCGAAAATCGACTTTGATTTTCTTTGCGTTACTGACAGATATGGTATTTGAATAATCCGAAATGCCGTGATCGTTAAAAGAACAAACTTTATAAAAATAGACCTGATCCGGTGATACGCCAATCTCCTGGTATGTCACTACATCCGTACCGACAGAATCAATAATTTTGAAAAATAAATCATGCTCTTTTTTCCGGACAATAATAAAACCATTCTCATTGATTTGAGTTGTCAAGCCAGCCTATTTTAATTGTATTCGCTGTTCTTTTGATAAGATCTAATTTTGACGGAGAAGCAGGTATTAATGACGGATTTCCTCCGAGTATTGCAGAATCTATATTTGAATTTTCGGAGAAAATATTCCCTGAATAAGCATTAACTCTGTAATAATATTTTAATCCTCTTGTCACAAAATAATCAGAGTATTGATTAACATTTTGTGGAACTGCATCAATCACTTCCCAATGAGAAGAATCATTTATTTTTGTCCTTTCAATATAGAAACCTTCTTCGTCATTAGAATTGTCCTGCCATTTCACTTTTATAAAGCTTGAATCTACGGATTGTGCTGAAAGGTCAGAAGGTGCCAGGAAGCCTTCTACATTATCGGTTACTTTTAAAACCTTACTGCCTCCAAAATACCCGCCTGCACTTGAGATTAGCATATCCATATACATTTCGAACCAATTCTCTTAGTATCAAGATTATATATTCCAAGACCGGAAGTTGTCATTTGAGTCCAGTTTAACCCGCCATTAGTGCTTTTCAATACTCCTCCTGTAGTAGATTCGGTATGCATTTATATAACATGTATTTGTTCCTTCTATCCACCTCATTCTACAGTTGGCACTGGTTACATTATTTCCTACATCTATATTTACCCAATTCAAACCTCCATTAGTTGTTCTTGAAATAATTGGTAAAGTTAGCTCCTGCTATGCCGGTTAACTTGTCTTCTTTAAAGGCAATACCGCATGTAGAAAGGTTGAGTTAATGGATTATTTAAATCTCTTAAATTCCAGGTTACTCCTCCATCAGTTGTAATTATTATTGTTGCAGGGGAAATCGAAGGCAGTTCCAATCAGCATAAAACAAACTGTCAATTACAATTAAACTGTCAACGTGCGGTAATGGTATCCGTGAGAATCCAGTTACCAGTGTCCTCAGTCCATGTATTTCCGCCGTCTCTTGTTTTATAAATATAAAAATCCTCATCAGGTGCACCTCCTACTGCTATACCAAAAGAAGGAATTGAATTAGAAAATTTTATTCCTGTAAAAGTTGCATATTGCCGCGAAATTAGAATCAATAACTGTCCAATTATTTCCGCCGTTTGTAGTTTTATATAATTTTATTGTATCCGGATTGCATTTCCATTAGCACCTGCAAAAACAGTATTGGCATCTTTAGCCCAGATACTCCAGAATATATTGAATGAACTGGTATTTAATTGAATCCAATTCCTTCCCCCGTTTGTAGTTTTATAAGTAGCATTTACAACTTCTCCCCCTGTAATGAATGCAGTACTTCCATCTACAACAGAGACTTGTGGTCTTCCTTCAATATCCTGCCTAAGTCCCCGGCGATTGTCCATTGTGAGTAAATACTTTTTGAAGAAATAAAAAGAACAGATAATAAGAATTATAATTTTAAAATATAATTTTAGATTTTTCATTTTTAATATTTTTTAAATTTCGTTTTTAAATTTTTCAATTGAAAATAGATATTTGATGATGTTGTTCGATGTCTCGCGACATTAGTACTATCAACTGTCAACTATCAACTATAATTGTCAATTACTTCAAAAGCACCATCCGCTTAGTATCAATAATATTTCCGTCAACTACTAATTTATAAAAATAAATTCCAGTCGAAAAATTACTACCGTCAAAATTATATTTGTATGTTCCCGGATTGAGATTATCATTAACTAATGCAGCGACTTCTTTACCAAGCATATTATAAATCTTCAATGAAACAAATCCCAATTTCCCGCCTGTACGGGCAGGCGAAATCCCAAATTCCAAATTCGTAACCGGATTAAACGGATTCGGATAATTCTGAGAAAGTGTATATCCATCAGGAACAAACTCACTAATTTGATTTATTCCAACTACCATATCAGTAACTTTTAAAACCTGATTACCACCGACAAATCCGCCTAAACTTGAGTTAGCGTATCCATAAACATTTGAACCTATACTCTTTGTATCAAAATTATATATTCCAAGACCGGAAGTCGTCATTTGAGTCCAGGTTAATCCTCCATCAGTGCTTTTTAATATTCCTCCGTTAGTAGGATCGGTTGCACTTACGTAACATGTGTTTGTACCTTGTATCCACCTCATTCTGCAGGCAGCGCTGGTGACATTATTCCCTACATCAATATTTACCCAATTCAAACCTCCGTCAGTTGTTCTTGCTATAATTGGTAATGACGCTCCGGCAATACCTGTTAGTTTGTCCTCTTTGAAGGCAACTCCGTTTGTAAAAGTAGAGAATGGAAGATTTAGATCTCTTAAATTCCAGGTTACTCCTCCGTCAGTTGTAATTATTATTGAAGGTGAAATGAAGGCGGTTCCAAACGCATAAAACAAACTGTCAACTACATTTAAACCGTTAATTGCTAAAATTTCTGATACCGATACCGGTGTCCTATTCCATGTATTTCCTCCGTCTCTTGTTTTATAAATATAATTCCCGGAACTTTCTTGTTCCAATACTACACCAAAAGAAGGAATCGAATTAGAAAATTGTATTCCCCTGAGTCCAAAAGATTCCCCGATAATAGAATCAACAAGTGTCCAGTTACTTCCGCCGTTAGTAGTTTTATAAACCACCCCATCACCTGCAAAAACAGTATTGGCATCTTTAGCATAGATACACAAAAATGGAACGGATGAACCGGTATTTAATTGAATCCAGTTCGATCCGCCGTTTGTAGTTTTATAAGTAGCATTTATTTCCGGTCCTCCTGATCCTCCTGTAACGAATGCTGTATTTTCATCTACAACCGATACAGTTGGTCTTCCATCAACTCCGGCTAAGTTACCGGCAATAGTCCATTGTGAGTAAATGCTTTTTGAAGAAATAAGAAATACAGAAATAAGAAGTATAACTTTGAAATGTAAATTTAGCTTTTTCATTTTTATTATTTGTTTAAATTTAATTTAAAAAGAATTTATAGGTAGAGACGCATTATAATGCGTCTCTACGGTTTATCTATTTATTTCAAAAGCATCATCCGCTTAGAATCAATAATACTTCCGTCAACTGCTAATTTATAAATATAAAGCCCGCTTCCAAGAACTGATGCATTAAAACTATATTTATATGTTCCGGGATTGAGATCACTGTTTACTAATGTAACTACTTCTTTACCAAGCAAATCATAAACCTTCAATGAAACAAATCCCCGTTTCGAAATCCCAAATTCCAAAATAGTAACCGGATTAAACGGATTCGGATAGTTTTGCGACAAGGAATACTTCTCCGGAATTCCTATCACAACTTCATTCTGCAAATCATAATATTCAAAGTTTCCGTTGTAGTCTATTTGCTTTAATCTGTATTTATATCTTCCCGTTAAAAGATTCCTGTCTATAAATTCATAATTGTTTGGTAATGAACTTGTACCATTACCCTGTAACAAATCCAATTTTATTCCATGCATCTTGCGTCTCACCTTTCACGTCTTGACCGCTCTACTTCAAATCCAGAATTATTATTTTCCATTGATGTTGTCCAATTTAATTTCACATTTCACCGGTTACAAGAGAAACAAAAGATGAAAGTTCAACCGGCAAAGGCGGATCTGCATCTCTGAATATGAAATCTCCCAGAACTACATTATAAGTATGGTTAATTGCATCGTGTGAAATTCTGTATGTTAAAGGAAACCTGCCGGTTCGTGTATAAAGCGTCGGCTGTTTGATTAGTGCAATAACATTCGGATTCGTTAACAGATAAGCCCTTGAAATATGAGGCTCGTAGAAAAATAATTTTCCTCTGTAAAAGCCATATGTATGTGAATGAGTTAAAGGTTGTCCCTGCCACACCGGATCTGTAGAATCCGCCCAGTGTGTACCCTGACGAGGAACTGCTCCGGCAGGAAAATCATAGAAATGATCAGGCGGGATATAAAGAAAGAATGGTATTGAATCAGGTCCGGGAATTACTGCTTCACGTTCTGCTATGCTAGTCGTGGTAAAATGAAAATCAAAA
This sequence comes from uncultured Ignavibacteria bacterium, assembly GCA_963836395.1. Lineage (GTDB taxonomy): Bacteria > Bacteroidota > Ignavibacteria > Tepidaquicellales > Tepidaquicellaceae > JAGPCH01. The sequence goes on along the minus strand of CAWIJF010000010.1, from coordinate 289 downwards.
TGCGGCGGCAGATAAACTCCATTAGGGGGAGGATGTCCCTGTGGATTCCAGCCAAAGAACATATGATTGACAAGTGAATCATCTCCGGTTTACCGGAAATCTAAGAACGAATAATTGCCTGCCTGTATCTAAATTGTTAAGAGCTCCATCGGACAGAGATACTCCTATCAGATCTCTGTTTCCCTGGGCATTTACCTGAACCCATGTACGAACCATTCCATTTCCAAGTGTAGCAGAATCTCCGTATAATATTGTCTGAGCAGATGAATAATTTGAAAACGACAGAAAG
>CAWIJF010000009.1:0-483504 GCA_963836395.1 uncultured Ignavibacteria bacterium | reverse complement strand
GAATTTCTAAATCTACAAAGGAAGAAATTGAAGATAGAATAGATAAAAAATTAATTGATGCAGCAATATTTTACAATCTTAATAATAAAACCTTAATTGTTTAAAAAGATATCAGAGTATTCATATTCAGTTCTTAAAAATAAAACCATTGAAAATAATGATATAGGAATATCGGGACCTTGAAGTATTACAAAGTATCGGATAATTTTAATGAAAATTTAAAACCCGGTTTACAATTTATTAATAGAATGGTATAGAATGAAATTTAATCCAACTTTAAAATTTGAAAACAAGCTATTAGACAGACTAATGAGATTTTAAGCCATGTTCTGAATGCTTTCCCCATGACTCCTTGCGAAATAGAATTTCATGAAATAATTAAATTCTCATAGATTAATGACATATCTCAATATTTCAATACTTCTCTTAATATGTATATCTCTTTTTTTGCTTTATTATTTCCATAAAAGGAAAAAGAGAATTGATATTCTTAAGGTAAATTCAAATAAAGTAGAAGAATCAACAAATGAATTTAATTCATTACTGGATGATAAAACATACCTTAATCATAGAAAATATTTAAACTGGAAAGAAAAATATGCATACATAAAAGAAAAAGTAAACTTTGATGTAAATAAATCAAAACTTCCGGTTCATCTAATAAATCCTTTTCGAAAATATTTTCATATTGTTGAAAAGAAAAAAATATTATTTCTGATTATAATAATACTTTTGTGGAAAAAATAAAAAATTAAAATAAAGATTTTTTTGATAAAATCGAACACTTTCCTTTAGATAATCAACAAAGAGATTGTATTGTGCATGATGAAGATGCTAACACTATGTCTTAGCTGGGGCGGGTACAGGAAAAACTTCAACTATAGTTGGATAGGTCGACCTACTTAATCAAAAAGATGTAATGTCAATCCAGACGAAATATTTTTATTGTCTTTTACAAATAATCTATCTAAAGAACTTGAAGAAAGAATCCTAAGAGTGACAGAAAAGGAAATGAATGTTTTACACTTTTCATAAATTGGGTTATAAAATTATTTCAAAGTCCTAAATGATAAAAAAGATATTGCCTTTTCCGGGAATAATAATGAATTATTAATTCGTTGAATATTTGTTTTACGATAAACTCATGATGATGAATCTATTTAACTTCAGCAAAACACTTTTTTCTCGATTTCCCATTATCCGTTTTATGTTTCAAAGAACTGTCAATGATAATGCAGAAAAATCTTGACAGGATGATGATGGAAAAGAATATAAAAGTAAACAAGAAGTATTAATTGCAAATTATTTATTCTCAAATCAATTAAATTATGAATATGAGAAAAATTATGAATTCAAAACTCCAAATAAAATTATAGACAATACAAACCTGATTTCTATTTAACTGATTATAAAATTTATATTGAACATTTCGGAATTGATATAAGATGGGAATCCTCCCGTGACATATTCTGAAAAACAGCAAGAAGACTACTTAAAAGGAATGAATGGAAACGTAAAACTCATGTAAAAATAAATACTAATACTATTAGAAACTTACTCATATGAATTTGATGATGGCACTATATTTGCAAAACTCGAAAATAATTTAATTTGCATACAATGTGATTTTATCAGCCGATTATTAAAAATTGAGAAGATCTGAAAATCCATCGATAGTTTCAAAGAAAAAATATCCCATGATAGTTTTATTGTTTTGTCTTTTTTAAATCTTATGAAATCAAATCTAAATACTTTTGATCAGTTCAATAAATTTTAATTCAATTAGTTGAGAGAATAAGATATGAATTATTCTTAAAACTTTTTAAACCAATTTATGAAGATATGAGCAATTTTTAAAAGATCAACAACAAAATAGATTTCAGTGATATGATTTCAAAAGCAACTGAATTTGTTGAGGCTAAGAAATTTATTCACAACTATAAATACATCATCATTGATGAGTTTCAGGATATGTCATTTGGCAGATTTAAACTAATTAAAGCATAATTATCTCAAAATGATGATATGAAATTATTTTGTGTTGGAGATGATTGGCAATCAATCTATCGATTTACCGGCACGGACATTTCCGTTATTACAGAGTTCGAAAAATATTTTGGATATTTCAAAGAGTTAAAAATTGAGAACACCTATAGATTTCCGGAAAATATAATTAAGGTAAGTACAGAAATAATAAAATTAAATGAACGTCAGAGAATAAAGACTCTAAAGTCATCTAAAGTTAATATCTTCCGGCTAATAATTAAGTATTATAAAAATGATACTTATCAAGATACAATCTCAGAAATTTTAAAAGGATTCGAAAATGGCAATAAAATTTTTCTAATTGGTAGATATAATTATGATCAACCTCAATTCTTTGATACTTTAACAAGACAATTCCCACTTTTGAAATTAGAATTCTTAACCGCTCATAGAGCAAAAGGTTTGAGAAGCAGAAAATATTATATTGTTAAATTTAATTGATGAATTACTTGGCTTTCCATCTAAATTAGTTGAAGATCCAGTACTGAACCTTGTTCTAAAAAATCTTTTGATTGAGTATGAAGAGGAAAGAAGATTATTTTATGTGGCATTAACAAGAACAAAAAATAAGATCTATGTTTTGAATCATACAAGTAAAAAACCATCACTTTTTCTAAGACAATTAATACAAATATGTAATAAAAATTTTGTCATTGATAAAGTACTTGTCCTAAATGTCATGGGAACATAATCCTTTCATAAAAATATGATTTTTATGATTTTTATGGATGTAGTAGATATCCATTATGTGATTTTAATAAAAGGAAATATCATGGAGTATTGAAAAATGATAATTTTTTTATGAAGGGAAAAGATTTGTTGAGTGAAGAAGATTTTACCTTTTTAGTTTAGAGCGTTTCTTCGTTTTCTTCAACCAATTGAAGTAACTTGTCCGATGAAATAAAAAGTAAATAAACTGCGAGCGACTCAGCAGACCTTCCGAGTCAGATGGAGCACGAGACTCGGCGTCCTAAGAATTATAAAATATAGAGTAACTCTAAAGAAGTAATAAAATGAAATATTTAATATTAAATTCGAGAATTAAATGAAAGAAGAAATAATAAAACACATCGGATTTAATGAACTTTGTGACATCATCGAAAAAACTAGAAATAAATTGATAATATCATTACCTAATATTGATGAAGCACTAGCATATTCTATAGTTGATTTTAAAGCAAAGAATAGATTGAATGATGTAAAAGTCATTACAGATAACTCAGAAGAAAATTTCAGAAACGGTTTTGGAGAAATAAAAGCCATTGAAAATCTAAAGGAAAATGGGATTGCATTGTATGAACTTCAGAAGAACATGGTTTCTTTTATTATTTCTGACAACATGGGTTATTATTTATTCCCACAAAGCAAAATATTTGCAGGGGACGAGAATTTGTTGTCAAACGCAGTTAGAATAAATTCATTAGATTTAATTAATATAAAAAATTATTTCTTTCCCCCGAAAACAGAAGAAGAAAGAACAAATTCGAAATGAGATCTTAGAAAAGTTTTGAAGAAGTTAAAAAAACAATGAAAGAATCTTTTGAAGGAATTGGGAATGAAGAAAAGAAAACATTCAAAGCTCAAAAAAATAAATAATAAGAATCTGGAAGCAGTAAAAAAGAACCTTGGATATAAATCCGCCTGAACAACCTGATTTAAAGAGGAAGATTAATACGTATATTACAAAAGTACAATATGTAGAATTATCCTTTGAAGGAGAGAATTTTAATTCTAAGGATGTTAACCATCCATCTAAAATCCTTCCATTTAAAGATAAGGAACTTCAAAAGAAATTAATAGCAAAGATGAAATTATTGGAAATATTACCGAAAAGGAAGAAAGAATATATAGACTCTTTTTCAAAAATATCTGAAGGAATAAGTTTGATCAGAAAAAAATATTTAATTTCACTAACTTCAAGAAAAGGTAAGAGTATTATGAAAATTGAAAACAAACTAAATTTTGAAAATAGCATTAAGAATATTATTAATAAATTGCCTGACTTAGGGACAAAATTAAAATCATTAATGAAACAGGAATTATTGAGTTCAAAAAAAAGAATTAAAGATGAATTGAATGTATTTCTCAATGAAAATCCACAGAACAATTTAAAGGACTACAAAAGCCAAAAAGCACTTTTTGAAGAATCTGTAAAGGATGAAATTGATAAATTAATTAATTCTATAAAATTTCCTGAACCTGAAAGTATTTTAAATAAACTGAATATTAAATATCACTTTTATGATTTAACATTTGCTGATTTTAGAGATGATGAGTTATTGAACGAGTTCAAAAAGAAAGAAATAATGCAAGAGAATGATATTAATTGTATTGTTGATATCAAAAAAGCCTTTGAAGCTAAGAAATAAAATCTAATTATAAGTTTATTGAATTATAATTATGTACGATATCATCGGTGACATACATGGTTACGCAGACCAGCTTGAAGAATTATTAATTCAAATGGACTATGAAAAATTCAGGTTATTACAAACATCCAGAAAGAAAAGTAATATTTGTAGGAGATTATATTGACAGAGGACCTAAGATCAGAGAAACACTTTCAATAGTCAGAAAAATGGTTGAAGAAGGTTCTGCATTTGCAATAATGGGTAATCATGAATATAATGCTTTGTGTTATCACACTGAAATTTCCAAAGAGATTTTCTTAAGAGAACATTCTGAAAAAAATTATGATCAGCATGAAGAAACATTAAAACAATTTTCCAATTTTCAAAATGAATTTAAAGATTATCTGAATTGGTTCAGGACTCTACCTTTGTATCTTGATCTTGGAAATTTAAGAATTATTCATGCCTGTTGGGATGATGAAAATATAAATCAGTTAAACGGAGCACTTTAACTTTACAAAAGATTTTCTTATTGAAATTATTCAGACAAGAATAGTAAATTATATTCGAGCATTGAAGAATCATTAAAAGGTAAAGAACATTATATTCCATGCAGGTTGAGTTTTAGAGATAAAGCAGGAGTTAAAAGATACGAAAACAGATTCAAATGGTGGGTAGATCCGGAAGGTAAAACATACGATGAATGTTATTTTGAAGAAGTTAAAGAATTAAATGGTAAATTGATGGAAAAGGAATGGACAAATAATTCTAATGTATATCCTGAGAATGATTGTCCTGTATTTTGCGGACATTACTGGTTAAAAGACAAAAAGCCGAAGATCCAAACAAAAAACGTAGTCTGTGTAGATTACAGTGTAGCCAAAGAACAACATTTTAGGTTCATACCGGTGGAATGGAGAGCAGAAATCTTTCAAATGAAAATTTTGTATTTGTAAATTAATGTAATTAATCCATTCGCCGGAGTCCCTGCAAAGAGCGGCTGGTTGCTCCGTCGGGACGAGGAACACAGATTAGTAATCTGTGTTCCACTGCAGACCGCCGTCTTTGTTGATCTTAGCGAACGAAGTGAGTCTGCCTGCTCGGCAGGTGTGACCAACAACAATTGAATTAATCTTTTCACCGGAGACCCTGCAAAGAGCGGCAGGTGGCACTCATCAGGGACGAGGAACACAGATTAGTAATCTGTGTTCCTCTGCAACCGCCGTTGTTGATCTTAGCGAACGAAGTGCTCGTGAACAACAACAATAGAATCTTTTCGCCTGAGTCCCTGCAAAGAGCGGCAGGTGACTCCGCCGGGACGAGGAACACAGATTAGTAATCTGTGTTCCACTGCAACCGCCATTGTTGATCTTAGCGAACGAAGTGAGGCCACCTGCTTCAGGCAGATGTGACCAACAACAATTGAATTAATCTTTTCGCCGGAGTCCCTGCAAAGAGCGGCAGGTGACCCCGTCGGGACGAGGAACACAGATTAGTAATCTGTGTTCCACTGCAACCGCCGTTGTTGATCTTAGCGAACGAAGTGCTCGTGACCAACAACAATAGAATCTCTTCACCGGAGTCCCTGCAAAGAGCGGCAGGTGACCCCGGCGGGACGAGGAAAAGATTTCGAATCGATATAATTGAAAAAATATTTTAAAAATAAAAATTTAATAAATTATGAAACCGGGTCCTGATGAAATTTATAAATGTTTGAATTGCAATAGCTATCTTCGAAAAGGCAGTCTATCAAGCGGGAACACTATTGGAGCAAAATTATATTCAGACGGATATTCCATTGCACCCATGCTTCCTGAATTTCCTAAAATTACAATTTGCAATAATTGCGGTCATATATTCTGGCTAACTAAAATATGTTTTGTAGACACAGTGGGCTTTGGAGAAAATAAATACGAAGAAGCCGACGAAGCCAGGTTTTTGAATATAAAAGAATATTTTAAAGCTTTAGATAATAAATTATATTCAAGTGATGATGATGAATTATTTTTAAGATTGAGAATCTGGTGGTCATTTAATGACAGAGTAAGAAGTAACAGGGAAATTTTTGAAAATGAGGAGGAAAAGAATTTATGGCGTTCGAATGCTGTAAGACTAATTGAAATGCTTCATGATGAAGATAATAGTGACATAATAATGAAGGCAGAATTGTACAGAAACATGGGGGAATTCGAAAAATGTTTGAACACTTTGAATATCATTAAAGAAAAAGATTTCGATTGGTTGAAATCAGATTTTGAAGAAAACTGTAAGAACAGAAATACAAAAGTATTTGAATTGAGACGTCTTTAAATTCTAAGATTATAAATACTATTTACATCGGCCGAGTCCACGAATTAGATAAACTTCAACCGCCATTGTTGATCTTAACAAACGAAGTGAGCCCGCCCGCTGCAGTCAGGTGAGTCAGGTGTGACCAACAACTATTGAATAACTTTAAGCTCCGTAAAAAAATATCGTTCCCGAGCTCAAATGACTAAGCCTATCATGATCCTTCTCACCTGGAATCTAAACTGCCGCATTTCAAGAATCAAAGATCAAATCAAAGCTGTTTAAAACATAATGCTGACATTTTAACATTCCAGGAAGTGACTTTGAGTTCAAAGACACTTCTAAAGGGAGAGCTTTTGAAAAACGGATATAAATATATTGAAGATAGTTTCAGTTTATCAAAAGAGCAAACGAAATTAAAGGGTAAGAGAAAATACGGACAGATGATCGCTTCAAGATATCCGTTTAAAAGCCGAAACCCTGATGAATTCAGTGTTCCATGGAAAGAGAGAATACTCTCAGCTGACATAAATACAGAATATGGAAAGATTGAAATCCACACCACTCACATCCCGCCGCGTTCAACCAACGGCTGGATCAAAATCCAGATGCTCGAAGGTATTTTTAAGATGATAAATCGAAATTCAAAAAAACTCCGGATATTGACAGGCGATTTTAATACTCCGCAATTTGAATTGAGTGACGGAACGATCGTAACCTGGGGACAGAAAGTAAAATACAAAGGGAGTTCAAATGGTGATCAGAGTAAGGATATTATCGTCTACAATTCAGTATTAACGAGGTGGGATACAGGTGAAAGGAATGTATTGAATACACTCAAGGAAAAAAATCTTTTTGATGTTTACAGGAAGGTTAACGGATATGATAAGCATGATTACAGCTGGCATACAAATCAGGGAAGAAAAACAGGAAGGAGATTTGACCATATTTTCGCATCAGTCAGAATTGAATCCGGTTGAATGTTACTATGATCATAAGGTCAGAGAAAATTTACTGAGCGACCATAGTGCGATGATTGCGGTATTTGAACCATAACTCTTACCGCTCCTGACGGAGCTCGATTTGTATCGATCTGTTTGCTATTAATATTTCACTCCTTCGGAGTTGGAGTTTACTTATTTAATATTCTTCGTTGCCTCCCGACATTCCACCGACGGAAAGCAATTCATGCCGCTCCTACGGAGCTTGATATTGTAAGAATATCATTCCCATTCCTAAAAAGGATTTTTTCTTTTAGTGAGTATTATCTGTGTCTGACGGAAGATCCCGACCCATCATTGGAAAATTAAAACTTAATAAATTAATAAACTTCAATGCTGTCCAAAATAAACTTTTATTGTAATCAATAATTCGATTAAGATTTATGTTCAAATAATAATTTTACTTTCTTGAAACAACCCCACCCTGCCCTCCCCTTTGGAAAAGGGGAGGGTTTGGGAGGGGTTTGTTTGAATTAAGTCTGTTTTCAATTGAAAAATTATTGAAATTATTTTTTCTCATTCCTTAATTAAAACGTTTTGGACGGATGTGAATAAACTTAGGGACACTAATATACTATATCATTGTAATACTTAAATTTTGTAAGTATTTTTTGCCATGCTAGAAAAAGAATTTAAATATTATTTGGATCATCAGAAAGATCTAATAGAGAAATATAAAGGGCGATATGTTGTAATCAGAAATGATGAAGTTATAGGTGATTATTTACAGAATCCGAAGCGTATGAAGAATCCAAAAAAGAATACGAAGTTGGCACTTTCTTAATTCAGCTTTGTTCACCGGGAAAATCAGATTATACTTCCACATTTCATTCCAGAGTAATTATTTAATTTATTCGGTTTGAATTCACAATCCTTCACTACCAAATATACCGGGCTTGTCAATGTATTAAAAACAGATGTTGGAATATCTTTACCCAGTAATGATATTTCTGAAATTAAAAATCTGGAAAATTATTCTTTCATCGCTATCTGGGATACAGGCGCGACATCGACCTGTATTACTCAAAATGTTGTGAAGAAATTAGATTTAAAACCCATCAGCATCACCAAAGTTACAACGGGAGGAGGAGTATTTGACAGAAATGTTTATTTAGTCAATATTTATTTACCAAATAAAGTAACAATTCCATATGTAAATGTTGTTGAGGTGAGTGACTTAACACAAGATTTGAATGATAAAATTGAAGTGTTAATTGGAATGGACATTATCTCAATGGGTGATTTATCAATCACAAATAAGGATATGAAGACATGTTTTAGTTTTAGAATTCCATCAATGGTTGAAACTGATTTTGTGAAAGAATACAATCGAGCTTTTACAAAAGATATTGGAAGAAATGATCCTTGTCCATGCGGGAGCGGAAAGAAATTTAAAAATTGCCATTGGAATGAAATAAATTCAAAATGATTGTTGCCGGGATTTTCTTCCGGGGCATTTTCTAAATATGATAAATCTTGTAAGAAAACGAATTCAGACTCTTTAAAGAATTGGCTAAATGTAACCGATGACATTTACAAATATCCGCTTCAAAGCAAGTAACTGCAACTCTTTTATGAGATTTAATTAATTTTACTAAATTCTCTTGAGAATCTAAGGTTGTCGGAATTGTATTTTTCAAATAAGATTTGAATAGAATATCATAATCACTTTGAGTTGACAGATTTTTTCGATCTTCCGATCTTATGCCTAATTCAGGAAAATGTTTATACTGAATTCCCAAATTTTCGCAGGCATTCATCAACTGATTCTTCGAAAATCCAAATTTCATACTAATCGGATTTCTGCGAACATCACATAATATTTTTATATCATACTTGATGAGCTTATTCAGATATTCTTCAAAGGATATTCCTTCATATCCAATTGTATAAAGACCGTTTTTATTATTGTCAGGTTTTGATTTTAAAACAGTTTCAATATTTACTTCATCTGAATATTTTGTAAGCAGCTGACTATTAAATGCATAGTATGGATAATGTCTGTAAGTGTATCTTATCAGTTCATCTCCTAGTTTATTCTTAAACTGATGTGTAATAGTTTTCAAGATTTCACGATCTTCCTTTAACAATTCAATATCCAAATCTTTCTGATTCAAAATATACCATTTAGTTTCGTCACTACTGGTGATATTATATTTATTAAGAGTATTTAAATCGGCATTTGCCTGGAAAGAAAAGCAACCGAACTTATAAGGTACAAAATGAAAGCTTGGTTTCTTTTGGTATTGGGCAAAAACCAATAAAAGTTTTTGAAGATCAACCTTAGTAAGCTCACCTCCAAAAGATTTTAATAATGAAATTAGTATTTTCCTTCTGTAATACATGGTTCTAAAATAATACCATTTAATTTGAATAAACAGATAACAATTTTGTCGCACAATCTGAAAAGCAATATGAAATTCTATCTCGGCGTCACTGACTTAAACTGGTATAACTACCTTTCCAAAATCAATCCGGAAGATATTAATTTCTGGCAGCCGGGCGGGAGAAGTAATTTCAGAATATTATCACCGGGAGAACCATTCCTGTTCAAGCTCAAAGTGCACAATGTAATCGGTGGAGTTGGTTTCTTTTTTAGACAAATATTCCTGCCATTATCAATAGCCTGGGAAACCTTCGGAGAGCGCAACGGATTTCAAACCTATTCTCAATTTCAGAAAGCGATTATGAATTTAAGGACAGATCATGATGATCCTAATCCACAAATAGGATGTCTGGTTCTCACAAATCCTATATTCTTTAAAAGCAAAGACTGGATACCTATTCCGGAAAACTGGAGCAGTAATATTGTCCAAGGGAAATCATACAACACCAACGAATTAATCGGAAAATCTTACTGGGACAGAGTTCAGATATTGCTGGAAGAGTATTTTCCTGATGTACCTGCTAATGATACAAACAGATTGGTTGAGCAGATTCCGGATTCCCCCATTTATGGAAATCCTGTTCTGACAAAGGTGAGGATAGGTCAGGGAGCTTTCAAAGTTTCAATAATTGATGCATACAATAGAAGGTGTTCCATTTCGGGAGAAAGAACGATGCCTGTTCTTGAGGCGGCTCATATCAGACCTTACGCAAATGCGGGTCCCAATAGTACTAAGAATGGGCTATTGCTCAGATCCGATATCCATAAACTATTTGATTCAGGATACATTACAATTACAAAGGATTTTAAGATTGAGGTCAGCAAAAAATAAGAGAAGAGTTTGAAAACGGAAGAGAATACTACCAGTATCACGGAAATGATTTGTCCGTCCTTCCTTCTAGAAATACGGACAAACCATTCGGAGATTATATTGACTGGCACAATGCGAATGTGTATAAGGGATGAGGATTTTATTTGAAGATACAAAGAATGGATAGGAGTAAGTTTATTAATATCATTATATTCCACAAAATCTGCGATTAAGATAATTTATGAATAATTAAAATAAACAATGAAAGAAATATTAAATGAGCAAATCAGCAAATCTCTCTTATAAAAATTTTGCTGCAGTAACGATTTCCCAACTGCAATCATTATCTCCAATTGTTACTTCCAAAATTTCCATCCTTTCTTGTTTCCGTTCGCTAGAGTAGTTTTTTCTGCAAGTTGCTGACGCAACTCACTGGCAAGTTCGGTTTTTCCAGAGATTTCCAATTGATTTAAAATATCATTCAACTGCTTGATCTTATTATCTGATAATTTTGAATGAGCATTTATAATGCACATAAAAATTTTTGGTCCGATATCAGCAATTGATATACCTCGATCGATCAATTTACGATATAATGCTTCTGCTCCTTCCCATTGTTGCTTGTTGTAACTTTGTTCGGCTAATTTAATGTAGTCGTTGAGGGAAGTTTCGTCTAAACTTGGTTTTGAAGAAGTTTCATTTGTTCCACTGATGCCAACATTAAAAGGATTCATGGCGCGGTCACCGACATAATCACCAAATTCATAAGACATAGCTTTTGTATAAAGTTTTACAAAATGTGAGGCTAAAAGTTCAAGATATTCGTTTAAGTTTTCGTAGGTTAGTTGAGGTATCATTTTAAAGATTTCTTTATTTGTTTCCTCAAGGTCAACACGGTCTACTTCAGAAATTTTTTGATAATCATAATGCCGGATTTTATTTACCTTTACATTTTCATCCAAACTGATGATGGTCTGATAAATCTCCTTAGTTGGTTTAAAATTTATTCCAAGTTTTCTGATGTCAACACGATTAATGAGATCTTTGTGAAAACCTAAACTATCTTTAATTGTTTGATAATCATATTCGCTGGGAATAGTTCTTAAATCATGATTATCCATAGAAATTCCGAATTTCTTTTTTATTATTTCAAGTAATCGCACTTCTTTCTGTGTTACTTCAGTGTGAGGGTGTATATGTACTGTCCCTATGCCATATAATCCATTGGCTATTAAATAGTAATTATCAATAAGAGCTTTTAAGTAAACTTTTAATGACAAGTGATATGATCGTCGTGTTCCAGTGGTTGCTGTAAATCCAAAGTTTAGAGGAAGTTTTATCACATCGACAATTTTACCTCCGATTAGTTGACCTTTTCTTATTGAATCCGGATAATTTATAATACTATTTGCTAAATCTAATTCTGATCGGATTTTTTCACCAATAAAACCATTCTTTCTCAATTCAAGTTGTTGTTTTTTAGACCAAAGCTTCCATAAAGGAGAAGTCAGAAAGACCTTACTAATATGTTGAGGGACGTAAATACTTTCTTCAAAACCATCATCTCTGATCAAATATGATATTATATTTATATAAACTTTTAGTGTTTCAAGAGTGGTTAAGACTTCAAATTGGGGAAATGCTTTTTCATCCCTATATTTCAATTTATCTCCAAGTTCGGGAAATGAAATGACATCATTGGCTAACATTAATATATCCATGATGTTTTTAGGCTGGTCTTTACTTCTTAAATATATTCCGCCAAATTCAGAAAACATTTCACGAATGGAAAGTTTACGTTGTTCGGGGAATACAGGACGAAATCTGTTTAATATATCGTAAAATATATTTGTGATTTGTTCATTGTTTTGTATAGAAAATGTTAGGGGCGGCTCATCCCAATCTTGCAAATCATCATATATTGAATAAATTTTCAAACCTTTTAGAATAATTAGATTCGGAGCGCTATGCCCCTCAAATGTGTTAATTCGATTATCAATATTTGATTGAAAAGTCCGAATTTTCAATTAAATTTAATCAATTTCTGATTCGATTCCATTTAAATCGTAAAATTCATTGATACTGGCAAATTTACTTTTAATATCTTCAATTTGGTCTAAAATTTTTGTGATTTTAGATTGAGAAGCTCCATTAACTTCGATTGATGAGCATGCTTCAATGGTTTTTCGATTGGATTTACTCATTTTAATTAAGATAATGTTTTTCTTTAAGATTTTTTCAAACTTAGTGTCGGAGATATCGCCTATTTTATTGGAAATAATATCGATATCCGATAATTGTTCATTGTATGGCGAATATAATTTCATCGGTTAAAATCTCTGAATTGTCTTCCAGATGCCTCGGTTAACTCTTTATAAGAATTGAAAGCCTCTGGATTGTATTGACGTATGAACAAAATTTTTATGATAAAATTTTGCATAGTTTTCAAATTCTATTTGCTCGCTTAAAAGTTTACGGATTTGTTGGTTCTCTGCGACCCTTCAATATTAGGCGGCTTTATTTCTATCGATTTCTGTAACATTAATATTACTTTTATTTCTAAAATCATCTAACTTTGCTAAAAAGTCATTTAATCAGCTTGATTGAGGATTTATAATTCCCTTAATTTTGACTTTTCACCCATTCACGGTCGTCATCGTCTATTATTCCTATTCGCGGTGTTCTATAAAATTTTACTGTAAGATCCAACGCATCAATTACTTGCTTATCTTGCTCAATCACATTGCCCAATTTTTGAATGTATGGATTCTCATTTGCCTTAAAAAAATTATAACTTAAGAAAATATTTTTCTTACTACACGGATCATCTATACCAGCTTGTTTGGCTTCACGGACAGCGTCAATCATAAAGACTGTATCAGAATCGCTGATTTTCTGTTTGTTGTTGTCAGTTTCATTTTTATGTCTTATGATATAATCATTTAGAATTAGAAAAAGCTGAGAATTAGTGGCTAATCCCAACTTATTAACAGCGATTTCTTTTATTATATTTCCGTCATCGAGAGTCATCTCTAATTTCCTTTTCTTTTTTTATTTCTTGTATTGGTTGTGTTCCCGAGCTCCCAGACTGTCCGAAAACGTTATTGCGTAATGACTACAATATAGTTAAATTGCAAAGAATTTTTAACAACAATTATGAGTGAAAACCAAAGGCAAAACAAGAATCAAGAAATTCTATTTTCTGTAACAGAATCAGATCAAAGATATAGCAAATCTTATCAACCAGATTGACGAAAATATTGGAGAATATTTTCGTAATTTGGAAAGCAAGATGCGACCGAAAAAACCAATGGAACAGACAAGTACAGATGAATTAATTGCTGCGATTTCCAAACTGCAAAATCATCGGGAAAGTTTTATCCGACACCAGTAATCGCTTAAAGAATCCATCATTAATGAGAATACAACCAAATTCAAATGGGATTATTTCATTTATGTTGGGAGAAATTATCCTTTTCTGAAAATGAAACGACGTAAAGAACAGATGTCTAAGCGAACCGGATTCATGAGATTTCAGCCAGATGGAATAGGCTTACACGGAATGGATATCTCATACATAAGAAAAGAGGAGATGTGGATCTGGAACCAAGAACAGCATAAAAATAAAATATAAGAGACTTCTGGAATAAGGCATGGAGATAGTTAAGACCGGAAAGTCCCATTCAATAAGGATAAAGACCACTCCGGTCAATATCGAAGAAGATTTTGAAAAGCAACTGCCGGAGATTGAAGAAGCGCTTCAAAAGGTTTTGATACTTTTTAACTGGGCACAAAAGAATCTAAAAGGTTTGCCGAGGTAACTTTTTAAAGAGTTCCCCGAGAACTGACCTGCTCTTGGATTTAAAATTAATCTCTATAAAAAAATATCTTTCCCGATTTCAAATGACTAAGCCTATCATTATCCTTCTCACCTGGAATCTAAACTTCCGCATTTCAAGAATCAAAGATCAAATCAAAGCTGTTGTAAAACATAATGCTGACATTTTAACATTCCAGGAAGTGACTTTGAGTTCAAAGACACTTCTAAAGGGGGAGATTTTGAAAAACGGATATGAATATATTGAAGATAGTTTCACTTTTTCAAAAGAGCAAACGAAATTAAAGGGTAAGAGAAAATACGGACAGATGATCGCTTCAAGATATCCGTTTAAAAGCCGAAAGCCTGATGAATTCAGTGTTCCATGGAAAGAGAGAATACTCTCAGCTGACATAAATACAGAATATGGAAAGATTGAAATCCACACCACTCACATCCCGCCGGGTTCAACCAACGGCTGGATCAAAATCCAGATGCTCGAAGGTATTTTTAAGAAGCTAAATCGAAATTCAAAAAAACTCCGGATGACACATTTTTATTCCGCAAGATAAAGCTTGCGGCTACGTTTTATAAGTCTATTCAAAATAAGATATTAATTACGTTGAAAGTAGGCGCAGGCTTTAGACTGTGATTTAATGCAAACCGGAATTATAATCCCGCAAGCTAAAGCTTGCGGCTACTGTAAAATTTGTACTTTTTACTTTTTGTACACTTTAATTTGCATTTTTAAATTTGATGTAAAACCCTTAAATCTCGTTCCCCCATTAGTCCAAAAGAATCAGAGTAGTCTACTTCAAGTCTGTCTCCCCTGAATTTGAAATTATAGAGAATCCCTGTTACAGTGCCCGTAATTTTCAATGAAGTATCTCCGGTATATTCAAAAACTTTGTCGGATTTATCTGTAGCGGCATGGAATTCACGTGTTACAATTTTATTATTCTGCTTCGAATGTTTTATTGTCTCAAGCAGCTTTTTTCTTTTTTCTCCGCAGCAACTCATTTTATTAAGAATTTATTTTTTATCAGTTAATTTAAATAAAAAGCAAGCAGAACCTGAAAGCGCAAGCCACATAATAATTCCTTCCACCCATTCATTGCAAAGAATTGCTGCGAAAGGAATTGAAACCCATACGCTTACGCAATAAAAGCAGTCGAGCAGGTCTCCGAAGAAACCCTGCCCGAACAACTTTCTGAATTTTATAATAATATCAAATGGTCCGTCTTCCTGTGAAAGTAAATGTGCAATACGCCATACTGCAAAGGTGCTGACAATATATCCTGCAATGTCAAACTGCATACTCACGGATTTAGACGTTCCATCATGATTTGCGAATTTGAATGATAAGTACCCGAAATACCGGAGTTATAACCATTGGTCACACGTTGATTAGCGGTTAAACCAAATGAATAAACAGTGAAGTACTCTCCGGGTAATATCCATCCGTCACCAATAACAGGAGGATTTATTTGAACACTTACCAATCCTGGAGTGCTGTAGTCATCCTGTGTACCTTTATACCCCGGACATGAATGATGTACATTTGGAGCATTGCTGCCGCCGGGAAATGTATGGCCGCCGGTAAGCGTGAAGCTGCTTTCAATATTTGATTCAAGATTAACCGATGTTCCAGGACACCTTCCCATTGTCAATGCATAATTGTCAACAAATCCGTAAGGATCATTAGCTTCAAAAGAGAACGCTATCGGTGTCTTCAATTGTGCATCCGTCAGTCGGTACAATCCGCATCCGGCATATAGTATTGAAGGATCGGTAAATAGCGGACCTGTCATCTGGAAATTAAGACCGTTGTTGTGAATGAATAAAGCTATTAAATCTGTCGCATTCGAAACGTGATTTCCTGAAGCATCATATCCGTCAACTCTTACATAGAATTTGCCCGGTGTTCTTACACCGGTTATTACATCATAGAGCGCGGTGTTCAATTGCATGTACCGGTCAAGATTCGAGAACTCCCAATCAACACCGTCAACAAATATTTCACGCTGAATATTTATGTATGCAGGAACAGTCCCGGTTAACGTACCTCCAACATTCGGATAAAACGGTCCAACATCATCACCAATGTAATTAGGAAGATTTCGTTTTGAGAATTTAGGATGTTTATAATTCTGGCTCACGTAATCCCATCCCGAAGTGCCCGAACGTCTTACACGTATTGTGTACCATCGTATTTTGTTATCGGCTGCACTCTTGGCGAGATCATACATACATCCTTTCATATCGATGGTTCCGCCCCATGCTGCGCATTCAACATTGAAACCTGCAAGCGAGCTGCCTACCGATATTACTCCTGTAGATTCAAGATTATTTGAATATCCGTATCTCTGCGTTGCAGACGTTGAAGTTGATGCGGAAGTATTCTGATTTCCTCCGATAAACACATTACCCAGGCTTCCAATCAAATTGCCGTTGAAGCATGCGGAAGAGACGTGAACGGTTTCTTCAGGTAAGCATAAATTGATTCGTTTCAGATTGGAAATGTTATAGAAAGGAGCGCTCTCATATCTTACAGCGTAAGGAGTATACTCGACTACTTTTACAATCACGTCCGGATACATTACGGTATTTACATTTTCACCCGGTGCAATGTCGGATGAATCCTCCAAACCCGGAAATGTCATGTCAAAACTGAATTTGAAAATATAATTTCCATTCATGTCTGTAATGGTATCACCCAAAAGCCGTCTGTTACCGGTACCTGTGTATGCACCGCCTGACAATTCGGCGGCAGTCCGGTCATACTCTTCGAATGTAAGAGTCAGATTTGAACCTGCTTCTGTATGACATTGAAAAAATAATCCTCCTATCATTTCTGCCAATTTTAATTTTTCCACAGCAAGTTCTCTAATACCGGGAGAAACTGATTGAGAAGAACGAATCATTTCAAAATTTGACGAAGCAAATTCAGATATCATCTCCTTCGATGCTTTTGACTCAAGTTTCTTTTCATCCGCAGTCTTGCGCAAGTATTTAAGTGATGTTCTTGGCTGCATTGCTTCGCCGCCGAGATCAATGACAATCGGTTTGAAATATGGAGGGTCAGGCGGATTGGGAGGATCTATTGGTGGAATCCGTTCCGGGTAATATTTTTTTATCCACTCTTTCAGTACAGGATTCTTTAACGCTTTTAATAATCCTGAATAAGTATCAATCACAAACGGAAATCTGCGGCATGGATTAAATATGCATCTTCCGCTGTAGAGTGTCACGTTTCCATAGATGATAAAATCATTTATGTTTACGGGTGTTGAACACGTCAGCACGAGGTCATTGAAATCCTGATCTCCACCTGCATCATTTGACAAAATATCGAATTCATAATTTCCTCCAACCTGATGGGGGAATGTTAATTTTGTATCCGAAGCTTGCCATCCGGTGCCGGGGTCGTTTTGTATGGAAAGAGACCATTGAGCACCGGTTACATTAATTGTTGTTCCGGGGGTTCCAGGGTGAACGCCATTTTGCGAAGTTGCTCCCTGGACAACGAAACGTTGCGGATATGCAGCATTTTTCGATTTAACTGTAACTGTCCAGTTACCTTGCATTGAGATAATCATAAATTTTTTAATTTTTATTTGCCTACTCTCTTTTAGAAATTGGATTTTCGGCATTTCTCCATTTTTTAAAAAAGGTTTTTGGATGAATCTCTGTTTAGCAGAAAACTAACATGTCTGAATTAATAAGAACATGTTTATGCCAAGACTTTCTGAAATTAGTACTCACAAAAGAAAAGTGATCCTATGGTCTTCCTTAGATTATTTAAAAACGGCTGTAACTGATTGACTTATGTCAACCGGTTTGTTCATTAAGAAATTGACATACAAAATTATTGGGTTTGATAGGAAAGATAAATAGAGGAGAACACACAAAATATATGTGTGGAAACACTTATTTATTATCCATCGTCGGAGTCACCGGATTGCACTCCTCCGGAGTTGGAGATTATCTGTCAAACATAGTTGCATCCACGCAAGCTAAAGATTGCGGATACCGGAATATTTTAGACAGTTTTGCAATTAATCTTTCGCCGTTCCTGGATTGCACTCCTCCGAAATGGGAGATTATCTGTCGAGCATAGGAGTCGGGCTATCTTGTTTCGGTTTATTTTGAATTGGAAAGAATGGATATTATATATTACCAATTCGAATGTATATAAAGGATGCGGATTTTTTTTGGAAGATATGAAGAATGGATAGAGAATAAGTTTATTAATATCATTACATTCTACAAAATCTGCGATACAGATAATTTATGAATAATTGAAACAAACAATGAACGAAATATTAACAGACCAGATAAGCAAATCGCTTTCTATAAATAAGAACCGGGTTTCTGCGACTGTGGAATTGTTGGAAGAAGGCGCGACCATACCTTTTATTTCAAGATACAGAAAAGAAGCAACCGGAAGTCTTGATGAAATGCAGGTTGCAGACATTCAGTCTGAACTTAAAAGACTGAATGAACTGATCAAACGCCGTGAATATATTCTGAAAAGCATTTCGGATCAGGATAAATTAACTGATGAGTTAGCGGAGAAGATCAACAGCTGCTGGGAATTAAATGAACTCGAAGATATTTATCTGCCCTTTAAACCAAAAAGAAAAACGAGAGCAACTGCGGCGCGTGACAAAGGTCTGGAACCTCTTGCCTCTGCTAATAATGTCACAGGAAAATATTAATGTAAATGAAGAGGCATCGAAATTTATTAATGATGAAGTGCAGAATGTTGAAGATGCTCTGGCGGGCGCAAGAGATATTATTGCAGAATGGATAAGTGAAGATACTGCCGCCAGGAATTCTTTAAGAGAGCTTTTTAAAAGTTCGGCTATTTTAAGTTCTAAAGTTGTAACTAAGAAAAAAGAAGAAGGACAAAAGTATCTTGATTACTTTGAATATTCCGAAGATCTGAAAAAATGTCCCGGACACAGATTGCTCGCAATTCTTCGCGGTGCGAAGGAAGGAATACTAAGAGTTTCCATTGACGTTGACAATGATATTGCTGTTAAAATACTTGAAAAGTTATTTGTTAAAAACAATAATGAAGCATCCGGACAGGTTTTGACAGCTGCCGATGATTCATTAAAAAGATTATTACTGCCTTCTCTTGAAACCGAATTTGAAAACAGTTCAAAAGAAAAAGCTGACAGAGAAGCAATACTTGTTTTTTCGGAAAATCTGCGTCAGCTATTACTTGCAGCGCCTTTGGGTCCTGTTGCAGTGATGGCGATAGATCCCGGGTTCAGAACCGGCTGCAAAATAGTCTGTCTCGATGAGCAGGGCAGCTTAGTTTATAATACTACGATCTATCCTCACGAACCTCAAAAACAAATCAAAGAGTCATCTGAAATTATTGTCAAATTGATCAAGCAATATAAGATAAAAGCGATTGCCATAGGTAACGGAACTGCCGGAAGGGAAACGGAAAGTTTTATAAAATCTTTATTGGATAAAGCTCCGGATACGGAAGTTTATATGGTCAATGAATCAGGCGCTTCAATTTATTCCGCTTCGGATGCTGCAAGGGAAGAATTCCCGGAATTGGATCTTACAGTTCGCGGAGCTATATCTATCGGAAGAAGGCTTATGGATCCGCTTGCAGAGCTTGTAAAAATAGATGCCAAGTCGATCGGCGTCGGACAGTATCAGCATGATGTAGATCAGGAAAAATTAAAATACAGTCTGGACCAGGTAGTTAGTTTTGCAGTGAACCAGGTAGGAGTGAATCTGAACACATCAAGCAGACATCTGCTCCGGTATGTTTCAGGAATCGGTCCGAAGATAGCGTCTGCCATTACAAAATACAGACAGGATAACGGACCATTCAAATCAAGAAAGGAACTGACAAAAGTTAAGGGATTAGGAAATAAAGTATTTGAACAGTCGGCAGGATTTTTAAGAATTCCCGGAGCAAAGAATCCGCTTGATAACAGCGCAATTCATCCCGAGAGTTATCCGATAGTTATTAAAATGGCAGCTGATCTTTCAAAGCCGGTTAAAGATCTCATTGGTACAGATGAAGTCAATAAACAGATTGACATAAAAAAATATATTACTGATAAAGCGGGACTTCCGACTCTTGAAAATATAATGATGGAATTAAAAAAGCCGGGACTTGATCCGAGAGGGAAAGCTGAGGTCTTTTCTTTTGCAGAGTCTGTAAATGACATTGATGATTTGAAAACAGAAATGCTGCTGCCGGGTATAATAACGAACATCACTAAATTCGGGGCGTTTGTAAATATCGGAATAAAGGAAAACGGATTGCTTCACGTATCACAGATAAGCAATAATAAATTTATTAAAGATCCGGCAGAGGTCCTCAAATTAAATCAGAAAGTGACGGTGAGAATTGTGAGTATAGATAAGGAAAGGAAGAGGATACAATTGTCGATGAAGGATGTTACCCCATCCCCAGCCCTTCCCCTAAAGGGGAAGGGAGAAAATCAATAAATGATTTTGAAAAACGTAAATCTAAAACTCTTCCCTAAAGGGAAATGAGAAAGAAATATAGTGATTTTGAAAACATAAATACTAAAGACCTTCCCCTAAAGGGGAAGGGAGAAAATCAATAAATGATTTTGAAAAGCGTAAATACTAAAGACCTTCCCCTAAAGGGGAAGGGAGAAAATCAATAAATGATTTTGAGAAACGTAAATACTAAAGACCTTCCCCTAAGGGGAAGGGAGAAAATCAATAAATGATTTTGAAAAGCGTAAATACTAAAGCCCTTCCCCTAAAGGGGAAGGAGAAAATCAATAAATGATTTTGAGAAACGTAAATACTAAAGCCCTCCCCTTTAGGGGAGGGTTGGGTGGGGTAGAAGATTGCAATATTTAATTCTATGAAAAATAAAACTACATCAGACAAAGAACTATTTCTGAAAGCTACTCCGCAAATTTTTCATAAAGGACGTGAGCTGAGAAAAATAATGACCACAGCGGAAAAAATTTTGTGGAATGAACTGAGAGGAAAGAAAATTAATAACTTAAGATTCAGGAGGCAACATCCATTAGCAAAATTCGTCGTCGATTTTTATTGTCATAGTAAGAGATTGGTAATAGAACTTGACGGGACAGTTCATGATTCAAATGAAGCAAAAGAAAAAGATAAATCAAGGACTGATGCTTTAAATGAAATGGGATTGAAGGTCATTAGATTCAAGAATGAAGAAGTTTTAGATGATTTGGATAGAGTTGTTAGACGAATAATTGAACTTTGTGAAAGCTTGTAAGACCCCATCCCCAGCCCTTCCCCTAAAGGGGAAGAGAGAAAGTACGCCATCCCCAGAAGAGATGAAACTGATTTTGGAAAAAGTAAATACTAAAGCCCTCCCCTTTAGGGGAGGGTTGGGTGGGGTGATAAACATAGGTGTCCACAACTATATAAATGAGTGAAGGTATTTATTTTTTATAATTAATTATTCCGGTATTTTTGAATAAAGAATGAACTCCAAAAACAATATTACTCTCCTAAAATTCAATTAAGATAATCATAAACCTATGTTAAAAACTGATAAATACAGATTTGAAAAAATGGGTGTCAAAGAGGGGCTTCCTCATTCTGACGTTCATTGTGTTCTGCAGGACAGACAGGGATACATTTGGTTTGGAACTTCATTTGGTGTAAGCAAATTTGACGGATATAAGTTTAAAAATTATTTTTCAATTGAAAACTCTTTATCATCTTACAATTTACCCATATATTTCAGTTTTGAAGACTCTAATGGAGCTATATGGTTTGGATCACTCCATGGTATACTAATAGAATATGATTTAAATAGTGATTGTTTAATCATGCACAAAATTCTTACAGAAAAATTTCCCGATAAAAAAAGTACAGTAATAACTTCTATATGTGAGGATTCATTAGGGTTTCTATGGATTTCAACCTGGAGCCGGGGGTTATATAAATTTGACAAGGAATCCAAGAAAGTGTATAAAGTCAATTATGATAAAAATAGAATTCTTAATTTAATATTGACTGAAGAAGACAAATTAATTATAGCAACACACTTACATGGAATTGATATACTAGATCTAAATGATGAAACAACAGAAAATATTTCCATAGAGCATTTAGGAGTTAATCCAATTTTAATGTGTATGTACAGATTTTCTTCTAATAAATATTTCATAGGATTTTCTTCCGGGCTGGGAATATTCAATTTTCATTCGAAGAAAGTTAATAATTATGAAAATCCTTTGATAAATTCCGAAGGTATTAATTCGATATGTGCAGATTCAGAAAAGAATTTATGGCTAAGTATTTCAAAAGGAGGTTTAAAACAAGTTGATAATGAAATTAAAAACATAAAAACACTTTCATCCATTGAAACTCCTGAAAATATTGGAAACCTTAGAATTAATTTTCTATTTAATGACAGATCAAATGTAATATGGATATGTACTCAAGGATCTGGTATATATAAAGTAGATACCATAAGAAAACAATTCCATTCGATAAGCAAATTTGGTAAGGAAAAAGATACCGATATGGTCACCGATCTTACAATTGATGAAAAGAATAATCTTTGGATAGCTACATTTTTGAATGATTTAGAAAAGCATGATTTAAATAAAGAAGGATTTAGAAATTATAATACATTGGATAGTGATGGAAACATTTTAAATTATCCTGCAAGAAAAAAAATGTTTGAAGATTCGAGAAAAAACCATTGGCTTGCAGCAGGATCGCTCTTTAAATATTCAAAAGAAAAAGATGCTTATATAGAGCACGGTAATTTGAATGAGAATAGACGTACTGCAGTCTTTACAATATCCGAATATTTTAAAGACTCCAGACATTTTTTATTAATAGGCGGCATTAACTTGGGTGTTACCTGCATTGATACTGAAACAGGCTCAACAAGTGAATTTGAGTATTTACATAAATTAGAACCTAAAATTAAGGAAGGTTTTGTAAGTTTATTGTACCTAGATAACGAGAGCAATTTATGGATTCAATTGTTGAATCAAAAAGGTATTTTTAGATTATCAAATTCCGGTTCGTTAGTTGAACATAATCCATTGAATTTCAACCCTAACGCAGAAATTCTTAATATATATGAGGATAAATATAATAATCAATGGTTTTGTACTACACATGGAATATATAAATTTACGAAAAATAACAGTTTAATATTTCACTTTGATGAGAAAAATGGACTTCCAATAAATATGATTCGCGGAGTAGTTGAGGACAGTAAAAATAATTTTTGGTTGAGCACCACTTTTGGAATTGTTAAATTTGATAAAGTCGATAATTGTTTCAAAAACTATGACTATAATTATGGACTTCTAAATGAACATTTTCTAGGATCGTGCAACATGGATAACAATGGTATTCTTTATTTCGGTGGGAATAAAGGAGTTGATTATTTCAATCCCGAAGAAATAAAAGATAATCCA
Source organism: uncultured Ignavibacteria bacterium (assembly GCA_963836395.1). Taxonomy (GTDB): domain Bacteria; phylum Bacteroidota; class Ignavibacteria; order Tepidaquicellales; family Tepidaquicellaceae; genus JAGPCH01. The sequence goes on along the minus strand of CAWIJF010000009.1, from coordinate 459,354 downwards.
TTCATTCCAAGACATTGCCATCACAGATTTTCAACTGTTCAACGAATCAGTTTTACCATCTGCAAAGGATTCTGTCTTATCAAAAAGCATTGAACGCACCAGAGAAATAAATTTAACGTATAAGGAAACCATTTTCTCTTTCGAATTTGCTGCGCTTGTTTTTAATAATCCAAAGCAAAACCAATACGCCTATATGATGGAAGGATTCGATAAAGACTGGGTTTATTGCGGAACACGAAGGACAGCTACTTACACTAACTTAGATCCGGGAGAATATATATTCAGAGTGAAAGGTTCAAATAACGACGGCGTCTGGAATGAAGAAGGAACATCAATTAAAATTACTATTACTCCCCCATTCTGGAAAACATGGTGGTTCAAAGGAATCGGATTAATGAGTGTAGCAGCAGCAAGCGGGCTGACTTACAAAACCCGTCTCGACAAAATAGAAAAAGAAAGGAAAGCGCAGGAAGAATTTTCAAGGAAGCTGATCGAGTCGCAGGAGAATGAAAGAAAGAGAATTGCGTCTGAGCTTCATGACACTATTGCACACGAAGTATTGATTGCAAAAAATAAAGCCGAAATAGGATTGAAGCACAGCGGGAAAAGGAAAGAGTTGAAAAAACATTAAAGGAAATTTCCGAACTCTCTTCAGCAACGATAAAAGATGTCCGTAACATTTCATATAATCTGCATCCGCATCAGCTCGAAAGAATTGGTTTTACAAAAACCATCAAATCAATAGTTAATGAAGTGAATAAGGCAACTGATATTGATTTCGATTTTGAATCGGATGAGGTTGACGGGCAACTGACAAAAGAAAGCGAGATCAATTTATTCCGTGTCATTCAGGAATCAATTAATAATATGATCAAGCATTCTGGAGCTGATAAAGCCGAAGTAAAACTAATGATTTCGGAAGATTACATTCTCGTTGTATTAAGAGATAACGGAAAAGGGATAAGTTCGGACAGAAAAGATCCGGAAGAAATAAGAGGCGGATTCGGGCTCTCGGGTATGAAAGAAAGAATCAAATATATGAAGGGTGAGATCCATATTGAGTCAGAGGAGAATAAAGGGACTTCGATAATTATAAGAATACCGGTAAGATTGAAGAAATGAATTATGAAAGTGCAACTTATGATCTTTCACCTTAAGACCCCACCCTTCCTCCACATATCCTGAGCAATCATAGTGTGATGATTGTGGTTTTTGAACCATAATCTATGCCGCTCCTGACGGAGCGGGAAAACAACCTGAACATTGTTTGCTATCAGGATTGCACTCCTCCGGAGTTGGAGATTACATGTCGGGCAATATCAATGTTAATTTTACTTTCCTGATACAACCCCACCCTGCTGCAGTTGGCACTCTGCGCTCCCCTTTTACAAAGAAGAAGAGTTTTGTCTAAATTAAGTCTGTTTTATAAATTTAAGAATTACAAAAAAATTATTTTTGTCATTCCTTAATTAAACTTTTTGGGCGGACGTGCAAATTATTGTAAATATTTGTAGGAATTTAGAATTTAGATTTGAATCAAATAAACTTATTTTGTTTTGAGAAAGAAATTATTTGTTAATTGCGGATTACAGTAAGTCCATTATCTATTTGCAAAAAATCAATACATGCCATCGACATAATGCAGATCACATTTAAACCTATGACTGAAGAACATCTTGAACTCATGACGAACTGGTTAAACCGTGCGCACCTTCAGAAGTGGTGGAGAAAAGGGTTGATCGATATTGACGAAGTCAGACAAAAATATCTTCCCCGGATCTATGGTAAAGACAACGCTCATCCGTTTCTGTTTTTTCTGAATAAAGAACCTCTGGGATTCATACAGTATTATTCAGTTTCAGACGGAGATCCGAACTGGTGGCCGGATAAACCCGGTCCCGGTGTTCTTGGCATTGACCAGTTCATCGCTGACGAAGAAAACCTGAACAGAGGTACAGGGACATTAATGATTATCCGGTTTATACTTTTACTGATGAAAGATAAAAGTGTAAGGGAAATCCGTGTTGATCCTAATCCGGATAATGCCAGAGCAATTCGTTGTTATGAGAAAGTTGGATTTGTCAGAAAAGGGCTGATTACAACTCCGGACGGAAGAGCAATTATGATGACTCTTGACAGGAAGTCTTTCCTGAAAAAGATGAGGTTGACTAAAGCGGAGAGTTCTCCAAAAATAAAATAAAAATGTATAATTTATGATCATCCATCTAATAGACGGTACATACGAGCTTTTCAGGCATTTCTACGGTCAGCGCAGCTTTAACAAAGGTAAGGATAAGCCATTCGGAGCGGCTGCCGGCGTGCTGAACGGCATATTGCAAATGATAGATGAAGGCGCAACACACATAGGTGTTGCAACTGATCACGTCATTGAATCCTTTCGCAATGAACTCTGGTCCGAATATAAAAACGGCGAGGGCATTGAGCGGGTGTTGCGTGCGCAATTTCATCCGCTGGAAGAGGCATTGAAATCCATGGGTGTAGTCGTATGGCCGATGGTCGAGCTGGAGGCTGATGATGCACTTGCCTCTGCAGCCCGCATTGCGGAAGCAGATAAGCGTGTTCAGAAAGTTTGTATCTGGACGCCGGACAAGGATCTCGCACAATGCGTGAGTGGAGATCGTGTCGTTCAGATCGAGCGAAGAACAAATATCATCCGGGATGCAACCGGAATTCGCAAAAAGTTTGGTGTTGATCCTCCGCTTATCCCGGACTATCTGGCACTCGTCGGCGACAGCGCTGACGGTTATCCGGGTATCCCGGGGATCGGAAAGCTCAGCGCAGTTCGACTGCTGAATGACTACGGACCAATTGAGGATTTCCCGGAAAAGGTGCTGGGTGAAAAAAGAGAACTTGCATTGTTGTTTAAGGATCTTGCTACACTGCGCACTGATGCTAAGCTGTTTAAGAAAGCGGATGAGCTAAAATGGAAAGGACCCTCTAAAACTTTCGGAAAGTTCACGGAAAAAATGGATGCACCGCGTTTACTTAAGAGGGCGAATGACCTTGCGGCAAGTTTGAGTACGCAGTAATAAAAGAATTTATACAATTGAGGGAAAACATTTTTCTCTTCACTTCGTCAGGCGCCAGCAGCAAAGCATTTCGCTTGTTGTTGACCTTCGTTCACTCAGAACACTAAAAAGGGCATGAAACTCTAAAAGTGTACTAGTCTCCTTTTCATACCTTTGGACGATTTATTTGACCTGTTTTTATAAGTAACTTATAATACATGAGAACCGCTTAAGGTTTTTATTAAAAGTTTCCATAAAAAAGGAGTAGTAAAATGTTTAAAAAAATTTTCAAATTATTTGTTTGTACTTTGTTGCTGGGATTCTTAGCATCCAATTTAAGTTATGTTCAAGCATCGGGTTTAAATGCCGGTATAGTTGATTCGGATTTTCCTAAAACGTTAATTCCCGGTCAGGATTATCTGGTTACGATTACAATGGTAAACAACGGTGACGATGACTGGATCAAAAGTGAAAATTTTTACCTCAAACTCTTCAATGGGTTTAATAATGAATTTGGATCGGATGTCTGGAGCATAAACAGAGTTGAACTTCCACAGGATGTTTATTCGGAGGATAAGGTTACTTTTTTATTTAAGATTACAGCTCCGAAAACAAACGGGACTTATAATATACAATGGGCTATGGCAAAAGACTTAGTTTTCTTTGGAGAATTTACAAATAATATCATTTCGGTCGGTGGTGAATTTGTATCTCCGGTTTTGGATGACAACGAAAACAATTCTGAATTCATCGGATCCAATATCCCGGAAACAATGAATGCGGGTGAGAAATATAAAGTAGGAATTACGATGAAGAATACCGGAAAGACAGAATGGTCTTCAACATCATCTAACGACGGATATAAAATTGCACCAGTTATTGAGTCATCTGATGTTACTTATCTGCAATGGAATTCCGAATCTAATTATTTGCCAAGTGCAGTACAACCCGGTCAGACTATTAATATAGAATTTTATGTGACAGCTCCTTCAGATTCGGGTAATTATACTCAGCAGTGGATCATGAAAAAAGGAGATAATTCTTTTGGACAGAAATCAACCACAGTCACAGTCAGTGTTCCGGGAAATAATAACAAATACACTGATACGAAGATCTATAATGCCTCTTTAATTCAACAGAGTGTGCCGATTACAATGACCCTTAATAAGACTCAGGATATCTATATCACTCTGCGCAATACGGGAAGCAAAACCTGGATACGGGGAAATGAACAGTTAGTAATGATTGATGCAAAAAAGGATTTGGTGACCCTTAACTCATGGAATGTTGGATATATTCAGCTTCTGGAAAATGTAGAACCGGGTGGTGTGGTAACATTTAATTTTCAAGTGAAACCTTCAGAAACCGGATGGAATTATTTTCAATGCAGTATGATGAAAAGCGACGGAACCTTGTTCGGCAATCCATCACAATCTGTTGAAGTCTCAGTAGCAAATTAATAATTTAAACACACAGCACAGGTGGATCCATATTTTATGGATCCTTATATAATAAATGCTGCGATCACATATGTAGTGAACTGCGGTTAGAATCAAAAACTTCTTTTTATTTATTCTATTTATTGCTAAATTAGAAAAAAAATATGGAGACAGTAATATTAAACAGCAAATCAAAATCCGACATAAAACTTCTAACAGATCTGGCAAAAAAAATTGGTGTAAATGCTAAAGTTCTAAGTGAAACAGATATTGAAGAAATTGGTCTTTCTTATGCAATAAAAGAAGGAAGGACAAAAAAAAATATGATGTGGAAAAATATGTGAACAAGCTGAAGAAAAATGACAATAATTAAAAAAATTATAGATTTTCCTAAATAATAATACTTTCCGGCTTTAAAATTACATCAGTCTAAGAGTTAATGACTATTCATGCCGCTCCTGACGAAGCTTAATATTTTCAACCTGTTTGCTATTAACATCTCACTCCTACGGAGTGACTGGTTCCATTCACCTCTCAGTAAACCGGATTTAAGAAAAAGAATCACATAGTGAAATCAAATTAATCTGCCGAAGTCAGCAGTTCAGACCTCTTAAATTGTAGCGTTGTGATATCAGTCCGGACACTGATAATACCCGAGACCTGAAACACAATAAAAATATTCTTACTTATATATTTACCTTCCTTCTAACTTGATTTAATTCTCATCTGAAGTTAGTTTTCCAAAAATTTTAAACAAATGAAAAACATGAAATCCATAAATCCTGCCTTCAGAATTTTTATTACTTTACTGATCATCTTTTTATTTAACAGCTGCAGCGATGATGATACGGTGAACAACATTATCACCGGGAATCCGCCCGGACTGGGAGGGTATGAAACAAGCGAAGCCGGAGTCATTATGACGCTGGCAGCATTGACCTATACGGCTGAGAATAATCCTAATCATTCGGAAATCAAGGATTCACTGATCCTTCAGCTGGCTAACTCAAATTACTCAACAGGAGGAAACTGGAAGCTCGCCTGGGGACCGGGTATAAGTCCCACCGGCGGGAATATGATGTATGTAGCAGTTGATTCTACGTCAGATACAATTTATTATGCAATTGCAATCAGAGGAACTGACTGGGTCTTTCCTTCCAACATAAAGGAAGATATGGAAGTATGGAAACTTGACAAATATCCTTACGGAAGCGGCAGCGATGATTCAGTTGCCTCAGGTTCTCTCGACGGTCTTGATACGCTTCTTGCTACAACGGACAACGGTAAAACACTAGTTCAGTTTTTGAATGAAGTTCAGGGCAGTCCTTTGAAGATGTATATAACCGGTCACAGCTTAGGCGGTGCGATGGCAACAATGGTTTCGGCATGGTTCGTTGATAACGGGTACACGAGCAAATTCGCTCTCGAAACATATACCTTTGCAGCTCCAACAGTGGGTAATGGCGCATTTGTGGATCATTACAATACCATTATGCTTGGCGCAAATGCTCCCTCGCACAGAGTCGTAAATTCAAAGGACCTTGTTCCTTTTGGTTGGGCGGGCCTGAATGAAATTATACCTCAGAGTATTCCGACCTTTGTTCCCCTGCCTATCGGACTTGTCATTGTAGCGGTTGATCTTTATCTCGATTCACTCGGAATAAAATACAAGCACGTAAATGATAAGGTCGATATCGGAACATTGACACCTACAAACTGTTCAAGCGGAAGTTCGGAAGATGATTACTTCTGCTGGGTGGGATTTGAGCATGATCATAATAATTACCTCAGGCTGCTGGGGGTGGATACGGTGACGGTGAGAAATATGAAGTGAACCGCAGATTTGACCGCAGATTACACAGATTCTTTTGATTTCCGAGATTTGATTTTGAGTACTATCTTAAAAGAATAAAATCTGTGAAATCATTTAATCCGGTAAATCAGCGGTTCAGATATTGTTGATCGCAGATTACGCAGATTCTAAAGGAATCAAATCTGTTAATTATTTAATCCGGTGAATCGGTGATTCAGAATATTTTTTTTGATAGCTGACATAAGTAATGTTATTTTTCTATCACCATCTTTTTAGTATCGGAAAATTCCCCAGCCGTAAGTCTGTAAAAGTAAACACCGCTTGACAGACTGCTCCCGTCAAACTCAACCAAATATGAACCCGTTCCTAATCTGTCATTTACTAATTCTGCTACTTCTTTACCAAGCACATCATAGATCTTCAGAATTGGGTGGAACATACTAATTAATTTTTTCATGATTTGTTTTAATAATTATTTATGTTTTAGTATTTAACTTTACAAAAATTATCATTTAACCAAAGATATGCAAAGAAACTTTCCAATGGTTTTCACCTCAAAATTGTATAGAGTCTTAACTTAATATCATCCGCTAACCCTAACATTGGAGCATGCTCCTTGTTCGCTAATTATTTTTCGAAAACATTCCAAAACATCCAAAACATAGTGCAAATAGTTTAACATTATAATAAATTTATATTAAATTTATTTTTGCACTCAATGATTTTATGAATGAAAAATATATTCAGTTTCTTATTTCTGTTTATGATAGTAAATACCTCCGTCGCGCAAAGCAACATTGATTCGATACTAGACTTTACTCTGTCATACCGCGGGCTGACGCGCGATGACATTACCATTCCTATCAACTTTGACAAAGAGAAGTCCCCTACCAATGACTCGAAGCTCTTGCTTCCCATTGTGAAAGACATTATGACAGATCCGATGAATTCGTTCGCGTTTATGGATAGCGTGATGCAAATTAGCAATCTTGATCTTATTCCTTTGCTTGAAAAAATATACCGGCTGAAGGAAGATGATTCGTTTGTAATTCAAGAACAGAATTATAATCTGAAAGAAAATACTTTTGAATCTCTGGGAGAGTCTTTGATCAAAGAAGTAAAGAGCAGGAGAAAGTCAGCCGGCAAAATTACCGATAACTTTTCAAGTGATGAAAAGCTTTTCCTGCAAAACAATTTATTATCCATTATTGGCGAATCGGAAAACGAAGACAATAATAACTCCGATATATTCAAATTTAATAAAGCTCGTGATTCATCGATCGCAGTTTCAAAAAGGACTATGGACATACTTAACAAGGATGCAATTATCACCGGAGTAAATGATAGAGTTTATGATGCAGAGTATTGCTATAAGCTTTATAAATATTTGAGTGAAAAGATCAATTCATTTGATTCCGGAAATGAAGATGAAATCAATAACGATGAAGCCACCGGCAGCTTTCTGTATTACTACAACAGAGGCGGGATCCGCATAGCCATCGGCGGCAACGGAAAAAATATTTATACCGGTCATTTCGATTTTATTATTGATATAGGAGGCGATGATGTTTATAATATTGATAACGAAACTTCTGACATATTTAAGAAATAACTTCAGCTGTATAATTGATCTTTCGGGAAATGATTATTACACAACCAGCAGCAATTACTCTCTTGCGGGTTCAGTATTTTCATCGGGTTTTATTTTTGATAAAGAAGGTGACGATATATATAAAGGAAAGAATGTTTCTCTTAGGTTCGGCGATATGCGGGCTTGGAGTTTTGTATGATGAAAACGGCAATGACACTTATCACGCGAATCAGTTTTCAATAGGAGCTGCTTCGTTTGGCAGTCGGACTGCTTATTGACAGAAACGGCAATGATGTTTACATTGCAAATTCATATTCACAGGGTTTCGGAATGACTGAAGGTGTCGGCGCTATCGTTGATAATAAAGGCAATGATAATTATTTGATCGATGCGCGTTCTCTCGATATCGGAAGATATGAAGATCATTACGTTTCAATGTCACAGGGATACGGACTCGGGCTGCGTCCATATTATGCCGGCGGAATCGGATTGATCATCGAAGGAGAAGGAAATGATTTTTATTCAACGGATATTTTCGGACAGGGCGGAGCTTACTGGTATGCACTGGGATGCATTGTTGATAAAAGCGGGCATGATAAATATAATTCATATCAGTATGCACAGGGTGCCGGGATTCATTTAGCAGTCGGACTTTTAAAAGATTATGACGGCTGGGATTTTTATACTTCCGACGGAGTGTCGCAGGGATGCGGGCATGATTTTGGTTTCGGACTTTTGTATGATGTAAAAGGCAATGATAATTATTCGGCTTATTCCCTTTCTCAGGGCGCAGGTAATGCAAACGGGATCGGAATATTAATTGATGAAAGCGGACGTGACGGATATTTGAATAAAGAACCGGGTAACACAAGAGGTTACGGAAATTCCCGGCGTGAATACGGAAGTCTTGGAATTTTTCTTGATGCTTCGGGAGAAGATTTTTATTCTGTTGCCGGAATGGACAGTGTAATTTCAAATTCTTCAATGTGGGGTGTGATGGATGATTATTATTTAAAGGATCTTCCTGCGCAGGTCAAGCGGGAATCACTTATAAGATACCTTTGGACTCAAATAAAAATTATTCAACCGATGAATTATTTTATTATGGCAAAAACCATAGAGCCGAGATTTTCACAATGGCAGGAATACGGATTCAGAAAACTTGTTGAAGACAGTTTAAATACCTGCGAATATATTTTGAAATATCTCGATACCGAAGATCACAGACCCGGTTTGGTTTTAAGAAACCTTGCGTTCAGGATCGGGTTTTCAATGGGAAATTTTTTTACAGAAAAATTGCAATTGTATAATCAGTCAACTGGAGACACAATCTTCAATCAAAACGAAGTTTCATTTATATGTTATTTATTCGGGGAAACGCGCAATCCGGCAGGCAAAGTGGAGCTGCTTAATCTTACATATGATGAAAACATTCGCATAAAAGCGTCGGCAGTTAATGCACTTGGAAAAATCAAAATCGATTCAAATGAAACCTCTTTCATTGATAACGTTGCAAGTCGTCTAAGCGAGCTTGCGGAAGAGGGCTCTCAATATAAACTCTTCAATAAAGACATTGCGTTTGCATTCAATAATTATAAAATTGCAAAAAATATCCCGGTATTAATAAATCTGATGAGGAATGATTATTTCGGAGTCAGGTTTTTGGCGGCCAATGATCTGAAGGCTTTTGGTGAAGAGTATTACAAATTCATTGATGAGGATATGATCAATAATATTTCAGGAAACAGAATATGGCTGCAGTCTTTCCTTAATTCCCTGTCATCCTTGTCCGGAGACAATTATAAAAACATTGTAAACAGACTTCTGGAATCGGGTATTTCAGATGATGATGTAAAAGGATTATGTTTGATTGACGCATTAAAACTAAAAATGAAAACCATAGAAGATGAAGATTTCATCAGCTGGTCAAACAATATTATAAGTAACATTCAGTCAAAAGATATTTTAAAGGTAAAAAATTAAATAAATATAACTTAGTGAAATGAAAACACAAAAAACTCTGATTTTTATTTTTATAATTTCTATGTTAGTTTTTATAAACGGCTGTGTATTTGTAGAACAATCAACAACTCTGAATGTGGACGGCTCCGGAAATATGTGGCTTGATTATTCTACACATACAGGAAGCCTCAAACTCGGAAACATAGTCGGCGGCATGGTTTTTTATGAGCCGGAAATAAAAAACAGATTCACTTCCGAATTTTTTGAGGTAAAAAGTGCAAAGAGGGATTTTAATAATTCTGATTCAACAACGCACATTAAGCTTGGCATCGATTTTAAAGACTTCAATAAAATTTCTGAAGTTCAGGGATTTGAAAAAGTTAAGGGCTCGTGGACAAAGGAAGGCGATAATTATAATTTCAAATATATAGTAAACAGGGACTCTACATTGCCAAAGACGATGGATATGAGTGAATACACATTGAAATTCAAATTTCAATTTCCCGGGGAAGTCATATCATCAAACGGAAACATCGATGGAAACGCCGTGACCTGGAACAGAACAGTAGCTGACTTAAAAGACGATATTGTAATGACGGCAACCATAAAACCTAAATCCAAAATTTGCGGGCTATTCGGAATTGAACTGCCCGTAATCATCTTTTTGGGGATATTACTGTTCAGGTTCAGAAAACCCGGATAAATACCTCCAACCTCCAGGACAATTACTAGAAAATGTTATAACACGGCACTCTTGATATACCGGTAATATTTTATCTAGAAATTACTTAGAAATTCTTAGAAACAACTCTGTAACGAGTTATTTCATTGATATTACAACTCTATTTTTTTAGCTTAACGACTTATTTAATTCTGATGTACAAAAATTTACCTGAAAATATATTTTTACCGGAGCTTGAAAAGGAAATTCTTGATTTTTGGGAAAAAGACAGAACTTTTGAAAAGAGTATTGCAACAAGGGAGGGTAGAAAAAACTTTGTATTTTATGATGGTCCTGCAACTGTGAACGGGAAGCCCGGAATTCATCATATTATTTCACGCACGATTAAGGATTTGGTGTGCCGGTACAAAACCATGCAGGGATTTCAGGTTTACAGAAAGGGAGGATGGGACACTCAGGGATTGCCAGTTGAAGTTGAGGTTGAAAAAAAGTTAGGTCTCAGATCAAAAAGCGAAATTGAAGAGTATGGCGCTGTAGCTTTTATCAATGAATGCAAGAAGTCGGTTTTTACCTATATTACGGAGTGGGAAGACTCGACAGAAAGAATGGGATACTGGGTAGACCTTGAAAATGCTTATGTTACATTTCATAATGAATATATGGAATCTGTTTGGTGGGCGCTGAAAAGATTCTTTGACGGAGGAATGATCTATAAAGGATTTAAAATTTTACCTTATTGTCCGGTTTGCGAATCACCTCTTTCTTCGCATGAAGTGGCGGAGGGATACGAGGATTTGAAAGATCCTTCAGTTTATGTAAAATTTAAAATTACTTCAGGAGAATTCAAGGATTCGGATTTTTTAGTCTGGACTACAACTCCGTGGACGTTACCCTCAAACGCGGCATTAGCCGTTAATCCTGAATTTGAATATGTAAAAATCAAAACAGACAAAGGTGATAATTTAATTTTATCAAAAGATCGATTATCCGTTATTAAAGATGAGTATAAAATTGAAAAGGAAATAAAAGGAAAGGATCTTGAGTTCACCGAATATGAAAGACTATTTAACTTTCTTAAACATGACAAGAAAGCATTTTATGTTACGCTGGGAGATTTTGTAACAAATGAAGACGGGACGGGCATTGTTCATATTGCTCCTGTATTCGGGGAAGATGATTATCAAATAGGTATAAAGTATAATTTGCCTTTGTTTAAAGCAGTGGGAAAAGACGGAAAATTTATTGACAGTGTAATTTCTTTTAAAGGAAAGAATTTTAAAGAAGCCGATCCCTATATCATTCAGGATTTAAGAGCTGCCGGTCGTCTATACAGAAAAGAAATGTTCGTTCATCCTTATCCGCATTGCTGGAGACATCATGTTCCCCTAATGTATTACGCGACGGATTCATGGTTCATAAAGACTACCGAATATAAGGATAAGATGATAAGTTTGAATAAGACAATTCACTGGCATCCTGAGGCAATCGGTACAGGACGTTTTGGTAAATGGCTTGAAGAAAACAGTGACTGGGCTTTATCACGAAACAGGTATTGGGGAACTCCTCTCCCGATCTGGTATTATACCGATGAATCCGGAAAAGAACATTATGAATGCATAGGCAGTCTGCAGGAGCTGAAAGACAAGGCTGTAAATTTCAAATCCGTTTATCCGGACAATAAGAATTTTGATTTACACAAGCCATACATTGATGATATTGTAATCAAGTCCAGAGACGGAAAAGAAATGAAGAGGATTAAAGAGGTGATTGATGTATGGTTTGACAGCGGCTCCATGCCTTTCGCACAGTATCATTATCCGTTTGAGAATAAAAAGATTTTTGAAAAACATTTTCCGGCTGACTTTATTGCAGAGGCAATAGACCAGACAAGAGGTTGGTTTTATCTGCTACATGCAATTAATACATTCCTGTTTGACAAGCCTGCATATAAAAATCTGATTGTTAACGGACATATTCTGGACAAGAACGGGAAGAAGATGAGTAAGTCAATGGGCAACATTGTGAATCCATTTGATATAATGGAAAAATACGGAGCTGATGTATTAAGATGGTATTTAATTTTTTCTTCGCCGGTTGGCAATTCCAAGCTATTCAATGAAGACGACCTTGTCGAATTACAAAATAAATTTTTTGATACCCTGATCAACACTTTCCGGTTCTTTCTGATTTACTCTAATCTTACCGGATTTGAATATAATATTGATGCAAAAATTGGCTACGACAAGCGAAGCTTAATAGATAAATGGATTCTTTCGAAGATGAATTCGGTAAAAAAGAAATATTTTGAATTGATGGATGATTACGATCTGTCTAAAGCTGCCAGAACGCTTTATGATTTCACAATTGATGAATTGTCGAACTGGTATGTCAGAAGAAACCGAAAGCGTTTCAGGTATCCTGAGAATGAGTCTGATATGTTTTCCGGATATCAAACATTGTATGAAGTGATCCATGAGCTTTTAATGATGATAGCGCCGATATCACCGTTTCTTTGCGACGAGCTGTATATGATCCTCAGCAAAGAAAACACTTCAATCCATTTGAAAGAATTTTCTGTTGCTGACAACTCTCTAATAAATTTACAGCTGGAGGAAGAAATGAGGCTTGCTCAGAATGTTGTTTACCTGGTTCGTTCCCTGAGAGTAAAAAATAATCTGAAGGTCAGACAGCCGCTGAGACAGGTTCTGATACCTGTTCTGGATGAAGAAGATAAACAGAAGCTGGAGAACGTTAGAAATATTATTTTAGAAGAAGTTAACGTAAAAGAGCTGAATATAATTGAAGGAGATTCTGACATAATTGTTAAGAAATCAAAACCGAATTTTAAATCCATAGGACCCAAATTCGGGAAAGACGTAAAAATAGTTCAGAAGATTATTACGGGACTTTCGGCAGATCAGATCTCCGAGCTTGAAAGAACCGGAAAGTTGACTTTGGAAGGATTTGAATTTACCAGAGATGACATAGAAATCTATACAAATAACATTGAAGGCTGGATTGTAGAAACTTATGATAATCTGACGATTGCACTGGATACAAAGCTTGACACAGAACTGATTGAAGAAGGAATTGTCAGGGAATTCATTAACCGGGTACAGACTTTCAGAAAGACAAATGAATTCAAGATAAGCGATAAGGTTAAAATATATATCCGCACTTCGGAAAAAATAAATTCCGTTTTAAACAAAAACATTGAATTCATTAAGTCGGAGACATTAAGTGAAAATCTGATAAAGGCAAACGGACATGATTTTGAATTTTATCAGACTGATATAAACGGTGAGTCCTGTGAACTTTACCTGCAAAAAACAAATTAACTTTTTAATAATAAGGAGAAAAAATTGGCCAAAAAAAAATCTAAATCCAAAGTGAAAAAAGCTGTCTCACCTAAAAAGAAAATTTCGAAAAAGAGTGTTGCAACGACTAAAAAAGCAAAACAAATATCTTCAAAGACTAAAAAAGTTAAGGCAAAGAATGTTAAACCAATAAAAGTAAGTCAGCGACTCCATCCGGAAAAAAGAAAGTTAAAGCAAAGTCTTCGCCTAAAACAAAGACCACCAAATCCAGAAAGCCGGCGAAATCAAAAAAGATGCAAGCCGGAGTATCATTAAAATTTAAAAATATAACTGCTGAAAGAATTTTAATCCGGGAAGCACCTGAGGTTAAAAAAATTAAAAGATATAAACCAAATCGAAAGGTTAAGTATTCATCAGCCGAATTAAAGCATTTCAGGAACATAATTCTACTGGAAAGAAAAGCAATCCTCGAGAGTGCAAAAGCAAACATGGATGCGCTGGTAGACAAGGAGTCGGGCGAATATAAGGGTGACAATCTTACATACTCATCTCACATGGCAGAGCAGGGCACAGATGAAATGGAAAGAGAAAAAAATTATTTATTTGTTCAAAGGGACGAAAAATATCTGGGTTATCTTCAGGATGCTCTGATGAGAATTGACCAGCGAACATACGGTATTTGTATTGATTGCCGTGATAATCCGAAAAACTTATGCAGAACCTGTCCGTTAATTGTGAAAGAAAGACTGGAACTTGTTCCAATTACACAGCATTGTATCGAATGCAAGAATTTAAGAGGATAAAATAATATTGAAAGTATTAATAATAACTTTTTTTGTAATAATAGCTGATCAGCTCTCGAAGTTTTATGTAAAAGGAATTTCGATTCCCTCACTGGGAATTGATATTCACGGGAATACCCTATCAGTCTTCAATAAATATATTCGGAAATTTTCTTAAAATAACTTTTATTGAAAATCCTGGCATGGCATTCGGATTACAGATAGGAGGAAAACTTTTTCTTTCAATTTTTACTATCTTCGCAACTTTCTGCTTCTTTTTTTCCTTTATAAAAACCGGAAAGAGGGATTGTTGTTGCGACTTGCGCTTGCATTGATTTTGGGCGGAGCAATAGGAAATTTAATTGACAGGGTGTTTTATGGAAAGATATACGGATACGCGCCTTACTTTTACGGAAGAGTTGTTGACTTTCTTCATATTGATTTTCCTAACTTCACAATATTCGGAAAAACAATTTATTCATGGCCAATATTTAATGTTGCCGATATTTCAGTAACTATTGGTTTCCTTTTGATTCTGATTGGATACAAGAAAATATTTCAATAAAGAAACAGATAATGATACATCTTTAGCCGAGACAGCTTTAATTGATCCGGAGAAGTTTGAGTTTTGAAAATACCGGATATGACATTTCAGAAGAAAAAATCGATCAGCCGGTAAATCCGGATGAGTATGCATATGTACATGTTGTCAAGCCGGACTTAAACGGAGACAATGATGAAACAGAAAAGAAATAGATTGAAAAAATTTTACAACCTGTCATGTTACAAATTAATATTCCGGTTATCTTCCTTCAGTACATCCAGAGCTTCTTTTCTCATCAGCAGAGTTTCTTTATCTTCAACGTGATTAGGATCCGGCAGACAACAATCAACAGGACAAACCGATGCACACTGCGGCTCGTCATGAAACCCTACACATTCGGTACATTTATCCGGTACAATATAAAAATATTCACTTGAGTAAAACCCATCCGCTCCGGACGGTGCAGGATCCCCGTCTCCGTGAGATGCTCCACCAAGAACCCAGTTCGCTCCGCCTTCATATATCGCAGTATTCGGACATTCCGGCTCACATGCTCCGCAGTTAATGCATTCTGTCGTGATCATAATTGCCATAAAAATTTTACCTCCTTATTTTATTTTTGAATTAAAACTACTCAATTATAAATTCTTATTCAATTTTAATATTTTTGATAACTAAGTTTTACTAAGTTTTATTACGCTTTATACCGTGATCTTAAAGCACTTCTCCTGGAATTTATTCCTATGAATTATGAAACGAAAACTTTACTTTAAATATAGATTTACAATAGGGAACAAATAATACTAAAGATTAGTGAACTCACCCAAGCACAAAGTTACAAATAAATTTTACGAGGACAAAATTTTCCGGTATAGTTTGATGCTGTTTCTTGCTGTTTTCCTGATTACGAGATTGCCATTCTACATTTATTATCCATTTACCATAGTAAAAGGAGACAGTGCATCTTACTTTACTGTTGCTTTTGATCTGTTAAATTCTAATTCTCCTGTATTTGATTTAAGGACTCCGGGTTATCCTTTGTTTCTCTACTCAATATTGATTTTTACGAAGAGTCTTATCTATTTTTCAGTGGTTCAAAGTTTACTTACATTATTCATGTCAATATTTTTTTTAATTACAATTTATAAAACATACAAGCAATACCTGTTATTATTTGCAACAGCATTATCTATTTTCATCTCCTCATCATACTTTTTAATGTACGAAGTTACAATTCTGTCGGAAGGAATTTACGTCAATTTTCTAATAATAAGTTCGTGTTTTTTAATTTTAGCTTTGAAAAAAAATAAACTCTTGTACTGGATTTTGTTATCATCTTCTATGGCAGTAACCATAATTATCCGGCCTGCAGGTTTATTTCTAGTTTGTATTGTTATATTACTGCTGATTTTTTTAGTTATAAAAAAATACAAATTTAAATTCTATGTCTCACTAATTGCACCTTTATTAATAGCCATGCTTAGCTTGTGTACATATAACTTTTTTGTATTGAACGCTTTTTCCATTTTACCCGTTGCTAATATCGCCGGTGCAACCATACTTTTTATGGAACCATCTAACGAGTACCCGGAACATGTTAATAAAGCAATAAATGCAGTCCTCAATACAATTCCCAGAAAAGAAAAATCATATGTACGGGATTCTTATGAAATAAAAAAACTATATATCATATTCTGGAATAATTTTAACAGATGGATGGCTCTGGCAGATAATATTCGAAACGGGGACCATGCATTCAAATACATGGACATACAGCCGATAATAAGAAAAATTTCTATAGATGCAATAAGAAAACATCCCGATGTTTATGCAAAATTTATTTTTGTTAGTTTCTGGCAATCCTTTAGAAATTTGAGTATCAGAATTAATTTTTATGATCAGCTGAAAACAGAATATGAAAGTACAATCTATGGAAAGAAGTATATTAAAGAACTCGAAGAAAAAAAATGGAGACCGACATCTACATTTAAAGCTCTTAAGGAAGAAGTTAAATCTTTTTATCTCCATGCGATAAAGGATGAACAGGATGCGGAATACACTATTAAAGCAGGTGAGGATAAAATTGAATTGGTACCTACTGCATTAAAAAGCATTTATGAATTATATGAGAAAGTTTATAACTTAATTTTCAGAAATGTGATGTGGGAAATCTTGTTTTTTCTGACTTTCATTGTAAGCAGTTACCGATTAGTCGAAAGTAAACTCTCGGACATTGATTCGGTTTTATTTTTTTTACTGGGAACGATGGTCATTACTAATATTCTGTTAGTCAGCAGTGTAGATATCGCAGCAGTTAGATTTACCTATACAACTGAATTTGTTATGTTTCTCAGTCTGCCGTTTTTGATTATATTATTAAGAAAATATAGGCAGCCAAGTTCTTCATAATGTTTTTTCTTTAAGTTAACAAATAAAAATAATTCCTATTTCAGATTGCGAACTTTATTAAACGATAATATTGTTATTGACAATCAATTGAGAATCTAATATTATTGTCTAACTAAAACCGGACTACATGACGCAATGCTATTGATTTCAAAACTAAATATTAAACAATGACGAATAAAAAATTTCCCCCAGCAATCCTTGTTCTAATCACTCTTTTGATTTCAACCGGCTGTTTCTCACAAAGTAATACAACTTATAATTTCCTCAACCTTGATGTTGGAGCTCGTGCATCAGCTCTTGGAGGAAGTTTTAATTCCACAACTAACGATGTAAATTCGATTTATTATAACCCGGCTGCACTTTCTACACTTACAAGCAAGCAGGCATCCGTAGGCTTCTTTAAATATCTTCTTGACATCAATTCCGGAAATATTGCATACAGCCAGCGTATTAAAAATGCCGGTTATTTTGGAGCATTCGTAAAATATGTTAACTACGGCAGCTTTGAAAAATTTGATGAGCAATCAAATAATCTCGGAACTTTTTCCGCAAATGATCTTGCTATTGCTCTGGGATATTCAGATGTATATAAAAATAATTTTCACTACGGATTAAATCTGAAATTTATTTACTCCAATATCGACGAATTTTCTTCAACGGGAATTGCTGCAGATCTTGGTGTTTTATTTACTTTCCCTGAAAGCATGTGGAATGTCGGAGTCAGCTTGCTTAATGCTGGCACGCAGCTTACTGAATACGCATCCACCAGCGAAGAACTTCCTCTGGATTTAAGAATCGGAGTTAATAAAAAACTCGAACACCTTCCCTTAAATGTCCATGTTGAATTTGACAATCTGACTTCTGATGTAGATCAGTTCTTCGACAGATTTAAAACACTTTCTGTAGGAGGTGAGTTTGACTTCAGTGATAATGTTCAGTTCAGAATCGGATATAATAACAGCCAGCGTCAGGACCTTCAAACAGGAAGCTCTCTCGGCATAGCCGGATTCTCAACAGGACTGGGGGTTAAATTTCTGGATTATTATTCCATAGATTATGCATTCAATTCTCTTGGAAAAGTAGGCTCTACTCAAAGAATTGATGTTGGGTTTGCATTAAAATAAATTCAGCTTAATTCCATTCTTTCTTATGTTCTTTGTAAGTTTTTCGATTTCGCTCAGAGTTGAATTCATATTGTTAAAGAACTCATCATCGGTTAAGAACTTTCCTATCCCCTTATCTTTATTCTGAATTTCAGCAACAACAGTATTTAAGTTATATACCAACGTATCGACAGTGACCGTAAGAGACTGAATCTCCTGCAAAGTGTTTTTCAATTCCGAGCTGTTGTCTCCAACAGCAATATTAACATTATCGACTGTTGTCCCTAATTTCGAAGTAATCCTTTCTATACCGGACCTGCTGTCATTAACAAGAGAATTAAGATTGGCTGACGAAACGGCAAGATTTGACAGAGTAGTTTTTATGTTTCCTTTCAAATTTCCGTCACCGACTATGTCATTAACATTTAATATTACTTTATTAAGATTATCGGTTGATTTTTTAAACTCTCCGATAAGACCTTTTACATCATTTGTAATATCGGAAAATGAATTCATTAGATGTTGCAAAATCCGTTCCCGGATTTCCGTGAAGCGGCTCGCCGGGATTTACTTCTACTGTGCTTTTGCCGGGCTCGACATAAAGAACTTTGCCGCCGGTAAGCTCTGTAGCAGCAACATAGATATCATAGTCTCTTCTGATTTTAATTGATTTGTCAATGCTGAATTTGATTCTGACAGAATCGCCAACAAGCTCTATCTTATTGATTTTTCCTTTTCGGACACCATTGACACTAACCTGGTCACCCTCATTCAGTCCGCTTATTTTTGGAAAATAAACTTCATAATCTTCCTGTGACAAATTTACGGTAAATCCTTTTGCCCAAAAAATTGTAAGTATTACAACAATGACGGCAATAAAAACAAATAACCCGACTTTGAATTCAGCAAATTTTTTAGCTGCCATTACCTAATTTAACTTTGATATTTCAAGAATTTTATATTTTATCAGTCCGTCAGGAACCTGAACTTCGACAGTTTCATTTTTTTTCTTTCCCAATAATGCATTTCCGATTGGTGAAGTTACTGATATTTTATCCTGCTCAAAATCCGCTTCTTCAGGTGAAACCAGTGTGAAAGTAATTTCTTCCTTTGCAGCCAGATCCAGAACTTTAACAACCGATAAAATATACACTTCATTAGTCGGCATATCTTCAGGAGAAATAATTTTTACCCTTGAAAGCATCAGCTCAAGCTTTCCGATCTTAAATTCCAGATGGCTTTGCGCTTCCTTGGCAGCATCGTATTCAGCATTCTCACTCAAATCTCCGTGCGCTCTTGCTTCGGCAATTTTTTCGGCGATCGACTTTCTGCCGATTGTCTTTAATTCTTTTAGATTGTTTTCTATTTCAACTAATCTCGTTTTAGTTAGATATACTACTTCTGAAGTTTTCATCGTTAATTAATTTTTTTGCTTCTATGTTTTTTTAAAATTTTATTATTTAAATTTTTTGAATTGACTAAAAGTAAATGGCCGAACTTATCTTTTTTTGTCTGAAGATAATTCTCATTTATGGAATTTGCATTTATTTCAATCGGAACACGTTCAACAATTTCCAATCCGTATGCATTGAGTCCTATAACTTTCTTCGGATTATTTGTCATTAATCTCATTTTCCTTACACCCAGGTCCCTCAATATCTGTGCGCCAATTCCGTAGTCCCTCAGATCAGGTTTGAATCCGAGCTCTACGTTTGCTTCCACCGTATCACTCCCCTTTTCCTGCAGACGGTATGCTTTCAATTTATTGTGAAGACCGATCCCTCTTCCTTCCTGCCTCATGTATAATACAACCCCGTTCTCATTTTCTTCAATCATTCTTAATGACTCCAGTAATTGCTCCCTGCAGTCACATCTCAGCGAACCGAATACATCACCCGTCAGACATTCCGAATGAACCCTTACCAGCACAGGTTTGCTTGAATCAATTTTTCCTTTTAAAATTGCAATATGCTCTTTAGAATCAACTTTGCTTTTGTACAGGACTATTTTAAAACTTCCAAATTCACTCGGCAAATTTGCATCCACAAGTTTTTCTACAAGCTTCTCCCGCTGTAACCTGTATTGAATTAGATCCTGAATTGAAATTATCTTTATGTCAAATCTTTCTGCAATCTCAAATAAATCAGGAATCTTGCCATCTCTCCGTTTTCTTTCATTACTTCACATAAAACTCCGGCCGGATAATGACCGGCTAGTCTTGCCAGATCAACGGTTGCTTCAGTATGACCTGCCCTTCTCAAAACTCCTCCCGGCGCCGACCTTAATGGAAATATATGACCGGGTCTTCCGAGGTCTTCAGGTTTTGTCTTTTTGTTTATTAATGCAAGTATTGTCTTGTTTCTGTCAAAAGCCGATATCCCCGTCGTGGTGCCGTATATGTAATCTACACTGATAGTAAAAGCCGTTTCATGCAGGGATGTATTGTTTCGCGTCATCATTCCAAGCTCAAGTTCATTTAATCGTTCATCTTCCATCGGGACGCAAACCAATCCCCTTCCGTTTTTCGAAAGAAAATTGACAAGTTCCGGTGTTGATTTTTCGCAGAGAAAATCATATCACCTTCATTCTCCCTGTCCTCATCATCAACTACAATTACAATTTTCCCTTTCTTGAAATCGGAAATTGCAGAATCAATGGAACTGAAATTATATTTATTTTTTTTATCTTGCAAATTAATTTTAATTTAATTTTTATCCTAATAAAGATTTTTTTTCAGGCACAACTGTCCGTAACTCCGACTATTGTTGTTATGGCAGTTCTTTCCATTTTAAGTTTAACACTATCCGATACCTTTATCAAAAGCGTCTTCTCTTCAATCGCCTCCACCGTGCCGTGCAGTCCTCCGGCAGTAATTACCTTGTCACCCTTCTTTATCGACTCAAGCAGCTTTGCTCTTTCCTTTTGTCTTTTTTGCTGTGGTCTTAATATTAGAAAATAAAATATTACAATTATCAGCAGGAACGGTACAATAGACGATAAAATTGACTCCATTCCTCCTGGAGATTGCTTGTAAAAATATTGGTTTAATAATTTCCATTAGTCATTAAATGTTCGTTTATAAAATTTTTTTTTAATTTATACTTTATTTTTATTGCTAAACTCATTTTGATTTTTAATTTAAATTTGTAATCATCCAAATATAAATCTTTATATCATTCTTTTTTGCTCATACTTTTGAAGAAAATTTTCCTTAAATGTCCTGAATGTGTCTTTCTTTATTGCTTCCCTCATTTCTTTCATCAGATCAAAGTAAAATCCCAAATTATGTATTGTCGCCAGCTGAACACCAAGTATTTCATTGGCAATGAACAGATGTCTCAGGTATGCCAAAGAAAAATTCATTGAAGTATATGTCCTGCATTCTTCATCCGGAGAATTAAAATCATTTTTATATTTTGAGCTCTTAATATTAATTTCCCCGTAAGTAGTAAATATTCTTCCGTGTCTGGCATTTCGGGTCGGCATTACGCAGTCAAACATATCAATTCCTCTTTCGACACATTCAAGGAGATCCACTGGAGTTCCAACTCCCATTAAATATCTCGGCTTATCTTCCGGCAAATAATCTGTTGAAAAATCAACAAGCTCATACATCAGATGATTTTCCTCTCCTACGGCAAGTCCTCCGATCGCATGACCGTCAAAATCAATCTCAACCAGATCTTCAATGCTTTTTTTTCTGAGCTCCTTAAAAACACTACCCTGACTTATTGAAAACAACCTTTGTTTATTCCCGTATTTTTCATTTGTATTCTTAAAATGTTCATAACATCTTTTCTCCCATTCTGGAAGTCAATTCAATTGAGTTTTCTACAATTGATCTGTCGGACGGATACGGCAGGCATTCATCAAGAGGCATCATAATATCTGAGCCGATAATTCTCTGAATATCTATAACTTTTTCCGGCGTAAAAAAATATTTATCACCGTTCAAATGAGATGAAAATTCAACACCGTCTTCGGTATATCTTCTTAAGCTTTGCCAGGCTGAAAATCTGAAATCCGCCGCTGTCAGTAAGAATACTCTTGTTCCAGTTCATGAATTTATGAAGACCGCCGGCATTTTCAATAACTTCAGTCCCGGGTCTGAGAAATAAATGATAAGTATTTCCTAAAATTAATCCGGCATTAAACTCATCAAGTTCCCTGTGCTCAATTGCCTTCACTGTTCCCAAAGTTCCAACAGGCATGAATACCGGTGTTTCAATTTCAGAATGGGGCGTTCTTAATAAACCGGCTCTTGCTTTTATTCCGGTCTCACTGTTATTTGAAAGAACTTCAAAAAATTTATCGCATCAATTCAAACTCATTTCACTTTATCTTACTGCATCCCAGTTCTTCGATATTGATTTATTGAACAATAAAACCGAAATTGAATTCTTTGTCCAGTCCCAAATTACCCTTGGATAACCGAATTTTCTGTATCTCCTCGGCGACTCATATACAATAAAATCCTTCCGGAATTTTATTTTTCCCATCTTTCTTAATCTTCTGTATAAATCAAAATCCTCACCTGCTGCAAGTGTCTCATTGTATCCGCCTGCATCAAAAAATTCTTCTCTGACAATATGACACTCACCTCTTCCCATTCCTATCCAGAGCATGTTCAATATTCGCAACATGTTATTGTAAATCGAATGAAACATCCTGTCCGGCAACTTTTGCTTCATCGGGAAGAACAAATATCTGGACATGCTATTGCAGATGATCTCATCATTCATAAACTCTCTTACTGTTTCTTCCAGTAAATATTTCAATATCCGGTACAAGGGTATCTGCATTTAAAAAAATAAGAACATCTCCCAGGGAATTTTTTGCACCTTCATTTCTTCCCTGGGAGATGTTCTGTGGAAAATGTTCTGTTTTTAAAATTACCCTGTCAGCATATTTTTTTGAAATTTTTATTGTTGAATCTTTACTGCCGCCGTCACTTACGATCACTTCGGCATCATGAATTTCTTAATGTCTGCATTAAATTGTTCCAAGTGGTCTCCTGATCAATTTCTCTTCATTCAGAGCCGGTATTATGATACTTATTTTCCTTTTTGATACTAAAGTATCAACCATTAATCAGTGAACTGATTCCCTTTTTATCAAGGGTCTTTATGCCCTTTGCGGAAACTCTAATCGTCACCCATCTTTTTTCTTCTTCGATCCAGATTCTTTTCTTTTGCAAATTCGGCAGCTGCCTTCTTTTGGTTTTGTTGTTTGCATGTGAAACATTATTGCCTGTCAGAGGTTTCTTTCCTGTTATTCTGCAAATTTTTGACATTTCTTTTTTATTCCTTTCTGTCTATGGTTTATATGGTTTGTAAGTTGACTCGTACACTTTCATGTTTCTGTCTAAAAATTTATAAGTTCCTTTTTCAGTCTTTATTGCATCGACAAGTCTTACGCTTATTATTCTGGTCTCCTTGTTTGTATCAGGACACATAACTACCATTTCAGATTTTTTCCAAGCTTGGCTGCTTTGTCAGCAAATGTTTGTTGTTTAGCCATTATTGAATTTATATTTATAATTTATGCAAATATACTTTTATATGTTTTAAAAAAAAAGTCTGTTATATGAATCAAAATCTGTCACTCGCACATTCATTAAAATAATCCTGAAATAATCCCGGCGCTAAATGTTACTCCTGATCTCTTCCCTGATCTTTTCATTAACCTTCTTGCTTACCATTTCCTCAGCTTTATAGATCATATTCTTTATCGCTATCGGAGATGACTTTCCGTGTCCTATTATTGTCACCCCGTCTATTCCAAGAAGCGGAACGCCTCCGTATTCCTGATAATCAAAATCCTTCAAAATAACATTCTTTAATGTTCCGTACATCATTCCAACCCATATCTTTTTCAAGAAGCCTTTTTCGGCATACGTCTTGAATTTATTCTTTAATACATCAAGAACACTCTCGGCAAATTTCAATATTACATTTCCGACAAATCCATCACATACTATTATATCTGCCTTTCCTCTCGAATACATCCCTTCCTTCCACATTCCCAATAAAATTCAGTTTTGATTTTTCCAGAAGCTCGTATGCTTCTATGGTTAGTGTATCTCCTTTCGATTTTTCTTCACCCACGCTTAACAATCCGATCTTCGGATTGCTTACATTATAAATATTTTTCATATAGATGCTTCCCATTATTGCAAACTCAAGCAAATGTTTTGCTTTACAGTCCACCGATGCTCCTACATCAAACACCATTGTCTTTCCGAAATCAGTCGGAAATAACGAACCTATCGTCGGTCTCCCGACACCTTCTATTCTTCCAAGCTTTAAAATTGAAGCTGTCATCACAGCACCCGTATTTCCTGCGCTGACAAATGCATCTGCTTTTCTTTCTTTAACTAAATTTATTCCTACACTTAAGGATGAACCGGGTTTTGTTTTTAATGATTCGGTCGGTGAATCTTCCATCGTCACTACTTCATCTGCATTAACAACAGTAATATTATCGAGTGATACCTTATGCTTATTCAGCTCTTCCCTAATCAATTTTTCCTTTCCGACAAGAATAATGTCAAGTATTTCACTGTTTTGTCTTCTGCGGCTATTATAGCTCCCGATACATCATTCAACGGTGCAAGATCACCACCCATTGCATCAACAACAATTTTTATCTTTTCCATCAGCGAAGTTGATACATATATTTATTAAGTCCGATATGAAATTAAAGAAATGAATTAAACAGGAAGATGTTTTCTTAAATTACTTTTTCGGAATGAAAATGCTCTTTCCGTCATAAAATCCGCAAGCCGAACAAACTCTGTGAGCCTGCTTCATTTCTCCGCAGTTCGGACATGACATTAATGTCGGAGCCGTGGCTTTATAATGTGTTCTTCTTTTTCTTCCTCTTGCTTTTGAATGTCTTCTTTTTGGATTTGGCATTTTATTTTTTTATTTAATTTTTGTTTTAATTAATTTTTCCCAGACAGGATTTATTTCACTTTTCCTGTTTACTTTTAAAATACTTGATATATCCTTCCCGCAATATGTACAGACTCCGTCTGTCTCGGCGGGTGCTTTTTTCATCGGAACTGACAATAAAATATAATCTCTCAGATCGTCTTTAATGTCTATGAATTTTGTATTCGGAGTTATGAATTTTATATCATCATCATCGTTGTCCTGATTTGCTCCGCTGAAATCAAATTTGTAAATTACGTCAAAGCTATTGTTCAGATCATAATCAAATTTATCAATGCATCTGTCACATTGAAAAATTAATCTTACCTTTGTATTGATTTTAAGAGACAGCTGATTTCCAACTTTATACAAATCGACATTAACACTTATATTGTCACCTGCTTCAAGCGATCCAAGCTCAATATCATCAGGCGAAACAACAAACTCAAAATTATGAATTCCTTCATCTAAATTGCTGATGTTGATTTTTGTCATCGTAATATCCTTTCAAAGAACTTTTTTAAAATTATTGTACCTGATTTAGAACTGCTTCAAACAAAATAAAATAATAGCTTTGCTAAGCTCCTACCAATTGCCTGTATCCCTCTGAATCAATCAGATTTGCAAGCTCGTCACTGTTTGAAGGTTCGATCTTAACTATCCAGCCGCCTTCGTATGGATCTGAGTTCACAACCGAGGGATTATCGTTTATTGCCGTATTGATCTCCAGAACCATTCCCGATAAGGGACTAAAGATTTCCGAAACTGTTTTCACTGCTTCTATTGAACCGATCGTTTCGCCCTGCGTCACTTTGCTTCCAACCTCCGTTGTAATATCCAGGTAAATAATATCACCGAGCTCACCCTGAGCATAATCCGTTATCCCGACTACGCAAACATTGTCTTCGCTTTTCACCCATTCGTGTTCCTTGGTATACTTTAGTACATCAGGAAATTTCATATCCGGTTTTTCTTTTTGATTTTTGAGAAATGCAATTTAATTATAATAACCTTTGGATTCAATTGAAAAGCCCGCTAAAATTGCGTTCCGACATTCAGCTCATGAATAATTTTAAAAAATCCATTCTCTTAATTTAAAAGAATGGATTCCCGAAGTTAATATTATCAACAGGACTTAAGTCCCGCTAATTAACTCTTTGCAATATCTTTTATGTTTAACAGGCCCGTTCCAAGTTCTCTGTCTATTCTTTCCCAGTCTTCATTTCTTCTTTGTGAGGAAGGATACTCAAAGTAAAACTCTTTATCGTTTAGCGTAGTGAATACACCGATATAGAATTTTCCGTCTTTGTTGTCAATTTTCATTAGATATTTAACAAAGTTCATGTTAAATATCTGATTCTGTATTTTTAAGACCATTTGTTTTTTCCTTTTTCTCCTGTGTATTATTTTGCTCACTCCCCCACAGGAATTAAAAGAGTGGAAGCAAATATTTTATTTAAAAAAACTTATGACGGTATTTTTATTGAAAAATTTTTTATTTGGGGATTGAGCCAAAAAGATTAAAAGAATAGATGTTCTCAGTTTAGCTGTGTGCAAATATAATCTAAAAAAAGTTTTTAATATATGCTATTTTGTAAATACAAAAAAAAAATTTGAATTAACTAAATGGCAATCAGTACTCACTTCTTTACAAAATATATTGTGTTAACTATTCCAAGAAAATTATTCCTTAAATATGTCACTTCAAATTTATCCGATAATGCCGTTATGAATTCTCCTGCGCTAAAAAAATTATCCACAGATCTGAAAAGATAACTGTAGGCAAAATTACTCCCCGAAATTTTATTTCCAATGTAAGGCATGATGCTTCCGAAATATAAATTAAATACTTTCCTTTTCAGTCCGCCTGTCCTGAACATTTCAAGAATTACCAGCATGCCTCCGGGTTTCATTACGCGGCTGATTTCCTTAAACGAAGAATCCAGATCCTCAAAATTCCTGGCTCCGAATCCTATGGTTACAATGTCAAACCAATTATCCTCAAACGGCATCCGGGATGCATCTGCCTGTATAAGCGTCAATTTATCCGAGCTGATTTTCTCCCTCTGTATGTCAAGCATTTTCTTTGATATGTCCACTGCAGTAACATTCAGGGCATTCAATTTTAATAATTCTGCCGAAAGATCGCCTGTTCCGGATGCAACGTCAAGTATGTTTGAGTATGGAATTTTTTTACCCGAAATGTATCTTACAATTTCCTTTCTCCATTTCTTGTCAATGTTCAGTGTAAGAATGTGATTGAGCCTGTCGTAGGTGGGAGCAATCTCATCAAACATGGATTCGATCTTCGCTTTGGATTTGTCAATTGCTTCCGGCATCAGCTGAATCTGAGTGACTTTATCGGATCCAATTTTGATGCAAGGTAGGATGGAATCATCGTAGCAATAAATGTGAGTATTATGGCAATCAATGAAATTAAAATTATATATTCGGGCTGTAAAAGAATAGGGACATTTTTCATGTAATAAACCTCCGGCAAACTGAAAAATTTAAACTTCAGCTCAGCATAACAAAGACTCAATCCTATTATGTTGCCCAGAATTATTCCCGTTGCTCCGATCAGCAATCCGTCAAATAAGAATATTTTCATTATTCCGCTTTTACTGACTCCAAGTGATTTTAAGATTCCGATGGATTGTGTCTTTTCAAGCACCATCATAAGAAGCGTTCCGATTATGTTAAATGTCGCTACGATGATTATCAATCCCAGGACTATGGGTGTGGGCGCCTGTTGTAATTCAACCCATGTAAACAACGGCTTGTATAATTTGAACAACGACTTTGGAAAATAAGGATAGCCTAATGTCTTTTTTGATTATTTCAACAGCGCTTTCCACGCTGTCCAGATTACTTAATGTGATCTCAATACCGGAAACATTTTCGCCAAAGTTAAATAAGTTCTGCGCTGTCCTCATGTCGGTATAAATCATCATGTCATCAAATTCCCTTAATCCTGTTTCATATATCCCGCTTACTATAAATTGCTTTATCTTCGGCTGGTTCAATGGGGAAGGTATTCCGTTTAAGTCCGAAAACTATGACTTTATTTCCTGTATCTATGCTGAGCTTTTTTGCCAGTTTATCTCCGATCAATAATCTTGAAAATGTCGAGTCGACCGGATCCAGATTAAATTCACCTTTGACCACTCTGTTTCTTGCCGTCGACAGGTCAGTCTCCGGAATAATTCCTTTTAATATTATTCCTTCTACATTGGACTTATATCTTATCACAGCTTCCTTTTGTACAATTGGAGAGATTCCTGTAATACCGTTAATGTCTGCTTTCATCTTCTCATTGCATCCTTGTAATCCGACAGTCCGTCTGCCGTAAATGAGGAAATCTGTATGTGTGAGACCAGTCCCGCAACTTTGTCCCTTATCTCTTTTTCAAATCCGCCAAGAATTGAAACCGCAACTATAAGTGTCGCGACTCCAAGCGTTACTCCAAGTATTGAAATGTAGGTTATAAAGGAAATGAATTTCGAATCTCCTCTTGAGAACAGATATCTTTTGGCAATGAAAATATTTATAATTCAATTACTGTCTCATAATTTATTTTTCCAATAAGGAAAGCCTTAATAAATCCATTTATACCGCCGTCCATCACACCCTGTGTATCGCTGGTTTCAAAATCCGTCCTGTGATCTTTTACCATGTTGTAAGGATGAAAGACATAGCTTCGTATCTGGCTTCCCCATTCTATTTTTTTCTTTGAACTTTCTATTGTCTGTATTCTTGCAATCTCCTTTTCTTTTTCAATCACATAAAGTTTTGACTTAAGCATCTTCATTGCATTCATTTTATTCTGCATCTGTGATCGCTCATTCTGACACTGGACGACTATGCCCGAAGGCATGTGAGTGATGCGGATGGCAGTTTCAACTTTATTGACATTCTGCCCGCCCGGCTCCTCCCGCCCTGAAAGTATCTACCTTCATGTCTGCCGGATTTATTTCAATCTCGATGTATCATCTATCACCGGGCTTACATATACCGCAGCAAATGATGTATGTCGTTTTTTATTTGAATCGAAAGGAGAGATCCTGACAAGCCTGTGAACTCCGTTTTCCGCTTTGAGATAACCGTAAGCATATTCACCCTTGACTTCGACAGTCGCACTCTTTATCCCTGCACCGTCTCCGTCGAGCCTGTCGACCAAGATAGCCTTGAATCCGTTCTTCTCACAATATCTCAGATACATTCTCAAAAGCATTTCTGCCCAGTCCTGAGACTCGGTCCCGCCTGCTCCGGAATTTATTGTAATGATCGCATCCCGAATGTCATCCTCATCGGAAAGCATATTCTTAAATTCCACTTCATCAAGATTTTTCAGAAACTATCGATCTCATTTTCTATCTCCGCTTCGAATGGATCATCCTTTTCAGATTCAGCAATCTCTATCAATCCTGTTAATTTCATTGAAATGATTTTCTAATGACTGGAATTCTTCAGTCCAT
Organism: uncultured Ignavibacteria bacterium; assembly: GCA_963836395.1. Taxonomy (GTDB): domain Bacteria; phylum Bacteroidota; class Ignavibacteria; order Tepidaquicellales; family Tepidaquicellaceae; genus JAGPCH01. The sequence goes on along the minus strand of CAWIJF010000009.1, from coordinate 429,270 downwards.
TTTTTCAGATTTGATGTTTCCTGAAGAATTTTTTGCGCGGATTTATTATCTTCCCAGAAGTTTTCTGCCCGGGATAATTCCTCCAGCTCTTTTATCCTTGAAATCTTTTTATCGACTTCAAAGAAACCTCCGTAATGAATCTATTTTATCTTTTGAATCTTTTAATCTGTATTTTTGCTGTTCAAACATGATTTTGAATTTTAAATAATAAATAGTAAATAATAAATAGTAAATAGTAAACTCACTCCATACACTCAATATACTCAATACACTCAATACACTATTTCACATTTCCATCTTCAGCAGTGCTGAAGCAAGTGTCTTTCCCTGTGCATCTAGTTTAATGAGAAACAGTCCCGCCGCCGCCAAGTGTATTATTCAGAATAAAATTCAAGGCATTAATATTGGGCATCTCATACCTGAATACTTCTCCCTCACATATTCCCTCAAAATATTTTTTTACTCTTTCAGCAGTAACTTCTTTTTTGATCAGTTCATAGTCTTCTTTCTTATTTGCAATCAATCCGATATTAGCCGCATCGCCTTTATCCCCGCTTCTCCCGTGACAAATTTCTTTCAATTGTATTTTCATTTGATATGTTAATTTTAGAATTATTCAGTGCCTCATTCTCTGTCTTTATCCGGACAGTTAACATTACTGCATTGAGTATGGAAAAAATAACTGCAGTACAGTACAAATTAAAGATCATAGGTATTATAAATATTTCACACACTACTATGACATAATTCGGATGTTTCAAATATTTGTATAAACCATTACTGACCAATTCCGTATCCGGAATTCTAAGAATCTTTGTATTCCAGTATCTGCCAAGTGTTTTCAATACCCACACACGCATCACCTGAAGAAGTATGAAAAATACCAAAAACAAATAATTAATAACATTGAATTCAAAATATCTTTCCCTCAAATTATATTCCATAACCATTGAAATAATAAAAAGAAAGTGAAGCAATACAATAAATTTATAATGCTCTCTTCCGTATTCGACAGCACCATTGCTTCTAAGCCACTTCTCATTTCTCCGCGCAATCCGTAATTCAATCAACCTCTGCAAAATAATAATAACAATTACTGTATAAAACAAAAACATTTACTATTTACTATTTATTATTTACCATATGAAGCAACACCATCTCACTCGAAAATCCCGGTCCCAGAGACGTCATCAGTCCATACCCTTTTTCAAATCCTTCTTCGATAAACTTATCCAGGACATACAATACAGTTGCGCTCGACATATTTCCGTATTCACTTAGAATTTCTCTTGTATTATTTAACTGATCAGCGCTCATTTTCAAAGAATCTTCATAAGCTTTGATTACCTTCATTCCTCCCGGGTGAATGATAAAATTTTTTATGTCATCAATATTCAATTTGTGCCTGCATAAAAATGAAACCATGTCTTCCCTTACATTCTCATTTACAATGTATGGAATGTCTCTTGAAAAAACGACTTTAAATCCTTCATCGAATATATCCCAGCCCATCACGTCAAGAGTATCATAATAAAATTTACTCTGTGAATCAATTATTTTGATCTGAATATTATTCTTCTTATTCAATTCAACTTTATCCCCTTTTATTAATACCGCGCTTATTCCGTCTGAAAAAAGTCCGGCTGCAATGAAATTGCTTTTAGACAAATCGTTTCTGATAAATGTAAGCGAACAAAGTTCCACCGCAACAAGCAATACAACAGCTTCAGGATTGGCTTTTGCAATGGTGTTTGCTTTTGCAATCCCGGCAACTCCGCCCGCACATCCCAGACCCCAGACAGGCAGTCCGGTTTATATTGGGGTTTAATTTCAGTTCGTTAATAATAAGTGCGTCAATACTCGGAGTAGATATACCTGTTGTTGAAATAAAAATGATATCAGTGATTTCTTCTTTTGCAGTATTTGATTTGTTAAGACAATCTTCAATCGCATCAACTGAATATTTCAGCGAATACTTAATGTACATTTCATTTTTTTCACGGAATGATCTCTGATCATAGAAGAAGTCAACTGGCACACAGAGATTCCGGAATTTGATCCTTGCATTATCATACGATTCAAGAAGGCGGTCTATCTCCTCATATTTTTCGGAAAAAACTTTGTGCGCAAAATCCTTTAGTTCTGCCTGATCAATCTTATTGGGCAGATCTACTTTGGAAACTGAAATTATTTCGGGCAATTAAATTTATTTTTTATTTTAATCAATCTACAATTCGTAAAGTTCAAATTGAATGTAATAAAATTTTAGAGTTTGAATTTTAATATTTACTTCAAATCCGTATTTTAAGCCAAGCTTATTTAATTGACAAATAATAACAAAAACATTTTCATCATTGCCGGCGAATCTTCCGGCGATATGCATGCCGCTTCACTTATCAATGAAATCAACTCCATGAAACCCGGTTATATCTTTACCGGCATAGGCGGTCCGGAAATGAAAAAAGAGGGTGTCCGCCTTTTATATGAAACCCGGGATGTAAATTTTATCGGGTTCTCTTCTGTCGTTAGAAATATTAAAAAAATAAAATCAATATTAACGCACTGCATCTCGAAAATAAAGCAATTGACACCGGAAGCTGTCATTCTCGTTGACTATCCCGGATTCAATTTAAGGCTTGCTTCGAAAATCAGAAAATTCTATAAAGGAAAAATCATTTATTATATTTCTCCCCAGCTTTGGGCATGGCATAAAAGCAGTGTTAACATCATAAAGAAATGCGTAGATCTGATGATAGTTGTTTTCCCGTTTGAAGTTGATTTTTACAACAGGGAAAATATTAAGGCTGAATTTGCGGGCCATCCTCTACTGAAAAGAATTGATGACTTTTTAAAAGATAATAATAAAAACAGTTCCGGGAAAATTAACATCAGCATTCTTCCCGGCAGCCGGAAAGATGAAATTGACAGAATGCTCCCTGTCCTTATTAAAGCGGCTGACCTCTTTAAAAAAGAATTTGATTGTGAAATAAATATTATCTGCTCTCCGAATTACAGTGAATCATACTTCATTAATTTTGTAAAAGGCAAAGATCTTAATCTGATCTATGACAAAGAAAACTCAGACCTTAACTATAAAACTATCCTGAATTCGGATCTGGTAATTACAAAATCCGGTACGTCTACAATTGAGTGTGCATTGATCGGAACTCCTTTTTGCGTTGTTTATAAGACAGGCAAGCTGAATTATCTTATTGGAAAAAATCTCATTAGAGTTGATCACATTGCCATGGTCAACATATTGCTCGGGAAGACCGCCGTTAAAGAATTTCTTCAGGATGAAATGACTCCTGCTAATATATTCGCGGAGGGTAAAAAAATACTGACAGATGGATCTTACACCGGAAAAATTAAAAAGGATTTTGTTAAATTGAGGGATACCATAACGGATAAAAATGCATCTCTGAATGCAGCTAAAATGATCGTCAATTTTATTAACTAATGTCTGCTGACTATTGAAAAAGACTCTCGAGATGCTTGGAATGCATGTTCTTCCGCTGATAATTAATATTTATCTTAAAACATTAAGAATAAAAATAAATAATTTTCCGGATCCGGGCTTAAACCATATTTATATTTTCTGGCATTCCAAGATGCTTGCCGGATGGTGGCTTTTCAAAGACAGAAATGCAGCGGCGCTTGTCTCACAAAGTAAGGACGGAGATATACTGACTAACGTTTTGAATAATTGGAACTACAAAGTCGTAAGAGGCTCAAGTTCGAAAGGAAGCAAGGATGCGCTTCTGCAAATCACAAGTCTGGTTAAGCAAAATCATTCCGCAGTAATAACTCCCGATGGTCCGAGAGGACCGGCTAAGGAAATAAAAAACGGCGCACTGATAATCTCCAATAAATGCGGCGTTCCGGTAGTTCCGGTCAGAATCATCTATTCAAAAAAAAAGATACTTAAAAGCTGGGATAAATTTGAGATACCGTTTCCCTTTTCAAAGTGCATTGTTGATTTCGGCAGTAATCACTTGTATGAAAAATATCTTGATGAAGATGATCTGACAAGGCTGAAAAAAGATTTATCATCCGAAATGTAATTAATAAGATGAAATTAACAGTACTCAGAATTTTATTAATACCGTTTTCGATGTTTTATTCAGTGCTGATTTTTGTCCGGAATAAATTTTATGACCATGAAATATTCAGGTCATATACGGTCTCAAAACCCGTGATCTCAATAGGCAATATTACAACCGGCGGGACGGGTAAGACACCACTTACAATCTTCTTAGCAGAATATTTTTTAAGCAAAAGAAAAAAAGTCGGTATAGTATCACGGGGCTATAAGAGAAAATCGAAAGATGTGGTAATTGTATGCGACGGGATCACGGTAAATGAAAACGTAAGTGAATCCGGAGATGAGCTGATACTGATCTCGAATCAGCTCTTAAAAAATTACAGAGGTAAAATTTTTACTGTTGCAAACTCAGACAGAGTCACAGCATCCAAACTATTAATCACCAAATTTGACCCGGACATTATCATTCTCGATGATGCCTTTCAGCACCGTCGGATCAGGAGAGATCTTGACATAGTAATTATGGATTCTTCGGATCTTCAAAATAAAAGTTTTTTGGATCATCTTACAATCCCCTCAGGAAATCTCCGCGAAGGACGTTCTAACTTAAAGAGAGCCGGAATAATTGTGCAGAATAACAAGGAAAGACATTACAGTGAATCACAAAAATTGCTGAATACAGGCGCAGGTGTTTTGCTTATGAGATATAAAACGGAATATTTTATAGATAATAAAAATAGTATTTTACAAAATGTAAACCGAAGCGTAATTGTATTTTCCGGAATTGCCAATGATGGATCTTTCATTGAAATGGTTAAGCAAAGCGGATTTAAGATTGTCAAAGCAGTAAAATTTCCGGATCACCATTACTATTCTGAAACCGATCTGGAGAGCTGAAACAAATGTTCAGGGAAGGGATGCTTTTCATAACTACAGAAAAAGATTTTGTAAAAATAAAAAACACAGAATTTGTGAATGACTATCCGGTTTACTTTTTAAAACTGAAAATAGAATTAAAAGATAAAACAGGTAAGTTCAAAAATAAACTGGATAAATTATTAAAATGAAAATTGGTATATCAAGATCCAAATCAAAATTTGAAAGATATACAAACTGGCTGGATTATTTTAAAGTTGATTATACAGTACTCGATTTTCATAACCATTCTGAGGATCTGAAAAAATTTGATGAATGCAGCGGACTGATACTGACAGGCGGAGTTGATATTTATCCCGAGCTTTACTGTGACTGGGATACCACGGAAACAAAAGGAACATACAGCCCGGAACGTGACGGATTTGAACTTCAGCTTATAGAAAAGACAATCAAGAGAGAGCTTCCTTTATTCGCCATATGCAGAGGCATGCAACTTGTGAATGTATTTTTCAGGGGAAACCTGATCTTTGATCTTGAAGAAATAAGAAAAGTAAATCACAGCCGGATTTCTAAAAGTGAAGACCGGATGCATGAAGTAAAAATTACTGCGAATACATTGCTGAGAGAGATTCTTGGTAAGGATGAATTAACAGTTACAAGTTCACATCACCAGGCTGTTGACAGGTTAGGTGAAGGTCTAATGCTGAATGCAAAATCACGACGACGGGATAACGGAAGGAATTGAATATTCGGATAAAACCAATAAACATTTTTTTATTGGAATTCAGTGGCATCCGGAAAGATTTAATGATTTTGAATTGCCGGCTTCAAAAAACATTCTGGAAAAATTTATATCGGAGACAAATAAGATCTAGTATGCGGAAATCATATTTTACTAATTTTCATTGCATTGGGTTTTTTGTTTTATTCCTGCACTGCAAGTAACACAAAAACTTTATCTGAAATAACTTTTACGGAGCTCAGAGAACAGGTCAATAAAAATTCAATGAAGCTTCAGTCCCTGGATGCAAACGGAGAAATTTCAATTGACTCACCGGAAATGAGTAACACGGGTTCCATTACAGTCAGCATCAACAAGCCGGACAGTGTATTTACAAAACTGGAAGGACCTTTCGGAATCGATGTCGCCAACCTGCTGATCACAAGAAATAATTTTATTTATTACAACGTAATGGACAACAAGGTCATACGCGGTCCTTCAACCCAACAGTATCTGAGCATAATCATGAAAATAAAAATAGACTTCGATGATATTATTAATGCGTTTTCAGGTAAGTTTATATTCTCAGATGAGGGATTTGAAGATGCAAAAATATCAAGTCGAAGACGAAAGCTATATAGTTACGGTTAGTTCTACGGCTGAAATAAAAAAATACTGGATAAATCCCGCTTATTATTATGTGACTAAAATCGGTAAATATGACCTTCAGGGAAATACCAAAGTTGAAATTACATATGAGAATTTTTTTCAAAGAGACGGCATTCATTTTCCAAAAAAAATTACCATAGTCCGGCCTAAGGAAAATCAGAATATCTGGCTGACTTATTTCAATGAAGAGTTCAATAATAATAAACTTACTTACAAACTGAAAATACCGAAAAGTGCGAAACAAATTAACTGGTAATGGAACTGATCTGAAGAAATATGAAGTTTCCGTAATTCTTACTTTATACAACAGTAAAAAATTTATTCGACGGGCAATAGATTCTGTTTTAGCTCAGACATTTACAGGCTATGAACTTGTAATTGTAGATGACGGCAGCGACGACGGCACCGAACAGTGCTCTTCCCCATATTAAAAAACAATACGAATCTGAAATATTTACGACACTCAAACAGGAAGCATCCTCTCTCTTTAAATGCAGGAATAAGAATTTCAGCCGGCAAGATTTGTAACTTTTCTCGATTCTGATGATGAGTATAAGCCGACCCATCTTGAAGAACGAATAAATTATTTTCTGAATGATCCTTCTGTTGATCTGTTGTATTCTTCTGCAACCATCATCGGGGACAGAACGGATTGTTATGTTCCGGATGCAAATGACAGAAATAAGCTGATCCATCTTGATGATTGTATTATCGGAGGTACATTCTTTGGTAAAAGAAAAGTTTTTGAAGAGCTCGGTGGTTTTAAAAATATCTATTCGCATGATTCTGATTTTTATAACAGGGCGTCCGGGAAATTCAACGTGAGAAAGTTCGATTCATCTGACTTACATTTATCACAGGGATAATCCCGACAGCATAATGAGTAAATTAAAAAGAGCTTCCATTGAATACAGATGAATCCTATATGCAGGAATGCATTCAGGCTTGCGGAAAAAGGGAAGGGTTTTGTTTCCCCAAATCCGCTTGTAGGAAGCATAATAGTTAAAGACGGTAAAGTGATCGGTAAGGGTTATCACAAAAAATATGGTGCTGCACATGCTGAAGTAAATGCGGTAAGAAATGCAAAAAGTAAAGGATTCGATTTAAAGGGAGCAACTGTTTACGTGAACCTCGAACCATGTTCTCATTCCGGCAAAACTCCGCCCTGTTCTGATCTGCTGTTTCAGAAAAAGTCGGGAAAGTTGTGGTAGGAATGAAAGATCCTTATGAAAAAGTTAACGGCAAGGGGATCAGAAAACTTAAAGATGCAGGCATAGAAGTGATTACGGGAATCCTGGGAAGTGAATGCAAGGAGCTGAATAAATTCTTTATAAAATTCGTAACCGACAAAATTCCCTATGTAAGCTTAAAAATAGCCCAGAGCATTGACGGGAAGATAGCTCTTGATAATTTCAAATCACAGTGGATAACCGGCGAAGCGTCAAGGAAATATGTTCATCAGCTGAGAAGTGAATATGATGTTGTACTGATCGGAAAAAATACAGCCCGCTATGACAATCCTTCTCTGACCGTAAGAGATGTGAGGGGAAGAACTCCTTATAGATTTATAATTGACAGAAATTAGACGCTGCCGAAAAATTTAAAATTGTTTACCGACAACGATAAGGAAAAAACTTATCTTCTTACAGGGATCTCAAAAAAATCAATTACAGAGATCTATTCAAGAAACATTATCCGTGTCAAAGAAAAAGATCAGAAGCTCGTTCTCAAAGATATGTTAAAGAAATTTCATTCAATGAATATCTCAAGCGTACTTGTGGAAGGAGGAGCAAACCTTTATTCCCAGTTTGCAGCAGCGGAGATATTTGATGATATTTATCTTTTCATTGCTCCTAAAATTATCGGCAAAGGCATTTCATCCTTCACCGACTTCACTATTTCACAACTGAGCGAAGCAGTAAATTTAGAATTGGTTTATACTAAAAATTTTAATAAGGATCTATTAATCTATTACAGAAATGTTCACGGGCATAATTACAGGACCTCGGAAAAATCGTAAGAAAGGTTAAGACAGGCGACAGCATAAGATTTTCTGTCAATCCGCTTTCAAAGAAATTTATAAGGGAAATCAAAACCGGCGACAGCATTGCTGTTAACGGGGCGTGCATGACTGTTGAAAAAATTTCAGGGACTAATTTTGAATTTACAACTATTATAGAATCTCTCAGAAAAACAAACTTAAGCTCGTTAGAGATAAATGATTTAGCCAACATTGAGAAACCTATGACTTTAAATTCAAAACTCGACGGGCATATTGTACAGGGGCACGTTGATACCACAGGAATTTTGGAGAAGATCGTATCCAAAAAAAACAGTCATGAATTCTATATAAGCTTTTCATCGATGTTCAGGGATAACGTTATTTATGTCGGTTCAATAGCAATAAACGGTGTCAGCCTTACAGTTGCGGGGATAAATGATACTGCAAAAAAAGTACTGATAAAAATAGCTGTCATCCCGCACACATTCAAAGCAACGAACTTCAGTAATGCCAGGAAAGGAGATAAAGTAAATATCGAATTTGACATGATCGGAAAGTATGTGAAGAGAATATTCTTAAAGAAAAAAAATGATTTGACTTAAAAACGGGCTTTGTTTTATTTTCAAAAAAATTTATTCGACAATTGAGTTTAAAAATTAATTTTAGTAATTTGTATAAAAATAAATTAATCCATTTAATGAAACTAAATTTTAACAGCATGTTCGGAAATAAATCCAAAGAAACTTCTTATTCGGAAGAAGTAAGAACATCACCACGGAGTTCAAATGTTCAGGATAAGATTTTAACTCTCATAAGTGAAGGGTGCAAATTTGAAGGAAATCTTTCATCTCCGTCTACAACAAAAATTGAAGGCCATATAGTCGGCAACCTGAGAGGAGAGAGCGGAATTATTATCGGAGAAAAAGGAGTTGTTGAAGGCAACGTAAATGCAGTTGACGTAGTAATTTGCGGAAGCGTAAAAGGAAATGTCAAGGCGCATAAGCTTGAATTAAAAAGGTCCGGAACTTTAGAAGGTGATGTGATCGTCGAAGAGTTAGTAACCGAGTCCGGCTCGAAATTTAACGGCAGCTGTAAAATGGGAGAGATTAAATCAAAGAGCAATATTATAGATATGAAAGAAGCTGAAATCGAGATACAATCAGCCTCCAAAGAAAAAGAAAAACCGGTTCTGAAATTTCATTGATTTATTTCAGACATTTCTGAAATAGAATTTTACAATAAGCATAACTAAAAACCCTGTCATTCACGGTATCATGCCGGATATAACAGGGTTTTTTAATGTCAATCAAAATTAAATAATAACCTAAAATATTAACTCCCGGTTAATTCCATCTCTATCTCTTTCTCACTTCCGTTTCTCAAAATTTTCAATTTCAAAGTATCCCCGGTCTTCAGATCATTGATCACAAAAAGTAAGTCCTGTTCATTTTTTATCTGCTCGCCGTTGGCAACAATGATCACATCTTCGGCTTTGAGACCGGCTTTGTCCGAGAGGCTCCCCTTTTGAACATCGGTGACAACTACACCTTCTGCTTTATCAAGCTTGAGATATTTTGCTATCCTGTCATCAATTCCCTGTATCCGGAATCCGACATTGAAATTTCTTTCGATCTTTCCGCTGACTTTAATTTCTTCCATTATTTTCCTGACACTGTTAATGGAAATCGCAAATCCTACTCCAATACTTCCGTTGCTGTATCCTCCGCCGGTGAAAATTATCGTATTCATTCCAATCACTTCTCCGTCAGCATTGACCAGAGGACCTCCGGAATTACCAGCATTGATCGATGCATCTGTCTGGATCATGTCTTTGTAAACCCGGTTTCCTTCTGCATTAACTTTCATATTGGTCGCACTTACTACTCCAACAGTTACTGTCGGTTTGTCATTAATTTCGAAAAGACCAAAGGGATTACCGAGTGCGATTACCCACTCACCTATTATAACATCGTCAGAGTTTCCGAATTTAACATAATCAAGATTATCCCTGTCTATCTTTAAAAGAGTTACATCAGATGTTTCTGTCTGATCCTATAATTTTTGCATCGACGTTTCCCCGTTCGTCATTGTTACGGAAACCTTTGTTGCATTTCCTGCAACGTGATCATTTGTAAGGATATATCCGTCGGGAGAAATGATGTAACCGGAGCCAAGCCTCTTACAACCTGTTTCTGCTGCGGTCTGTTGCTAAAAAACTGTTTGAAAAAAGGATCATTGTCGAACATCGAAAAAGGATCCTGAACTTCCCTGACCTCTTCAACATTAATACCGACCATTGCAGGGGAAATCTTTTTAACAGCTCTTGTAATTGCAGTCTCGCGTGTTTCGGAAATATTCTTATTGTTTTCGGAAATAGTACTTTGGAATGTTGTTAAGTTTTGATTCGGTTCGGGATTGGAAGATCTGATTCCTTTAATAAAGAACTTTCCAATTACTATCCCGGTCGTTAACACGAGAATACAATTACTGCAATTAAGATTTTTTTGCTCATTGCAGAGTTTGATTTTGATTTAATTTTTTCTTCGGTTGGGGTGTAATAAATATTTTCTGTTTTCATTTTTTTATTGAATCAATTTTTGCTGGCTATACGAATTTATTTTTTCAAATGTTTCCTGACTTTTTTATATATGGCATTCTCTGTCAATCTCATATTTACTCATCAGTTCTGAAGCTATGATTCCGCTCTCTCCAAATGTATCATTTATTGCTATGAAATCCATCTTTACCGGATGATACATTGCAGTAACTTCAGCCACCGCTCCGAACAATCCGCAGTGCCACTGATGATCCTCGCATGTAATTATGAGTCCAGTTTCTTTGGCACATTTTATAATTGTTTCCTTATCGATTGGCTTTATTGTATGAACATTCACAACACGTGCTTTGATTCCCTCTTTTTTTAATTTTTCAGATGCAACAATTGCTTCCCAAACGAGCAGTCCGCTTGCAATCAAAGTCACATCGTCACCGTCAATCAATGTATCGGCCTTTCCAAATTCAAACGGTGAATTCATATCCGTAAAGTTAGGCGACTTTTCCCGGTAAAACCTGATATAAAAGGGACCCTTCGTATCCAATGCCAGTTTAACTGCCCGGAATGTCTGATTATAATCGCAGGGTGCAACCACATTCATATTCGGCAAGACTCTCATTAACGCGACATCCTCAAAGGATTGATGAGTAGCCCCGTCCGGTCCCACCGTAATACCGCAATGAGATGCACATATTTTTACATTCATTTCACTGTAAGCAATGGACTGTCTGATCTGATCAAAAGGTCTGCCTGTTGCAAATTCCCCGTAAGTTGATGCAACCGGTATTTTCCCGGCAAGCGCAAGACCGGCAGCAGTTCCCATCATATCCTGTTCTGCAACACCGACAGAAATAAATCTGTCCGGAAAAGCATCCCTGAACAGATTTGTTTTTACTGAGCCGGTCACATCTCCACCCAATACTACGATATCATTGTTTTCTCTGCCTGCTTCTACTAAGGCATCGGCAAATCCCTGTCGTGATTCTTTTAGTTCGGGATCTTCTAAGTTATACTTCATTAATCAATATTGGAAAAATTTTAAAAACAAAAATACTTTTTATAATTTAGGTTTTCAAATGATTAATAAATAACAATGTATGAAACAAAAAAAGCCGGTTTATATTAACCGGCTTAAAAATAATTTTATTTACTACGGGCATTTAGACATTTATCAATGCCATTTCACAAAATATATCTAAGGCGCGACTACTGAAACAAAATGGGAAATGTTAGTATCGGTTATTGCCAGATCAATGGCGTCAATAATACCGTCTCCGTTTAGATCTGTTATTAAGTATCCGCTGTGAAAATTACTTACATCATTATCAATATAACTTAAGTCAAATGCATCTATAGTTCCGTCATCATTTAAGTCTCCTTTGTATACATAAGATATATTGTTTCTTACTTTCATATTGTTGCCGTAAGCCATTCCGGGTCCCAGCGAAAAATCATAGTTAAGGTCATACAGATCTAATATTTCACCTGCATCCCGGGTCCAGGTTGTAATTGAGTTTCTGCTCTTAACCACAAAAAAGTATGATGAATTATCATCGGGAATTGTAAATGTGCAATTGGCAATTCCGGATGTATCGAGATAAGTTTTCCTTTCTTCCAAAACTTTATAAGGAGGATGAAAATCCCGTAAGAAAATTCTGACCGTGTCCCTGTTGGTGACCATAGATTCAAACAAGACTTTCATTGTAAGCTGAGAACATTTGTTGTTAAGCAGTACGGGATCAGGACCAAATTCAAGTGCGGTTGAATTGTCAAGAATCTGACCGAAGTCTACAAGACCGGAAGTATCCCTAAATCTGTAAGATAGAAAGTGGTTGCCGCTCCCGCTTAGAAGTCCAACGGAATGTTGAGGGAAAATATTGTTCATATAGTCTGAAAGAAAATCTGCTCCGGAACTTTCCTTATTATATTGAAACAGGACTCTCGAATTATCTGCCATTGAACTTCCCAGCTCCAGGCATACCTGGAAACTTACATAATCAGAAGAGTCACCAGATTTTAGTGGCGCTTTATCGTATGTGATGATCAATTGATTAGCAGCTAATTTATAGCTTAGCCTGTTTTCAACAGCAGAAGTGTTTCCAAAATCCAGGTCAAGCCATAACGGGCTTGCCAGCGGGATCGATGAATTAGCCGAGTCTGAAAAATGCCGGGGCTGATTTGAAAATAAGATATCATTCCTTGTAAATCCAATAATTCCGTTTGTCGAAATGAATAAAGAATCATATTCATTATTAAAGAAAGTAATCTTAAGCCCGGCAGGTAATATATTCCCAAGACTGAAATAACCATTATCAATATCCCCGTTTAATAAACCACCGGATATTTCAGCACCGTTTAAAATCAGACCGGTACTTCCAGAAGTATCTTTCCAGCAAAAAGCTGGCTGTGAGGGAGCATCATTTGCACAATCAGAAGAATTTGAAAAGTAATATCCCCCGTTCATGTTCAGACCGCCGCCGAAGTTCGATTCATAAACACTGAATGAGCCGGTCAAAGTATCATTATTATGATTCTGGTCTCCTGCAACACTCACAAAGATCTTCACACCGTAAATTCCGGTTTCACCCATGCTTAAAGAATCAAAATAAATTGTCTTTGAATTTCCTGAACATAAAGTATCGTACCTGATGCTTTCATAAGTTACAGGACCGGATATTCTGTAAGTAATGCTGAACGGAGATGTCTGATTCAATTCCCCAAAGTTTTTTATTACTGCAGCAGGAACTATACTGGCAAGCGGACAGGCTGATAGTCCTGTAGCCGGAGAAATATTCTGAACAACTCCCACTTCGTTGAGCAAAGGCACACCCACTCTGACGTTATCCAGCCGGATATTGTCCCCGTTGATATCTATGTGCTGAAAACCTATCCAGATCTTCTGCCCCGCAAAGGCGCTGAGATCTATTGCATAATTACCGTAACCCACCGGAGAAGGATAATTATACCCGTCATGAAAATGTGCCAGGAGTGTTGTCATACCTGATGCTAAAGAATCCGTGTTTGAAATATAAACATTAAAGGTATCTTTGTACACATTCCAGAATGTTTGACGGAATGAAAATACAAGTGAATCACCTGCTGAAGGAATAAAACTCTTTGTAACAAGGAAGTTATTTGAAATTGTCTGAGAGAAGTTTGAAACTACACATCCTGTTCCGAGCTCAGGAGTTCTTCTTGAGCTTATCCAGTTGCCTGCTGCAGACTGAACATTGATCTGAGTCCAGCCGGCAGGTGGGAACTGAGTATCTTCAAACCCCTCTTTTAGTTTTATTTGCGCAGGTGAATTTTTGAAATTGGAAATGACACAAAAGAAAAAAATTAACATGAAAAAAATTTTCATGGCGTTGATTTGGTTTATGAAATAGTAAAGCTTGGGGTATGACTATTAGCCAGTGGACTTTGTTTCCGATATTTAATTTGAGGTGAACTGAATTATTCAGTCCGTTAAATATCTATTTCAAAAAGACAGTTAAAATGATTCTTGGGAAAATCCTTAATTGTCTCTCTTCGAAAAATTTGTTTTGCAAATATCCCTATTAATATTTTTTTAATCAAGAGAATGATTTATCAACTGGGATAATTTCAACAGACGTTGAATCCAAATGGAAATTAAGATTAAAAGAAATTCTTAGAGTGAAAAACTGCCTGAAAAATTCTAAGGTGTAACCTTTGTAATATAATTGTATGAATTGTTGTCTGCTATCGCCAAATCCAGATTGTTAACTACATTGTCCCCGTTAATATCCGATGCAACATAGCCAACAACAAAATTAGTAACTCCATTATCAATGATACCTATGTCCTGAACATCGATCACTCCATCCTGATTGGAATCTCCGCTGTATATTGCATATCTGTCAGGAGAAGTGCTTACACCGGTCATATTATTTCCATAAGCCCGGGTTTGTGAAACCGTAAAATCATAGGAGCCGAAAGCCACCGGGTCATATGCTTCACCGTCTTGTTTGCTCCACGTTTCTATACAGTTTCGATGTCTTACAACAATATAATATTTTCCGGCCGGCGCATAGTTAAATTTAAAATTTCCGTTGAATGAAACCGAATCTATAATTGCAAGGGATGAATCCAGTACCGGATACGGATAATTAATATCGCGCAGGTATGCCCGCACTGTATCTTTATGATTTAAAGTATTTGATCCGGAATTATAAAATCCCTCCATAATAACTTTGATATTGAAATTCGTTTTTAATACATATAAGCCTGTCTGTCTGTCCGATGCCGCGATTTTTCCGGATGGGAACATATAAACTCCCCAGCAGCCATTATACGATGTAGTATCGTTTGACGGATACGTATCAAACCATGCAACTTCGCCCGGCATTGAAGGAATTGAAATGTCAACTAATCTTACACCGGCTGTGTAATGTGCAACCAGAGCATAGTTTCCATAAACCTCCACATTGTGGACAATTGAATAAGTAATTCCCGTAGGCTGCCAGTTAGCCACATAGGTAATGTTATTCAGATCTTCTATATTCCAGATTTTCATTAATCTCGGTGCGTTACCGATCTCATCCGTAACAAGAAGATACTTTCTGTCAGCTGTCAAAGCAGTATTATGCGGACCAGAATTTGGAAGATTAGTAAATGATTTTACAAATGTGAGCATGTCTTTATTTCTTGCTGAAATAATACTTACCTTGCTTACATAAATATTTGCGGCATAGATTAATGTGTCAACCACTCTGCAGTCATGAATATAATCGTTGTTGTATGCACCTCTCTTTACCGGTGTCTCGGGATTTGAGGTCAGATCAAAAACAGTAACCCCCTGACCGAAATTATTTCCGGTGCAGCCGTTCAAATACAGATAAGGCCCGCTTTGTGAAATTGAGTGCGTCTGAATGTGTCCTGCAGGAACAAATTTTTTCACATAGTGAATTGAGTCGGGAAGATACTGCAGATCTACAATCTGAATACCGCTGTTTGATACTTCCGAAACTATATATGCATAATGTGAATAGGTTTTCATTTCCCGCCACAAATTATAAGTGCTGGCAGGATTCGTCGAAGGCAAAAAACCAACCTGGTGAATGTTTTTTGGATCTGTGATATCTACAAAAGAAGTTCCGTCATAACAACCGAGTATTGCGTACTCCCTCCCGTCAGGAGCTGAATATCCCCAAACCGCCGAGTACAGACCTTCGGATGAATGTGAATTAACATTAGACAACAGATACATATTTTTATTTTCGAGCTGGGAGTATGAATCTGTAACCAAAAATGCCGAGAGAATAAAAAGAGCTGAAAAGAACTTAGTCATTATATATATATATTAGATTAATTTAGAAAATTTCTTTACGCTTGCTAACAAAAATTAACATCCTAAAATTCAAGGATTACTTTTGTCATGAATCTTTAAACAATTTGACTGTGTTGTCTGCTAATATTTTCATATCAGTGTCTTCGTTCACATTCAGCCAGCTGATTCTTTTATCTTTTCCAAACCATGTCATTTGTCTTTTGGCATATCTCCTCGTGTTCCGTTTGATCAATTCAACCATTGTATTATATCCAAATTCATTTTTTAAATATCCGAAAACTTCTTTTATTCCGACCGAGTTAAGCGAGTTATGTGTATCAGGGTCATAACCTTTTTCCTTTAAAGATCTGACTTCTTCAAGCAACCCGTTCAAAATCATTTCGTCAACCCTTTTATTTATTCTTTTGTACAATTCCTCTCTGTCAAACATGAGACCAACTTGCACAGTCTCAAAGTCAGCCTCTATGTTATCTTTTTTTAAATCCGAAATTTTTTTACCTGATACATAATACACCTCCAGTGCACGAACAACTCTTCTGATGTTCTCAGGTATCATTTCACGCGCTGATCTTTCATCCACTTTCTTTAGTTCATTGTACAACGATTCCTTACCGTTCTGTCTCAATTTTTCATACAGTTCCATTCTCACTTCTTTTGATTTTATTTCCTCATTGAAAAATCCGTCAATCAAAGACCTAATATACAAACCGCTTCCGCCGGCAATTACCGGCAGTTTTTTTTGAGAAATAATTTCATCTGTAATTATACGGCCCTTCTTCCCGAACTCTCCTGCATTGAATTCCTCTTCAAGTTCAAATTCTCCGACAAAATAGTGTTTTACTTTTTTAATGTCGTCTTCTGAAGGCTGGCAGGTTGATATCGAAATATTTTTATAGATCTGACGGGAATCGGCTGAAATTATTTCTCCGTTTAACCGCGTCGCAATTTCAACAGACAGTTTTGTCTTACCCGAGGCTGTAGGTCCGATTATTGCTAAAACTTTCTTCATCAGATATCTGTCCTGCCAGAATGATTCATCGTCTTACTTCAACAGAATCATTTTCTTTGTCTCAATAAAATCCCCGCTCACTATTCTATAATAATACAATCCGCTTGAAAAGCCCGACGCATTAAATTCAACCTCATAGCTTCCCGCGCTTTGGCTTTCATTTACCAGTGTTGCAACTTCCTTTCCCGTCAGGTCATAGACTCTTAGTATTGTATGTTGTGCCTTCCCGTCAAAACCAGGCAGTGAGTATTGAATTTTAGTAACCGGATTAAACGGATTGGGATAATTTTGATAAAGCCTGTAACTTTCTGAGGGTCTTGAATTTGAAATTACAGAAGAAGGAATATCATTTGTATCAACATCGATATTGTATAATAGTCCTCCGCTGCCAAATTGTCTTGCATGAACAGCCTTACCGCTCACGACAACTGTTCTTCCGTCTTTTGATGTATTGCAATAAAAAAATGAACCCGGGGTATTCAAAGTAAAGATAGGAACATTTCCCGAAAAAGTTTTAAATATATACAGGTCATTGCTTTGGTTATTAAATTCTCCCCATGATGAGCCCGCTAAAATATTACCACTGCCGGAAAATGATAATGCTGTTACCTCATCACCGCATCCCGTATATTGCCACAAGGGAGTTCCCCCCATGGACCTGTTAAATACTTTTATTTTCCCATCGTAAGAACTCGTAGAAATAAAATTCAATGTTCCTGCAGCAATGTAGTTTCCATCATAAGTAACATCTACAGAAGTATACCAGTTATAAAACATTCCGGGAGGCTCCTGATTTTGGAACAGCAAATTATATGTTGTGCCGTTCCACTGATAGACTCTTAGTATACCGTTATAATTAATTGTTGCAATAACGCTGCCATCGCCGTTGATTCCCTGGACTGCCTGCGTTCCGCTGTTGGGTGTGGCGGGATTTATCAATCCGCTGAATATCATTTGACCGGTATAAGTCTTAAATACAAAAAACTCAGCGTAGGTATTTACAATCACCAGAGAATCATTCCCGGAAATTTTTACTCCCTGAATTGATGCGCCTCCTGCAGTTACCGTTGGGACGACTATGAATTTCCACACCGAAATATTTGAAGAAGAATTAAAGCCATAAACTGTACTCGTATCCTGATTTGAAACACTGGCAACAATAAATCTTCCGTCATTTGTGATATCCATGGCAGAAGCGATTCCGGTATCGGGTAATTGTGTCAAATCAAAATTAAAGAAAGGAATGTTATTCATGTTAGTGAATAAATAAATGTTATGATAAGAAGCTACGCCTACCACCCCACCTGTATCGGAGACTGTAACGAAATTTAAAAAGACTTCCGGGTCAGTCATAAATTCCCATAAAGGAGTTGAGTTCAAATTTCCATAAAGGGAAATTCTCTCGTTGTTCAAATCCCAGCCAACAACAGAATACCTGCCATTTCCGCTTGACTGGCAGTAATCCCCTATTGCTGCCGGGTCCGTGTATGACCAACGTACGAAGGTATTGGACTGTACCGTCTGAGTCGATGAGTTTTGGAATAAATTACTCCCTGAACTGCCTTCATAGCGCAGCGGATTAAGAATGGTTTGTTTTTTAAAGAAACCGTCTTCAAAAACAGTAATATCTTTTTTACCGATCAGGATATCCTGAGAAAAAATCGAAGACGAGCTGAATAAAAAAATTAAGATAAATTTCCACATAAAATTAATATTTTAAGATTTTGAAATTTGAATATAAATACAGCCTCGCTTATCATCATACTGACTACTGACAGTTAAATAAACAAATATACGCTGGACTAAAATTTTAAAACAAATTATAGAATTCAAGGATGATATACAATATTAATTTTGGTTAAAAACTATTTGTGTCCGGAGGCCTATAATGCAGTCCGTATTGAAAGAATCCTTATACAAGAATTTAATTCAATGTAAGATAAAATTTTATCTTATAAATTTACTTAAGGACTCATAGAAATAAATTTTTGGAAGGAAAATCTATAAATTGATAAATTAATTCATTATGAGTATCTTTGCAATATTCGAAAAAATCCACGTTAACCAATATTTTTTTAACTTAATAAATTCAATACAAATGAAAAATGTTTTTTTTGTTTTAATACTTTTGTTTATTATTTCTGCATGCGGTAAGGATCAAAATGAAACGGCAAATTCTGACACATCAAATAAAACAACAAAAAAAAATCAGGCAAATCAAAAAGATGTTGATATAAATGAAAATTCATTACTTGGGAAATGGGTAAACAAAAATGACCAGATGGGTTTTGATATTCAATCCGGAGGTAAAGTGACTTCAATTAATATGGCAACACTTGATTATAATTCATGGAAACTTGATGGCAACAAACTTATATTTAATTCTACAAGTAAAGGAGTATCTAATCCTGTCACAACAGATGAAATTTATATTGTCAGAAGAGTTACTGATAAAAAAATGGTAATAGCTCCCGAAAACAACCCGAAGGACAGACGGGTTTATGAAAAGCAGTAAACCTTTTCTTTTCTTGCGAAACTAAAATATTAATTGCTGATAGAATGAAAATATTAAAGACATTTTATATAATTATCTTTATATCATTTCTTTTTATTGTTTATCAAAATTTGATGGCCTTCCGGGACGGAATAGTCGGATTGACAAAAAAGGACGGAATAGCTGTAGGTTGTGTCTGCCACGGACTAAAGCCAAATGATTCCATATCGGTTGTTATCTCGGGTCCGAATTCCGTCAATGCAAACGATACTGCGATCTATACTTTAAGCATTTCAAACGGACCGGCAATGGCCGGCGGTTGTGATATTGCTGTAAGCTTAGGAAATGTTTATACTTCAGTTTTGGATACGAGTTTGAGAAGAGCAGAGCCGTTCACGGGAGCCGGATTTGAACTCACACACAGGTATCCGAAATTGTTCACCGGTGACACTCTTAAATTTACCTTTAAATATGTAGCTCCTCCGGTTTTTAATGTTTTTGATACTCTGTTTGCAAACGGAAATTCTGTAAATAATGATACTACATCGGAGAATGATAACTGGAATTTTGCGGCGAATTTTCAGGTGTTTGTTGCAGATCCGCTTTCAGTTGCAAATAACAATTCACTAACGGACAGATCATTTGATCTGAAACAAAACTATCCCAATCCCTTTAATCCCGAAACAAAAATAAATTTTAATATCGGAAAGTCATCAAATATTTCTCTAGAGATCTTTGACGCTACAGGAAAGACAGTAGCCAGTCTAATAAATAATAAATTTTATCTCGAGGGGAATTATTCCGTAGCTTTTAATGCCCGGCAGTATGATCTTACAAGCGGAGTTTATTTTTATAAGCTAGATAATGGAAACTTCAGTGATGTAAAAAAAATGATGCTGATAAAATAGTCTTCGGTTAATTTGTTAAAAGTTAACCGATTTAATAATTGAATAATGCCGGGGGAAAAAATTCTCCCGGTTATTTTATTC
Source organism: uncultured Ignavibacteria bacterium (assembly GCA_963836395.1). Classification (GTDB taxonomy): domain Bacteria; phylum Bacteroidota; class Ignavibacteria; order Tepidaquicellales; family Tepidaquicellaceae; genus JAGPCH01. The sequence continues at coordinate 408,603 of CAWIJF010000009.1, read as the reverse complement.
TTATCCGAAAATTGAGACATCACTGCTGTCAATAGATTTGACTTCCTTAATATTCATATTTTCAAAATACAAATCTGCTGTTCGAAATTACAATTATCTTTAATATTAAAATCTATTTGAGTAATTTGATAGATTATTTTACAAGCAAACATCCTTAATGCTCAGACCTTTAATTTTTGGGATTTTATTTATCGCAGCCATCGGTTTTTTTGTTTATTCAATAAAAAGATTCCTCTCATATTTAAAGCTAGCAAAACCTGAAAACCGTTTATATGACATTCCGAAAAGATTAAAGAATACTTTCGAAATAGCTTTTCTTCAGACAAAGCTCTTAAGAAGCAGACTGGCCGGCATTCTTCATCTAAGCATTTACTGGGGATTTGTAGTTCTTTTATTTGTTGTTCTCGAATCCATCATCGAAGGATTTTTTCCGGATTTCTCTTTTGCATTTTTAGGACCGGTTTACAATGTTCTTACTTTCCTGCAGGATTTCTTCGGGGCTTTGGTATTAATTGTTGTTATTTTTTCTTTGTTCAGGAGATATATTGGAACACCAAAGCGACTGCAGGTTGACAGCGCCGCAAGAATGGATGCAACATTCATTCTTATAATGATCGGACTTGTAATGGTAACGATGTTCGGGATGAGCGTTGAAAAAATTCTTATCGGCGGATCCCAGGGTTACAGACCGGTTTCAGTCTTCATTGCCGGATTTTTTTCAGGAGGCTCAACGACTGTATATGAGATTTTCTGGTGGGCTCACATAATAATAGTTTTGGCTTTTTTAAATTATCTTCCCTACTCAAAACATTTTCATGTTCTTTCTTCGGTTCCCAATACTTTCTTTTCAAACTATGAAATTCCTTACCCGGGAATTGTTTTAAAGCCGATTAATTTCGAAGATGAATCGATCACTCAATACGGCGTAAAAGACATAGAAGATCTTACATGGAAAAATATTCTTGACGGATATACATGCACGGAATGCGGAAGATGCACTTCGGTCTGTCCGGCTAATATTACGGGCAAACTGTTAAATCCGAAACTGATTGTTACTAAGATTCGAAAGCGAACTGAAGAAGTCGGACCGCTTATTGTTGACAAAGTTGAAAATGCACCGGAGCTGGAAAGAAATTTGGTTCATGATTACATAACGCCGCAGGAACTCTGGGCGTGTACTACTTGCATGGCCTGTGTTCAGGAATGTCCCGTGATGATTGATCACATAACGCCAATTGTTGACATGAGAAGAGATCTTGGTAATGATGGAATCTGAATTTCCTCAGGAGATGAATACTGTTTTCCGCAATCTTGAAAATAATGAATCACCATGGGCATTCGGTGCTTCTCAAAGAAACGACTGGATCGATGAATTAAGCGATGAGCTTGCAAAGGAAGGGAAAGAAAATCATTTAAAGAAAGTATCGAACTTAGGTTCTGCTGAAGAACTCGACATAGTATTTTGGTCAGGCTGTGCCGGAGCATTTGACAAGAGATACAGAAATGTAACCAAGTCATTTGCAGAACTCTTAAATAAAGCCGGGATAAAATACGGAGTTCTCGGGAGTGAAGAAAAATGTACAGGTGATCCTGCAAGAAGATTAGGAAATGAATTTCTCGCAGAGACTTTTATTAAACAAAATGTTGAGACGTTAAAAAAATACAAAGTGAAGAAAGTTGTAACTGCTTGTCCTCATTGCATGAACACTTTAAAAAATGAATACAATAAATTCGGAATAGAGCTCGAGGTTGCACATCACACGGAATATATTGATCATTTACTAAAAGAAAAAAAGATAATCCCAAAAAAGGAACAAAAAGAAAAAGTTACTTTTCATGATTCGTGTTATCTCGGGAGATACAATCACATTTACGAGTCGCCGAGACAGTCGCTCGAAAGCGTTCCCGGACTGGATCTGGTTGAAATGGCGCGGTCCAAGGATAAGGGATTTTGCTGCGGCGCCGGAGGCGGAAGAATGTTTCTCGAAGAGCACGAAGGAAAAAGAGTTAATGTAGAAAGAACGGAGGAAGCTTTAAAGACAGACGCCACAACTATTGCTACTGCATGTCCGTTTTGTATGACTATGCTGACCGACGGTGTGAAAGCAAAAGAGAAGAGCGAAGAAGTTAAGGTGAAAGATGTGGCGGAAATAGTCTTGGAGAGTTTGTAAGGTTCATAAAGTTTATAAAGTTTGTAATATCTTTCATAGTTTTCATTTAATCATTTTATTCATAGTCAGATTTTGAAGTATTAAGTTTTAATTTAACAATGTAACTTAAGGGCTAAGAATTTTGAGTGTAAAAAATTTATTACCCTTAGATATTTAATTTTCTAAAACACGATCAAATACAAATAACTATTTTATGAAACAACAAATTAACTGTAACAAAGGAGAATTAATTCAATGTCTTATTTTTTTACTTCGGAGTCAGTAAGCGAAGGACATCCGGACAAAGTCAGCGACCAAATTTCTGATGCGGTATTAGATGATATTTTGGCACATGACAAGAATGCCAGAGTAGCCTGCGAAACATTTTGTGCAACTGGGTTGGTACTTGTAGGCGGTGAAATTACAACATCACATTATGTAGATGTTCAAAAATTAGTAAGGGAGGTTGTTGAAGAAATCGGTTATACAAAAGGAGAGTACCGGTTTGATCATCATTCGATCAATGTAATGTCGGCGATAAATAAACAATCTCCTGATATCGCAAGGGGGGTGGATACCGGCGGAGCCGGTGATCAGGGAATGATGTTCGGATATGCAAATACAGAAACAAAGGAATATATGCCGCTTGCAATAACGCTTGCTCATAATTGGTGAAAGAGCTTGCAGCAATAAGAAAAAGAGGAAATGGCCTGATGCCTTATCTGCGACCTGACTCAAAATCACAGGTTACAATTGAATACAATGATAAAAACGAACCTGTCAGAATTGACGCCGTAGTTGTTTCAACACAGCATGATGCAGGTGTCTCTCAAAAGAAAATCAAGGATGACATAATTGAAAATCTTATTAAGAAAGTTCTTCCATCCGAACTGGTAGACAAGAGAACAAAATATCATGTTAACCCGACAGGGATGTTTGAAATTGGCGGACCTCACGGGGACACCGGCTTAACAGGAAGAAAAATTATCGTTGATACTTACGGCGGAAAAGCTCCTCACGGCGGGGGTGCATTTTCAGGAAAAGATCCTTCAAAAGTCGATAGAAGCGCTGCATATGCTGCAAGGCATATTGCTAAAAACATAGTCGCTGCAGGTCTTGCTGATGAGTGTTTGATCCAACTTTCTTATGCAATCGGAGTGGCAGAGCCGGTCTCGATTTATGTAAATACATACGGCACGGGTAAAATTTCCGATAAAGAATTAGGCGATATAATTAAGAAGGAAATTGACTTAACCCCGAAAGGAATAATCAGCAGATTAAATTTAAGAAGACCAATTTATAAAAAGACGGCGGCATACGGACATTTCGGTAGAAACGATAAAGACTTTACATGGGAAGCTCTGGACTTAAAAGAAAAAATTAAGAAAGCGGTAAAGTAAATTTCAGTTATGAATAATTTTATATATGGATTTTTTTATCCGTTTAAATGTATAAAATTATTTTTTAAATATCCTAAGCTGATAGCGTATTCAATTGTCCCGATGATAATCAATATGATTATTTACGGGGCAATTTTTTTTTATACTTACAGGTGGATAACAGGAAAGTCAGATGAAATTATTGATAATGATGATTCCAGAAATATTATGATTGACCTCATACAATCGTTTCTTAAAATAATTTCCTTCCTGTTGATTTTGGTTATTTGCTATTTTCTTTTTATAATTTTCGGGGGAATTATTTCGTCACCTTTTAATGAAAAGATTTCAAGATTGATCGAAGAGAAGCATTTCGGTGAAAAGTCGGGATACAACCTTCCGTTTTTAAAAGATGCGGGAATAAGTATAGTGGCAGAACTTAAGAAACTGCTTTTTTATTTTTCAATAATGATCCCATTGCTTCTTATAGACTTTGTCCCGATGATAGGAGGTGTAATTACTTTGGTTTTAGGAACCGGATTTTCATTTTTCTACAATGCTCTGGATTATCTCGATTATCCTTTAACACGAAGAATGAAAGGCTTCAGAGAAAAGCTTAGCATTGTGGGGTCTCAGAAAATGCTTTCATTCGGATTCGGCGGAATGGCTTTTATGCTTACGATTCTGCCTGTTATAAATGTCCTGATGAAACCGATCCTTGTAGTTGCGGGAACAACATTGTTTTATGAAAAGGGTTATAATAAATTTACCGGTTTTGAAAATTGATTTAGCAATCCACAAAATTCTTTTAGTCAAATAAAATTGGAACAGGAAATTATAAATGAGTGAACTGATAAGGAAGCTAAAAAAAGCAGGCTATACAGCACGGAGAAATATGGGATTGACTCCAATTTACAAAGTGTTCAACGAGATCAAGAGACATAACATCAACCCTAAAAGCCTGAGGGCGCTTGATGTATTCGGCGGCTATGGGGATCAGACATCGAAAGACTACTACCCTATGGTGAAGAGTCTGGAAGTATGGGAGCTGCTTCCCGAATGTGAAAATGATCTCAGAAAAAATTTGCCGGGCGCTAAGATACGCATTCTTGATTCTTTCAGTGAGCTTAAAAAAACAAAGGATAAATTTAATTTCGTGTTTATTGATAATCCCACTCCCACTTATGACGGACACTGTGAACACTTTGACATGTTTCCCGGAGTATTCAATTTGCTTGAAGATGAATCGTTTATACTTACAAATATAATAACGAATATTTATTCCCGTAAGCGTGATGAAACTTCACTCAATCAAAGAAAAAAATTCTACGATGTTGATGATGCATTTAGCATTGGAATTGATAAGATGATTAATGTCTATAAAAGACTTGCAAATGAAAACGGATTTGAGCTGGAGTGGTATTATACAAAAGACAGGTATTTGTTAAGGTCAATAAAGAAAAGGCAACTTAGATTTCATTTTCTACTGATGAGATTTCTGAAGAAGAGGTAAAGTTTCGATATACAATCGCTTAGCTCAAAACAGATGTCTGTTTTTAATTGCATACTTGATCAGGCTATTAGAGCCGCTTAAGTTCAATTTATGGCTGATGCTTACTCTGTGGTTCTCCACCGTTTTTGGACTGATAAAAAGTTCGTCCCCTATATCTTTACTCGTCTTTCCGTCAGCAACAAGTTTCAGCACATTGAGCTCTGTCTTTGTGAGTCCCTGCAATGCAGGATTTTCTTTTTCAAGTTTCTTCATTTTATCTTTTCTGCTGACAAGAAAACCCGAAACTGACGGGCTGATGTAATAATTGCCTTCTGCAACTTTATGGATGCATTCAATTATTTCTGTTACCGCGCTATCCTTTAATAAATATCCGCTAATACCGAGATTCATTGCTTTATTAAAAATATCTTCCGATGCAAATACAGTTAAAAAGATTATTTTGATTTCAACTTTTGCTTTGGTCAGGCTTTTCAAAACCTGAATACCTGTCATCTTAGGCATATCAATATCGAGAACTGCAATTTCAGGTTTCAGCTCATTTATAATCTCTAATACTTTTTCCCCGTTCTCAGCTTCTCCGATAACTTTAATTGAAGAGTCTTCTTCAATTAACTTTCTTAAACCATTCCGGAAAACAGGATGGTCATCGGCGATTATAATTCTGATTTTCTGATTTTCCGTCATGATGATTTAGAATTATGATACTTTATTTTTCATAACCACCCCTTAATCCCTTTTCGCAAGCGGAGGGGGAAATTCTTGAAATATATCTAACATGCTGACTCCTCTAAACGAAATCTCCCTCCCCGCATGCGGGGAGGGTCGGAGTGGGGTTATACCCGTGCGCTAAACGGAACCGATATCCTCAACACCGTTTCTTTATTCACATCTGATTTAATCTTCAATTCTCCTTTTAATATTTTTACTCTCTCTGCTATTCCCGACAATCCGAATCCATGCTTTTTATTTGAATCAAATCCTTTTCCATTGTCCGAGATAGAAATTATAATCTGTTGCTCAAGTCGTATGACTTTCAATTCAGCTTCAGTCGCTCCTGAATGTTTTATGATGTTATTTATTCCTTCCTGAATTATTCTGTATAAATTAATTTCTGCTTCTTTCGAAACAACATCATCTACATTATCAATTTTAACAGTAAAATTTATATTACTAGCTTTGGAAACATTTTTAATAATTGATTCAATTGCTTCGGAAAATCCAAGACGCTCAAGCTGATGAGGATGTAAGTTGTATGAAATTACTCGGACATCGTTTATTGTTCCGGAAGACATATCGGAAATTTCATTCAAAGCGCTTTTTAAATTTTCATTATCATCCGGATTTCTTAATGCCAGTAAAGCTTTGCCCTTTGTCAATAAAATATCATGCGCAATGGTATCATGAAGGGCAGAAGCAATTCTTTTCCTCTCTTCTTCCTGTGATTCAATCAGTCTTCTTGAAAATTCTTCCTGATCAGTCTTTTCCTTTTTGATTTTATTAATTCTTTTTTTAAATCCGTATCCCACTGTAAAAAAAATCAATGCTACTCCGCAGGACTTAAACCACCACGTCTGCCACCACGGAGGAGTAATTATAACCTTTATCGAAGTCCCTTCTTCATTCCAGATACCGTCGTTATTCGAACCTTTAACTCTGAATGTATAATCACCGGGATCTAAATTGGTATAAGTTACATTACGTCTCGTCCCGCAGTAAACCCAGTCTTTATCGAAACCTTCCATCCTATATGCATATTCATTTTTTGAAGGATTATTATAGATCAAAGCTGCAAAGTCAAACGAGAAGACATTTTCTTTGTAAGATAAAGTTACCTCTTTTGCGATTGTAATATTTTTTTTAAGAAAGGGATTTTCAGGCGATGGATTTACAGTTTGATTAAAAATTTGAAAACCGGTGATGACAACATTTGGCAGATATTGATTATCTTTTATTTCATCAGGGTTAAAATAAGTCATGCCTTGTGTGGAACCGCAGAAATACAAGGTTCCATCTCTATCTTTTGTACATTGATTGTTACCAAAGTTATAACTTAATACCCCGTCCGTAATATCATAATGTCTTGCTGTTTCCTTTACCGGATCGAATTTGTATAAACCGTCACTAGAGCTTAACCACAGAAAGCCGTTATTGTCTTCCTGTATTCCACTAACAATTGAATTCATGCCGTTGCCGAAATCATGTCTTATGAAAAGTTTTTTTGTCTTGTCGAATCTGTCAATGCCTCCCGAACCTGTTGCGATCCAGAAATTATTCTTACTGTCTTCTTTAACAGATTGGATCCCGTTACCACTGATACTGTAAGGATCGTCTTTAATATTACTGTAATGATTAAGGATGCCGGTTTTGATTTCATATTCAAATAATCCCTCAGACATTGATCCGATCCATAAATTATTTTTATTATCTATATAAGAAAAACTAATGTTATTTTTAGGAAGATTTTCTAAAGCAGGGTATACACCGGTTAAACTAATAAATTTATTTTTATCAATATCAAAATTCAAAATATTTCCCCTGTTTTCTAATGAAACAAATAAACTGTTGTTTAACAGACATATCCCGGTAGCTCGTTTGGGAGCCAGGTCATAAATTGAAACACTGCTTTTGTCAAGCGGATATTTTACCAGATACCCGCCTAAATAATACGCTAACCATAAATTAGATTTGTTGTCGGAGGTAATTCCAGTCAATGTGGAAGAAGCCAGTACTTTAGATATATAAGAATAATCCGCCGGCTTTAAGAAACCCAGACTGTCTTTTCTGAATTTATAAATTCCATCCCGAAATCTGATACCTATCCAGAATAAACCTGTTGTGTCGGTATGAATAGCTGTTGTTGTGACTTCGTAATTATTTTCCGGGCTCAAAAATACTTTTGACAATGTATGAAATTTCTTTCTTCCGCAATCTAATTTGTGGATCGCTCCTCTTGAACCTATCCATAGAACGTTTGATCTGTCTACATACGGGTAAATCTCATGTTGAAAAATACTGCCAGGGTCATAAACATCATATTCATAGCTGTAAAAGCTCCCGTCGTCATTAAATTTGTTCAGATTTTTTGCACCAACCCATATCTCATTGTTCTTATCTTCACAAATACCAAGTATGTAGTTATTCAAAAGTATCGATGAATCCAATGCCCTGATTTTGTAACAATTGAATGAGTGATCGTTGATGTTAAAAATGTTCAGCCCCTTTTCAGTCCCTATAAATATTCTGCCGCGGCTGTCTTTGAACATACAGTTGACTCTGTTAGAGGATAAACTCTTACTGTTAAGAGAATCATGTGCGAATTTAACTAATGTTTTATTGCCTTTATCATATATGCCAAGTCCATCACTTCCTCCAAAAAGCAATCTGTTCTCGTCAAGAAACAACATGCAGGAAACTACATTGAAAGGAAATAAAATATCAAATTTCTTTTTTGGTTCGATATAATCCGTGAAAGTATTTTCTTTTTTATTGTATAATTTAATTCCGGCTCTGTTAAATCCGATCAGTAAGTTTCCATTTTTATCTTCAAGAAAAGCCCGGGCATTTGCATTTGAAGGAATTGATTCTTTATTGCTTACAGTAATAAATCTGTCATTGTCCCGGTCATATCTGGAAATGTCACCGGATTGCGTTCCGGTCCAGAGAGTATTTTCACTATCTTCAAATAGAACATAAACATAATTGTCAGGAATACTGTAAACATCATTTAAATCGTTTTTATATTTTTTAAAATTAAATCCGTCATATCTGATAAGTCCTTCAGTGGTTCCAAACCACATAAACCCATAACTATCCTGAATAATATCGCGAACGGCGCCTGTCAATTGTTGGGGTTCAGTTGATACTTTTTCGAATTTTATCTCCTCAACAGGTAATCTCTTCAGAGGTTCATTTGTGAGAGAGTTGACCGATTGTGAATTCAGACTGCTGGTTGAAACAAATATTAAGAATAGCAAATAGAATATTTTCACATTTGTCTTTGATAAATTATTAAAGCACCTGTTAATGATTTTTTTACTTACAATTTTTTTCTTAATAGCATCTGACAATTGTCTGAACCCGAATCCTCTGAATTTAAAGAATTCACTAGAATCAGATATAAAACAATTTAATTCGAGTTCAGACAAATTTTATCACTTCATCAAAACCATCTCTTCGTTTCAACAAACCCTTCTGACTCTAATCGATAAAAATAAACCCCGCTCGATAAATTACTTCCGTTAAAATCATATTTATATGTTCCCGGTGACAGCTTAGAGTTGACCAATGTAGCAACTTCCTTCCCCAGCACATCATATACTTTCAATGAAACAAATCCTGAGTTCGAAATCCCAAACTCCACAGTCGTAACAGGATTAAAAGGGTTTGGATAATTTTGTTTTAATTTATATCCATCGGGGACCTCTGCAGAAATGTTGTGAATTCCGACTGTGCCTTTAAAAGGTATTGATAATCCAACCACTCTTCCGACTTCAGGATTGAACGGAGAAACAAGTGTTGTATTCCCTGTCATTAAGTTTACAGTTCTCAGCTCGCCTCTGTTTAAATCACTGTTCCAGCCTGACAACCATAATGAATCTGTTTCCCTGTCAAAGCACAGACCTTGTCTGTGTCCATCGGAGTTATATCCCTGATCTCCGATTATTTTGTTAGTGCCGTCTGTCAGATTTACACTAATGATAAGACCTGCACCTATGGTTCCTATACACAGACCCGAATTGTTTATTGCAATATCTGTAATGATGAAATCACCATATCCTATGTATGTCGCTTCCCTGTTGGATAAATCCAGTGTGTAAAGTTTGTAACGAACCAGAACTCCATCAATAGTTGTAATATACATTTTATTATTCAGCGGGTTTAGCGCTAAAGTCCAGATATACTCGTTTGTTGCAGTTAATCCGGTAATTGAACCTAACGTTGTTATAATACCGGTTGTAGTGTCTAATGTCTGCAGTGGTGAATTTGCTACTGTTGCATTTATGCAGTATAGCTTTCCGGTGTTATCAAATTCCATTGCGCCGTAATTAGCAGAATTTCCCGGTCCGAATTGAGTATGATTCCCCTGATTACTCAAAAACCCTTTTGTAAAATATTTTGGATTTGGGGACTGACAATGAGCAAAAAATCTTTTGCCGTATATCCGGACACCTGATAAACTTTCAAAAGGTAAATCCTGCTGAGTGTGAGCATTGCCTGCAAAATGAAATATCAGTGAAAGAAGTGTTAAGATTCTTTTCATAATGTTTTTCCTTTTCGCTCTGCATTTGCAGATTTTTTGATTGAGTAAAATTATATGGATTAATTTTTATATTCAAGTTTAGAATTGTCATTCAATTCGATTATAAAGTTTCAGACCGCTTTTAGTGGCTTCGATTTATTAATTTTTCCTTTTTGTCTTCAGTTTTAATTTTAAAAACATCAATGTAATGTCTGAACCCGAATTCCCCGGAATTTATATAATTCACAGAATTAATTATCGAGCTAAACCAAATTCAAGTAATTCTTTAATTCGTTCAATTCAAGTTCAGACAAAATACCTAATACCTATTACCAAATACTCAATACCGTCACTTCACCAAAAACATCTTCTTCGTATCTGCAAATCCATCCGCTTCTAATTTATAAAAATAAACCCCGCTCGAAAAATTGCTTCCGTCAAAATCATATTTATATGTTCCCGGAGAAAGTCTTTCATTGACCAAAGTAGCAACTTCCTTCCCAAGAACATCATAAACTTTCAAAGAAACAAATCCTAATTTTATAATCCCAAATTCCATATTCGTAACAGGATTAAATGGATTCGGATAATTCTGTCCAAGAGTATATCCTGAAGGAACAATACCATTTATTGAAGTTACTCCAATTATCATTTCTGTTAATTTTAAAACTTGCTCATCATTTGTAATGGCATAACCGTAAAGATTTGTTCCGACTCTGCTGAATCCCATATTCCTTACTCCTACAATTCCGGATGTTGTCATTGAACTCCATTTAATTCCTCCGTCAGTACTTTTCTTAATTCCACCGGCAGTTGCATTTAAGAAGCAAGTATTTGTTCCGGAGATCCAGTTTAAAACTTTGCGTCCCATAGCGTCAGGACTTACACTAATTGTAACCCAGTTTAGTCCTCCGTTTGTCGTTCTCGAAATTTCCTGGATTGATGAATTTGTAGCTACAATACCTGTTAATTTGTCATCCTTAAAGGCAGCTCCAGGTGTAGCTAAAACACTCGAAAGAGATGAATTCCTTCTGTTGAATGTAATACCTCCGTCTGTTGTAAGAATTACTGCCGGAGGTGCAGAGCCAAAACATCCCCATCCATAAAACAAATTATCAATTACAAAGACAGAGTTAGCTGTTCCGCCAGTTACAGGAGGAATTCCCGGGGGATGAGTTGCTAACCATGTATTTCCCCCATCAGTAGTTTTAGAGACATAAAAAGGTTGTCCCGCACCATTTGGGCAATCACTCATTGCAATTCCAAAGGAAGGCATAGTTTTTGAGAATACAATACCGTTAAAGAAACCGGCGGTTCCTCCTGTAGAGTCAATTAGCGTCCAATTATTTCCGGCATTTGTTGTTTTATAAAATTTTGCATTCCCTCTGCCGCCATTTATTGAGCCGCTGTTTCCAACAAAAGCCACGTTTGCATCAATAGCCCAAAGGGCATATATTTCAAACTGAATACCTGTAGTTGGAATAGAACTCCAGTTAATTCCACCGTTTGTAGTTCTATATAAAACAGAATTTCCTGAAGTTCCGCCTCCTATCCATGCAGTGTTTTGGTTAACAACGGACACCGTAGGGAATGCTCCTATATTTGGTGCAGTACCAGTAATCTCCCATTGTGAATAAGAGATTTTAGCTAAGAATAAATTTGCATAAATAAACAGAGCAAATAGAATGTAGAGTTTTGCTGTTTTCATTTTTGATTCTCCTTTTGTTTTAAATTATTTAATGTGACGCATTGTAAACTGATGAAAATTGATTTTTCTGAAAACCTGGATTCTTTTGTTGACAGATCTTCAAATATAAATTACAGTATCTTTTCAGTTGCAGAACTTTTGTTAATTTTTTTTCTTTTCGAAATTAATTATCAACATATTGTTTAATTGAGCTTGTGTTATTTACAAAAATATATTCCGCTTAGATATCTGCTTACATCAATTTAGCGGGTTTTAATTTAATTTGAATGCTGTATAGGCATGACTAATCTTCTTTAACCAGTCAGCGTCAAGTCCAAATCCACATAACCGGAAGTCAGATTTTTTACAACTATTTCAAATACTGCGAAGTTATTACTCCCGCACTCTATGACAAATTTTTCGTCGTGTTTTTATTGTATTAAGGTATAGCCGGATAAATAGACTTTGATATTTTTTGTCTGCCGGCTGATGTTTATTACTGACAAATCTTCAAAAGCAAAACTACCATGCTCTTTCCAATGGCATGGTAATGAATTATTTCCAACCTGATTGGATGTTCTTATATGCAAATCCTTTTTGTTAATTTGACAATTTGAAATTGAGTATGACTTTATCAGAATCAAATGAGTATTGTCATAGTTCAAATTAATTGTGTCACCGGGTTCCAAAGTAAATTCAGATTCGAATGTTTCGTATTCGAAATTTCTTTGCAAATTTGAACTTGTGTTTTCGGTTTCCATTGAAGTTTCAGGTGAACTCGGGTTGCTGCATGCGATAAGCAGACAAAGACTCACCATCAATACTGAAACTGTATAACCTCTTACCTTTTTCATTTTCTTAATCCTTCCTGATTTATTTTTAAAAAAGTATTGTTCATTTTTTTTATTTACGTCTAAGAACTTTTGTTTATTTTTTTTCTTTGCGAAATTAATTATCAATATGTGAAGAGCAAATAGGGATTCGTGTTTAATTACATAGGGAGTCTTCCCTATATGATTTATGATCTTAGATTTTTGATTTTAGATTTGCGGGATTTAAAGAACGGGAATTTTTGAAATCCCTGAAAACTTACCCGAGTCATACTCTTTAATTCTATTACAAATCTCTTTTTAAATTTTTAACTTACCGATAAATTTATTTAATGCACGAACCTGAAGTAAACTTACACCTCGCAAAACAATTCGGTCTTCTCGAAGAAGAATATGAACGCATTCTGAAAATACTCGGACGAATTCCAACTTACACTGAACTCGGAATATTCTCTGTCATGTGGAGCGAACACTGCTCATATAAAAATTCTATACTTAGAATTAAAAAAGCTTCCGAGAAGCGGAGGAAGATTGCTTGTCGGAGCGGGAGAAGAAAATGCAGGACTTGTTGATATAGGTGACGGACTTGCTGTTGCTTTTAAAATTGAATCGCATAATCATCCTTCGGCGGTTGAGCCGTATCAGGGCGCGGCGACAGGAGTAGGAGGAATTTTGCGAGATATATTTACGATGGGAGCAAGACCGGTAGCCGCACTGAATTCGCTTAGATTTGGAAAGATAAGTATGGTGAAACCGTTTCAATGGTGAATTCGAAGCTCACGATCTAGATTTGCAAAGAGGAAACCCCTCTGTCAACCGTTTTAATGGGAATTGGAGAAAGCTAGAAGATCAAAGTTTCTTTTTAAGAATGTCGTCAAAGGAATTGGCGATTACGGAAATTGTTTTGGAGTACCGACTATGAGCGGTGAAGTTTATTTTGAAGAATGTTATCAGGATAATCCTCTTGTAAATGCAATGGCAGTCGGAATAGTTAAGCATAATGAAACTGCTACTGCAACTGCAAGCGGAATTGGAAATCCCGTTTTCATTGTCGGCTCTTCAACAGGTAAAGACGGGATACATGGAGCAACTTTTGCATCTGAAGAAATTTCCGAAGAGTCCGAATCAAAGAGACCGAATGTACAGGTCGGCGATCCCTTTACTGAAAAACTTTTACTCGAAGCAACTCTTGAAGTTATACAGAGCAGGTGTTGTTGTCGGGATTCAGGATATGGGCGCAGCAGGAATCACCTGTTCAACAACTGAAATGAGCGCAAAAGGAAATTGCGGTATGGAAATAAATCTGGACAATGTTCCGCTTCGTGATGAAAATATGTCGCCTACGAGATCATGCTTTCTGAATCACAGGAGAGAATGCTGGTTGTAATCAAAAAAGGCAAAGAGCAAATTGCAAAAGATATTTTTGAAAAATGGGATTTGAATTGTGTTGAGATCGGAAAGTAATTGAAGAAAGTAAAGTCAAAGTTTTTTATAAAGGAAAACTTGAAGCGGATGTTCCGGCATATGACCTTGTACTCGGCGGCGGTGCTCCGGTTTATAAAAGGGAAATTAAAAAGCCCGCTGTAAACCATGATTCATATGATAAGAATGATTTCCATGATCTGCCTGAACCTGCAAATTTAAATGATGTTTTATTAAAACTTTTAGCTTCACCTAATATTACAAATAAGAACTGGGTTATGAACAATACGACACGCAGGTCAGAACGAATACTGTGATACTTCCCGGTGGTGATGCTTCGGTCATAAGATTGAAAGGAACAAATAAAGCATTGTCAATGAAAGTTGACTGCAACGGAAGATATGTCTATCTCAATCCATATAAAGGAGGAATGATAGCCGTATGCGAAAGTGCAAGAAATGTAGTCTGCACCGGAGCGAAGCCGCTTGCAATTACGAACTGTCTTAATTTTGGAAATCCTTATAATCCGGAAGTCTATTATCAATTCTCAGAAGCAGTCAGAGGAATCGGAGATGCCTGCAGAGTTCTTGAAACACCGGTGACAGGAGGTAATGTAAGTTTTTATAATCAATCAAAAGATTATGCAGTTTATCCAACTCCGGTGATCGGAATGCTTGGACTTATTGAAGATGTGAATAAAATCATGACAAGTCATTTTAAGCGTGAAGGAGATGTTATTTTAGTAATCGGTAATTGGTGCGCGACAGCGGAATAGTCAAATCGTCAATAGGTCAGATCGTGAGATCGGAAATGATAAATCCAAATTCGAAATTCCAAATTCCAAATCGGCGGAAGTGAATACTTAAATACAATTCACAACATAGCTCCGGCGATGCACCGGATATTGATTTGAATATGAAAAAAGATTACAGGAATTTAATTTTGAAATTAATAAACATGGATCTTGATAAATTCAGCTCACGATATTTCCGACGGAGGATTAGCAGTTGCACTTGCAGAATGCTGTGTAATGAACCGAGAAAATGAAATCGGGTGCGAAGTGAATTTTGAATATAAAGACAGAAAAGATTTTCAATTGTTTGCAGAAACACAAAGCAGTATAATTGTTTCTGCCGAACAAATTAAGCTTAAAGAAATATCTGATATTGCAAATAGTTTCGGGATAGACATTCTACAAATCGGAGAAACAAAAGGCAACAGATTAAAAATAAATCTTGATATTGATTTGCCTTTGATGAGAAAGAAGAAGCATATTATAATTCAATAGGGAAGTTGATGGAAGAATGAAAAAGTTTTTTGTCACAAGACAAGAAGCTCAAGAATCCTTTACAGATAAATACGGAAAGAGATTTAATGTTGATTTTGAATTAACTAATTTTAATAAATCATCAATCGTTAGAACTATTTGAATTATAAAAAGTAACGAAAATTTTCCAAGTTTTGTAAGCTGTTACATTAAAAATTAAAAGTCAGATGAACTTCTCTTCTTCATTATGAATTGGAAAAAGATTAACGGAAATTCTAATTAATAAAATTGTGAATGAAAAGATTTATTTTACCTGTCATATTTGATTCTTTCAAACAGATAATCTTTTCACAAGACTTCAATTCCCTATCCGGATATAACTAAAATTAAATCCACAAAGATAAAACAGAAACGGCAAATTCACACTTCCGATATCAATCGGAGTCGCAAGTTTTCTATATTTATTTAATCCTGTTGTGTTGACTTGAGAATGACAAGATTGCATTTGGAATGACAAAGGAAGTTTCAGTGGGATTCGGATATTTCGGACAGAACAGGCTGTCTCTCGAATATTCTTATATATTTGTCAACGATCTGAAGAACCGCATATTTGCAGGTTATGAACATGATATACTCTTAAAGACAGGTCTGAAGCCATCACATATTCTTCAGGGAACACCTGTGATTTCTCTTGGCGCAGGTTACTTTACCAATTTTACAAATTCGGGTTACTTTGGTGAGACTTCTTATGGATATTCAATACGAAATGATAAAATATTAATTTATCCAAGTGTGAAAGCAAGGTTTACTTATGTTCCGGACGGTTCGGATATTCTTGATTTTTCGGCGGGAATAATAATTGGTATTGCTAATCCGTTTATAGATTTGAAAATTAGAAGAAAGTACTGATGAGAATTTCAATTATCAATTATCAATTATCAATGATTAATAGTTAATGTTCAATAGTTATAGATAATAGTAATTTGTAATTAAAAATTAAAAAAAAATGGATAATTTCACAAGTTCAAAGACAATTCCAAAAACAAATTCATATCAAAGCTAAAGCTTCCGAAATCAATTGGAAGAATTCTTTTTGAAGGTTTCCGGACTTACATTTTTTGCAGTGAGAAACATCAAAGGAAGTGTTCAAGCCGCCGTATGAATTCAATGAAACGGTCAACCAGATGTATGCTATCGGATATAAGTCTTTGCCGCTTGTTGCCATTACCGGGATCATAATCGGATTTACTCTTTCATTGCAATCCATTCCGACTTTACAAAAATTCGGCGCTTCTTCACTTGGTTCCGTCAATGGTTGCACTGGCTGTTATTCTTGAAATTGGACCTGTCATTACTTCACTTGATTTTTGCAGGAAAGATTGGCTCAGGAATCGGAGCTGAACTCGGTTCAATGAAAGTTACGGAACAGATAGATGCTATGGAAGTCTCGGGATGCAATCCGTTTAAATACCTGGTCGTCACAAGTGTCACTGCAGCAACTTTATGCTTCCCATACTGGTAATACTTTCCGACTTCATGTCTTTACTCGGAGGATTTATAGCTCTTAACCTGTACAAATTCGATGAGTCTGAAATTATTTCTTATGAATTCATTTTCAAATATTGATCTGAATCAGCTGCTACCCGCAACATTCAAGACATTTGTCTTTGGATTCAGTATTGGTGTTGTCGGATGTTATGAAGGCTATAATGCGGACAGAGGAACGGAGAGCGTAGGCATTGCTGCAAATACAGCAGTTGTAATATCTTCTTTGCTTGTGATTTTGATCGATATGGTGATGGTTCAGATAATTACGTTAATTTTTTAATATGATGAAAGACTCAAATAATAAATCTGATTCCGAAATTAAAAAAAGTTCAGATAGCCATGAACGACCTGAAAACGATGTGAATGAAAATTCCGTAAAACAAAATCAGGATGAAGATAACAATCCTATTTTGAAAATCACTGATTTAAAAAAATCATTCGGCAAGCTTAATGTTCTTAACAATGTAAATCTTGAATTTAAAGAAAGGCGAAACAGTAGTCATACTGGGAAGATCCGGAACAGGTAAATCTGTGATATTAGAATGCATCATCGGACTTCTCATTCCGGACTCGGGGAATATTGAGGTGTTCGGAAAAGAATTTTTGAATCTTCCCGAATCTGAAGAAAATAAACTCAGAATTAAAATTGGTTTTTTGTTTCAAAGCGGAGCTTTGTATGATTCGATGACAGTAAGACAGAATTTAGAGTTCCCCGTTATACGACAAGCGAATTATAAGAAAGAGGATCTCACTCCCAAAGTGGAGGAACAATTGAAAAATGTAGGACTCGAAAATGCAATTGATAAAGTACCGTCCGAGCTTTCCGGCGGAATGAAAAAGAGAATAGGACTCGCAAGAACATTCATGCTTGAACCGGAAATAATTTTGTATGACGAACCTACTACGGGTTAGATCCTTTTACATCAAATGAAATAAGCGATTAATTCTTGATATGCAAAAAAAGTATAACGTTTCCTCTTTGATAGTTACTCATGATATGGCATGTGCGAAATTGGTTTCAAACAGGATTGTTGTTTTGAAAAACGGTGAGTTTGCTGCCGAAGGAACTTATGATGAACTTGAGAAATCAGAAGATGAATTTGTAAAAGGATTTTTTGAATTTTCTTAAAATTTTATTCTCTACTATAAATAATGAAATTAATTACTACTGATAAAATAAAAATTTAAGAAGAAAAAATGGATAAAAAAAAATCTAAATATATTAAACTCGGAATTTTTATAGTAGCCGGGCTCTCATTATTTTTATTCGCTTTATTTTACATCGGAAGCCAGGAAAATCTGTTTACCAAAACATTTAGCATTTATTCTATATTTGGAAATGTCAGCGGACTAACACAGGGCAGTTCGATTCAATTTGCAGGGATAAATGTCGGAACAGTAGAATCAATGGAAATCATTGGCTCTGATAAGGTGAAGGTTAATATGAGTATTATCAAAGACGTTCAAAAATTTGTCAAAAAGAATTCTGAGGCAACCATCAACTCAGACGGACTTGTAGGAAATAAAGTCTTAGTAATAAGTCCGGGTAGTCCGGATTCACCTTCGATTGAGAGCGGAGATTCAATTCATTCGATACAGCCGGTATCTTTCAGTGATATACTCAATAATCTGAATGAATCAACAAAAGAAGCCAGTGATTATTGTAAAGGATTTAGCGGATATTTCGAATAAGGTAAACAGCGGTGAAGGCACGCTTGGCAAACTTGTCAACAACAGTGATATATTTAACAATCTTGATTCTTTAATGCAGAGCTTCTCGGGTTCTTCAAGTAAAATTAACAATATCCTTTCGCAGGCATCGGATGCAATAGAACTTGTTACTGATGATATCCTGAATTTAAAGGGCAGTGTTGAATTGATCGTTGAAAATGTTAAAGACATTACAAGTAAAATCAATTCAAGTGAAAGTCTTGTCGGAACACTTTTGACCGATACGGTCTTTGCAAATAACATTAAGGATATAATGGTAAATGCAGACCAGACCACTGCAAATCTTGAACTGGGCTCATTCAGTTTTTATCAGAACATGGAAGCTCTAAAACATAATTTTCTTTTCAAAGGATATTTCGAAGATCTGGGATACTGGAACAAAACAAAGTTTGAAACGACAATGCAGACAAAGGAAACTGAAGTCCTGAACAAAGAACATGAGCTTGATCTTAGAGAGTTAAAGCTAAAAAGATTTCAGAACCAGCTGGACAGTTTACGAAATATGTTAGATCTTAAGATTGACAGCCTTAAATGAAATAGCCTGTCTAACAAATGATTTTCGGGCCGGATGTTAAATTTACTTTAAAAGATTTTTAGATTTAACTATATTAAAGACTTACAATTTTAAAAAATTTTATTAAAAATTTTATTAAGGAGAGACTTTAAATGACAAATCCAGAAATAGAGTCAAAAGTAAAGCAGGCAGTAGTAGATAAATTGGGTGTGGAGGAATCAAAGGTAACTACAGATGCATCATTCATAAACGATCTGGGTGCAGATTCCCTTGACACTGTTGAACTTGTAATGAAGTTTGAGGAAGAATTTGACATAAAGATTCCCGATGAAGATGCCGAAAAGATCCAAAAAGTCGGTGATGCCGTAAAATACATTTCAGAAAAAGTCGCTGCAAAATAATCTTATCAAATTCGATTTATTATAATGAAGAGAAGAAGAGTCGTTGTAACTGGTCTCGGAGTCGTAAGCCCTATTGGACTGAATGTATCTGATTTTTGGACTAATCTGGTTGCCGGTCAAAACGGTGTAGATTACATAACATATTTTGACACAACAAATTTCAACACAAAGTTCGCTGCCGAACTTAAAGGTTTTGATCCGTTAAATTTTATGGATAGAAAACTTTCTCAGAGAGTCGATCCTTTTACACAATACGCATTAGCAGCATCAGCAGAAGCAATGAAAGATTCAGGATTAAATTTAGAAAAAATTAATCTGGAAAGAGCGGGCGTAGTTTACGGTTCAGGAATCGGAGGAATGTGGACTTACAATAATCAGCAGAATAATCTGTTTAAAAGAGACGGAAACCCTGACAGAATCAGTCCATTTTTTATACCGATGCTTATAGCAGATATAGCGGCGGGAAGAATTTCAATGCAGTATGGGTTAAAAGGACCAAACTATGCAACGATTTCCGCATGCACCACTTCTGCACATTCTATTGCAGATTCGGTCATGTTAATTGAACGCGGAGATGCTGATGTTATGGTTACCGGTGGCTCAGAAGCAGTTATTTGTCCCATGGGAGTAGGCGGATTCAATGCAATGAAAGCTTTATCCACAAGAAATGACGCACCGGCAAAAGCTTCCAGACCATTTGAAAAGAACCGTGACGGATTTGTCATGGGAGAAGGAGGAGCAACACTGATTTTAGAAGAACTCGAATTTGCAATGGCACGCGGAGCAAAAATTTACGCTGAGATTACCGGATTTGGGATTACGGCAGATGCATATCATATTACCGAACCGGCGCCCGAGGGCGAAGGAGTTGGAAGAGCGATTAAGCTGGCAATTCAAAATTCAAATTTAACGATCAATGATATTGACGTAATAAATGCGCACGGCACATCCACTTATTACAACGACAAGAATGAAACTCTTGCAATAAAAAATGTTTTCGGAAAGAGAGCGTATGATATTCCGGTACATTCGATAAAATCAATGATAGGACACTTGCTCGGAGCCGCAGGAGCAATAGAAGCAATTGCATCAATACTCACTTTACGTGACGGGATAATCCCACCTACAATTAACTACGAAGAAAAAGACCCGGAATGTGATTTGAATTATGTAGTAAACACCTCGATGAAAAAAAATGTGAAAACAGTTTTGTCTGAAAACTCAGGATTTGGAGGTCATAACACGGCAATAGTTTTTAAGGAATATTCAGACTAAACTTATATCAGTAAGCTGCAAAAATTTATGCTCGATTTATTTAAAAAAAGATTACGGAGATTAATACCATTTTACAAGGAGCGAAAGCCCCAGGACGAATTTTTATTAAGTGCGGTTTATCAAATTGACTTTGATAGTTTTCAAAAAGCAATCCACTATAAAATTATTGACAGAAGTTATTTCATTACTGCCCTCACACACCGTTCGTTTTTAAAAATCAAAAGTGATCCGATTAAGATTGGAATAATTTCAAACGAGAGACTGGAGTTTCTCGGAGATGCAATTCTGGATCTTGTTGTAGCGGAATATTTGTTTAAGAACTTCCCTTTAAATGAAGAAGGTGATCTTACAAAATTCAGGTCTATACTTGTAAACAAAAAATTCCTCGCGGAGCGGGCAAAAAATATAAATCTAAAGGATTACCTTCTGGCATCTTATACTGCCAAGAAGTCCATTGATGACGGATATGATACTATTTTATCTGACGCTTATGAAGCCTTGATTGGCGCAGTATTTATGGACTCTGGATATGATGCTGCAAAAGAATTTTTGAATGAAGAAATTTTTAAGAAGCTTGATATCAAATGGCTCAATCAGTTTGATGAAAACCATAAGAGCAAGTTTTTGGAATATGTCCAGGCTCACACTGATTTCATTCCGGAATACGGAGTAATAAAAGAAGAGGGACCGGAACATAATAAGCTTTTTACAGTAGAGGTCTTTGTGAACAAGCGAAGTCTCGGAATCGGCAAAGGAAAATCCAAAAAGCAAGCTGAACAGGAAGCTGCAAAAAATGCTCTTAACCATCTCGATGTAATCGAGAAAATGGGATTAACAAAGAGAAAGTCGGGTGTTTGAGCTTATTCTAATGAGCATTGACATTAGAAATTACTAACAATATATTTGCAAAACTAAAAATCAAAATTACGGAGAATAATATATAGGGAGTTGTTATTAATTTATCGATAAAAACTTATTTAACTCTATGTGTTATTCATATATTTTAAAAACCATTTTTTAAAGATTCTAATATGTCTTTAGGAAATGGTTTCTTATTAAGAAAGATTTTTCAAAACTATTTTAAATTTGTAATTTTTTTGGGATTAAACTGTTATTTGTGATACCTAATTTATTCAAGCTGATTTATTAATAATAATTATGATGTCAAATAAAATAATTTTAGTTAAAAAGTTAATGCTTTTTAATTTAACATTAGTATTTACGATCTTACTGAGTAACATTCCTGCATTCTCTCAAAAAATAAATTCAAATAGCAAAGAGAAAGAAGCTCCTGATTACAAAATTATTAACTCCACTGAATCCTTTATAGAATTGGAATTCTATCCATCTTACCTTGATGACTTTGATTTTTTAAATTCAATAACGAATGTAACCGATTACGGTAGCCCCGATTTAAAGGTAAGATCCTTTCCGGTATATTTCCCTGTAATGCAAAATAACAGAGTTGAAATTATCGATACCAAATCCGAAGAATTATACAATGTTGAAATAAAACCGGTGCCTGTTTACAAAGAAGGAAAGAAAAAGGAAAGCATTGTTGCTGGGTATGAACGAAATGATAAGATTTATAGCAAAAACATTTTTTTTCCGGGAGATGTTGCCTCAATCAATATAGCTGGCGCAGCGAGAAATAAATATTTCGGATATCTGAATATTTTTCCTGTCCTGTATAATCCGGCAACTTCTACAGTAAGAAAATATGATTACATAAGAGTCAGAATTGTATACGGAGGACCTCCGGTTTACTCAAGCAAGTCACTTAATAAAGAAGAGCTTTCGCTGTTTTATAATTCAGCCATTAATTCGGATATATCCGCAAACTGGTCGACAAGAGAATTCAATTCCCAGTCAGACCTTCCAATCGGGAATAGTGTCCTTGCGTCAGGGGACTTTTATAAAATTGAAATCAAAGAAACCGGAATTTACAAATTGGACAAAAATTATCTTCAAAATGCCGGTATTAATACAGGAAACTTAGACCCGAGGACAATTAAAATTTACGGAAACGGAGGAGCACAGCTCCCTTTTAATAATTCCATTAGCGCACCGCAGGACCCTGTTGAAAACAGAATATTTGTATTCGGCGAGAATGACGGACAGTTCAATGACGGGGATTACATATTGTTTTACGGAAGAAGCCCGAATGAATGGACCTATGACACACTAAATAAAACCTATGTTCACAAAATTAACCATTTCAGTAAGTCAAATTATTATTGGATTACTTATGGCGGAAGCAGCGGGATGAGAATGGGAGAGCTGAATTCTCCTAATGTATCGGGTATTGCGCCGCTGCAAAAATTCAAAGACATGTTTTTTGATGAACCGGAAATCAACAATCTCGGTTCGACCGGAAATTTGTGGGTAAGCCAGAGAATCGGGATTAATGACAGCTATACCTTCAATAAAGAGCTTAACGGCTACGTAGACGGAAGTGAGGTTAATTTCAGATTCAGGTTCGGTAATGCATCTGCTTTTGGCGAAACCTGGAGACTCGAAGATCTAAACTCAAATTTTTTGAAAAATCAATTTGTTTACCAGCTATCCGGATATTCACATATTAACCTTGTATATATTAATGACAATCCGCTTGGAGTGAAGTACGCTTTACTTCCCGGCAGAACAAGCATAAATTTTAAAGCCTCTCTTCCGTCTCAAAACGCGAACTCACCAAACGTTGCTGGTTACTATGATTATTATGAAGTACTTTATGACAGATATTTTTCAGCGGAAAATAACGTGTTGGGGTTCAATTCGCCTGACACAAATGCAACTGTTGAATATCAGATAAACAACTTAAGTTCATCGGACATTAAAATATTTGACGTAACGAGTCAGGACAATGTAAACATTATTAATCCGATCTCTTATTCGAACGGGACGGTAAGATTCCAGGCAAATCTGACCGGAGGAAATCCACTTCGGTATTATGCTGTCGGAGGTAACAATTTCAGAACTCCTGTATCCATTTCATCGAGAGTACCTAATCAAAATTTAAAAGGCGAACTTGAAAGCGGAGCAAGCTTCATAATTATTTCTCCGGCAGAATTCATGACCGCAGCCAACAGGCTTAAGGCGCAAAGAGAAAGATCCGGAGCAAATTATATTAAGACCGCTATAGTAGATGTTGAGAAAATATATAATGAATTTTCAGGAGGACTTCCTGACCCCATAGCAATGCGAAATTTCCTTAAGTATGCATATAACAACTGGCAGGAAAGACCAACTTATGTTTTATTTTTTGGCGACGGAAGCTATGACTATAAAAATATTTATAATCTATACAGCAACGGAGTTAAGAACTGGATCTTGCCGATACAAAAGAATTCAGATTTTGCCAACGACGTTGACAGCTATTGCAGCGATGATTATCTAACTGAAATAAATGAAAATTATGCGGAGCCCCAGGGAATTGCAGTGGTTGATTTTGCTTCCGGCAGACTGTGCGTTAATTCCGCGGATGAGGCAAACACAGTGGTTGATAAAATCATTTGTTATGAAGATCCCGCAAATTTTGATAAATGGAAAAATGAAGCCTTATATGTGGCGGACGACGGATGGACGACTGAACAGCCTAACGGAGGAGAAGGCAGCCTGCACACGGACCAATGCGAACGCCTGGCTGAATTACATTCACCTGCATACCTGAAAAAAAACAAGATTTATATTGCCAGTTATCCTGCAGAATTTACACCGCAGGGAAGAAGAAAACCCGGAGCAAATGCTGATATTATCAAAGGCTGGAACGAGGGAAAATTGATCATAAACTACACAGGTCACGGGAGCACTGATCTTTGGGCTCACGAACACATTTTTGAAAGACAAGTGACAATTCCCCAGCTGAACAACAAATGCAAATACCCATTTGTTACGATCGCAAGTTGCGACCTTGCAAGATGGGACGATCCGTACAATTTAAGCGCAGCCGAAGAGCTTGTTAACAGTAAAGATAAAGGAGCCATAGGAATAATCGCTTCTGTAAGGCCGGTTTACAGCGCTCCGAATGAAATTTTTAATAACAAACTTTATGATAATATTTTTGCATACGACTCCGCAGGTCTTCATGTAAGAATGGGTAAAGCAATGTTTAATGTTAAGCAATCGCTTTTTTATGACAACGATTTAAAGTTTACTTTATTAAGTGATCCAACCATAAGACTTGCCATACCACAGTATCTGACCCGGATCGACAGCATTAACAGCACGCCCGGAACACAGCTTTTTGAAATGAAAGCCCTGCAAAGGGTAAATATTTACGGTTCTATTTTAAGAACAGATTCTTCTTTTTGGTCTGACTATAACGGAAAGCTGGATTTAAGCGTGCTCGATGTGGATAAGAATATTACAACTATTGAATACGGTTATTACTTTAATTACAGGCTTCCCGGAGGAAAGATCTATATTGGAAAATCAGACATCGTTAACGGAATATGGACAACTCAATTTGTTGTACCGAGAGACATTTCCTTTGATCCGGGACGCGGAAAATTAATAGCATATTTTAAAAATACTATCATCAGACGGTTTAGGATTTTCAAATAATTTCATAATGAACGGCACAGATTCGACTGCGCCGCCGGATTCAACAGGACCGGTTATTAATGTATATCTCGACAGCCGAAATTTCAGGAACGGCGATATGGTTAATCAAAACCCGAGACTCATAGCAGACTTTACAGATGAAAACGGAATTAATCTGACTGAGACCATCGGACATAAGATCGAAGCTATCCTCAATGACAATGAAAATAATAAGATCGACCTTACACCATTTTATACCAGCAACTCCAGCTATCAAAACGGAACGGTAGATTATCAGATGCAGAATCTTGAAAACGGAAAATATAAACTTGAATTGAAGGCATGGGATACCTACAATAATTTCAGCACCGCAATAGTTGACTTTAATGTGAGGGGTACAAACGAACTCGCCCTTGAGAATATTTACAATTATCCGAATCCAATGCAGGACAAAACAAGCTTTATATTTCAGCATAATTATGACAGTCCTTTATCGGCAGAGATAAGGATTTACACTGTCACCGGAAGACTAATAAAGGAATTGAATAAAACCAATATTACAGATAAGTTCGTGAATGTAGATTGGGACGGTTTGGATTCGGATGGCGATTCAATTGCCAACGGAACCTATATTTATAAAGTAATAATTCAAACAGACGACGGCAATTTTTCCAGGACAACAACAGGAAAGTTAGCCAAGTTAAAATAAATCAGGATGGAGGAAAATCCTTTAATGTTAAGAAAAGCAGGCGCATTTTTTTGCGTAAGTTTAATAGTACTCAGTTTATTTGTCTTCGACGGCAATAAACTTTATTCACAAACCGCAGTCTCCACTGGAGTTCCTTTCTTATTGATCGGACCAAATTCCAGATTCGGAGGGATGGGAGAAGCAGGAACGGCAATTGCCGATGATGCAACAGCAATGTTCTGGAATCCTTCAGGGCTGGCATATCAAAAAAAAGGGACAGAGGTTAACTTTACACACTCACCGTGGCTTGCCGGTCTGAACATCGGCGATCTTTTTTATGATTATCTCGCCGCCAGGACCTATGTTAAGAGTATCAACGGGACGCTTGGGGCCAGCTTAACTTATTTGAACATCGGCGAAGTAATTGTAACTGATGAGTTTGGTAATGCAGATCCATCCAGAAATTATAAAGCTTATGAAATGGCTTTTGCTGTTGCTTATGCAACTGATCTCGGCAGCGATTTCGCGGGGGGTATCACAGGACGTTTTATCTACAGCAGATTATCTCCGAATGATTTTACAGTTGGCAATGAAAAAGGAACCGGAACTGGTATATCCGCAAGTTTTGATTTATCAGCTATGTACAGGCCGTTCAAAGGTCCAAAATTTTTGGCTAACAGATTTTCGACCGGATTAGATCTTTCAAACATGGGTCCTAAGATTTCATATGTCGATGCTGACCAGGCGGATCCATTGCCCACTCAGTTCAGAATCGGTTTGGCATATGAAGTTGTTAAAACGGAATTCAATTCATTAACACTGGAAGTGGATTTTGCAAAGTTACTCGTTAACAGAGAGCTGGCAGTGATTGATTCATCGGGAAATGTAGTAACTGCGGGATCCGTTGATCCGTTTTACGAGGCGATTTTTACTTCATGGAAGGGCGGCATAAGCGGAATTGCAAAGTCATTTCAAACATCGATTGGCGCAGAATACTGGTACAATAAATTGATTGCATTAAGAGCCGGATACTTTTATGAAGATCCGTCAAATGGTAACAGAAAGTTTTATACCCTCGGTGCAGGACTTCGTTACAGTTTGTATGGATTTGATTTCAGCTACATAAGTACCATAGAAGAAAATCACCCGTTGGCTAATACGTTGAGATTCGGGCTTTTGGTAACCTTTTAAGCATTCAAATCGATTATACTCAAAAAATATTTACCATGGCTTGTTAATATGAGCTATGGTTTTTATATATAAATTATTAATGTCTTTTAAAAAAAATTTATTCCTGGTACTTGTTCTTTGGCTATCAACCGGTTTGCTGTATTCTCAGGAGAATCGCTTTGATTACTCACTGTCTCACCCAATTAAATTCGGTCAGCAAAACAGGGAATCGAAACCACAATCCTTCTCGGCAGGAACAGATTCTTTTAAAGTGGTTGCTATATTGGTTCAGTTTCAGGAAGATAGTGACCCGCTAACAAGCGGGAATGGTTTATTTGATCTGTCCGATAAATATTATGATCCTTCCACAGGAAAGGATACGGTCATTGATTCCCCGCCTTATGACAGTTCTTATTTTGCAGATCACCTGAAATTTCTTCAAAACTATTTTTACAAATCTTCCAAAGGCAAATTGAATATGACTTATGATTTGTTCGGACAGGTAATAAATCTTCCGAATAAAATGCAGGCATATTCACCCCAGAGAAATGAATCGAACATTAAATTAGGTAATTTATTTCAGGACTCATGGGCCAGGGCTGACAGCTTTATAAATTTCACTAATTATGATTTATCGAAGACCGCGTTTGTAATATTTCACGCAGGTGTCGGAAGAGATGTTGATCTTTCTTCAATATACGGTTTCGATCCGACCCCGTATGATATTCCCTCAGTATATCTGGGGTTAAAGAATCTGCAGGAATTTTACGGAAGCAGTTATAACGGATTTCTTACAAGCGATGGCGTTTACATTGACAATTCTTTGATCATTCCTTCAACCGAATTAAGAGAATTGCAGCTTTCCGGGGGTAATTATTTACTTGAATTGGGAATGAACGGAATTCTTGCAGCAAGTTTTGGAAGTTATCTCGGCTTGCCCGATCTGTTCAATACTTCTTCAGGGAAAACTGCAATCGGAAGATTCGGACTGATGGACGGACAATCGATCTTCAGCTATAACGGAATATTCCCGCCTGAGCCGTCTGCATGGGAAAAGACCTATCTTGGTTGGGTGGATCCCGTTGTTGTTTCGTCCGGCTCAAAAACATTTAACATTCCGACAAGCTCTAAAAGTATTCAGCGGGATTCAACAATATATAAAGTATTAATCAGCACTCAGGAATATTTTTTGATCGAGAATAAAAACAGAGACCCGGAAAATAACGGTCAGACAATTTACAGTCACAACAGGGATTCTAATTATGTAAATAACTACCCCCAGGACTTGGCAAATGGTTTTTACTATTCTTCCGGTCAAACAAGCCTGTATCTGCTGGATGGAAATGTTACGGATGTAGAAACTTTTGACTGGAGTCTTCCCGGGTTGATCAATGCTGAAAATAATTATCGAGGAGGAATTTTAGTATGGCATATCGATGAAAATGTGATTAATGCCAGAATATCTTCAAACACGATCAACAACGATATCAATCATAAAGGGGTAGACCTTGAAGAAGCAAAGGGAGCGCAGGAAATCGGCGTAACTTACAATACTTTTTTCGGTCCGGTTACGGGTGACGGAACTCCGGTGGATTACTGGTTCAACGGATAT
Source organism: uncultured Ignavibacteria bacterium (assembly GCA_963836395.1). Taxonomy (GTDB): domain Bacteria; phylum Bacteroidota; class Ignavibacteria; order Tepidaquicellales; family Tepidaquicellaceae; genus JAGPCH01. Next base: position 379,635 of record CAWIJF010000009.1, on the reverse strand, counting down.
CATGAGGTTCCTTCCTCAATTTATAAAAATGAATTTACCCCGACTTCGATCCCGAATTCTTTAAGCTATTCTCTGGCAAACAATAACATACTTATTACCGGCTTCAGCGGGATCGATACGCTAATGACCTTTAATGTTTCTGTCGGCGGCACACAGCTTAGTCCGATCAGCAGTTTCCCGAAATTCGTAGGTATTGATACCAGCGGGAATTCACAGGCAATCGCTTTTGATTTCACCGGCGATGAAAGTGAAGAAATATTTACAAATTCCAATATCCAGATTTACGGATATAATAGTAACGGAAGTGATATCCTCCCCGGAGGTATAATAAGTAATTCATCCGGGAAATATATTCCGGCATCATTTGAAATGGCAAATATAAAATATATTGTGAGCTTACAGAACAACGCAATTGAGTTTTTGGATAGCTCATTTGCCGGAACTCAATTTAATTTTTCAAGCAGTCCGAGCACACCTCCCTTATCTATCGGCGGAACTGATTTCGTGTATGTTGGAAGAGCTGACGGAAAAATCTATAAATATAATCCGGCTCCAAATGAGTTTGTTGTCGATTCTTCGGCTGCAGTCCCAATAAACCAATTCTCCGGGATGCCTCAGGATACATTTACTTATATCACAAATGCCTACAAATATTTAGTTGTAGGGAATATAACATCTCCTACTTCCACAGATATCTTAATTGTAAATAACAATAATAAATTTTTGTTAAACGGAACACAGCTGAATTTGAATTATAGTATAGCAGAAATTAAATCCTCACCGGTTCTTGCAGATGTAAACAACGACGGCAGGCAGGAAATTATTTTTGTCGGAGATGATAAAGTCTATGCCCTAAATGGAAATGGTATTTTACTTGAAAATTTTCCTGCTGACTTTAATGAAGATATTACCTCCGGAATTTCCGTTGCAGATGTTAATAATGATAATGTATATGATTTGATTTTTGTAGCTGACAACGGTGATATGTATGCTTACGGTGTCAACGGAAAAGTTGTCGGCGGTTTTCCCGTTAAGGTTGGTCCCAACACCACATCCACTCCTGCGCTTGCAAATCTGAATGATACGCTTGGCATAGCCGTCGTCTGCGGGGATGGATATTTATATGGTTTTAAAACCAATAGTGTTTACAACGACAGCAAAGTCCTGTGGAAAAATTATCTTAAAGACAAGTACCTCTCCAATAATAATTTCATTTCGGGCAATGTCCCTGTGAGCATATCAGGCAAGCTTCCTCCGGATTTGGTATATAACTGGCCGAATCCTGTTTATGACAATTCAACTTTCATTAGATATTTTTTAAACGGAAATGCTTCAAGCGTTACCGTAAAGATACTTGACCTGTCAGGTGAACTGGTTACCACATTGCCTGCAACAGCTTATTCAAAATCAGATAATGAGGTCAGATGGGATGTTTCCGGGGTACAAAGCGGCATTTACTACGGAGTCATAGAAGCTGAGATTGACGGCAGCTCGGAATCACAGGTTATTAAGATTGCTGTAGTCAAATAATTATTTTAAAATATTTTTTTATTTACAGGGTGGTTATCTTACATTAAGATAATCACCTTCTTAATTTTGGCGATAGAATTATATTTCATTTCAATAACGGTATTGTATTTCCTCACGCATTTGTTCCTTTATACCGGCTTCCGTAAATCCCTCTCATTAAAAAAGAAATCAAATTCCAGCCGGCTTAAGGTATCTGTAATAGTTGCCGGCCGAAACGAAGAGCAGAATATCGTAAGGTGTATCAGATCTTTGTCAAAGCAACATTATCCCAAAGAATTAACTGAAATAATTCTTGTGAATGACAATTCAACAGATAAGACACTTGAGCTTATGATAGACTCAACAAAGGACTATCCCGAATTCAAAGTTATCAGCTCAAGAAAAAGCAGTTCGGCTAATCTCAAAGGAAAAACAAATGCTATAGATACAGCTATAGAGATTTGTTCCGGAGACATAATTCTCACCACGGATGCGGATTGTGAAGTTCCTCCTGACTGGATTGAGGAAACTCTTTCATACTTTGGAGAAAATACTGCAATGGTTTGCGGTTTCACAATTATCGAATATGAAAATTCCATATTTGCAAAGCTTCAGTGTATTGACTGGATGTACCTGCTGAGCCTTGCTTCTTCCAGTGCCGGTTTGAAAATGATCTTAAGCTGTCTGGGGAATAATCTTTCATTTTCAAAGAGTGCATATCAAAAGACCGGAGGCTATGAAGCTATCGGATTTTCAGTAACTGAAGACCTCGCTCTCATGAGGCAAATCGACAGACATAGTGAATATGAGATCAGATTTCCTGTTGACAAAAAGTGTCTCGTAAGAACTTTACCATGCAGAAACTTATCTGAATTATTCAGTCAGAAAAGGAGATGGTTCAGAGGAGGCATCGGCATAAATTTTCTGGGATACATTTTGGGAATCGAATTATATTCGGTTAATATTCTTTTAGTGTTCGGATTGTTATTCCTGAATTATAAGATCTATATACTCTTAATAATTCATAAAAGCAATTTCCGAACTGATATTACTTTCAAATACATTCAGAGTATTTGAAATAAGAAAGTTGTACAAATACTACCCGCTTTTCATTTTCTATTTTGCATTTTACGGGCTGACACTTCCGTTAAGTTTTATGTTCAATACAAAAATAAAATGGAAGGAAAGGAAGTTTTAAAAATTGAATACCGGGAAATGAAATTTCATCTGAAAAATCATGCTCGAATATTTATCTGCAAAAGTAAACTTTCCGCTAAGATCGAAAACGTAAACCGTGAAACCCATTCCGGCTGAATATGTCAGCAGGTTGTCATCAAGAGCAATGTCAGGAAGATCGACGGTCGGGCTGTATTCGCGTGAAACCGTCGCATATTTGATTTCAACTGACAAGATCGGGGTAGTAAAATTGGATCTGATAAACTTGTTTAGAATTATGTCAAGGCTTCCTCCGAGAGACACAATTTTTGTATTGAAGGAGTTAAGAAATCTTGAGTTTATAAATTCGGGACTAGCGGGATTATTCTGGTGTTCGTAAACAAATCCAAATACAAAAGGATAGAGCCTGCTGTAAGCCAGCTCAAACTTAACGCCATAAAGAAAGCCGGAGATTGCAAAATCTCCGTAAACGCCTAACGGAAACGACACTCCCATATTTGGAGCAATGAACAACCCACCGAAATTCAGCTTTTCAACTTTATTTTTACCCGGCACATTTTTAACGGTATCTTTAAACAGCTTATCCGATTGAAGATCATACTTGAAATTATTTCCGTTTAAATGCAGATCCGGCAGTATTTGGGAAAAAGAAACGGAAGGCAATACGAAGATACACAATATTAAAAATAAATTTCTGATTGTCATGCACTCTAAAATAAGTAAAAAATATTGTATAAAATTATCTTATAAACAATCAATTAATTCTTTTATTTTCAATACCGGCTTCCTTAATAATATATTCATTCATCAGGTCTAAGATAGATATGACATTCTTTAAATTCAAACTTTCTTTTTTAAATGCAATTTTAACAGTTTCCATTCCAAGCAATGTATAAAAAGGTAAAAGCGATGGTAATTCTTTGTTGATAGAACTGAGATGATTAGATATTGTTTCAAGATCATTTCTTTCAAACGGACCCGTCAAAGAATCTGTTAATCCATGCTCCGATATATTTCTTAGGGTATTGTCTATTATCGGCTTAAATATTTCAAATGTTTTGTTTTTTTCAATTCCGATGTTCCCGATAATTTCTGATGAAATGTTTAACAACGTTATCATGAAGTTTGATGCAATGACACAAGCAGAGTGATACAGATGTTTTTTATCTTTTGGTATTTCAATATACTTTGAATCAAGATCTTTTACGATCTGCACTAGCAATGTTTTTTCCTTCACTGCCTCCCTCAATTCCGAAATAAATATTTTTCAGTAAAGTGTTATTCTTAAAACTTACTTTGTCGAAAGTCTGAATTGGATGAAAAGAAACCAAATTTTTATCGTTAAATATTTCCTGAGGAAATACGCCGTAGAATCCGAGCCCGATGTATGCATAAAATATTTTGTCTGATATGCCGGCATTCAGACTGCCGATTTTATCTATCACTCCCCGCAGATACCTGTCCTGCACACATATTATGATAATATCAGAACCCGCGATAAATTCCTTTTCAATTCCGGCGGAAAATGATAACGGATTTATCGATGAAGAAATTATTTTCAGATCCTCTGAATTTCTGTCTGTCAAGAATTGTATCCGGTACCCTTTGTCTTTCAGTTCAAATGCGAAAGCAGAACCTACTTTACCGGCACCGATGATATAGATCTTATTTTTCATTACTATTCCTTTCTAATATTATTGTTACAGGTCCTTCGTTAGTCAGCTTTACATCCATCTTTGCGGCAAATACACCCGACTTGATTTTGTCCGGTTTATAATAGTTTTTCATTTCTGAAATCAAAAACTCATAAACGACGTTAGCACGTTCAGGATTTTCAGCCGGTACAAAACTTGGCCGGTTACCGCTTTTATCGTTATCCGAGCAAAGCGTAAACTGTGATATTACAAGCACCTCTCCATCAATATCCTTAAGGCTTAATTCATCTTATAGTTTTCATCAGGGAAAATTCTCAAATCTATGACCTTTCTTGCCAGAACTTTTGCATCTTCATCACTATCACCTTTGAAAATCCCGAGTAAAACTAAAATGCCTTTTCCTATTTTACTATGTATTTCCCCGTCAATTACAACGCTCGCTTCCGAGACCCTTTGTATAACGGTTTTCATTTTCTGATTTCCAAAATTCTGTCTGTTCCGCTATAATCCCGGTAAAAACTGTAATTAAGATCTTGTTTTTCTAAGAAGCATTCCATTTTTTCTTTTGACCAAATCCTGTTTCGAAAAATACCTTTCCGCAAAAATTTTCCCGGGAAGAAATCAGGATAACTCTTTCATAAAATTTTAAGCCGTCCTCATAATCCGTTAATGCAAATTCGGGTTCATAATCCTTAATCTCAGCGTCCAGTTTTTTGTATTCATCAAGTGATATATAGGGAGGATTGGAAACTAATGTAATCAAAACTCCTCCTCAATGCTTCAATCTCAAACACATCTTTTTCATAAAACTTGATTCTATCTTCTGTTAAATTATTCAGCTTCAAATTCCGGCTGGCAATTTCGATTGCGTCTTTTGACTTATCGATAGAGAATATCCGATATTCCAGATCAAGCGCTTCCAGATTCTTTGCAAGCGCTATTGAAATACATCCTGAACCTGTACCGATCTCGAATACGGAAATTTTTTTTCTGTTACTGTTTTTAATATCTGTCAAAACTTTTTCAACAAGAAGCTCGGTTTCCTGTCGCGGGATCAAAACGTTCCTGTTTACCAAAAACTCCATTCCATAGAACGAAGTCTTCCCCAAAATATATTGCAGCGGCTCTTGTCTTAATCTTCTGACAAACATTTCCCTGAAGATCCTCGTCTCGTCTATTGTCAAAGGCTTGTCAAAATCAAGATAAAGATCTGTTCTTGTACAGCCTAAAACCTCACAAAGCATGAGCTCAACATTCAACCTTGCATCCTTTATATTTTTTTCTTTCAATAGTCCTGCAGAGTAATTTATGATCTCAAGAATGGAAACCGGCTCTGCTTTCTGAATTAAATTTGTCATTAAAATTTTTTCGGATCAATTGCACTGTTATAAACCACTTTGCCGCCTATAATGGTCTTAAGGACTTTCGTGTTCAACAAAGACTTGCTGTCGGAATTGAAAATATCATTTGAAATTACAATCATATCTGCAAATTTTCCTTTTTCAATACTGCCTTTAATGTCTTCTTCAAATGAAGCATACGCGGGCCATACTGTGTAGGACTTGACTGCTTCCAGCAAAGTTAATTTTTGGTCGGGGTTGGCAATCGTTGATAAAACCGTATCGGTTAATTGCCGCGTGGTCAGGTAATATATCTGAATAAACGGGTTTATTTGATGAAACGGAAAATCCGAACCTGTTGTGATCATCCCGGAAGAATTCAAAAGTGAATTCCAGAGTCCAAGCTTTTTGGCATTTTCAGGATTGATCATCTGTGAAACTATCTGCAGATCATTCATGCAGATATCCGGACGTATGCTCGGAATTATCTTTAACTCGCCTATTTTACTTAAGTCCTTCGGGCTTACAAATTCACAATATTCCAGAACTGTTCTCTGATCAACAGGCTTTTTTTCTTTAATTACTTTCTCAATAACAATAAGCGAAGAATCAACCGCCCGGTCCCCTACTGCCTTAATGCAGAACTGAAAATTTTTGGATATTGCTTTTGCATAAGTCTTCTCGATATCGGAAACTGTAGCATAAGGAATTTTCCTTTTAGGATCTGCCTTATATTCATCATTCATAGAAGCATCTTGTAATTCAAACAATCCGTCATAGTCAAGAGAAATAGCTCTTATGGTCAGCTTATTCTTATAATTTATTTCAGCGCCCGCAATTAACTGGGAATCTACCATGCTTAAGTCTTCACCGGATAAAATTGCATATACTCTGATTGGAAACCTATTGCTGTCAATAAGCTGCCGGAATATTGCCAGACCTTCCTTCCCAACCGTCCGGTCGTGAACTTCCGTGATCCCGTATTTTACAATCTCATTCAAGCCTTTGGTAATCTGAATCATCATCTCCGGCTTCATCATAGTTGGGATGTTATCCTTAACGATATTAACTGCTTCGTCAAACAAGAACCCGGTAGGCTCTCCGTCTTCGTATTTTTGTATCTCACCTCCGGGAGGTGACTTCGTTGTATTATCAATCTTAAGGAACCTTAAGACTCTTGAATTAACCAAGACACTATTCAGTGAAGCATTTACAATATAGATATGAAAATTTGCTCCGATATTATCTAAAAAGGTCTTATCAAGTTTTGCAAGGTCCGATCCGGGTATATTTAATTCACTCCATCCGTACCCGCCAATCCATTCACCTTCATTAGAGTGCCTGACTTTTTCAGCTATTAACGCCTTCATTTCATCAATGCTTTTCACAAAAGAAAGATTAATGTAATTTAAATTTTTTGAGAATTCTATGATTGAACCTTCAGAATCAATAAATCCCGGCAGCACAGTTGCGCCGTCCAGATCAATTTCTTCATCAGATGAATATTTATCAGTGATTTCACCCGTGGTTCCCAGATCAAGGATCTTTCCTTCTTTAATTGCCACGGCTTCTACAACAGTGTTGCCTTCATTAAGTGTATAAATTTTGCCGTTCGTCAATATCATATCCGGCTTTTCAGAACAAGAACTGATTATTGTTATGAAAAGGGACAGCATTAAAAATTTTGTTATCCCGTAATAAACTCTCATTTTCATCTTAATTTTAATTTGAAGTTAACTTACTAAAATCATTTAACTATTTAAATCCACAATCTTAACCTTATTAAAGTAAACATATTTAACAATTGTATTGAAATAAGAAAAGTATATATATATTTTACAAAAAAAGTTTTTTATGAAAAAGAATTTTGCTATGAAAAAGCTCTATTACTCGATTAGCGAGGTCAGCCGCATAACCGAATTAGAGCAGTATGTTTTACGTTACTGGGAAACCGAGTTCGAGCATCTCAGACCAGCAAAAAATCTTTCGGGAAACAGAATTTTTACAAACAGAGACATTAAGCTGATTCTGTACATAAAAAAATTACTCCGCGAAGAAAAGTACACGATCGAAGGTGCAAAAAAACTAATAAAGAATTATTCGCTTAAGGAACAGGAAGAAGAGATCAAGAAAGAGCTTCCCGGCGAAGAACAGATCTCAAAACTATCTTCAGTAAGAAACAATGAAATGACGTTATTCGGAACCGGATCAGATAAGCAAAATAATATTTCAAAGAATGAAAATCTCAGAGAGGACCTGATTGAATTAAAATCATTTCTCCGGAACCTGCTGGATGAAATGTGATAACTTTCTTATTAATAATGCCTTGCCCCGCCCAATGAAAAGTATATTCAGTTTTTCTTCTTCGTTTACTCCTTTCAATTAACACAGGCTCAGATGACAGACACCGCTGAGAATAAATTTGCTTTGGGAAACATTTTCAATTATGCTATTAAGTAAGATGTAAAGTCCATACTTTCTGTACTGGATACGCTGCCGGATTCCCGTTTGTCAGCAAGTGATCTTACGCTAAAGGAAAAATATTATTCACGGTTCATCGATCGGAACGAAGACTTTGACTACAATACCTTTGACCGCATGTGAGAGATCTGATCGATCTTTACAGAAATTATTGGACTTCCAGCCTGTTAAAACAAAATCCATTGAGGAAGCAGACTCGTCATTAGTAATGCAGCTTTCAACTTGCCTGATCAAGAATTATCTCAAAGAAAATAACCGGAACAAGGACTCTGTTGAAGCTTACCCGATGAAATATTTTTCCCGGCTCCGATAAATGAAAGATCATAGATATAGCGTCAATAAATAAAGCCAGTGCGGAATTGCTGCAGCGTAACTCCACGATACTTCCGGTCAAAAAACAATACGAAAAAATATCGGCGGTCTTAATTATGTTACAATTTGTTTCAGACTTAAATCAATGCGGAACATATTTATTATTTTATTGTATTAAAATTCATTCAAACAACAAAATCAGGAGAAAATCATGTTGGCTAAAAAAACTTATTTATACCTGCTATCTTCAGTTTTATTTTTTTTGGTTCTGAGTTTTCTTACAAGCGCACAGGACAACCAAAATGAAAGTCATGATAACAGCTTACTGCCGGATTCTACCTCACCTATTATAGACAGCATCGATTACGGAGAAAACCTTCTCGATTCAAACGAAATGTATAAAAAGCTTTACGAAAATCTATCAGAAGACGGAGAATGGATAACAGCATCCAAAGCACAATTCATCCGTGAAGTCACTGCAGAAACAGGAGAGAATCTCGATTCCTATTATCCGGAAAACGGCGAAGTAATTTATGTATGGAGACCTTATTGTGCCACACCATCCTGGAATCCATACACTAACGGGAGATGGACATTTTGCAATTACGGATGGACCTGGGTATCTAATTATAATTGGGGTTGGTGTCAGTATAATTACGGCAGATGGTTCTGGAGTTATATGTACGGATGGGTATGGATCCCGGGAAGAGCGTGGGCTGTAAACTGGGTTAACTGGAGATGCCACAATAATTATGTGGGATGGTATCCAACGTGTCCCCGGATATTCTGGACTTATCATAACAGGGTTTACAGAAATCACCTCTACACATATTATCCTAAGAACTGGGAGTTTGTCAATAAGAAAGACTTTACAAAAAAGATCGATATAACTACCATCATCAAACCGGAAAAAAATCCCGATATATTAAAAAACTCGGATAAAGTAAAAATCGCAACGTATGTGGATCCCGGAGCAGTTAAGTTTAAATACACGGGACCGGATGTAAATGACATTTCGAAGGAAACCAAACAGAAGATATTGCCGGTAAAGATTGATATAATTAATCCGTTTACAAAACAATTCGCGGAAGTAAACAATAATTCTGCGAAAAAGGAAACGGGCACCGAGCCGGTCAAAGAGAATGTTTCAAAGCCGGTTCCTGCTGATGTTGATTCGAAGAAAGCCGTTAAAGAAGATTCAAATACTAAAACCGAACCGGTGAAGAATACCGTACCTGTCAGTCCCGGTACTAAAGATAATAACACCGGGCAAACACCGGAGACAAAGCAAAATGAACGAGCTCCTGAAAGCAAACCCGAAAAGAAAACTGAAAGAACCAGGGAAACCAAAACTGAAAAAAGAAATGATGAACCAAAGGAAAACAAAATCGAAAAAGGAAATGAAGGATCAGAAAAGATCAACTATGATAATAAGATTGAAAGAAACAGCAATTATTATATCGAAAGAATAAATGAATTAAGAAACGAAAGTAATACAGGGAATACGGGTAAAGGTTCTTCAGAAAATAACCCGGAAGAAAGTGAAGAAGTATCACAGGAAAAAAATAATCCCAGAACAAAAAAATCAAAACAATATGGAAAATAATTCCGAAGAGAAGATTGAAGCATCAGATGTTAACAATAAACAAGGTATGGAAAAGGAATCCGGAGAGAATACCATTCCGGAAAATAATGAGTCTCCAAATACTTTTATAAAAACAGATTCCAAAAAATAATATAAACTTTTACCTTTTAGACAGACGGTCATTCCTGTTAAGGAGTGACCGTTTTGTTTTTCAAACCCATTTAAATTTATAATCTTAACAACACGTTTCCATTCCTATTATATTTCAATTAAAATTTTTATGTTAAGGAAAATCTTTTTATAAGCATAAAAAAATAAATCATGAACAACAGAGTAGTTTATTTTGAGATTCCCAGTGACAATCCTCAGACTTCCATGGATTTCTACAAAGAGGTCTTCGGATGGAGTTTTAAGAAATTCGGTAATGCAGAATACTGGTCGGCAATATCAGGAGATGAAAAATCTCCGGGAATAAACGGCGGCATAATGAAGAAGAAAGATCCAAAGCAGCCGGTTGTAAACTCCATCCGGGTTGAAAACTTAGATGAATACATTTCCAGGATCGAAAAAGCCGGAGGGAAAATAGTAGTTCCTAAATTCTCAATACCAACCGTTGGGCTCCTTGCTTATTTTACCGACCCTGACGGAAATATTTTTGGAATATGGCAGATCGATCCCGATGCAAGTAAATGAAATTTGCATAAACTATTTCTGTTGTAGTTTCCTAAATTACCAATACCTCTATAAGTTGCATTTTATATTCAATGATAATTCTTATATTGTATAGGATATAGTGAAGCTTCATTTTTTATATTTCTAAAGATTAATTTTAATCTGTATAGAATGCAAAATAAGTTTGAGACTATAGAATTCACATCAAATGACGGAGTCAAATTAAATCTGAAGCATTTAATAAATGGCTCTCGCGTTTCTAAAGGACCTGTATTGTTAGTTCACGGCGCAGGTGTCAGCGCAAATATTTTTAATCCCCCAACAGAAAAAAATATTATATCAGCCCTTGCAGAAGACGGGTATGATGTCTGGCTGGAAAACTGGCGGGGCAGCATAGAATTCGAGCCGAATCAATGGGACCTTGACCAGGTGGCTATTAATGATCATCCTGCCGCAGTAAAAAAAGTCGTCGAGAAGACGGGTTCAAAGGAAATAAAAGCTATTATTCATTGTCAGGGAAGCACGAGCTTTATGATCTCTGCAGTGCTCGGTCTTGTGCCTGAAGTAAAAGTAATATTAAGCAATGCCGTTTCTCTTCATCCTGTCGTTCCGTCATTTTCCGGTTTCAAGCTGAGAATTATGTTGCCTGTCATTAAACTTTTTTTTGACTACCTGAATCCGCAATGGGGATTGAATGCTCCGGATATTAAATCAAAAACATTAAGACTCATGGTGCAGATATTTCACCCGGAAAATGATACATTGGTCGGTAAGTTTGTAAGCTTTACTTACGGTTCAGGTTTTCCCGCTCTCTGGCTTCTGGAAAACATCAACGATACTACAAAGCAGTGGATTCAGGATCAGTTCGCTGAAGTTCCGGTAAGTTTCTTTGATCATATGAAAAAATGTGTTGCAAGTCACGGATTGGTTTCTTTCAAAGATGAAAAAAATCTTCCAAAGAGTTATACATCTGAGCTTAAAACCGATGCGCGAGTGGTTCTCTTTGGCGGAGAAAAAAATTTATGTTTCAAACCGGAGAGTCAGGTGAATACTTATGAATACCTGAATAAAATAAATCCCGGTTTTCATAAGCTTCACATACTTAAGGGATACAGTCATCTTGATATTTTCTTCGGCAAAAATGCTCACAAAGATGTATTCCCTATAATGATAGAAGAACTTAATTACAATTAATTATGTCAGTTCCAAACAGGATAAAAAATTATACAGGACGCTATGCTCTGGTAGATAATATTCCTTATACAATGCCCATCTATGCAAAGGACTCGCCTGCATTGATGGCTGGATTTTCGTGTGATTATGAAAAAGCAAATGCCCTTCTGCCCGGAAATGAAGTTCATGCTCTGCGATTGCCAAACGGCAGGGCTGTTCTTGTTGTCACTGTAGTAAATTATCTTGAGACAAGCATAGGCAAATACATAGAATACAGCATCGCAATTGCCTGCACTCACGGAGCAAAGCCGGCTCCTAGGATTCTTTCAATGATGTTAATGAAAACCTACGGCACCGGTCAGTATATTCTCGACCTGCCTGTAAGCTCCGAGGTCTCCGTTAAAGGAGGAAAAGGAATTTGGGGAATGCCAAAGCATAAGGCAAATCTTGATTTCATAGTCACTGATGAAATGGTTTCAAGCCAGTATGAAAAAGACGGACAGTTTGCTTTCCGGATAGAAATCGACAGACCTAAATCACCGGGCTTCAAAATAAAGATTGGTTCTAAAAATTACTGCAGGTACCGCAACATGCTGATGATGTCTTCTATCTATTTCGATTCAAAGGTCGGCGTGAATTTATTTAAAAAGGCAAAAGCCAGATTATTTATTGGTGACCATCCCAATGTCTCGTTTCTCAGGGATCTTGAAATCAATAGTGATCCGTTTTTTACAATGTTCATGCCTATGGCAAACGGAATCTTAGACGATCACTTCGAATGCTGGTTTATGACCTATGAGAAACCTCCGGAAAAAATGCCGGAGGGATTTGAAAGCGTTTTTGATTTGGGTTTAAGCGAAGACTGGCTCGATCCTCCAAAGTTTACCGATTACAAAAAATTCCAGGTCTAAATCTTTATGATATTAAAAAAACATAATGACAAATTTTAAACAAACCCTGCTTGACATAAACAATTCTTACATTTTCTTTTGTGCATCTTTATATATCGGATTATTCTGGTCATTACACTTCTTCTGGTTCCCTTCATATCCCGATACACTTACTGTTGATAATTATTACAACGCGATTATTCCTCAAACAACCACAGCCACCAAGTTCTTTTTTATTACAATTCCTATAATGGCAGTTGCGATAATCATCATGCTGATAACGGAATGGAAAACAAATCTCCGCTGGGTTCCGATAGCATGGATACCCGGGTTGCTCGCTCCGGTACTGATACAGCAGATCTTTATAGAAAGAATAAATAACCAGTTTAAAGCTGGAATATCAGACCCCAATGTTCTGCAGTCACTGTTAAAAGAATGGATGTTTCTAAATGACATGCGCGGTATAATTCTGACCATCATGTGGCTGATTACAATGTATTTTTTCCTTGCCAAAGCAAGACAGAAACAATGGTCCTGAATCAAAAAATATTCAGATGAAAAAATATTTAAATCTTATAATAGTCATTATATCGTTGGCAACTGTAATCTCAGGACTTGTTCAGATGTTCAGTCCGCTCTTTGTATTGAAATTAACCGGCGCGCATGTTTCCCCGGCGGGTTCTCATTTCTTTGCTATCATTGGAATGTTCATGACATTGTTCGGAGCACTTATGCTGTTTACGGTTTACAGTGCAGTACCGAACCGCCCCGCCGTGATGATCTGCGCTCTGCAAAAGCTCGGGGCGTTTGCTGCAGTCGGATTGGGAATACTCAACGGAATATTTTCAACACCGGCTTTAGGTGTAGCTTTGTTTGATCTGATTTCGGGAATATTATTTATATATTATTTCACCACAATAAAATCCGATGAAGTTCATTAGCTGTTTCAACTTTCATACTTATTTTGGATTGATAATAAATAACCGGTTTCCGGTCAAAATAAATGGCACCTGATAATTCGATCATTGCAAAAACCGGTTCGGTGAAAACAAAAAGATCACTGATACTTGCAGGAGGGGGGGTTCGTGTCGCATATCAGGCGGGTGTATTGAAAGCGCTTGAAGAAGAACAACTTGAGTTCAATCATATAGATGGCACATCGGGAGGCATTTTTAACACTGCTATGCTTGCATCCGGATTGAGTCCGGATGAATGTGCAATGAGATGGAAGAACTTGAATTTAAGTTATTTTATTTCCGGTTTGCCTTTTAAAAAATATCTTAATCCCGCGAGACTGACAGCTTTTGGAGATGGCGACGGGATAAGGAAAAAAGTATTCCCTTCATTGGGGATTGATCCGGAGAAGATCAGAAACAATAAAAACATCACAGCAACTTTTAATGTCTGCAATTTTTCGGATAAGACAGTTGAATCAATTACGAATAATATGGTAACAGAAGACCACCTGATTGCCGGAGTGTCATTGCCGGTTTTTATGCCTGCAATATCAATAGATCACAACTGGTATTCTGATGCTGTCTGGATAAAAGACGCAAACCTCATGGAAGCTGTAAAAAGAGGAGCAGAAGAGATCTGGCTGGTATGGGCAATTGGCAACAGCAATGAATATCTTCCGGGCTCATTCAATCAATACGTTCACATGATAGAGATGAGTGCAAACGGAGGATTGTTCGAAGAGCTTATGCAAATTGAAGATCTTAACGAAAGAATATCAAAAGGCGATTCCCCCTATGGTCAAAAAAATCCTATAATACTCCATGTCATAAAACCTGATTTCCCGTTACCTCTTGACCCTGAGCTTTTCTTAAACAAAATTGATACGACAACTTTGATCAACATCGGGTATTCGGATGCAAAAAAATATCTGAACAAAATTCCGGAAAAGGGAATTTCATTCGGAAAGGAATCAACTAAAATGAATGAACCCGGAGTAACATTAAACTTCAGACAAAATTACGAAGGAAACCTTGAGTTTGAAAAGGTCAAATGCTTTTTCCGGTATTCTCCTGCTTTCAATCTTCGCAACAGAAAGGGAGAACTTTCGCTTCATTTCCATTCAAGCATTTACATTGAAACCCTCGGCAGGGAAATCTCCACTGAAAAGAATGAAACACATTTGAGACATAATTCCGGCAAACAAACGATAGTACTGAATTCTGAATTCGAGACGGAAGGCGGGAGATATTTTGTGTCTGCTACAATTATTCTGGATTCAATGATTGACTGGATGCACGGAATGGAATTCAAAAAAATAAAACTACAGGTATCTAAAATTGACCGTACCGACCGGCAAGTCTTGACAGACGGTTTTTTAACACAGGGAACCGTGAAAAGAATTAAGAATTGTTTTCACTCAAGTCTAAGCAACTATTATGGTAAGGGATTCAAAGTCAAAGAAAAATTCAAAATGATATCAAACTTATACAGAAATGAAATTTGAAAGACAATGGATGGTCAACTGGTACCACACAGGACAGCTGGCATCAACTGCAATAAAAGCAATCATCTCAGGGATCTTTGGTAATTTTGCTGACAAGCGCGAGATTGAAGCGGTATTAAGTAAAGCAGAATCATTTGATTACTCAGGGAAGGATGATATATGGGTTGATTACATTTCCGATCTGGGTGACGGGTTTAATTCCACTTATACTATGGCTCATCTTATTGCAAAAGAGAATCTGGAAATACCGGACAAGAGCCTGAAGAGAGGAGAAATATTGGTAATGGGAGGAGACCAGGTCTACCCTACTCCCGAAATTACAGAATATCAAAACCGTTTTCAGGGTCCTTATGAGGCGGCATTGCCGTTGAATAAAGATAAATCTTTGCCTCACCCGCATCTATATGCGTTGCCCGGTAATCACGACTGGTACGACGGTCTTGGGAGTTTCATTAAATTGTTTTGTCAGAAAAGATCTATTGGCAACTGGCTAACACAACAAGCAAGAAGTTATTTTGTATTGAAACTGCCGCATAATCACTGGATCTGGGGAATTGATATTCAGCTGAATGCTGATATCGACAAACCGCAGCTGGACTATTTTGAAAAGATAGCAACTGAGGAAATGAATGCAGGCGACAAAGTCATTCTATGCACGGCTGAGCCGGCGTGGGTTTATCACTATACGAAAAAAAATGATCTCTCGTATGACAGGCTTAAATTTTTCGAAAACAAATATATTTGTGAAAAAAAATTGCAACTTATTGCAACTTTCACCGGGGATTTGCACCACTACTCCCGCTTTGTTATAAAGGATGAAAATGGCAACGAAAAGAGTCATCTGATTACCGCCGGCGGCGGCGGCGCCTTTATGCATCCGACACACTTCTTAAAAAGCCGGAATGAAGAAAAGGGTCTGCCTTTTTCAGAATTGAAAGCAACTTATCCTTCTCAAAGCACTTCGAAAAAATTTGCGTTTTGTAATTTAGCATTTCCAATATGGAACTGGAGTCTGGCTTTGACACTCGGAATATTTTTTCTCATCACGGCATGGTTTCTTCAAAGCACTACCAAACACGAAGGCGGTTCATTCATGGAAGACATAGCCAATTATGAAATTTCTTTAAGGAATATTGGACCGGTACTTATTTTAATATGGCACGCATTGTCTCATAATCCCGCCGTTGTTCTCCTGAATCTTTTGCTGTTGGCAGGTCTGATCTCATTTACAGATACACACTACGGAAAGGGGCGGTGGAATTTAATTGCAGGAGTGCTGCACGGCGTCATTCAGCTCGCAAATTTTTATTTCCTTTTATGGCTCTTTTCTGTAATAAATCTGAGCCCTCGTTATCTGCATTTGGGTATTGACAACGCGGATCAAATTTTTGCATTTGCATCTGAAATGATAATTATGGGAGGGATACTCAGCGGACTGATTTTTGGGATATATCTTATAGTAAGCACATTGGTCTTTAAATCCCATCCCACGGAAGCTTATTCTTCACTGAGATCTACCCGTTACAAGAATTTCATCAGGATGCACATTTCGAGAGATGGCATTGAAATATATCCAATAGGTGTAAAACAGGCAGTGAAAAATTGGGTAAACACCGGCACCGAGGAAATGCCTAAGTTCGAAGGTGATGAAATTAAATATGAATTAATAGAACCTCCCATAATAATAAAATAAAATTAATAACAGCCATGAACAGATTATCAAGTCCTATCACAAATTTGAAGAACAAGTATGAAGTAGTAGTCATTGGTTCCGGCTACGGAGGCAGCATTGCTGCATCACGAATGTCAAGATGCGGAAAACAAGTATGCCTTCTGGAGAAGGGAAAAGAATTCATGCCGGGTGAATTTCCAAAAGACATTACACATGCAGCAAAAGAAATGCAGATCACAACTAAGGGAAAAACGAGCGGTTCGAAAAACGGGCTCTATGAGTTTGTGATAAATGACGACATCAATGTGTTCAAGGGCTGCGGCCTGGGAGGAACTTCACTGGTCAATGCAAATGTATCGATCGAACCGGAAGCCAGGGTATTTGAAGATGCAATCTGGCCCGGGGAAATAAGGAACGATCTTAATTCTCTCAAAGAAGGAATTGCCAGAGCCCGTGAGATGCTTAAGCCGAATCCTTATCCCGAGGGAAAAAATAATTATCCCGTGCTGTGCAAAACTCTGGGTATGAGAAAGTCCGCTGATGATATGAAAGAACCCTTCAAACTGCTTGATATAAATGTGAATTTTGAAGATAAGCTCAATCATGTTGGCGTGAAGCAGGAAAAATGTATCAACTGCGGAGACTGCGTGACCGGCTGTAATCATACTGCAAAAAATACAACACAGATGAACTACCTGCCTGATGCCAGGAATCACGGCGCGGAAATATTTACAGAGGTTGATGTTAAGTATCTCGAAAGATCCGGAAACGAATGGCTGATTTATTTTGAAATACATAATTCGGGACGGGAAAAATTTGATGCTCCATTGATGTTCATAAAGGCTGATACGGTATTTATTTCTGCGGGCTCACTGGGAAGCACGGAAATATTACTGCGTTCGGCAAGAAACGGATTACCTCTTTCCGGCAATCTGGGAAAACGTTTTACAGGAAACGGAGACGTTTTAGGTTTTGGATTTAACAATGATGTTGCAATTCACGGAATAGGTTTAGGGAATAAAGCTGAAAAGGGAAAAATATCTGATGTCGGACCGTGTATAACAAGTGCTCTTGATATTCGCCAAAAAGCCAACCTTGAAGACGGTATGACACTTGAAGAAGGAAGCATACCAGGACCGCTGAGATCTATTTTGGTTTCAACTTTTCTTTCGCTCTCAGTCCTCCTCGGAAAGGATACTGATTCAGGATTCAAAGATTTCCTGAAGGAGAAATGGAGAGAGGTAAAAAGTTTTTTCGGAGGACCTTACAGAGGTGCTCTTGATAATACCCAGGTTTATCTTGTAATGACTCACGATGATGGAAACGGAACCATGAACCTTGAAGACGAGCATCTTTCAATCAGATGGAATGATGTCGGCAAGCAAAAAATATTTAAGAAAGTTCGCAACAAACTTAAGGCAGCCACAAAGGCCCTTGGAGGTACGTTCATACAAAATCCTGCATGGACTAAATTGCTCAACTATGATCTTGTTACTGTTCATCCTTTGGGAGGCTGTGTCATGGGTGAAGATTCTTCAACTGGCGTAGTAAATCATAAAGGTCAGGTATTTTCTGCAGAGGGTGAGAAGACGCTTCATCCCGGATTATATGTAATGGACGGAGCAATAATACCAAGACCATTAGGCACAAATCCGTTACTGACTATTTCTGGTTTGGCAGAACTCAACTGTAAATTAATTGCCGGAGAAATGGGGCTGACAATCAATTACGACTTCCCTGAAATTCCCGAAAGAACTGACAACTTTACAACAGGAATTCAATTCACAGAAAAAATGACGGGATATGTTTTGATTGATAAAAATGCTGATTACACAAAAGATTATAAAAAAGAAGATTATGAAATAGCATACACAAAAGGCAAAGAAAAGGAATCTGATTTTGAATTTACACTTACAATTCAGTCACAGGATGTGAATAAATTCATTGCTGATAAAGATCATGTTGCTGAGATGGCAGGTACTGTTAATGCGCCGGTACTTTCCGGTGAAGCATTAAGCATAAGCGAAGGAATATTCAATCTCTTTGTAACCGACCCCAATGACCTGGGAAGAAAGAAAATGAAATACGAAATGAAGCTTCACAATAAAAAAGGAGAGGTATTCTTTTTCAAAGGCTTTAAAGATATTCATGATGATAAGGGTATGGATGTATGGACGGATACATCCGTTCTTTTTATTACTGTATATGGCGGTGAATCGGATGACAGCCCCGTGATCGGAAAGGGAATGTTAAAAATCAAGGTGGATGATTTTGCAAAACAGATGACTACAATGAAAGCAATCAATACAAAAGACAGGATGGAAAGCATTAGCGCTGTATCAAAGTTCGGAAAATTATTTGCCGGTAATATTATAGAGACTTACTTTAAATAAAAGTACTTTTCTTGTAATGAAAGATTAGAAGCATACTTTTTTGATAAAAGACTTTATTAAATTTGTAGTTTATGTTAGTTTGACTTTACAAATTGTTATGATGAACAAACAAAAAACAATCAGATAAAAAAAAAATCAATTTATAATTTCTTTATTCGCTTGAAGAAATGGAGTACTAAAAAATATTAAAATCATCTAATTTAAATTCATTTTTAAATCATTTTTTTTTATAAGCTAATAAAAAAGAAAGGTAGAATCTTATGTTAGAAAAAATTACAACTTCATTATTTATTTTTTTGCTTGCCATATCTTTAAACAGTTCAGCGTAAGAGATCAGGGTCCTGAGCCGCTGATGCCACTTAACCCCACTCCCGGATTGTTCCAATGAGTATCTTGAATGATGGCTCTATCGGTAAAGAAGGGGCTATTGGTCCGGGTATTTTATGGAATGGATCAGACGGTTGCTTCACGGAACGGAAATCTTGGCAGCTTTGGCATTTAGGATCGATGATTTTGCAAAACAGATGGCTACAATGAAAGCAATCAATACAAATACAGAATGGAGCATAAAAGGTTTGTCAAATTCGGAAGACTGTATGCGGGAAATATTATAAAGACTTATTTTAAATAATTATATTACTATATCTGAATGAAACTGAATTAACTGTTTTGGATAATTAAGGACTTTTTTAATTTAGTAATTTCCGTTAGTTTAGGTTTACTAATACTGTCTGAAAATCTAATCAAATCAATATATCATAATTATTTTTTTCAAATTACAAGAAGGAGGGAATCATGTTCCAAAAAATTACAACTTTACTTTTCATTATTTCATTAGCCATTTCTCTTAGCAGCACATCTGCCAGCGCACAGGGACCCGAGCCTCAGATGTCATTGAACCACACTCCGGGAATGTTCACAATGGGAATTTTCAATAACGGTTCTGTTGGCAAAGCCAGCGCGTCACCATTTGCCGGTCCGGGTATTACATGGAATGGAGCAGACGGATGCTTCACGGGCGGGGTAATTTATGGTACTTCAGGACGTGCAAGCTGTAACGGAAATATCGGCAGTTTTACTGTCGTTGATATGAAAGATGTTGCAAGCAATTTTGCAGGCGGTTTTACATCTGATGCTAATTTCAATCAGATATCAACTGCGCTGTTATATGACTCAGCTGCTCCCACTTCTTATGGCATGCAGGTTATACAGAAATCTTATTCTAATGCCGGAGAGGAATACGGTTATGTAAGATACGGCTTCATCAACAGGACCTCCGCTGCAATTACCGGGTTGCGGGCAGGTATCTTTATGGATTGGGATATCGGCACTGCAACTGTCAATTCCGGAGGATATGCTAACGACAGAAGGATGGTTTATAACTTCGATACCGGACCGGCTCCAAATTATTACGGGCTTGCAGCTCTTGACGGAGTATCGGGAATGAGAACTACAACCATAGGCACCACAGCGGGCGCAAGAACCGAAGCATACAGGAACATTTCCGTTAACTACACGGACTCTGTTCTTAGCGCTAACGGAGACTTCAGGACATGGATTGGTACATTAGTAGGTGATATAGCACCAGGTGATACAGCCTGGACAACTTTTGCTGTTCTCGCCGGCGCAGATCTGGCACAGATAAGACAGGAATCAGCAGATGCACAGGTTAAAGCTTTAGGTCTCGGCTGGATCACATCTGTTGGGATAAATCCAATATCTTCAGTAGTACCGGATGCATTCAATCTTTCACAAAACTATCCGAATCCGTTTAATCCTGTAACAAAGATTGCTTTTGATATTCCTAAGCAAGGCTTTGTAACACTTACTGTTTATGATGCATTGGGTAAAGAAGTTGCCACACTCATAAACGAATTCATAACATCGGGTTCTTACAATGTAAACTTCGATGCTTCAAAATTAACGAGCGGAGTTTATTTTTACAGACTTCAAACACAGGGATTTGTGCAGACCAAGAGAATGGTACTGGTAAAGTAAATCAGACAATTAGCTATTTAACATTTGATATTTATATTTCAAAAAAAGTCCCGGGGATCATAAGTCCCGGGACTTTTTTTTGAGAGAATATTTTGATCTGTCGAAGACAAACCACCTCTCACTAGATTTTCACATTTTAAATCATTAATAATATTTATATTGCAGGCAAATTAACAGTTAGCGTGTACGAGCGTTACATTCCTGTAATGACAACATGAAAACAGACAAGAAAAAAAATAAACCGAAGACCATTCGTCAGCGCGGTACTTTGTCCGGTTCTAAAACAAAGAGGACTGAACAAGTTGCCATTGATAAAATAAGATCTGAGAATGCGGAACTTAAAGATGCTGTAAAAAGACGCTCAGAAGAACTTGAAAGCAAAAACAAAGAGTTAGAAATTGAATCTTCACTTGAACGTGTGCGAGCGATTGCACTGGGCATGCGTAAATCCGATGATCTGCTGAATATTTGCAAAATACTTTTTAATGAACTTAAAACTCTTGGCTTCGATGAACTCAGAAATACAATGATCAATATTCATAATGATGAGGAAGAGACTTTTTTGAATTATGATTATTCAGATACACTCGGCAAAACAATCACACCTTTATATTTTGATATCAATCCAATTATAAAAAAGCAGATAAAGCAGATCAGAAAAAGTAAGGATTCTTTTTCCGAGACATCTTTTAAAGGTGATGAATTAAAGGAGTGGAAAAAGTTCAGAAAGAAAAAAGGTGAACCCGATGATCCTCGTATGAAAAACTGTAAAGCTCTTCACTATTATTTTTATTCAATCGGTACAGGTTCGATCGGCATATCAACTTTCAATCCTATCTCAATAGAAAAGCTCCAATTACTTAAGCGTTTTAGAAATGTATTTGATTTCGCATACCGCAGATATATGGATGTTTCTAAGGCAGAAGCTCAGGCGCGGGAAGCGCAGACTGAAGCGGCTTTGGAAAGAGTCAGAAGCAGGACTATGGCAATGCACAACAGTGAAGATGTGGGAGAGACTGTAGTTACAATGTTTGAAGAATTGAACAAGCTTGGAATTAAACCCTTTCGTTGCGGGATAGGGATTTTTCAGGATAACTATAAAATGGAAGTCTGGTCAGCAAGATCCGCTGCAGACAATAAAATAAGTATTGTCATTGGGAACATGGAAATGAGCACACATCCTCTTCTGCAGGGAGCTTATGACGGATGGAAAAAAGGAAATACATCTTTCAATTATGAATTGAAAGGAAGAGATGTGATAAGATATTTTAATGTAATTAATAAACTTCCTGAATATCCCATTAAATATGATACATCAAAGCTCCCTTCCGAAATATTGCACCATGATTTTTACTTTCCCGAAGGAACACTTTTTGTTTTTACATTAGAGCCGCTGTCTTCCGAAACAATTCTTATCTTCAATCGTTTTGCGGCTGTGTTCGGACAAACCTACAGACGTTATCTTGATCTGTTAAAGGCAGAAGCACAGGCAAGAGAAGCGCAGATAGAAGCAGCATTGGAAAGAGTCAGAAGCAGAACAATGGGCATGCAAAAAAGCGAAGAGCTCAAAGAGGTAATTCAGGTTGTATATGAACAATTCGTTCACTTAAATATCCATGTTGAACATACCGGGTTTATTATGGATTATAAAGAAAGAGATGACATGCATATCTGGTTAGCTGACCAGCACGAGGTTCCCTCTCAGGTAACCATTCCTTATTTTGATTCTGCGCATTGGAATAGTTTTATTGAAGCAAAAGAAAAAGGAATGGATTTCTTTGCCAACCATCTGAATTTTGAAGAAAAAAACAAATTTTATGAGGATCTTTTTAAGTTAATCCCCGGCGTGCCGGAGGAAACACAGGAATATTATTTTAGTTGTCCGGGTCTTGCAATATCTACTGTATTGTTGGAGAATGTCGGTCTGTACATCGAGAATTTTTCCGGTATTCCTTATACAGATGAAGAGAATAACACTCTCATGCGCTTTGGAAAAGTATTCCAGCAAACCTATACACGTTTTAAGGATTTAAAACAAGCAGAAGCGCAGGCAAGAGAAGCACAGATAGAAGCAGCATTAGAAAAAGTCAGAGGCAAAGCTATGGCAATGCATAACAGCAGTGATCTTGCGGATGCAGCAGGAACGGTATTTACCGAACTGAATAAACTGGGAATAAAACCAATACGCAGCGGTTTTGTTTTGCTTACAAAAGATTCCCGCAAAGCAAAACTTTATCCTGCAACTTCATTTGATAATAAGAATACAATTTCATTTACAGGTGAATTTGAATTTACAGGACATCCTGTTTATGAAAAACAATATGAATCATGGAAAAAGAAAGAAAATTATTTTCCTGTTATTGGAAGGCAAAGTTTAAAATCATATTATAAAATTCTTTCCAAAGGACTTTCGGTTCCTTATGAAAATTTCCCGACAAATAAAAAACAGTTTGGCACATTTTCTTCCTTTCACTGAAGGATTTCTTTTTGCCTGGAGCGATGAACCATATTCTGAAAACGAAATAAATATACTTGACAGATTTAAGGTTATACTTGACCTTACTATAAGACGTTTCTTGATCTGCAAAAAGCTGAAGCGCAGGCAAGGGAAGGACAAATTCAACTGGCATTGGAAAGAGTGCGTGCCAGAACGATGGCGATGCATAAAAGTGAAGAACTGGCCGAAACGGCGGCAGAGATGTTTCAGCAATTGCAGCAACTAAGTGTTACGCCCGAGCGCCTGAATATCTGTCTGTTCAAAGAAGAAACGAACAGCCTCGAGGTCTGGCCCACCGATCAGGGAGGGCTAAAAATAAATCAGCGCTTTAGCGCAGATTTGGATGAACCCACCACAATCAAAAAAGCATACAAAGCATGGAAGAAAAAAAAGAAATCTCTTATAATAGATCTGTATGGCCGGGATTTAAGCGACTGGGTGAGCTACGTGAGGCAGGTTGTGGGAATTACGATAAAGGAAGACCTGCTGCAGGAACACCGGATCCAAACGATGGCTTTCTTTACACACGGAATTGTAATGGTCACTACACCGGCGCCTTTGCCTGATGAGTATGTGCATTTATTAGAGCGCTTTGCGGAAGTATTTAATTTAACCTATCGCCGCTTTCTAGACCTGAAAAAAGCAGAAGCACAGGCAAGGGAAGCGCAGATAGAAGCGGCCCTCGAGCGGGTCCGAAGCAGGACGATGGCAATGCAAAAGAGTGAGGAACTTTCGGAAACTGTTTTTGTGATTTATCAGCAGTTCATGGAACTTGGAGATTCTCCTGATCAGATCACGATTGGAATTATGAATGAAGAAGAAAAAGAAATGGAAATCTGGACCACTATGGAAGGCAGCAATAGATCGTCATACAAATTTTCTATAGAGAGAACTGAGCTTATGAAACAATTATATGATGCATGGAAGAAGAAAAAAAAATCACTTGTAATAGAATTGAAAGGACAGACAATAAAGGAATTCATTGAATATAGAATCAAAATGACGGGTATTACTACAAAAAATGATCAAAAAAAAGACCCGCGTTTCGTGCATGCTGCTTTTTTTTCAAAAGGACTTTTTACTATTACAACTCTTGATCCGCGTCCAATTGAAACAGTACAGTTATTAGAAAGATTTGCGGGAGTATTTGATCTGACTTACAGGCGTTTTCTTGATCTTAAACAGGCTGAAGCACAGGCAAAGGAATCGCACACAGAAGCTGCTCTTGAAAGAGCCAGATCACAGACAATGGCAATGAATAAGAGCCGGGACCTTGAACAAGTAGTTGCTGTTATTTTCAGAGAGCTGGACAGGCTTGATCTGAAAACTCTGCGTTGCGGGATTGGTATCATTAACGTTGAAAGCCGTTGTGTTAATGTGTGGACCACTACTAAGACAAACCGGGGATTTGAAATGAATTTTTCCGGAAATGAATCAATGGATGTTCATCCTTTGCTGCAGGGAGTATTTGAAGCATGGAAGAAACAGGAAGATTTCAAATATACATTAAAAGGCGAAGACCTTCTGCGTTATTACAATACAATGTCCGGGGATAATTACAGACTGCCTGATGCTGCCACAGGCGCAGACGTTACCGGCAACGATTGTCAATACTACTATTGCACTCTTTTCACAGCAGGCGGTCTGTTTTTTTTCAGCGAAAATCCTTTTACAGAAGATCTGATAAAAGTAATACAGCGATTTGGCAATGCATTCAGTCTGGCCTACAAAAGATTCGAAGACCTGAAGCAATCAGAAGCAAGAGCTATTGAAGCAATTAAGGAATCATCTCTTGATCGCATACGCGCAGAAATTGCCTCAATGCGTTCAACGGAAGATCTGAAAAGAATTACTCCATTGATATGGCGTGAACTCACAACATTAGAGGTTCCTTTCTTTAGGTGCGGAGTTTTTATCATTGATGAAATAAAAAAAGAAGTAGAAGTACATTTATCATCACCGGATGGTCATTCACTCGGGGCAATGAATTTACCTTTTGATGCAAATGAGCTGACACTTAATTCAGTTGATCATTGGCGTAAAGATCTGGTTTATTCAGAACACTGGAATAAAGAAGAATTCGTCAGCTGGATGAATACATTGACTGAGCAGGGCAAGATTTCAGACAGGGAAGCATATCAGGGTGATGCAACGCCTCCGGAATCACTTCAATTGCATTTTGTGCCATTTAAACAAGGTATGATCTATGTTGGAAATGAGAATCCCCTATCAAAGGATAAGGTTGATTTAGTAAGAGCTCTCGCAGACGCTTTTTCGATAGCATATTCCCGTTATGAAGATTTTAACAATCTTGAAAAAGCAAAACAAAGTATTGAAATAACGTTAAGTGAACTGAAGTCTACGCAATCTCTGCTGATACAATCCGAGAAAATGGCATCCCTCGGAGAACTTACAGCAGGCATTGCTCATGAAATTCAGAATCCATTGAACTTTGTAAATAATTTTTCTGAAGTAAATGCCGAATTAATTGATGAGCTAAATGAAGAGCTTGGTAAAGGTAATTTCGAGGATGCCATAGAAATTGCAATAGACATAAAAGCCAACGAAGATAAGATCAAGCATCACGGTAAACGTGCTGAGGCAATTGTAAAAGGAATGCTCCAGCACAGCCGCACAAGCAGCGGTGTGAAAGAACCGACGAATATTAATACACTCGCCGATGAATATTTAAGGTTAGCATATCACGGCTTGAGAGCTAAAGACAAGACATTTAATGCGAAGATGGAAACTGATTTTGATGAGAGCATTGGAAATGTAAATATAATTCCGCAGGATATCGGAAGAGTAATACTGAATTTAATCACGAATGCGTTTTATGTAGTAGATGAGAAAAAGAAAAAACAACCGGACGGTTATGATCCTATTGTTAAAGTAAGCACAAAGAAGAACACTGACACTGTGATGATCACTGTCAAAGACAACGGCAACGGAATTCCACCGAAGGTTCTGGATAAAATATTTCAGCCGTTCTTTACAACAAAGCCGACGGGACAAGGAACAGGTCTGGGATTATCATTGAGCTATGATATCATTAAGGCTCACGGCGGGGAGCTGAAAGTAGAAACTAAGGAAGGTGAGGGAAGTGAGTTCAAAATTGAATTACCTCTAATTTAGAATTTTATACCGAGTTAAAAGAAATGATAAAATAATTATGTCGAAAATCATAATAAATATTGAATCTGGAATGAATTCAGTTACCGAACTTGAAATTATTATAGTTTATTGGAATCAATGAGGTTTGATTTGGAGAAGGAAGGGAGTAAGGATTATCTAAAACTCTCCTATTTGTTATTGTGTGCTGCAACATTGAAATACCCGCTTAATAGTATTTATATAGAAAATGTAAACTTAAAATATAAGGCTGAAATAAACAAAGACATAGCTGAAAGTTTTGTAGGATTAAGTTTTAAGAAAAAATTACAAATAGCTCCAATTATAATTTCAGACAATCAATATAAATTTAAGAAAGATCATCATACAATTAATATTTTAAATGAACTTATTGTAAAAAGAAATAAGATACTCCATAATAAGAGTTACTTTAAACAATTGAATTTGGAAAGTGATGGATCATTTCTAATTGGAGAAGAAAAGGTTACAAAAATAGATAATAAAAAGTGTTTATCATATGGTGAAGCGCTTACAAAGTTTTATAATGGCTTTGTTATTCCGGCCAGAGGTAATTCATTAGTTGAGACTGATTTTTTGATTAAAATAAATAATGAATTTAAATAGACATTACTATCTGTATACATGGCATAACGAATGTGAGTATGCAGACGGCTGGAGATAGTGGAAAGTTTACCAGGTTTCACAACGGATTAAAGTCCGTTGTTTCAAAATACGCTCTTTGCCGGGAACTAAAAAACACAAACAGAAAGAAGTGAATATTCTTTAAATAGTATTAGAACACCTTCAATGAATTCTAATGTAAAATTAAGCCGGATGATATTGGTTTTTTTAACATTAAAATTAATGGTAACTGCTGTGGTGTGGGCTCAGGCGCCAATAGCCAATTCAGCTAGGAATGATTCTGTCTATATAGCTGATGCGAGAATCCAATTACATGATCTGAAGGATTACACATCCGTATATGTAGATTCATCGAACGAACTGACCATACGAGAAATTTCATCAAAAGAATTCAGCAGCAGGTTTCACCCGATTTACGGTAATAGTCAGCCAGCTCAACCTTATATCACGTACTGGTTAAAATTCTCTATAACTCCTTCCGAAAACATACAAGACTGGTGGTTATTGCTTAACGATGATTCTGCATTTGCAGATTATACTGCCGAAAATTGTTATGTAGATGTTTATTTTCTAAATAGCGATAATCTGGTCACGGATCATCAGCGAACAGGAATATTCGTTCCCAGGTCTCAAAAGGAAATTAAGGAAAATACAGGATTGAACAGGATATCAATTTCTTTAAATGAAGGTGAAACCAGAAATGTCTATCTCAAAATTTATAATGAATATGGTCCTGCATTGATTTCTTCACTGCAATTACGAAATCCCGTTTTAGGCGAACCCCCTCAGAGCTCTAACTTCCTGTTGAGTGTACTGATCGGAGTATTATTTTTTTTCACAATAATATCAATTTTCTTTTTCTACTTCGTAAGGGATAAATCATACCTGTTTTTTGGTTTATATACATTATTTCTTTCGCAACTTTATCTTCTTCTGCACCCCGGCTTTTTATTTGTAGATTTATATATACCGGAACATCCGCAGCTCTCCGTTCCCATATTCAATTTAATAGCTGTCTGCGTTTTCATATTTTTTTTCCTTTTTGGCAGATACTTTATTGACCTGCCTAAATTATCAAAACGATTTGATATCATATTCAAATGGATAATTATTATGTGGGCTATAAGTGCATTGATAATAAATATTTCAACTGTCATAACTCATCGGGTTTCTTTTACAGAATTAAATTATGTTTTTATTATTGTACTTCTGATTTTCCTTGGCAGAATAGCTTTCTTCAAGTCAATCCTGGTCCGTTTTTATGTTGCGGGTGCCTTATGGCTTTTAAGCTTTTCGTTATTAGGATTGTTATGGGGCAGATTTCAGCTTCCCCTTCCCTTTAACCCATGGCCGGTCGGGCAAATTGGTCAGTTATTGATCTATTCAGTAGGTCTTGCATATAAGGTTCGGCTAAATGAAGAATCAAGAACGAAAGCCGAGCTGATAAGACTTCGCAACATTGAATTAGCCAATCTTTATGCAGAAAGTAAGCTACAAAAAGAAGAGATAGAAGTTCAGAAAAAAAATGCTGAGGATGCCCTTACGGTACTAAAAGCCGCGCAGTCTCAGCTCATCCAATCCGAAAAAATGGCTTCGCTCGGTGAGCTTACGGCGGGCATTGCTCATGAAATTCAGAACCCGTTGAATTTTGTAAATAATTTTTCTGAAGTCAGCGCTGAATTAATTGATGAAATGAATACTGAAATTGAAAAAGGAAATACTGAAGATGCAAAGCAAATTGCCGCAGACCTGAAACAAAATTTAGAAAAGATAAATCATCACGGCAAACGCGCAGGAGATATTGTGAAAGGAATGCTGCAGCACAGTCGCACAAGTAGCGGAGTAAAAGAGCCTGCTGATATTAATGCTTTGGCAGATGAATATTTACGATTAGCCTATCACGGGCTCCGGGCAAAAGACAAAACATTTAATGCAAAGACGGAAACGGATTTTGATGAAAGCATTGGAAAGATAAATATTATACCACAGGATATTGGAAGAGTAATTTTAAATTTAATTACAAATGCTTTTTATGCAGTAGATGAGAAAAAGAAGAACCAGCCCGACGGATACGAACCCATTGTTAAAATTATTACAAGAAAGACAGATGACAATGTGATGATCTATGTCAAAGACAACGGTAACGGTATTCCTCAGAACCTATTGGATAAGATATTTCAGCCGTTCTTTACTACAAAGCCGACAGGACAGGGAACAGGTTTGGGTCTATCTCTGAGTTATGATATTATCAAAGCACACGGCGGGGATTTGAAAGTTGCGACTGAAAAAGGACACGGAACTGAATTTACGATCAGTTTAAATAGTAAATAATAAATAATAAATAATAAATAGTAAATAATAAATAATAAATAATAAATAATTTAATCTTTTTTAAAAATTTTAATCACATATACAAAATTAGAAAAATAAACCATGATAAGCATCATTGATTTAGTAGAACATCTCTCATATATTATTTTCGCTTTTGGTACAGGATTCAGAAATGTAATTTATTTAAGAACATCTCTGATCATTGTCAGCGTACTGCAAATTATTTATACTTTTTATTCTGTAACAAATGCTTTCAGCTCGCCAATAGAATGGAGCGTTATTGCTATTGGTATCAATCTATTTCAGATCGCTTATATTTTGTATAATAAAAAATTCATGAATTTAACTCATGATGAAAGAGCTGTATACGACATGATGGGCAGAAGCATGAATATCATAAATTTTAGAAAGTTCATGAAGGCAGGTAGTTGGGTTACTTACCCGCAAAATCAAAGACTAATATCGGAAAATGAATCCTTAGAAACTCTTTTTTACCTGGTTGATGGAGAGGTTGAAGTAAAAATAAAAGACAATCCGATAACAAAAATAAAAAAGGGGAATTTCCTTGGTGAAATGAGTTTCCTGAGCGGAGAGTTACCATCGGCGTGTGTTACCACAATCACTGACACAAAGATTTTGAGCTGGGATAAAGGCAAATTAAGAATGATGATGGAAAAGAATGATGATTTCAGACATGAGATATATTCAATATTCAGTAACGATCTGATTTTAAAAATTCTTAATCTGAACAAACAATCTATTCTCACTTCAATTATTAACTAAGACAGGGAAATTGATATTCATTCACAGCGCTATATTGTTCACGGAAAACGAATTATAGTTTTCGAAAATAAAAATAATCAAATGAAAATTCTGGTTGTTGATGACGAGACGGATATAAAGACTCTTTTTGAACAACGTTTCAGAAAGGAAATAAAGAATAAGGAAATGGAATTTGTCTTTGCATTCTCCGGTGAAGAAGCTCTTGAATATCTGAACGATCATGAGAAAGAACATGAAGCAGTACTGATCTTATCCGACATTAACATGCCGGGAATGAGCGGTCTTGAGCTCCTCAGGCAGATCAAACAAAAATATCATCACCCCCCTCCGGTTGTAATGATGATAACGGCTTACGGCGAGGGCGAAAATTTCAGGATAGCAAAAGAATCAGGGGCGGATGATTTTTTGACCAAACCCGTGGATTTTGTTTTATTAAAAGAAAAATTAAGGATAAAAAGATGATGGCAAAAATATTAGTAGCAGATGATGAGCCGGATCTGGAGATGCTCATCAAACAAAAATTCCGGCAGAAGATCCGGGAAAAACATTATGAATTCTTCTTTGCAGTAAACGGCAGAGACGCTCTGGAAAAAATTCAGGAGAATCCTGATATAGACGTTTTGCTTAGTGATATCAATATGCCTGAAATGGATGGTCTGACTTTACTCAGCAAAATAAATGTTTCGAGTCCTCTTATAAAGTCAGTGATCGTATCTGCATACGGAGATATGGATAACATACGCACGGCAATGAACCGCGGAGCGTTTGACTTTATCACGAAGCCGATCAATTTTGAAGACCTGTCCCTTACAATAGAAAAAACAATACGTCAGGTCCTTCAGATAAAGGAAACACTGAAAGCTGTTAAAGAAAATAATATTCTGAAGATGTATGTAGATGAAAATGTACTCAACTTTATGGGAAGCCGGGAATATGAATCTTTCCTGATTTCAAATGAAACGATCGAAGCCTCAGTGGCATTCATTGATATATGCAGCTTTACGGCAATCAGTGAAAAAGAAAAGCCTGACATTGTCGTGAAATTGCTTAACAATTATTTTGATGTAATTGTGAAGGAGATAATTGCGCAGGGAGGTTATATCGATAAATTTATAGGTGATGCAATCATGGCAGTCTTCAGAGGAGATTATCATATCGACAGAGCTATTGACGCCTGCCTTGCTGTCAGGACTGAAATTGAAAAACTTCCTGCTCTGCCCGAAAACGATTCATTTAAACCAAAAGTATCCATAGGAATTAACAGCGGAGAAATGATCTCGGGTAATATAGGATCAGCCAGTCTCCGCAGATTAGATTATACTGTCATTGGCGATACGGTAAACACTGCGCAGCGTATTCAGTCTGTTGCAGGAGCAGGAGAGATCTATATAAGCGAAGCGTGTTATGAAAGGGTAAAGGAGTCCTTTGATTGCAGAAGTGTAGGAGAATTTAAATTAAATAATAAAGCAAATGCGGTTAATGTTTATGAAGTGATGGGCTGATTGGTATTAAGTATTAAGTATTTGGTATTAAGTATTTCTGATATGAAAAAATTTTATTCACATTATTACAGAAGATCATAAAACTTGGGAAAAGGCTAAAACATTTGCAACAGCTTTAATAATGGGATTAGGTATTACGGGAAAAGACGGTCATTGCTCAGATGCTGATTCATAAATTTAATATCTGCTATTTCTTTTTCTCACCGGAATTCAAAAACTCTTTTGCAGCTTTTATTTGTTCGTCAAGCCCCAGCAGCAGAAGCTTATCCCCGCCGGCAAGCTCTTCATCAGCTTCGGGATTAACAATACTTTTACCGTCTCTTTCAATTCCGATTATAGTTGCTCCCGTTTTAGATCTTAGCTCAAGTTCGGATATAAGCTTTTTGATGCCTATGGACTCAGGTCCTAAATTAACTGATTCAAGTCTTATATCCTGTAACACCGGATGATGCCTCAACGCGTGATCAGCCTCCGTATCAGCATCTGCCGGCTGGAGGAAAGTTTCCTTCAGTGCGTGCTGCGCCCGCGCATAGATCTTTACCGAGCCGCGGTAAATGAAGATTCCGGTAATTGAAATAAGAATTATAGCAAGTATCAGAATGTTTGAAGAAGGCAGCAAGGTAGAGCTAAGTATGATTATAATTACAATCAGTATCACTGTCCCGACTGCAAAGAAAGTTTTTGAAATGACAGAGATCATTATACTTTTTCTTGGTTCCTTCGATGCTGAGGTACTGAGCTCGGCGATTACCATTCCCGCTGCCTGAGTTTTCTTCCAGATCGCCGTTAAGAAAGGAAAGCTTATTATCATTGTAGTGAACCATAAGATAGCTTTAGTTACTTCAATTCCGCCGAGATAATTCTGCAGCAGTGAACTGATATTTTCATGCAGAAAAACAAACGTAATAAAAATGCCTGTTACAATGAGAAGATTTATTCCAATCTGTATTGAGATCTTCCTGAGTATTTTTCTGCCAATCATATTATGGCTCACCCTTGAAGGTTCATTTATCCAGGTGTTATAGACTTCCATTGTTCTGCGTAACGGGCTTGGTGTAATTCTTTCAAGAAGCACATATACTCTATCCGAGTTCTTAATAAGATATGGTGTTGAGAATGTAGTCAGAGCCGAAACGGCAACAGCAATGGGATATACGAAATTACTCGTAACACCAAGAGTCAGCCCGATTGCTGCAATAATAAAAGAAAACTCCCCTATCTGACCCAAACCCATTCCTACCTTCACAGAAGTCTTCATATCCTTTCCCGATATAAAGCATCCGAGAGCAGCTGAATTTACCTGACCGATAATAACTACAATTGATATTACAAGAACAGGAAAAATGTACTCAATAATTACAGAGGGATTGATAAGAAGTCCAATCGAAACAAAAAACACAGCGCTGAACAGGTCGCGTACCGGGAACATTAGTCTCTCTATCTTTGATATCTGACGCGCTTCGGCAACAATGGCTCCTATCAGAAATGCTCCGAGCGCAACGCTGTACCCTAACTTCACGGTAATCAGAGATACTCCAAAACAAAGTCCGACAACTGTAACCAGAAGCATTTCATTGCTTTTGAATTTTGCCACATAGTTCAAAAGACGCGGCACTGCTATAAGACCTACTATGAGAAGGACGCCCATAAAAACACTCAGGTTCAGGACTATCATCCCAATATCCTTCACGACTATTTCACCGGTCGTTGCAAAGCCTGAAAGCAATGCAATGATAAGAATTGCCAGAATGTCTTCGACAATCAGAATTCCGAAAATATACTGCGCAAACTTTTCATTGGTTTTTCCCTGACTTTCCAGAGCTTTGATAATGATAGTAGTCGACGAGATTGATATTATTGCACCGAGAAAAATACTGTCCATCCGGCTCCAGCTAAACAGCTGCCCGAGTTCATATCCTACCCATATCATTATGATTATTTCGACTGAAGCCGCAATGAATGCCGTATTACCGACTTCTTTAAGCTTCCTCAGGCTAAATTCAAGACCAAGAGAAAACATAAGAAATATCACACCCAGATCTGCAAGAGTATTAATATTATTTTTATCAGAGATCAGTTCAAATGGAGGAGTGTACGGTCCTATGATCACGCCTGCAACAATATACCCGAGCACAACAGGCTGTCTGAACTGGCGGAAGAGGATCGTAGCCAAAGCAGCAACAATCATAACAATTGCCAGGTCCTGAAGAAACAGAATATGATGCATAAATAACTTTTGGCTAAGAATACTGAAATGAAACAAAAATATTGGATATAATAAAATATCCAAGTAAGATTTAAAAGTAAAATATTTAAGCATTTTAAATTTTTCTTTTAATACACCCTCTCCAGAAGGATGAATCCTTTTCCTTTCTTATGAAATCTGAAAGTTTTAAGTTTATAAAACCATAATAAATAGAATATAATGTATAAGGCTCTGTACTTAAGTCCGATGATACCGTCTAATGATGTAAGGGTTACCATTGGTTTTTTTGAAAATATTTTTTCATTTACCTTGATCCGGGATGACGATAATTATGCAATTTTAACAAAGGACAACCTGACTGTTCATGTCTGCCGCGCCGGAAAGGATATCGGCGAGATGTCGATTTATCTGGAGGTTGACGATATCGACAGGTTGTGGACTTCGGTCAAAGACAAATTAAAAGGGATGAAAGTAAGAGAGCCTTTTGACCGGGGATACGGAATGCGGGAATTTCACGTAATCGTACCAAACACCCGGACATTATTGTTTGCAGGACAAATTAAAGTTTGATTGAAACAGTTTTGAAAACCGGATCACTTTTAAAAATGAGTAACATCCTGTTTTATGTCAATTAAAATTTTTAAGTTAGCTTATTACAGTCCTTAGAATTTAATTGATGCTCAGGAGGCACAATAATCTAAAAATAAATTTATCATGAAAAAGAAGAAGCAGAATAAAATCAAAAAAGATTTACCGGGATATCCCGATTACCCGGATTCACAGGATATTTATCAAAGCGGCGTCAAAGCGGACAAAGTAGATCCGGATGACATTACTTCTAAGAAAGCTCCGAACATGAAACCCGGCGAACCGAATGAAAAAGACTTCAAAGATGATGTTAGCGGAGACGATCTGGACGTACCGGGATCTGAACTGGATGATCAGGAAGAAGCTGTCGGAAGCGAAGACGAGGAAAATAATTATTACAGTCTGGGCGGAGACGACCATAACGACCTGGAAGAAGACAAAGGTGATTGAGACTAATCTTAAGATTACTGATACGCAGTTCCGGACTTTAACACTATCTTATATTTATTCAAATAAAACAATTTAATACTATAATATCGGAAATGTCAACTAAGATCATCAGCATATTTCTTTTTTGTATAATGGTCATCCTGATTTTAGAAGTGACTAAGCTGACTTATCCGATGAAAACTTTACATTCTGCGCTTTCAGATTCTACAGCCGTCAAATCAGAATCAGAGAAAGAAAATATCAGACTGATATTAACAGCTCTGTTTCCCGATTATTTGCAGATAAAGAATTCCCTGTCAAAGAATGATTCCGTATCGGCACAGAGTCAGGCGCTCCAGCTTCTTCAGAAGATAAAGAGCTCAGCCGACAAAACCGGTAAAAGCAATATTCCGCACGACTGGGAAGTTTTCATGAAGTATGCTCCGGAAGCCAGATCGAATATTGAATCAACAAGCTTGCTTTCCGAACAGAGATATTTTTTTGGAATACTGAGCAAATACATTATCGATTTCGTAAAGCTCTATGGAATGAAAAACAAAACCGTTTATATTTTTCAGTGCAGGAGAACCGGAGGAGGAATGTGGATGTCAGATTTTAATGACGGAAAGAATCCTTTTCTCGGACCGGGAAATGAAAACTGCATGGATATGATCGAGAGTAAATTGTATTAATATTAATGAAGCTCTCACGGGATGAGACAAGAGTAAATGAAAAGAATAACTAACATAAAATCTCATTACCGGTTAAACCCCGGACTCAGACAAAAGCCATCTCCTGATTATATTTTTTCCTGTATTCAAGGGGAGAAAATCCAACAACTTTCCTGAATGTATTCCGGAAAGATTTGCTGTCTGAATAACCCACAGAGTACATTACCTCGTTGACATTTTCACGGGACGATTCGAGCATTTTTTTTGCAGCTTCGATTTTCACTCTCTGGATGTATTCTACTACTGTATTGGTTGTAGCTTTTTTAAAACGCCTTTCAAAAGTTCTTCTGCCCAGGCATGACAATTCAGCAAGCTTATCTATATTTATTCTGTTTGTGTAATTTGCTTCAATAAACTCCTGTGCTTTTCTTACCTCTTCATCCTCGTGGTCTTTTTGTCCGGTAAAGATAGTAAAAGGCGACTGGCTTCTCCGTTCAATTTCTATGGCAAACATTTTTGATGTCAGTACTGCCATCTCACGACCCGCAAATTTTTCTATCAAATGCAAGATAAGATTAAGATAAGAGAACGCCCCTCCGCTTGTATATATACCGGCTTCTTCCGTAACTACTTTATCATCGACCAGATCTACATCGGGAAACATTTTTCTGAATTCATTTGCATAGCCCCAGTGTGTAGAGCATTTCCTGCCCTTAAGAAGTCCAGTCGAGGCAAGCAGAAAAGCGCCGGTGCACAGGCTTGCCACTTCCGCTCCGGCTTTATACTGTTCTGTTATCCACGGAATGAATTTCTTGTTTTCATTTACAGTTTGATTTATTTCTCCGTCAAGAGCCGGTATGACAATAAGGTCCGGGCTTTCTGCATTTTCCAGCAATACACCTGCGTTTGCTGTGAATGCTCCGCCGGATAAAGATGTTTGCTTTGACAGTCCGACAAGCACTACTTTGAATAACGGTTTCACTCCTTTTGCCTGCAACAGAAAATTTATCTGTGAGAAAAGCATCCTAGTTCCCTCGAGACTTCCCAGGATTGCTCCCCTCGGTATTAAGATTGAAATGTGTTTCATGATCATTTTTTTTCTTACAAATTTAAATCAAATTAATGTCGCAATCAACCCCTTAGATTGCCGTAATAGCACTTTGTCTTTTTAGTTTTATGATACTATTTTTGTATGAACCAAAATTAATACTATGATTGAAATATTCAAAACAGATGTCGGTAACAAAACAGTCAGCAAAAGGATCTTAACAATACTGAACAGACATTTCCCGAATTACAAAATTAATTTTGACCTTGATGACTGTGATAAAATTCTCAGAGTGGAATCCGGTAACGGATATATTGATATTAATTCAGTCATGAAAATTGTCAGCGGATTAAATATTGAAATTGAATTGATCCCGGATTAAATCTGACGGCAATTATTTACCTGATTAAAACAGCATTTATAAAACCTATAAAATATAAGAATGAAAACAAAAACAGCGAGTCCCAGAATTGAGCCATTGCTTTATCTTTATGATACGCATTCTCAATTCTTTCCGAATGTAATTGACGGAATTTCCGACAAAGACACTCACAACAGACTTAACTCAAAAGCAAATCACGTTGCGTGGTTAACAGGCAGCCTGGTTCATCAGAGATTTGAACTGGCCAGACTATTGGGTGTTGATAAGAAACAATCGGCTTATGAATTATTTAAAGACTATCAGGGAATAAAAGACGATGTCACTTATCCCTCACTCGAATCCTTTAAAAAGGACTGGGACATTATTACCCCGGTTTTAAAGGATCTGCTGATCAATGTAACTGATGAGAAACTTGACAGCATATTCGAAATGCAGGAAATGTCAATGCCCTATTCAGAGCTTGTTGCATTTACTTTGCATCGTGAGGCTTACTTCATTGGGCAGATCGGCCTATGGAGAAGACTCCTCGGATATGAAGCAATGAAATATCAGTAGAAATAACCGGAGTTTCGAATTCAAAAAGTATCATAACTAAAAAATAAATCTAAAGGAGATCACTCAAATGAAAAAAGAATCAAAAACCCGGAAGCAATATGTAGATGGCTTTGTTCTGCCGCTGCCGGTTAAAAATCTTAAGGCATATAAACTCTTGTCTCAGAAAGCAGGGAAGGTATGGAAAGAATACGGAGCACTTGAATACAGGGAATGTATCGGCGATGACCTCATGGTAAAGATGGGCATATCTTTTCCAAAAATGTCCAAACTAAAACGCGGAGAGACAGTAGTTTTCTCATGGATCACATATAAGTCACGTGCTCACCGTGATAAAGTAAATGCAAAAGTGATGAGCGATCCCAGGCTCGACAAAATGATGGATCCAAAAAAAATGCCCTTTGATGTCAAGCGTATGTCATATGGAGGTTTTAAAATTCTCGTTGACATTTAGACTGCGATCGTTCCGGAAATTCAGACAGTTTTATTAATGAAAAAATTTTTGTTAATTTAATCATAAGGAAAAATAAACGATGCAAAAAATAACGACATGCCTGTGGTTTGATGACCAGGCAGAAGAGGCAGTGAACTTTTACACATCTGTCTTCAAAAACTCAAAGATCGGAGAAGTAACCCGTTATGATAAAGCTTCGTCTGAAGCGGCGGGAAGACCTGAAGGCTCCGTACTTGTAATTACATTTGAACTGGAGGACAGAAAATTCATGGCATTAAACGGAGGTCCTGCTTTTAAATTCACGGAAGCAATATCGCTTGTAGTGAATTGCAAGGATCAGGAAGAAGTAGACTATTACTGGGGAAAACTTACAGGTGACGGCGGAGAAGAATCAATGTGCGGGTGGCTGAAAGACAAATACGGATTGTCATGGCAGATCGTTCCTGAAATATGGAGTAAGCTTCTCAATGATCAAGACCCGAAAAAATCCGAAAGAGCCATGAAGGCAATGCTGCAAATGAAAAAACTTGATATAAATAAATTGGTGAATGCTTTTGAGGGGAAAGAAAATTAAAAAATACAAATCACCTATTTCTAAAATAAAAAATTAAACTTATCAAATCATGAAAACCAAAATGAATCCTGTAGTTCACTTCGAAATACCATTGGAAAATACTGATCGCATGATCGATTTCTATGCGAAAGTTTTCGGCTGGAATGCTGAAAAACTTGGTCCCGAGATGGGAAATTATGTAGTTGTAAAGACAACAGAGACTGAAGAGAACGGAATGCCGAAAAGTCCCGGCATAATCAACGGCGGTTTCTTTGAGAGAACTAAAGACAACCAGTATCCTTCAGTTGTGATTGCAGTTGATGATATTAAAGAAGCAATGAAAAAAGTGGAAGAAGCCGGCGGTAAAGTTCTCGGTGGTAGTTTCAAAGCGGGCGAACCAGATGATATTCCGGGAGTCGGACTCTATTCAGCATTCATAGATACAGAAGGCAATAGGATGAGTATGCTGCAGCCAAATGAAAGAATGTAATCATAATAAATACTGACTATTCCGTCAGGATGTAGTTCCTGACGGGAAAGTTTGAGTCGCAATTAGTATTGTCATGGTTTAAAAATTCTCTTTCGCTTATTTAAATAATAATGCCATAAAAAATATGTTGCCAGCGAACGGCATGGTTTCCATTTTTCAGAGCGGCTTATGATCCCGTCTTTAGTTTTATTATTAGTGAGTTCCTTTATTGTTTTTATAACCGCCACATCTCCAATTGGAAAAATATCTTTCGCCTGAAGTGAAAACATAAGGTATATGTCTGCAGTCCAGTCCCCTATTCCTTTGATCAGCTTGAGTGTTTCCCTGACTTCAGAATGCTTCAGACCGGAAAGCTTTTTCAGATCAATTCTCTTCTCAATTATTGCTAATGAAAGCGAACGGAGATATCCGGACTTTTGTCTTGTTATCTGACAACGCCTCATTTCAATGTCCGACAGTTTCAGTATCTCTTCAGGCGAAAATTCAGGCAAATAATTACTTAGCTTAAGAAAATGTGCATCAGCTGATTCCAGGCTAACCTGCTGTCCAATGATGATCCCGGACAATGTAATGAATCCCTCAGCTCTGACCCAGTTTGGCGGGACACCATACCGATCATAAATTTTATGAAATATATAATCAGTGTTGATGAGGTAATTTATATCCTTTTGGTTGACAATCTTTTTCATTTTAACACACAACTTCAGACTTATTTATAATTTTTTTTGTCTAAACTAAGATTTTTAGGATTTAAAGATTTTAGGATTTTAGATTAAATTTTCACATTAGCAATTAATCCTGATCTGCAAAGATTAATATTTCGCACTATGAATTAATCCTATCATCCTCAAATCCCAATAATCCTACTTCAGACAAAGATTTTAGGATTTTATTCTATTAAAAATTCTTAGATTAAATTTTCACATTAGCAATTAATCCTGATCTGCAAAGATTAATATTTCGCACTATGAATTAATCCTATCATCCTCAAATCCAATAATCCTACTTCAGACAAAGATTTTAGGATTTTATTCTCTTAAAAATTCTTAGATTAAATTTTCACATTAGCAATTAATCCTGATCTGCAAAGATTAATATTTCGCACTATGAATTAATCCTATCATCCTCAAATCCCAATAATCCTACTTCAGACAATTTAGGATTTTATGCACTATGGATTAATTATTCCTCAAATCCAATAATCCTACTTCAGACAATTTTTAGGATTATTTCTGATGTATTCCTTATTCGCCGAATGATTGATATTGTAAACTCTCTTAAATTCCAAACTTTTGGCACCAAAATTAATTAATAAACCTATTGGTAAATTATAAGCTTGGCAATAATTCATTGCTTGATTTAGGTGTGTGTCATCTAGTTTTGATAAAGCTTTCAATTCAACCATTATTGTTTCTTCTACAAAAAAATCTACTCTTCGTGTTCCGATATTAATTCCCTCATAAAAAATTTTCATCTCCATTTCTCTTTGATATCCTGCTCCCTGTTTTTGCATTTCGATAGCCAATGCTCTTTGATAAATAACCTCTTGAAAGCCACTTCCTAAAGTGCTATGTACTTTCATTGCGCATCCAATAATTTTGTGTGTTAATGCTTCGTGCTCCATTGATCATCTCCTCCTTTTGTTTGTTATTGCTTTTTTATTCAAAATTTTATGAATCCTATTATCCATTAATCCTAAAAACCCTACTTCAGACGGTCACCAATTTAATTTTTATTGAGCATTAATTCAAATACAAAAATTCTTTTCAGCCATGAATAGTAAGTCCGTATTCAATTCCTTTCTTATGACAATCTAAATTTTTATGTTATCTCAATTATATTAACTTTAAAAAACAGATCATGAAAATTAATCTGACAAGTGTGATGGTTGATGATCAGGAGAAGGCGCTTAAGTTCTATACAGAAGTTCTCGGATTTGAAAAGAAAGCTGATATTCCTATGGGTAGGTTCAAATGGCTTACTGTCGTTTCGCCGGAAGGGTCTAAAGAAATCGAATTGCTTCTTGAGCCAGTCGATTTTCATCCTGCGAAGACTTTCCAGAAAGCCTTGTTTGATGCGGGAATACCTTTTACTTCATTCGAAGTCGATGATATTGAGAAAGAGTCTGACAGACTTTTTAATCTTGGTGTAATATTTAAAGTGAAGCCGACCAAAACCGGAGATGTAACCATTACAGTGTTTGACGATACCTGCGGAAACCTCATACAGCTGGTGCAAAAATAGTATGTCTGAAAGCCTGTCACTTAACGAAGCGCGATCGTTGTTCATTGCACGGCAGTTATTACAAAATACCGGGAACACTTCCAGAGACAAAAATGGCCTGTACCGGATTATAGACCGGCTCGGATATGTTCAGATAGATACTATCTCTGTTGTCGAACGATCCCATCACCTTATCCTGTGGGCACGAATGCCGCATTATAAAAAAAACATGCTTGATGAACTGGTCAGTGACAGAAAAATTTTTGAATACTGGAGCCACGCTGCTGCATATCTTCCGATGAAAGATTACAGGTATTCTTTGATCCGGAAAAAACATTATTCGGAGAAATATAAAACCTGGGGCAGAGCAAATAAGAAAATAACAAAACATGTTCATGACAGGATAAAAAACGAAGGTCCTTTACAGTCAAAAGATTTTGAAGATAACAAAAGCAAAACTTCAGGCTGGTGGGACTGGAAGCCGTCAAAGGATGCTCTTGACTTCCTGTTTCATCAGGGAAAGTTAATGATTGCAAGGAGAATCGGTTTTCAGAAAGTTTATGATCTCACGGAAAATATTCTTCCATCCGGTACTGACACAACTTACCCGTCTGAAAAAGAATTTTACAAACACCTGATTGACAATTCCATAAAAGCAAACGGGCTGGTTTCATTCAGGGAAATAACCTATCAAAGAAGGCATGACAAAAAAGTATTGGATAAACTCATTAAAGAATTGCTTGAAGAAGAAAAGATAATCAGAGTAAATATCAGAGGCATCGAGGGTAACAATTATTTTACGACCGTCGATACTCTTGAGCTCATTAACAAAAATAAATCCAATCAGGGAGTTTATATACTCTCCCCTTTTGACAATCTGGTCATTCAGAGAAAAAGACTGAAAGAATTTTTTGGATTTGATTATACCATAGAGTGTTATGTACCTGAATCAAAAAGAAAGTTCGGATATTTCAGCATGCCGGTTTTGTACGGAGATAAATTCATCGGAAGAATGGATGCAAAAGCTGACAGAGCTAACAAAACTTTTCTGATAAAGAAAATTCATTGGGAAGAGAAATCAAAATTAAATAATAAATTATCGGAGAAGTTTGAACGCAAACTGGCTGCTCTTGCAAAGTTTACGGGGTGCGAAAAGACAGATGGTTTAAATATTAAATGAAACTTACAATACCAGCCTGATCTTGTTATCATCATAGTCCATTAGTAAAAGCTCATCGCCGTCTGATCCGGAAACAAGTTTTGATCCTTCAGCATTTTCTTTTACAGCTTTCAAAAAATCTTTATCGGGAAGTTTAATTGTAAATGAATTCATTCCCAGCGAGTCCCCATTTCTGATAATCCCTTTTTTCATCTGCCACGTGTTTGCCCCAATGTGATGATGATATCCTCCGGCA
The DNA here is from genome assembly GCA_963836395.1 of uncultured Ignavibacteria bacterium. Lineage (GTDB taxonomy): Bacteria > Bacteroidota > Ignavibacteria > Tepidaquicellales > Tepidaquicellaceae > JAGPCH01. The sequence goes on along the minus strand of CAWIJF010000009.1, from coordinate 336,420 downwards.
GAAAAAAACTTTGCACCGGGATATGAAAAGTTTGTGACATTTAATCCAAGTATATTTCCGTAAAATTTTTCAGCACTCAATAAGTCTGATACATTCAAATGAATGTGACCAAGATCAGTTTCGGAATGAATACCTGTCCATACATCTCTGTCATCAAGCTCTCTTGTCAGAATGCTCAGATCCAGCGGAAGGGTATCCATCTTAACTTCACCTGATTTCCACACCCAGATATCCTCAGGCCTGTCGGCATAAAGTTCAACGCCATTTCCGTCAGGATCAGCAAGATAGATCGCTTCGCTTACTAAATGATCTGCGAATCCCTGAAATTTCACTTTGTTGTTAAACAATCTCATAAACACGCGGGCAAGCTCTTTCCTGTTTGGGAATCTCATAGCAAGATGAAACAATCCCGTCGAACCTTTCAGTCTGACGGGTGCATTCCTGTCCTCAATTAATTTGATCAGATACGGATACTTCCCATTTGAAGAAAGCAAGGAAATATTTTCACTTCTCTCGATCTCCTTCAGACCAATCAGGTCTGAATAAAAACCAAGAGAAGTTTTCAGGTCACTCACACGCAAGTCTATGCTCTGTATTTTTGTTTCAACAGGAATTTTCATTTTGAAATTAATTTACTGACATCTCAATACCCAATACCAAAACAATACACAATACTCACTACTTGTTACTCTTCAGCCAGTTTTCAAAATCAGTCAATCCAGGGTAAATAGTCTTTAGATTTTTTATATCGGCTTCATACCCTTTGTCATTGAACCACTGGAACATATCACCGGTCTCCTTACTGCCGCTTCTCAAAACATCCACAGGTAATTCATAAGGCTCAACCTTCTTTCCCAAGCTCTTTGAAAATACATCCGCCATTTGAGGTAAAGTAAGTTCATCGCCGGCAAGATCAATTTCTTTCCCCAGATACTTTTCAGGATTGTCAAAAACCATTGCAACAATTCCGCCGATATCATCAACTGCAATCATTTGAAGTTTTATTCCCGTTTTCAATGCCATCGAAAGAGTTGTCTTGCCATCAGCCTCAGTTGGCTTGAACCAGGTGCTTAAATTTTCCATGAAAAAGACCGGTCTTAATATTGTGTAAGGCAGACCGAGAGACTTGATGTAATTTTCAATTTCGAACTTCACATCAAAGTGAGGGAGGTTTGTATTTTTGTTTGCGCTGGCAACGGATGAATACACAAAATGTTTTACACCCGCCTTCTTTGCTGCGTCAGCAACTTTTTTCCCCTGAGACAATTCTCCGTCATATCCGTGTTCCCAGAAATTCTGAACGCTGAAGACACCGTAAACTCCCGCCATTGCCTTGTCAAGTGAAGCTGTGTCCTCCATATCCCCTTTAATTAATTCCACTCCCTGCTTCTTTAATTCCTGCGCAGCGGGTTTGTTTTCATCTCTGACCAATGCTCTCAATTTCCATCCGTCCTTTAATAAGTGCTTTACTACTGCACCGCCCTGCTTTCCTGTTGCTCCTGTTACTAAAATGATTTTTCCTGTTTTGTCCATGATTTTATTTTTATTTAAAGTTTTTCAAATAAGCTTTTTAATTTGGGATCATGCTTTTCCCCGAAAATCTCAAAAGTAATATTTTTATGAATTTGATCTTTTATTCCGCTCATGTCAATTGTTTCCTTAAAAGTAACATAACAATCAAGTGCCTTTCTCGAATTTTCTATATCAGCTTCGTCCGTTTCATAAACACAGTCTATTTCTTCATCCTTTGAACCCTGAATCTTAAAATGCAATTGTTCACTTGCAACTTTTTCCGTCAAAGTAAAAAACGCAAGGCGCTTAAGGTATGGTGAGTTCTCTTTCATCTGGCAGTAAAGATTTTTTACAACTGCATGTGTAACAAGATGGTCATGAAATCCGCTAATGCCGTATACTGCATAAGTAACAACGACATCGGGTTTTATTCTTTCTATTTCAGCCCTAATTACCTTTTCAATTTCACGCGGATCCATTTCCTTCAATCCACTGTCAGGTAAATCAAGTACCGTCATACCGGTGAGGTTGAGTACCTTTGCAACGTCGAGCATTTCTTTATACCGTGACCTCTCCCATTTCCTTAATTGAATATCCGTATTTATGTCTTTGTTTTGTTGCACCGCCTTTTGTAAGTGTCAGAAGATAAACTTCATTTCCCTCTCTTACCTGTTTGGACATTGCATTTGCCGGTCCGAATGATTCATCATCTGGATGCGGGAAGATATAGAGTATTCTCACTTTGGTTAATTTGTTAATTAGTTAATTGAATGTTGTACTGTTAGTTTTTAGCTTCATCAACTTTACGAACTTTATAAACTTTATGAACTTCACTCACTCTTATTTATTATTCAAATATGCCGAATACATCCATACGAGTTTTTCCTGCTGAGGAATGTAGTCGCTCATCAATGAGTTTGTGCCTTCATCGTTTGCCTCATCCGAGAGCTTCAAAATTTCTCTTTCAATTTCCAGTATTACTTTAAAACCGCTGATGATCAAAGATACTGCTTTATTGCCGTCAGAAATATCTTTTGCTTCTTTTACTCCTGACACTTTCAGATAGTCATTAAAAGAATGAATAGGAACGAAACCCAGAGTAAGTACCCTTTCAGCGACTTCATCAATCTTTAATAATGAATCATTGTAAAGTTCTTCGAACTTAACGTGAAGCTCAAAAAATTTATCTCCTTTTATATTCCAGTGAAATCCCCTGGAGTTCATATAGAATATCTGATAATTGGCAAGGAGCTCATTGAGCCGGTCTGACAGTTCTTTTGCAAGACCACTGTCAAGTCCTATGTTACTTTTTGTTGTCATGACAATTAATTTTTATTTTTCAAAAAAGTTTTTTTAATCTGACTAAAGTTAATGAAAGGTTTTCTTAATTCATCGGCACTTCAATAAGAAGCACTTCGCTGTTCTTATTCGCTTTGATCTTGACATTTTCAAGGTCTTCAAGTCCTATTGCATCTCGTTTTTCACAACTTTTCGCCTTCAATTTCAATTTCACCGTCAATTACAAAAACATACAATCCGTTTCCATTTGTTTTATATCGTATGATTAACCGTCTTTTCCTTCCTCAATATTTGCCAAGTGAAAAATATGCATCCTGATTGATCCACAATGCATCACTATTCTTATCCGGGGATACAACGGTTTTCAGAATATTTTTTCTTTCTTCCGGATTGAAAGTCTTCTGATCATATCTCGGTTCAATGTTTTTCTCTTTCGGGAAAACCCAGATCTGGAGCAGGCTAACCTCGTCGGTTTGCGAATTATTAAATTCAGAATGCGTCACTCCGCTTCCGGCAGACATTGCCTGAATTTCATTAGCTTTAATTATCCCCTTACCTCCGGTACTGTCTTTATGAGCCAGCTCGCCCTTCAAAGGAATTGTAACAATTTCCATGTTGTCATGCGGATGAGTTCCAAATCCCATCCCGGGCTGTATTGTATCGTCATTCAAGACCCTCAGCATACCGAACCTGATTCTTTCCGGGTTGTAATAATCGGCAAAGCTGAAAGAAAAATTTGTCTTCAGCCATCCGTGGTCTGAGTGCCCTCTTGAATCTGCTTTATAAATTGTTTTCTTCATTTTCTATTTCTCTTTATGTATTATTATTTTGCTGTAATATTAAATTTGATATTAAATTCATCATAGATCAGATTGTCTCCGAGATTCTCATAAAATTTTCCGGAACGGAATTTAATGTCCCATAGTGTCCTGTCTATTTTGAAATCAGCTGAGGCTGTCAGATTGTCACCGTTGATATTTACATTTGCGGGAAATGAGATCTGATTTGTAATTCCTTTTATTGTAAGATTACCTGTTATAATATAATTGTTCCCTGAATCATCCGGCTTTTGTTCCGCAGATATTATTTCAAATTTACCCATCGGGAATTTTTCTGCAGAGAAAAAATCGTCAGACTTCAGATGTCCGGTAAATTTTGCATTCATACCCGGATCATCTACGTTACCTACTTTAATAGTTGTAAAGTCTATTTCAAAATCCCCGCCTGTTAATTGAGCATTATCTACATAAACATTTCCGTTTCCAATATCGACGGTCCCGAAATGTTCGCCCGTAACTTTTTTTGCATTCCATTCAAGCTTACTTTGCGAAGATATTACTGAAAGCTCTTTCCCGGATTTTGATGCAGTTTGTTTGTTCGATGTTTCTGCTGTATTGTTTTCTGTTTTATTTGTTTGTTCTTTTGACTGCTTCGAACATCCGTTAAATATAAAAGCTGAAATAATAATCATCACAAAGACTGATACAATATTCTTTACATTTTTCATTTTAATTTTTTATTTTTAATTTAGTTTATCCTCTTAGTTTATCCAGGAGCTTGTTTAATTCCTTTACTTCGCTTAGCTTCAGCGTTTTATATTTGTCCTGCCATTTTTTTTCAATTGAATCAATTTCATCAAGTATTTTTAATCCCTTTATCAGTTATCAGAACGTCGACCATCCTTCTGTCTTCGGGACATACTTTCCTGTCTGCAAGTTTTTTTGCCACAAGCTTATCAACTATTCTCGATGCATTGGACATTTTATCCAGCATTCTTTCTATTATCAGATTTATGGATGCGGGATTCGGATGCTGCCCCCTGAGTATTCTTAAAACATTGTACTGCTGTGTGGTTATTTTGAATGGCTTAAGCATTTCTGAAGTATTTACATTTACCCAGCTGCCCGGTAAATGCAAGATTGACGATCATCTTATGATATTCGTTCTTAAAGCTCTGCTGTTTTATTTCCTCTTCAAGTCTCATTATAAAAATAATTTATACAAATATATGTATATACATTTATTGTGTCAACGCATATTTCCATGTATATACATATATTTATCACCAGCTGTTCAGTCCGGCTATATCGCTAACCCGGATGTATATCCGATCAGAAGGCACTAGCCTTAATCTCTAGGAATGTTTGTTCTGCATGCAATTGTGCAGCTGCGTTTTAGGGAATGTTGAGGTCACACCTTAACTTTCTCACCAAGCTTTTCAAGCAGCCAGTCTTTGCCGACCATTGCTTTGCAATGTAAAACTTTATTCATTAGTTTGACGAGACTGAATTCGTCGGATTTGAGCCTGAGCTTGATCAATTCATTCACAAGGTTCAGGAAGTTCCTGTACTTCTCTCTTGTGCCTTCCTTAATAAGCCTGGAATTGTTGAGGAAGTGTTTGTATGTATCAATAAGTGACATTGCGCTTTCAAAGGATCCAAGCTCATACAGGCACATAAGCATCATCTTTTTGATATCACTCTTGAAATAAAGATTCTCATTGGTTGTTACCAGCAGATCGCTGAAGTTAATTTTGTTGCACAGCTCAAGTGACTTTTCGTAATTCTTCTGAAGAAAATTCAAGTGTGCATATGAATACGCAGACATGCTTGAACGGCTCTCCGTATCGACAAGATTTAAATTCTCTCTGATGATTTTTTTCAGCATGCTGGTTTCCTTCAGTGTAACACTTAAAACAATTATGTTTCGGAATAGATTGATATCGATAATATCTTTTTCCTTATGCGACAGAATCTTTGTCCTTAGCATCTCCAGTAAAATATTCAGCAGCTCTCTGTTGTAACTAAAAACCCCGGAGTCTATTTTATTCATACAAAAAGCCTGCAGCAGAGAATAAATATTCTTTTTGTCAACTTTAGAAAGTGAAGATTCATTCTTTTTAAAAATTTCCCTGGATTTAAAAAAATATTTCTCATCGGTCTTCTTTTCAAAGAAACTCATCAGCAAAAAGTAATAAACCATCAGCAAAGGAGATTCCCTGTATTCATCTATGTGGTCTTTCAGGTAATCAAGAATCAAATTCAGAAAATCAAAATTATGTTTTATCCTGACACGCTGTTCCTCAACTATAAGATAGAAATAAAACTCCATTATGGTTATCAGAAATAACTTAATTGTGTTTAGCAGCTGTTCCTTTCTGAAGCTGTCCGTTAGAGTTTTATCCACAGTTAAGAAACTTTTTGCTTCATATACAAATACCTTATTGGTGTAATAGTCGTGATCCTTGGACTTTTGGGAGTTCACTTTCTTTTCGAACAACCGGATTTTCTTTTCCATCGCGTCTTTTATATTCCGCCGGATGAGTTCTTCGATAAGAAGTTTCTCCTGAACATAATTTCTCTTCATGTAAATTTGCTGAAGAAATTTTTCTGTGAGGATATTTAAGTCCGAGAACAAATTTCTGATATGGAATTCCCTGAATTTCTTATTTCCAAGCATTTCCCTGAAGAGACTTTCCCTGGATAAATTCTTATCATCATAGGAAGGATGATATCTTTTAAGAATACCGAAGAGTCTTATCACCTTCTCATTTTTATTATGGAAGGGTGAATTAAGAAAGTCCTCGAACAGCCTGACTTCCTCAACGGAAAAAGTTTTAAGCTTTGATATCGCGCTGTAGTTTATCATTTCATGGGAAATTAGAATTAATTAACTGATTTTTAAAGTCAGGGTGCAAATTAAAAAAAATTTCTTTGCAAAAAAATGTTCAATAGAACTATTTTTGATCAGGTTTATAAACAGAAAAGCCCAAGTTACTTTTAACCTTAACCAAGATTTTCAACCCAAACTTTATTAAACCAATCATGAAAAAATTAATTTACCTAAACATTATTCTGTTTGCTTTTCTGAATCTGAGTTATGCTCAGTATACTCAAAACTATGCAGCAAGCTTTAACGGTACAAACAGTTATATCGCGGTTCCGAGTCACTCTGAATTAAGTCCAACTGCAGCGATAACCATTGAGGCCTGGGTATTCCCGACGGCATTGCCTGTATCCGGGTGCATAGTCGGAAAAAATTATCTGACCAGTTATTATTTCGGAATTGAAAGCACAGGGAGATTTGTATTTTTTCCCAAGGGCGGTTCGGGAAACTTTCTTCGCAGCCGCGTAACAGGAGTTGTTCGCATGAACCAGTGGACACATATCGCCGGCACATATGACGGTACAAATACAAGGCTGTACGTTAACGGTATACTTGACACTTCAAGGACAGGAATAAGCGGGGCGGTCGGCACAAATTTCGATTCTTTGTTCATTGGAGCCGACAGGTTAAGCGGTGTACCGGCATTTTTCTTCCAGGGGAGACTTGACAATGTCAGAATATGGAGAAGCGCAAGAACAGCGACAGAAATTTTCAGCCATATGTTTATACCTTTGAATATTTACCAGCTGGCCGGCAGCTACAGCAGTCTTGCCGCAAGCTATCAACTGGACAATTCCGCCTCAGACTTCAGCGGACCTGCCATCAATAACGGATTCACCAGAAACATTTCCTATGTGAATTTTACAAACAAATCTGTCAATTATATTGATTACAATGACAATCTTGTTTTTAACGGCACAACAGATTACTGCAGTCATTACAATATCGGTCAACCGTTCAATACGGCTACTGCGATTACTTTAGAATGCTGGATAAAAAGGGATACGACAAACCAGTCCCCGTCTGCACAAAATATCGTCAACAAAAGCGGGAGCACAACCAGATACAATTATGCATTGTTCCTGTTTAACACCGGACAGGTTGTTTTTGCAATAAACAACGGGACCTATAACTTACAGACATCAGCTTTAGTTACAAATGCACAGTGGACTCATGTTGCCGGAACGTACAATTCAACAACAGGAAGCGCAGTCATTTACGTCAATGGCAGCCTTGCGGCAAGCACTACATTTTCCGGTAATCCGCTCATAGATAATAATACTAATGACAGCTTATACTTCGGCGGCATAGGAGCTACTAGTTATTCCGGAAACAAATTCAGAGGACAATTAGACGAGATAAGAATATGGAGGGTAGTCAGAACCGCGCAGCAAATTAAAGACTTTATGTATAAACATCCGAAGGTTGATTCTCAAACCGACAGCCTCGCAATTTTCGATTTTGATTACGTCCACAGCGGATTTAAATACGGACAAGACATCTATCCATATGGATTGAAATTGATTGGAAGTACATTCATAAATTCCGCTCATGCAAACACAACGAAACTGAGCTCTCCAATGCTATCTGATGCAACAGCCCAATTTTATGACCCGGCTTACACAACAAGCTTCAGAAGATTTTTTATTCCCGATGCAAACTCTTCGGGAATATCAGACTCCATTTTAATTTCCGGAATCGGAGATGTAAACAATCTTAAAGTTTTTCTCATGATGTCCCACACATATACACAGGACCTGAGACTGAATCTTACTTCCCCTTCAGGTACAACGATCACCTTACTCAACACAAAAGGAGGAAACTCAAACGACATTATGACGATTTTTTCAGATGATGCTGATTCCATTGCCTCATCGGGTTTCTCCTCATTAAACGGTCCGGGCATTTCACCGCCTTTCAGTCCGGAAGTTAAACCCGATCAGCCGCTTTCCACATTCAACGGTCAAAACAGAAACGGGTGGTGGAAATTAAAGTGTGTCGACATTGCCGGAGGAGATATCGGCTACGTTCACGGCTGGGGGATAAATTTACTTTCTTACAAGACCTTGCACATAACCGCTTTTCTTCAGGGATTTTATAATGCAGTAACGGATAAAATGAAATCTGATACCGTACAGATGCTCCTTAGAATCCCATTGCCCCCCTATCCTATTGTCGATTCGTCAAAGGCAGTTCTCGATTCAAACGGCAACGGAATCTTCTATCTTAACAAAGTTAACAACGGATACCGAGTATTAAAACACAGGAATTCAATCGAGACATGGACTCCCGTACCGGCTCCGTTTACGGGTGATTCCTCATCTTATGATTTTACGACTGCTGCCTCACAGGCGTATGGAAATAATCAGATTCAGGTTGACGCTTCTCCAGTCAGGTTTGCGATTTACGGCGGGGATGTAAATCAGGATGGAAGTACTGATGCATTGGACTTGAGTATGGCTGACAATGACGTTTTTAATTTTGTGACAGGGTATGTTAAATCGGATGTTAATGGAGACAATACAGTCGATGCCAATGACCTGGGACTAATTGATAATAATGCTATAAATTTTGTGAGCAGGATCAGTCCGTAAGAATTTGGGATTAAGAATCAGATAATTAAAAATTGACAATCGGTAAGAATTAGTAGACAAACAACTAACTTGTTTAGTGTTTATTTTCAAATTGATATAAATTATGTTATCAAAATGCTTAAACGATTAATAACTTTATATCAATATTTGAAAATAATCCAAAATGAACGCATGCTCTCACATTACCGGAATTAATAATATCCCGGAACCTGTCACGCCGGAAGGATGTGAAGAATGTTTAAAGACCGGGGATGAATGGGTTCATCTGAGACTTTGTCTTGTCTGTGGACACGTTGGCTGCTGTGACCAATCCAAAAACAAACATGCGACAAAACATTATCATCATACAAAGCATCCATTAATTAAATCATATCGTTCCGGATGAAGACTGGATATGGTGTTATATCGATGAAATACTTTTGGGAGAATAGTAGTATCTTCTTTCAAAATTAATTTAGAGAAATTTTAACCGGTGATCAAATGAATAACAGGGATCTGAACAAATTGCAATGGCTACTGGGACAATGGGAGGGAATACAGGGTCAGGGAATATATCATGAAGAATGGGAAATGATAAATGATAATGAATTCAGCGGCAAAGCGTATCTGATCAGGAAAGGCGAAATTTCGAACCCTGAAAAGTTAAGTCTCCACTGCGATGACACAGGAATTTATTATACGGCAGACGTTAGCCACAATCCGAAGCCTGTTTCGTTCAAGCTCACCGGTGCTGAAGATTCAACCTTAGTATTCGAAAATCCGGAACATGATTTTCCCAAAAAGATAACTTACGAACAAAAGGAAAGTGATTCGTTTCGTGCTGTCATAGAAGCAACAACCAACGGTAAAACAAGAAAGTCAGAGTTCGTTTTAAAAAGAATTGGATAGCTTTATTATTCCGCACCCACAGTTTCAGGACTTCTTATTACCGTAAGTTCTCTCACTCATCTTGACCTTTCTGTCGGATATTATTATTTTGTGTGAAATATTTCATAATGTTATTTCAGTTTCCCCTCAAATTAATACTAATTCTAAATTTTAACTCATTCAAATGAACCTCCAATTAAGAAATTTTGCAAAGGTATTCAGCCTGTTTTTTTGTTTCCTGCTTTTTATTAGTGTTCAATCATGCAAGGATAAAAAGGAAAAAGATAAAGACGAAAAGAGCGATAAGAAAGAGAAGAACAGGGAAAATCCGAATGTCAGCACTCTTCATTCATTTAACGGAGCCGACGGTGATACTCCCAAAGGCACCATGACATTGGTGGGCAATACTTTATTCGGATACACATCAGCTGGCGGGACAGGTGAGAAAGGAGTCATCATTAAAATTGATACAGGAGGAACTGGTTTTACTGTATTGTATAATTTCCAGGACGGCGAAGAAAACGGTCTGGGAAACGAACCGCATCATGATGCAATGCTTAATTACAATAATGTGCTTTACGGCGCGGCATTATACGGAGGCTCCGGAAATAACGGCGTGATCTTTAAGATAAATCCTGACGGAACCGGGTATGCTCCGATTCACATATTCAAAGCCGGTGTCAATGACGGAGCTGATCCGCATAGCGGTGTACTTGAAGTGAACGGAGTATTTTACGGAATGACCGCGGAAGCCGGTAAAGACGGCAAAGGAGTGATCTATAAAATGAATCCTGACGGTTCCGGATTTTCAGTAATGTATTCATTCCTGAAATCTACAGGTCATAATCCGCATTGCAGACTGACACTGGGAAGCGACGGACACACGGTTTACGGAACCACAAAGACAGGCGGTGCCGGAGGAGAAGGAGTTGTTTTCGGCTTTGATCTGACAACTTCGGAATACAATGTTCTTCATACATTTCAAAAAAGCAAAGACAACGGATATACAACCGAACACGGATATGTTACAAGGTTCAATAATAAGCTGTATGGAATGACACACTACGGCGGTGCAAATGACAAGGGAGTAATATATTCCCTCAATGAAGACAGCACTGATTTTCAAATTCTGCATTCATTCGGCACAGGTGATAAAGACGGTGAATCTCCATATGGTTCACTTAAGTTGTCAAACGGATTTCTTTACGGGACAACGCAGGCAGGAGGTAAGGATGGACGCGGCACTATTTTCAGAATAGATACAGACGGAAAAAGATACGAGACCATTCTTTTATTTGACAAGCCCACTACTGGCGAATATCCAATAGATAATGTAATAATAAATGATGCCGGAACTGTTCTTTACTGCTTTGGTCAGGAAGGCGGTGAGTTTGCCCAGACAGGTAAAAAGAAAAACGGAACAATGATCAAGCTCGATCTGTCAGGTTTAAATAAATAGCTAACATTAATGAACCGGAGATTACCAAAACTTTCTGTTATTTTTTTTATAACTATTAACATCATAAATCTTTCTTTGCAACAGTCCTCATACTCACAATGGAGTTCACAGGTACTTCATTCTTTTAACGGGATGGACGGGGCAATATCAAAGGGAACGCTTACATTATTCGGAAATACTATATACGGAAGGACCTCAGCCGGCGGCACTTATGACAAGGGAGTAATTTTCCAGATTATTACTGACGGTACAGGTTTTCAGGTACTCTACAATTTTCAGGACGGCGCAAGCAACGGATTGGGAAAAGAGCCGCATCACGATGCAATGTTATACTACGACGAATATCTTTACGGAACTGCTCTATACGGCGGACTGAATGACAACGGCGTGATCTTTAAAATAAGTTTGTCCGGAGTAAATTACTCACCTATTCACATTTTTAACGGAAGTGATACTGACGGAGCTCAGCCTCACAGCGGGGTTATCTTAGTGAACAACGTCTTCTACGGAATTACAGCAAAAGGCGGGACACACGGAAACGGAACACTGTATAAAATAAACCCTAACGGCACGGACTTTTCGGTTTTGCATTCTTTTCATAATTCAACAGGAGATGATTCGCACGGAAGACTGACAATCGGGAGCGACGGACATACACTTTTCGGAATGACGAGGACAGGAGGCTCGGCAAATCTCGGCGTTGTATTCAGCTTTGATCTGTCCGATTCAAATTACAATGTGATACATACTTTCTTAGGTGGGAATGCTGACGGCAATACAACCGATCATGGTTTTGTGACGCTATGCGGAGATACGATTTTCGGAATGACACAATACGGCGGCGCTTCAGATAAAGGAGTTTTATTTTCCATTAAAGAAGACGGATCGGATTTCAGGATCCTTCACAGCTTTGATTCCTTTTCAGGTGACGGAAAATATCCTTTCGGCTCTCTTCAGCTGTCTAACGGATTTCTTTACGGGACTACTAAAGAAGGCGGCGTAAATGATCACGGTACTATATTCAGAATTAATCCTGACGGTTCTGTCTATGAGATAATTTTTTCTCTTAAACGGAATACATGCGGAGAGTATCCGATAGACAATGTTGTGTTAAATGATTCGGGAAATGCCTTATACTGTCTTTCTCAAGCCGGAGGGGAATTTGATTCAACGGGCAATAATCAATACGGAACAATCTTCGGACTCAATCTGCCAGGATCGATCGGGATCAGTAACATCAGCTCAGTGATTACATCGGGGTTTCACTTATATCAGAATTATCCGAATCCTTTTAACCCTGAAACCAAAATAAAATTCAGTCTTCCGGAAAACGCCGGATACACGAAACAGAAAATTTCATTGATCATATATGATGTTACAGGAAAAGCAGTCCAAACTCTTATCAATGAAAATCTACACGAAGGAGAGTATGAAGTAAGCTTTAATGCTGACGGACTTTCAAGCGGAGTTTATTTTTACAGGATGTCTGCTGCCAACTTTGTTGAATCTAAAGAGATGATTTTGATCAGATGACTGATACTAAATAAAATAATACCTGCTGATGACTTCCAACTCAAAATATTATTTATCTAAATCCGACAAATGGACCGCATAAAAAAATTTTTCAGATACTGGACACAGGATAAAGGGCTGCTGTTTTTCCTCATATCTCTCACTTTTCTCATGTTTGTCCTTTATCCTCTGGTAGGAAACGGCAAGCTCGGTGAAATTGCAACTAACATATTCATTCTGATAGCTCTGTTTTCGGGTGTGGTTACTATAGATCCAAAGAAAAGATACAGAATAATCTTTATCTTTTTTTTAGCATTCATAGTAATAGCAAACATCTTTGAAGAGATATTCGACAATGAATTCGTAATTCAGGTTCACATTTTTTCAAGAATTTTTTTGTTGTGGGTATTGATCGTTCTGATTTTCCTCCGGGTATTCGGAAAGACTCCCATAACCTTTTTTTACAAGATTGCCGGGCTGATCACTATCTATCTCTTAATAGGTTTTATCTGGGCTAACATGTATTTTCTTTTTTATCATCTGGATCCCTCATCGTTCAATTTCAGCTTCCCTGTCAGGTCGGAAGAGAATACCATGTTTAATTTTATCTACTTCAGTTTTGTGACACTGACTACACTCGGACTCGGCGACATATTGCCGATGCATCCCATGATAAGATCATTCGTCATACTCGAAGCTATACTTGGACCGCTATACCTTGCGATACTCATTGGAAGACTTATCTCTAAACAAACTGACATTAAAAAGTCAGATCTTTAAAATGTTATGACAAAAGAAGACCAGTTAAAAGCGCTGAGAATTATTCCGGGTATCGGCAAATCAATATCTGAGGATCTTTGGAATATCGGCATCAGGAAAGTTGATTACCTGAAGGGAAAGGATCCGGAAAAGCTTTATGACTTATCAAATAAATTCGCCGGCGCAATACAGGACAGATGTTTACTTTATGTTTTCAGGTGCGCGGTATATTTTGCGGAAACACCGGACAAAAAGAGGGATAAGGAAAAATTAAAGTGGTGGAACTGGAAATAATTTTCACATTCAAATAATTTCTCCCTCTGTCTCAGTCATTTTCTTAAATCTCATATTGATCTTTTCGAGCACTTTAGAATTATTTTTGTTCTCAATGATTCTGCCGTCTATCTCCCTCACGGGAGTCAGCTCCCCCATCGTTCCTGTAGTGAAAACTTCATCGGCATTATAAAATTCGGATATTGATATATTTCTTTCACGGAAATTAATGTTTAAATCTTTTGCAATCTTAATCACAAGACCTCTCGTTATGCCGGGCAAACAATAATCAGCATCAGGAGTCAAGAGCTCTCCGTTTTTCACCATAAAAATATTGGTCGCATTTGTCTCGGAGACAAACCCGGAAGCATCGAGCATGATCGCGTCATCAGCGTTGCAGTAATTGGCTTCGATCTTTGCCAGAATATTATTTATTAAGTTATTGTGATGGATCTTTGAATCGAGGCTTTGCGGCGAGTTGCGTCTGATATGTGAAGTAATAAGCTTAATTCCCGATGCATTATCGTAGACTGGTTTCTTCCATTCAGCAAGAACTATCAAACACGATCCTTTTTGATTCAGCCGCGGGTCCATTCCTGATGTTAACTTCTCCCCTCTCGTGAGAGTCATTCTAATGTGAGCTCCGTCTCTCATTCCGTTTGACCCAAGGGTTTGAATGACAGCATCTCTGATATAATCACGCGAAGGAATATCTGCAAACATCAATGTCTTAGCAGATTGTTGCAACCGCCTGACGTGTTCATCAAAACAAAATATTCTCCCGTCATATATTCTCAATCCTTCCCATACGGCATCGCCTCCCTGTATTGAGCTGTCGAATACAGATACTTTTGCTTCATCTCTCGGATAAAGCTTGCCGCCGATGAAGACTTTTATCGTTTTATTTCTTTCGTCGAATGTCTGGAGCATTAGAGATCTTTTAAAACAAAAATATCATATGAAATTAGGAAAGCAATTCAAAATGTGAAGATGTTAACGATAGTTTTATTAATTTAAATTTCTGAAGATTAAATATATATTGTAATTAATGATTTACCAATATTTAAAACACTTAATATAATATGAGTACAGCAGAATTAAAATCAAGCTTGCATAAAATAGTTGAGACAATTCAAGACGAACAATTATTACAAACTATTTACGATTTTTTAAAAACTAGTGAAAACAATAAACCCGGAAAAATCTGGGAGTCTTTGACGGCTGATCAAAAAAATGAAGTATTATTAGCATTCGAAGAATCAGAAAATGAAAGTAATTTAGTAGAAAGCTCTGTTATATTCAAAAATACTAAATGAGAATTTTTCTAACTAAGCGTGCAGTTAGAGATTATAATTCTATTAAGCAATATCTCAAAAAAGAATGGGGTGAAAACGTGGCTGAAGCTTTTGAACATAAGACTACAGACTTTCTTAATTTGTTAAAAGATTTTCCAAAGATGGGTTCATTAGAAGTGCAAGAGAAACAAATCAGGGGTATAGTATTAACAAAACAAGTAAAATTATTTTATAGAATTAAAAGTAATCAAATTATTATTTTAACATTCTTTGATGTTAGACAAGACCCGAAAGGGAAATTAATATGATCTTTCCATATAGGTATTACTCACTTAGAACATCTGCCGGAGAGACAAAAAAACAATGGGACCAATACTCTCAATTACTTTGATTTAAATTTATTCTAAAAAATGATTGATGAATTTCTTTCTTGAAATAAAGGAAAACATAATTATTTCCTATAAGGCAATTACCGCAAACAAGCTGCGTTCATTTCTCGCCACACTTGGAATTGTAATAGGCATAACTTCCGTGACACTTATGCAGACCATTATTGAAGGTATCAACAGGTCATTTAATAACAGCATTTCTTTGCTGGGGGCTGATGTGTTGTATGTCGAAAAGTTCGAGTGGTTTGGAAACGAAGACTGGTCTCTCATGAGAAACAGAAAAGACATAACAATGGCTCAGTTTGATTACCTAAACCGAAACTCACAGACAACGGCAATAATATGCCCGTCTGTTGACGGAGTAAGAACACTCAAATACAATGACCTCATTCTGGAAAATGTCTATCTGCAGGGAACAACGGCTGACTATCAGCTGACATTCGGGACAAACATGGAAGAAGGAAGATTCTTCACACAGAAAGAATCCGATGCGGGAAATCCTGTATGTGTCATTGGAACTGACATCCGGAAAGCTTTTTTTCCAAATGCTGACCCGATAGGAAAGACAATCAAAATTGCTTCATATTCATTTCGTATCGTAGGTGTCATCGAGAAGCAGGGAAATTTTCTCGGAATGAGTTTTGATAATACAGCCATAATTCCGATTCAGCGTTTTTTCAAATTATACGGTGGAAAGAGAAGTCTGTCAATAAATATTAAGGCTGCTGATATTAATAACATGGATGATACCAAAGAAGAAGTAATCTCAATTATGAGGAAGGCAAGAAAAGTCCCTTATGGCGCAAGAGATGACTTCGGAGTTAATCAGCAGGAAGCTTTCAAAAGCGCATATGACAGTGTAACGTCATTAATAAAAATTATCGGAACACTGATCACTTCGCTTTCATTGATTGTCGGCTCGGTGGGTATAGCAAACATCATGTTTGTATCAGTTAAAGAAAGAACGAAAGAGATAGGGATAAGAAAAGCCATTGGTGCAAGGCGCAGAACAATACTGCTTCAGTTCCTGATAGAATCGTGCTCGATATGCCTACTTGGCGGAATAATTGCAATACTTATTTCATTTCCCATAAGCTTGTTAATAAACGAATATGTTCTTCCGACTGCAATGCCGGTTTGGGTAATAATACTGGGAATTACAGTTTCAATTATTTTCGGAGTAATGGCGGGATTCTTCCCTGCTTACAGTGCATCGAAGCTTGATCCAGTGGAGTCGCTGAGGTACGAGTAAATTTTTCTTAAACTATGATTAAATGATTATATGATTATATGATTAAGAATGATTGCAATGAAAATCATAATCATCATTTAATAATTAAATCATAGTTAAATTTTTTCTAAATCATGGTCATCATTTAATCATTTAATCATTTAATCATAGTTTAGATTCAATGTTAATTTCCGAGCTCATAAAGATCTCTTTAAGCACACTTAAAGCCAACAGGCTGAGAGCGATGCTTACATTATCGGGGATTGTCATCGGTGTATTTTCTATCATTGCAATAATGACACTGCTTAATGCTTTGCAGGCGGGGATAGAAGGCAGTCTTAGCGGACTTGGAAGCAATACATTTCAGATACAAAAATTCCCGGTCTTCCATGCCGGCGGTGCAGGCGAAGATAAAAAGTACAGAAACAGACCTCAGATCACATATGAACAGGGAATTCGTTTAAAGGAAAAAGCAACGCTGTATAAATACATTTCGCTCGAAGACTATATTGGTGATAAAACTTTAAAGAGCTCAAAGATATCAACAAACCCGAATTATACTCTCGCCGGCGTGACACCGGAATATCTTGAATGCAATAACAAAACAGTCAGCTTCGGAAGATTTCTTACACAAACAGATCTGTTAAACAACAGAAAGGTTGCTGTACTTACAATTGCAGCAGCCGATAAGCTTTTCCCCCATACTGATCCTATTAATCAGTACATAACAGTGGATAACAGCGAGTTCCTCGTCATCGGTATTTTTGCAAAAGAAGGGGGCGGAGCAATTGGAGGTAGAAGTGATAATTATGCAATGCTTCCCATTACCACTGTGCAGCAGATATACGGGAAAAACAGCCGTTCACTGAACATTGCCATCCAGGCACGGAGCAAAGAGACTTATGATGAAACAGTGGAAAATGTTGTAGCAGTGATGAGATCAATTCAGGAAAGACAAACCCGGTGAGCCGGACAGCTTTGAAATATTCTCTAACGATTCGTTAATTGGTGAGGTGAATAATTTTACAAAGTATTTTAAATACGGTGCCGGTTTCATATCTTTTATTGCTCTTCTTGCGGCAGGCATAGGAATTATGAATATCATGCTTGTGTCCGTTACGGAAAGAACAAAAGAAATCGGGATAAGAAAAGCGATCGGAGCAAAAAACTCAAGTGTTCTCTTGCAATTTTTAATTGAAGCCATAATTCTTTGTGAGTTGGGAGGAATAATAGGAATTATTCTTGGAGTCATGACAGGTAACATGCTCGCGTTGTATCTCAGCACACCGGTTGTCATTCCTTTTGACTGGGTAATTATCGGGCTTATTGTTTGCTCGCTTGTAGGAATTGTCTTCGGAGTGTATCCGGCTTATAAAGCCGCAAAGCTCAATCCAATAGATGCTCTGAGATATGAATAAGAAATATTATCCAGCAGGATATAATTAATAATACTTGCTAATAAAAAAGAGTTATCATAATTTTGAAATCTAATGTATATAGTATTCAATTAAATTTACTATTCATTTATCAAAATTTCGGAGGGAAAAATGAAGAACCGGATATTGTCTTCAAAATTTGTTCCGCTCATTTCATTCACGATTCTTGCTTCTCTTTCGTTAAATTCATGTGACCTTATATTCAAAGTGTGTCCGACCGATGACGGTGTTTTATGTAAATTCCTTGCAAAGGCGCCGATACGGGAACTGACCGATACCAGCTCAACTGTTGTGCGCGAAGCTGTTGACACTTTGATCATAGTCCATGGCACCGGCTGTTCAAAATCAGACAGAGACGGAACACAGGACATGATCCTCGCTCATGCAGGACGGGAGCTGCCTCCGTATGTTACCGATGCTGCTGTTTTCCTTAACGGATGGAATCATAAGTATCTCAGTTCCGATCATCACTTCGCAGGAGCGGGAATTGTGATCATAAATATTTCCTTTGACAGTTCGGGCAGAAACAAACTGCTTAAATGGGATGTCGCCGGAGCAATGTCAGACGATGATTTCAATGATCCGTACAGCATGTGCTACCATTACACGGTCGTCGGCTGGAATAGATCAACCATTGATATCAACATCGATCAGGATGACGGAGCCTGTGATACGATAAATCTTGTTGAGTCAAATTATTTTGAGACCAATAATTCCGGGACAACTACAGCCCTGTCATCTTTTCCTTCCTTTCTTAAAAGCCCGAATTTCATTCCCGGCAATGCCGTCGTAATACTTCCACGGGGATTCGCCTTCGCCTGGAATAACTGCGATGACCATCATTTCCTGCAGATCGGATATAATCTCGAGCACAATGAAGGCATTATGAAAGATCAGGATTATAAAAAAGGAAGAACGACTTTCAATCCCTCTTTTCCTGAAAATGTAAGCAAAATGGATTCCGGATTTACAAGCTGGGATACATATACAGTATATAAAGATAATGACGACAGGAGAGGATACAGATTCGGAGAAATGGTTTCCGGAATGAGCGGGAGTGATGTGAGAATTATTCAGCCTCCCTATTCTTTTCTTCCGAAAGGAACTGCCGGTGCATGTGCAGGAAAAGCAAGAACCGAGGAATTCATAATAGAAAGAATTCCATTTGAGTATGCAGTCCCTGTGCTTTCCGGGTGGAACCTGGGATACTCATGTACGGACCATCATATGACAAATATTGGAATCTGGATAGATGAGTGGAGCTATGTAAAGGATCCGTCCACAAATCTGGGAACTCTGAGATATAAGTTATCCTCTGCATTTGAAGATAAAAACGGCGATGACCCGAACTTCAGAACACACAAGGTTACTGTGCTGGGACTAAGAGATGTAATACCGGGAAAGTCAGCAGGCGGAAAGTTTGCAGATCTCATTCCATTCAGTCCGGTTGGGTCTGTTCCGTTCGCCTTCTGCAGAAGGGAAAATTTGGGAAAAGATTTAAGAGTCACAATAAGAAATCAGGGAACGGCAAATGCCGGTCCTTCAAAAACAACTGTAGTATTCGGGAATGTAATTGTGACACTGGATACTCCTGCGATTCCTGCAGGCGGTTCAGCTGATCTTTTATTTCTATCCCTATCAATTGTTTTCGTCCCAATTGCGATTTCATATATAAAAGTTGATTCGCAAATCAGGTCAACGAAGGAAACAGCGAAGGAAACAACAGTGTCAATGGAATTTGTCTGGGATGACGATTATATAGGTAATGAATCATTATCAAAACATTTTTTCACTACAATTTTCTTTTGGTGCTGATAAAAGTACCAGTTTCAATCCTTTTCAGTGAAGGAATATCTTTTCTTAAAATATTCATACAGCACAACATTCAGTAGTATCAGCTCCATTCCATAAAATATGTCCTCAACCGGTATTGTGAATATTCTGAAACCGAGTATCTGATTGTCATCATACCACACAACGGGATTGTCAGGACCAGTTCCGGTCAGAAGACCGTTAACGATCAGGAATGGGATAAGGAGAATGAGATATATAAGATAGAAATTTCCGAGCTTCTTAAACTTTATAACAAATGAAAGAATAATAAATTATGGCAAGACTTATGAAAGTAACAGATGTGTAAAGTTTGTTAATGTTGAGTAAGCCGGTTATAAGAAGAACGATAATCAGAAAATATGAAATATAATTTTTTGATTTTTGAAGGACCGGCTTTCCGAAATATAAATTCAGAGAGTGATAAGTAAAAACACAAGCATAAGGAATGCAAATAAAGAATAGAAGTTCTTCCAGAGGAATGTTCAGAATGTAAATACCTGTCAGATATTCTTTGTTGAATCCCCAGATTCCCAGATATGTAAAAACTGAATCCCAGATCAGGAATATAAGTGCGCAAATAAAAACCGAAGGAAAGAAAGCTTTCCAGGTTTTGGTGAACTGAATCCTGGAATGAAATGAGAAAAGAAAGGGTACAAGAACAGCAAGTAAGTTGATGAGTAAATAAGTATACTTCATCTCAGCTGCCTGAAGCGGTTTTGCGGATAAAATTCAATGGCACCCACAGCATTCCGAAGAATTCCCCGTCATGTTTTTCGAGATGTTTGTGATGGAGCTTGTGAGCTTTTTTAACGGCTTTGAAATATGTATTATTTGCATTGCGGAAGAGTTTGAAACGCTGATGAATGAATATTTCATGGACAAGAAAATATGCAATGCCGTAAAGAGTTATTCCAATTCCTCCGAAGAACAAAAAATCAAAACCTCTGTTCATCCCGATCAATATCAGAAGCATTCCCGGTATTGCAAAAATCAGGAAAAAGAAATCATTCTTTTCAAAAAACCCATGAGTCTCTTTTGTGTGGTGATCTCTGTGAAGGAACCACAGCAAGCCGTGCATTATATACTTATGAGAAGCCCATGCAACAAACTCCATCATCAAAAAGGCAGCCATCGTTACAATAATATTAATGATCATGATCTGTGTTTGTATTATTTTAGACCTTATTTACCAAATCTTAGATTTTCCAGAATCCTTTTTCTGAATATAAATATATCATTGACTTTTTTCCGTACAATTAAATCATGTATTATCTGACCGAGAAATCCGAAGGGAAGTGAATACCTTACCTTGTCTTCAATCAGAACTCCGTTTTCTTTTTCCGTGAATTTGTGCTGATGTTCCCAAAGTTTGTATGGACCTTTAAGCTGAATGTCTGTAAAGCTGTATGGCTCATCAACATCTTTGATAAGGGTTTTCCATTTAACGGGGATTCCCAGCAGAGGTTTTACGCTGTAAAGTATTTCCATTCCATCATAAATTTTATTATCGTCAGCACCTGAGATAATGTCAAAATCAAGTTCGGGTGGTGTGATCTTTGAAAGATTTAAAGGTGAGGAAAAAAAATTCCATGCTTCGTTTATTCCTGCAGGGATAAACTGTTCAGTGTTTAATTCATAAATTTTCATTATGCAATCAAATTTAAGATCAGAATTATTATAAAAATTATTAGCGACAACTTCACATTATCTTTCAGAAATATGTTAAGCATTAGTCCCAGCTTCATTCCGTTTGAAACCCTGACTCTTTTTTTCATAAGCTGATTGGCAGGCAAGTTCTTTATTTTCCTGAAAAGCTTTTTGTAATAAATAAACGAGAGATAAACACCTTTTCTGCTCGAATCGGGCAGCTTGCCGATTCCTTCCAATGCTTCGTTAAATTCCTCTTCAATATCGTTCTCGATGTTTAATTTATCCTTATCTGAAAAAGCGGAGAGATTTACATCAGGAAAGTAGCTTCTTCCGAGCTCATTATAGTCTGCCTTTACATCTCTCAGGAAATTTACTTTTTGAAAAGCCGATCCGAGCTTTACTGCATAAGGTTCCAGGTTATTGTACAGTGTTTTGTCATTTTCTGTAAACACCTTGAGGCACATTAGTCCGACAGCTTCCGCAGAACCGGTAATATATTCCTTGTAATCGTGCATGTCATACTTTTGTTTAACAAGATCTTTTTCCATGCTTTCAAGAAACTTATCTACAAGTTCAGGTGTAATTCCGTAATCGTGAAAGGTTGCCTGAAACGAATTAAGTATTGGGTTAAGATTTATCTTCTTTTCAATTGCATCATAAGTATCTGCTTTAAATTTATCGAGAAGAAATTTCCTGTCATATCCGTGAAATGAATCTACTATTTCATCAGCCAGTCTTACAAAGCCATAGATCGAGTAAACCGGATCCCGGAATTTCTTATTGAGGAATAATATTCCCGCAGAAAAACTCGTACTGTATTTTCTTGTTGTAATCCTGCTGCATTCCAACGATACTTTGTCAAACAATTGTTTCATTCTATCACATCCTAATGTTTTTTAATAACTCTATTGCTGCAACTTTGCCTGATATAATTGCCGGCGGAACACCCGGACCGGGAACCGTAAGCTGTCCTGAAAAAAATAAATTGCCTACTTTTTTATTTCTTAATTTCGGTTTCAGAATAGCTGTCTGCCTCAATGTATTCGCAAGCCCGTATGCATTTCCTTTATATGCATTGTAATCCGAAACGAAATCCGAAACGCAGTAACTTCTTTTGTAATCAATAAAAGGAATAATGTCTTCACCGGCAAATTTATTGATCCTTGAAATCATAATATCAAAATACTTTTCGCGGAGATCTTCGCCGTCTTCAAGACCGGGTGCAATCGGAAGCAGAAGGAATAAATTTTCGTGACCTTCAGGACATAAAGACGGATCTGTCTTCGAAGGACAACAGACATAGAAAAGCGGATTCTCAGGCCATTTGGGGGCCGCATAGATATTCAATGCGTGGGGCCCGAGATCCTCTTCAAAAAATAAATTGTGGTGTCTGAGCCTGTTGATTTTTTTAGAAACTCCGATGTAGTATATGAGACATGAAGGAGCAAACGTTCTTTTTTTCCAGTAAGACTCGGAATAGTTTCTGTATTCCGGCTGCAGAAGCGTTTGTTCCACATGGTTGTAGTCAGCAGACGCAATTACTGCATCAACATCGTGATATGTATTTCCTATGCTGATGCTGTGAACTTTATTGCCAATTACATTTAATCCAGTAACCGGCGTGGATTCGTGAAACTGAACCGAATATTTTTCTCCGACTTTTTTCATTGCATCAATTACCTTTCCGAATCCGCCCACAGGATACCATGTTCCAAGCTTCAATCCGGCATAACACATCAGACTGTACAGTGCAGGAGTATTTTCAGGCATTGCTCCAAGAAACAGAACGGGAAATTCCAGAAGTGAGATCAGGCGTGGATCTTTGAAATACTTCTTCACATGTTTGCTGAATGATGTGAAAATGTCAAGTCTGAATATTCCTTTCATAGTATCCGCACGGGCATACTCCAGAATCGAATTTCCTGACCTGTATACCAGCTTATTCATCCCTGCATTGTATTTATATTCAGCTTCCTTTAGAAAGCTTATGAGTCTTACGGAACTCCCCTTCTCTATACTCTCAAACATATTACATAAAGCTCCAAAGTCAGAAGGAACATCCATTATCTCATTATTCTCAAAGATAATGGAAAATGAAGGGTCCAGTAGTTTTAACTCATAAAAATCTTTATTGAATATCCGAAATGATTAAAGAATTTTTCGAAAACATCCGGCATCCAGTACCAGCTCGGTCCCATGTCGAAAGAATATCCGTTATTCGTTTTTAAGGTTCTCGCCCTTCCTCCAAAATCTTTATTCTTTTCATAAACATCAACCTCTGCTCCGGCTGCACCGAGATATGCAGCTGCGCTTAAACCCGAAAATCCTGAACCAATAACTACTGTTCTCATTAAAACACTTGTTTAACTAATTGAATGATTTCTTAAACGCCCTTTGTCCTTAAATTAGTTCCTTAAGGTCTTCGGGAGATCTGACCGGCTGACAGTTTCCGGTGAACTTAATTTTGTCCAGCAATTCAGAATCACAAGAAACATATATCTTCTGCTTTTTGAACTGATGAGAAAGAGTATTAATGTATTTCTGTAAGTTATCTGATGAATTAAATGCAACAGAAAAAAACAAAAGATTTCTTGCTCCCGTTTCGGATACTGCATCCTTTAAAGAATCAAGCGGAACTCTGCTTCCGAGATAGATCACATTGAGATCCATGCTTCTGAGAATGTAATAAGCATACAACAATCCGATCTCATGCTCTTCTTCTTCGGGTAAAAAAAGTATCCATTTATCCTTTGAGCCCGACGGAGGAGGAAGAGCATCTATGACTGAAAAGATCTTCTGTCTTACAAGATGTGACAAAAAGTGCTCCCGGGCAGGACTGATGTCATTCTTCCGCCACAAGATTCCAACTTTTCTCAGCAAAGGATACAATACTTTTGTATAAGTATCGTGTATTCCTAGCTTAAGGAAGGACGCAGAAAATGACTTTTCAAAAGCAGCTGCATCATACTTCAATCCTGCCATTATCATCTGACGCAATGAAGTGGTCGGAAATTATATCCGGAGAACCTGATCGATCTCAGATTATCTTCGATCAGGTCATTGATTTCCTTTTCTCCCATTTTACTTATTTCGGATATCTTCCTGTCGGATCTTATAAGACCGGATATGTTAAGAAGCTTTCTGAGTTCATCATCACTGTAGAATCGCGTATTACCCTCCGTTCTTTTTGGTTTAAGTATTCCGTATCGTTGCTCCCATATCCTGATGGTATGCGCTTTTATTCCGGAGTATCTTTCCAGATCGGAGATAGAATATTGTGACATAATTTGTTTAAGTTTATATAAAAATACTTAAACAAAATTAAATAGGCAAGTTTAATGAAGAAAACAGTGAATGCAATAACAGCCCGAACGGAATCTGTTTGGGATGATGCGACGGGAAGAATTAATTTTGACTAAATAAAAACAATTTATTTACTTTATATTTGAAGTAATTTAAAATATATCAATCCACATTTTAAATGACTCAATAAATAATTTGAGAAAATATTATTTTGAAAAACAATAACATACTTGTCAGAAATATTCGACTCATCTGTTCAATGTTTTGTATATTTATGATTACAAATGCATTGCATGCACAATGGGTTCAAAGCGGTCCTTATGGATGTTACACCTCCTCATTGGCTGTCAACGGTTCAAATCTTTTTGCTGGTACTGATGACTATGGTGTCTTTCGTTCCACGAACAATGGTTCAACTTGGATCGATGCCAATAATGGCTTGACGTCAGAATACATCCTTTCATTTGATGTTTCGGGTACAAATATCTTTGTTGGCACTGTGGGAAGAGGTGTATTTCGTTCTACTAATAATGGCATAACATGGACAACGGCGAGCAATGGAATGCCTCCTTCCGTAAATATCTTCTCTCTTGCATCCTCAGGCTCAAATTTGTTTGCAGGGGCAGCTCTTTCAGATGCCGGCATCTTTCGTTCAACAAATAATGGAATAAGTTGGTCTGCTGCAAATAACGGTTTACCCTTTGGCGCTCAAATACTTGCCCTTACAGTCTCAAGCTCCAATATTTTTGCCGGCACTGAAAACTACGGAGTCTTCCGATCAACAAACAATGGTGCAAGCTGGACAGAAGTTAATAATGAATTGACCAATTCTACTGTCAATGCTCTTGCATCTTCCGGTACAAACCTTTTTGCTGGAACAGGCGGTGGCGGTGTTTTTCTTTCAACTAATAACGGTACAAATTGGTCGGCTATTAATAATGGCTTAACATATTCCTCTGTTCAATCTCTTGCCGTATCAAGTTCAGATCAATTCGCAGGAACTACCGGGGGTGGTATATTTCATTCCACTAACAATGGAGCAAGCTGGACTTCAATAAATACCGGATTAACTAGCCTGGGTGTATTTGCTCTTATTATTTCCGGCACAAACCTTTTTACAGGAACCGGTAACGGTGTTTTTCTTTCCACTAATTATGGCACAATCTGGTCTAATGCAAGTAATGGAATTCCATCTAATGCCGGTATCTCTGCTCTTACATTTTCCGGTTCGGATCTCTTTGCCGGGAGTGATAGAGGTGCGCTTATTTCCGCAAACCAAGGCATTAGCTGGACATCTGTTAATAATGGATTAACCAGAAATGTTACAGACTTTGTAATTTCAGGATCCAATCTCTTTGCCGGGACTGCTGGAGGCGGTGTATTTCTTTCCACAAACAATGGCTCAAGCTGGAATGCTGTTAATAATGGATTGACGTCTACTTACATATTAGCTTTTGTGGTCTCCGATACAAATCTCTTTGCGGGGACTTATGGAGGTGGAGTGTTTCTTTCCACAAACAACGGCTCAAACTGGAATGCTGTTAATAATGGATTAACATTTACTCAAATAAACACTCTTACTATTTCCAGTACAAATCTGTTTGCCGGTACTCAAGTTGGCGGTATCTTTCTTTCAACAAACAACGGCACAAACTGGATTGAAATAAATAACGGAATTCCTTTTGTAACTAATGTTCATTCCCTTGCATTCTCCGGTACAGACCTCTTTGCAGGAACTAGCAGAGGTGTGTATCTCTCTACTAATAACGGCACAAACTGGATTGAAGCCAATGATGGATTAATGAACTCCGTTATCTATACTATTGCCGTCTCAGGTACAAATATCTTTGCCGGGACTGCTGATATTTTTGACGGTGGTGAAGTTTTCCTTTCGACCAACAATGGAACCAACTGGAATTCAATAGGCACGGGGTTACCTATGTATAGTTCTATCTTTACTTTAGCCATCTCCGAAACAAACATCTTTGCTGGAGTTGAAGGAAGAGGGGTCTGGAGACGACCGCTATCCGAAATAATCTCAGTACAAAATCTCTCGACTGAAGTGCCGGATCATTTTAGTCTTGAGCAAAACTATCCGAACCCGTTCAACCCAGTTACGAATTTGGAATTTGGAATTTCGAAATTGGGATTTGTATCGTTGAAGGTTTATGATTTGATTGGAAAAGAAGTGGCGACTTTAGTTAACGAAAGTTTAAGTCCCGGGACATACAGTGTAAAATTCGACGGGAGTAATCTGACAAGCGGAGTTTATTTTTATAGAATAGAAACGGGATCGTTTACGGATACAAAAAGAATGCTGCTGATAAAATAACTTTTCATACCTGTATTTATTTTTTCCTCAGAGCTAACCCATGTTAACTCTGAGGATACAGTAAAGCATAAGCATTTGAATCTTATCACGGTCTGCTCACACTCACAAAGTTAAAAGCATTATTATCAACTATTGCAATATCCGCCGCATCCACAACATTATCACCGGTAACATCTGTATTTACATAACCCGAAACAAAATTAAACGCATCATTATCTGCAAGAGACAGGTCATTAACATCAATTGCTCCGTCCTGCTGAATATCACCACTGTATATGGCAAACCTTGGCGGAGAATTATTTACATTCGTCATGTTATTTCCGTATGCACGAGATTTGGATGTAGTAAAATCATAATTAATATTTCCTCCTTGTGAATAACTTACAGGAGAACTACTCCAAGTCTCAAGGGAATTTCTGTGTTTCATTTCCATAAAGTATGAACCCGATGAGGCATTGATTACAGGAAATGAACCTTTAAATTTAATCGCATCTATTACAGACCGGGCTGAATCAGCTACAGAGTAAGGCGGAGCAGAGCTTCGGAGAAACATCGTAACAGTATCCTGCATTCTCAGGTTATCTGATGCGCTGTCATAAAATCCTTCCATGATGAGTCCGATGTCCGCCTGTCCCGCCATCTGGATTTTAGCAATGAATGGATTTATGTTTCCGGTTCCAGTAACGGTAATGGTATCGAAAGTGACAGTTGAAGATAAATTTCCCGCGATGAAAAGATTTCCGGAATTGTCAATCGAAATATTATCAGCCCTGTTGCCGCCTGTTCCGCCTGCTTTCTTTCCCCATTGTATAATTCCGTTCGGATTGAATTTCAAAACCAGAACATCCATATATCCTGTTGATGTCGTGATCACATTGTTTCCCCAATTGACTGTGCTTCTTAAGAATCCGGAAAAATAAACATTGTTCTGATTGTCAACGGCCATTGCATTAACTTTTGCCTTACCGGCATCGCCGGTTATAGTCGGAGTATTAGGAACTTCGCGCAGCCATACAAAATTTCCCGACGCATCTATCTTGGTAA
Source organism: uncultured Ignavibacteria bacterium (assembly GCA_963836395.1). Classification (GTDB taxonomy): domain Bacteria; phylum Bacteroidota; class Ignavibacteria; order Tepidaquicellales; family Tepidaquicellaceae; genus JAGPCH01. The sequence goes on along the minus strand of CAWIJF010000009.1, from coordinate 307,966 downwards.
GAAAGAAATCATATACCCACTGGCTTCCCTGCGCCTGTATATTACCGAAGAAAAAACTCCCGTGAAGATTTCCGGAAGCATACAAACTGCCCGAATGATCACAAGCTACATCAATGTGTGAGAAAGTAACATCTTCTACAAACCTTGCCCACTGGCAGGTACCTGAAGAATTATATTTTACGAAGTATGCATTGTATACGAATGGTGCCGTATTCATCTGACCGCCGAAGTTAACATTTACGTTTCCGCAGGAACCGACGGAATAAATGTTTCCAAGTTCATCAATATCAATTCCACTTATTCCTCTGACAGGAGATTGAATAATGCTCATGACTTCATTTCCATTCAAATCAAATTTTTTAATAGAGCCCTGATCAAAATTCAGAAGTCCTGCGAACATATAACCGCCTTTAATTTTTACCGCATCAAGATTAAAACCCGGGTATGTCACTGCCAGATTTTTCGCCCATACAAAATCACCATTTTGATCAAGCTTAATTATGAAATCATTTGTACTGAAACCTGTCCCTGTATTATAGAGAAAGTGCGTATTGTCAATATTAAGCGTGTCCATGAAAGTACCTGTGACATAAATGTTTGAGCTGTTGTCAGTCTGCACATGCTCTGTCAGAACCTTCCCGTATAATATCTTATTAAACAAAAGAGCTCCAGAAGGATCAAACTTCTTTACCGATACATCTCCGTAATAACCGGAAAAAATAATCTTGTAATTGTAGATTGACGCCAGCAAAGAGTTGCCATGTGTATCTGCAGCTGATATAAATGATGCGATATCCGGATTAAATGGAATACTGAGTGTCTGATGGTTCACCCATTTAAAACTCTGAGCACTGGGTGAATCCGTGAAAAAGATTATGATGATAAAACAAAACAGGATAACTGATATTTTACTTTTCATGCCGGTATGATATTTAAATTTTATGAGAAAGTACTTCGTCGGTTTTTAAATTATACAAATTTAAGTAAATTAAAATGATTCATCACAATTAATTTTTAAGGAAATGTAGTATTCAAATGCTTACACAGACATTTCGCTCCCTGCACTTCAATAATACCATTTAATATATCAATCATTAAACGTATTTTTATGTTTATCAAAAATTTTTCTCAGGTTTGAATTCAAAAGAAATACGAAAATCATTTTTAGATTTTTTTAAAGAAAGAGGACATACGATTGTCCCCTCTTCTCCCGTCATTCCTTATAATGATCCGACTCTGCTTTTTACAAATGCCGGCATGAATCAATTCAAAGATGTCTTTCTCGGAACAGGATCCCGTGATTACACACGGGCAGCCGATACACAGAAATGCATACGGGCAGGCGGAAAACATAATGACCTCGAAGAAGTCGGAATGGACGGATATCATCATACTTTTTTTGAGATGCTCGGCAACTGGTCTTTCGGCGATTATTATAAAAAAGAAGCAATCACATGGGCATGGGAATTACTAACTAAAGTATGGAAGCTTCCAAAGGAAAAGCTTTGGGTTACGGTTTTTGAAACTGATGATGAAGCTTATGATATCTGGAAAAATGAAACCGACATAAATCCTGATCATATACTTACGATTTGATGAGTCAGAAAATTTTTGGGAAATGGGTGACACCGGACCGTGCGGACCGTGCTCGGAAATTAATTTTGATTTTACAAAAGATGGCTGTAAAGCGGAAGACATTAATTCAGGGAATGATGATGTGATGGAATTCTGGAATCTTGTTTTTATTCAATACAACAGAAAGAAAGACCGCGAGCTCGAACCGCTTCCAAAAAAACATATTGATACCGGAATGGGATTCGAAAGAATAGTAAGAGTTCTTCAAAATAAAAAATCAAATTATGAGACAGATCTTTTCACTCCGGTCATTTCACATATTACGAAATTAACAAATAAAAAATATGAAGACGATAACATTTCCTCAATCAATGCAATCGCAGACCATATAAGGGCTTTGACTTTTGCTATTAGTGACGGCGCAATTCCTTCGAATGAGGGAAGAGGTTATGTATTGAGAAGAATTCTTAGAAGAGCTTCGCGCCTTGCAAGAAAACTGGATTATCATAAGCCGATATTGTTTGAACTCGTTGATACTGTTGTAGAAAATTTCGGAGAAGCTTATCCCGAAATTAATTGAGAAAAAGGATTTTACAAAAGAAGTAATCAAAGCTGAAGAAGAAAGTTTTCAGCTGACTTTGGACAGAGGAATCAAACTTTTCAATGAAGTTGCAGACTCACTTAAAGAAACAAAGATATTTCCCGGTGATGAAGCGTTTAAGCTTTATGATACCTTCGGCTTCCCTGTTGACCTGACAGAAGTAATGGCAAGAGAAAGAGGTCTGAAAGTTGACATGCTGAAATTTGAAGAGGAGATGGAGAAGCAAAAGGAGAGAGGAAGAGATGCGGCAAAGATAAAGATATTGAATGACGGAATTAAAATTTTTGAACTATTCGATGACAAATTAAATGATAGTTAAATATAATCCTTATAATATTAAGAATGGTAATTGACACTAAATAAAATATTAACTTATTGGAAATTCTGATAGTATGGAACCGATAAATAGTTGTTTTCTTAAAGAAAATCCTTTTTATTCGAATCCGGAGGACAAATCAATGATACCGGTAAAGATTAATATGTATAGATGAATTAATAAATTCAAATAGATATATTTTAGATTCTCAGTAAGTAAGTATTTGATATTGTCGATAAGAATTTGATTCATTAAATAATATTGTACATGACATTCCAGTTGTAGCAAAGTATTTGATATTCAAGCGGCGTCAAGCAATCGAACGTAATCATTCCGCAACACATCTTGTTCACGAAGCATTTAAGAAGAGTTCTCGGAAGTCATGTAAAGCAATTGGGTTCACTGGTTCATAATGAATATCTCAGATTTGACTTTCCGCATTTTCACAAAGTAACGGAAATGAGATTATGGAAATCGAAGATATGGTGAATGCAAAAATTCAGGAACAGATAGAAGTACATACCGATGTTGACATTTCAATTGAAGAAGCAAATAAGATCCCGAATGTAAAAAAGTTCTTCGGGGATAAGTACGGGGAAAAAGTAAGAGTTGTTCACATTGATGATAAGTTCAGCATTGAGTTTTGCGGAGGGACGCATGTGAAGAATACAAGCGACATAGGATTGTTCAAGATCACAAAAGAAGAAAGCATTGCTTCGGGAACGAGAAGAATTTTTGCACGGACAGGTGAGGGAATAATCGCATACCTTAAGAAAGGATATCCGACATTGAGGAAATAATAAACAAACTGCCCAATGAATATTCGTTTGATTTTATTGCCGGAATAAATTCCTTGAATTTTGACATTTCAAAAGCTGATTACCGGGATGTGAGCCTGTTGAAGAAATTAATTTCAAATCAGGATGAGACTATTTTTTCATTATATGAGGCGAGAGAAAAGTATCTGGAAGAGAAGAAACAACTTGAGAAACAGCTGCTTAAAAAGAATCTTTCAAAAGTTTTTGAGAAACTGGATGAAATAATTTCCAGGTCTGATAAAGAAAACGGATTTGACATCATAGCTTCGAAAATTGAATTAAACAATCCTGATGAATTCAAAGAGATAGGCGACGAGCTTCGAAAGAAAGTGACCAACGGCACGGCATTGATTGCAGTCGTATTAAATGAGAAGATAAATCTTGTCTGTTCGGTCAGTGATAATTTAATAAAAGAAAAAAATCTGAATGCAGGAAAGATAGTTTCGGAAGTTGCGAAACAACTCGGCGGGGGCGGAGGCGGAAAACCCCATCTGGCAACTGCGGGAGCTAAAGATATTTCCAAACTGGATGAAGTACTAAACAAATTCAGGAACAGTATCAGAGAATCCGTTAACTAATTTTAAAATTTTAATTTTTATTATGAAGGTTATAATACCTGTAGCGGGTTTCGGAACAAGACTAAGACCGCATACATTGACAAACCCGAAAGTCTTACTCAACGTCGGAGGAAAGCCGATGATACACTACATCGTTGAACAATTGATCAAAGACAAGATTGCTTCCTCCATAATTTTAGTCACGGGCTTTCTCGGCGACAAGATAAAGGATTATCTTGATAATGCTTTTAAATTCAAGTTCGATTATGTAATACAGGAAGAAGCAAAAGGACTTGGACATGCGGTTTACTGTGCTAAGCCGGTATTCAAAACTAAGAATGATGAGACACTGATAATACTTGGTGATACACTATTCGATGTGGATTTAAAAAAGATGTTAAAAAATAAAGACTCGGTCATCGGCGTAAAGGTTGTAGATGACCCGAGGAGATTCGGCGTTGTGGAAAAAGATAAAACCGGTTACATTAAGAGATTCGTTGAGAAGCCCGCATCAAAAGAAATTTCACCTTCAAACGAAGCCATTGTCGGTCTTTATTATTTAAAAAATTCGGCAAAGCTTTTCGATGCGCTCGAACATATCATGAACAACAACATTACCGTAAAGGGCGAGTTTCAACTGACTGATGCTTTGGAATATATGATCACAAATAAAGAGAAAATGAAAACGTTTTATGTTGACGGCTGGCTTGACTGCGGCAAACCGGAAACACTGCTTGAAACAAACAGATATCTTTTGAACAAAAATCAAAAATCAAAATCCGTGAATCAAAAAGGTCTGGTCAATTCCAGATTGATCCAGCCGGTATACATCGGAAATAATGTTGAAATCGAAAACAGCATCATCGGTCCGTACGCCACAATAAACAGCAACTGCATAATTAAGAACAGCATAATACAGGACAGCATTCTTGAAAAGTTTTCGAGGATAGAAAACTGTTATCTTACCGAGTCAATTATCGGCGAAGGCGCATCAATAAAGAGAGAGCCGCTTAAATTAAATATCGGCAATTATTCAGAGATTTAAATTAATTCTTAAGTACTCATTAAGTTCAGCTTTCAAGCTTTTTTGAAAGGAGAATTTCGGCTGCAACAAATATTATGGCTGCCAGCAGAAAATATTTCCACAGACCCAAATCTTTTTGTGATTGCCTGATGGATTCAGAATTATTTTCATCAGCTTGGATGACAAATATATTTTTAAATTCATTATCTTCAAAGTATTTTTCCAGCATCTCACTGTCCATTTTATCAGGATAACTTTCCATCGAATTATTGTTTAAAGGAAAATTAAATTTATTACCGGAAGAGTCTTCGAGAACGTAATTTCCAATTTCACTTGTTTCGGCGGAATATGGGATCAATAAAATATTTTCGCCGGCATTAATGAAATCTATTCTTGTTTCAATATCAGTTTTATCAGGCAGAATGATTTTGGATACATCCTTTAAACCAATCACAGATATAAGATTCGATTTTCCGATCACATATTTCTTTTGCAGTTCATAATTATTCCCGAGATAATAGACACTTCTGATGATCAAAGGAACAAAAATGCTTTTCAGCGGAAGGTCTGACAGATCATCGGTTGCCGGCACGGAGCATACGATCATTTTTCCTTTGGAATATTTTGCTTCAAGAATAAAAGGCTTATTATTGGACAAGCTTATTATCGAACGGGAGTTTTCATTCGGGAGTAAATCGAAGTAAGAATTTATTTTCGGTGACTCTATATTTACCTTATCCGAAGTAATGTTAAGATCCTGATTTTGAAAGACTTCGGATAAAACCGGGTGTTCAAAATCCACTTTATCGAATTTTAAATTCTCGTTTGAGACAATATCGGTATTTAATTTTTCTATCCTGAATGAATTGAGTTTGTTAAGTAAAGTGCCGTTATAATTTTCAATGTCAGTATTTTTTCCCAGGAACAGGAACAGTCCGCCTCCGTTTGACACATAATCCCTGATCATACCGGCTTCGCTGTCTGTGAATGACTTTCTTCCCGAAATAAATATTACTTCATTCTTAAAAATATTTTCATTAATGGAATTTTCATGATTTATATTGAACAGTTCGCTTTTCCTGTTGACGGAATCCGATAACAATTCTGATGCAGTCCGGAAAGCAAGCTCTATAAACCTGGAATCAGCAGGGTTTGAATCAATAAGCCCGATGTTGAATCTTTCAGGAATATACAAATTAAAAAAATATTTATTATCCTGAATTATCTCATCATCCTGAAACTCGCTCTGCACAAGTTCTAAGATCCCGTTTACATTTCCCGAATGATCTGATTTAAAAACAAATTCCACTTCCTTTTTTTCAAAAGAGTTTATGTCCGTTATCTTTTCTCCTTTCAGTTCATTATCGACATAGAGGTTTATGGTCTTATTCTTTACTTCGTATTGTGAATGGTTCGTTACATAAATTTTGATCTTTATGTCCTTATCTTTTTCCAGTATTTGTGAATCTACAATTAAGCTGTCAAGTGAGAGATTGTTAATGTTCCTGTCGCCGATCTTTATCAGGTAAGTGTTGACTGTATTTTCATTAATGTTATCATAATTTTTCCCTCCGGCTGATTCCAGGTTAAAATTTGTTTTTTGAAAATCGGAAATAATATAGATTTCTTTTCCCGGATTTTTTGATCCGCCCAGAATCTGATCCCCAAAATTCAGAACTTCATCCATTGAAAACGGCTTATAGGATATTTTTAAATTGTTCAGCGAGTCGGTCAGCTCTTTGAAATTATCGAATAATATTTTTTTATTTTTAAATGGGATTGAAGAAGCGGAAATAAAATAGACTTCATCGGATTCTTTGTGGGCATTAAGAATTTTCTGTACATTTTCTTTTGCCCGGCTGAAATAGAGTCCGTTATCATCCCGTGCGCTCATGCTGAATGAATCATCAATAAAGATCAGAACAGTTGTTTTTGAAACAGAATCATTTCCTGCATATCCTTCAAAGACAGGTCTCGCAAAACACAACACGAGAAAAACTATTGCAAATATCCTCAGGAGCAGGAGAATGATCTGCCTTAGTCTTATTCTTCTCATCTTTGATTTCTGAATCTCCTTGAGAAACATAAGAGTGCTGAATTCAACTTTACGGATTTTTTTGAGATTCAGCAGGTGTATGATTATCGGAATTGAAACGGCTGCCAGAGCAAAGAGAATCGTAGGATTTAGAAAACTCATTAAGTAATGTTGAATTTGGTTAGCAAGATAATTCTAATAATCGAATAGCGAAATGCAATTTTGAATTTAAATACATATTCACAATGAAATAAGTTTCTGCATTTTCTTTATAATAAAAATTTATCTATAATTTTGTATTTATTATTCCAATATTGCGGCATCCAACACTTGAATGCAGATTATAATTTTTCTGAATGGTAAGGCTCCCGGGCTTAAGATAATTAAGAAATTTTTAGAAAACAGGTCTTTCATAATAGCCGCAGACGGAGGTGCAAACTTTTTGATCAAAGCCCGGATCAAGCCCGATTTGATTTTGGGTGACCTGGATTCCATTAAGAAAACTACTGTTGAATATTTTCGCAAAAGGAAAGTCCGGATCAGGAAAATTAAAGACCAGGATACTAATGATTTTGAAAAAGCTCTGATGTATTGCAGGGGCACGAAATTTAAGGACATAATCGTATTCGGCGCGACGGGCTTGAGAACTGACCATACTTTAAATAATTTCAGCGTATTGAAGCGGTATCAAAGAACACTGGATATCAGATTAATTTCCGATGAATTTGAAATATTTTACCTGAAGAAAAGTTACAAATTTCAATACAAGCCAAACGAAACTATTTCACTGCTTGCTCTTCCCGTTGCATATAAAATCAAAACTTCCGGCTTGATGTATGAATTAAACAATGAAAATCTGGAATTCGGGATAAGGGAGAGCACATTAAACAAATCAGTTTCCGATACAATACAAATCTCACATCAAAGCGGGTCATTATTACTATTTAGAAAACATTTTATTAAATAAAAAAACATATTGGAAGTATATCTAACCTCAAACGATCTGTTTATCATACTTGCATATTTTGCAGCAGTATTAGTAATAGGTTTTAAGACCAAGATTCCGAACAATTCAGTAAAGGAATATTTGGTAGCCGGACGGGCGCTGACACTACCGGCATTTGTCGCAACACTGGTTTCGTCATTTTACGGAGGCATACTTGGTATCGGTGAATTTACATACAGGTTTGGAATTTCAGGTTGGTTCTTATACGCGTTTCCCTATTACTTTTTCATCGTGATCTTTGCATTTTTTCTTGCAAACAAGATTCGAAAGACAAGATTGTTTTCGATCCCGGATCAGCTGAATGAAGTTTACGGCAGAAAAGTGAGCCTTATCGGCAGCATTCTGATTTTCTTTTTGTCAACACCGGCGCCGTATCTTTTTATGATGGGAATCTTACTAAGCCTGGTATTTAAAATCAGTCTGCCTCTGGCCATGCTTGCGTCACTTGCTGTATCAATTCTTTATCTTATTAAAGGAGGTCTTAAAGCTGATGTCAGAGTAAATGTTTTTGAATTCATACTTATGTTTGCCGGTTTCGGAATCATCGTTCCCTTCTGCATAGACAAATTCGGAGGCTTCGATTTTTTATCGTCAAGATTACCCGAACAAAGTTTAAGCCTGACCGGAGGTAATTCATTTCAATACATAATGGTATGGTTTTTCATCGGTGCATGGGCGCTTGTGGATCCCGTATTTTATCAGAGATGCTATGCTGCTTCAAAAAAAAATACTCCTAAGGTTGGAGTATTGATTTCTTTAATATTCTGGTTCATCTTTGATTTTATGACAACTACAGCCGGATTATATTCAAAGGCATATTTTCTTGACGATTTAAAAGAGCCTCTTTACTCTTTTCCGGCTCTTTCAAATATAGTACTGCCTCCTCTTGCAAAAGGAATATTTTTTGTCGGAATGATAGCAACAATAATGTCTTCGTTACATTCATACATATTTGTGTCCTCTACCACATTTGGAAGAAATATTATATCAAAATTAAGGAACGAGCCCGAAGATAATAATTCATATAATATTGTGGGAATGATAGTAAGCGCCGCTTTTGCATTTTTAATTGCTTTTCTGATTCCTTCGGTAGTAAACATATGGTATACTTTTGGAACGCTGATAATTCCCGCTCTGCTCATAAGTGTAATCAGTTCATATTTTGACAAACTGCATGTTCATTCAAAGTATATTTATTGGGCAATGGTAAGCTCATTTTCAGTTTCATTTATTTTTTTCCTGATCGGCATGCTGTTTAAGTCCGGTGGCGAGCCAAACTATCCTTTGTCAATTGAACCTATGTACCCGGGATTGGCGGTCGGATTAATTATATATCTCATTGGCCACAGAAACAGGAAATATCTTAAAACGGAACCTGAGCATTATTAAAATAAATTTTTTATTACATATTGTTGAACCTATTACTAAAAAATATCTCCTTTGTTTTTTTACTGCTTATTTGCTTCTCTAAAATTTCCCTTCCCCAGGATTCCACATCGAGCTTGATTCAGGATACAATAAAACTGAATTTAAGAAATGAGAACAGTCTTGACACCAATAATTTTAATATCTTCCCGAAAACATATTCAGAAAAAAAGATTGCCCTCGTTCTCAGCGGAGGAGGAGCAAGAGGAATTGCGCAACTGGGGGTAATTGATCAGCTGGAAAAGAATAACATACGGATTGACATGATAGTCGGGACAAGCATCGGAAGCCTAATCGGGGGGATGTATTCTTCAGGATATACCGTTAACGAAATAGAAACCATTTTTAAGAGTTTCAACTGGGACAGGGCATTAAGTCTGACAAATAAATATCAGCGGACATCTCTTTTCCTCGAACAAAAAAAAATTCAGGACAGAAGCCTCCTTACAATTCCTCTCGATGGAATTAAGCCGATTATTCTGCCCTCATCTTTTTCAAACGGACAATACCTTACTGAAAAAATCAACTCGTATATTCTGAATTCCCGATACCATGTGAAGAAAAAGTTTTCCGACCTAAAGATTCCTTTTGCAACTGTTGCCACAGATATTGATAACGGGAAGAGGGTTATTCTAACCGAAGGGAACCTAAGCGAGTCAATAAAGGCATCGCTGACCTTTCCGCTGCTTTATTCACCCATTAATATTGCAGGCAGGAATCTTGTAGACGGGGGCTTATCTGCCAATATTCCGACAGATGTTGCAAAAAAACTCGGAGCGGATCTTACCATTGTAGTAAATTCAACAAGTCCTTTGAAATCCATCAAAGAACTGGAAGATCCGCTTAACACTGCTGACCAGATACTGACCATTACAATGACACAGCTGAGTAATCTTCAGCTTAAAGATGCAAATGTAGTAATTACACCTGATCTGAAAAATTTTTCAGCTACGGATTATTCACAATTTGATTTTCTCATTTCACAGGGTGAATTGAAGACTTCACAGTCAATTACAAAAATAATTTCACTGATTGATTCACTGGAATTATCGGAGTCAAAATATTTCAACAATTTTGTAACTAACCCTGAATTAGTGATCAATTCCGCCAGTTCAAATATATTCATAAGCGATACTTTAGCCAAGCTCACTGACAGTTATTTCGAAAGATATACATCAATCGAGAGAAATTTAAAAATGATCTACCGGACCGGACTATTCAGAAATGTCAATGCAGTAGTAAGCAGACAGGGACTTGATGCACACATAACTTACAACCTCGAAGCTAATCCAGTGCTGGAAAATATCGAGATAATCAATAACAATAACCTGATCGATAAAGCCATTTCCGATTTCAAGAGGAAACATTTATATCAGGCTGTAAATCTTTATGAGTATCAGCATTTTTATAACATGCTGCTTGGCATTTTCCGTGAAAACAATTATTCATTAATTGATATCAAAAAGTTTTTCTTTAATTATTCAAATAATACTTTAGAAATCGAACTTAGCAACGGCAAGATCGGGGCAGTTGAGCTTACCGGCAACATAGTTACCAACGACAATGTAATTTACAGAGAGATTAAACTGGACATAAATGATCCCGTCAGAAAAAAAAACATTGACGAAAGCATGAAGAATGTTATCAGCACTAACTTGTTCCGCCAGGTCAGCTTTGATTATGATTTCCGCAAGGATGATTACCTGCCCGATTTGAAAGTAAACATGATAGAAAAAAATACAAAGGCATTACGATTTTCCATCAAAGCAGACAACGAGAGAAACCTCCAGTTATTATTTGATCTGAGGGATGAGAACTTGTGGGGAACAGCCATAGAGGCCGGACTTCTTGTAGCAGGAGGACTGTCAAACCGAATTTATGAATTCGAAGTAAAATCGAATCAATTTTTTTCTCTTCCCCTGACATTTAATTTTAACGGATTCTATACATTCAAAGACATAAACCGGTATGTACAGATAATTGACAGTAATAAAAATGAATACAGCGTATTAAAAATCGGAGAGTATAAGGATATAAAAAGCGGTTTAAGTTTTCTTTTTGGGACGCAGCTTGAGAGATTAGGAACAATTTACGGTCAGGGATTTATTGAAAATCAAAAAATTAATAATATCACTAACAGTGAAAATCTTACCGAGTATTTAAGGGTGGTAAAATTAAAGTTCGGCGGAATATTTGATACCGAAGACGTTTTGCCTTTTCCGACAAAAGGGACGCTCATAAATTTTTATTACGAGACAGCCAATAACATCCTGGCAAATACTTTAAGCTATACCAAACTGTATATGAGTTACAATCAATACTTTCCAATTGCAAAGTCTCAAACGCTAAGGCCTAGATTTATCTTCGGATTCGGTGACAAGACGACTCCCCTGACCGAGCAATTTTCTCTCGGCGGTGAAAAATCGTTTTTCGGAATGGTGGAGGATGAGCTGAGAGGAAGGCAGATTTTAGAGACCTCAATTGAATACAGATATTTATTTCCCTACAAATTATTTTTCGATACGTATTTGAGCATCCGGTATGATCTTGGCAATATATGGCAGGTGACGGAAGACATACGGTTCAGGGATCTCCGACACGGGATCGGATTAACTGCAGCATTTGATACACCCATAGGTGAAGCAAGCTTTTCAACCGGAAAAAGCTTCATTATTAAAAAAGGACTGACGGAAGATTCATTTATTTTCGGACCGACTGATTTTTATTTTTCAATAGGATATGATATTTAGGAATCATAAATTAGCAACAATAGAATACAACAGCCGTAATGAGAATAGCCAAAATTATCTAACGTGAACTTACTGAACAAATTTTCCGAAGGCAGTCTGAGAGTTTTATTTTCAATAATTGCAATATACTGTTTTGCCTTCGGTGCCTACGTATCAATACAGTCTCTGATCTTTGAAAGATTTACAACAGATGATTGTCTTTGGGTCGAAGAATATAACGGTCAAAAGGCAAACGAGGGGCTGTACATTGATAAGATTATTCCGGGAGGCACAGCTGATAAAGCCGGGTTGCAAAATGGAGATTTATTACTTGCTATAAACGGAATTAAGTTTAAAAAAACGAACGAGGCTACTAAAATTCTAAATTCCTTCGGTAATGAATTTATCGACTACACTATTCTTCGCGGAGATAATATTCTTAATATAAAAATAGAGGTATATAAATTATTCAGCTTCGTTGATTATATTTTTCTGTTCCTGGGTTTCGGATTTCTTCTGAACGGATTTTTAGTCGGGTATTCAAAACCTAAAGAACTTACTTCTCAGCTTTTCTTTTTCCTTGGATGCACCGCAGTTATAATTTTCAATGCGAGCGGCGGACAGAAAAGCTTTATCGAACGAAACATTTTTTATTATATAAATACAAATATCGGTTCTGTCCTTTTCTTTCCCCTGTTCGTTCATTTCTTTTTAACTTATCCGGTCAAGTATGAATTCAAAAACAGAAATAAGCTATTAATTTCTATTTACGGGTTAATATTTTTGGTCGATTTATCATTTGTAATTTTTAAAGGTTATACCAACAGCCTATTTACAATATTTGTACAGGCAGTAGTTCCCGGTCTTTATCTTATTGCCAGTATTATTCTCTTTATCGTTTCATATGGGAAATTAAAGGAGACTAATTTACGAAAACCTCTTTCAATTGTGTTGTATGGATTTATGCTCGGCGGAATCGGGTTCGCTTATGCAATATTTACTTCCATATATTTTCCCTATGCATTTCTTGTAAGCCCGTTTATTTATACTCCTATTGCATTGGTTCTTGCTATCCCCGGCTCTATTGCATATTCAATTTTCAAATACAGAATCTTAGATACCGAATTTATTGTCAAGAAAGGTCTTGTCTTCGGAATAATAACGGCTTTTATTGTCGGCGTATATCTGCTTGCTGGTATTACTTCTTGATTCAATTCTCAGCCAGTTCTTACCCGAAAATAAACAGCTTCTTACCGTTGCTCTGATAATAATAGTCACCTTCAGTTTTGATTTTGTAAATAAGAAAGCGAAAGAGTTTGTCGATAAACAATTTTACAGGGAAAGATATAATTACAGAAAATCTCTGCTCGGATTTTCCGAAGAGCTTCCGTATCTGGATAACATGAAGCAGATAATTGAAAAGATCGGCACATCAGTTAATAGATACGATGGGTATCGATAATCTGAATATCTGGTTTAAGGATGATGAGTATAATAAAATTCTTCAGGCAGAGTTTGAAGAATACTAATGGTCATGGAAAAGCTGGTTCATAAGGGTGATAATTTTGACGAGGCATTTTCGGCAATGTTTAAAAACAATAAAGATCATAAGCTTCTAAATGATGTTTATCTCCAGGAGCTTGAATTTATCCGATCAGGATAAGGAAATAATTAAAAAAGAAAATTTTGTTTTGTCCATTCCGATATTCATAAAAGATACTCTTATTGGAGCCATGAATTTCGGACAAAAACCATCGGGTAAAGCATATTCTGAAGAAGACATTGATCTGTTAAAAACACTTGCATCCCAGGCTGCGATTGCATTTGAGAATTCCAGACTGCAGCAGGAAAAAATTTCAAAGCAAAAAATAGAAGAAGAACTTCAGATCGCAAGAAAAATTCAGATGGGTCTTTTACCGCAGTCAATTAACAGCATAGACGGAATTGAGGTCTCCGGGTTTTATAATCCGGCAAAAATTATAGGAGGTGATTTTTATGATGTAATAAAGTTAAGCGAAAATAAAATGCTGGTGATCGTAGCTGATGTCTCTGGGAAAGGAATTCCGGCAGCTCTTTATATGTCAAAAGTTCAGGCAATGATACAGTTTGCAGCAAAGATATTTCAGTCGCCAAAGGACATTCTGATCGAAGTCAATAAACAGATTCATCATAAGATCGATAAGAAATCTTTTATCACAACAATTGTAGCGTTATTTGATCTGGAAAAAATGACTGTTAAAATTTGCAGGGCCGGACACAATCCCGTGATCTATTCTGTAAACGGAAAATTGATTTTACTTAAGAATAAAGGGATGGGACTTGGACTTGAGAGTGAAAAATATTTTGAACTCATCTTGAAGAAACCGAGATAAATATTTCACCGGACAATATTTTTGTATTTTATTCCGACGGACTTACCGAAGCTATGAATAAGAACAGGGAAGAGTTCGGAACCGATAAAATATTGGATATTATTTATGCTAACAGACAAAATTCCTGTTCCTCGATGCAAAAGGAAATCATAAATTCAGTTTCGGAATTCAGGGGAACGCCGAACAAAATGATGACATTACACTTGTCATTACAAAAATAAAATCTAAACCGGTAAATTCCAACATTGCTGTTTAGAGAACAATCCGTAATCTAAATCAATATTCTAAAATCAAAAATCTAAAATCCAAATGATTCCTCGGTATTCACGGAAAGAAATGTCAGTCAATATGGACTGATGAAAATAAATTCAGGATCTGGCTCGAAATAGAAATTCTTGCGGCTGAAGCACAAAGTAAACTGGGATTAGTTCCGGCTAAGTCGCTTCAGAATATCAAGAAGAAATGCAAAGTTTAATGCTGAAAGAATTCTAAAAATTGAAGAAAAAGTCAAACATGATGTAATTGCATTCTTACAAATGTCGGTGAATATGTCGGATTGGATTCGAGATTTATTCATCTGGGAATGACAAGCTCGGATGTAATTGATACAGCCTTATCCGTTCAGATGAAACAAGCCGGTGAAATAATTTTGAAAGATTTGATCGAAGTAAATAAAGTTCTTTATAAAAAAGCAAAGCAATACAAATATCTAACAATGATCGGAAGGACTCACGGAGTTCATGCCGAACCGATAACACTCGGACTAAAGTTCGCTCTATGGTATGATGAAATGAACAGGAACATCGAGAGATGGAAAAGAGCAATAGATGTTATTTCAGTCGGACAGATCTCAGGCGCTGTCGGAACTTATGAACACATCTCACCCGAAGTTGAAAAATATGTGTGCAAAAATCTCGGACTTAAAACAACAAACATCTCAACTCAAATACTTCAAAGAGACAGACACGCTGAATATATGTCTGCATTGGCAATCATTGCTTCTTCGATAGAAAAATTTACTACCGAAATCCGGCATTTCAGAAAACCGAAACTCTTGAACTTGAAGAATTTTTTTCATTCAGGACAGAAAGGGTCATCTGCAATGCCGCATAAAAAAAATCCTATTCGTAAGCGAACGTCTGTCGGGAATGGCAAGGGTTATGAGAGGAAATGCCCTTGCTGCTTTTGAGAATATTGCGCTATGGCATGAAAGGGATATCAGCCATTCGTCTGTCGAGAGAATTATCATTCCCGATTCGACAATTTTAATGGACTATGCATTAAACCAATTCACATAAACTGATTGACAATATTGTAGTCAATGAAGATAAATATAAAAAAGAATCTTGAGCTGACAAACGGATTTGTTTTTTCACAAACTGTTTTGCTGAAACTTATCGAAAAGAAGATGAAACGCGAACAGGCATATAAGATTGTTCAGACAGTTGCAATGAAATGCTGGAAGGAAAAGATCAGCTTTCTAAAACTACTTAAAGAAGATAAAGAAGTTATGAAATATTTAACTGAAAAAGAACTGAATGAGATTTTTAATTATGACAAGTCGAGGAAGAATGTGGATTTTATATTTAGGAGGGTAGGGATTAAGTAGAATTTTAATATTAGAATTCAAATATTAAGATATGTTAAAACCAATTAAAACTAAAAAGCAACATGAAGATGCGTTGGAAAGAGTTTACAACTTAATGCAAAAAAATTTAGAACCCGGTTCTAAAGATTCTAAGGAACTTGAGAAATTATCAATTATAGTTGAGAAGTACGAAAGTAAAAGATTCAATATAGACTATAAATAATTCACATCACACTATACTCTCTCCTCAGCTCAATCACCTTCCCTATTATCTGAAACGGTTTATTAATGATCGCCTTATATTTTGAATTCGAAGCTTCGAGATACGCTTTAATTCTTTTGTTGCGTAAAGTTTTGACAGTTGCCTCGTCATCGAGAAGCGCAATTACAATCTCGCCGTCTTCAGCTGTATCCTGTTTCCGGACAATGACAATATCCCCGTCATAGATTCCCGAGTCAATCATGCTTTCCCCCTTAACTTTCAAAGCAAAATGAATCTGATGTCCCTTCGGATTTTTTTCCATTGTGACATATCCCTGAATATTGTCACTTGCAAATATCGGTTCACCTGCAGCTACATTGCCATATAATGGAATCAAGATTTACATCGGACTTCATCTTTTCAAAGTTTTTCTCTTCATCGGATTTTATGACTTTGAATCCGCGTGCAATATCTTTCTTCCGTTCGAGATATCCTTTTTTCTGCAATGCATAAATATGATCCTGAACAGTGCCAATGGTTATTTTAAATTTTTCCCCGATCTCTTTTAAGGTGGGAGGATAGGTGTGTTCGATCCGGTGCTTCTCAATATAATTGAGAATCCTCTGCTGTTTGGTAGTTAGTTTATCCATATATCAATATGGCATAATAATATAATAGTGTCAATAGAAATTTTGGGGGGAATTTAACCCAACTAACCCCTCTACCCCCCCTCACGTTTATTTATTATTCAGCTATGAAATTGGAGATGTTAAACGATCATGATTGCAATCATTTCCAAGTCTTGAAAAAACTATGAGCAGTATAAACCGCAAATATTGGAAATCCTATTTGCAACTTATAATTTCTTTGTGTCCCTAATATATGCCAGTACCTCATTTTTAGCCAACTCAGCGGTATCCCAATCGCTCGAAAACGCAGTTACCGTTACTATTGTCTTGTTGTTTCCTGGAGCACAGACCACCTCAACATAAACAGCTTCGTTGCCACCGAGACGAACATATCCTCCATCTATATAAATCGTATAGTTTTTACTAGTCATTATCTCCTCAGCCAAATCTAGATAAAAGTTAATGTCGGGTTCAAGCTTCTCTATGCCAATTACGCAATTTTGTGCGCTGGCATCCTGAGCTACAGCGTTCGGTGGTGCAAATAGAAGCGAGAAAGCAAATATGAAAGTCGATAGGATGGCAAGTGTCTTGCAAAAGCTCTTTATGCGGAAGTTTTTGTTTATTGATTGTGTCGAGTTCATTTGTTCTCCTTTGTGTTTAATTAATTGATAACTTTTTTTGTTGGATATAGTTTTTTTAAACCAAAAAAAAGTTACCGCTCCGGATAAGCAATAGCAAGTTATATTTAAATTATACTACTTATAACTACTAATGACTACTTAAGATAACTTTTCCTTACTTATCCTTTGGTTAGAATTTGTTTATTGTGAATATAATAATTTCTGTTTAAGTTTAATCACTCAATTTTTGAAAATGATCCGTCTATATATTCTGCTTGTAATCTTTCTTTGTTCACTCCTTTACTATTATGGATGCGATACTTTAGTATCAACCCAGTCAAAGCCGGATGTTCCGTCTGACCATGACAGATCATTTGGAGGATTTTATCATAAAGACGGAGGAAGAGAAGCAGACGGGTGTAATGAATGCCATGGCGAGGATTTAACAGGTGGTATACAAACTTTGAACGGAAGATATATATATGTTCAGTCATGTTACCAGTGCCACGGACAATTATGGGGTGCAGAAAGAACAAAATAAATTATTGAAGATATGATTTATGATATTCCAAATGAATAAGCTTAAACAACTTTTATTATTGGCAGTAATCTCTTTTGCAGTTTACATAACGGGATGCGCAACAGTCAGACCCATTGACAGAGAAAGACTTTCAGATCCCAATATGATATTTGATGAAAACCCAATCGAACAGGGAGTTCAGAATCATTACCTGTATATAAGAGAAGGATCTCAGGGAGCTGACGGAGCAAAAAGCGGCGGGTGTGGGTGCGGATAAAAAATATTTATTCGTTTTAATAATCTGCTCTGTACTTATCAGTGCTGTGAATACTTATGGACAGGATGTACCCGAAGATGAGCTTCAGGCAAGGATTAATACATACTTTGACAACTTCGGAGTCACAGTAATATACCCTTCAATTAATTATTCAAAAAAACTCTCAAACAATACAAGCGTATCCGCCACCTATTTAACCGATATTATCAGTGCTGCTTCAATGCAAAGTCTGTTCGAGGTCGACGGGATCACGTCAGCTACAAACAATACTCATGGCGGCAAAGACGAAACTCCGGAAGAGTGGCGTCACGAAATCGGTCTCGGCGTAACACAGAAAATCTATGAAGGAAGCTTTTATGTTAATGGAATTTACAGCATTGAACATGATTATTCCTCAAAGACGATCTTAGGTTCCATTACATATCCCTTTGCACAGCAGAATGCTTACATTACATTAGGGGCAACTGCAAGTTTTGATAAGATCTTTCCCGAGAACAGGACCTGGACAAAGGACAGAACTACTTATGCTTTCAATGCAGCATTCTCTCAGATCCTCGGCAAGAATGTAATTGCACAAATAGATGCTTCATACATAGATGTCAGCGGATATCAGCTTGTCGGATACCAGATCGTCAGAATCTATAATAATGAAAAACAGGCGTTCATCACTTATGAACCTGTATATCCCGAAACAAGGATAAGAAGAGCGGTCGGCATCAGAAGCAATATTGGCATTACCGATAAGATAACATTACAACCGGGCTACAGGTATTACTGGGATTCATGGGACATAAACTCAAGTACGGCATACCTCATTCTAAGCAAGAATTTTTCCGAAACATTTTCCGGCTCCGTTGAATACAGACAGTATTTTCAAACAGCCGCTTTTTTCTTTCAGCCCTATTACTTGACTTTGCCGGAATATATGGGGGTTGATGGTCAGATAAATTCCGGTTATTCAAATGTGCTTAATTTTAATTTTACCCTTCAGGGAAAAAAGAATTCCTTTTTATCAAACGAGAATTTACAGCTTTTGGGAACTTTAGGTTATTATAAAAGACATTATGACTCCCCTGACTGGCACAGCGGTCTTCTTAATCTATATGCTTTGATTTTTAACATCGGTATTCGTATTCATCTTTAAAAATATTTTGCAATTAAAATAAATTAAAATGGAAAGAAGAGATTTTTTAAAAAAGAGTGCACTAGCAGTTTCGGTTGTTACGCTTGCCGGCTTAAGCGAAAGCGGCTTAAATAATATTTATGCAGAGACCAAAAACAAGTATAAAAGTTTTTCTTTTGAGATAATTACGGATAAGCCTGAAGCCGCATTGAAGCTTTCGGAAGAATTTTTCAAAGGCAATTCGATTTGAAAACACTATAATAAAATTTTCCGAATATCCTGTCGACGGTGAAATGCTCGGGGACATTGTATTTATTAACAACGGGAAACTTATCAATTACAAGAGCGGAACAGAAAAAATTAAAGCTGATATCCGCAATATCGCTGAAGCTCTTTCACTTCCAAAAAAGATCACCAATCCATCACGTATGAGATTTTATTTATCTGAAAATACTTCCGCAGCAGAAAGGTTTCTGGTTTTTCACAAAAACATATTGATAAAAACTATCGAGGCTGACGGCTGCAATTTGAATATCGATCTCAGCGGCACAAAAGGTAATGTAATATTGAACATAGAAAATAATAAGGCAAGAGTCATTAAGGTCTTCCTGCGCCCATAAAACATGCGTTAATTCAGGAAGCATTGCATACTCCGGAGAGAATATCGTATGCATTCCAAATGAACTGCTGATACTCTGTGAATAATTTAATCCTAAGTTCCCGATTGTCCGACATCATCCTCGTTCTGATTTTATCTTTATCAATCATTTCAGGTCATTCGTACTCTCAGCAGCCTAAATTTGAAGTAACTACAACCAAGTATCTTCTTGGGAACACAGATAGACATCACTGCAATTCACGGCGATATAGATTCCATGAAAAAGGCAATGTATTTTGCTTTCAAAGAAATTGAAAGGATTCAGGGAGTGATGAGCATTCAGAACGATTCTACTGAAGCTTCAAGAATCAATTTGAATGCAGGATTATCACCCGTAAAAGTTAGCCCGGAGCTGTTTTCAATAATTGAAAGATCCATTGAATACTCAAAAAAGTATGACGGAATATTTGATATCACAATCGGACCGATCAGCGAGCTTTGGGGATTCAGTTCTGATAAAAAAATAACTGCTGTTCCGCCAACGGGCATAATTGATTCTCTGATAAAACTTGTGGATTATAAATTAATCCTCTTAACAAGGAAGATACGAGTGTTTTTCTTTTGAAGAAAGGGATGAAAATCGATCTGGGAGGAATTGCAAAGGGATATGCCGTTGACAGAGCTGCTCAGGTAATGAAGGAATACGGGATGAAAGATTTTTTCGTAAATGCAGGAGGTGATATTTATGTAAGCGGCACTAAAACCAATGATCAAAAATGGAGCATAGGCATCAAAAATCCGCGTGATGAGAAAAAGATCATTGCTGATTTTGAGGTGACGGATATGGCAATAGGAACAAGCGGTGATTATGAAAGATTCGTCATCATTGACGGAATAAGATACCACCATATTTTTAATACACACACCGGCTATCCGGTAATGCTCTCACAAAGCGGACTGCCATGCCTCAACTGCAGAAGAAGCTGTGGTCTTGTCCAAAGTTGTATTCATAACCGGCGCCGAAGAATATCTTAAAACAAAAGATTATTCGGGAATTATGGGAGTTATTGTCGCTTCAGACGGAAAAATTGTTTATGATAACAGACTGGTGAATGTTATACAATTTCAGACTGATTCAATAAATACTGTTCATTAACTTTCCTGATCATGCTTTCTTAAATCACCAAAGTCGACAATCTTCATGGACAATATCAGAACAAGAAACAGTACCGGGAAAAGTAACCTGGAATACCACTGGAGGCTGAGTGAATTATTTAAAATATAAAACAAACATGTTACTGCGAACAGTGACAGGAATATTAGTCCAATCTTTTTGTATTCATAACTAATTTTGTAATATTTATTCGAAACATAATAGATGCCGATCATCATTATGAAGTAACTGATCAAAGTTGCTATCGCAGCTCCCATATAGGAATATTCCGGGATCAAGAATAAAATTTGCCACTATGTTGGAAACAGCCCCAAGCCCTGTAATAACAGGAAGGTATTTGGTTTTCTTTTCAATATAAATTCCCGCCATGAAATTAATGTAGATTCCGTTCAGCAGGTATGCAAAGAGAATGACCGGCACAATGCTCAACCCGGCCCAGTATGCCTTTCCAATCAAATGATAGCCGTAGGGCAGTTCCATTTTTACAATATCGTTTATCAATACTGTTATTATCAGAAAAATAAAAGAAGAAACTAAAATAAACAGTGTAAGGACTTTTGAAAAAATATTTTTAGCTTCCGGCTCACGGGCATTATTCAAAAAGAAAGGACGCCAGGCATACTCGAACATTGAAACGATCAGCATCATGAATATTCCAAGACGGTAGCTGGCCTGATAAATACCCACAGTGTCATCATTAGTCAGATATTTTAAAATTGGTCTGTCAATGATTTGAATGATGTATGCAGCAAAGCCTGCAGGAATGTACGGAATTGAAAACGACAACAACTCTCTTAACAGTTTTTTATCGAATGAAAATGAAAGATTTTTTAACAATACCGGGATAAGAATAATAAAAGTAACAGCAGATGCGATCAAGTTGCTTATAAAAACGGCTTCGATACCGAAATCAAAGTAAGCAATCAATATAACATTCATTGTTACATTGATAATAATATTTATTATTTTTATAGCGGCGAAGGACTTTGCTTTGTCGTTTAGCCTCAAATAGGCAAAGGGTATAAGAACTATTGTATCAAACAACAGGATTAATGCTGAGTATCTGATCAGATAGGAATATTGATCTCCGATTTGAAATACATTTGTCAGGTCAGGAGAAAAAATAAAAATCAAGCCTGACATAAATAAAGAATTGAAAAACGTGATCAGATAAGGATTGGAAAAATTTTCTTTTTCGGTTCCTACTTCTTTGGAAGAGGCAAATTTCATGTAGCCGGATTCGAGTCCCAGTGAGAAGAATACATTCAGTATTGCAATATATGAATAAAGAATTGCTACGATCCCGTATTCACCCGGTAAAAATTTATTTGTATAAAACGGAACAAGAAAGAAAGTAAGAAATCTTCCTATTATGGTATTGATCCCGTAAACCAGTGTATCCTTTGAAAGACTTTTGATCTTGTCAATCATTAGAGCAATAATAAAAAAGGTTATTCCGAATGACCGGAATAACCTAAATAATAATATTTAAAATGTTTTAATAATATTGAATTCTGACCTGAGCAGATGTCAAATAATTTCTGTCCCCGTCATAAACTTCGACTTTGTACCGTCCCGCTTTATAAAAGGTTATTTCTTTCCAAAACCAGGTCCAGCTTGGATCAACTTCCTGAACAATTGTATTATCATAATTCTCAACTCCGTCATCATCTATTTTATATATTTGATAACTCACTGATGACGTTCCGACTCTGTACGGTAGATTGGTCAAAAGTTTAAGGTATCCGCCCTTTGAATCTATATTAAAAACTGAACTTGAATTCTTCGGCTCCCCTTCATCATTCACATCTTCACAAAACTGTAATGACTGTGAAAATGAATAGTTTGCCGATATAAGAACCGAAAGAATGATAAACCCTAGATAAAACTTAATGCTTCTTGTTTTTTTCATAATTTTAATTTTTTGTTTTCTATGGGATTATTTCAACCATTCCGCTGGCTACTGTCCTGTCATTTTGATCCAGCAAAAATACTCTGTAAATACCCGGATCTTCAAAACTCATGTCACTTTCGTCATTCTTTGCAAAGTAAACATATTTCATATCCGGCTCCACACTATAACTAAATTTTTTATAGTAATTGAATGATTCAGTGCTGCAATTATACTTGTCCATTTGAATTGAACAATCCCTCAAACCTAAAGGACCATCTGCCTTAACCATTACTGTCAGATACCCCTTTGTGAACCTGTCACTAACGCCCACTTCGCCGTTACTTCCGTATTTCTCGCAGAAATATAAGACAGGATATTGCTGGGCATATGAGGTGGATTTGAATGCAAAGACAAAAATAATTGCTAACACGGATAAAACAAATTTACCTTTCTTCATTTTTTCTCCTTTCTGTTTTTTATTTGAATTTTATTCTCAATTTTCCGGCTGCTATATCATTACCGTTTTTGTCTAAGACAGTAACTCTGTATTCTCCGGATTTTTTGAATGTCAGTTTATTAAAAATAAAAATAATCTTTGTTTGGATCGACGGTAAACGATTGCGTTTCAATATTCTCGTATCCATCCAGGGATTCTCTTACTACTCTTACATCCACGGCCGGTACGCCAATTGGATAAGCCGTTTTAAGTATGGCATCTAAGTAACCCGCGTTTTCATTAATGATAAATTTATCATTTATTCCGGAACCACTTTTGCCGTTTGCTGATTGATCTGCAAAACTCAACCGGTTCACGCCATATAGCGTATCCGATGTCTGAGCAATTTCTTTTTTTGTTTCTTCCTTTTTGATTTCCGGTTTTTCTTCAGTGTTACATTGAATCATCAAGACTGCAAAAACAGCAATTAACATTATAATCCTGATAATTATTGCCAGGGAAGAATTCCATTTGTTATTTTTTCCAGTCCGGTTTATATATGAGTCATCCATTCAATGAGAGCTTCCTGATGTGAACGATAAATTCCGGGTTTCCGTAAAAATTTTCACAATTTATAATTATCTTTATATATTATCAAGTAATAAAATTCAAAGCTATGTCCAGAGACTTGTAAGAATGTGTTAATGAACCTATTGAAATAAAATCTATTCCGTCATATGCTCCATACTTACTAATATTTTTTTCATTTATTCCTCCTGATATTTCAATTTCAAATTTTCCTCTGACAATTTCTATCGCCTTCTTTATATCCTTAACATTAAAATTATCCAGCATTACCCTGTCAATAATATTTTTTCCCTTTAATAATACAACCTTCAGTTCAGCAAGATTCTTAACTTCCATTTCAACTTTTAGTTTCACATTCTTTTTATTTCTTTTTAATATTTCCAGTGTGTTCTCAATTCCCCCGTTCGCCTCAATATGGTTGTCCTTGATCAATATCATGTCATAAAGCCCGAATCTGTGATTCTCCCCTCCCCCGGTTTTTACTGCCAGCTTTTCAAACAGCCTGATGTTGGGTGTGGTCTTTCTTGTATCAATTATTTTTATATTATTGTTGTTCAGTTTCTTTTTTAAATAATGTGTGTATGTAGCTATGCCGCTCATCCTTTGTAACAGATTCAATGCTACCCTTTCCCCTGCTAATAATTTTTGCGTGTTCCCCATTAATTCACCGATGACTTCATTTTTCTTTACTTCATCTCCGTCTTTTATGAAGAATTTTATTTTGATTTTCTTATCAATAAGACTGAACACCAGCCTAAATATTTCCAGCCCGGCAATTATTCCATTCTCTTTCATCAGCAGTTCGGCTTTGGATTTTGAATTTCGGGGGATTAAGAGTTCGGAAGTAACATCACCTGTTCCCAGATCTTCCTTCAAAGCAAGTCTGATCAATCTCTCAGCTTCTTTGAAATCAAACTTATTATTATAATTCAATTTTTTTTGAAAGTAATTTTTAAATTTTATCTTTAATCCGAAATTTGAACTGAGATATATGTCGCAGGCACAACATTAAAATCCAATCATCATAATAATCATTTAATCATTTAATCTTAGTTTCAATAATGCAATAAATTTTTCTGGGGGACGAACAGGTTTCATTTTTAAGAAGTCGACAAAAGAATGTACTGTAAATCCTGTTACTATGATTTTTTCGTCGCAAACTATCTCATAATCAATCTTAAATCTCACTGTCGGAATTTGTCTGAGAAAAGTCTTTATGATAATGACATCATCATACTTTGCCGCCGAAATGAACTTTGCATAAGCTTCAATTACCGGTAGTCCGACGTTCTCTTTCTCCAGCTCTGTGTAAGGATATCCAATCTTTCTCAGAAAGTCATTTCTTCCGGCTTCAAAATATTCAAAGTATCGAACATTGTTTACGACTCCCATCTTGTCCGTGTGAGCATATAAAACTCTGTAATCAATCTCAGTCTGTATCAAGTGATTGGTTGATTGGTTGATTTGTTAATCGGTTGATTTGTTCATTTGTTTAGTTAAGTATTTTAACTATCAAATCAAACTCACTCACCATACTTACCTACTCACCCTACTTACCCTACTCACCTTACTCTCCTAAAGAAATATCTTCCCCGGATTCATAATGTTGTTCGGATCTAAAGTTCGTTTAATATTTTTCATCAAGGTAATTTCATTCACGCCAAGTGCAATGGGAAGATAATTTTTTTGCGAATAACCTATTCCGTGTTCTCCGGATATTGTCCCGCCTAAGGAAACTGTAAGTTCAAATATTTCTCTTATTGCAGTATCTAAATTTTTTTCCCAGGTCTGATCATCTAATTTATCTTTCAAAATATTTACATGAACATTCCCGTCGCCGGCATGACCGTAGCAAATTGTTGTTATTCCGTATTTCCCGGAAATCTCCTTCACTCCTTTTATTAATTCGGGAATTTTTGCTCTCGGCACAACTGTATCTTCCTCCTTATATTCCGAAATTGATTTCACCGCTTCACCAATGCATCTTCTCAATGACCAAAGCTCATTCATCTTTTGATTATCCTCTGCAAGTAAAACATCATATGCTCCGTGCTCCATTACGAGTTCGGCAATTGCTTCAATGTCTTTATCCAGACTTTCTTCATGATTTCCGTCAACTTCAATCAGCAACTGCGCAGCTGCATCACCGTTCGGAAATTTTTTACTGAGCTGTCTTTCGGCTGCCTGCATTGCGGAATTTTCCATCAGCTCGAGTGCCGAAGGTGTTATGCCTGACTGAAAGATCTTTGCAACTGTTTTGGCACAATCTTCAATATTATTGTAAGCTGCAAGTAACACTTTTTTATATTTCGGCAATGGAATCAGCTTTAAAATAATTTTTGTAATTATGCCTAATGTTCCTTCACTGCCGATTATGAGCTGAGTTAAGATTGTAGCCCGAAACATTTTTCAAAACTCTTGCGCCGGAATTTATTATCTCTCCTGTCGGTGTGACAAATTCCAATCCAAGTACATAATCCTTTGTGACTCCGTATTTTACCGCTCTTGGTCCGCCGGAACATTCGGCTAAATTTCCTCCGAGAAAAGAACTTCCTTTAGAAGCCGGGTCGGGCGGATAATACAGATTTTGTTTTTCACACTCTTCCTGTAAGACCTGCGTAATTACTCCGGGTTCTACTATTGCCTGAAAATTTTCCTTATCAATTTCAATGATTTGTTTAAACTTTTCCATTGAAAGACATATCCCGCCGTAAATTGCAAGCGCACCGCCAGACAAGCCCGTTCCGCCTCCGCGTGGGACAACTGGGACTTTGTATTCATTAGCTAATTTGAGAATTTCCGAGACTTGCTCTGTAGTGTTTGGTTTAACAATTACTTCAGGACTAAATGAAAGGTTTTCCGTAAAATCCCGTGAATACAATTTTAAGTTGTCACAATCCTGGCTCACAGAATCATTATCTAAAATACTTTTTAGCTTGTCGAGTAAATCTTCGTTGATTTTATTAAACATGGTTCAAAATACCTATATTCGTTTCAAGTTTCAATTTCATAGTAAAAAGGATTTTCTAGTTAGCGATATAAGCGAAATTCGTATCTAAATTGTTTATAAGTACGACTGCTCTTCTAGGCTAATAAAGAACAGTTTGCACATTTAACGATCTCCTGCGATTCAATTTTGGATTTCATAAGAATCTTAATTTGACTAATTATGTTTAGAAACTCACATCCTCAATAAGCTTTAATTTACAATATCATGGCTACACAAGTATCAGTAACAACAGGTTCAACGGGGGCAACAACATTTTATTCTACATATGCAGTCCGCAAGATCTGCAGCTAGCTCCGGTGATACAGTCAATATTTGGGCTGACTTATCCAATGAGCAAATCTTGCTGAAGAACGGAGTTGACATCTGGATTGCACCCGGGAGAATAATTGAGATGACTAGCGCAAATCCAACAATACTGGATAACGACAGCGGTTATACAACTGCAGTCACATGCAACATTACAGGTTACGGAATTATTAAAAACAGTTCAAGCTTCGGATCTGCTTTTCGTGAATGCGTGAAAATAACAAATCCAAACTCAAAGGTTTCGATTGTATGTAATGTCATTGAGGGACTTGGCGGAGATGACCAGTCTGTATATCAAGGTGTCAGCGTATTAGTCTCTGCGAACGATACGTCAAGCTTTAGTTTAATTTGTAACAGATTAACAAACAAAAACAACGCTGCCATTTTTATTGAGAACGTCGGGAGAGACGAGCATGAAAACAATATATTTATAAAAGCAAAATTAATCGAAACCGGAATCCTCAATAATTCCGCTTCGGGAACAAGTGCAATGATAATTGAAGGTAAGGGATTTATTGAAGCAGATGAAGTAATATGCAGGAATTACGGGTCTTGTCTCATACATAAAAAGGGATCCATAACCGCAAACATCATGAAATTAACAACTATTAATAACACAAGTACAATCCTTCCAACAGTTAATGTGTCCGGCGGAGACGGAACCCAGGACCTTACTATATATTTCGATGAAATAAATAATTTAGGCGGTGGCGATGCTGTAAAAATAACTCAAGGCAGAGCGAATATAATCGGCAGAAGTATTTATTCAAATTCAGGATTGTCGCTTAATCTTACAGGTGATGTAGTCAGCGCAAACTTTCAATGTGTAGATATAATCAGCGGAACAAAAGGAATAAACATTGCTAATTCGGACGAAGCTGTTGTGATAGATGCAAATTATATTGAGGGAGGCATTGGAAATAGCGGAGTAATAAAATCCGTTGCCAATTCAGTTTATATTCTGAGAAATGCTAAAATAAAATGCACTGATACAACAAGTAATTCGGTTTGTATTTATTTGCCTGATGGGAATCAGAATGATCAAAACATTGAAATAGAAAATCTTATACTCGTAACTGGTAATACAAACTCAGGGGCTACTATGAAGAGGATAGGAAATAACACTATTCAAGTTAAGAATCTAGGGTTATTCGTTAACAAAGCTATAGATGAAAGTAAAATAATTTTGGAAATTGGATTAGGACTAAATGATCCAAATTATAATTATAAATATATTATAAGTACAGACATATCATAATAAAGTGAAACTATTAACTAAATTAATATTAATATTTCTTATTAGTAATATCTCTAAAAGTTTAAAACCACAGATAATAGAAGAATGGACTGCAAGATTTAATGGAGGGTTTGGAGCTTCTATTGATGGTGCGAACAAGGTTTTAGTTGATAAATCCGGGAATATTTTGGTAGCTGGAAGTAGTTATGGAGCTTTTAATAATTATGATTACACTTTAATAAAGTACAGTTCACATGGAATCCAGCAATGGATTAGAACCTACAATGGTACAGGAAATGGTCCCGATGTCCTTGCTGCAATGACTATTGATAGTGAGAACAATATTTATGTCACGGGAGGAAGCGATGGCATAGGAACTGAATCAGACTGTGTAACAATAAAATATGATTCGTTTGGCAATCTGATGTGGGTAGCAAGATATACAAGCTTCGGAAATCATAGGGATGCATGTTACTCAATCTCTTTAGATCATTCAGGGAATGTATGTTTATCAGGTGAAAGCTATAATGACAGTTTGATGGAAACTAATTATTGTACGTTAAAATATAGTGCGGATGGTACTCTTCGATGGATAAGAAAATATCCAAAGTATGGTACAGCATACGCCTTAGTTGTGGACAATTTAAATAATATTGTTGTAACAGGTAACATTGCAGACTCGCCTACGCAAGAAGATTTTGCAACAATAAAGTACGATTCTGCAGGAAATCAACTCTGGATTGCAAGGTATGATGGGTCAGCTCACATGAGTGACTATGTAAAAGATTTAGTTATAGATGACTCTGCAAATATTTACGTCAGCGGTTATACAACAGGTTTAAACACAGGACCTGACTTTACAACGATAAAGTATAACACATTGGGAGTCTTACAATGGGTCGTAATATATGACGGACCTTCTCATTCAAGTGATGTGGTTCGTTCACTTGCAATTGACAAGAAAAATAACATTTACGTTACAGGCTCTACAATAGGTCCTGGAACTGAATATGATTGGGTAACTATTAAATATAATTCTGACGGAATTCAACAATGGATTACTAATTATCATAATGGACCTAACGACATACCTTACTCAATAGCGATTAGTAATTTAGGAGCAATTTATATTACCGGACAAATTGATGGAAGCGGAACAAGCTATGATTATGCAACAATAAAATATGATTCTTCAGGTCATCAAGAGTGGGTAAAAAGTTATGATTATTCAGGTCAATATGGAGATATTGCATCGGCTATAGCAGTTGATAATTCAGAAAATGTATATGTAACAGGTTCGAGTAATAGAGATATTTTAACAATAAAATACTCACAGCTAACGGGAATAAATACTTCCATTGCAGATATTCCTTCAAAGTTCAAACTTGAGCAAAATTATCCAAATCCGTTTAACCCGAATACAGTTATCAGTTATGAGTTATCAGTTAGCAGTGATGTGAATTTAAAAGTTTATGATATTCTTGGTAATGAAGTTGCAACATTTGTGAATCAAAAACAAAATGCGGGGAATTACAATATAGAATTTGATGGAAGTAATTTATCAAGTGGAATATATTTTTATAGAATGGAAGTTGATGGGAATGCTATAGATACAAAGAGAATGATACTTTTAAAATAAAATTTAAAAATTTAATTTTATTACCATGCCAGACACTCAAGTTTCAATCTTAAAGCGAGACGGAACCCAATCAATTTATTATGCGACTTATGCTTTGGCAAGAGCTGCGGCTGTTTCAGATGATGTGATTCAGATATGGGCTGAAACCATTCAATCTTATGCTTCTGAATTAAATATAAAATGTAATAAAATTCTAAGTGAAAAGTCTGGTGCATTATAATTATATAATAGTAATTCAACAATTAACATTGATGTAAATAGTGTAGAGACCGGTCTTGAAACAGATATTAATACAGGGTCAACTGCAATAATTTCCAACGGAAACGGATTAATTATAATTGACGAGATTATTTGCAGAAATCTCGGACATTGTTTGTCGCATAGATCAGGGACAATTACGGCTAGAATAAAAAAAATGACTACGATATTTAATACCACAGATTCACAAGGAAATGTAGCGTCAACTTTACATTTAGGGCAAGGACTAGGAACACAAAAATTAGTTTTATTTTTTGATGAGATACAAGCATTGAATGGAGTATTAAATTCTTTATTAGCAATTGAAGTTTCGCAAGGAACCGGGGTATTCATTGGCAGAAGAGTCTATTCTGAAATTCCAGATACTACTGCGGGTGGAGCAATTCAGATTGGCGGTGGTTCGACAAAAGGATATATAAAGATTAATGAAATAATAAGTAAAAATAGTGTTGCATTAGTGTTAAATGATTTTAACGATGAAATCACAATAGATGCAAACTACATCGAAGGTAATGCAGGTGCTGTAGTTTACTCTTCGGGAACAAGTTCTAATGCCGGTAATTATGTTCTTAAAAATTCTAAAATTAAGAATAAGAGCTCATCGTCAACAGCAAGAGGAATTTATCTAGAAAACATATATCCGAAAGTAACATTAAATAATATTAAGATTGTATCTAATGATGAAATTATATATTTGAATTCAGGAAGTTCAATTGATGTAAAAAACTATGGATTATTTGGAAAGCATGATATTGGGGCAAATGTACATTTAAAAATTGGACCTGAATTGAATGACCCAAATTATAATTATCTATTTATTGTAGATTCGTTATTAACTTAGAGTAATTCCTGAAATGGTTTTGAAAGCAAAATTTTTAAATTTATTTTTATAAACTTGAAAACGGTAATTTCTCACAGATCAGAAAGATGATGATTGTGAAGTAATTCCAAGTAATATTCTTTTTATTTTTCCTCTATAGAAAACAGCTCAAGCTCCGTTAATTTTCCTCTCAGTTTTATATGTCCCATCGACTCTGATTTATATTTATCTTCAAGGTCAATTACATCAAGCAGGTCTTTTGAAATAAGTAGAGTTTTACCGTAAGCATTGCATTCGGCTTGTATGCGCGCTGAAGTATTGACAGTATCTCCGTGATATACAATATCTTTTTTTATTTCACCCATTTCGCCGGTTATTACTTTACCGAAGTGAAGACCGGCTTTGAATTCAGGAAATACACCGTACTTTTCGAGATATGCAGATTTATTATTGAAGATACTTTTTCTGATATGAAAGAAACACTTAAGACAGTTGAGATGCTTTGTTCCGTCTTTCAAATGCCAGGTAATTACTATTTCATCACCCGACATACTGGTAAATTCTTCCTTTGCATTCCAGAATAGGATCAGTCATATCATGAAAAAAATCATTTAGAAACTCATGATTCTTTTTGAGTCCGATCTTCTCGGCAATAGTTGTAGATGATTTCAAGATCAAGAAACATAAAAATAAGTTCTTCTTCCAATGGCAGCTGATATTTTCCTCTCACATAATTCAATAGAACATTCTGCCCGAGAAGCCGGTCTATCTGCCTGACGAAATTAACGAAAAAACTTAAGACAACACTGTATATCAAAAGTTCTATAAACTCACGGCTCGTTATGTATGAATAAACATTCTCATTTAAAAAATCATTGTAAAGAATAGCGTCGCCTTCGTAATCTATCCGGCTTGCAGCAACTGCAATTATGAGGATGGAACAAATCAGCACATAGAATACTGTCCTTGTACAACAGCAGTTGAAAACCTTACTCGTCTTAGTTTTTTTTCTAAATAAAATATTTCGCTTACTGAAATTATTAACCCGAAAAGAAATCCGAGTATCAATTCATTTATCACCGGATACCAGTTGAAACCATGCTCCACTAGTGCGTTAATGGCACCGCCGATAGAGGTCAATGCAGTGAATGTAACAATCGACCTGATATTTCTTCTCTGCTGGTAAGTTAAATTCATGGTGTACCGTTTGCAATTTATTTGTCAGAATTGGGCTGTGTTTCATTCTTTTCTTCAATGGAAAATAAGTTCAAGCTCTGTTAGTTTGCCTCTCAGCTTAATATGTCCCATTGATTCTGATTTATATTTTCCGTCAAGCTCAAGAATATCAAGAAGGTCTTGTGATATGAGCAGCTTTTTATTGTAAGAATTACATTCCGCCTGTATTCGGGCTGAAGTATTCACGGTATCTCCGTGATATACAATGTCTTTTTTAATTTCACCCATTTCTCCCGTAATGACCTTTCCGAAATGAAGTCCTGCTTTGAATTCCGGATACACGCCGTATTTTTTGAGATAGATATCTTTTTTATCATAAATGTCTTTCTGAATGTCAAAAAAACAGTGAAGGCAATTGTTATCCTTGGTTCCGTCTTTCCTATGCCATGTGAGAACAATTTCATCGCCGACATATTGATAAATCCTTCCCTTGCATTCTAAAATCGGATCTGTCATGTCATGAAAGAAATCATTAAGGAATTCATGGTTCTTTCTGAGACCGATCTTTTCCGCAATTGTTGTTGATGACTTCAGATCAAGAAACATGAAGATAAGCTCTTCTTCCAGAGGAAGCTGGTACTTGCCTCTGAAATAATTCAAAAGCACATTCTGACCGAGAAGACTGTTTATCTGTCTTATAAAATTAACGAAGAAGCTAAGGACGACGCTGTAAATTAAAAGCTCAATGAATTCTGAACTTGTTATGTATCCAAGCAAACTTCCGTGATGCTCTATTAGCATCAAAATACTCGGATCCACCCTGTGATCCGATCCTGCTTAACGCAACGGCAATAATTATCAATGCGCAGACCAAAACATAAAAAATTGTTCTGATTAAAAGGGCATATGAAAAACGTATCCTCCTTAATTTGTCCTCAAAAAAATAAATTTCGGAAAGGGAGATAATCAGCCCGAAAAGCAATCCTATGGCAAATTCATTTATGATGGGATAGAATTCAAAACCATTTGAGACTATTGCATTTATTACCGCACCGGCAGTTGTCAGAGATGTAAATGTTAAAATGGTTCTTATGTTTCTTTTACTTGTCTTGTTAGCGACATATTATTTTTTTTGTATGCTGAATAATTTAATTGCCTGAACTTTCCCTCTGAGTGTAAATTCTCCGAGGTATTCACTGTATATAATGTCCGGGGAGATTGAGTTTATTTAATACGTCTTCTGAAATCAAAAATGCTCTTTTCAAAGCATTGCATTCCGCCTGTATGCGCGAAGCTGTATTTAGAACATCTCCGTGAAATACAATTTCTTTTTTCGAATCGCCGACTTCACCCGTAATTACAGGACCCCAGTGAAGTCCTGCCTTAAAGCCCGGTATTACGCCGAACTCCCTTTCATAATCTTCCGTTAAGCTGTCTATTTTTTCTTTAATGTTAAAGAAGCATTTTATGCAGTTAGTATTTTTAAAACCCTTGTCATCCTTCCAGCTGATCACTACTTCATCTCCGACATACTGATATACTTCGCCTTCAGATTCCACTATTGCCTCGTCGATGTCAAAAAAATATGAATTGATAAACCTGTGGTAAATCACCGGACCGAGCTTCTCTGCAATTGTGGTAGAAGATGCCAGATCGACAAACATGAATACTCTCTCCTCTTCCTTCGGGCTGTGATATTTTCCGGTAACATAATTCAGCAGGACTCTTTTGCCGAGAAGATTATTTATCTGCGTGAACAGGTTGATCAGAAAGCTAAAAATAATTGCAAAGAGAAGTATGTTTTTGAAATCACCTTCGAGTATGAAATTCTGAAATCATCGTTGCCCAATGGTAGTAAAAATGTCAGTCACCGTTCAGGCTGCTTTCATGAATTACCCACACCAGTATTACCGCAAATGTTATCACAACTACATAAACAACAGTTCTGATAATCAGACCAGTTGAAAATTTAAGTCTCCGGAATTCTTTTTGAAAAAAAAAATTCTCAAAGATCCCTATTACAAAAGTTATGATAAATCCCGCAACTATTCCTTTAATTGCCCGAGCAGAATCAAATCCGAAAGTTCTTACCGTAAATACATAAACCCGCAACAATACCTATTATCGAAATTATTGCTATTGATTTTATTTTCTGGTTTCGCTTTCTGGATTTTTCCATTCTTGATAAAAATAATCTCTAATGTAAGAATATAAAATGATTTATAATACTTGATTCATCTGCTATATCTTCATAAGAAAAGTCCCGAGCCGAAGAAAAATTTAAATCCTTCGTCAGATTTTGCAACTGTCAGACCAACATTGAAAGTTCTCTCAAGATAAGTTATCCACAATGAAGACCCATAGGAGCTGTGCCATCGCTTTGAATCTTCGCCGCTGAGGTAAACTCTTCCCGTTCCCCCGAAAAATGAAATTCCCAGCATCCCCGGCACAAGGATGTTCACTCTCCCGATCGGGACCCTGATTTCCGACTCGCCCAGCACCACTGCATCACCCGCAAATCTTTCTCTTGAAAATCCTTTCAGTGAATTGGCTCCTCCCAGGAACATTGATTCATAAAAAGGAAAATCTCCCCAGACTTTTCCTGCGCCCGTTCTCACTGCAAACGTTACTCCCTTAACAGTATCCGTTGAGATATATGCTCTCAGATCAACTCCGGCTTTTCCAAACCCGTAATTGTTGTCAAAAATATTCGGAGTATAGTTGCTAAGAAGCTGTGCATAAATTCCTTTGTATGGCTCTACAGTATTATCACGCGTATCATACACAAATGATGAATTCAAACCTGCAAAGCTTATTCTTCCGATCCCGTATGTATTTGGATTCTGACCAAGCAAAGTATTCTGATCATAGCTGACATCCGCATTTTTATAAAAAGGCGTCAGCTTGAATTCAAATTTCTTTCCGACCGGAATGTAAAAGGTCGGGGCAACCCGGATCAATTCCTGTTTGACATTATAATAATGAATGTCCTGCAGGCTGTCAATCAACTGAGTCTCATTGCCTTCTCCAAAATATCTTGTTATCGCAAGCTGAGTCTCCTGAACTTCCAGATTTATTCTTGTATCCTTTATTATAGTATAGAAATCGCCGGTGTATTTGAAATTATAACTTTTTGCATTAAATGCATAGCTTCCCAGCAAAACCATTTTATAAACACAGGGATTTGCACGAAACCCGTATTTGTAAAGAACCGGTCCGCCGCCAATTTCCAATCCGTTATCCGAATCATAATTTAAGATGGGTGTATATCTCCATTCGTGACCGCGGTCTTCTACTGGCGGTTCGTATCTTTGAATTGTACCTCTCTTGGGTCTTTTGTCTTTGTAAAATTCTATATCGCTTTCACGGTTTCCCTTTACTTCAAGTTTATCTTTGTCTTTTATGACTTTAATGTCAATTCCGCTTCTGTCTTCTCCGCTTACTTTAAGCACATCCTTGCCTTCATTCAGATATATTCTGATCTCATCCGTATGATCTGAATCAAATACTTTTGCAAAGAACGGGTCGCCTTTTTTACCTGAAGTTTCTTTGTCTTTCTTGTACATCTTTACTTCAACCTTATCGTCCCCGATGTTATTGATTTCAATATACTCGCTTTTGTCGCTTCCGTATATGTCAGCTACCTCATTTATCAAGTCATAATATTCATCCGCAGCTTCCCGGAGCTTGTCCCTCCTTGACTCAATCATACTTATCAGCTCTTTACCTTCCAGAGCAAACCATTCTTTGGGCAATTGTTTTACTGCATTGGTTATTACTTCATTCGTAATTCTGCTTTGAATAAATTGCGCCAGCGAATCATAAACCCTTTTCCCCGCCTCCGGAAGAAATCTTCTGTCAACATATCTTCCGTTCCAGGACAAATCATAAATTCTCGGATAATTTTTTCCGTAACCTTCAATCTGTGTAACATATTCGCCAACGAAGAAAGGAACTATTCCGTCATAAAGACAAAACGCCTGGTCTCTGTCTTTGGGAATTGGTTTATAAACTATCTTTCCGTCTGTTTCATAACCTGCCCATGTCCACTGTCCGGAATGTCTGTCCCAGTCACCAACCATAAGATCAAACAGCCTCGCCTTAAGAAATTCAACATCATCTACCTGGTTGTCATTATCTTTTTCCAGCTTTACATAAAGCTTTTCTGTATTCATTAATTTATCTGATTCGGCAAAACCTTTTTCTCCTTCTTCACCTTTTTCGGGACTTAATTCCAGAGTTCCAAGCACATTTCCAAAATCTTTTCTATATTCACCAAGGAGCTCAGAATCAGGTAAATAGACTACTATCGGAACTGCATTTATTATTCCTATCGCATTCATCAGCGGTGCAGCTATCAGTGCTGAAAGAGGATTTGAAGTGCTTATCTGATCCTGGACCGCATCAGCTATCAAAGTCTCCTGCAGGTCAGGCGGAAGAATTTTTTTGGGGTCTTTATCAATTCCGCGGAATTTATAAACTACGTCATCCTTACCTTTAAATCGAAGTGATTTGGTCTGCAATCCGCCGCCGCGTTTAAATGGCGTAAGACCCCCTGCGAATGTGTTAAGGTCCAGCACGTTAGCTTCAAACGGAGTTGTCCATAAATCCCGCCAGTGCTTACCCAGAAATAATTCTCCGAAGCCGCTCATTTCATATTCCTTTCCGGCGACAACTTTTACTTTCTTAGTAAAATAGTCTTTGGTATCGATCGTGTCGGACTGTGAATATGAATTATTGAATAAAATTAGAAAAACAAATAGTAAGATTACCTTATCGAAAAATATCTTCATAGTAAATTAGTTATGGTTTAAACTACCTGGGCTGTTTAAAAAAATATTTTTTTAATGTAGCCGCAACCTTCAGCTTGCGGTTTTACAAGCAATTTCGCAGGCTAAAGCCTGCGACTACAGTTTATATATTCTTTTGGACAACGCCTTTTGCTTAATCTTAAAATTTAAATTTAACAAAACTTTATTTCAAATTGTAAATCCCGTTGAAAAATAATATTTAGTGACCTCAGGTGAAACAGCTACATCAAAATTCAGAATCAGTGTATTTAAAACATCCAGCCACAATCCGCCTCCGTATGTGCTGTGCCACTTCTTTGAATCTTCCCCTGTAACGAAGACCCTCCCTATATCACAAAGAGCAGATATCCCCGCACGCGCCGGTATGAATAAATTGATTGTTGCGATCTTTATCCGGAGCTCGGATTGCCCGAATAACATTCCGTCGCCGAGAAACCTGTCTTTCGAAAAACCCCTGAGATTTTTTAATCCGCCAAGCGCTGAGCCGAAATAAAAAGGATAATCTCCTGCCAGCAACTCACCTCCGACTCTTAACACTAATGTGAAATCCGTAAATGTCTTAAATGTCTGATATGTTAAGATATCAGCTTTAAACTGTCCGAAATCATACTTGTTATTTATTACCGCCGGAAAATACATTGCGGTAAACTCCGAGCTTATTCCTTTTTGGGGAAAGACTTTGTTGTCTATTTTATCATAGCTGATTCCTGTTCCGATGCCTACAGAAGTTAGCTTTCCCGTACCATATGGATTCAACACTCCTACAAGCTCATCTTCATTTATATATACATTTGAATACCGGTAGTTAAAATTAAAATTTACATTGCAGTATTTCGAGACATTAATCGATGCATTAGGCTCAAAGAGATAATCCTGCTGGTTTGTCTTGTAAAAATTATTATCTGCAAGCACCGGATTGCGAACAGTCTCATTTCCGAAACCGTAAAATCTGTTGTAGTCCAGTTCACTGGCTTTCAAAAAAAAAGATACGTGGGAATTATTAATTATCTTTGTGAAGTCTGCGTATAACCTGAAATCATAATCTTCTGATCTGGTAGCATAAGCTCCTGTCGCTTCCCAGTAATATAAATACGGATTTGCCCTGAAGCCAAACTTCGTATAATTGGGACCGAAGCCAAGGATCCATCCGTCATCCGAATCATAATTCAATATAGGCGTATATGCAATGAACCCGTACCTGTCCTCTAATGACGGTTCGTATTTCCCGGCAGTGCTCGCAGGCTTTTCGGGCACATCATCATTTACATATATGCTTTCTTTTGATGTTACCTTCACTTTATTTCCGTCTGTGTATAATTTGATCTTTAACCTTGAATAATTTTCAATCACGTTATTACCTTCTCCGGTAATAATTCTTAACAGGA
This sequence comes from uncultured Ignavibacteria bacterium, assembly GCA_963836395.1. GTDB lineage: Bacteria > Bacteroidota > Ignavibacteria > Tepidaquicellales > Tepidaquicellaceae > JAGPCH01. Next base: position 269,217 of record CAWIJF010000009.1, on the reverse strand, counting down.
TATCATTCTTTGCACCGCCGCCAATTATGACCTTGTCATCACCCCCGTGAAGATAAAGTCTCAGTTCGCTCGTGTATTTATTGTCAAATGTTCTTTTGAAAAACAGTTCTCCTTTTTTCAGTCCCGTCTCTTTGTCTTTTTTATACAGCTTAACTTCAAGTTTCTTTTCGTTCAATACATTAACTTCAGCAATTTCCCTTTTATCGCTTGCATGGATATCGATCACATTGGAATAAACTTCATAAAATTCATCTGCTGCTTCTTTGAGCTGATCACGCCTACTCTCTAATAATGATGTAAGTTTTTTACCTTCCTTTGCATACATTTCCGGCGGCATTTGTTTTACGGCATATGTGATAACGGAATCGGTCAAAGTTTTTGTAAGATAGTTTGCGATTGAATCCCATGCATGTTTATCCAGAGAATTCAAGAATCTTCTGTCAAGATGTTTTCCGCTCCATGTAAGCTCGAGCATCGAAGGATAATCCTCACCGAAGCTTACAAGAGAATGAACAAGCAGAGTCGTAGCAAACGGAAAAGCTCCGTCATATCTTGCAAATGCGTAATCCCTGTCAAGTGGAACGGGCTTCCATATACGTTTGCTATTTTCTTTATATCCCGCCCACATCCATTGACCCATGTGCCTGTCCCTGTCCCCTATGAATGCATCCATTAATCTTGCTTTGAGAAATTCCGCTGCGTCTACCTGTTCGTCATTATCTTTTTCAGTCTTCTCAAAAATTTCGATTCCTTTAATTACTTTGTCAGCATTCTCAAAATCATTATATCCCTTTTTCCCGGCACGGGGATTTAATTCTAAAATACCTGTCTTACCTCCGAAATCATATTTAAATTCTCCAAGATTATTATCATCCGGCATGTAAAAAATTTTAGGCTCAGCGGCTAATATTCCCGTTGCCTTCATGAGAGGATATACTATTAATGCCGAAACAGGAATTCCAATACTCACCTGGTCCTGAATTATGTCTGCATAAATGGATTTCTGCAGATCTTTTGGCAGACTATTAACAGGATTTTTATCCATCAAGCGGAATTTATATTCGTTATTGTCATTGCCCTTCAAACGTAAAGACTTGGTTTGCAATCCCCCGCCTTTCTTTACCGGAGTCAGTCCGCCGCCGAATTCTTCAATGTCAAGTTCATCAACCTGAATCGGTGTTGTCCACAAATCTCTCCAGTGTTTGCCGAGAAATAACTGATGCAGCCATCCTGCTTCATATTGCTTCCCGGGAGTGATAGTTATTTTTTCGAGTTGTAATTTCAAAGAATCAGCCTGTCCGCATAAACTGTTTAATCCCATCGCCAAAGAGAAAATAACTAAAAATTGAAATTTCATAAATGCCGATAAAATTTTATTTCAATTACCCAAGTTAGCTGTGATCTTTACGTTTTTTCAATCCAGTTACTACTGCTTCCTGAAGGCAGACGAATTTTACTAATAAAAATTAATTCTGCTAATTCGTGTCAATTCGTGAAATTAGCGGCTATCTTTTAATTCCGGCATTGAGAAGTCATATCGAGTCAATTACAAAAATTCAGAAACTAATTTTTATAGGGGTACATGACAATGCTTCCAATGTTTTTCCCTTCGTTGCTAATAAGCAAACTGTTATCAGGTGAAAAAGTAATCCCTTCCGGCTGGAAATGAATACCCTTGAGAAGCTCGTGCTTTCCGATAAACTCACCGTCTTTGGAAATTTCAACAATCTCATTTCCATTGGCAGCAATGATAAAGAATGTTCCTGTCTTTGGATTTCTCTGAATGCCGGACGGATTAAAATAATTTTTTATGTCGGACTTCTTGATCATAAACCTGGGCTCAGGACTTAATTTCATGCTGTCCAGGGAAAATGAATAAACAGCTTTGTCCTTTTCATCATCAACTCCAGAAATTCCTTTGCACGCAAGTAACAATGAATTAGTCTCCAAATCGAAACACATTCCTTCCACATCATTTGCTGCCGACAGTCCGGTCTCGTAAATTTTGTAATCAACCGTCTGACCGTTTTCTCCTTCTTCACATTCATAGATATTACCTGTACTGTTGAGAAGATAAAACTTATTATTGATATAGACTATGTCTTCAAAGTCTTTTCTTATGGGAGGATCACCCAAAAAAAATCTTTTTAGTATATCGCCGGTCTTGATATCAATCTGATAAACAATCCCCTGTTCATCCTGTTCGGCAAATAATCTCCCGTCGGGTGTCATTGTTATTCCTGAAATTTCCTTTAACTCTTTCGGAAGCCTCAATATAACCGGGTCTTTGGAGTCCAGATCATATTTTGAAAGCTCGTTGTTTGCAAGTTGGTTGGTTGCATCTTCCTTTTTGTCTTTGTTATTTTTTCGGTCTTTCCCTGAATTTTCATTTGCTGTTTGATTTTTTGAACAGGATGTAATTAAAATTACCAAACCAATGGTCAGCAGTAATATCTTAAGTCGTTTCATTTGGAAATTTAATTCGCTAATAATGATAAAAATTAATTTAATTTAATAGAGTAAAATTTAATTATAAACATGCCACAATGCAGTAGTTTCCAAAATAAAAAAATTTTACCATAATATTTATTTATCTTCGTTCCCGCTGAGTCTCCCACCGAAACAAACTTTGAAGAGGAGATTTGCTAAAACTGATGTCCGGCGCTGTTGTTCTATCAGAGAAGCGGAGAGATAAAAAGCATGAAGTATTCGAAGATTCATTTGACTGTAAAGAAATAATAACTGAAAAATTTGTGAGACAGAAGCTAAATTATATACATAAGAATCCTGTATCCGGAAAATGGAAATTGGTTGATGATTATTTAGACTACATTCATTCAAGTGCAAGGTTTTATGACTTAGGGGAAAAAGCAATTTGTAAACTTTTTAATTATGCTGAACTAATTTCCGCTGAGTCCCCGCATCAAGATCCTTCTTTACTTTAAATAAAGAAATGCGGGAGACTCGTATGTTAAAAAATTAAATTTCAAGAAATGAAGAAGAAGGTTAAATTAGATTGGTAATAGCTCAAGGAATGGGAGAAGATTGGGAGACCAAATACGTCATCGACGATATTCCCGTACTGAGAAAATTCCCCATTCCCCATAGCTTCTGCAAAGTCACTACAGTACTTAAGAACGCTTATTTAAATTTCAATTAGCGATTCACTATAAAATTACGAGTCAAGACTATACAGAAACTTAGCTATTAACCTTTTTGAATTCGCATTTTAAAATTAACTTAAATTTTAGATTATGGAAATAACTAAAATAATATACGGTATAGATATTTCTTCAGAGAATTTTACCGTATCTCAAGGTGTATTGTATCAAAATACCGACAGGAAAATTTCTAATACCCGGAATTTTAAAAATGATATTAACGGGTTTAAAAGTTTTATCAGCTTCACAAAAGCAATAGAAAAGAAATTAACAACCAGTCGGCAAACACAACTTTGGTTCGTGATGGAATCAACGGGAGTATATTATGAGAAGTTAGCTTACTTTTTAAATGATCAGGGTTTTAATGTAAGCGTTGTTCTTGCAAACAAGATGAAGAATTTCAGCCGTACGCTATCGACTAAATCAAAGACTGACGAAATAGATTCACAAACGATTACGACTTATGGTCTGGAAAAGCAATTGGAGAAATGGGAGACACCTTCTGAAGATATGAAGCAACTAAAGGAGCTGACAAAAGAGAAGTAAATGATCTTAATAAGTTGCTAAGCATCAGCAAGAATAGACTTCATGCAAAGGAGCATTCATACAAGCCGGATGCATCGGTGATAAAAAGGCTTACAGAGCAAATAAATTTTTACAAAAAACAGATAACTCAGATAAAAAAGCAGATTGAACAATTAACAAAGGAGAATAAAAAGATCTATGAAAAGATAAAAAATATATCAGTAATAAAAGGTTTAAAAACATTTTCGATCGCATCTGTTGTTGCAGAGACAAATGAATTTAAATTGATAAAAAATAAACGGCAGCTGGTGAGCTATGCTGGTCTTGATATTATAAGGGACCAATCCGGAAATAGAGAAAAGAAAACCAGGCTTTCTAAGAAAGGAAATTCACACATAAGAAAAGCTCTTTACATGCCTGCATTAAGTAGCCTGATGCATGAAAAAAAATTAAGGTTACACTATGAAAGACTCTGTAGTAGATATAATTGGAAAGACAAAAGAAGAGCAATTATGGCGGTAATGAGAAAACTTTTAATATTGATATATACATTATGGAAAAATGATTCTGTTTATGATCCGGAATATTATAAAAAAGAAAGAATTAGTTTTCAAAATTAATAGGTTCAAACAAACATACGGTTTGTTTGTGTATTGATTCTTAACACAGTACCTCAGCGGGAACGGAATATTTTTATTCTGGGAAAAATGCTAATTTGACACAACCTAAAAATCTATTTAATGAATTATTACTTCATCACCGGAACAAGCAGAGGTATCGGAAAAGCATTAGCAGATTTGCTTTTGCAGGACAAAGGAAACGTTGTTTACGGAATTTCAAGAACAGAAAAAGTTAAGCATCAAAACTACCGGCATATTACGATGGATCTTAATGAATTGGAATCTGTCTCGGGATTTGAATTTCATGAATTTGAAAATCCGGATACGATTGTATTGGTAAATAATTCGGCTTATGCCGGTGAGATCATTCATTTCGGGAAAAGAACTTCACCGGACATTATTCAAAGCTATAACGTTAACATCGTTGCCCCAAGCATTCTTATAAATAACTTTCTGAAAGCTTACCAGTCTCTTTCCTGCAAAAGAATTATTTTGAACATAAGCACCGGCGCAGCTAAAAGAGCAATTGAATCATGGAGTACATACTGTTCGTCCAAGTCTGCACTCGAAATGCTGGGGGAGGTCATTGATCTTGACCAGAAGTCAAAGTATTCCGAAAATCCCGTATTTATATTTTCCGTTGGTCCGGGTGTGGTGGACACGGAAATGCAGGCTGAGTTAAGAAAGGTTTCCCCGGATAATTTCAGTCAGGTGAATCAATTCATAGAATACAAAGAAAAGAATCAGCTCGCCAATCCGTCTGACATTGCTGAAAAATTATTTCAGATAATTCAGTCTCCGGAAAAATTTGAAAAAATATCATTCAATGTCAAAGACTTTTAAATGACAGGATAGGTGTGTCGGTGTAAAATATGTATAATACTTTGTAATTTTTATTATACAGATGAAATAATTATCTTGCAGAAACAGGTTCTCAATAGTCTTATAAATAAAAATATTCCCTAATTTAAATCATAAAAAAATGATAAACAGAACTTTCTTTTTCGACTACGCAAAACAAAGACTTTTCGGTGGCAGCCTTAAACAATCCCAGGTCGACGGGATAAATGCAATTCTCGATGTCTGGGAAAAAAATTACTCCGACAAAGATGACAGGTGGCTTGCCTACATGCTTGCAACGGCGCATCACGAAACAGACCGCAGGATGCAGCCAATTGAAGAATACGGAAAAGGCAAAGGAAGAGCTTACGGTTCGAGACTGAAAATGAACAGAACTCCTTATAACGATGTTAACGGTATTTTTTACGGAAGAGGATTCGTTCAGCTCACATGGTATGAAAATTATGATAAAGCCGGTAAAAAACTTGGGATTGATTTGTTAAATGATCCGTCCAAAGCTTTAGACTTATCTGTAGCAGCACAGATAATGTTTTTGGGAATGATGGAAGGCTGGTTCACAGGAAAGAAGCTGTCGGATTATTTTAATTCAAATACTGAAGACTGGGTAAATGCACGAAGAATCATTAACGGAACCGATAAAGCAAACCTGATATCAAGTTACGGAAGAAATTACTATGCTTGCATAAGCCATACAAAATAATCCAAATTTATTACCTCACCAATGGATAATGTTGTGTCCGCCGGACAGGAAATGAAAATAGGTGAAGACTTTAATTTATTTAAAGTTCTGTCTTCAAAGGAAAACATTGACAATCCTTATACTGTCTATCAAAAGCTCAGAAGCACTGAACCTGTCTTTTATATGAGATCGCCAACCGGATTTCTATCTGAGGATATCTGGATACTCACGCGCTATGATGATATTTCAAATGTACTCACCAGTAAAAAATTCGGCAGGGGAAATAAATTCGGCAAGATAAAAGAAGACTCTAAATATTACAGCAAGCTGAATTCTCTGACACAAATGCGGCAGCACTGGGTAACATTTTTAGATCCTCCTGACCACACACGAACAAGAAATTTTTTGAATAAGGCTTTCTCTCCGAAAATGGTTTTAAATATGAAACCCCGGATTGAATCGGTTACAAACTACCTGCTTGATAAATTTGATTCAAGCGGAGCTGAATTAATATCGGACTTTTCATATCCGCTTGCAACCATTACCATCGCCGAACTCTTCGGTATATCCCCTGATGACAGAGATATACTGGATAAATGGGCATCGCAAATCGTAAGAACTCTTGACGTAGTTACCAATCAGTTTGACGAAGCTGACCTCAGAAATATTTACAAATGCGCTGACGAGGCAAAAGACTATTTCGGAAAAATTGTTGATGAGAAAACAATAAATCCTAAAGAAGATTTAATAAGTAAGTTAATTACGATAAAAGATAAGGATGATCACCTGAGCAAGCAGGAAATTATTTCTACAATGGTGCTAATGATAATGGATGCTCACGAAGCACCAAAGAATCTTATTACCAACGGCATTTATGCTCTGCTGAAAAATCCGGACCAGCTGCAAAAACTTAAGGCAAATCCTTCTCTTATGGAAATTGCGGTTGATGAGTTTTTGAGATATGACAGTCCTGCACAGTTCACGGGAAGGCGGGCTCATGAGGACGATATAATCCGCGGCAAAGAGATCAAAAAAGGCATACAGGTGATCTGCATTCTCGGAGCCGGTAACCGTGACCCGGAACGATTTGAAGATCCTGACTCGCTTGATGTCGAACGAAAAAAAAATATACCATTGTCTTTTGGCGGTGGGATTCATCACTGTCTCGGTGCAGGTCTTGCAAAACTCGAAGCCCAGGTAGGGATAAATTTACTTTTAGAAAGATTTCCTGAATTAAGATTATGCAAAGAAGAATATCACTATCATGATTCGCTTCATTCCAGAGGCCTGGAAAGTCTTGAAATAAACTGCTGAAAAAAAAGTTCACAATTAGCAATTAATATAAAAACTTATAGAAAGGAAAGAATACAATGAAAATATCTATACTTATAATTTTAACTTTATCATTATTCATCTCCGACCTGACCGCATCTCCGAAAATTAATTTCAAGGACCTTTTGGTAAATGCAGAATTAAATAATGAACTGCGCAAAGAAGCGGTTTCAGTTGCTTTGGATCAGTCTCAGCCGGTTACAATTTTCACCAGAGAAGGAGCCATCATTGATGCAAAGGGAATAGAATCGGGTAAAGTTGTCTATGCTGTGATCCGGGATCATGCGGATGTTTTCAAAAACGGATGCACTGCATTTTATGAAGATATCATTACCAATACAGATCTCACCGGTTCGAAAATTATTTATGCAGACGGAAGCGTCATAGATAATTCAAATGGAAAATTCAGTTACGAAATTACCGGCAGCCGCGGCGTGGAAGAATATCTTATGGTACCTGACTGGACTTATGACAGAGTTTATTTATTCAGTAAGGCTAACGGAGATCTTGTCGATACAGCTTTTATACCCTCTTCACCATCAGTCCTCGCGAGTCCGAAAATGGCTATGCAGCATTTTAGCGGAACGAGTATACTTGTTGCGGATCAGATCACTGACGGAGTTTTCCGGTTTGATACATCGGGAGCTTATATAGGATTGTTCGCTCCGCTTGGCGGGATCAACAATGCTATACTTGATAATATCAGAGGGATAAGATACCGGGCGAATAAAAATTTACTTGTTTGCGTTGCGAATGGTGCAAGCCAGAATACAATTCAGCAGTTTGACACAACAGGCTTATCCATCGGTACCTTTATTGGAAATACAAATCTCAACAGTCCGTTCGATATATTGTTAAGAGATAATGACATGCTGATCTCAAATTCATCCGGCACTAACAGGATCACACGATTCGATCTTAGCGGAAACTTTCTGTCCAACTTTTATTCAGGTACAAGCTTTGCTTTCCCTCAACAAATGCAGAGACTACCTAACGGAAATATTATAGTTGCGGGTTTTTCATCTCCATCGGGGATCGCAGTACTTGATTCAAACGGCGCATTTATAAGGCTAATGCCGGGAGTTTCCGGAGTAAGGTCTGTATACTTAATGGACAACGGAAGATATCTTGCAACGAATTCAGCCGGAGTTCATGAAGTTGATACAGCAACCGGCACGATCATCAGAACAATTGTTACCGGAGCTAATTTTCAATATGCTACATTATATAATCCGAATCTTGTTGTCTCCGTCGGGAATAATAATACAGTCACTGTTGACGATTTCAGACTTTATCAGAACTATCCGAATCCGTTTAATCCAAAGACAATTATCAATTTTCAATGTTCAATGTTCAATTTTGTTTCTTTGAAAGTATATGATATACTTGGAAATGAGATCAGGACTTTGGTTAATGCAATTAAACAGCCGGGAGCATACAAAGTAGAATTTGACGGCTCGGATCTGGCAAGCGGAATATATTTTTATTCGTTAGAGGTGAATGGAAACAAAGTTGATGCGAAGAGAATGGTGCTATTGAAGTAAGGATCCGTTGTCTCAACTCACAAAGCGAGCGTGATAATTAACAAAGTGTCTTATTGAAATTGAAAATTGGAAATGACCCGTATATTCTCCCGGGTTATTTGCTATCCTGATTGATGATTGGTTCCTTCCAGTCTGCTGCAGGCTTGTGCTAACCTCAGGTAACAATCAATTCATTTGTCATTTAAAATATATAAAATTTGAAATTGTTTTGTCATGACAATTAATGACAGTATCGACTTACAATGTCATGAGTCCTTTTCAATTTTTCCTACAATTAATAAAAAATTATCATGGCATAATGATTGACATTTGATAAAGAGAAAAGCATACCTGAAAAATGAATTGAAGATTGGTTTGTAAAATTTTCCCATACAAGAAAAAATAAATTTTTATTAAATCAGCTTTGTTCTTTAAGATGTTATGCTCTCCGTTAATAATTCCTTAATTTTAAACAAAATAATATTATGACACAGAAAAAACGTCCCCCCGTATTTCTGATCTTAATTGCAATTTGTTGCAATTTTCTGATTGGGAATAACTTCGCCCCGGCTCAGACCGATGTCGCTGCAAGAAAAAGTTATAAGGAGATTATTTATAATAATTCAAAGCTTGCTTCCGATTATGACAGGGAGCGGGTTACAGATGTCTTCGTTGATTATATGCTTCTCAAAAATTATTTAGCAAAGGGAAACACTGCTGATGCACAATTTACGGCTCTGACGATGCTTGATGTGATTGCCGATTACAGAAGGACAATGGATCCGAAATATCTATCGGATTCGAAAAAGTTCAGCGAAGAGATGGCAAAATTAAAAGATAAGTTTAAGCAGTCAGCTACAATATATCAACTCAGAGTAAACTTCAGCACACTCAATAACAACTTCATGAATTTTATTAAATCTTACGGGCTTTATAACAAAACAATTTATCTATACCAGTGCAATGATAATCCCGCTTATGGAAACGGATACTGGATGTCCAATTCAATAACAGATAAAATGAATCCTTATGCTGATAAAAATTCAAGAACTGATTGCTATAACGTGAAAGAAAGCTGGACTTTCAAATAGGGCGGGAATATAATACAACAAATCGAAAGTCTGTCATTAATCAAATTCGGGATTAAGACATAATTCATTCAGCTGATACTAACATTTTGTTTTCCCTCCTTCCCAAACCCCAGTTTGGGAAGGGAATTAAAGTTGTTGCCGAAGGTCCGATGAGAGCACAGGTAGGAAAGTTCATCTTGCCGGTGACGGACTCTGCGTCGGATACGAAAGCGGTGAAAATGTAAGTGATGAATATAAGAATCCCGGAAGGTTTGCAGGAGGGACAATTCCGGGTGTCGGCGTTGATGTAAGCGAAGAAGTTAATCTCGGGCTGGAAGCTATGGCTGCATTCGGTGTTGATTAGTAAATTTATATCAGGCGTCAGGAAGAATTCCTGACGCCGATTATGCATTGAATTAAATTGTAGCCGAAAACATTTTTAAGGGCAATACTTAAGTATCAAAAACACTTGCTTTTATCCCGTCTTGCACTACAAAAAATCCCATTATCATTAATCCGGTATTTCTCAATGTGCTTCCTATTGTTTGAAGTATATCCGGCGCCGGGATAATACCCAAGATCAGATTAGTCATAATTCCTGACAAAAAGAATATCAATGAGATTCTAGGCAGCCAGTTAACTTTCCAGGCTGAATAGCCAAACATCAATCCCCCTACTATCATAAGTGCGCCGTGGAAAGTGTAAATCATTCCCAGCCGGTTCCATAAAGTCTCATAATCAGGTATCTTTAATTCCAAAGCAAACAGAGTTGTAAAAGCAAAGTAAGTGAATGATGCTCCGTAAAGCAGTGCACCTGTAAGACCTGTCATACCCGGAAGAGGTTTTTGAACTGCATACAATCCAAGCAGAAGCCAGGACATTGGAACAAACGCAATGTAATTTATCCAGAGTTGTGTTCCGGAAAAACCATTGTTGAGCCACTCCATAATATCTGTAAGCGTGTGTGCCGCCGGCGCAACGACTGCCATAACTCCTACAATTATCCTGAAAGCCCTGCCGGATTCAACCATTATTTAATCTCCAATGGGAGATAAAATAATATAATTCTTCAAAACTATAAAGTCGGCGGATAACTCCGCGAAGACAACCTTTTGACATTATTTTTAAACCTGAAAGTCGCGGGTTTTTGCTTAATATATACATTTAATAACAGATTTAGAATTTTTATATTGTTCTCCTATGGAAAGTATTCAATTCAGTGCGAAGACATTAGTCGATCTGTCACTGTGGCGTGCAGTCAATCAGCCGCATAAATTGGCATTTATGTATCTCGAAGAAGGTGAACGGGAAGCAGGTTCATTTACATACAAAAGTCTCGACCTTCGCGCAAAAGCTGTTGCATCAAAACTCCAGTCGCTTAAGCTCGCGGGTGAAAGAGCATTATTGATATATGAATCAGGACCGGATTATCTGGATTCTTTTTTCGGGTGTTTGTATTCAGGCGTAATATCAGTTCCGCTTCATCTTCCGGGTAAGAATAAATCTCTCTCGAGAATTTCTGCAATTGCAAATGACAGCGGCGCAAAGGTAATACTTTCTACCAATGAAATTAAGGATGAGCTTGAAAAAGATTTCAGCAATGACAGTGTCTTAAAAAATCTTCAATGGATTACTACCGAAGATATTACAAATGAGATTGCAGATAAATGGGAACAGCCGGATATTAATGCGGACACTCTTGCATACCTGCAGTATACATCCGGTTCCACCGGAACTCCAAAAGGCGTAATGGTAAGCCATCGAAATCTTATTCATAACATAAACATAATTGACAAGTCTCATCCGCATACTGATGATAGCGTAATGGTAACATGGCTTCCTATCCATCACGACATGGGACTGATCTATGGCATGCTGCTCCCCTTCTGTTGCGGATATCCGTGTTATTATATGACTCCCCAGGCGTTTGTGCAAAAGCCTTTCAGATGGCTGAATGCAATCTCAAAATATAAAGGGACGCATAACGCCGCTCCGAATTTTGCATTCGAGCTTTGTGTAAATAAAATTTCAGATGAACAGAAGAAAGCTTTAGACCTTAGCACATGGACTGTTGCAATGAATGCAGCCGAACCTGTGAGAGCAGAAACTATTGAAAGGTTTGTTGAATATTTCAAAGAATGCGGATTCAAACTAAAATATTTTTCTCCTGGATACGGACTCGCCGAAGGGACATTGATTCTTTCTACGACTTTCAAGGATGATGTACCTTCAATGAAAAGATTTGATGACGAATCAATTGAAAAAAATAACAAGGCAGTTGAGGCAAAAGAAAACGACAATAAATCCAAAGTGCATGTCGGGCACAGTCATTCTATAGAAGACACCAGGATTGCAATTGTAAATCCTGTTACGTTGATTGAATGCAAAGAAGGAGAAGTTGGTGAAGTATGGTCTTCGGGAATTTCAATAGCGCAGGGCTACTGGCAAAGAGAAGATGCGACAAAGGAAACATTCAAAGCTTACATTGCTGATACAAAAGAAGGACCGTTCATGAGAACGGGTGATCTGGGATTTATCAAAGATAATGAATTATATATTACGGGACGGCATAAGGATCTGATAATTATACGCGGACAAAATCATTACCCGCAGGATATTGAATATACTGTTGAATCAAGCCATCCGGCATTGCGGCTCGGATGTGTCGGAGCTTTTTCAATAGATGCAGACGGTGAAGAGCATCTCGGAATTGTTCAGGAGGTTCAGAAGAATTTCGTGAAAGATTTCGACACGGAAGAAGTCGTCAAAGCAATACGTAAAGCTGTTTCCGAAGAACATGATTTACAGGTGTATTCCATTACATTAATTAAGCCCGGGACAGTTCCGAAAACTTCCAGCGGAAAGATTCAGCGACGCGCATGCAAAGACGGTGCGCTCGACGGAACACTGGAGGTAATTGCCGGATGGAAGGGCGGGAAAATTTTTGATTTTAGAACTGAGATTTTGGATTTAAAAAAGGAACAGAGAATTGATAAAACCGTTGACGAGACAAACAAAGTTAAATTCATTCCCACAAAAAATAATTTAAAGGAATGGCTTGTCAATCGGCTTGCGGAGATGATGCAGATCAAAAAAGAATCAATCGATGTGAATGACCCATTCGCTGTTTTCGGAATGGATTCTCTAAAGGCGGTACAGCTGTCTGGCGATCTTGAGACACTCCTTGATAAAGAGTTGCCTTCGACTTTGGTATATGACTATCCGACGGTTGAATTGCTTGCACGGTTTTTGAACTATGATGGGAATGACGTTAGTGATAACTATGATGATAAGGATAAGATCAGTACCGGAAATGTATCCGGTAGGATTGAAAATGAGCCAATAGCTATAGTCGGAATTGGTTTAAGATTTCCGGGTGCAAATAATGTAAGTGAGTTCTGGAATAATTTAGTTAACGGCAAAGATTCGATAAGCCAAGTCCCGGAAGAAAGATGGGACAAGAATTCTTTAAACAGTTCGACAGTAACTTTCGGCGGTTTCATAGACAATGTAGATAAATTCGATCCGATGTTTTTCGGGATTTCCCCGAGAGAAGCGGTTCAGATAGACCCGCAACAAAGGTTTACTCTTGAAGTAACATGGGAAGCGCTTGAAGATGCCGGTATAAATCCCGAAACTCTTGCGGGTAAAAATGTCGGAGTTTTTATGGGGATATGCACTTATGATTATGCAAGATTTTCTGCAGGCAAAAAAGAAATGTTCGATGTGTATACCGGCACAGGAACTTCACTCAGCATTGCCGCCAACAGAATTTCATACATCTATGATTTCAGAGGACCGAGCATTGCAATAGACACTGCGTGTTCTTCTTCGCTCGTTGCATTGCATACTGCTTGTGAAAGTCTTCGCAGCGGACAGTCATCGCTGGCTGTTGCGGGCGGAGTGAATCTTCTGCTTTCATCCGACTGGAACATTGTATTCACTGAAGCAGACATGCTTGCACCCGACGGAAAGTGCAAGACATTTGATGCGGATGCAGACGGTTATGTAAGAAGCGAAGGATGCGGAATCGTTGTATTGAAAAAATTATCCGATGCAGTTAAAGACGGAGACAGGATTTATTCAGTGATCAAAGGTTCGGCTATAAATCAGGACGGTAAGAGCAACGGTCTCACCGCACCTAATGGTCCGTCGCAGGAAGACGTGATTAAACTTGCTTTAGCAAATGCAAATGTAAAACCTAATGAAATCAATTATCTCGAAACTCACGGAACAGGAACGCCTCTCGGTGATCCGATAGAAGTTAATTCGCTGACAAAAGTTTTGACAAAGGACAGGTCTGAAGAAAACCTGCTTTTCATCGGCTCGGTGAAAACAAACATTGGACATCTCGAAGCTGCTGCGGGAATCGCGGGTGTGATAAAAACCAGCCTCGCACTGTTCAATGATGAAATACCAAAGCACTTAAATTATAAGAAATTAAATCCTGAAATTTTAATTGAAGGAAAACCGGTAAAGATCGCCGACAAAAATATTAAATGGGAAAGAAAGAACAGGCTTGCAGGTATAAGCTCGTTCGGGTTCGGCGGGACCAATGCTCACGTCATCCTGCAGGAAGCACCGGAGAAGAGCCGGGATAAAAATTCCAAACCGAAGCCGTTTAATTTGTTGACCCTCAGCGCAAAAAATGAGAATGCGATGAATGAGCTTGCCGGACTTTACGAAGAGCTTATCAAAAATAATAAAGACCTGAGGCTTGAAGACATTTGTTATACTTCCAACTCCGGAAGAGCTTCTCATAATCACAGAGCGGCATTTGTAACTCCATCGACAGATGTCTTAAAGAAACAGCTGAATAGTCTCAATAGCGGCAGTTATTCCAACGGAGTCATAACCGGGACTGTAAAAATAAATCATGTTCCGAAAGTTGCGTTCCTATTTCCCGGACAGGGAGCTCAGTATATCGGAATGGGAAAAGAGTTGTATGACAGCCATCCTTTGTTCAGAAATATCATAAGCAAGTGCGATGAGATATTAAGAAATTATTTAGAAAAGCCTCTGCTTGAAGTTTTATTTTATGAAAAGGATGAAAACCTGAATCCGATAAATGAAACTACATACACGCAGCCTGCTTTGTTTGCAATTGAATATGCTCTTGCCAAACTATGGATGTCATGGGGTATCGAGCCGGCAGTAATGATGGGACACAGCGCGGGTGAATATGTAGCAGCGTGCCTTGCGGGAGTATTCAGTCTCGAAGACGGGCTGAAGCTTGTTACGGAACGCGGAAGGCTTATGCAGACATTGACAGGTGACGGTGAAATGTACACTATATTTTCAGATGAGAACATAGTCAAAGGATTCTTAAAAGGTTTTGAAGACAGAGTTTCGGTTGCTTCCATCAACGGACCGCTAAAGACTGTGATCTCCGGTGACAAAAAATCATTGTCTGAAATAATTCCAAAGTTTGATTCAAAACAGATCGAATACAAAAAAATAAATGTTTCGATAGCATCGCACTCCCCTTTGATGAAACCGATGATCGAAGAATTCAGAAATGTCTGTCAGACTGTAAAGTATTCTTCTCCGGCTATTCCGGTTGTATCAAATATTACAGGTGAAATCGTCACTGATAAGATTGCAAATCCGGATTACTGGTGTGAACATATCATGTCAGGCGTAAGATTTTCAGACGGGATAAAAGCGTGCATAAAATACGGATGTGATTTTTTCATTGATCTCGGACCGAAGCCTACTTCAATAAGCATGGGACAGGAAACAGTTGCAGATGCAGGTATCCACTGGCTTCCGAGCATCAAGTATAATTTTACGATATGGGAGACGATGCTTCAGAGTCTCGGTACGCTTTATGTGAATGGCGCGAATGTTGACTGGAATAATTTTGATAAAGATTTTTCTCATCAAAAAATTTCACTACCCGGATATCCGTTTCAGCATCAGAGATACTGGATAGAAGATCTGAATGCCGCGAAAGGCAGATCATTATTTGAATTGGCTGCAGGGAGAAAGTCCGGCAATCCTCTTGTCGGAAATAAAATTATTTCCGCATCAAAGAATGTGTTTATGTTTAATACTCAGATCACCGGCAGCAATCCTTCTTATTTGAAAGACCATTGTGTGTTCGGAAAGATCGTTCTGCCCGGCGCAGCTTATATTGAAACAGCTTTGTCAGCATTCAGGGAAGCCGTTAAAGAAGTCAGTGTTACAATCGAAAAACTGAGACTGCATAAAGTATTGGTAATGGAAAGCGATGAGCCGGTTAACATACAGACAGTCATCAGTTCGGATGGAAATAAATACAAGTTTGAGATTTACAGCTTTACCGGTACAGAAGAAAATATTGATTGGACTTTGAATGCATCGGGGGTTTTGAACTATGATGTAAATGATGTAATGACGACTATGAATTTTAAAGAACTGAAAGATAAGTTTAAAACCGGCACTTCCGGTAAGATTTCAATAAATGATTTTTATGATAAAGTTAAAGAGATTGGAATAGAGTATAAGAAAGATTTTCAGGCTATAAAGGAATTGAGTGTAATGAGTAATTCTGCTTTGGGCAAGATTGAAATTGGTAAAGACCTGAGTGCAGATCATTACAGCATTCATCCGGTTTTGCTGGATGCTTCATTTCAGACAGCATTAGGAATGCTGAGTAAAGACAAATCCGGTAAAGCATTCATTCCGGTAGGAATTGACAGGTTTAATTTTATCAACAAGGCTTCAAACAAGGTATGGTGCTATGCTGAATTGATATCTCCGGGAGATAATACTTCTGTCATGCACCGGGTGAACATCAGAATATTTTCCGAATCAGGAGAACCGGTTGCAGTAATTGAAAATCTTCAGCTAAAGGAAACCCGGAGAGAAGAGTTTGCATTTGCAAAGGATGAATTAAAAGACTGGTTCTATGAAGTGAAATGGGAGAAAACCGGTATTGAGAACGGCGGAGGTTTGATTTTGAAAACCCCTGCAGAACTTAAATCATCACTCGAAATTAGTCTTAATGAATCAATTAAAGAAAATAATCTCACAGAATATAAGAAACATATAAATAATTCAGATGACTTATGCAGATTTTATGTTGAGAAAGCATTTAAGGAACTGGGCTATAATTTTAATTCAGATGATGTGGCCGATTCAGATAATCTTGCACTCAAGCTGAACATTCAGAAAAAACATTTTAATATTTTTAAAAGGCTGTTCAAAAAATATAATAATGCGAACGGATCAGGAGGATCAATTGAATCTCCTGCTCAATATATAAAAGAGACATTGGATAATTTTCCCGGACTGGAAGGTGAACTTACATTGCTTTCGAGATGCGGAGAAAAGCTTGCTGAGGTTTTAACAGGTAAGACAAATGCATTACAGTTACTTTTTCCTGACGGTGATTTTTCGGCTGCGACAAAGCTCTATAAAGATTCGCCCGGGTTTGCAGTGATGAATGAATCATTAAAGAACGCTGTCGAACAATTGGCAAAAAATTCCGGTCCGGAACGAAAATTTAGAATACTCGAAATAGGATGCGGGAACCGGAAGCACAAGCTCATACATTTTGCCGCTATCTGAATTCCACAAATTCAGAATATACATTCACGGATATTTCGCCGGCATTTTTTAAGAATGCAAAAGAGAAGTTTAAAGAACATGATTTTATTGAATATAAAGTTCTTGATATTGAGAAAGATGTTGCCGGACAGAGCTTTTCTGAACACAGTTTTGATGTCATAATTGCTTCAAATGTGATTCATGCGACGAAGGATCTGGAAGTAACTGTAAAGAACATTTTGAAGCTGCTGTCGCCGGGGGGAATTTTATTATTGAATGAAGTAACCGAACAGCAAAGCTGGATCGACCTTACATTCGGGCTCACTGACGGATGGTGGAGATTTGAAGATAAGGACCTGAGAAATGATTACCCGCTTCTTAATGAAGAACAGTGGAAAGAATTTTTATTGAGAACAGGGTTTGAATCAGTTGAGATATCTTCGCCAAAAGATAATGATGCACCACTGACTGGGCAATCAACAATCATTGCATCTGCCGGTTCTTCCAATGCGGGAAATAAAAATGAGAATGCACATTTGATTATCTTCTGCGAAAAGGATTTTTCAAAAGTCTTACCGGAAAAGCTGAAGCATGCAAATCAAAATTATACTTTTGTATTTAACGGGGATAATTATGAGAAGCTTAAAGACAATGAATACAAAATAGATTATTCCGCGAAGGCAAACTATGAAAAGTTATTCAAGAACTTTTCCGGAAAAAACGGAGGAAATTTAGAGGTCGTATATGTTTCTCCATTTCATGAAAAATCAGATAAAGATTTTGATATTGAAAAATTATCCGGGCTCGGATGTTTAAGCATTCTAAACATTATACAGTCAATTCAAAAAGCCGGTTTAGCAAAATCTCCGTCACTATATATTGTAACTAATGAATCTATAGCTGTAAACGATAAAGATGAACTTAACGGAATTATGGATTCTCCTCTGTGGGGAATGGCGAGAGTCATATCAATGGAACATCCTGAATTCAATTGTAAAACCATAGATCTCGATTCAAAAACCGGTTTGCTATATTTGATAAATGAAATAAATTCAGATTCACCGGAAGACAGGATCGCATTCAGAAACAATAACAGATTTGTTTCAAGGCTGGAACGGATCAAATCATCATTCAACAAGAATATTTTAATTGATGACAAGTATACATATTTGATAACGGGAGGGCTCAGCGGTCTCGGAATATTGACAGCCAAATGGCTGGCGGACAAAGGTGCAAAGCATCTTGCGCTTGTAAGCCGCAGAGATAATGTCAAAGAAGCCGGGGAAATTTTAGAGGAATTGAAATCCCAGGGAGCTGATGTAAAAGTTTATAAAGCCGATGTCACAAAACGGGAAGAAATGGAAAAGGTAATTAAAGATGTTTCGAAATCCGGATATCCTTTAAAGGGTGTTATTCACTCGGCAGGACTTCTGGATGACGGCGTACTGATGAATCAGAACAAAGAGAAATTTGATAAAGTTATGAAGCCAAAAGCTGAAGGCGCATGGAATCTTCACGAGCTTACAAAGAAAACCGATCTGGACTTTTTCGTGATGTTTTCGTCTGTTGCTTCGATACTTGGCTCGGCGGGTCAGGCAAACCATTCTGCAGCTAATGCTTTCCTTGATGCTCTAGCGCATTACAGGATGAATAAAAATTTACCGGCGCTGAGCATCAACTGGGGAGTCTGGTCTGAGATCGGTTCGGCGGCAGCAAAAGGTGCGGATAAGCAGGAGAAGATCGCCGGCATCGGAATAATCAATCCGCAGCAAGGGATCAGAGCATTGGATAAAGCAATGGAACTTGACATTCCGCAGGCGGGAATTATTCCCATAGACTGGTCGCGATATGCCGAAACAAATAAGAACCGGTTTGCAGATAAATTAATAAAGAAAAAAGAGAATCAGGAAGATAAAAAGAAATCTGATAAAGAAGACTTTATATCATTGCTGAGAAATTCATCCGGTGATGAGTATTCAGAAATTTTGATAAAATATTTCCGGAATCTTATTTCAAGAATTATGGGAATGGACCCTGAAGAGCTCGAAACCGAGATCCCGTTAAATATGATGGGACTTGATTCGTTAATGGCAATTGAATTAAAAAATAAAGTCAACTTAGAGCTTGGTGTTGATCTGAATCTTGTGAGATATATGGAAGAGACGAATATCACACACCTGGCCGAAGAATTAAAAGAACAGCTTCCGAAAATATTGAAAAGTGCGAAAGCCGAACCGGGTTCCGTAAACGGCAGCCCTGAAATATCGGAAGAGGATAAGACGCGTGAGCTTCTGACCAACCTGGATAATCTTTCTGAAGAAGAACTCAATAAACTACTTAACGAAACAAAATAAAAGGAGCAAAAGTCTGAGCAACGCAACAAATAAAACCGAACTATCACCGGCAGAAAAGATTGCCTTACTTAAAAAACAATTATCCGAAAAGGCAAACAAGGGGAATGTTTTTTACCCTCTTTCACACGGACAGAAGGCAATGTATTTTTTGCATACTCAAATTCCTGAAGGTGCATCATATAATGTAGCTTTTGCAGCAAGAATAATTTCCAGACCGGATATCAATGCGCTTCGAAAATCATTTCAAAGACTTGTTAACAGACATGCCGCATTGAGAACTACATATAAAATAAAAGACGGAATACCTGTTCAGGAAGTACATACGTTTCAGGAAATTTTCTTTGAAGTAATTGAAGCCACAGACCTGAATGAAGATGAATTGACAAAGAAGGTAAAGGAAACTTACAGAATACCATTTGATCTGGAGAACGGTCCGTTGTTTAAAGTATATTTATTTAAAATTTCCGATGACAATTTTGTTCTCTTAATCAACATGCATCACATCGCAAGTGACGGCTGGTCACTGGGAATAATTTTAAGGGAAGCAGAATTATTTTATTTATCTGAAACGGAAAACAAAGAAATAAATCTGCCTGCATTTAAAATGTCGTACACCGATTATATAAAAAAGCAGGACGAGATGTTAAACGGACAGAGAGGAACGGAGCTCTGGAATTTTTGGGAAAAAGAGCTGGAAGGATGCATGACAAGTGTTAATCTTCCGTTTGACAAACCAAAAACGTCTACGGTAAGCAACAGAGGCTCGATGGTTCACATTGGGTTTGATAGAGAACTTACCTTAAAGCTGAGAGCTTTTGCAAAGTCTGAAGGTGTTACACTTTATACATTATTGCTGACGGCATTCTTCGTACTGATCCACAAATACAGCAATCAAGCCGATATTCTGATAGGCTCATCCACTGCCGGGAGAAACATTAGTGATACAAAAGATCTGGTGGGATATTTTGTAAGCCCTGTTGTAATGAGAGGGAAATTTTATGAAGAGAAAATGTTTAAGACCTTTCTCAATGAAGTGAGGAAAACTGTCCTCGATGCTCTTCAAAACCAGGATTTTCCGTTTCCATTACTTGTTGAAAAGATGATACCGCAGAGGATTCCGGGGACAACTCCTATTTTTCAGATAGAATTCGGTCTTTATAAAATCAATCCGGGCGAACCGATCCTAAGCCTGTTTGAATCAGGGAATTTTGGCAAGAAGGTTTTATGGGGAAATATGGAAGTTGAATATTTTGAAATGACACAGCAGGAAGGACAGTTTGAAATGCTTATGGAACTAACAGAAGGGGAAGAAATAATCTCGGGTTATCTAAAATATAAGACCGACTTATTCAGGGAAGAAACAATTTCAAGGATTGCCAGAAGATATAAAACCCTGCTTGAAAATATTCTGAGGAATCCGGATCAGAAAATATCGGAGATACAAATATTTGAAGAAACAAAATATTCACCAATCAAAAGAATCGAGCGCGAAGCAATAAAATAATTTTAGCTGACAGCTTTAAGTATTCAGATTAAGTAAAAACCATATTTTAAAAAAATTGAAATTAAATACTTCATATCATCAGAAGCGTCTCTGGTTTACAGACCAGTTTGAAAACGGAAGCCTGTACGAAGCAAACCCGGTGTATTTTAACGTGCCTTATTTTATAGAATTGTCGGGCCTGTTGAATATTGTTCTGCTTGAAAAAAGTATTAATTCTGTCATTCAAAGACATGAAGCTCTTCGCACAAAAATAATCACCGAATACGGAGAATCATTTCAATTAATATCAGATAAAAATAATTTCAAATTAAATAAATTTAATTCAGCCGGTAAAAATAAAGAAGAAGCTTTCAGGGCTGCATTAGCCGAGACACAAAAGCCATTCCCTCTGGACGGAGATCTGTTAAGGGCATCACTCATAGAGTTTGACAATTCAAAATACATTTTTGTTCTCTGCGCCCACAATATTATCTGCGACAGGTATTCCATTAAATTAATTGCCGAGGAGATATTTTTATTTTATAATTCATATTTGAATAATTCGGACCTAAAGCTTCCTGAGCTTCCTATCCAGTTTGCGGATTTTGCCCAATGGCAGAATGAACTTTCTTCAAGCGAAGCAGTCGACCCGGCTGTATTTTACTGGAAAAAGAAGCTGGGAGGTAAAATTCCTGTGCTCGAGCTTCCCTTTGATATTCCAAGAGCAGCGATTCACATTTACAAATATATTTACAAAAAGTTTGACATTTCAAAAGACCTGTCGGCAAGAATAAGATCTTATTGTGAAAAGGAAAATATAAGCTGTTCGGTTTTTTTCATGACAGTTTATAACCTGCTGCTTCATAAATACTCTTATCAGGATGACTTCATTGTAGGAACATATGCCATCAACAGGAAGCAGGACGAGCTGAAAGGCGTTGTGGGAACAATTGCGAATCTTATCCCGGTAAGAACATTTATTTCAACTTCGGAAAAGATCAGCGGGCTTATTAAAACAGTTGACAAGAACCTGTACGGAGGCAAACATGAATTCAGATATTCCGTTTGACAAGCTTGTTCTTATAATAAAGCCTGATAAGGATATGAGCCGGAATCCTTTGTTTGATGTAGTTTACAGGTATGAAGAAAATTTGATCCGGCTTCCGGATACAGATAATTTAAAAAAGGAAGTAATTGAAACCAATCTTGGATTCGGAAAATATGATCTGAATTTATTTATTCAAAATGACGGTGAAACATTTTCGGGATACCTGGCATCAAATCTTGAGCTCTTTCATGAATCCACCATCGAAAGAATGATCAGTCATTTTGAAATTATTCTTGAAAGAATTTTAGATGATCCGGATATGACCATCTCAGGACTTAACCTATTATCCGAAGAAGAAAAGGAAATGATATTAAACAAATGGAATGATACTAAAGCGGAATACCCGAAAGACAGGACAATTCATCAGCTGTTTGAAGAGAAGGCGGCTGTTTCCGGGAAAAATACTGCAGTTAAATTCGGTGAGACTGAATTAAATTATTTTGAATTAAACAGCGAATCCGATAAGCTTGCCGCTTATTTAAGAAATAATTTCAGTGTGAAAAGAAATGATCTGATTGTGTTTATCTGACAAGTCTGAATATATGATCGTCACTCTTCTTGCAATTTTAAAAGCAGGCTGCGCCTATGTTCCCGATCGATCCGAATTATCCGCAGGAAAGAATAAATTATATTTTGAATGATTGCAAGAGCAGGATAATTATTATCATACGCCGGAACATACGGATAAAATAAATGAAGATTTTAACGGCAGGTATAGATTCGGCTCAGATAAAGGAGAAATTAAAAAATGAGACTTCATCAAATTAAGAATATAAACGAGCCGGATGACATCGCTTACATAATCTATACATCGGGAACTACAGGCAATCCAAAGGGCTGCATGGTTACACACAGAAATGTTGTGAGATTAATGATCAATGATAAGATGCCTTTTGACTTTAATGAGAAAGGATGTATGGGTAATGGCTCACTCATTTTGTTTTGATTTTTCAGTCTGGGAAATGTACGGAGCATTGCTGTACGGCGGAAAGCTTATTGTTCCCCAAAAAGATGAAGTGAGAGATGTTTCGGAATTTCTTTCACTGATAAAACAAAACAGGATTACTGTACTAAATCAGACTCCTCTGGCATTCTATAATTTAATTTCTCAGGAAAAAACTTCTGAAGAAAAGTCTCTTGATGAACATCTGCGGTATGTAATTTTCGGCGGAGATAAATTCGAACCGCTAAAATTAAAAGATTGGACTGACAATGTATCCGTTGGAAAAAGTATGCCTGTAAATATGTATGGCATCACGGAGACGACGGTTCATGTAACTTTTTATAAGCATCAAACATCCGGGGATATTAATTCAAACACGTCTAAGAAGCCCGATCGGAAAGCCAATTCCGGAAACAACTGTTTATGTTTTCGATTCGGATTTAAACCTGCTCCCTCCCGGAATCAAAGGTGAATTTTATGTAGGAGGAACGGGAGTAGCAAAAGGATATTTATTCAAGGATGAGCTCACATCGGAAAGATTCATAATGAATCCATATAAGCCCGGAGAAACAATTTATAAGACCGGCGATGAAGGTTTCTGGATGCCTGACGGTAATCTTGAATACATCGGAAGAATAGATAATCAGGTGAAGATAAGAGGATTCAGAATTGAACTCGGGGAAATTGAAAATACTATTTTAAGTTTCGGGAAAGTAAAGGAAGCAGTTGTTTTAGCAAGGGAAGAAAAGACAGGTGACAAGCGGCTTATTGCTTTTGTGACAGACTGATAACACTTCCGTTACATCGAATGAGCTGAGGCAATATTTAAAAGATAAGCTCCCTGATTATATGGTTCCGTCATCTTATGTTTTTCTAAAACAGCTGCCGATGACTCTGAACGGCAAGATTGATATGAAAGCTCTTGCGAATACAGAATTGACGAGAAATGATCTTGAAAGTAAATATGTACCGCCTCAGACGCCGGAAGAAAAAATTCTTGCAAAGATCTGGCAGGAAGTAATCGGCATAGATAAGGTCGGTGTAAATGATAATTTTTTTGAACTGGGCGGAGATTCAATTATGAGCATTCAGATAATTGCCCGCGCCAATCAGGAAGGATTGAAAATTATTCCGAAACAAATTTTTCAATATCAGACCATTGCAGAACTTTCGGTAGTAATCGAATATATTAAGCCAACCAATTGCGAACCTCAGAATGTCACAGGTGATATACCGCTCACTCCTGTTCAGCACTGGTTCTTTGACCAACATTTACAGCAGCCCGGACATTTTAATCACTCCGTATTTCTAAAAGTGCCGGATAAATTAAATACAGAATTTCTTGAAGAAGCAACAGCTGAAATAGTAAGGCATCACGATGCATTAAGATTATCCTTCCGGAAAGAAGATGAAGAATGGAAACAGGTCAATGAAGATATAACGAGGAATATTCCGTTTGATATTGTTGATCTTTCAGATGTTCCTTCACCGGAGCTGGACCAGCGTTTGGAAAAAAGCATTTCCGATCTGCAGATGACGCTCGATTTGTGCGAGGGCTCATTGATCCGGACAAGATTGTACAGGACAAACCCGGAAACAGAAGACAGATTACTGATCATTATTCATCATTTCGGCGTTGACGGAATTTCATGGAGGATCATTTTAGAAGATTTTTATAAAGCATATGAACAGCTTTCATCAGGAGAGAAAATAAAGCTTCCGCCTAAAACAACTTCGTTCAAAACCTGGAGCAAAATGTTGACTGAATACGCAGCTCCAAAAAGCTTTTGGATGAAAAAGATTACTGGCTGTCTCCATTGGATTTGAAAATTAAATCCATGCCTGTTGATTTCCACTTGCCGGAAATAATAATACAGTTGATTCGGCAGAAGTGGTGACCGGGGAACTGGATGAAGAATATACCGAAACACTTTTGACCCGCGTCCCGAAAGCATACGGTACTCAGATAAATGACATACTTCTGACCGCACTTGCAATGGCATATGAAAGCTGGAGCAAAGAATACAGGGTATTGATAAACCTTGAAGGACACGGAAGAGAAAGTTTGTTTGAAACTGCAGACCTTTCAAGAACTGTCGGATGGTTCACAACTATATTTCCTGTTCTTCTTGAAATATTCAACAAGGATGACATTGGAGAAACAATAAAATCGATCAAAGAGAGTCTGCGAAAGATTCCCGATAACGGAATCGGATTCGGAGTATTGAAATATCTCAGTGATGACAAAGACCTGAAAGAAAAAATTCACTCTCTGCCACAACCGGAAATCATTTTCAATTACCTGGGGCAGATAAATGAAAGCATAACAGCCGGATCAGACTGGAAGCTTGGCAGCAAACCAATAATTCTGGACCAGAACAAAAAGGATAAACGGAATCACATTCTGGAGATTAATATTTTGATTGTAAGTAACAGAGTAAAAATGGATTTTGTATTCAGCAAGAATATTCATAAAAGAGAAACCATCGAATCTATTGCAAAGATTTATACCGATGAATTAAAGAAAATCATTGATCATTGCATATCACAAGAATCATCCGGATTCACTCCGTCCGATTTTTCAGCTGCCGGACTTGATCAGCAGGAGCTGGATAAATTAATTGCAAACTTAAAATAATCTGATGCAGCAAAATAACAAAAACAGTTTTGAAGATATCTATGAACTTACACCGATGCAGCAGGGAATGCTTTTCCACACATTGTATACTGAAGGTTCAGATGCATATATAGAACAGTTTTGTTATGACCTTTCCGGAAATCTGGATGAAAATTTATTTCAAAAAGCCTGGGAAGAAATAGTTCAAAGACACGGAGTCTTACGAACGTCATTTCAATGGAAGGGTATTTCCAAACCGGTACAGGTTGTAAGGAAAGATGCAGAACTCCCGTGGAAAAATGTCGACTGGAGCGCCCTGAACGGAGAGCAGATTGAGATTGAATTCAAGAAGTTCATAAAACAGGACCGGGCAATCGGTTTCTCAATGGAAACAGCGCCGGTAATGAGATGCACTTTAATAAAGCTTGGTGATAATTCACATAAATTTGTCTGGACCTTCCACCATATTCTGATGGACGGATGGAGCTATCCTATAATTCAAAAGGAAGTATTTGCAGTATATCAAGCGCTCAAAGAAGGAAAACAAGCCGACCTTCCGAGACCGCTTCCTTACAAACAATATATTTTATGGCTGGGTCAGCAGGACAAAGCCGCAGCCGAGGAATTCTGGAGTAAGGAATTAGAAGGAGTCGAATCCCCTACCCCATTGATTACTGACAGTGAAGTCAGGGCAGGTGAAAATGAAATTGATGAATGTGAAATTAAATTATCTCCGCAATTAACTTCAGAGCTTCAGTCTCTCGCAAAGCAAAACCGGTTGACACTAAATACAATTATTCAGGGTGTCTGGTCAATAATTCTCAGCACTTACAGCGGTGAAAGAGATGTTCTGTTCGGAGGAACGGTTTCCGGAAGAACGCCATCATTAAAAAATGTTGAGAAGATGGTTGGTCTGTTTATTAATTCCCTGCCGGTACGAGTGAATGTGGATACAGACAAAGAGATCATTCCGTGGTTAAAAACTTTGCAGTCCAATCACATAGAACGTGATCAGTTTTCCTATAGCTCTTTGGTGGACATTCAGGAGTGGAGCGGCATGCCAAGAGGTTCGCAGCTGTTTGAAAATATTCTTGTATTTGAAAACTATCCACTGGATAAATCGCTCGAAGAAGGTATATCGGGAATTAAGATAAAAAATCTAAGGGCTTTTGAAAGGACAAATTTTCCTGTAACAGTATTAATAACTCCCGGAGAATCTCTTGGGATCAGAATTCTTTACGAGACATCAAAGTATAAAGCCGCAACAATCAGTCAGATACTTTCCGGTTTCAATACTGTGCTCAGCGGGATCGCAAAAAATCCTGACCGGAAGATCTCGGAGCTTTCTCTTTTGAACAGTGAGGACGAACAAAAAATATTGTTCGAATGGAATAATACCGGACATGAATTTCCTGAGGATAAATGTGTTCACGAGCTATTCGAAGAACAGGCATTAAAAAATCCGGACGGGATCGCATTAGAACTGGACGACCGGAAGATGACATACAAAGAGCTTAATGAAAAATCAAACCGGGTCGGAAACTATCTTCAAAAGCTTGGAGTCGGACCTGATGTCATGGTGGGTATCTGTATCGGGCGTTCATTCGAAATGGTCATCGGACTTCTTGGAATTTTAAAAGCCGGCGGAGCCTACGTTCCTCTTGATTCGTCTTACCCGAAGGAAAGACTGGCGTTTATGGCTGAAGATACAAATGCACCGGTCATCCTTACAACGCAGAGCATTCTTCAAAAGCTGCCTGAGACAAATGCTAAAATTGTATTGATGGACAAAGATGCAGAAGAGATATCGAAAGAAAGTATCAATGATCCGGAGAGTAATGTTAAACCTTCAAACTTAGCATATGTAATTTATACATCAGGATCGACCGGAAAGCCCAAAGGCGTATTAATGAAGCATGAAGCTTTGGTTAATTTGCTTAACTGGCAGCTGGAAGGACAAAAATTCGAAAGAGGTTTAAGAGTATTACAATTTACCACACTGAGCTTTGACGTATCGTTTCAGGAAATTTTTTCCACATGGTATTCAGGCGGCACTCTCGTAATGCTGACTGAGGAAGAGAGACAGGATCTTTCAAAGGTATTGGGCAAGATAAGGAGTAAAAAGATCGAAAGATTGTTTCTTCCTTTCATTGCGCTTCAGGAAATTGCAGAGTTATTTTCATTATCCAAAGATAAATCTTTGTATCTAAGGGAAGTAATCACTGCCGGGGAACAATTGCAAAACACGCCGGCAATTATCGGTTTATTTAAACATGCAAAAGAATTTGTTTTTTCAAACCATTACGGTCCGTCTGAGTCTCACGTAGTTACAAGTTATACTTTAAGCAATGAGCCGGATACATGGATGAAACTTCCGCCAATCGGCAGGCCAATATTTAATGCTCAGATGTATGTCCTGAATTCATCTCTTAAGCCGGTTCCGGCAGGAGTGACAGGGGATCTGTACATAGGAGGAAAGGCTCTTGTAAAAGGTTATCACAACAGGCATCAGCTGACAGAAGAAAGATTTATCGACAATCCTTTTTATGAAAAGGATAAGAATCTGAGTAAGAAACTTTATAAGACGGGTGACACTGCACGTTACCTTCCTGACGGGAATATTGAATTTCTTGGAAGGTCTGATAATCAGATCAAGCTGAGAGGAATCCGAATAGAGTTAGGTGAGATCGAATCTGTGCTTGGTGAATATCCGGGATTGAAAAACGTTGTTGTAATTGCACGGGAAATTTCTCCGGGAGATAAGAGATTGATCGCATATATCATAACTGCAAATGCAACTGCTCCCGATTCAAATGAGCTGAAAGACTATTTGAAATCGAAACTGCCCGAATATATGATTCCCTCTGATTATGTTGTCCTTAAAGAATTGCCTTTGACAGCAACGGGAAAAGTAAATCAAAGGGAACTTCCCATGCCTGAGACACTGTCTGCCAATAAAAGTAAGCATTATGCAGAGCCGAAAGATTCGCTTGAGCTCCAGCTAACAAAGATCTGGGAAAAAGTTTTAGCCATAAGACCGATCGGGATCAAGGATAATTTTTTTGAACTGGGAGGACATTCATTATTAGCGCTAAGGTTATTTGGTAATATAGAAAACTTAACGGGAAAGAAGCTTGCATTGTCAACTCTTTTCAGTTCACCGACAATCGAAGAGCTTGCCGGCATATTAAGAGATGACGGATGGACTCCGCCATGGAAATCATTGGTTCCTGTTAAGCCGGGTGGATCGAAACTGCCTTTTTACTGCATTCCTCCTGCGTCAGGAACAGCTTTACATTTTCAGGATCTTACAAAGTATATTTCAAATGATCAGCCTTTTTATGTTCTGGAATCTTTAGGACTGGACGGCAAGGAGAATCCTCATACAAGCATTGAAGAGATGTCGGCATTTTACATAAAGGAAATACAGTCTCTTCAGCCGGAGGGACCTTATTTACTCGGAGGCAGATGTTTTGGCGGAAGGGTAGTTTTTGAAATGGCTCAGCAATTTCACAGGCTCGGACAAAAGGTCGCTCTTCTGGCAATATTCGATACATGGCCGCCGTTTATGACAGCCGCAAAACACCGAACCATACACCAGGGATTTCAGGCATTTTAAAACCCGTACGATCCATCATCTGAAGAGCGGCGAACTATGGAAAGTTGCATGGAGATATTCATCTCTTGAAATGAAAAAGCTCTCCTGGCGCGTTAGAAACAAGATAGAGTATGCTTTTAGCGGAAAAAGAAAACGGCTCTTTAAAGACATTATGCTTTTGCATTTCAAGGCGCAGGATAAATATGTTGCAAGAAAATATCCCGGTAAAATTACGCTGATCGAATGCGGCACATTCAGAGAAGATTTCAGGGAAGGCTGGGAAAACCTTGCTGAAGGCGGCTTTGAGACTTACCCTGTTCCAAATACAAATCATAAGACAATTGTAAAAGAACCTCATTTGAGACACTTTGCTGAAAAGCTAAATTTAGTTTTAGAAAAAACTCATAACGAACTTAATCAAAAACAAAATGCAAACGGTGCTCTGCATAACACAAAAAAGAACGACAGAAAAGAAACTGTCAGTGTATAGCAAACTATATTAGCTTTTGAATAATCTCAGGACAATTTCCGACGGCGAAATTCATGTTTATCAAACAAACCTCGATAAGTCTACTCCCGAAATAAATAATTTTAAAAAGCTCCTTTCCGCTGATGAACTCCAAAAAGCCGGAAGATTTAAGTTTGACATTCACAGAAATAATTACATCACAGGCAGAGGAATGTTAAGAACAATACTTGCTCAGTATTTAAATACTTTACCCCAAGAGATTGCATTCTCTTACGCCGAAAAGGGAAAGCCGTATATAAAGGACGTCGAAATAAAATTTAATCTGGCGCATTCAAAGAGTTATGCTGTTTATGCCTTTGCAGTGAACAAAGAAATTGGAATTGACCTTGAGCATATTAAAGATAATGCCTGATGCTTTTGACATTGCAGAGAGGTTTTTTTCAAAGGATGAAATAACAGAACTTAGAAAAACGAATGAAGACCTGATAAGCCGTGTATTTCTGAACTGCTGGACAAGAAAGGAAGCATTCATAAAAGCTGTAGGGGAAGGGCTTTCCTATCCTCTCGCGGATTTTTCCGTCTCAATTTCTTCCGGTGATGCTCCTGAGATATTATGGATAAAAAAAAATATTAATGAAGCAAAGGAATGGTCACTGCACAATATTATAACAGACCCGGGCTTTGTCTCTTCTTTAGCAGTTAAATCAAACGGAATGAAAATTATTTACAAAGACATCAATTGACGAAACTGCCCGAGGCAAAAAACTTTTTAGAAAAAGATTGTTATTACAAATTCAAAAATGTAATTTTACTAATATCAACTTTTTAAAACTAATGCCGTAAAGTAACAAAACATTTTCAAAACCCAATTAACCCCGGAGGTAAAATGAGATTAGTTAAAAATCTTTCTTTGTTACAGGTATCCATGTTTGTACTTCTTTTTTGCATCAGCGGCGTTCTTGGATATTTGTATTATGATACATATAAGACAAATATTCAGAACCGTGAATTGATTGCCGAATCAAAGATAGAAGCCAAAGATCTTTCTCAGGATCTTGAGATAATGAAATACAAATATGAACTTGTCTTGAAAGAAGTTGCAGGTCTTAAGAGTAACGTAGCAAAAATTTCATACAGGAAAAAGAAATATAAGCCGAAAAAAATATATTCAGCCGGCAGAAGCAGTAAAAAGAAACACTACAGCTCCAGAAAGAAAATAAGCTATAAAACATTATATTACCGGCTAAAGAGCCAGTGTTCAATGCATAAACGCAAGAAAAGTTAGTCACGCTCCAATAATAAATTACAGATTTTTAAGATCCGTTAATTTTGAATTGGCGGATCTTCTTCTGCTGTAACAGATCTTTACAAATTCTTACAGTAAGGGAATTTATCTCTCATTATTTTAATACAATTCCTTTACTTACTAATTAAAATATGAACGCAATACTAAAGTTCAAACATGCAATTCTCCTCGTAATATTTTTTAACATAAGCGTTTGCTCCCAGACAAAACAGGAATTGATAATAAAACGAGACTTCACTCCTCTTCTCGACAGCCTAATTAAGCCGCCTTCAAATACAAGTGAGGCGTGGAGTCTGGTTATGTTTGATTCTGTAAATAATAAATTCGAATTTACATCTGTATTGAAGGAACAGGATCAAATGCTGCAAAATATGATTGGTGATATTAACATATTTCTCACTAAAACAAAAAGCAGCGGTTCACAAAAGCATCCTCCTCAATCAATGAACGGTCCCCCTCAGGGTATGACTCCG
This sequence comes from uncultured Ignavibacteria bacterium, assembly GCA_963836395.1. Classification (GTDB taxonomy): domain Bacteria; phylum Bacteroidota; class Ignavibacteria; order Tepidaquicellales; family Tepidaquicellaceae; genus JAGPCH01. Next base: position 237,562 of record CAWIJF010000009.1, on the reverse strand, counting down.
GGAGGAATGCAAATGCCGGATGAATTTAAAGAGATAAAGGAAGATTTGGATGATGCTGATATTGCTGCTGACAAAATGGAAGTTCTAAAGGAAAAATTTAAAAATGACATCACGTCAATGCAGGATTTGACAAACGAAAAACTGCATAAAACTCTTGAGACTGATTATGATGCGCATGTAAATATAATAAATGATTTTATGGAAACTGTTTTTAAGTCCTACCTGAAGTACAATACATCATTTATGGAATATACAAGGAATCTGGATGACATAATTAAAAAATATGATTACGGAGACAAGGTAAAGTTCAATCCTTTAAGATCCGAAATATTAAAACTTCAATTGGTCCAGTTAAACAATCTTTATTTTATGCTTAACATTACAAAGGAGTTTACAATAATCGGTGCCAGGTTTTATAGGGAGAAACAGGAAAACATAAATTGACCCTGTTTCATTTTAAAAAAGAATTATCTCTATGCTGACTTTTCATACTTCACCTCCAATTGCGAAATTTTTTCTTCTACCCAGTCTTTAAACGGAAGATTATCCTTTAATTTCTTTTCAATCTTAAATTTAACATCAGGATTGTTTGAAAAACGGTACTTGATCATTAATTCGATTACAGCAATGAAATTCTTATCCCTCTGCTTCTCAGAGTGTGAAAGAGTCCTGTCATTTGATAAAAAATGTTTGTACGCATCGATACAAGAGTGGGCATTCTCAAACAAGCTCAGTTCATAATAAGTCATCAGCATTAAGTTCTTTACATCAAGCTTGAGCATGAAGTGGTCCAGTTTCAACTTATGAAAGCTCTTCATGGCCTCAGTAAATCTTCCCCTGTTGAAATAATACTCAGCACAGCTGTAATGATACATATTTTCTCTTTTGTCCGGGGGAAGACTGGACCTGTATTTTTTAATAAATTCAAATGACCATTTGTATTTGTTAAGCTGCAGGCTCAGAAGAAGTATGGTTCTGTACAATTCTATAGGAATGTATTCTGTTAAACTGATCTTATAGTATTCATTTTCAAGTATTAAATTGTATATCGCGAAGAGCTCATTGTTGAATTTACTTGCATTATTATTGTCAGACGATTTGAGCATACAATAACGGATAAGACGAATGAGGTGAAATCTGATCTCATCAACACTCAAATATTTCAGATTGTTTAACAGTAATTTCTTATAGTTGTAATAATGTTTTTCCATTTCAAATTCTGAAAAAGCCAGATACATGGCAAGATATATTTCAAATATTCTGGAGTAATCCCCGTTATCCCGATCAGAGACCAGTAACCTGAGGATCCTTCCAAAATCAACCGTATTAAAAATTTTAAATACGAAGTTTTTGTCCTTGTCTACAAGGAAAGTCTTATCCAGTGTCATCAGGTATTCAAAACCTCTGATCATTTCCTTTACAAAAAAGCACGTTAGGTATTTACCGCGCCGGCCGTGCAATTCGCTCAGCATCCTGATCGATGAGCTCCCGGATTTGCCTTTGGTTAACAGCTGAAAATTAATTTTATCGTTTGTCACCTTATACCAGTCAATAAAATAATATGAATTAATATCTTTCACGTCTTCTAATAAAGTCTCCGATTTACTTATACATCTTTCAATATTCTTGATTAGTTTTCTTCTGAACAATTCATCTCTCAGAAAATCTATTGTCTCAACGTCTTTTCTGTTTATGTATGACTGAATAAAATACTTTTCCGCCAGCTCTGCCAGATCAGAAAAAAGATTCAGCATTGTTGATTTGTTAAACGGGAGATCCGGATTTACTTTCTTAAGAAGCCTTTCCTCATTGAGAAATTTAGAATCAAATCCGGGATGGAATGTAATTAGAGCTTCATAAAACTTTACTAATTTGGTACTCTTATTAAAGAACGGAGAATTTAAGAAATCTTTAAATCTCTTTATGTCTTCACTCGTGAAAGTCTTTAATATGTCTACAGCTTTGTAACTTTTCATTGAGACAGCAATAAAATAGAGCGATTTTTTGGGAATGGGATATTGCCGTAAATCTATCGATTTCTTAATAGTATTACAAGTATTTAATATGAGCCCCTCTTCAAACATATCCGCTCCGGGCGATAATTAAAAATAAATTTCTTTGTATAATACATTCGTATTTTATATTTTACATTAATTAATTTACATAAATTATCTAATTAAAGGAAGAAAAAATAATGAGACTCCAAATCCTTTTTTTTGCCATTTCATTCTTTATCATTTCACTTTTCTCTGCCGGTCAAAAACTCAATCCAAACACAAACAGTCCCGGATTTAATGCTTCTTATAAAGAATATGCCCTTAGAACAAATTCGTCCGGGGGTGAATTAAAATATGTCCGTGTCTTCAAGAACGGCAAGTGGTGGATTTATGTCTATGATGGAGTTGAGCTCGTGGATATATATCCGGAATAAACATCATATTGGTGATAACTTGTTTTATATGTGCCTGAGCATGATCTGCCCGTTGCACAGTTGCATATCCGATACGCACAGCTATCAATCGTCTGCTACAATCATTTACCTTCCTTTGGTTGAGCACAATTTTATGCGTTTTAAAATTAAATGTCCAAATAATTTTATTTTGTCCTCAGGATTTATGAGTGAAAAGTTATACTGTCCGGATATCACTTTTATTGGCGAAGCATTTTATGAATAATTAATGTTTACTTCACCTTAATCACTCCGATCGTAATATCATCACTCTGGTCCGCATCCTTTACAAAACTTCTGACATCTGCAAGGAGATTATTCAAAATTATCTCCGTGTCAGAATTAAGACTTTCCTTTACTACATTTTTTAACCTGTCGTCTCCGTAAAATTCTATGGACTTATTCATTGCCTCGGGAACTCCGTCAGTATAAAATATCAGCACATCATTTTTATTCAGCTTGATTTCTTCAGATTCGAAATCCAGATCAGTACTTCCCAGGAACAATCCTCCCTTAGTGAGTTCGGTTAATTCTCCTTTTGCATTAAAAAGATAGATCGTATTATGCCCTGCGTTTACGCTAGTTAATGTCCTGCCGGCATGATTGTACAATCCGAACCAGCAGGTTGCGAACTTCTCTTCCGTAGTAGATTCTATCAGTACCCTGTTCAGGCATTTGACAAAAGCAATGAGATCAAAGTTATTTTTATTCATCTCGAAGTAAGTTACAATTGTCGAGTAGATAGTAGAGACAATCAGCGCGGCTGATATACTTTTGCCCGAGACATCGCATACAAAAAACAGAGTCTGCCCGTCATTGATCTTGTAAATGTTATAATAATCACCTCCGATCTGCTTGGCTGGAATCAAAGCAGCGGATACCCGGATGTCATCAAACTCAGGCAGCTTTGAGGGAAGGAGATTCTGCTGGATCTCTCTTGCGGTCTTCATTTCTCTTTTCAATGCTTCCTGCTGAACCTGCTCTTCGACAAGCCGCGCATTTTCTATTGCAATGGCGCACTGTGAGGAAAGGATGGTAAAAATATTCAAATCTCTTTCGGTGAATATTCCATCGTTCTTTTTATTGATTACCTGTATTACTCCGACAAGATTTTCCTTATGGATCATGGGAGCACAGATCATGGACTTTGTTCGGAAGTTTGATTTCTTGTCAAACTCTTTATTAAATCTCGGATCTTTATAACAGTCTTCAATCAGCAGCGGCTTCCTGTTTGTAGCCACCCAGCCGGCAATTCCTTCATCGAGACCAATGCCGATATCCTTTATTACTTCGCCTTTATCTCCGGTTATTACCTGGAAATATAGCTTATTTTCTTCCGGGTCATATATCAGCAGAGAACTTGCTTCTGCATTCATTACCTGCTTGCAGCTTTCCATTATTTCAAACAGCAGCACATCGAGAGGTTTTTTTTCAGATATTCTTTGAGTGACTTCCTGTACATAATTCATTTCCTGAATCATGCTTTGCATTTCCGCCAGATCAACAGCCGTATTTTTCATTCGCTAAAATAATAATTAATTAGCTTGTTAAACATTCACTTTTCAATTTTTTTTCTTAATGTTAATCTTTAATTTGCACCGATGGATTCAACACTAAAGAAAAGATTATTCCAGACCGGAGTAGCGCTGCTGCTTGTGTTTGGCGTCGGCACTTTTGGTTACTATTCAATTACAGACGGGGCATACAATCTGTTTACATGTTTTTACATGACAATGCTGACCGTAACAACCATCGGATTTGATGAAATCATCCCTGTAAAAAATTATGAAGCCGGAAGACCTTTTACGGTCTTCATTGCATTTTTCGGCATCGGCGTGCTGACTTATTTCGTTTCAACAATTGCAGCAGTCATTATAGAAGGAAAATTAAGAGAATCTTATAAAAAAAGAAAAATGGATAAATCTATCGTCAAGTATAAAGACCACTACATTATCTGCGGAGTCGGGAGCCATTCAATGCATATACTGGAAGAATTTGCGATTACTAAAAGAGATAATGTCTGTATAGAAATTAACCCGGAGGTTATCACTGAGTTCCTTCAGAAATATCCTCTTCAAAAATACGTTGAAGGCGACGCTTCCCATGAGTCCGTTTTGATAAAAGCAGGCGTTGAGAGAGCAAAGGGTTTGTTTGCAACTACAAATGATGATAATACAAATTTAGTTATTTGTTTAATTGCCAGAAGATTAAATCCCGGCATTAAAATAATTTCACTTTGCAATAAACATGAAAATCTGTATAAGATAAAATTAGCCGGAGCCGACAATGTCTTATCAACTAATTATATGGGAGGTATGAGAATGGTATCGGAAATGCTGAGACCTTCGGTAACGCATTTTATAGACGCATTATTTAACGATGAATACAAGAATCTGAGATTAGAACAGATTAATTTATCGGATGAACAAATTGGAAAAACTATCGGTGAGTTGAAATTGAAAGAGTATAAAGATACACTGCTGATCTCCGTAAAATCCGGTGATGAAATTATATTCCGTCTGAATGATGATTACGAAATTAAGAAAGGAGACTCGATGCTTGTCATAACTACTCCGGATGAAAGGATTAAGCTCGAAGAGCAGGATACGTAGTAGTCATTTTAATAATGACCCATAATATTCATTCTTAAAATTATCGATTTCTAAAGTAATGTCACAAGAAGTTCCGGAAGCTTACTTTAGTTTTTCATGATCCTTGGGGCAGTCTCAAGATTCTATCATTAATAAACTTCTTTTCTGTGCCCTAAATTAATAACGTCAATTATTAATGCTTCATCAAATATTTCATATATAATCCTGTAATCGGCAACTCGGATACGGTATCCGTTTCTGCCCTTAAGTTTTTTGAATCCCGGAGGACGGGGATTATCCGCGAGACCATAAATTGCTCTTTTAATTTTAGAATAATATGGCTGGTTAATATCTTCAAGAATTTTGATAACTCTTTTTCGGATGGTAATCTGATAGATCATCTACTTTTTATTTTGCCTCTTCGATTCTATAATTTCAAATGCGTCGTCAATTGGTATGGAAGATTCTTTGTCAGACTTTGCTTCATCATAAAGCCTGATGTCTTCCAGCTCTTCAAGTTCTTCCATAATAGTTTCAAATTCAGTAACAGGGATTACTACAGAAATTCTGTTACCCTTTTTATCAATAATGTATTGCGGATTAATTGTTGTCATGATATTTAATTAATTCCTAATTTTACAATTTTTAAATTAATTAAAATAATAAGAATAATACTATTTATCAAGATTCTCATCCTGCTTCCCGGAGACTCCTGCGAGGGTATAACTATTTAAACAGGACATAATACCAGTTATTATCAATTTGAATACTTTCTTTAAGATTTGGTTTGACAGCTCCTGTAATTCTATATTGCAATGCGACCTCAAAACCCAACATTATATTAATTTGATAAAATTCGGGAACTTTCATAGAGACAATTGTTACATTATCGTCATACATAAAATTTAATATTGCATTCAAATTGTTTAGGTTTTCAATTGACGGGTTAACTATTATTTTTATTACTTTCATAAAAATAGTTTGCATTTTGATAGTCTGGAATATTGCATGAAGTATTTAAAATTAACAAGCTAATGAAGATTATTCTTTTAATATTTCGAATACTATTTTTTAACAATCTTACTCCAACTTCTTGCTAAACCTCATCGAACTCACAATCAAAATAAACACACCCATAAAAAACAATACAGTCAGCTCGGGCCAGAGGTCACTGAATCCAAGCCCTTTGATCACGATTCCCCTGATTATTATTATGAAATATTTTAAAGGAATAATGTAAGTGATATACTGTATTATCATCGGCATATTTTCTATCGGAAATGAGAATCCGGAAAGAAATATCATCGGCATAATTACCAGGAAAGCCGATGTGATCATTGCCTGCTGCTGTGTTCGCGAAATAGTTGAGACAAATAAACCCAGTCCAAGCGTCGAAAGCATGAATACAAATGAACACACAAATAAAAACGGAACGCTTCCCTTTACATATATCCCGAACCAGAATCTCATGACAGATAATACAAGTGTCACCGCAACGAACCCAATTATGGAAAACGGAATGAGCTTTCCGAGTATCATCTGATAAGGCTTGATGGGCGTAACAATAAGCTGTTCAAGTGTTCCGATCTCTCTTTCCTTTACTATTGCAAGCGAGGTCATATTGATAGTGATGATGATCAAAACCAAGCCTACGATGCTCGGAAGAAAATAATTCCGTGTGGTAAGATTCGGATTATACCAGACCCTTGCTTCGGGTTCGATCGAAGCAACAAGCGATGTCTTCAAGCCCGACCTTTCAATGTTTTCAACTGAAATATTATGAGCAAATGATGCGGTAATGTTAAAGATATAACCTGCGGCGATCGAAGCTTTGTTTCCGTCAGAGCCGTCAAGTATCAGCTGCACGTCGGCAGTTCTTTTATTGTTAATGTTTTTTTCAAAATCAAAAGGAATAACGATGCCCGCAAGCGCTTTCCCTTCATCTATCAGCTTTGCCATTTCTTCATAATCGCTTACATAATAATCAATCGAAAAATATCCCGACTTTTCAATACTCCTCACGTATTCCCTGCTGGATGAAGATTTATCCTGATCAAACAAGACAGTCGATGTGTCTTTAATATCACGATTAGCGGCATACCCGAGGAATATAAGCTGAACTACCGGCGCTATCAATACTACCCTGAACATCTTTGGGTCACGCATGAACTGTATAAACTCTTTTATGATAAATATTTTTAATATCTTCATCTTTTGATTTTAGATTTTGCCTGCCTGCTGCAGGCAGGGATATTTGATTTTGGATTTCACTTTCATAAACAGACAATAACTATCTTCACACAGCATTTGTCCTCTTTGTTCTTATTGCTGCAAATGCAATAAGCAGCGTTGCAAAAATTATCAGATAGACCATCTGCATTCTGTAAGCATCGAAGTCGACTCCTTTTATCAATATGTCTCTTAAAATAATTATATAAAATTTAGCCGGAGTAATATTGGTAAGAATCTGTACCGGCCACGGCATGCTCTCTATCGGGAATATGAATCCGGACAATATTACCGTCGGGAGCTGTGACATCAGTTGAGCCATTTGAAACGCCACCTGCTGGGAATCCGCAAACGTCGATATCAAGACACCCATGCTGAGGGTTGCCATCAGATAGCATATCGTCCCTGCAAATAAAAACAAATGACTTCCCTTCACCACCACGCCGAACAATATGTATCCGATACCTAAGATCGAATAGGCAATAATGAGAGAAATGATCAGGTACGGAATTATCTTTCCGAATATCAATTCAAGCGAGGTCACAGGCGAAACTCTGATCTGTTCAATTGTCCCGAGCTCCTTCTCCCTTACCAATGTAATCGAGGTAAGTATGACTGAAATAATTATCAGCAGCATTGCAATTAATCCAGGAATAAAATACTCCGTCGTATTTAAGTCTTTGTTGTACCAGAACTGAGCCTCGACATTTATGGGCTGATAGGGCTTAATCCCTTTTACAGCAAGAAATTCGCTCGTAAAATTGACCGAGTATGACCGCGTCGCTGCATTTACATAATTCAGGATAATCGAAGCGGTATTTGCGTCAACTCCGTCTATAAGAAACTGAACTTTGACATTTTGTTTTGTTGCAAGGTCTTTTGAAAAATTAACCGGTACCACTACTACACACTGTACTACTCCCCTGTCAATCAGCTCATTTATTTTTCGTCGCTTTCTGCATATGCAACGATCTCAAAATAAGATGACCCTTTGAAGCTGTTAATGAAGTCACGTGATGATTCAGTCTTGTCTTTATCATATACACCGAGAGTGATTGTGTTTATATCGAGAGTAATCGCATAACCGAAAAGGACGAGCAGGCTTATCGGGCAGAATGAAAATTATCATCAGGGTTCTCTTATCCCTGCTTATCTGCCAGAATTCCTTTTTCGATATTGATAATATCTTACTGAGCATTGGGTGTGTTTTTTTCTATGAGAAAAAGGAATACGTCTTCAAGCGAAGGAGAGATCTCGCTTATATGATATATTTTGATTTCACCATCTCTGCTGATAAGTTCGCTGATGAGTTTTATCTCATCCTCTTCCAGAGTCTGTTTCTGATTTTATCTTTTCTTTCAGAGCTACATGAAGTGAATTCCCGAAGATGGATATGCTTTCGATAAAGTTTTCCTTTTCAAGAATTTCCGTCGCCCTGTAAATGTCCGAGCAGTCTATTTCTATGACCTTGTTCTTAATGTATTCATGCTTCAGCTCTTTTGGGCTTCCTGCTGCGATCAGCTTTCCTGCGTTTATTAAAATTATCCTGTTGCAGAATTCAGCTTCATCGAGATAGTGAGTCGTAACAAATACAGTCGTTCCTTTATCGGAAAGCTCCGTTATCAGGTCCCAGAATTTTCTTCTTGAGATCGGATCAACTCCGCCTGTCGGCTCGTCGAGAAAAACAATCTTCGGCTCATGAATGACCGCACATCCGAGTGCAAGACGCTGTTTGAAGCCGACTGAAAGAGATGAGGTCAGAGTCTTTTCCCTGTCTTCAAGACCTGCCATCTTCAGCACCCATTTTTTTCTTTCCTCAAGATCACTTCCCTCGAGTCCGTAAACTCCTCCGAAAAAATTTATATTTTCGTCCACTGTCAGATCACTATACAGGGAAAATTTCTGAGACATATATCCGATTTCCCTTTTAACGCTGTCCGGCTCATTTGAAATGCTGTATCCGGCTACCGTCGCATCACCCGAAGTCGGCTCAAGAATACCGCAAAGCATCTTGATCGTCGTTGACTTACCTGCGCCGTTCGAACCCAGAAATCCAAACACCTCTCCGGATTTCACTTCGAATGAAATTCCGTCCACCGAAGTAAAATTTCCGAATTTCTTTGTCAGATCAAATACTTCTATTGAATTCATTTGGATTTCTGGATTTTTAGATTATTAGATTTTAGATTTTAGATTTTAGATTTTAGATTTTAGATTTTAGATTTTAGATTTGTAGAAATCGTAAATCCCTGCCTGCAGCAGGCAGGTAAGATCATAAAATCTAAGATCATAAAATTTGATATCAGTAAAGTTTTTTCCCTATGGATTTGTATAGCTTTATCAAAGCAATGCGATAGTCTACAACTGCTGTAGTATAATTTGTTTGAGCCTGGAATAAAGAAGTCTCAGCATCTACAATATCAGTGCTTGTTGCAAGCTGCACATTATATTTGTCCATTGTGATTTTATAATTATCTTTTGCCTGTTCGATTGCTTTTGAGCTGACATCAATTCTTTCCTTAAAATAAATCACATTGAGATAATTCTGATTCACCTCAAGCTCAATTGATTCTTTAAGCTGATCATAATTTATTTTTCCCTGCGTGTAAGTCTGCTCGGCCTGGGTGACCTGCGCCGAGGTATTTCCCCAGTTCCATACATCCCAGGACAGGGCTACACCCACATCCCATGTTGCATTAAATTCATCTACCGGGGGCTGTATTCTTAAATTCGGATTCTGATAATAAAAATCACTGTAAAGAGAGATCAATGGATAGAAAGCCGATTTAATTGCCGAGATATTCTTGTTTGCAGATTTGAGTTTATATTCAAGCGACTTAAGCTCAATCCTGTTTTGCAGCGCATCGTAAGTCAGAGAAGAAAGATTAAATTCCTTTGCCTCATAATTTACTCCTTCATCACTTATGCCTGTATTGGATTCCAAAGGCAGTCCCAGTATCCGGTTGAATGAAACCCGTGCGAGCTCAATGTTATTGCCGGCTTCCAGCTGCTGCAGCTTTGCATTAGAATTCTGAACCTCAAGCTTCAAAACATCACTTGTAGTTGCAAGCCCGTTTATCATGAAATTTTTGGTATCGGTAATATGCTGTTCGGTCTGAACTAAATTAGTATCCGCAATTTTCTTGATTTGAAGCGCCTTGTAATAATTCCAGAAAGCAGTCTGTATATTCGAAGCAATGATATTTTTCTCATTGTCATAATCCAGTTCCGAAGCCGTTTCACTAAACTCCGCCGAACTTTTTGACGAAAGCAGTTTACCTCCCGTGTATAGCGGCTGGCGAAGTGTCAATACAAAAGAATAATTGTTTAAAATTACTTCCGAGAGCTGTACAGGCTCAGGTGAAAACGGGATAATAATCAGATACGGATCTACTTTACTCTGTCTTAAATAACCGGCATTAAGTTTAAGCTGAGGCAGGAAAAGTGAAGATGCTTCTTTTATTTTTGCTTTGTTGCTGACAATTTTTGATTCGGATATCTTTAAGTCTTTGCTGTTCCCGATGCCAATCCGGACACTCTGTTCCAAAGTAAGGTTATTAGTCTGCGCCGGTAAATTCAAATTTAGAAAAACCAATACAGAAAAAATCAGTAATACACTTTTCATATTAATTATTCTCTTTTATTAAATGAATAAAAGCATTTTCAAGTGAAGGAGATATTTTTCTCATGTCCGAAATTTTTACTGAGTTTTCATCAAGGATCTCTCTGATTTTTTTTTCATCGTCTTCATTGTTATTTACAGCGACATTAAGCCGGTCACCGAAGATCTGTATTTCAAAATCAGTGTAATCCCTCAAGAGCTGGTATGCTTTTCTTACCGGGGTGCATACAACTTCAATTATCACTTCATTCATCATCTTCTTGATATTGTTCGGCGTATCGTAAGCCAGAATCCTTCCCCTGTCAAGCATTGCGATCTTATTGAATCTCTCGGCTTCGTCCATATACGGCGTTGAAATGATCACAGTAATATCCTCTCTCAGCAGGTTTGAAAGTATGATCCAGAATTCCCTCCTTGACACAGGGTCAACGCCCGTCGTCGGCTCATCAAGAAAAATTACCTTTGGTCTGTAAATCAGAGTGCAGGCAAGAGCAAGCTTCTGTTTCATTCCTCCGGATAATTTCCCTCCGAGGAATTTTCTGAAATTCGTAAGCCGGGTAAACTTTAAAAGCTCGTCTCTTCTTTCCTTGAAATTCTTAAGCCCGTGAATGTCAGCTATAAATTCTATGTTCTCATCAACGGTCAGGTCTGTATATAAACTGAATCTCTGCGACAGGTATCCGATGTCATTCTTTATCTTGTCCAGTCCTTTTGGCAATTCCAATCCCAGAATTTCTATATTACCTGAATCCGGACTGAGAAGACCGCACAAAATTCTTATCAATGTAGTCTTACCGGCACCGTCGGGACCGACCAAACCGAATATGATGTTTCTCTTAATGTCCAGGCTTATGTCGACGAGAGCCTTTATATCGCCGTAACTCTTATTAAGCCCTTTTACTGAAACTACATTTTCCAAATTTTCCCCAAAATATTAAATTCGGAGTATATTTAAATTCCTAAAAACTATAAGACAGTGTCTGTCAATACGTGCAGTCCCGGCATACATTCGGTGGAATGACAATAAAACTTTTAAAAAGTTCTCTATGATTAATTTGCAAATTAGTGCAAACTTAATTTAAAATTAATTTAGCATCCGCCGGCATCCCCGATTTTAAATCAAATCCATAATTCGGAATCCGGATCTTGACTGCATATACAAGCTTCGTTCTTTCTTCCTGTGTCTGAATGCTTTTCGGAGTGAACTCGGCTTCGGGTGAAATATAAATTACTTCACCCTTATAAACTCTATCTTTGTAAGTATCTATGGTAACATCCGCTTTCTGCCCCAGCTTGACTTTCCCAAGCTCCACTTCCGTTACATAAATATATAAGTCAACATTCTGCAGATCCGATAAATTTAACACAGCCGAACCGGGGGTCACATACTCTCCCGTTTCCACGAATTTTTTGGAAACGATTCCGTCGACGGGTGACAGAATGGTGCAGTCTTCAATGTTTTTCCGAATCAGGTCTGCACTCACCTCATTTCTTTTCAGGTTAGCTCTTGCAGATTCCACTTCCTCCGGTCTGGTTATGTTTTTTATCTTGTTTAAATTTTCTTTTGCAGTGTTATACTGATTTAACGACTGGTCATATTTTGTTGAAACATCTTCATACTGCTTTTTTGTGATCGTATTTGATTCATACAGTTTTGCAAGCCTGTCCCTGTCAATTTCCGCCTGATTCAGATTTATTTGCGCAAGCCGCACCTGCTCCTCACCCAATTTCACATCTTCAACTCTCGCACCTGCGAGAACAAGCTTCAGCTGTGCGTTTGCCTGATCAATACTTGCCTGCGCCTGTCTCAGCTGAATATCCAGCAGCTCATGATCGAGATTCATCAGTATGTCATCTTTCTTCACATTGCTTCCTTCATGAACCATAATGTCCCTGATCTGTCCCGCTATCTTCGAACTCACAGTCACATCGGTAGCTTCAATGGTACCCGAAGCATTGATTTCATTTTCCGGCTGCTTATTATTACAGCTTGTAAGAACGCACATAATAAGAACCGGTAAAAAATTAATTAAAAATTTCATAGCTGAAATAAAATTATTAAATTAAATTGTAATCAGATTATTTATTTATAATTATACCAGAATGTAATTCTCGGAACTACGTCGGTCGTAAATTTCGGAACCTGATTTGGTTTTGGAGTAAATGCATTTAGCCAGAGGTTAGGCATAAAGTGCACATCTTTTTGGGGAGAGAAATCAAATCCTGCCGTTAAAAAGCTCTGATAAAAACCTGTCGAAGCATTATTAATATCCTGGTTAAAAAAATCATACCTGAAGAAAAATTTGAGATCATCATATAATGAGATCTGATCAATAAAAAAGCTGAATCCGAAAGGAACAATGTCAGGGCTGGCAGCACCCGGACTTGTATTGAAATTATTCTGAATCTGGAAAAAACCTGTCACACCCAGTGTTATTACATCATTCCTATAACCGGCAAATGCATTGAGTGTCGTTTTGCTCTGACCGTTTCCGCGTGATTCATAGTCGGAATAAAAATCAACAGACATTTTCTTGTCAAAGAAATTCCCGAAAAGCATTCCGTATAGTTTTTTATATTTATTATTTTCAATCTTGTTACCGCTCCCGTTACCCACCATTGCGTAATATCCGTAATTTTCCGCATGGTCAAACGAGCCTGACAACATTATTCCAAGGTCCCTTGAAGGAAGAATACCTCTCTGGTCCATAATTGTTTTTTCAACTGATCTGTATCCCCAGAACTTTTCACTAAAGAAAGCATATCCCGGAGTAGGCATAATTCCAATTGTAAGATTTGAATTAGTGAAAATTTCTTTCCAGTTAATATAGGCATCTCTTATATAAACCGATATATTCCCGTCCGGAAGCGTATCGGGACCGTCATACGATAAGGACAGCCGCGTATCAAATGTACTGTTAAGTGAATAATCAAAGCCGATATTGACTCTCCTGAAGGCAAATGCATTAAAATCTTTTTTATATTTGGAATACTGGAGATTATTGTTCGTCGAATCACCACCTGCCTTATAAAAATAATCTCCGAAAATATTTGCCCAGATGTTCACGCCTGAATTGCCGCTGTTTTCCCTGTTTGGTCTGTGCTAAAGTGTTAGTGCTAATTATGATTGAAAATAATAAAACTATGATTCCTCTCAGCATAATTTTAATTTTGATTAAATGTTCAGATTGCGATAAAATAACTATTGTAATTTTTAAAAGCAGTTGTATAAATATTTGACCTCAATGACAGAATGTCTCTAAGATAAATGTTATAAAAATAAATACTCTGAGTCTTCGGGACTTAGAGGTAAATATTCCATTTAAAAATTATTCAATTGTAATAAAGCATTATTTTTAAGACTTTTGAGAAATAAATCATAAAACATGAAAAACATTCTTTTCCCGACTGACTTTTCACCGAATGCAGAAAATGCACTGAATTTTGCAGTTGAAATTGCAAGAAAGATAAACGGGAATCTTATATTATTCCATGCTTACAGTGTTCAGCTTATTGACCCAAATATGCCTGCGGAAATATATCTTGTCTGCTTATCAGGAAGAAGAAAAATCCGCAAAAGAAAGTCTTGAAGAATTGAGCAAAAGAATTATTGATTCAAACAAGGATGCTAAAGGGAACAGCTTGTTTACGACGGATGCGATTGTTTCTCAGGGATCTGGTTGTCGATGAGGCTTTGTCACTGATTGCCGATTATAAGATTGATATAGTCGTGATGGGAACGCATGGCGCAAGCGGTATCACGGAGTTAATCCTCGGAAGCAATACTGCAAGTGTTATCGAAAAAGCACCCGTCCCAGTTCTTGCGATTCCGGCTAATGCCGTTTATACAGGAATAAATAATGTTGTTTATGCCTATGATGAAATTAAATCAGGACTTCCTTCTTTTCAGAGACTGCTTGCAATTTGCAGAAGATATTTGATTCTGAAATTACTCTGCTTCATATTATTGATTCTGAAAACAATACAGTTGAAATGAACAAAAAGGAATTTGGAAAAATTAAAGATTCTGTTCACTATGATAAAATAGACCTTGAGCTTGTGAAAGAAGAAAATGTTCTTGAAGGCATTAATGATTATATCAATTCCAATGATGTTGACGTTCTCGCAATGGCGATACGGAAAAGATCGCTGCTTGATAAAATTTTTAACCGGAGCCTGACTAAGAAAATGGCGTATCATACAAAGATACCTCTGCTTGCACTGCACCTTTGACTATGATTATGTTTTATGAGACTATGATTTTTATGATTAAATGATGAGACTATGAAAAAGTACTCTTAATTTGAAACTTGATAACTCGTAACTTGAAAACTTGTAACTCTTAATTCATAATTCGTAATTTTTAATTCGTAACTTCATAAATCTCTACTTCTCTTGCCTGAAAAATTATTTTTAATTGATGCAATGGCCATGATATACAGGGCTTACTTTGCAATGATATCGACTCCGCTGATAAATTCAAAAGGAAAAAATACATCTGCTGTTTACGGATTCACAAATTCTCTGATAAAGATTCTTGATGATGAAAAACCTGAACATATAGCAGTCTGCTTGATACTGCTGCTCCGACATTCCGTCATAAGGAATTTCCTCAATACAAAGCTCAGCGTCAGGAGATCCCAACCGATATGCCGTGGCAGATCGGGAAAGTCAAAAGAAATTATCAAGAGCTTTTAACATTCCGATGATCGAAGTTGACGGATATGAGGCTGATGATATTATAGGAACACTTGTCAAGCAGGCGGAGAAAGAAAAAGTTCTGAGCTATATGGTAACGCCGGATAAAGATTTTATGCAGCTTGTTTCGGATAAGATCTTTATGTATAAGCCGGCAAGAAATCTGTACGGGAATAAAATGTCAGCGAAGATTGAAATCATTGACAAAGAAGGCGTTAAAGAAAAAATTCGGAGTTGCGCCTGAAAAGGTCATTGAAGTACTGGGACTGATGGGAGATACTTCGGACAATATTCCCGGAATAAAAGGAGTCGGAGAAAAGACTGCAATGAGTCTGATTCAGGAATTCGGTTCGATTGAAAATATGTATAAGAACATTGACAAGATCACCAAGCCGAAACTGAAAGAAAATATTATCACTCATAAAGATGATGCTGTACTGTCACATATGCTTGTGACCATAAAGACGGATGTTCCTCTTAAAATAAATTTTCATCATCTCATAAGAAAGAAGCCGATCTGAAAACATCTGATTCACTTTTGAAGAACTGGAATTTAAGACTCTGATCAAAAGATTTTCAAAGGACAATGACAAGCCGGCTGAAGAAAAGAAACGGAGACTCAGACTTCCCATCAAAGGTGTTAAACTTGAAAGCAATTAAAGTTAAAATAAAAGTTAACATCCCGGACGGAAAAAAATAATCAGGACAATTAAAGATGTAAAGCATAATTATAATGTTATTAAGACAAAAGATGAATATTGATAAAGCTTGTGAAAAAACTTTCGGGACAGAGTCTCATATGTTTCGGCACTGAAACCGATGCTACTGACTGCGATGAACTGCAATATTATCGGAATGTCTTTTTCATTTGCAGATAATGAAGCTTATTATGTTCCTGTTTCCGGAAAGCCATTTGACAAAAAAACGAAAAGAGCAGAAAGCAGGAATCAGTCTCTTATTTGATTCTCCGATAAAAATGAGCGATACGCAATGATGCCGGCATTGAACTTAATTTATGCGATTGAAAAAATAAAACCTGTATCTTGAAAATAAAAAAATAAAATTTATCGGACAAAATCTAAAGTATGATTATATGGTATATGAGAAATTATGGGATCGAGATCGCAAATTTATTTTTTGATACACTGATCGGGGCATTTATTGTGCAGCCCGACGGAGCCCATGACATGGATTCGCTTTCCGAAAAATATCTTAAGCTACAAACCGATCGCACTTTCCAAGACTTACGGGAAAAGGAAAAGACCAGATCACGCTGGATAAAGTGGATGTGAATAAGGCCGGAGAATATGCAGCGGAAGATGCCGACATTACTCTGCAGCTTTATTACAGGATAAAATATGAGCTTGGGAAAGTAAATCTTATGAAGCTTTGTGACGAGATAGAATTTCCCCTTGATAAAAGTTCTGGCGGAAATGGAGTTTGAAGGTTTTAAAGTAGATGAAAAAATCCTGTCAATAATCAATAAAGAAACAGAAAGCTTGATACTGGAATTTGAAGAAAAGATCTATAAATCCGCAGGAGAGAAATTCAATATCAACTCCACACAGCAGCTTGCGGAAATTCTTTTTAAAAAATTAAATCTCACTCCTGTAAGAAAAACAAAGACCGGATTTTCAACTGATGTAAAAGTTCTTGAAGAACTAAGATATCAGCATGAGATCGCCTCGCTGCTTGTTGATTACAGGATTCTTACAAAGCTCAAGTCAACTTATCTTGACGGATTAAAGAAAGCTGTCAACCCGAAAACAAAAAGAGTTCATACTGTCTTCAATCAGATGCGCATCAGCAACGGGAAGGCTTTCGAGCAATGATCCTAATCTGCAGAACATTCCCATCCAGAACTGAAGTCGGAAGAAGCCTGAGAAAAGCTTTTGTTCCGAGAGACAACACTTATCTAGATAATGTCTGCTGATTATTCGCAGATCGAATTGAGGATAATGGCGCATTATGCAAATGATGAAAATATGATCAATGCTTTCAAAAGAAATCATGACATTCATACCGAGACATCGATGAGAATTTTTAATCTTCATTCAAAGAATGATGTTACTCCCGGAATGAGGCGAAAAGCAAAGGAAGTTAATTTCGGAATTATTTACGGCATCGGAGCATTTCGGTCTTGCAAACCGCCTTGAAATAAAGAACTCCGAAGCGAAAGATATTATAGAAAGATATTTCAGAGAATATCCGAAAGTGAGAGATTATATGGATCGGACGAAAAAGTTTGCTCATGAAAACGGATATGTCGAGACACTGTTGGGAAGAAGAAGATATCTGCAGCAGATAAATAATCAGAATGCTTCAGCAAGAGCCGAAGATGAACGGGCAGCCATCAATATGCCGATACAGGGAACTGCAGCGGATATGATAAAGATCGCGATGGTAAATATTTACAATGAGTTTGTAAAAAATAAACTTGAATCAAAAATGCTGCTTCAGGTTCATGATGAACTTGTATTTGAGGTGAAGAAAAACTGAGACTGGAAAAAGTTAAGAAAATTGTAATTGATAAAATGAAGAATGCAATAAAGCTGAATGTTCCGATTGAGGTTGAGGTCGGGACGGGAGACAGCTGGTTTGAAGCGCATTGATTTCAATTTCAAATTACAAGTTGTTGTTTCCGAATCAATGATTCATATAACAAATCGATTATAAATGAGATTAAAAGAATTTGAAGTCCGGGCAATTAAAGGATGCGGTTTATTCTTTAGATAAAACGGCTAAAATATTTTTATTCGGATCAAGAGTTGATGATAAAAAAAAGGGCGGCGATATTGATTTAATTGTTTCATCTGACAAAATCTCCAAAGAAGATGTTTTAAAAATTAAATTTAAAATATTTGAGAAATTAGACGAACAGAAAATTGATATACTCCTTACAGATAAAAATATAAAACCTAAAAGCCAAAAAGATAAAATATTTTTTAGTTTAATAAGTGATCAACGTCTGGAATTATGAATGATAAATTGCTTGAATTATTAAAGATTGAAAATAAAGAAATAAAAAGTGCAGCCAACATTTTAAAAATTTCATATAAGGACTGCAAAAAGATTGGAATTAAGGAAGAATATGATTATAACGAATTAATGCATTTTGAAGGACTAACAGCAAGATTTTCAAGATTAAGTGATATACTGATACAGAAAGTTTTAAGAACTATAGTTAATTTAGAATTGGATAACTATGAATCTACCAGAGATTTATTAAATTTATCAGAGAAAAAAAATATTATTAATGATGCTCATAAGTTAGCTGAAACCAGAATAATCAGAAATAAAATTGTCCATGAATATATCTTAGAAAACTTTGAAAAGATTTTTGATGATGTTTTAAATTTAACTCCTGTTTTGATAGCAGATACAAAATTAATACTGAAGTATTGCAAAGAAAAATATAAAATTTGATTGTCTAAAATAATATCTCAAATTGCCGAAGTTTTTATTTATAGAAAATTTGAAGATGAGGTTAAATATCTGCTGTTGAAGAGAAATAAATCCGAAGTTTATCCCGGCATCTGGTCAGTCGCCAGGAGGAAAGATAGATAAAAATGAAAAGGCATATGAAACTGCGATTCGGGAAATGAATGAAGAAACAGGTTTATCGGCAAAACATTTTTATAAAGTTGATACTGTGAATTGTTTTTATGATATAAATAGTGATGTTATTAATCTTACCCCGGTTTTTTTAGCAGAAGCAAATGAGGGTGAAGTAAAGTTATCCGAAGAACATTCTGAATACAAATGGATGAATTATAGTGAAGCTTATGGAAATATTTTCTGGATCGGCTGGAAGGATAATATTAAATTAATAAATGAGATCTTGAATAATGATAAGTTATTCGGGACACTGGAAGAGATAAATAATATTGAGTGATTACTAATTATTCTATTTGTGAAACGGAGTTTCACTTTACAATTGCGTTCCCAAACCGGGGTTTGGGAACGAGCTCTGACAAGGAATAAAATTATGTAGTGATGACTAATTTTACAATTGCATTTCCAAACGGGAGTTTGGGAACAAGCGTAATTTCTGATCATAGATATTAAAGTACTTTTAACTTTCGACAATTAACTTTAAAATAATAAATGATAATTGTAACAGGCGGCTCGGGATTCATAGGCAGTGCACTTATATGGAGACTCAATCAGCTCGGGATTGAAGAAATTATTGTCGTTGATGAATTCGGGGAAAATGAAAAATGGAAAAACCTTGTCTCTCTGAAGTATGCCGATGTATTTGATAAGGAAGATTTCGGACATATGATATCATCGGATTTTCTGAAGAAATTTGAAGATTGATACGATCTTTCATCTTGGGGCATGCAGCTCTACAACCGAAAAAAATTTCGATTATCTGCTTCGAAATAATTATGAATATACAAAATTCTTCTGTGAGAAAGCTCTGGACAATAATATAAGATTTATTTATGCATCTTCTGCAGCAACATACGGAGACGGCTCAAAAGGATATGAAGATGATGAAAGCAAACTTAATACATCTCAGACCTCTGAATGCTTATGGATATTCAAAACACATGTTTGACCTCTGGGCAAAGAAGAAGCAGGGTACTTGATAAAATTGTCGGGCTCAAATATTTCAATGTTTACGGTCCGAATGAATATCATAAAGAAGATATGAGAAGTGTCGTGAATAAATGTTTTCATCAGATAAAAGAAACCGGCAAAGCAAGATTATTTAAATCTGCCAAATCCGGATTATAAAGACGGTGAGCAGAGCAGGGATTTTCTTTATGTGAAAGATGCTGTTGACATGACATTGTTTTTCTGGGACAATAAAATCGTAAGCGGGATCTATAACATTGGAACAGGCGAAGCAAACAGCTTTAATGATCTGATAAAACCTGTCTTTAAATTCAATGGGAATTAAAGAAAATATAGAATATTTTGATATGCCTGAAATTTTAAAAGAAAAATATCAGTATTATACAAAAGCAAATATAAATAAACTAAGAAATCAGGATATATAAACAATATTACGAAAATAGATGATGCTGTTTCTGATTATGTAAAGAATTATTTGAATACAGAAAATGCTTATCTCAGTTAGCATTAAAATTAGTAGTTAGGAGTTAGCAATTAGGAATTAGGAATTAACAGTTAGAAATTAGTTAGATTCAAAGGAATTAGTAATTAGGAATGTAAGAATTAGGAATTAAGAATTAGGAATTAAGAATTAGGAATTAGGAATTATAGAGATAAACTGATATTTAATTAATTCAAAAACAAAAATAATATTTAAAATGAAAAATAATTATATTTACTGTAGTTAGTTAATGTTCATATCAGCAGCAATTGCTTTTCACAGGATCTGCCGAATTATATGACCGACAAGGAAAAGGAGCATTATATGAAATTATCAGCCGCCGTTTATTATTACCGACGATACAAATCCCCCGCCGACTCCTGTCAGGACAATGGCTGAATGGGAAGAAGTTCAGGGAATTATTGTGGCATGGACTTCTTATACTCCAATCATCAGACAGATCGTTGATTATGCACAGGATGAAGGTCTTGTATATATTGTGTGTTCCGATTCAAATTCAGTGAAGACTTATCTTACAAGCGGAGGAGTTCCGTTAGTAAATTTGAAATTTATTATTACTTCCTTTAATTCAGTATGGTGCAGGGATTACGGTCCGTGGGCAGCTTACTCCGGGATTTCGGACAGTCTTAAAATGATTGACTGGATCTATAACAGACCAAGACCTCTGGATGATCAGGTTCCAGTAGCATTTGCAAATTATATTAATGTTCCGATCTATCAGGCAATAACATCTCCGAATGACCTTACACATACCGGAGGTAATTTCATGGTTGACGGAAACGGGACGGGATTTTCTTCCAAACTTGTTTTCAATGAAAATCCTTCAAAGACAGAATCTCAGATCGATAATATTTTTCACAGTTATCTTGGTCTTAACAGATATATAAAAATGGAAACGCTTCCCATATGATGAGATACATCATATTGACATGCATATAAAATTACTGGATGAAGAGACATTACTTAGTCGGACAATATCCGGCAGGAGTTGCCGACGGACCGCAGATCGAAGCAAATCTTCAGTATGTTTTGAATAATTTTCAAACGTGTTACGGAAGACCATATAAAGTTGTAAGAATTCCGATGCCTCCAAGTACATCCGGACAATATCCTCCGATCGGCAGATTATTATACTTATACAAATTCAGTTTTTGTAAATAAGACAGTCATAGTTCCGATTTACGGGCTTTCGCAGGATACGACTGCATTAAGAATCTACAGGGAAAATCTGCCCGGGATACAGAATAGTCGGGATAAATTGCAGTTCTATGATCTCAGCTCTCGGAGCAATTCACTGCATTACAAAAGAGATCGGAGTTAATGAGCCAGTTTTCATTTCACATGCAAAACTTTTGAATACACTGAACACGACAACACCTTATGAAGTCAAATCATATATAAAAACAAAATCAGGAGTTGCTACTGCAAAAGTTTATCTGGAGAACTGATACAACACAAGCCTACAATTCAAATAAGCATGACTCAGTCACTCGATACATTCACTGCATCAATACCTCCGCAGTCGCTTGGGTACAAATGTTTACTATTATATCTCAGCAACTTCAACTTCGGGCAGAACTGTTACCAAACCTCT
The DNA here is from genome assembly GCA_963836395.1 of uncultured Ignavibacteria bacterium. Taxonomy (GTDB): domain Bacteria; phylum Bacteroidota; class Ignavibacteria; order Tepidaquicellales; family Tepidaquicellaceae; genus JAGPCH01. The sequence continues at coordinate 215,293 of CAWIJF010000009.1, read as the reverse complement.
GACTGCACCGGAAGGATATATTAAATTTACAATAGATAATCCGACATCAGTCATACAAAATAATTCTAACTGCGGAGACATTTACATTGAGTCAGAATTATCCGAACCCGTTCAATCCAAATACAAATTTGGAATTTGGAATTTCGAAATTTGGGATTTGTCTCTTTGAAAGTTATATGATGTCACTTGGAAATGAAGTATAGCAACTTTAGTAAATGAAAATAAACCTGCGGGGAGTTATCAGTTACATTTTGACGGAAGTAATCTATCCGAGCGGGATCTATTTTTATAAGCTGGAGGCAGGCAGCTTCAGTGAAGTGAAGAAGATGATTTTGATGAAATAAGTTTAAACTGATCCAAAGAAAAGATGTAATGTTTTTAAAGTTAATAACTTTACATTATGAAAAACAATATTATTGTCATTTCAATTTTATTGATCTGCTCAAATGCAGTAATTCCTTCAAACACCTTTTCTCAATTTCAATTTTTTGATTCGGTTACAGTAGCAGTGTCTTCCAACTTATACGATTATAAAAATCCGGTCTTTGAAAATGGCCAGCTCGGATACATATTTACAGCCCGGATTGCTTATGAACGGCATCATAACGGATATTCAGATATTATTATCAGATCGAAGGGGTTTAACGGATATGATTCGGAAATAGTGATAACTGATTTTCAGAATTCCTTAAATATTAATCCGTCCTTCTCTCAAAATATTTTAGTCTGGCAATCAAACATCAGAGGCAATTGGGATTTATTCTATTCGATATATTTGAATAACCATTGGTCTCAACCGCAAATACTTGATTCATCATCTTCAGATGAAACCAATCCCTTTATACGAAATAACAACACTGCTCCGCTTCAATATAATAATTACTATCTTGTTTATAAACGTGACAATTACATTAGATTCAAGAAATACAGAACAATACTGAACGCATGGGAGGTAGATACAAATGTAACCGCAGACTCAAATGAATATATAACGCCAATTTTAATTCAGGGACCCAATGGTAATCAATACACCGTATTCTATCTTAGAGAATACACGAGTTCATTAACAAGGATCAACGGAAGAATTTTTAATGAACCTCTCTCATCCGGCAGTATCAGCTGGGAAAATCCATACGAGGTTGAACAACCGAATTCACAAACCAGCATGACAATTGCAAAGTCTGATTCAAGATTCATATCTTTCTCATATGATACACTGGGTTCAAAACACATATTGGGGTTTAATGTCGGAGGACAAAATTTTCGGGAAGTATTAACTAAAAATATTCCGGGCAGGCATTATATAGGAAAGGCAGCTGCTAATGGTGTAATAACTGACAACTCCCTTTACTTTTTTGACGTAATGTGCACCTTTACTTTAAGTAACGATTCGTCACAATTAACTTTCATTAACCAGCCAAACTCATTTAATAGTAATCCGGAATTCAAAAAAATATATCTGGGTGATACGAGTTTGATTACAAGATATGATTTGAGTCCTCCGATATACAATCAGAATTTATATAAAATAAGTGCAGTTTGGGAAAAACAAATCGGAGGCAGAACAGCGCTTGTTGAATCTTATATGACCGATTTTTTTACACATCTATCTAATAAAGTACAAAGTGCAGAAACTTTTAATTTGAGTCAGAATTATCCGAACCCGTTCAATCCGGTTACGAATTTGGAATTTGGGATTTCGAATTTCGGATTTGTCACATTAAAAGTTTATGATGTACTTGGCAATGAGGTAAAAACTTTAGTAAATGAAAATAAACCGGCAGGAAGGTACACAGTTACTTTCGACGGAAGTAATCTTTCGAGCGGGATATATTTTTATAAGTTGGTATCGGGAGCATTTGCCGAGACAAAGCAAATGGTATTAATTAAATAAAATAGCATCAGCTGTCATTCTTAGAGGAGATGATAGCTTTTTAAAAACATAAAGGATTAAGAAGAACATGAGAACAATATTATTATTGATTGCGGCTCTCGCCGTTCATTCTGTATTGAATGCGCAAATACCTCCCCCGCCTGTGCTTCAGAGCGGAGAAAAATGGACTAATCTTTGGTCGGTCAGTTATGACAAACAGTGGATTGGCAGCATTAGGTACATCGTGCAGGATCCAAATAACCCTGCAAACCTGTGTGCAGTTTTTCACGGTCAGCATGACTCTTTACTTTCGTCTTCAAATAGAAAATATGTCTATTATTCATATTCAAATGATTTTGGAAATACATGGACAGCTAATGTGCTGGACACCACTTACCTTAATTTTGGATATCCGTGTATTGCTATTCATGATGGCATCCCAATAATATCAGATCACCGGTCAGGCGGGATTGAAGGTCTTGTCTATATAGACAGCGGATTCGGTAATTCTTCGTTTCACTTGTTTCCCGGCTTTCCTGCGAATGCACCTACATGGCCGGATGTCATAAGTACTTCCAACGGGAATATCTTATTTACCGGTGATTTCAACGGAGGAAGCAGTTCTTCAACCACATTTAACGGAACATCATGGTCATCTTTCAGAACTTTTAATTTGCAGAATACGTCCGCCGGAAACAGCTCGGTAGAATCGGGTTCAAACGGTAACGTCTCCTTATATGGAATTCGAAATAAAGGTGACGGAACACTGATATCGTATAATTCAACTGACAATGGAATAACTTTTGACAACGGATCTGAAATATTCAGCTCAATGGTAATTGGAAATGATACTGTATTGGTCTATGCTTTCGGAGGATTCCAGGGTGCTTTTTCCGGAGATGATGTGCATTTCATTTTTGCAGTAAACAAACGAATAAATATCGGTACAAATGGGAACATATTCAGGTCTCCAAGAATCATACATTGGTCTGCAGCGACGGGCTTTACACATGTTGCCGGTGATTTCAATATACCTAATCTTTGTGACACTATGTTGTCTTCAGCATACATTTCTCCGCTATGCCAGCCAACAATCGGACTAACTCCTTACGGAAACTGGATCTGTTCCTTTACTGCATATACAAAAGGAAATACACAGATCGTACAAAATGGAGATACAGTAAATGCCGGGGATATTTATATTTCATATTCCAATAACAATGGCGCATCGTGGAGTACGCCGACAAACATAACCAATACACCAAATGTTGAAGAGAAACATCCTTCATTACTTCGTTCTGTCAGCGGGGAATACAACTATCTTTATTACATCCGGGACCTGAAAGCAGGAAACTGGAATACCAACCCGCAATGGGGTAAGGCTCCTGTTTATGCTATTGTACGGCAAATGGATGCATCTGTCGGAATAAGAGAAATCAATTCTCTTGCACTTACTTATGGGCTTTCACAGAATTATCCGAACCCGTTCAATCCGATTACGAATTTGGAATTTGGAATTTCGAATTTGGAATTTGTCACTTTGAAAATCTATGATGGCTTGGGAATGAAATTGAGACTTTAGTTAATGAAAGCAAACCTGCGGGCAGATATACGGTTACTTTTGACGGAAGTAATCTCGCGAGCGGGATATATTTTTATAAGCTGGAGGCGGGCAATTTCAGCGAAGTGAAGAAGATGACATTGCTGAAATAAAATTCTTATCAGCACAAAGCTTCTGTCTTTCTGAGAAGCCAGTCTTTCAAATTAAAATAGGGTGCGTTTTCAATTTCCTTTTTAAGCAGGTAGGCAGAATCTTTATTCTCTTTGAGATGAATTTTTATGAGCTCCGAAACAAATTTCAAGAAAGAGTGAATTCAGTTTTTTTGTCTGTTCGGTTATTATCTTATCTCTTTGAAGAAAATGTTTATAAGTATCTATCAGAGAAATCAGTTCTTCCGAATAATTGAGTTCATAATAGATCACAATTAACAGGTTCTTAATATCAAGCTTCATGTTTGATCTTTCGATATTTATTTTTGAAAGATGATTTAATGCCGATTCAAAATTCCCTTTCCCTGTCTCTATCATAGCAAATGAATACTCGGTAATTTCTTCCGCTGACTCAGGATTGAGTCTGCTCTTATAGTCATTTACAAATTTCTCAGCCCATCTGAATTCCTTAATGTAAGAGGCATTGCGGACCGTATTTGTAAAAAAATACGGCTCGATATATCCCGCGGGAATCAGATTCTTATCAAGTATCTTTTTTGTAATTTCAAACTGATGATCTCTGTATCCGGTATTTCCTTTCGTTACTCTTTTATGACAATATTGCATTGACACGATCGCAATGTTATAAGCATCAAGATCACTTAGCCGGGATTCCAGTTTGTCCCTCCCCTTCCGCAGCGCTGTGTAAAACCTTTCCTCTTCAGTGTTAAGCAGCATCAGCATGTTATAATACAATGAAGCCAGCGTCGGATCACTCTCGTTCCGGGTAGTAATGTATTTAACGACTTCATCATAAAACTTAAGATCAAATTTTTTATTCATTACACGCGACCATTCACCCAGACGGATATACTGTACCAACGATATTACCAGAAAATATTCTATCAGATCATCAAGTTCATTCTGAAAACTGCTGACCATTGACTTTTCATTTGTATTCAATAAATATCCGTTCAATATGGAAGTATGCTTTAATTTGGATTCATAGTATGACACATCACGTTTGGCTTTATCCAGCAGTTCTTTGACATTCCTGGATTTCTTTTCAAACATTACCGGCAATTTTCTCTCACGCAGTAAATCCATAAGCTTGGTATTATATTCAAGAGTACTTTCCTTAAAACCTTTAACGGCAATGAAGTCCATAAGCAGATTCACCGTAAGTGAATATAATTTTCTCATCAGAACATTACTGAATTTTTTCCCGGGATAAACTTTTTTAAAGATGCTTTCTTCAGTCAATTCTTTCGAATCAAACTTCGGATGAAATTTTTTTATCGAATCCAAAAACCGGACAACTTCGCTGCGGTTGTTAAAGTAGGGTGACTGAACAAACTTTCCGAATTCCTTCAGTTCATTTTTGTCAAAGGTCCCAAGAATTTCCTTAAGCTGTGAATTTTTCATGATATGGTTTATGCCACAATTTGAAAGGCAATTTCATCTTAAAATGTGATAATATCAATATATTTAATTTCTGATAATGATCAGACGGTAAGTTATTCATGCCACAATATCATTAAACTTTCTTTGACTATTCCAAATGTAAAATGGATTTTTGTACCGTTAATTGACCGCGCATCAAAAAAACTTTTACTAACTAAAAATCAAAAGGAGATTCAACAATGAAAAAATTACTTATTCTGTTAAGCGTCACAGGTTCTTTCGCATTTGGATTCAGGGGATGTCTGTTCCAGCTAGTCAACCCGGGCAATGATCCTTTATATGCACTTGTAACAGGGATCCACTATCTCAATGGTGACGGTTCATTTCACCAGTATTACTTAACCGCCGGAGCCGGAGGAAATATTTACAGAAGTACAAATCCTGTAAACGATCCGTGGGTACAGAGACCAAGCGGCACGACGAATAATATCAACTGCTTAAAAAATACGCCGGCCGCGGATACGGCAGTGACTTTCGGTGCAGGCGATAACGGAACAATAGTAAGATCTCTCGATGAAGGCATGACGTGGACTGTTTTAAATTCATCTGTTACCCGCAATCTTAACGGAATAGATTTTCAGAACATGAACGCAATCATAGCAGTCGGCGATTCAGGACTGATCATAAAATCAACTAACGGCGGAAATTCCTGGAACCAGCTTAGCAGCGGGGTAACCAAAAATCTAAATTCGGTATACATAGTTAATTCTTTCTTTTCAATTGTTGCCGGTGACGGAGGAACTCTGCTGCGGACTTCAAACGGCGGAACAACCTGGGAGGATATGAGCTTCGCTGATACAACAACTAACCTAAACAAGATCGGTCTCATGGGAACATGGTTTTTCGGGAACATACTTGGAATAGTCGGAGATAACGGAATTCTGTATCAGTCAACCAATTACACTAACTGGAATCTTATTTCTACAGGTACATCGGAAGATTTGTATGACATCAGATTCAAAAACTCCGGGTCGGGATTTGTCACAGGTGAAAACGGAACGGTAAGATATACTATTGACGGAGGTCTTCAATGGTATTCAGATCCTTTCTTAAATTCACTGACTACAGAAAGAATCAGCTGCTTCACTTATACTGAATGATACAACTGTTGTCAGTATTGCCGGTAATGAGATCATACTTCTTAATGCCGAAGCATCATTGCTGCCGGTTGAATTGTCATCATTTACATCTTTGGTTCAGAATACAAATGTACTCTTAAAATGGACAACTGCTTCGGAGACGAATAATTCAGGATTCGAAATAGAGAGGTCAGAGGTCAAAGGTCAAACGTCAGACGACTGGAGTAATATTGGTTTTGTAAACGGTAACGGAACAACCAATACGCCTGTTAATTATGAATTTACAGACAGAGGACTAAGTGCAGGGAAATTATTTTTACCGATTAAAGCAGATTGATTATAATGGGAATTATGAATATTTTGATCTTTCAAATGAAGTAGTAATAGGAGCTCCCGGTAAAGTATGAGCTGTCACAGAATTATCCGAACCCGTTTAATCCGGAAACAATTATCAATTACGAATTAGGAATTACGAATTTTGTCACTTTGAAAGTATATGACATATCTGGGAAAGAAGTTATGACTTTGGTAAACGGGATGAAAGATGCGGGAAGCTACAGAGTTCAATTTGACGGAAGTAATCTTTCGAGCGGAATTTATTTTTATAAGCTGGAAACAGATAATTTCAGTGAAGTGAAGAAGATGACATTACTGAAATAATAAATAGTAAATAATAAATAGTAAATAATAAATAGTAATAATAAATAGTAAATAATAAATAATCTGAGTGCGACAATTACTGATTTATATATTCTTCTTATTATTTTCCGCAGATTTATATTCTCAGGGTGAGCCCTGGAACAGACCGCTGAAAGTATGTTATGGCAGCGACGGGCTCATCTTTTCAAACACACAGACATTTCAGGATTCAGCCGGTGTTCCGTGCCTGGTTCGGCTTTCATCGGGAGTTTTGATGTGTGCATTTCAATGGTTCAGGCAGCCTATGGGATCGGCGACGTGGGACAGAGTTGCAGTAAAATATTCGAGCGATAACGGGATCAGCTGGACAGAGCCGCAGCCAATAGTTGTAAACGGATTGCCGGGCAATTTCGTCAGACCATTTGATCCTACGCCTGTTCTTACCGACAGCGGGAAAATCAGAATGTATTTTTCGTGCGGAATGAACATGATTCTCGACACTTCAATAAATACTTACTCTGCTATTTCGGATGACGGACTGAACTATACAATGGATCAGGGATTCAGATTCAGTTTACCTGACAGACCGGTACTGGATCCTGCTGTTGTTAAATTCAATAATCTCTGGCATCTGGTAAATCCCATTTCCATGGGCGGGACAGGCGCTTATCATAATATTTCAAATGACGGATTAAATTTCACGCGCGTTGTTGATATAGTTTCTGATATGTCACACAGCTGGATCGGAAATTTCATGATAAAGGACTCAAGCGAGCTTCGCTTTTACGGAAGCGGAATGATGATCTGGTATTCCTCAAGCACAAACGGAGGTGTGTGGTCGGATTTCATTAATACAAATATTGGCGGAGGAGATCCTTCCGTTTTAAAACTTTCGGATACAAATTACCTGATGGTCTACACCGGACCGCCTTATCCTACTTCTGTTTCCGGAAATACAGAGAATGTTTCCGGATATTATCTTTATCAGAATTATCCGAATCCGTTCAATCCAAATACAATTATCAATTACGAATTAGGAATTACGAATTTTGTCACATTGAAAGTATATGATGTGCTTGGGAATGAAATTGAGACTTTAGTTAATGAAAGCAAACCTGCTGGCAGATATTCAGTCGAATGGAATGCTGCGAATTATCCGAGCGGGATTTATTTTTATGAATTGAATACAGGTGACTTCAGTGAAGTCAAGAAGATGACTTTGCTTAAATAACATTTTAAACATTTTAGGATCAACCCTAAATAGTTAACTGAATTTCCGGACAAACTAAACCAAAGAAAGCCATGAAAAAGAAAATTTGTTCGTTAGGGATTTTATTTTTAATGTATAACGGTTTTGCAATTTCTCAAACCGGTTGGTATCAGCAGGAAAGCGGCACTCTAAATGAGCTGCAGTCAGTTTATTTTATAAATTCAAATACCGGATGGATTTCAGGGAACAACGGGACCATCTTAAAGACAACTGATTCAGGGAATAACTGGATACCACAGACAAGTAATACCGATGTAGACTTACAAACAGTTTATTTTTTAAACGACAATACCGGATTTACCAGCGGGTACAAGTCCCTTCATGTCCCGCCTTATGTATCCGAATGCATTATAATGAAAACGACTGATGGCGGAAATATATGGGACACTTTAGAATACATCCACAGATTATTATATTGCAAATATTAATTTCATTAACTCCCTCACCGGTTATTTTCTCGGAGGATTATATGTTTCAGGTCCGAACAAGATTTTAAAAACAACAGATGTGGGTAATACTTTTGAAGAACAAGAATAGCGGAACCGGCGGCGTTTTGTATTCGATAGAATTTGTAAACTCTAATTTAGGATTTAGCAGCAGTATATATGGAAGTATAATAAAAACCACAAATGGCGGAACAAATTGGTCTGAACTAGGAAGTTTACATTTTAGCATTAAGCAAATTGAGTTCAATAACGTTTCTTGATGAGAATACGGGCTATGTTGTTGGGGGAAATTTTTTAGGGCTGGGATTCGGGGATGGATCATCTTATATCGGAAAGACAACCAACGGCGGACTAAACTGGGTGACCCAGCTTTATGATACCGCCGGATATTTTTTGAGCCAGGTATTTTTTGTAAACCAGCAAACGGGCTATGTCAGCGGCTCACCGGATTTTACGGATCTTTACGGATGCTCGCACAATAAATTCTATAAAACTACAAACAGCGGCAATGAATGGATCGAACTTCCGACGCCCATTCTTGAAAGTCTAACGTCAATTTACTTTAACGATGCAAACACAGGTTATGCTGTAGGATGTGCCGGGAAAATTTTAAAAACTACTACCGGCGGCATTACAGGTATCAACTTATTATCAAGCGAAATTCCTTCGGGATATATTCTGGAACAGAATTATCCGAATCCATTCAATCCTGTTACAGTGATCCGTTATTCTATCTCGTCAAACGTCAGAGGTCAAACCTCAGACGTAAGATTAATAATTTATAATTCTCTTGGTGAGGAAGTTTCAACCTTGGTAAATGAAACACAAAGTTCGGGAAGTTATTCTGTTACTTTTAATGGGGCGAACCTTTCGAGCGGGATCTATTTTTATAAGCTTGAAGCCGGCAGTTTTAATGCAGTTAATAAAATGATTTTATTGAGATAAAAAAATTTTGTATTTGATTTTGAAAATATATTTCTTTAGTTTATCCGAAATCAATTCCACTTACATACATCTATAGACAACTGCTACAATTTAATCATCATCCCTACTTTTATAAATTTTTAATTTTAACACTATATAATTTTTTTCCTTGTCGTCGTCTCAATTGTTCTCTAAACACTATTTAAAAAAAAAATTAAATGGAGGTTAAAAATGGAACACCAAGGAAAGCTGTATCTGCTCGTAATTTCTTCTCTCTTTATTTTCAATTTACAAAATATTTCCGCGCAATCAGGCTGGATTCAGCAGGAAAGCGGTACTACAACTACACTGCATTCCGTTTACTTTGCAAATTCAAATACCGGATGGATTTCCGGGAACTTCGGGACTATCTTAAAGACAACCAATGCAGGTACCAATTGGATACCTCAAACAAGTAATACCGATTTGTACCTGGTAGCAATTTATTTTGTGAATGAAAATTTAGGATTTGTCAGCGGGTATTGGTCAGGAAATAATGGTATTATATTGAAGACAACAGATGGCGGGACTGTATGGGACACTGTAAATATATCACCGGATTATTATATAGCAAGTATTAATTTTATAAACGCCAATACAGGTTATTTTGTCGGTGGATTGTATGCTTCTGGTCCTAATAAAATATTAAAAACGACAGATGCGGGTATTACTTTTGAAGAACAAAACAGCACAACCTCCGGTGTTTTATATTCGACAAGATTTGTAAATTCTAGTGTTGGTTTCAGCAGCGGTGTATACGGTAGTATAATAAAAACTACAAATGGCGGGACAGAATGGTTTTCACAAAGCATTTTGCCTGTAAACATGTTGAGTTCAATAACCTTTCTTGATGAGAACACGGGTTTTGTTGTCGGAGGGAATTTTTTCTCGCAAGGATTCGGGGATGCATCATCTTATATCGGAAAGACAACAAACGGCGGACTTAACTGGGTGACACAGCTTGATGATACCGGCGGATATTTTTTAGGTCAGGTATTTTTTGTAAACCAGCAAACAGGCTATGTCAGCGGCTCGCCCGACTTTACGGATCCAAGCGGATGTACACATAATAAATTCTATAAGACTACAAACGCCGGAGATGAATGGACTGAACTTCCGACACCAATTGTTGAAACTCTTACATCTATTTATTTTAACGATGCAAACACAGGTTATGCTGTAGGATGTGCCGGGAAAATTTTAAAAACTACTACCGGCGGCATTACAGGTATCAACTTATTATCAAGCGAAATTCCTTCGGGATATATTCTGGAACAGAATTATCCGAATCCATTCAATCCAATTACGAATTTGGAATTTGGGATTTCGAATTTGGGATTTGTCACATTAAAAGTTTATGATGTATTAGGCAATGAAGTAAAAACTTTAGTAAATGAAAATAAGCCTGCGGGAAGATATACTGTTACTTTCGACGGAAGTAATCTTTCGAGCGGGATTTATTTTTATAAACTGGAGGCAGGTAATTTCAGTGAAGTGAAGAAGATGACATTGCTGAAATAATAAATAGTAAATAATAAATAGTAAATAAATCTGCGTAGAGAAATCTTAAGATGTGGTTTCAACCCCTTGTTAAGATTAAAGTGTTTGATGCTTTGGGAAAAAGTAACACTCAAAACCGTTTGAGAAATCGAGCGGTTTTTTTTATGCTCTATTCAAGACCTCTTCATCGTAAATTTCTCAATTTTACTTTCACAAATCACAATTTTTACCATTTGACATCCCACTGTATTTAAAATAATTTTACAATGCTTCAAATAAATAAATAATTTTTATAATTAATACTGAAAGGAGGTTAGCAAAAATGATACGCGCACCTGCATTGTAACAGGGTTAGGAGAAATATTGATTGAGTGTATTTTGTTAGTGTTGGCCACCGGACAGAAACAATAAAGTGAATTCTTTCTAATCCTATAATTTATTAATTATACCAAAAACAAAATGTCAAAGCTAAATTTCTTAACAATCATTTTTATTCTTGAAACCGGATTTACTGATCTTTACTCACAGGAATTATCACTTAAAGATAATTCAGGGTTGAATCCGAAACTTGGTAATTTAAATATTTATGATTACAGATTGGATAAGCCGGTTAAAAAAGATAATCCGAAGAGTAAAGAATTCAGAAACCGGATTATCGCGGGTGTTGGATTTACACCCGGCTCAGAAGCCAGTATAGATTTGTCAGTGGTTTATCTGAACAACCTTAAAAATAACTTATTCATTGGAGGAGGACTGGATTATAATCCATATATAGGAGGGGTGTCTCTTCTGGGATATTATGGATTTCCGGATGACAGAAGTTCTTTTGACTTTTTATTTGGAGGCGGGTTGAGCGTTACAGTAGGGTCTGATAATGCAGGTGTAGTAATTTATCCTTTATTCAGTACAAGGTTTGATGTCCATCTGAACAGATTCAATTCGATCGGATTTGAGATAAAAGCTCCCTATATCGGAGCCGGAGATCAGATCATCGGTGATGTATATTTGGTGGGAAATCTCGGATTTAAATTCTAATGGAGCTGTAATCAGGAATAAGAAAATCTGAAATTCAATAAAGGATAGTTTTGATATTCTAATTTAAGGTGGCCAAAGATTCATATGACTGATAAATAATTTTGATTTGCAGTCAGAAAATTTGAACAGGGTTTCATGTAGTTGAGACGATTCGATAACCATTTTAAATTATAATATTATGAACAGGATATTTTTGACAACACTGATCTATGTAAGTTTTCTTTCCTTAACCTTACAGGCAGAAGAAATAAATAGATTTAAAAACACGCAGGATACAATTAGCAGGAAGAACGATATTCAAAACAACGGTGACAGTTATTTTGAGAGTGTTCATATGTATATCTGTATACAGGCGCTCACACTTTTGAAAGATAAATTTCCAAATATAAATTTCTCTGTACTTGAGAGTCATATCGGGACGATGAATGACTGCGGGACAGCTCCGTGGCAGATTGGAACTATAACTGCCGGAGCATGCAGGGAGGACAGAGAAGATGTTGTCTTTGACATTACCGGACCTTTTAACTGGTTTGTAACCAATTCACATTTTTGGAATGCAGACAACCGAACAGACGGAGACAATAGTCTGACAACTTTAAACATTTTAGGATTTAATTATGATTATCCAAATGCATTTACAAAAATCAACAGGTTCATTGACGGACAATGGTTTAAATGGACCGGCGGAGGTTACGGTGAAAGAAATTACATCAGGTTAAATCCCACCAATGGATTTTTGTATAGATTCAGTTATCACACAAGAGGATTGATAGATTTTTTCAAAACAAAAAAAATATGGTATCATAGTTATATAAATACTTTAGGACAGGAAATAATTGTTGACGAAGAAGTAACTCTTGATGATATTACGTTCAATAGGATAATCTGGCAGCTTCTTGGAAGAATGGCTCATTTACTGGAAGACCTGACAGTTCCTGCGCATATTCACAACGATGTGCATCCCCCCATACTAGGAGGTGATTGCTATCATGGTTACATTGACAATGGGGCATATCAAAACTTCACATGGTATACTGCAAAAAACGCGGGAGGATTTATTAATCCTTACGAGAACGGATCTGATCCAATCAGATATTTAATGTATACCGCATCTCAGCTTGGCGACCACTATCCGAGCGGTCCGGACTGTCTTGAAATTCCACAACAGCATTTCGGAAATAATTTTTTACCGGGCGGTTCAAATCCGATGATTATTCAATATTACCAGCAGCTTGGTCCAGTCCCTCCGAATATAACAGACCTTTATTCCGAAGGAAGTTATTGTTTTAATCATGCGATACGGGCAACAGCAGGACTGTTTTACTGGTTCGCTGTCGAGACGGGAATAATCAACACAGATCCTCTTGCACTTCCAAACATCACAGGTTTTTCATTGAATTCGAATGACTCTACTCTATATCACGGAGAAGGGAAAACACTAACCTGTTATGCAACCGGAAGCAATGTACAATTCTCTTGGAGACTCAGGGTTTGTGAAACCGGAAATCCGTGTTTTGCTCCGGTACCCGGAATACGATTGGAACCGGAAGGAAATAAATTAAAGATGTATAATGATTCATACAGAAACCGCTTTACCTGCGGGTCTTATGATTCATTATGCAGTATCGGCAGTAACAACAGCAGTATTCCTTCACCTTTGACATTTTATATAGAGGCGACAGCTTTCAATCAGTTCGGCAATGATACAAAATTTTACGGAATAAATAATCCGCGACAGTTTTTTCCTCTGGAAAAGTTAAGACCGCCTGTGACAGGAGGATGTCCTTTTGTTGCATTTCAAGATACAAATGAATTCGTCTACATAAATAACATATTGCATAAATCCGGATTTAAGAATAACCTGGGAAAGGATATTGAAGATAAAATAATACTTACCGGGACCCCTTACATCAATCCCGAGGATGATCTTATGACTCTTGCTATAAGCGAATCCGGCATTGACAATGACTACTTTGATAAGGCAGAACTTTTGTCAATTGACCATCCGGAAAATACGATCTTAGGAATAACAGAACACAATGATATAGTTCTGTATTCTACTGATGATATTATATCTCCCGAGCTCGCGGAAATTTTCGGCAATGATGTAACCAAAGCGCTTGCCTATGATTCCGCTTTTACAAGGACTGTTAAGGGACTGGATAAGGATATTCTGAATCTTGAATATGGAGAAAGCCGGTCAGTGACTGATAAGTCATTCAGTAAAACAATCCGGTAATCAGATAGCTGACAGTATCGCCATTATTTTTGATCCTTATGCATATGAATTCGACTTATCCAATACAAATGAAAAGGACAATGCCGGATACATAACAGCGTATGATAAGGACGGAAATTCAAATTCACATTTGACAGAATTTTCAAAAAGGGAAATGAGATCGGTAAACATAGTTCCTGTTTTTGAAAAGAAAAATATTAAAAGAGTTACAGCAGACTGGAAGCACAAGTTTCAACTATCATTTTTCTCAACAGTCCGGGTTTATTTCGGAGGATATGAAGCAAAGGAGCTCGAACTGGTCAGCGCTGAGAATTCTGTTTCCGGCAAAATAAATGATCAGCTTGCATACACGGACATGAACTATGCAAAAATGGACAGCAGCTCATTTATTATATTAAAATTCAGATGCTCAGATGAAAAGCCTCAACAGGGAATGAAGAGAGACTTTGTATTGATCGTTAACGGAAAGAGCTTTAAGAACAATTGGAATTATGATATCAGCGATTCACATAATGTTAAAAATCAATCAGAGGATTTACATTATCAATACAAATTATTTGATAATTATCCCAATCCCTTCAATCCAAGAACTGTGATACGGTACAACATAAGTGCCGGAAAAAATATTTTTAAAAATGTGAAACTATTAATTTATGATGCGTTAGGTAAAGAAGCTGCGGTACTGGTAAATAAAAGACAAAGTGCGGGCAGCTATTCGGTTACATTTGACGGGAGTAATCTGCCGAGCGGAATTTATTTCTACAAGCTTCAGACAGATGACTTCAATGCAGTAAAGAAGATGGTTCTTTTGAAATGACAATTGCATCCCTGAACTCCCCGGGAATTACCCTGATACAAGCTCAGGATATTCCCGGGTTTTCCGGGGATAATTTGTGTGCAGGATAAATTCCCTCTCCCCTGTTTCGTCAGCACATCATTCCAAAGCGATTCATTGAAATTCGATAAGTCTTTGGAACCCGCTTTCTTTTCACAGGCGGGTTGTTTCGAGATAGAATTAAACAATCAATTTTCATATCCGATTCAAATGAGATTAGTAACAATGAATTATTTTTTACACTACTGTTCTCCAGCCCCTTCTATATTTATATTCTCATTGAATAACCTGTATAATAAATTTATTTTAAGTCCAAATACTTTATGGATAAAAAGTACTTAGAAAAAATATTCAACGCTTCGAATGACAAAAAGATATTTATCATTGGAGATGTAATGCTTGACAGGTATCTGCTCGGAGATGTTAACAGGATTTCTCCGGAAGCTCCTGTTCAGGTCTTTGACATAAGAGAAAGCGAATACAAGCTGGGCGGAGCGGCTAATGTTTCATATAATGTCAGAACGCTGGGTGCAAATCCTTTTCTTATCGGAGTCATAGGCAATGATGCTGAAGGAGACCTGCTGATTGGAAAGATGAAGGAATTGAAAATAGATACCGAAGGATTGATCAAAGAAAAAAACAGACCGACAACCTGCAAGACAAGAGTCATTTCCGACTCTCATCATCTTCTCAGAATTGACAGCGAATCGAAAAATGATATTTCAAATGAGACAGAAAACAAAATATTATCGATTCTGGAAAAAAGCACTGATGAAATCGGCATAATAATTTTACAGGATTATAATAAAGGCGTGCTGACCAAAAATCTTATCCATAAAGTGATTGAATTTGCAAATAAGAACAATAAGAGAGTACTAGTTGACCCGAAGTTCGACAATTTTTTTGAATTTAAAAATTCATACCTGTTCAAGCCGAACAGGAAAGAGCTGGAAGATGCATCTGGGAAAGAAAATAAAAAGTCCGGACGATATTCTTTCATTTGCAAAAGAACTTGCCAAAAACTAAACTGTGAAAACATAATTCTTACATTAGGTGAACACGGAATGATGATATTTGAAAATTCAAACGGCAAAATGAAAAAAGAAAACATAGGAACGAAAGCAAGAAAAGTTGCGGATGTATCGGGAGCCGGTGATACCGTCATTTCTACTGTTGCTGTTTGTCTTGCAGGAGGAGCTTCTTTAAGAGATGCAGCAGTAATATCAAACTATGCGGCAGGTCTTGTAGTGGAAGAAGTCGGGATCGTTCCGATTTATAAAGATGCATTGATTCAAAATATTATAAAGGAGAAGAATTGATCTTAACATCAGATGATTTTGCGAAAATACGTGAGGATCTGAGATCAAAAAATAAAAAACTTGTATTTACAAACGGATGCTTTGACATCATACATAAAGGACACATTGCGTATCTTGATCAGGCAAAATCTCTCGGAGACTATTTGATTGTTGGAGTTAACTCCGATAGTTCAGTGAAAAAATTAAAAGGCGAAGACAGACCTTTTAATAATGAAAATGACAGGGCATATGTTCTCGATAACTAAAGAGTGTTGATTATGTGATTATATTTAATGAAGAAACGCCATACGAATTAATTAAAAAGATTCAGCCCGATTATCTTGTAAAAGGCGGTGACTGGAAAGAAGAAGATATAATCGGCTCCGATATTGTAAATGCAAATGGCGGGAAAGTCATAAGTCTGCAATATATTGATAATTATTCGACTACAAAAATTTTGGAAAAGATCACAAAGAAATAACTTTTAAGTGGCAGAAGAAAAGGAAAATATTGACAAAGTAAAGATCCCGCCACAGAAAAAAACTTTTTTGGGAAGTCTTTTAAAATGGCTTACTATAGCTGCAGCATCAGTTGTTTTATTACTGATCTGCTTATTCATTTTCATTCAAACAGATCTGTTTGACAAACTCGCATTGAATTTTGCACTGGATAAAGTAAATTCTTCATTCGCTTCAAAGCAAACTACTATTTATGCCGAATCACTTACCGGAAATCTGCTCAAAGGATTTTCTTTAAACAACGGAAGCATTAAAGTAAAAGATGATACTCTTATAAATTTCAGTTCAATAAGCGCAAAGTACAGTATCTGGAAATTACTAAGCAAAGAAATTTCCGTACAGGACCTGACACTTAAAGATCCGCAAATAAATCTTACCAAAGTCAAAGATAAGAATGACAGCCTGAAATGGAATCTGTCATATTTTCTTGAGTCTGAAAAGAAGGAAGAAGATACCACGACTTCTGAATTTGACTGGGTAATAAATGCTGAGAATGTTTCAATTGAAAACGGAGCTATCCGGATACTGGAAGATAAAAATTCAACTTTGCCGATAAGGGAAATAATGATGCAGCAGCTTGACAGTTTTGAATTTGGAAAGCTCGATGTGAATGACTTTAATCTGAATCTAAAGGCATACTACTCTCCGGATTCAAAGGATGTGACCATCAACAATCTCAGTTTCAAAACGAATTCAGATTTTAATTTAAACAAGCTGACTCTTCACGCAAACTTAAATGAGAAAGATACTGTAACTGAAGTAAATAATTTTGCACTGGTTACTGACAGGACGGATTTTTTAATCAATGAGTTAAAAATGAATAATCTTAACCCGTTTGATGAAGTTGATTATGAAAAATTCGGACCCAACAATACACGTATTGATCTTGATATGAAGACTTTTAACTTTGATGACCTGAGTTTTTTCATACCCGAACTTGATTTTCTCGACAGCACCATCTCTTTAAAATTAACGGCTGAGGGTGAATACGGAAATCTTGACATAAGCGAACTGAATTTACTGACACCTAATTCCAGTTATTCATTTTCGGGAAATGTAAAAAATCTTGATGAGCCGTCCAAACTTTTTTTTGACATAACCGGGAAAAATATTGAAATTGATCCGCGGGATACGAAATTAATATTGCCCGGGCTTTCAATACCTGACTACAGTTATCTGGGAAAAGTTTATATTCCTTCGCTTACTTACAAAGGTGAAGTTGACAGATTCAGTTCTGATTTTGACATGAGCAGTTCAGCAGGCAATGCAAACGGTAAAATCAATTTTGATCTTACACAGGATGTAATGCATTACAAAGGAGATATCTCTGCAAGAAATTTCAACATAGGAAAAATAGTAAAAGATAAATCTCTCGAAAGCAATATAAACGGAGATTTCCAGGTTGATGCAAGAGGATTTGATTACAAAACAATGACCGGAAAATTAACTTACACTTTAAACAGAACAAAATTTTACGGACAAAATATTTCAAGGTCAGCCGGTCATCTTGAATTCAACCGCGGGAATGTTAACTTAAATCTGTCATATGATTCGGATGCCCTGCACACAAAGGCAGCGGGGAAAATTAATATTTCCAACCTGAAAAATATTTCATACGATGTAAAGGGCAACGTTTCAAGTTTGAACATTGCTGCATTTACAAAAGACAACGGCTCCAGAAGCAGTCTGAATTTTGATTTTGACATTAACGGAAGAGGCATTGACCCAGACAATATCTCCGGGAATTTCAAAATAAATATGAATCCGTCCACTTTTGCTGATTATATTATTCCGGCAACGCCTATAGATCTTGAAATTGATCAGAACGGAAACATAAAAAAGATTTCAATGAAATCCGATTTTGCGGACCTGACCGCCGAAGGTTCTTTTAGCTTCGATGATCTTTCGGAAATAATCGGGAATAATGTTGACAAGATAACGTACGAATTGGAAAACAAGATGGCCGCCGATTCGTCCGGTGTAAACAAATCAGAACAAAGGACATTTGCAGGTATATGTAAAGATCTTAATATGAAGTATTCCATTAATGTAAAAGACCTGGCTCCGTTATATACATTTACAGGCAATGATACGATCAATTTTACAGGAAGTATCGAAGGAAATCTCAGCGACAGCTGCGGCTTGTTTACATTTTATTCAAAAGGAGATATCAAAGATTTCCGCTACGGTGATTCGACGTTCATAACGAAAGATGCTTCATTCAATATTGATATTAAAAATAATGTTAACACATATCAACTTTCAGGTTTTGACGCAAGGATGGATTTTTATTCCAACAACGAGCTGATCATAAGTAAGTTTCCGCTTGATTCAACACAGGCAAGGATAACTTTTTCTGATAATAAAAATAAATTTGAATTATGGTCACAGAAGGATTCCACCATTGAACTGTTTACCGAGGGCAGCCTGATGGATTCGACTATTGTAGCATTTGATTCACTGGCACTCAGATACCAGGATTTCCTTGTAACCAACAGCAAAGATCTTATTGTCAAATATAATTCAGTCGACAGCAACAGTGCAATCGAATTCAGGCAGTTTGCCGTCAACAGTCTGAATCAGAGGCTGACTGTTGAAGGGGTTTATTCAATTACGGACACAAGCAATGTGAAGGTTTCAGTAAAGAACATAGATCTGCTGAGATTAATAAAGCTGCTGTACGAAGATGTTGATACAAACAACATGATATCGGGCAGGATCAGATATGTCGATCTGGACTACCGGGGAACACTTGAAAAGCCTGATCTTGAATTGAGTCTTAATTCGGAGCTTCTCAAGGTTGGTCCGACAACGATCGGAAGGCTTGACGCAAATATCAAATACAATGAATACGATCTGACATCCAATACCTCATTTTATAACGAAAAGAATACGGGTAATTTTTCTCTAGTCGGAAATGTTCCGGCAATAATCCGGTTTGCCGGCGAAGAAATAGACAGTGCCAAAAGAGTTGAGCTCATTGGAGCCAAGCCGGTGGATTTGAATGTGATAGCAAAGAATTTTCAGTTAAAGGTATTTCAGCAGCTGATTCCCTACACAAATAATCTTGGCGGTATACTAGACGGAAAAATAAGTTTGAAGGGAAGCAATATATTCGATGCTTCTCTTACCGGCAATATGGATATAAGTAAGGGAAATTTATATGTGACACTTAATAAAATGAAATACAACTTTTATATTAAGCTTGCTACGCAGGATGAAAAGCTGATAGTAAAGGATTCCAGAATATCCGTTCCGTCTGAGAGCTCAAGATTTATTGCAACTTCCGGATACATTGATTTTACAGGTCTGACTTTGAATAAGATCTATCTCGAAATGGACGGGAATGTAAAAGCATTTGATAAGAGACAACGGAATGACGGAGCTCGGAATATAAGGAGACCTATGGGTAGGCAGCGGTCAACCGAAATTAAAGATCACCGGAAATTCCGAAAGATTTGATCTTACCGGAAACTTAATATTAGTAAAAGGTAATGTTGTCTTTAATCCTTTCCAGAAAGAGGCTTACAATATTTATACGGATGATTTTCGTTACGGAATAATCATTGATTCACTAAAGAATGGAAATGAAAAAGTAGAAAGGGTAATGCTCGAAAGTACAGACAGTGTGATAATTCTGAAAAACAGGTATCTCAACCCTTTTGAAAAAATCCTGTATGAACGCGACCATAAGGAAGATTTAAAAAGAATGGTGAAGAAGGAAGGCGGGAAATTCTTTTATAACCTTTATGTAACAACCTCAGGAAATGTATTTCTGAAATTCATAGTCAATGAAAAATCCCAGCAGGAATTTTTCGGTGAAATCAAGACCGACCTTTACATTGACAACAGGGATAATGAGATGGCAGGGCGCGGGGAAGTACATTGGGGAGCAATTGCTATTACAAATTTTTCAGAAAGTTTGATGCATCCGGGAAAGTTATCTTTACCGGACCGATTACAAATCCTGAGCTTGATATTAATGCAGAGTACAAAGGATATGCTTCCGGCAATAATATAATCGGAACAAATTCTCTTGATGAAGTCCTGGTGCAGCTTAAAGTTACCGGCAGAGCTGCCAATCCGGAGCTTTCAATTTCAATTGAAAACAACGGGGTGAAAGAAACCGGCAGCGATGCAACAAGCGATGCAATATCATTTCTTACTTTTCGGAAAATTTACGATCCAGCTGTCATTCGGTGAAAGCACAAGTCTTGGGGCAAATCTCGGAGCATCATACTTATCAAGTTATGTTTCATCGTCGCTTGAAGAATTATTCCCATTCCTGATAAATACAAATTTGAACTATGTAGATTAATCCGGAACACTGATCCAGAATACCGATATCAGATTTACAGCTGCGCTCGGAGATGCTATTATCAGATTCGGCGGACAGATATTCAAAGGAATTTCAAATACCGACATCGCCATTGACTATCCTCTGACAAATCTCTTCAAGGTAAAATCACTTTCAGAAGACCTTATGTTCAGGATCGAAAGAATATATGACCCGTTTGAAGGACAGAATGACATTACAAATACATCGGGTACAAGAGCAGGCGCATTAATTTATTACAGAATCAAATTCTAACTGATATCAAACTTCAAGAACAAATATTATCATTCCTTCAAAACAATAAGAACACTTCATTTAAGGTTAATTCCATTTTAAAGAAGCTTCATCTTGATCAGTCCCAATGAAATAATCTGAAAAAGAAACTGAAACGATTGGCTGAAGAAAAGAAGATAATCCATGAAAAGAAGTATTACAGAATAATTTAACCAATAACATGCAAAGTAATCAGAAACAAAAAAATAACACATTGAAAACTCCGGAAAGAAATAAGACCGGCAGAATTGATTTCGGAAAAGACGGAAGGCTCGTTATAATTGATGATAATTCAAAGAACGGCAGTACCTTTTTTAAGATCAAGGATACCAAAACATTTAAAATAAATGTCGGAGACAAAGTAGAATATAAGATCTCCGATACTTTAGAAGGATACGGCGAGATCGTCAGGGTCAAAGGCAGCGGGAAAAGATTCATCAGCGGAAGATTTGAAAATCATATTTCGTACGGAATTGTACATCCTGACTCACGGGAAATAAAGAAAGAGATAATTGTAGCCTCCGAACATTTTTTCGGAGCTATGGACGGAGATAAAGTACATCTCGAAATTCTCAACCCGGAAGGTATAAATGATGAGTTCTCCGATCTGAGAGGAAGGATAATTGAAGTTCTCGGCAAGTCGGGTGAAAGGGGCGCGGAAGAAAAATCAATAATGAGAAAATTTAATCTGGTAAAGGATTTTCCAAAAGATGTCGAGAGAGAAGCCAAAACCATAAAGATAACCTATGATTTGAAGGACAGAGTTGATTTAAGGGATAAAAATATCTTTACAATTGACCCGGAAGATGCTAAAGATTTTGATGATGCAGTTTCGATAGAAAAGCTCAAAGACGGAACGTATATGCTTGGAGTTCATATTGCTGATGTTTCACATTATGTAACGGAAAATACGCCGCTTGATAAGGAAGCCTTGAGAAGAGCAACAAGTGTTTATCTTGTGAAGAACGTCATACCGATGCTTCCGGAAAAGCTTTCGAATGATATATGTTCACTGAAACAGGACGAAGACCGATCTCACTTTTTCTATTTTTATTACATCTCAGAAGAGAAGCATTTTAAAGAGCTTTGAGATAAAGAAGAGCATCATCAACAGCAAGAGAAGATTTACTTATGAAGAAGCGCAGAACATTATCGAAAAAAAGAAAGGTGATTTTTCCGAAGAGCTTCTGTTGATGTATAAACTGAGTAAGTCGATTACTTTGAAGAGACTGAAAGAGGAAAGTCTTGATTTTGATTCCGAGGAAGTGAAGTTTACATTTCAGGAAGAAAGGTGAGGTTGAGGACATCATTGTAAAGGACCGGCTTGACTCAATGCGGCTTATAGAAGAGTTCATGCTTCTGGCAAATAAATGCGCGACATTATTTGTCAATGATCTTTCAAAAAAGAATAAGACGTACTATCCCTTTGTGTACAGGGTTCACGACATTCCGAATAAAGACAAGATGAAAGAGCTTTCTGAATTTGTAAAACAATTCGGATACAACATCAATGTTGATGATAAAAATTCTATGAGAAAACTTCTTATTGAAATTCAAGGACAAGCCGGAAGAATTTCATGATCAACAATCTTCTGATACGCTCTATGGCAAAGGCAATTTACACAACTAAAAATATCGGACATTACGGATTAGGATTCAAGGATTACACGCACTTTACTTCACCTATAAGGCGTTATCCCGATCTTATTGTTCACAGGATTCTTCATGACTATATTAATAATGAAAAAAACATTAATCAGAGAATCGAATATTATAAGACCGTTCTGCCGGATATCTGTAAACAAAGTTCAGTAATGGAACAAAATGCTGAGCAGGCGGAGAGAGAATCGATTAAGCTGATGCAGGCGGAATATATCGGACAGCATATTGGCGATGAATATGAAGGACTCATTTCCGGAATAGTGCAGTTCGGAATGTTCGTTGAAATCATGGACATACTTGTTGAAGGAATGATAAGATTTCGGGACATCGAAGACGACTATTATGAATATGACGAAAAGAAACATGTCGCGATCGGCAGAAGAAAGCATAAAGTTTTCCGAGCCGGACAGAAGGTAAAGATAAAAGTGATACGCGTAAATAAAGAGAGTAAGAAAATTGATTTTGCGATGGTGATGAAGTAGTATGTAAAGTTTGTAAAGCATCCCACTGCAAGATGATTTACCGAGTCCTTCACTTCATTTTTATTCCATAGAATATGCCTTCCGAATTTATTAATTTTGTAACCATTAAGAAAAACATCCAAAGTATTTTATGGCTAAGAGTTCAACTAAGGTTAATCCAACCAAAATACGGCTTGACGAGATTGAGAAAGAGCTTGCCGAACTTTCCGAGAAAAGGAATTCGCTTGTCGCTCACTGGAATCTCGAAAAAGATCTTATCAAATCCATTCGCGGACTTAAAGAAGAAATGGAATCTTTAAAGACAGACGCTGAAAGATATGAGCGTGAAGGCAATCTTGCAAAAGTTGCGGAGATAAGATACGGTAAATTATCCGAGGTTCAGAAAAACATTGATAAAAAAACCGAAGAGCTGATGAAAATTCAGAAGGATAATAAGATGCTAAAAGAAGAAGTTGATGCAGAAGATATCGCAGAGATCGTTTCCAAATGGACAGGCATTCCCGTAACAAGAATGCTCGAGAGCGAAAGACAAAAGCTTGTTCACATGGAAGAGAATCTTCAGAAGCGTGTCATTGGTCAGGAAGATGCAGTCGCCGCGGTTTCAAATGCAATAAGAAGATCACGCGCCGGACTTCAGGACGAGAACAGACCTATCGGATCTTTTATATTTCTCGGAACTACGGGTGTCGGCAAGACTGAGCTCGCAAGAGCGCTGGCTGAATTTCTTTTTGATGATGAAAAAGCAATAGTCAGAATTGACATGAGCGAGTACATGGAAAAGTTTTCAGTGTCGCGGCTCATCGGCGCGCCGCCGGGATATGTCGGATATGAAGAAGGCGGTCAGCTTACTGAAGCTGTGAGACGCAGACCTTACTGTGTTGTTCTTCTCGATGAAATTGAAAAAGCTCATCCGGATGTATTCAATATTTTATTACAGGTTCTTGATGAAGGAAGACTGACTGATTCGCAGGGAAGAACGGTGAATTTCAAAAATACGATTATCATAATGACTTCGAATCTGGGCTCTCATCTCATTCAGGAAAAACTGCATACGATTGACGAGAAGAACCGGACCGAAGTTATGAATGAACTCAGAGTAAAGCTTGATGGAGCTTCTAAGAGCAACCATACGACCTGAGTTCCTCAACAGAGTGGATGAAATAATTTTATTCATGCCTTTGACGTCGAATGAGATAAGAGCGATCGTTGATCTGCAATTGAAATTTCTTGTTGATAAAGTTGAGAGAAACAATATGAAGCTCGTTATAGAAGATGACGTCAAAGACTGGCTAGGCAAACTTGGTTTTGATATTGCATACGGAGCAAGACCTTTGAAGAGAACCATTCAAAAACATATTACGAATGTATTATCGGAAAAAATACTGAATGCGGAATTCCTGCCGGGAGATACAATTGAAGTGAAGCTGAATAAGCAGGGACTGATTGAGTTTGCGAAAAAAGTGTAGAGTGTTTGGAGTGTGTGGACCGTATAGGGTGAGTAAGGCGAGTAAGGCGAGTAAGGCGAGTAAGGTGAGTAAGGTGAGTATGATTGTAAATAAATTAATTTTTATATCTATTGATAAATTACACAGAGAATTATTTTGACCTAGAGATCTTAAAACTTTCCGGGATAAAACTTCACGAGGCTACCGAGAATAACCGTTTAAGAAATATCTTCAACCGAATTTCAAAAGCAAAATATCTGATGAATCCCGTAATAATCGGAAGGCATAATAATGATATGATCCTGCTCGACGGTGCCAATCGATACGGGTCGCTGAAAGAGATTGGGTGCAAATTAATATTAGCTCAGGTATTAAATTATAAAGATAAAGACCTTCAACTTGAAAAATGGAATCATCTTGTATATGATTTTGATATTAACATCTTAAAAACATTTTGTGAGAAGAACAGACTTTCTTTCGAGCATGTTTCATATTCAAAAGGAATTGCAAAGTTAGAAAATAATTTTAATTATTTGCTTGCATCGGATATAAGCAAAGATGAAAGCATTCTGATAAAGCTTTCCGGGAAGCTGGACGAAATGTTGTTGCAGCTTGATAAAATTACGAAACTGTATTTTAAGCATTATGACTTCGACAGGTCCGAGTGCGATATTAAATTTTCCGATCTTAGAAAATACACGAGAAAAAAGGGGACCCTGATTGTCTTTCCGAATTTTCAAAAGCATCATATCGTTAGTATTGCAAAAAATAATCTGAGATTACCAGCGGGGATCTCCAGACACAGAATACTTAACAGGGTTCTTCATGTAAAATATGAGATCGGAAAGCTAATGAGTGATAATCATTTAAAAGAAAAGACCGAAGAGCTGAAGAAATTGCTCATCGACAAGATCGATAAGAATAAAGTCAGACAGTATCAGGAATCTGTGATTGTGTTTGATGAGTAGACTCTGTGGTTGAGTTAGTGAGGTGAAAACCGTTTAAACGGTTTTCCGGGTTTGCGTGATTGGGGTTTAACTTAAAATAGAGTATTGAGTATAGAATTTTTCATAGCCAAGAGGTATTTGTTTTCAAAGAAGAAATTTAATTTCATTACTATTATTTCTTTGATCTCAATTATCGGAGTGTCAATCGGAGTAGCGGCTTTGATAATCGTTCTATCCGTTTTCAACGGATTTAACACTAAGGTCACAGGGATCCTGATAAGCTTTGATCCGCACATAAGGGTTGAATCCGCTGCCGGAAACAAGCTGGCTGACTATAGTGTGCTTCAGGAAAAAATAAAAGATCTCGGGATAAAATCCGCAACACCATATACTCTTAACAAGGGCATGCTGGCAAATAACAATAGCAATGAGGTTGTCTTTATAAAGGGAGTTAACGAAAAGGAAATCGGTAAAGTATCCGGAATTGATGAAGTAATGAGATATGGTAAATTGGATCTGGGAGACAAGGGAGATTTACGGGGGCTTGCTGGTTGGGTTTTCTTTGCTTGGCAAATTGAAGTCGCGATTAGGAGATACTGTAACACTCTTAAGTCCTGTAGGACTTGAAAATTCACTTACACAGTTTGTTGATCCCAAAACAAAAAAATTTATCATTACCGGAATTTATGACACTGATAATAAAGATTATGACGGGAACTATGCATACATTTCGCTTGAAAATTCACAGGAGCTATTCGCTCTTGACAATAAAGTGAACGGGATCGAAATGAGACTGAATAACATTAATGATTCTGAAGATGAAAAGGAAAAGCTCGAGGCAGCGCTTGGCAATGATTTTAAAGTAATGACCTGGTATGACCTTCATGAAGATTTCTATTCATTGCTCAAAGTAGAAAGATGGGTTGCGTTTATTATTCTAAGTCTTATAATTGCAGTAGCTTCATTTAATATACTGGGCTCGCTTACAATGACAGTCATAGAAAAGAAAAGAGATATCGGAGTGCTGAAAGCTCTGGGCGCTACTGATAAAATGATAACTAAAATATTTTTATTTGAAGGAATTTCCGTCGGGGTAATCGGAATGTTAATAGGAACAGTCATCGGTCTCGGGGTTACTTTATCACAGAAATATTTTGAATTGTATAAACTCGATGCATCAATATATAAAATAGAAGCTCTGCCCATTGAGCTAAGATTTACTGATTTTATTTTTATTCCGTTGGCGGCTATGCTGCTTTGCTTTCTTGCATCTTTGTATCCGTCCAGAAGTGCGGCGGGTCTTGAGCCTGTGAATGCGATAAGATGGGAATAGATACAATTAAGAATTAAGAATTAAGATTAAGAATTAAGAATTAAGAATTAAGAATTAAGAGTTAAGAATTAAGAATTAAGAATTAAGAATTAAGAATTAAGAATTAAGAATTAAGAATTAAGAATTAAGAATTAAGAATTAAGAATTAAGAATTAAGAATTAAGAATTAAGAATTAAGAATTAAGAATTAAGAATTAAGAATTAAGAATTAAGAATTAAGAATTAAGAATTAAGAATTAAGAATTAAGAATTAAGAATTAAGAGTTAAGAGTTAAGAATTAAGAATTAAGAATTAAGAATTAAGAATTAAGAATTAAGAATTAAGAATTAAGAGTTAAGAATTAAAAATTAAGAATTAAGAATTAAGAATTAAGAATTAAGAATTAAGAATTAAAGTTAAGTTAAGAATTAAGAATTAAGAGTTACAAGTTTTAATAGTTTCAAGTTACCAGTTATAAGTTATAAGTTATAAGTTATAAGTTATAGTTTGCGAGTTGAAGTTAAACAATTATTATCTAAATGGCTGACAAAGAAGTTTTGATTGAAACTAAGGGAATAAGGAAATCATACCCTGTTACTAAGTCTAATAGTCTGAAAGTACTCAAAGGGATTAATTTAACAATATTCAAAGAAGAGATAGCAGCCATTGTTGGAAAATCGGGTGCGGGCAAAAGCACTTTACTTCACATTCTCGGAACACTGGACAGACCGGATTCCGGAAAGGTTTTTTTTGAAAAGACAGAAGTCTTCGAGCAGAAGGAAAAGCAGATCTCGGAATTCAGGAATAAGAAGATAGGATTCATATTTCAGTTTCATCACCTCCTTCCTGAGTTTACCGCGATAGAAAATGTAATGATCGCCTCCATGATTTCGGGAGATCCCGATAAAAATAAAGCTGAAGAATTACTTACTGAAGTCGGTTTGAAAGAAAGGCTGAATCATAAGCCATCGGAACTTTCCGGAGGTGAAGCTCAGAGAGTTGCAATAGCAAGAGCTCTGATCAATTCGCCAAATCTTATATTAGCAGATGAGCCGACAGGTAATCTTGATACGGAAAATGCCGATGCCATCATTGATTTGATATTCAGTCTCCGCAGGAAATATAAACAGACATTTGTAATTGTAACCCACAATGAAGAGTTTGCAAAAAAATGTGACAGGATAATTCATCTTATCGATGGTAAAGTAGCTGATTAAAATTAATTTAATATATTTCTCATAATTATATGGTATTGATTTAATATATTACATCTCAAGGGTATGAATTCAGAAAAGATCTTGACACATAATTTAAATTTGTATTACGGAAGCAATCATGCTTTAAAAAATATATCAATAAAAATCGGTGAGAACAGAGTTACAGCCTTGATAGGTCCGTCCGGCTGCGGCAAGTCAACCTTCTTAAGAACACTTAACCGGCTGAATGACACCATTGATAATGTTAAAATAGAGGGCGAAGTGAAAATAGACGGGGTTAATATTTATGATAAGAACGTTGATGTGGTTGCATTAAGAAAGGGAGTTGGGATGATATTTCAGAAATCGAATCCGTTTCCAAAATCCATATATGAAAATGTTGCATACGGACCGAGAATTAACGGCATAAACAAGAAAAACCGTCTTGATGAAATTGTTGAGCAAAGCTGTAAGCGGGCAGTATTGTGGGACGAAGTCAAAGATCGTCTTAAAGACTCAGCGTTAGGACTTTCGGGCGGGCAGCAGCAAAGAGTTTGCATAGCCAGAGCGCTTGCAGTTGAGCCGGAAATCTTATTAATGGATGAGCCGGCAAGCGCGCTTGATCCCATTTCAACTGCAAAAATAGAAGAGCTTATGTTTGATCTGAAAAAAAGTCTTACGATAGTGATTGTTACACACAACATGCAGCAAGCCGCAAGAGTAAGCGATAAATGTGCATTTTTCTTTGCAGGAGAAATTATTGAATACAGCAGCACGGCAACCATGTTCACTAAGCCGGAGAAGGAAAGAACACAAAACTATATATCCGGCAGATTCGGATGATTTAAGATTTTGTTTTTTCATAATAGTTTAATATATTAACAAATAAAAAATCAAGAATAGAAATGTTTCATTATCTGGAAGAGGAGCTTGAGCAGCTAAAGACGAAGATAATAAAGATGGGAAGCCTGGTCGAGGAACAGATCGAGTTTGCATTCCGGTCTTTGTTCGAAGGAAATATCGAGCTTGCCAATACTGTCATTATGAGAGACGATGAGGTAGATAAGTATGATATTAAGATCGACAAACATTGTCAGAGAATTTTCGCACTTACACAGCCTGTGGCTTTCGACCTGAGACTGATCATGTCAACTTTAATGATAAACAATGATCTTGAAAGAATGGGTGACATAGCGGTTAATATTGCCGAAAGAAGCGAAACCTTTGTCGGATATCAGGATCTGCTGAAAAAAATGAGAATCGGCGAAATGGCGAAGAGAGTTCAGCGCATTGTAAAGATGAGCATTGATTGTTTTGTAAACGGAGATGCAGAGCTTGCAAGGGAAATAATAAAAGTTGATATTGAAATTGACAAGCTGGACTCCGAGGTTTTTAAATTGTTAACGGACGAAATGAAAGCCAATAATGAATTAATCGTTCCGTGCTCCCACATTCTGACTTTAACAAGGAATATCGAGCGGCTTTCTGATCATGCCACTAACATTGCCGAAGATGTAATCTTCTTAATTGACGCTAAAATCATAAGACACAGCAAAGATCCAAAGAACCTGGAAAAAAAGTGATAAACTCATAATGCTGTAAATGAAAATTTCAGTTACGATACTCTTATTTTTCCTCTCTCATAATATTTTTTCACAGAATAAATTTCCGGATTCCACTTACAAAATTCCATTCGATACTAACAAAATAAAAGAACAGACCAGACTCTCCGGTACTTCTGAAGTTTTTATATATGATTCCCTTTACGTATGGAATGATAAACGAAGCTTGTCAGAAATAATGGATGAGCGTCCGGGATATTTTATTTTCGATTTCGGACCCGGGGAAAGAAATGACATAAATTACAACGGAGCGAACTCAAACCAGACAGGAGTTTTCAGAGACGGGATCCAGATCAACGATAACTTTTTCCAGGGATTTGACATTCAGAATATTTCAGTGAATGAGATCGATAAAATAGAGGAAGTGTCCGATGTGTCTTCTTTCTTTTACGGAATAAACTCCTTTTCAAAATCGGTAAATGTTATTACAAAAGATATATTCCAGCCTAAACCGTTTTCACAATTGAGATTTTCACAGGACAGGTTCGGCTCGCTCTTTGCCGATGTTTTTTTTACACAGCCTTTTTCAAGAAAAGGAAATGTCATGGCCGGCGTTACAAATCAATCGATTGACGGAAGATACGATAACTCCTCTTTCAGTGTCTGGAGAGGCAGAGGAAGAATAAATTTATTCTTTTCTCCAAAGTTTAATACAAAGCTTAATTTTTATCTTGATAACTATGACAGAGGTTTGAATGACGGACTGGTTTATTCCACGGATACTGATTCTCTTACCGATCCTTCCAATGCAACAGTTGTCAACCCTTCTGCTACGGAGGACCTGGAAAACTATTTTTATGATTTGACCTTAACGGGAAGATTCTTTAAAGACAAAAGTTCACTGACAAAGCTGAAGATCTACAGCAGCAATTCCCTGCGGCGCCTTATTAATCCCGACTCATCTGCATATACAGGCAGTTATCCGTCCTCATTCAATCATTCGGTATTGTACGGAGCAGATGTAACCCAGAACTTCCGTGTAGCTCACAATAGAAACACGGTTTCCGACATTCTGATAGGAGGGAATGTATATATTAATCTGTTTAGCGGAAATTTATTCAGCAGCTATGAAAATAATTATTTCTCGCTGAAAGCAAAGTATGATTTCACTTATAAGAATTTCTTTGCCTCAGCTCTCATAAGGAATGATAACCTGGCTGACAACAATTATTTGAATGCCGGACTCGAAGCAAAATTTAATATCATAAATAAGAAGGAGCTCTTATTGCAGATAAACGGAGGTCTGAATGAGACCCAGTATCTGATCTCAAATGACGCTTATGACGTTCTTTACGGACTTAATAATATTTCCGAAATGCAGAGAAAATTTTACAGGGCTGGCGGGAAGATCCAATACAAAGAATTTCTTCTCTCCGGTGAATTTTATCAGTCTGTTTATGACAGCTCAAACTCTTCCGTCTCCGGCGTAAATGCAAATCTGCACTGGCAGCCGAAATACGCCGACATCAATATCAGTTACAATTATTCGAATGATCAGCTGTTTCCGGAGAATTATATTAAGTCGGATATTGCATATAAGAATATCCTGTTCAGAGGTAAATTAAAATTAAAGACAGGCATAGATCTTAAATATTATAACATAAATTTTATCACAAGCCAGTATCAGACTTCATATTCATCTGAAATTACCGGCACAGTTTTCCCGCAGACAAATCAGTTCATAGCCGACTTTTATGTTGGCGCCCGCATTGGCAGGGCAAACGTTAATCTTACAATTGCAAATATATTTAATTCGTTAGTTTACAATGCTTACTTATTCCCGTTGGATGACAGAGGAGGGTTCTTAAATTCGATTTCAAGATTTACGATTGTGTGGGACTTTATCAATTAGTAAATGTTCAATGGTCAATGTTCAATGACGTATGTTAAAAGTTGAATGTTCACTTATAAACATAGTAATCACAGTAATCATTTTATCATAGTTCACAAACATCATGGTCATCATTTAATGATTTAATCATAGTTCACAAACATCATAGTCATCATTTAACCATTTAATCATAGTTCACAAACATCATAGTCATCATTTAATCATAGTCAGCAAATATTCCTTTGCCGCTTCATACTCATTGGGAATTTCACCTTCCAGTATTGCTTCTTCAATCTTGTGTTTAATTATCCCCACTTCTCTGCCCGGCTTCAATCCGCAAATTTCCATTATCTCATCCCCTCTTACAGGCGACTGAAAATTTCTGAGCTTATCTTTTTCCTGAACTTCCAGAATTTTCTTTTCTACTATTTCATAATTTTTCATGAACTTGCTTACTTTGTCAGGATTCTTCGAAGTAATATCCGCGCGGCATAATTTCAGAAGATCTTCGAGCTCCTCTCCTGCTTCTGCTGCAAGTCTCCTGACAGCGGAATCCGTAACTTCATCCTTTGCAAGAGGTATCGGTCTCAGATGCAATCTTACCAGCTTCTCGACGTATTCAAGCTTGTTCAAGGGAAGCTTCATCCTTATAAAGATCTTTTTCATCATTCTCGCCCCAAGCTCCTCGTGCCCGTGAAATGTCCACCCTGTCCCTTCAACAAATTTCTTTGTCTTCGGCTTGGCAATGTCATGAACCAATGCTGCAAATCTAAGCCAGACATCGTCTGTCTTTTGAGAAATGTTATCTATCACGATCAGCGTATGATAAAAAACATTTTTATGATGATAATCTTTTCTCTGATCTACTCCTTCAAGCAGTGAAATCTCCGGAAATATTACATCCATCACACCTGATTCATAGAGCAGGTTCAGCCCAACTGAAGGCTTATCACTCATCAGTATCTGCATAAACTCATTTGTGATTCTTTCCTGCGATACTACACCCTCTTCTTCAAGTCTGTGTCTCATTTCCTTCATTGCATGAAAAGTCTTCTCTTCAATAGTGAAATCCAGTCTTGATGCAAACCTTATTGCGCGCATGATTCTCAAAGGATCATCTTCAAAGGTTTTACCGGGATCCAGCGGAGTTCTGATGATCTTATTCCCTAAGTCCTCAAGCCCGTTATGGAAATCACTTAATTCACCGTAGTTATTTTTATTCAGGCCAAGCGCAAGGGCATTTATTGTAAAGTCTCTCCTGGATAAATCTTCTTCTAATGTAGCAGGCTGTACTATGGGTTTTCTGGAGTTCTTATCGTAGCTTTCTTTTCTGGAAGAGGCGAATTCAATTTTTAAATTATCTATGTTAAGCAACGCAGTCTTAAAATTCTTATAAACGGCATCGAGATCTTTTCCATATTCTGCCGCAAAAAGACCGGCAAACTTAATGCCGTCGCCTTCCACCATGATGTCAATATCATTGTCTTCCTTTCCAAGTATCAGATCACGTACATATCCGCCGATAACGTAAGCTTTAAATTTATTCTCATCCGCTATTTTACCGATGTTCCGTAAGTATCTATTTTGCAGCTCATAACGCATTTTCAGATAATGATTGTTTCAACCGAAATATTTTTTTCAATGTCATTTTCATCCGGAATGGAAATAATGTTGTACTTCCTTACCTGGTCATCGGTAATCGGAGCGATGCAGCCGGAGCTGTTAAGAAAAGTAACTCCGTTGATATTGTAAATATCCGTGATATGCGTGTGCCCGTGCAGTACAAGATTAACTTTATATTTCCGGAAAAGCTTCATGAGCTTTTTCTTTCCGAACAGGCGCATCTTCCAGTTTATGACGTAAAGCCACATTGAGTGTGCGGGATAATCTTCTCTTATCTTAACCGGATTGAAGTGGTGATGAATTAATATGAGTTTATATTTGTCCCTGAGTTCAACTGATGAAAGTATTGACTGAAGCTTATCAAAATCTTCACGGCTTATTCTTCCGTTTGAGCCGTCGGGATTTTTCTCAAGCGACCATTTGTCGACTGAGTTCAATCCTATTATTGCGGTGTTTCCCAAAATTTTAAGATAAGGAAATGAATAATTATAAGGTAAAGTTTCTTTAAATGCCTGTATGAAATTATCCAGATTGATTTCATAATTGATCTCACTGCAGTTCTTGTTAAATCTAAAAAAGTCGGGACCGCGCGGTGCACCTCCGAAAATATCGTGATTACCCGGAATGACGCTAATCTTGTCCGCGTCAAGTAGTAGACACTGCGAAAGAATTTCTCTGACAAACTGCAGGTCCTTTAGCCCCGGAAGATCAACCACATCTCCGGTGAGCAAAATATGGTCACAGTTCTTTGATTTGATATCGCTTAAAAGCTCGATGAATTTTTTCCCGTGCCGGTCGTGCTCTGCAATGCAAATGTGAGTATCCGAGATGTGCGCTATTTTAAACATAAAATATTTTTTTTAATTGTTAATATAATTTAAAACTCTGTTTGACCGAAAAGAACCGGAATCATTTCATAATTCAATCACAGTTTAGCACCGCTCTCAATTTTTCTCACAATCTCATTTGCCACTTCAAGCGCCTGTAATCCATCCTCAAGCGTAACGATAGGTTCGACATCCTCAATGATCGAATCAAAAAATTTATTGAGCTCATACTTCAAAGAGTTCACTTCCTTCACAGGCGGTCTTTCATAATATATCTTTACTTTATTATCTCCCTGAACAAACTCTGTCAGGGCTATGCTGTCATCCGGGTCAGACTTTCCGTCACCCAACCGGAAAACCTCGGAAGAATTTTGTAAAAAATCTATTGATATATATGCCGCCTTTTGAAACAGGCGCATCTTGCGCATTTTATTTTGTGAAATTCTTGATGCAGTAATATTTGCAACGCACCCGTTTTCGAATTTGATCCGGGCGTTCGCAATGTCAATCTTATTGGTTATGATTGCAACACCGTTGGCATCAATACTTTTAACTTTGGATTTTACAAGGTTAAGTATTATGTCAATATCGTGGATCATCAGATCCTGTATTACTGAAACATCAGTCCCTCTCGGATTAAACTGAGCCAGCCGGTGTGTCTCAATGAACATCGGAGACAGCTTATAATCATCAAGAGCAAGTATCGCAGCATTAAACCTTTCAATGTGACCGATCTGAATTTTTATTGTTTTGCCTTTAGAAAGCTCAACCAGGTCGTTTGCCTGTTTCGTCGTTTCGGTAACCGGCTTCTCTATGAACGTGTTTATATTGTTTGCTAAACATTTGCTTGCTGTTTCAAAGTGTGATGATGTCGGTGTTACAATAATTGCCGTATTGATTTTAGCAATCAGCTCATCAGCTGAATTATTCACCTCTAAATTATTTTCCTTTGACAGGACAACGTTCTTTTCTTTATCCGAATCAAAGATTCCCTTAAGTTCAATATCATTTCTTTCAGAACAGATCTCTTTGAGAACTTTAAGATGAATCTTGCCTAAATGACCAAGACCGAAAATACCGGCAGTAAGTTTTTCCATATTATATTATTCGGTTGAAGGTTCAGCGTGAATTATTACATTTGACAATTTAGGGTAATCC
The DNA here is from genome assembly GCA_963836395.1 of uncultured Ignavibacteria bacterium. Lineage (GTDB taxonomy): Bacteria > Bacteroidota > Ignavibacteria > Tepidaquicellales > Tepidaquicellaceae > JAGPCH01. The sequence goes on along the minus strand of CAWIJF010000009.1, from coordinate 179,709 downwards.
TTTTTTAAGTTTAAGTATATCTTGCTCTCTAATACTGTTACAATATCGTGAACTTCGTCAAGAGAATGAATATAATTAAAAACGCAGTTCATCGAGATCCTTATTTTGCCGTTTGTGCTGACGACCTGGATATCGTTGCTTGATATCACTTCCCCGCTTTCATCCAGTATCTTTTTTACTTCACGGATTATTTCATTTGAGTTTTCAGTTATGTCCTTTGTGTCGAAGACAATTTCGCTCGGCTCGTCGATATGAATTTTTACATGAGATATTACATCAATCTCCTTCTTGATCCTTTCTTCGATTGTAGTTACAATTTCATGAGCCTTTATCAGGTCGTTAGTTTTATCTATCTCAATATGCAGCTCCGAATAGATTTCATTGTCAATCCTGTGTGAAAAAATGTCGTGACACTTTAATCCGTATTCATTGACGATCATTCTTATCTTGTCATTGATCGTCTCACTCTTGGTTTCCACCGGTTCTGAATGAATGACTACATCAGCATTATCTATCAATTCATTTATTTTTTTCTCCACGTTGTCCATTATGTCATGAGCTTTTGAAAACGGCACCAGACGGCTGATAAGAATTACCATATCAATATAAATCTTCGAGCCTGAGCTTCTTATCCTGCAGCTTTTTATACCCTCAACTCCGTGAATAAGCTGCGTCTCATATTTTATTTTTTCATATAAACCGGCCGGAACTCTGTCCATGAGCCCGTCAATTGATTTCTTTGACAGTTTATACCCGAGATAAATTATTATACCGGTTACAAGTAAGGCTGCGATCGTATCAGCTATTTTACTTATGTTAAAGTAAACAAGAATTAAACCGATTATAACTACTGATGAGCTGAGTATGTCGGTTGAAAAATGCAGTGCATCAGCTTCAAGTGCACGTGATCTTGTCTCGCCTGCAATTTTATTCAAAGCCTTTGCCCTGTAAAAGTCTATAACCATTGAGACAAGTAACGCAATGATTATCCATACATTCACGTTTACTTCAACATCCTTATTTATAAACAACCTGTTTATTGCTTCATAAATAATGTAAGCAGATGTCACAAACAAAATTAACACCTGAAACAGAGCTGAGAAGTTTTCTACTTTTTCATGGCCGTAATTGTGATCCTCGTCCGGTGGTCTGGATGAATACTTAATGGAAATTATGGTAACTATACAAACGAATATGTCGATTGCAGAATTAAATACTTCGGACAGCACTCCCAGGCTTCCGCTGAAATATGCAGCAAGAATTTTTATAAAAGTAATGACCACTGCAGCGGATAAAGACTGAAGCGCTACCTTGATCTTTCTCCGGGCAATATTTTCAGAGGCAGTATTCAAATATTGTTTTTGTCGTTAAGTAATAATTTCATGTTTATCTAAAAACCGTAAATCCAAAATCGCAAAATCTACCGACTGACGTCATCCTTAATTCTCTGAGTCATGAAAACCCCGATCATAGTGATACTTGCTCCGATTATAAAAAAATAAGATAAATTTTCTTTTAATAATAACCAAGAAAAAATAATAGTAACTATCGGCGATGTATTCGTCAGTGTAGTAAGAGTACTTGATCTGATTACCTTGGTGGAATAGCTGTAAAGGAAGTAACTTCCGAACGCAACAAGCAACGTAAGATGAAGATACGAAAGTACTGCAAGACCGTTCACTTTTTCGAAAGTCAGATTTTTTACGTCAAACAAAAATACCGGTATATACAATATTATTCCTATTACAAAAGAGATTGTCTGGGTTTTCAAAGGACCGTATTTAGTGACCATATTCTGACTCAAAGCAAGATAAGCCGACCATGAAGCAACTGCGAAAAACAGTAATGTGTCTCCGGCTAAATAGTTAATTCCCTCGACCTTCGGAGCAACTATGTTTTCATAAAATATGATCAAGATACCTATTATGGTTAATGATATGGTTAATAATTTTTTAAGATTAAAGACCTCATTCTTCAGTTTGATAGAAATCACATAAATGATCAAAGGCGTGCATGCATACATAACTCCTGAATGAGAAGCAACGGATAGTTTTATTCCTTCAAGAAAACAAAACTGGTTTATCGGAATTATCAGAGATCCTAAAACAAAAAATAGAAAGTAGTCTTTTCTTTCTATTCTAAAATTTCCTTTTCTTATTTTAAATACTATCAGCAGTAAGATCGTCGCAACACTGAATCGTAAGAATGCCAGTGAAAGAGGCGAAATTATGTTAACGATGTATTTCGCCGCTATTGGGGTAAAAGCCGCCGTGAAGGTTAAAAAAAAGACCAATAAAAATTTTCTCATGCCTCCGGCAGCTTGTGATTATGGATTGCCCTGACCGGGATATCCCTTACTCTTTCGTTTTTGTTTCTTTCTTTTTTGAAAGTGATGCTTTAAGCTTGGCTTTCTTCAGCTTCGCTTTCTTTCTGTGTTTCCTGACTGCTTTCTGTTTGGGTTTATTCATAGTTTTTTATTTGATTAATATTATGCTACTGATATTTTTTTTTCGAGATAAACGTCCTGTATTATGTTCAGCAGCTTCACCCCTTCATCCATTGGTTTTTGAAATGCTTTCCTTCCGGAGATCAATCCCATTCCGCCGGCACGTTTGTTTATGACTGCTGTCTTCACAGCTTCCTTCAGATCAGAATCACCTTTGCCTGTCGAGGCACCGCCCGAATTTATGAGCCCGGCTCTTCCCATATAACAATTTGCCACCTGGTATCTTGTCAGGTCAATAGGGTTATCCGTGGTTAATTTTTCATAAACATTTTTGTGTGTCTTTCCGAATTTTAATGCGTTGAATCCGCCGTTATTCTCCGGAAGCTTTTGCTTGATAATATCCGCTTCAATTGTTACACCAAGGTGATTTGCCTGTCCCGTCAGATCTGCGGACAAATGATAATCCTTATCACCTTTAACATTGAATGCTGGGTTTCTTAAATAACACCAGAGTATGGTAACCAATCCGAGCTCATGGGCATAGGCAAAAGCATCCGATACTTCCTGGATCTGCCTTCCTGATTCCTCCGAGCCGAAATAAATTGTCGCCCCTACAGCAACAGCTCCCATGTCAAATGCCTGGTCAATGTTAGCGAAAAATATCTGATCATATTTATTCGGGTAAGTTAAAAATTCATTGTGATTGAATTTCATTATGAAAGGAATTTTATGGGAATACTTTCTCGCTACCGATCCGAGCACTCCAAGCGTCGAAGCAACAGCATTGCATCCTCCCTCAATTGCAAGCTTAACAATATTTTCCGGATCAAAATAAACAGGGTTCGGTGCGAATGATGCGCCGGCGGAATGCTCTATTCCCTGGTCAACAGGTAGAATCGAAACGTAGCCCGTTCCGCCCAGTCTTCCGTGATCAAATATTGTCTGCATATTTCTTAACACATTGGGAGTTCTGTCGCTGCCCAGCCAGACTCTGTCAATAAAATCCTTTCCCGGCAGGTGAAGCATGTCTTTGGGAATTGACGTGCTTTCATAAGACAGCAGAGAATCATTCTCCTTTCCTAAGATCTCTTTAATGTTTTCAATCATTTTAGCTATTTATTTATTTTTAAATTAATTTATTTTTGAAATATTGATCCTGAGTTTTTCCCCGTCGCTTTTTTGTACAAAATAATCCTTATCAAAATCCAGGCTGACACTTCTTATAAATCCCAATGCAAGATGTTTTCCGTTATGACTTATGACACTCGAAATAAATCCGGCTTCCTTGTCTTCTGAAAAAATTTTATCATCTTTCTTTATTTCGTTTTCCGATTCGATCTTTACAATTTGTTTGGGTCTCTTACCCTGTGAATCAAGTCTCGCTATGACTTCCTGCCCAATATAACATCCCTTGGTAAAAGATATGTATCTGTCCAGCCCGCATTCCATGGGATTTATGTTTTCGTTTAATTCATTTTCACCCTCCGGAATTCCGGCTTCGATCCTCATATATTCATATTCTTCAGTGCTTCCCGTATTTATGTCTTTTAACAGATCTTCATATTTTTTCAGGTTTTCTTTTTTGCAAACAACATTCAGCGACCCAACTTTAAAATCATCAGGAAAAAAAATCTCATCCTCAGCTATTTTATAAACCCTATTCTTTTCAGCTGCAATAGTAAAAACATTCTTCGCAATCTCATGAAGGTCATCGCCTGTAATCGTTATTATGGCATATTTCCCACTCCCCTTTTCAAACCTGACATCATCCATTATTATGTATTTATCGAGATGCGAAATTATTTTATCCTGAAAACTATCTGAAGTAAGAATTACTGGTTGGTCATTAAAATTTAAAACATTTACCAGGTCTATTATTCTGCCCTTATCTGTTGTAAGAACTGTTTTCCTGAATTCATCCGGCGGGAGTTTCTTAAAATCATTGGTTGACATCCTGTTGATAAAATCTATAAGATCCTTTCCGGATGCTTTTATGAGACCCGTGTCTCTGATGAAATACTGATTAGGCAAATGCTAAAAATATTTTACTGAAATAATGTAGATACTGAATGAAACGGTGACAAGTGTCATGGCAGAGATAAGCGCAAACAAAGTAAAATCAATGACTTTTTCGTGGCTTTCATAAAACTCAGCAAAAGAAGATTTTATTACGGGCGCTTCCCTGTCTTCGGGGAAATGTGACTGATCTTGATGTCCGGTATCTCCTGTCATTTTAAAGTTTTGTAAATATAAAGATTTTAGATGTGAGATTAAATGAAACTTTGGATTTATGATTTTAGATTTACGATTTAAGACAGGACAGGAATTCACAACTTATCTGACTGATCCCTCAAACAGGAGTCTCTGAGAATGGTGAAAGTCGAATATCTCATTCATGAAAAATAACGTCAAGGACAATGTGGGACATTTTCTTTCTTAATTAGTTTGGATTGATTATCCTGTAATAAATTTTAGTACTCGAGCTGCTTTACGGAATATTTTACTGGTGGTATTTTAAAGACAGCAAATCTCTGCTTACTGTCATAGTTGTTTTTAATTTCCTTGATCTGCCGGTAATGCTTGCTCACGGGGATATCTGAAGCCTTTGGAACAATACCCGGCTATTCTTCCGTCGTTTATTCTCTTTCAGATTTTAATTACATGGTATTTTGTTTGGCAGTACAGTAGGAAATTAATAAGTTTGTAAAGTTTAAATTACATTTTTTTTGGATAGGCTTATCTTTTATTCTCTCAAAAGAAAGTACCAACTGTTCTCAAATTCCGGCACGATTCATCAAACATTATTGATTTTCGAAATCCATAATTGTATTTTATTTAAAAATAATAACATTAAATAAAGGGTAGGGTACAATGTCAAATCTCATGAAAATCTATAAATTCATTCCGCTCGCAGTGATTCCACTGATAATTCTTGTCAGCTGTAAGCAGCAAAATCAAAAAGCAGAAGCAACCCTTGAATCCAAATCCGGCAGTAATGTAAAAGGAAAAGTTACATTTACAAAAGAAGGAGACATGATCAAGGTCGTGGCTGATATTGAAGGACTGCCACCGGGTCAACACGGATTTCACATTCACGAGAAAGGAGACTGCAGCGCTCCTGACGGGACCTCTGCCGGCGGACATTTCAATCCAATGTCTGAGCCTCATGCCGGACATGACGCTCCGCAACGGCACGTAGGTGATATGGGAAACATAACTGCAGATGCATCCGGCAAAGCCCATATTGAACTTACTGATACAATGATGTCTTTTGAGGGAAATAATTCTATTATCGGAAAGAGTGTGATCGTTCACGAGAAAGCAGACGACCTGACATCCCAGCCATCTGGAAATGCAGGGGCGCGTATTGCATGCGGGGTGATAGTTATGTCTAATTAAGTTTGTAAAGTTTGAAGGTTTGTAAAGTTTGTAAAGTTTATAAAGTTTATAAAGATATTGAATATTGGTATGTAAGACTTTTAATTTTATAAAGTTTAGAAAATTATTTTTTAAGGGAGGCTTCCATGAAATTCGATAGATTTGAAGATATTATAGTTTGGCAGAAATCAAAGGAATTGGTTTTAGAATCTTAAAGGACGATCGGCACCCACAATGACTACAATTTCAGAAATCAGTTTCTTCGAGCTTGTATTTCAATAATGAACAACATTGCAGAAGGATTTGAAAGAAAGAGTAACAACGAATTCAGACAATTTTTGTTTATTTCAAAAGGCAGTGCCGGTGAGATAAGAAGCATGCTTTATTTAGGTTTAGAATTAGGATATGTTACTGAAAGTGAGTTTCTTTCGTCAAACGACAAAGCTGAAGAAATTTCTAAAACGCTGTCAGGATTAATAAAAACCCTCTAATGTTACAAACTTTACAAACTTTACGAACTTTACGAACTTTACAAACTTAATAATCCCCATCTGATGTGACACTTTGAATTCCGGAAAATCAAAGCGCCACAATAAGACCTAATTACCTATTTGTTGTTCCTTCGGTAAAATTTTTAGAGAATCTCTTCCTTTGCCAGAATATTTTGAAACTCTTATTTAAAATATTAAGCCCGTTTTTGTTCGGGTTTATCTCGGGAAGAGATCCCGGGGATTTAAGCTTTTAAAAGAACAGTTTTTTTTAGAAGATGAATTACATACAAAATTAATAATAATTGTTTTTTATGAAAATGAGAGGAAATACTGTATTTTGATAGGTGTTGATACTTAAAATATATATCCGTCCCAATACAATAAATTTTTTGGAAGGAATAATTCAATTGTAGGAAATGAGATTGTTGAGTCAATTTAGATGACATGAGCTCTCCTGCCGGAAAAAGTCCAGGTGCGGAAAGAATGTATGTATTTAAGAACCGAATTTTAAACCCCATCTAAAGTGACTCTTTGAATTCCGGAAAGTCAAAGCGCCACATTTTAGATCTAACTTAGCTGCTTTAGTTGCTGTAAGATTTTGAGAACCTCTTCCTTAGCCAGAATATTTTAAAACTTTTAATTTAAAATATTAAGCCCGTTTTTGTTCGGGTTTATCTCAGGAAGAGATCCCGGGGATTTTAATGCTGATTAGACCAGCTTCTGATTTAGTTTCCACATGATTACATTTTTAATTAATAAAATAGTGTGAATTATTAAGCTTACAAAATTAATAATAATACCTTTTCGTTGAAATGAGTGTATATACTGATTTTTTATAGGTGTTTATACTCAATTCTATATCTTTCAAAACAATGAACAATTTCGTGGCAACTGGGTAATTCATAGGTTTTGTTCATAGACCGTTGAACCGGCATTGCATCAAATTTTATAAACTTTAAACTTTATGAACTTTACAAACTGCATCAAATATCCCTTTAATTACAAATCAATAATCTTTATATTGAAAGTTATATTTTATAAATAACACATTACGTCTAAATGGCAAAGCAGCATCACACAGAAGAGAAATTAATGTCCTTTTATTACAAGGCGGTTGATTTTTTTGAAAAGAACAAGAAACATGTTTATACCGCACTTACGATCGTTGTCATTGCGGTTGCAGGTATTATACTTCTTGTAAACAAGAGAAAAGCAAACAATGAAATTGCGGGAGTTGAAGTAATGAAGATCAAGACAGTTTATGACGCGGGTAATTTTAATCAGGCGATTAACGGTGATTCACTGGGAACATCAAAGGGATTGCAGTATATTGTTGATGAATATGGTTCTACTGAAAACGGGGAGTTTGCGAAAATCATGCTCGCAAATTCTTATTTCGAACTTCGTGATTTTGAAAAAGCCGGAAAATATTATAAAGATTATTCCGGAAATAATAACATTCTTAAAGTAGCTGCTGCAGCAGGCATTGCTTCTGTATATGAAGCGAACAAGAATTATTCCGACGCAGCCAAACAGTTTGAAAAAGCCGCGAACATGTACAAGGATAATCCTTTCATCGACCAGTATTTGTTTTATGCAGCAAAGAATTATTACAGGGCTGATGATCCTGAGGCGGCTAAGAAATTATTTGACAAGCTAAAGGAAGATTATCCCAAATCAAAATATAATGCCGAGTCGGAAAGATATAAAGCATCGCTTAATTAGCTAATATTATAAATGAGCTTAAAAAATAAAATCAACGAAAACCTAAACGCCGCCTTAAAAGCCAAAGACAATACAAGAGTGGATACGCTTCGTTCAATACGCGCAGAGATTTTAAAAATGGATAAGTCGGGAATGAATCGAGAGATGACTGAAGAAGAAGAAATTCAGCTGCTTACAAAACAGGCAAAGATGAGAAGGGAATCCATCGAAATGTTCGCTAATGCGGGAAGACAGGACCTTGTGGATAAAGAGAAGGCACAGCTTGACATAATTAGCGAGTATCTTCCGGAACAAATGTCAAAAGAGGAAGCCGAAAAAATCATCACAAAAATAGTGACTGATACGGGCGCGACTTCCCAGAAGGATTTCGGAAAAGTCATGGGCGAAGTGATGAAGGAATTAAAAGGTAAGATCGACGGAAAGATTATTCAGGAAATTCTGAAAAGCAAATTGTCCTGAATAACCGCATATACTCATTTCTACACACACCGCAAACGATCTCACCCCTTTAAATTTATACATTGGATACTCTCGACATAATAATATCAATATTGGTTCTCATTCCTGCGCTCCTGGGATTGAAAAACGGTTTGCTGCGAAGCATATTTTCACTGGCGGGAATCATTACAGGTTTATTCATTGCAACAAGATATAATGACAGTGTAACTTCTTTTTTCAGCTTCTTAAAATTCGAACCTAAGGTCGTCAGTTTTATTTCTTTTATTGCAATTGTTTTGTTCATTTATTTTATTTCAGTTTATGCTGCAGGCAAGATATCGGGATTAAATTCAGTTACAAAAACATTTGACAGACTTCTCGGAGCCGTATTCGGGATATTTAAAGGACTCATAATAGCAAGTTTGTTTCTTATACTTACTACTAAGTCGTTTGATTTATTCAGCAAAGAAACAGTTTCCAAATCGAAGTTCTATGCTGATATAGTCAGGATAAGCCCGCAGGTATATGACTTCATCATAAAGTTGTTTCCCGATGCAAAGAACTTTTATGAGGAGCTGAATAATCTGATATTCACACAGCAAACATCATTATGAAAATTCAGGAGACAAAAAATAAATTAGAATTCGAAAGAATAATTAACCGTATCAAACACCACACATATTCCGATCTGGGAATAGAAAAATGTGATGAGATTGATTTCTTTACCGACAGAGCTCTCCTTGAAAACGAGCTTGATAAAGTTGCTGAGATCCGGGAAATACTGAATGCTGCCGGGGACATTCCTCTGGACGGACTGAAGGACATAAGAGCTTCCATCAACAAGATGAAGATCGAAGGCCACTTCATAAGTCCTGCAGAATTTCTCGGGATACTTGAATTTCTCAGAGTGTCGAGAAAAATCAAAAAACTTATTTCGGATATTAATCAGAAAGAAGGAGATGACTTTAAATTAATTCATGGAATTACAACTAATTTATTCTATGATAAAATACTTGAGCATAATATTGAAATTACAATTGACGAGAACGGTGAAGTGAAAGACAATGCTTCTGCTGCCTTGAATAAGATCAGAAAGCAGATCAACGCGCAGTCCGGAAAGACTAAGAAAATCACTCGTCAACATTTTGAAGAAGGTTTCTGAAAAAGAATATTCACAGGAAGACATTGTAACGCAAAGAGACGGAAGATTTGTAATACCTGTAAAAGTGGAGAATAAAAGAAACGTTGCGGGAATAATTCACAGTTCGTCTGCAACCGGCGCAACAGTCTTCATAGAACCTACCGAAACAATTAATCTAAACAATGAAATAACGGAGCTTCACTTTGAAGAGAAGAGGGAGATAGAAAAAATACTTCGTGAACTTGCGCTTCAGCTTTCCGCGCATCTTGATGAAATTAAGATCAATATTAGATATTTTATCGGAGATTGATTTTTTACAGGCAAAAGGAAGATATGCCATAGAAACCATTTCGTTCAAGCCGCAGATAAAAGATTCCGGACTTAACTTAATAAACGCATTTCATCCCGTTCTTCTTCAGACCCATAAACGAAATGAAGTTGTACCTCTTAATCTTGTCATTGGAAAAGAATATAATACGCTTGTTATTTCAGGACCGAATGCCGGCGGAAAAACAGTAGTTTTAAAAACCGTAGGACTGATCCAGATGATGCTTCAGTCCGGAATTCTTGTTCCCGTTAATCCGGAAAGTGAATTCAGATTATTCAAAAATATTTTCATAAGCATTGGTGATGAACAGTCGCTTGAGAATGATCTGAGCACTTTCAGTTCCCATTTGAAATCCATTAAAGAAATTATTGACCTTGCAGATAAAGAGTCGCTTGATCTTGATAGATGAAATCGCGAGCGGAACCGACCCTGTACTGGGCAGCGCTCTGTCCGCATCAATATTAAAAGATCTTTCCGAAAAAAATGCAATTACAATTGTAACTACTCACAACAGTGAATTAAAAGAATTTGCTTATAACACAGACAAGATTGAAAATGCTTCGCTGGAATTTAATGTGGAAACGCTTTCACCTAATTTTAATTTCATAACAGGGGTTCCGGGACAAAGCTTTACATTTGAGATTGCGAAGAAATTTGATTTTCCCGAAATCAATACTGACCGAATCCAATAAATATCTTGACGAGAATGAAAGCCGCCTTGAAGACCTGCTCAAAGATCTGAACGAAACAAAACAAATGTATAATTCCCTAAAGAATAAATCCGATATTGAAAATTCAAGACTTTCCGGATTGACAAATCTTTATGAGCAAAAAATAAATGAGTTCAAGAAGAATGAGAAAGAGCTTAAATATAAAGCAAAGCTTGAAGCCGAAAAGATTATTAAAGATGCAAACAAGCTTATTGAAAAAACAATTAAGGAAATCCGTGAAGACAAGCTCACTCCAAAGGAAATCAAGACTGAATTCACAAGAAGAAGCTGAAAAGATCACCGAACGGAATAATGTGAGGAAGAAGTCACTGTATAAATGAAGAAATAAAATCAAAGGTGATTTTGTAAGAATTAAGGATACTCATTCCACCGGTGAAGTTATGGAAATTTCAAATGAGATTGCTTCAGTAAATATGAACGGACTTGTGATCAAAGCCAAGATTTCAGATCTTGAAAAAATAATCACGCAATGAATTCGAAAAGAGTTTTCATACAGAATCCATCTGTGGAAATAAATGACAGGAAAGTTGAATTGTAGCTTGATCTTCAGAGGAAAATATTCACATGAGATCGAAGACGCTCTGGAAAAATTCATTCATGATTCAATTCAAACGGATCTAAAAGAAGTCAGTATCATTCACGGCAAAGGAAGCGGTAAACTTAGGGAAGAAGTCAAGAAACAACTGAAAGGAAATTCCTCTGTAAAATCATTTCGGCTTGGCAACTGGAATGAAGGAGATTCGGGAGTTACGGTTGTAGAGCTATGAAAAAAGTAATTGTGTGCGGTGCCGGCATAGGCGGAATTGTAAGTGCAATTTATCTTGCTCACAAAGGTCATGACGTGGAAATCTTTGAAAAGAATCTTAAAGCCCGGAGGTAAGATGAACGAATTCCATAAAGACGGATTCAGGTTTGATACTGGTACCCAGTTGATCAACATTGCCAAGCGCAATCATTGATTTTTTTAAAAATATAGGGAAAGATATTAATGATTATTTTGAACTGATCGAACCCGGAGATCTCCTGCAAATATTTCTGGAGTGACGGAAGAGTATTTAATTCTTATTGTAATGAGAGCAAATCTGGAACAGGAGCTTGAACAACGTTTTCGGAGAGAACAGAGAAAAATAATTTTTTCAGTTTCTTGAATTACGGTAAATTATTTTATGATCTTTCAAGGATAATTTTTTAAAAGATGAATTTAGGATAAGAAATTATATTACAAAAGACGGATTAAAGAACTTTACAAAATTTATTTCAGGAAAATCAATGAATGATGTGTCAAATAAATTTTTTAAGGATAGACAGCTTAAACAGCTGATGGACAGATATGCAACTATATAACGGTTCCATCTCCGTATCTTGCTCCGCAGTTCTTTTCAATTATTCCTTATGTCGAAAATAAATTCGGAGCATGGTATGTCAAAGGAGGCATTTATAAGATCATAAAATCCTTGAAAAGCTCTGCAAAGAAACGGATATTAAGATTAATACCGGAAATGAACTTAAGGGATATTGAAAATGAAGGAAGGACGATACGAAAATTACATTTTGAAAATCAGCGGTAATTCATTTGAAGTTAATGGATTCGATTATGTAATTTCAAATTTCACAAATAATATGCAGCTTAGCGGCGAAGAATACTTTAAAATGATGACTGGTCGTGTTCGGGATTTGCATATGATGATTGGAATGGATAAAAGCTTTAATGAGCTTTCTCATTTTAACATTTTATTTTCCGACGATTATGAAAATGAGTTCATAGATATTTTTGAAAAGAAAATTCCGGCAGACGATATGACAATTTATATTTCCATTTCGAAAAAAGATGAACCCGGAGATGCTCCGACAGGATGCGAGAACTGGTTTGTATATGTAAATGCGCCGTATCTGAGTGATAAGTTTTACTGGACGAAGAAAATAAGATAAATATAAAAACAAAATTATTGATAAGATTGACAGTTTTAATTTTTATTTGGTGACAGCATAAAAAATCACATTAAATTTTGCGAAATATTTACTCCAAATGATTTTTCTGAAATTATAATTCGGAATACGGTTCAATTTACGGACTTTCATCAAATTCAATTATATACATTGTTAAAAAGACCAAAAAATAAATCAAGGAAATTTGATAATTTATTTTTCACAGGAGGCAATACAAATCCCGGAGGCGGGGTTCCGCTTTGTTTTTTGTCAGGTAAAATTGTTTCAGAATTAGTGAATAGAGTTAGTTGAGTGCATGGAGTGTAATAGAGTTAGAGTAAGAAATTTGTATTTTTTTAAGAATCAACAAATCTTCAAAATATTTTAAGCCATTAAAATGAGTAAGATCTTAATTGTAGATGACGAGCAAAGCATCATCGACAGTATTTCCATGGTTCTGGGTTCAATGGGATACTTCATAGACAGCTGTCTTAACGGATTCAGCGCGATTCAAAAAGTAAAAAACAATGAGTATGATCTGATACTTCTGGATATTAAAATGCCGAGAGATGGACGGGATAGAAGTTCTCGATAAAATTATGGAGATAAACAAAAATTCTGTTGTGATAATAATCTCAGGGCACGGCACTATTGAGACGGCTGTAGAAGCAACGAAGAAAGGAGCTTATAACTTTCTTCAGAAACCTCTTCCGGATTTACCCGAGCTGAAGCTTACAATCAAGAATGCGATTGATTTTAAGAAATCAAAGGATGAGCTGAGAAGAGTCAGAAGGGAATTTACCGAATCAAACAAGCTGATCGGGAAAAGTGATAAGCTGAAAAATGTATCTGAGCTTGTAAGCAAGTTCTCAAAGCTGAATTCAAATGTTCTCATTACCGGGGAAAGCGGAACGGGAAAAGAGCTTGTAGCAAGACAAATTCATTTCGAATCGGAAAGAGCCGATAAGCCTTTCATTGAAATTAACAGTGCTAATCTCTCCGAAGAAAATATAGACAAGGAGCTTTTCGGAGCAGTTGAAAACGATAATTTCATTCAGCGGTAAATTCGAACAGGCAGACGGCGGGACAATTTTTCTCGACGAAGTCTCAAACCTGTCCAATGAAGTTCAGTCGAAACTGCTCAATGTGATTGAAACGAATAAGATCACGAAAGCAGGAAGCAATATAGACATTCATCTTGATCTGAGATTTATTTTTGCAACGAATAAAAACCTGCTCGGAGAGCTTGAATCGAAAAGGCTGAGGGAAGATTTTTATCACAGGATAAATGTTCTTCAGATAAATCTTCCTCCTTTGCGGGAAAGACCTGAAGACATAATGGAACTCATCGATTACTTCTCCGAAAAACTGTCTGCTGAAAATAATATTCCGAAAAAAATTTTCAGTGATAATGCAAAGAGCATGTTCCTTTCATTCAGATGGCCCGGCAATGTAAGAGAGCTTAAGAATTTAGTAGAGAGACTGATAATAACTGTTGATAAGGACGTAATTGATTACGATGACATAGAGCTGCCCGGCTCAAAGCATTCAAAGGAATTCAGTGAACTGTTAAATAAAAATATGTCATTAAATGATTTCCAGAATGAATCAGAGAAGATCTTTCTTCTTAAAATGCTGAATGATTATAAATACAACATTTCACAAACAGCCGATGCGCTGCAGATACAAAGAAGTCATTTGTACAAGCTGATGACAAAGTACAACATACCCACTCCAAGCAGGAATAAGTGATCATTTCATATTCTTCTGTCTGAATATCTCATACATGAAAACTCCGGCAGACACCGAGACATTAAGCGAGCCGATCTTTCCCGCCATCGGAATCCTGACCAGAAGATCACATTGTTTCTTTAAATTGTTTCTCATGCCTGTCCCTTCGCTTCCGACCACTAATGCAACCGGAATCCTGAAGTCAGTTTCAAAAATTGTCTTGCTCGCCTGGAGATCAGTTCCCGCGATCCAGTATCCGTTATTCTTCAGAAACAGGATTGAATTGGAAAGATTGGTTTCTTTTGCAATTGAAATATAATTTACCGCGCCTGAGGAAGTTTTAATAACTGTATGATTTACTTCGGCTGAGTTATGCCTGGGAATCACAATTCCGTCCGCACCGAGGCACACGGCTGACCGGATTATTGCGCCGAGATTATGAGGGTCTGTAATCTGATCGAGCAGCAATATCAAAGGATTTGTGATTTTCTTATTATCCTCGACTATGTCTCTTAGTGACTTATATTCATAATCTTTTATGAATCCGATTACACCCTGGTCAACGCCTTCCTCTTTGCTTTTATTATCAAAAAAATTTTTGAATTCGAAATAATTCAGATAGACGATGTTAATGCCGTTGTCACCGGCAATGTTTACAATACTTTTCAGCTTGTTATCCGGCTTAACTTTCTTAAGAAGTATTATCTTATTAAAATCTTTTGGATGGGACTTTAAAGTTTCGAGAACAGGATTTTTACCGATCACTAACATTAAATTCTAAATTTATTATGTTTTTCAAAATGATTATTTTAAATATAAATAATATAATTCTTAATAGATTAGCAAAAACAAAGCAATACCATTGAATGAAAGAGTAAGTGCGGTTTATGATAAATATTCCGGTAAGATTTCTGAAATTGAAATAAAGAAAGGCGCTCTTTACATTGTATCAACTCCGATAGGAAATCTCGAAGATATCTCCTTCAGGGCGATATTTATTTTAAAGAACGTTGATCTGATCGCATGTGAGGATACGCGTGTTACGAATTTCCTGCTAAGACAGTATGACATTCATAATAAGACCGTGAGCTACTACTCACAGGTTGAGTCTTCGAAGCTTGATTATTTAATAGATGAATTAAAAAAAGGCAAATCCGTTGCTTTGACCTCAGATGCCGGGACACCGGGAATTTCCGACCCCGGAAATTTACTTGTTTCAAGATGTATTTCAGAAGGCATAGACATTATCTCCGTTCCCGGGGCAAGCTCGCTTATGCATTCATTAGTGCTGTCAGGTTTTTCCACAAAAAAATTTTACTTTCAGGGTTTTCTTCCGCAGAAGAAAGGAAGACAAACATCTGCTTCAGGATTTAAAGGAAATCAAAATGCCAATAATCATATTTGAATCCCCTTTCAGAATATACAAAACATTAAAAGACATTCATGAAATTTTCGGCAACAAAGAGATTTCATTATCGAGAGAGCTTACAAAAAAATTTGAGCAGATAATCAGGGGGAAAATAAAATCAATTATTAATCAGAGCCTTAAAACCAAAGGCGAGTTTGTAATTATCATTAACAACACATAAAACATTTAATGGAGAATATCAGCGATACAGTCAGAGTAAGGTTTGCTCCGTCACCAACAGGATTTGTTCACATTGGTTCGTTACGGACCGCTTTGTTCAATTATCTCTTCGCAAGGCATCACAACGGAAAAAACATATTACGGATTGAAGATACGGATCAGACAAGAAAAGTTGAAGGTGCAGTATCCAATCTGATTAATAATCTGAGCCTGCTTGGAATAGAATTTGACGAGGGACCTGAGCAGGGCGGAAAATACGGACCTTACTATCAATCTCAAAGACTGGACATCTATAATAAATACTGTAATGAGCTTCTGAAAAAAGGCGCAGCTTATTATGCATTCGACACGCCGGAAGAACTGGATGAAATGCGGAAGCTTCAGCAGCTTGAAGGAAGGCAAACAATGTATGACAGGCGCGCGAGGGATTTAAGCGAAGAGGAAGTCGAAGATAATCTTAAGAACGGAAAGCCCTTTGTGATCAGGCTTAAAGTCCCGCTTGAAGAGGAAATAAAATTTGATGATATGATAAAAGGAACAATAAAGATCGAAACAAATATTATTGACGACCAGATACTTTTGAAGTCCGATGGGTTTCCTACCTATCATCTGGCAAATGTTGTAGATGATCATTTGATGAAGATCACACATATTATCCGCGGCGAAGAATGGGTCACTTCCGTGCCAAAACATATTTTGATCTACAGGGCATTGGACTGGGAAATCCCGAAGATGGCGCATGTTCCCCTGATACTTAACAGGGACAAGACAAAATTAAGCAAAAGACAGGGTGATGTTGCAGTCGAGGACTATATGAAAAAGGGTTATTTAAAAGAGGCGCTGATAAATTTCATTTCTCTTCTCGGCTGGAATCCGGGAGAAGGTGAAGAAGAAGAATTTTTCAATATGCAGGATCTGGTAAACAGATTTACGCTTGAAAGAGTCCAGTCTTCAGGAGCAGTATTCAATCCGGATAAACTTAACTGGATGAACAATGCATACATAAAAAATTATGATATTGATAAGCTTACGGAGATCGCTCTTCCCTATTTTGAAAATACCGGAGTTGATTTATCTGATATCAATAAAGTTAAAAAAATTCTTTCGGCAATCAGAGTATATTTAAATAAGCTTGACGAAATTCCGAAGCAGTCAGAAATATTTGTTCAAAAGGAAGTTAAGCTGGAAAACGAAAACCTTAAGGAAATAATATCAACTGAAAGCAGTAAAAAGGTTTTTAGCGTTCTTGCCGGGAAATTTGAAAGAATGGATGAAATAACGTCTGACGAATATAAGTCGGCAATGTCTGAAGTTCAGAAGGAAACCGGAATAAAAGGAAAACTTTTATTTAAGCCTGTCAGGATTGCACTTACAGGAAGTGAAAACGGTCCTGAGTTGCCGTTAATAGCAGAGATTCTCGGAAAGGCTAAAGTTTTGGAATTTCTAAAAAGATGGAAATGAATTTTTAATAACCGCCGGATTTGATTCTGACGGTTAAGAAAAGCTATCTGATTTTCTTCTTATGTCTGTTCTTTCTTAATCTTTTCTTCCTTTTATGAGTTGACATCTTATGTCTTTTTCTTTTTTTACCGCAGGGCATTAATTATATTTCCTTTCTTGAGATAATTTAATTTTAATTCATGAATTTTTACTGTTTGACTCCGGACAATTCGTCCTGAACTATTTTCTTAAAATCTTTTGAAACTTTAAACATTGGAATAAATCTTTTTCCGAGAGATATTTTTTCACCCGTCTTCGGATTACGTGCAATTCGGGGATGTTTAATATTATTTTTAAAAGTACCGAAGCCTCTTATTTCAACAGACTCATTTCTTTTGAATGAATTTATTATGCAGCTTATAAATCCTTCAACGACAATTTCCGTTTCCTTTTTGCTAAGTCCTGTTGCTCCGGAAATTTCTGCTGCAATCTGAGCCCGTGTCATTTAAAATTCCGTTTTATGAAAATTAATATTCAAATTTATATTGTAAAAGGGGTTGATTTACAAATTCATTCTTTAGTTCCTCGGTTATTGATTCCAGATCACTGTGAGTATAACCATCAATAATTCTTTCAATCAGAGAAACTCTTTCGCGCTCTTTGACTATTGTCGGCTCACCTGTTATGCCGGACATTTCAGCTGCTATTCTTACTGCATCTTCAAATGTACCCAATGAATCAACGAGCCCGTTTTCTTTTCCCTGCCTGCCCGTAAAGACTCTGCCGTTTGCATATTTCTTTAAGTTTTTCCTTATCTATCTTTCTCTCTCTTGAGACCACATTTAAAAACTGGTCATAAGAATCATCGACTATATTCTGGAAATATTCCTTATCAGTTTCATTTATATCCCGTAAAGGATTTCCTGCATCTTTAAGTTCACCGCTTTTTATTATTGTCTGGCTTACACCAATTTTTTCCGCAAGGTCTTTGAAATTCATCAGGTTCATTATTACTCCGATACTTCCGACAAGAGAACCGGGATCAGCAACAATGACGCTTCCCCCGCATGATGCATAATAGCCGCCGCTTGCTCCGAGAGAGGAAATAGAAACAATGACGGGCTTTCCCCCGTCTCTTGTTTTTCTGATTGCCTCGTACATTTCCTGCGAAGCAGCTACTCCGCCACCGGGCGTATTCACTTGAAGTATTATTGCTTTGATGGATTTATCTTCACCGTATTTCTTAAACTGACGGACAATTGACCCGGAGGATAATATTGTAAATTCAAGTTCGACAACAGCAATCTTGCCGTTCCCTTTTCCGGTTTCTATTTCATACCTGTCGGAGTTCATTATCACTTTCGATAGAAATAAAAAACTAAAACCGGCAAACAAAATTGCAATTACAATTAAAGAAATAAATATACCCCAGAACCATCGTCCCGAATTTGATTGTCTGATTTGATTAGATTGTTCCAATTAATTAATTATTTCCTTTAAGAGCATCTTTTTTGGTTAATGCATCCTGAGCCTTATCATTCATTCCCAGATTAGCATACACAGAAACAAGCAATTCCCAGACCTGAGGTTCCAGCTTTTTATTTTTTGAAGATACTGACAGAGGTTCAAGATATATCAGTGCCTCCGAAAATTTTGCTTTGTAGTCGCTGTTTTCATCTGTTGTTCTCATCGACTCACCCATTTTGCAAGTGCTAAGCCGACATTGTAAGCGGAGGTTTCATAATAGGGATCGTCTTTAGGCAAAGCCGGAATGTTAACAATGCTTTTAAATATTTGAACTGCATCGGCATAATTATTAATCTGTATCATTCCAAGCCCGGATTCAAAAAGAATTGCAGCAACTTTTTCAGCGTCTTCCTTTGTGCTGGATTTGGAAAGTATTTCATTGAAAATTTCTATTGCCTTTTCATTTTCACCTAATGCAAGGTAAGTTTCTCCGATAGCTTTAAGTGACTTCAGGCTGTCAGGATTTATGGCATAAGATGCTTCAAAAGAGTTTAATGCATTTTTATAATTGATTTGTGCTCCTACAGAATCTTTTCTGTTTCCGCATCTATCCCGTTCTTGAATGAATCCGCTCCGGCATTAAATTTTTCAACCCAGAAAGCGGTGATCTTGTCATTGTAATTGGAGGATAATTTTTTACATTCGGCAAATGAATTCTTGGCATCATCATATTTTCCAAGTTGTATCTGAGAATAACCCAGCATATACCATCCCTCATCATCCGTTTTGATCAACCTGTAAGCCCTTCTTTAACTCTTCTTCAGCTTTTTTGAAATCCTGCTGCTGAAATGCAAGCTTTCCTGTTGTGATTCTGCTGAAGCACAACCCATATAATGAAATGAAACTGAAGTAATATAACACTGAAATTAATAACCAAATAAATTCTTTTGAGCAAACTCATTTTTTATTTCTCCTAATATTAATAGTTTATTTAATTGCCGTAAATATAAGCATTATAAGACATTTATTCAATTTATCAATTTTAATGATTACGCTCTCGGATGATATGTCTTATGCACCTCAATAATATAATCTTTATCAATGTGAGTATAGATTTGAGTTGTCGAAATATCCGAATGCCCGAGCATTTCCTGAATTATCCGGATGTCGGCTCCTCCCTGCAGGAGATGTGTTGCAAATGTATGTCTCAAAGTATGCGGATGAACACTTTTCTTAATCCCCGATTCCTGACAATATTTTTTGATGATATTTAGTATTCCCATTCTTGACAGCTTAGTTCCTCTGAAATTAAGAAAAACATAATTATCTGAATTTTTGTTTTTAAGCAGGCTTCTGCTTTCATTAATATATTTTGAAATAAATTTTAAAGCAGTATTTCCAATCGGGACAATTCTTTCTTTTGAACCCTTACCAATTACTCTGAGAAATCCTTCCTCAAAAAAAACATTTGATATTTCAAGATTTATGGCTTCACTCACTCTTAATCCGCTTGCATACATTGTTTCCATCAAAGCCCTGTCTCTCAATCCAAGCCTGTCATTAATATCCGGAAATCCCATCAGCAATTCTATTTCTTCAACTGAAAGAATCTCCGGCAATAGTCTTGAGCTTTTTGGCAAATGAATATTTCCAAGCGGATTTGAACTCACAATCTCTTCGGACTCAAGATATTTAAAAAAGGATTTTAATGAAGAAATAAATCTTGAAACCGTTTTTGATGAATACTTAAGTTCAAACTTGTTTCCCTGGATGCTGACGTAATTCAGAAAATCAGAGATCACATCTTCATTAATGGATTTAATATTTGAAATAAGCTTGACATTACCGGCATAGAACAGAAATTTATCTATGTCAATCGAGTAAGAGGCGATGGTATTTTCGGAAAGTGATTTTTCTGTTCTTAAGATAATTTATGAATAATTTTTTATTCAGCTCAAATTCTTCATTCATAAATTACACTACTTATTTTCATTTCCGGGAATGAGCGTTTCCTTCGGGTCTGCAACCAGCTCCAGCTGGTTTTTATCGGGATATTTTAACCTGTGGTGATGAATTCCGACAAGTATTTTCAGAAAGCTTTCCTTGATCTTTGTAAGATCTTTCAATGTCAGATCACATTCATCAAGCTCACCTTCCATAAATCTGTTTCTGATCACTTCTTTAATTTTATTTTCAATCTTTTGCGGAGATCGGTTCTTCAATTGTTCTGGTGCTTGCCTCTATGGCATCCGCAAGCATTACAATGCCTGTCTCTTTGGTCTGCGGCTTTGGACCGGGATATCTGTAACTATAATCTCTGATTTCTTCCTTTGCTGCATTTTTTGCTTTGTCATAAAAATATGAAACAAGTGTGGTCCCGTGATGCATAGGAATGAAATCAATTATTTCCTGAGGGAGCTTATATTTTTTTGCAAGTTCAATTCCGTCCTTGACGTGAGAAATAATTATTTTTGTGCTCATACTCGGATTCAGTTCATTGTGCTTGTTATTCTGATCCAGCTGATTCTCAATAAAATACTGCGGCTTTGAGAGTCTTCCCTATATCATGATAATAACATCCGACCCGCGCAAGTGTCTGATTTGCCCGTATTGATTCTGCAGCAGCCTCGGACAGATTTCCCATTATAATGCTGTGATGAAAAGTTCCGGGAGCTTTTGAAGACAATTCCTTCAGCAGAGGATGATTGAAATCCGATAATTCAAGAAGCGTAAGATCAGTAGTAACCTTGAACACTCTTTCATAAAAGATCAAAAGTCCGTAGGCAATTATCGGTGACATGATAGCATTAATTCCGCCGAACAATAGTTTCATCCACAGTTTTTGAGTGTCCTCAATTCTTACAAGATTGATTGCAAGTATTGAAAAAGTAAAGCCAATCAATATGAAGAAAAATGAACGGAATATCTGTGACCTGTTCTTTATGTCCCTTTCGCTGAAAATTGCAAGTACCGAGCCGCAGAATGAAATGAATGCGATCGAAAAATCACCTCCCCTGATTGCCGCTACGATAAAGCAAATCACAGTCACAGTATAAAAAGCTAATCTGGAATCAAAAATTATTGTAAGCAGTATCGAAGCTACCGGAACAAAAACCAGAAGTTCAACCGGAGCGTTAACATCCACCTTCAGGCTGATAAATGCAACAAACCCTTCGATCAAAATCAAAGATGAAATTATTATTAGCTTTAGATTATCTTTATAGATCTCAGGTCTTATGTAATACAGGAAAAGAGAAAGTATTATTATCAAAATTATAACGGTAAATAATTTTCCGATCTGTTCTAAAAGCAAATCCCTTACCCCGAGTTTTTCCAGCCGGATTTTTTTGTAGGAATCAAGCTTCATCTTTGTGAACCGGTTGACAGGATCATGCTTGCTGATTATCCTTTCATTTTCTTTTACAATTCCGATGGTTTTTGGAATCTGCTCTATTCTGTTTTGTGTTTCAAGATTTGTAAGCTCACTATTAAACAAAAGATTCTCACTGAACAAAGTGATGCCGAAATCTTTTCTGCAGCTGTAACAAGAAGCGAATCCTTTATCTCCGTTGCAAACTTATTTTTCAGCCAATTAGTCACTTCATTCTTATCCAGGACATTATCAATATCTGTAATCTGTCTGAAGCTTTGAATTTTCCTTTTTTACCGAAATCTTTTTTGAGACTATTTTTGATTTGTCGAAATTTATAATATCATTGTTTGAAGCATCCAGGATCGACTGGTTTACAATTGAAATAAATTTATTGAACGTGATATTTATGTCACTTCCTTTTTCATTCTTGTAGATCTGGAACAGTTTTTCCCATTCCGGAAAAGTCAGCTTTACACCGAGCTGCTCTTTTTCTTTATCCATGCTTTCAGAATTTATGTATCCGTCCTTATTCCTTTCCAATACAGCTGCATCTGACAAGATCTTAATCACTGACTCCTCAAATTCTGCAAGACTGTCATTCAGGCTCCCGTCGCTGTCAATTTTATCAAACAACATTGCAATATTTCTGATCACGTCCTGCTTCTCCTGTTCATATTCTTTTTCATCTTTATAAACAGGAAATGTAAACGGGGCGATCAGGTCTTCACTCGACCAGATCGTTCCGACTTCAAAATCCGATTCTATGCTCTTATAACTGGGAAGCATTAAGAACAAACAGACAATTGTAGAAAATACTATGAGAAGCTTTATTCCGTTTCCGGACTCAAGACTCAGATTCTTAAGTTTAAAATTCAAAATCAGATCCTTAAAATTTTTTTTCGCGGGTGACATATTGATTATAGGATGTAAATAAAAAAGAGTAGTTTAGAAATATAACTACTCTTTCTGTTAAAAAATTATTTTCTAAAATTAAATAATTTAAACTTCGTATTTTGTTGAATAGCTGACTTTTTTATCCTTAATAAAATCATCAAATAGTTTTTGGGTTAATTCAACTGACTCATCGCTCTGATTGTCTTCCATTGATTCGAATTCTTCTTCGTTTTCGCAGATATACAATTCAGTAAAATTGTTCGGATTCTTTTTATTCTCATAAACAGAATAATTGCTGTTTGTTGTTTCTATAATGTTTTGTCTTAATTCACTGATTGTGTTCAGATATTCATCTCTCTTCTCGGGATAGATGTTGTAGTTTATTTCAAAAATTATTTTTGACATATTTTATTTTAATTATATAATTGCAAATATAAAAACACAAATGGCTAAAAAAAAGCTAAAGTTTAATCTTTTTACACAAAATTAATATACCGGTTTGAATTCGATTACATGTTACGTCGCGGGAACATGATGAAACGGATATCGGTTTGTTTTAAATAAATCACCGCATTCTAACAATGAAATATATTTATTGCCTCTTATTCCTTTTATCCTTTCTTAATACTGACTTTGCGCAGTCCGGCATGCCGGACGACACAGAAATCTTAGACGCTCTTGATGATGTCTATAATTTGAGATTTGATGAAGCTGAAAATAAATTTAAGCAGTTTCAAAAAACCAATCCGGATGATCTGAAAGGATACTTTTACGAGTCCCTTCTGTATTTTTTCAGAGCTTTGCCTTCACGCAATGAAAACATGTTTGAAAAATACTCCGTGCTTTCCGAAAATGTAATTGAACGGGCTGAGACCATTCTGGATAAAAATGAAAATAATTATGACGCACTATATTATAAGGGCATGTCTCACAGTTACCGGTCGCTGTTGATGTTAAGTCTTGACAAGAATCTGATCAGCGCCGCTTCAAACGGAAATGAAGGGTACAGAATTTTGTCCGGTCTTATTGAAATGAAACCGGACTATTATGATGCCTATATGGGACTGGGTTTGTATAAGATTGCTATTGGACTGGTTCCCGGCAAATTTCAATGGCTTCTTTCATTAATTGGATTCGACGGTAATCTAAAGGAAGGAATTCAATATCTGAACATTTCATTACAAAAGGGAAAATACACAAGAGTGGAATCAAAAGTCTGCCTTTCGATCTTTTCAATAAAGGAGAAAGAAGACGATAACAGACAGTCATTAAATTACTCCAGAGAATTAACAGAAGAATATCCTCAAAGTGCATTTTTTAAAGTTCTTTATTCAGGTTTGCTTTTACAATATGGTTCAGTCAATGAGGCAATCGATGAAGCCGGTAAAGCATTAAGTTATAATAAGTATTCCCTGCAGGATGAAATAAAAAAATCCGCAAGCGCTGTCATGGGTATTGCTAACTTCAGATTAAATGAATATCAAAATGCTATTCCGTTTCTTGAAGAATTTATGAAATACGTAAATCCCGAAGACAGGTACAATGTATATTTGTTTACTCTCGGAGTTTCTTACGAACTGACCGGCAACAGAAGCACAGCACTGGAAAAATATAAAAGCGTCCGAAATAATTTTATTGAAGAACGGGACGGCGAGCTTGATAAATTTTTTTACAGACTGGCAAGGAAAATGATCAAACAGCCATTGAGGGATATCGACATACAATTGATTAAGGCAATGAATCTCCGGGAATCCAATCATATCAATGAAGCAGTTGAATTGTATAACGAGATGGTGAGCTCAAATATCATAAATAAATATGATTCGGATGATGACAGGAGCCGCTTCTATTATGATGCAGGCGTAGCTTATGAATACTCTAAAGACTTTGATAAGGCACGTGAATACTTCATCAGGTGTACCCGCCTTGATCCCGATGAAGAAAAATGGATTGTCCCCCATTCATATTTTGAGCTGGGAAAAATTTACAACAGAAAAGGTGAAAAAATAAAATCAGAAGAGATGTTCGATATGATTTCCGATTATAGTGATTTTGATTTTGAATCTTTTTTGGAAATGCGGCTGGCTAACTATCGCAATAAATAATTTTACCGGCAAGAGATTTTCGAATCATTATTTAATTAGCCGTTAAAATATGTGTAACTAAATTTACCTCAATTCGTTAATGAACTATCTTAAAAAAATTTTATAAATCTAAAAATAATCACCATGAAAAATTTTAACTCACTCTATCTCTTCCTTTCATTCATAATCTTAATGTCATATGTAAATGCACATGCTCAGAAAATAAAAGGTAACGGGGACGTAGTCCGGGAAACCCGAAGCATAGGCTCTTTCGATGGAATTATAACGGAAGGAGTTATAAATGTTTACCTTTCACAGGGAAGCTATGAATCAATTGTAGTCGAAACGGATAAGAACCTGCAGCCCTATGTCGAAACCTTTGTAAATGACAATTCTCTGGTGATAAAAAACAAGGACGAAGCCGACATGGATAAGCCAACGAAGATGAATGTGTATGTAACATTGATAGATATTAATAAACTTGAAACAAACGGAGTCGGAAAAATTGAAACACAGAATCAGCTCAATCTCGAACATTTGACATTTGACAACGGAGGAGTCGGAAGCGCTTATCTTGATTTGAGATGCAATAAACTTATAGCCGATGTTAATTCTGTCGGCAATCTGACTTTAAAAGGAAAAATTACAAATGTTTCAATAGATCATAACGGAGTCGGTAACATAAAAGCCGAGGACCTTTCGGCGGAAATTTTAAGAATAGAAAGCAACGGAGTCGGTAATGCAGAAGTAAATTCGAGCAAGGAAATTTACATTAATCTCAACGGAATCGGCAATGTTTCTTATAAAGGCAATGCAGTAGTAAAAGAATTGAATGTCAATGGTATGGGCAAGGTAACTAAGATGTGAATTGTTTTAATTAATTTGTGTAACCTCACAGGTCTTTACGACTGTGAGGTTTTTTTATTTTAAGCAGCAGTTTCGATTTTAAATGCCTTTGTTTTTGGTGAAGGTATCCTGTAGCCTCTTTGTCTCATATCTGAAATATGAAGTTCAATTCCCTCTTCCATTAACTTAAGTAATTCCTTTTCCGTACTCGCCGTAGCAATGCATCCGGACAAATCCGGAACATAAGCGCTTAAATTATTTTTCCCTTTCTCTATGATTATTAGATATTCTTTTTTCATGATTACTTTTTTATTTGAGCTTGCTTTAAAATACTTTTTAAAGTTTTAGGATGAACATCATCATTCGGTTTCCCCGCAACTGTGACAGTTCCTTTCTTAATTTTATGATGATACTCCTGATGGCTTCCAACTTGCCTTACAAAATATCATCCATCTTCCTTGATAATTTTAATTACTTCTTTAAAACTCATCATTCCAATTTAACAATTCTTAAATTCAATATATAATAATTCTTACCTTTACAAACTAAGTAATATGAGATGAGATTACAAGGATTACAAGAATTTAATTTGATTAGATCAGAATAACCCTGTCTGGGTTATTAATATTTACTTGATCAAAATCATTTTCTTAGAATCAACAACTCCATCTACAATCAAACTATAAAAATAAGTCCCGGATGAAAGTGAGCTTGCATTAAGATTTAGTTTATATGTCCGGAAATCTGTTTCTGTTTAATCAATGTATTTACTTCTTTTCCAAGCATGTCATAAATAATTATTTTGACATCTGAGTTTTTATTCAGTGAATATTCTATCGTTGTATTTGGATTGAAAGGGTTTGGATAGTTTTGCTTTAGTTCGTAGTCTTTTACGATTTCATTTTGGTTGTTAATAGAGACAGTTTGAGCAGGAGTCGATGTTATTGTTATTCTCCCAAATGAAAGTGTGACTAATTCTACATATCCATCATCATCAATATCAACCAAGGATTTCAAATATGCTGATGGAATTTGGAATAGTATATTTCCATTTACAGGATTAATTATTTCAGTTCCTGAACTAGAACTTGGACTGGTTCCAATAATTTCATTTACTCCATCTCCGTTTACGTCAAATTTATCTACTTCAATCATATTATTCCCCTGTCTTTCTCCACCAATTGCTAACTATAAAATATGGATTATAAGTGCTGGTGAAAGAAATATACCTGTGAATAACTGTCTGCTTTATATATTTGATAGCTGTTTGAATTCTTAAGAATTATATACATTACATTTGAATTTACATCTAATTTACCAATTTGTACAAAGTTCAATCCCCTGAGGACTCATCCCATTCTGTCGTAAAATTTCCCTGAGAAAAAATTGAAGTTGAAATTGATAAGAAAAAAATAAGAAATAGTTTTTTCATAATTTGTTTTCCTTTCTTTTAATTTTTAAAAAACTTTTACAAATTACCCCCCATTAAAAATCAATAATAATTTTTATAACCGGCGATAATTTTTAATACAAATTCTTCTGTCTAAAATACAAATTAAACAAAATCGCAGAAATTTTAATATTTGAGTAAATATAAAATATTGTTATGTTTACTAAGGAAATTAAAAATGGATAAAATGGTGACAAATAAAATAATAAATATTGATCCCGAGATATTAAGCGGTGAACCGGTTTTTAACGGAACGAGAGTTCCCATTAAAAATTTATTTGATTACATCGAAACCGGTGAAACAATCGAATTATTCTTAGAAGATTTTCCCTCTGTAACCAAAGAACAAGCAATCGGTTTATTGGAATCAGCGGAAGAATTATTGATTGAAAATACCTTGTCAAAATGAAGATTTTGCTTGATGAGTGTCTTCCTGTTAGATTGAAAAAGTTACTTAAAGAATTTGATGTGTTCTCAGTTTCCGAAATGGGATGGAAAAGTTTGGAAAATGGGAATTTGTTAAAAGCCGCGGTTGAAAATAATTTTGATGTTTTCCTGACAGTTGATAAAAAATTGGAATATCAACAAAACTTAAATTCTTTTAACATTGCTGTTGTAGTTTTTACAGTTGCCAGAAATAAAATTGAATTACTCTCGCCTCTAATCCCAAAGTTTGAACAAATTTCTTCTAAATTAGAAAAAGGCAAGTCAACAATAATATTATAATTTTCAGGTCAAATAAATCCACTTCATCAAAATCGAATTTTCGTAAATTCAATTTATGAAAAATACTAAAGCCTCATCAACGAAAAATCCCCCTACCTTCTTCAGCACGCTCACAATCCCGTCGACTGGCATCCATGGAATGAAGATACTTTTGCATTAGCGAAGAAAGAAAATAAACCTATTTTTCTTTCAGTCGGATATTCGACATGTTACTGGTGTCATGTGATGGAACGAGAGGTTTTTGAGAATGAGGAGATTGCAAAGTTGATGAATGAATATTTTGTAAATATGAAAGTTGATCGTGAAGAAAGACCTGATGTTGACAGAGTATATATGAATGCGCTTCAGGCAATGACCGGTTCGGGCGGATGGCCGATGAGCATGTTTCTCACTCCTGAATTAAAACCGTTTTACGGTGCAACTTACATTCCTCCGAAAGCTAAATACGGCCGAGCCGGTTTTGAAGATGTCATTACGCAAATACATGATGTCTGGACTAATAAGAAAAAAGATGTAATTGAAAGCAGCGAAAAGATAACTGATAATCTGCAAAATGCAATTGATACAAAAGCTGATAGTAATGATGAAGATAATAAACTAGATAAGAGTATTTTAGAAAACGCATTTCAAACTATTCAAAAAATATATGATGAAGAATACGGAGGGTTCGGTAGCGGAAATAAGTTTCCCCGTCCCGTAGTTTATAATTTTCTTCTGGATTATTATTACCATACAAAAAATTTTGCAGCACTTGATATGGTGACTTTTACTTTAAAAAAAATGTATGAAGGCGGAATATATGACCATCTCGCAGGTGGCTTTCACCGTTATTCGGTTGATAATATCTGGAGAGTGCCTCATTTCGAAAAGATGCTTTATGACCAGGCTCAGCTGATCACAACTTATGTAAATACTTATCTCGTTACCAAGAATAAGTTTTATTTATTTGTAGCCGAAGATATTGCTCAATATGTTTTGGAGAATCTTCAAAACAAGAACGGTGGGTTTTATTCCGCAGAAGATGCCGAGAGTCTGCCGGCTGGAAACAATTCAGGCCAAAAAAAAGAAGGCGCTTATAACCTCTGGCAGAAAGATGAGATCGATGAAATTCTCGGAACAGATGATTCAAAGATCTTTGATTTCTATTTTGGAATAGACAAGCACGGAAATACGATCAATGATCCACATGAAGTTTTCGGAACAAAGAATGTTCTTTTCATTGCGAATGACATATTTGAAACTGCCAAACATTTCGATAAAACTCCTGAAGAGATTGCCAAAATAATTGACGAAAGCCGGACGAAACTATTACAGGTACGAAATAAAAGACCGAAGCCGCATCTCGACGACAAGATTCTCACTTCTTGGAACGGGCTGATGATTTCTGCATTGGCAAATATTTATAAAGTTACTGAAAAGAAAGAGTATCTAAATTCAGTAATAAAGACAGTTGAATTTATTCGAAAGAATCTTTACGATAAAGATAAGAAGATTCTTCTTCACAGATTCAGGGACGGTGAAGCTAGATTTGACGGGACTTTGGAAGACTATGCTTATTTGATTAACGGGTTACTTGATTTGTATGAAACTACATTTGAAATTAAGTATTTGGAATTCGCTATTGATCTGAATGAAATTACCATCGAAAAATTTTATGACAATGAAAACGGAGGATTCTTTGATGTTGGAAATGAGACCAAAGATGTTTTTTTGAAAACAAAAGATATCTATGACGGGGCAGAGCCGTCCGGAAATTCGATTCAAGTTATGAATCTTTTACGGATTGGATATATGACTGATGATAAGATTTTAATTGAGAAAGCTGAAAACAGTTTGGGACTGTACACAAGCGATTTGAACCGGCTGCCTTTCTCGAGTCCGCAGATGCTTTGTGCATTAAGCTTTATGCTTTATTCACCGAAAGAAATAATCATCAACGGGGAAATCGGAAATGATAAGACAAAAGAATTAATAAAGTGCGTTGACGATTTATTTATTCCTAATAAAGTGTTTCTGCATTCATCAAAAGAGCTGGAAAAAATATCGCCGTTTATCAAAAACATAGTTAACGGTTCTGCTGAAGTAAAAGTATATGTTTGCGAGAATTATCAGTGTAATTTGCCGACAAATGATTTAAAAAAATTAAAAGAGTTACTTCAGTAAATGATGTTCTGCGAAACAGCGTTTCGCTATCAATTGCGTTCCCAAACGGAGTTTGGGAACGAGCATGGAAAACAACAATTGACCTCAAATGATAATTAATAATTTACGATTACGAAAGGAGATATTATGCTTGACAACTTAGATTTAAAAAATGTATTGGTTCTTGATATTGAGACTGTTCCGCAGCATGGCTCATTTGATGAAATGCCGGAAAGCTGGAAGCCGCATTGGGAACATAAGATGAAAAACCACATAAAGGATAATGTTACTGCGTCTGATACTTATGAGCGCGCAGGGATATACGCTGAATTCGGGAAAATAATCTGCATAAGCGCCGGAGCTTTTTATAATGACGGCGGCGAACTGAAGTTCAGATTGAAATCTTATCACGGTCATGATGAAAAACTTTTGCTGACGGAATTTTCGGAAATGCTTAATAATAATTATTATAAAGAAGAGCATATTATTTGCGGACATAACAGTAAAGAATTTGATTTTCCATATATTGCAAGAAGATGTCTTATAAACGGAGTTCCTATTCCTTTTATTTTAGATAATTCGGGTAAGAAGCCGTGGGAAGTACGACTTCTTGATACAATGGATCTGTGGAAGTTCGGTGATTTTAAAAGTTATACTTCATTAAAATTACTTGCGGCTTTATTCGGGATCAATTCACCGAAAGACGACATAGACGGAAGCCAGGTAGGAAGCATTTACTGGAAAGAAAAAAATCTTGACAGAATAAAAACTTATTGTCAGAAGGACGTTGTGACTGTAGCGCAGCTCCTGCTGAAGTTTAAGGGAATGGAGTTATTGAAAGAAGAGAATATTGAATATGCGAATTAAGAAATTGTCTCTATGTTATTTGTAAGTGAATCAAGTTATGAAAAAATTAAATATAGGTTTAATACTTTCTATTATACTTCTTAATTTTTTTCTGATTAATTTAGCGAATGCTCAACTCACAGGAGGATGGTTTGAACAGCAATCTCCATCAGGAAATTATTCTAATGATGTTAAATTTTTTGATGAAAGCACTGGTATAATAGTAGGAATGAACGGAATGATTTTGAAAACAACTAGTGGTGGATCTAATTGGATTCTTTTGAATAGTGGAACAACTAAAAATTTAAATTCGATGTCAATAATTTATCCTTCGACGATATATATCGCAGGAGATTCCGGAATAATTTTGAAATCTACCGATGGTGGAAATGCTTGGCAGGCTTTAACTAGTCAAACAATATCTAATCTATATTCAATTGTATTTAGATCTACAAGCTCAGGATTCACAGCTGGTAGCAAAGGGACATTACTAAAGACTACAAATTCCGGAGTAAATTGGGTTTCAACTTTTTCGGATACATCGGCTTGCTTTTATTCTATGAGTTACATAAACGAAAATTTTATTTGGGCAATCGGTCAGAAAAGCCATCCAGTATATCCTGTAGGAATTCCGATCATGATAAATTCCACTGATTTTGGTCTAACTTGGAATGACCACAATATTGAGGACTTTTATTTCGGTACAAGTATATATTACACCGATACATTAGTAGGATTTGCGTTCAATTGCTCAACTCCATTGAATTTTGGAATTTTAAAAACGACAGACGGCGGCTTAAATTGGAATTGTTTAGGGGGACTATTCTTTAGTCCTTACAACACTTATTTTGTAAATCAAGACACAGGATATTCAGTGGGTGAAGGTAGTGGAAATTATTCGATATATAAAACTACGAACTCGGGATTAAGCTGGTATTCATCGTTTGTTCCATATATTTACTTATTCTTTAAATCAGCTTACTTTGTAAATTCTCAAACCGGATGGGCAGTCGGTAATAAAATTTTTAAAACAACAAATGGCGGAGGACTCCTGACTAATTTAAATATGATCTCAGATAAAGTACCGTCTGAATTTTCTTTATCTCAAAATTATCCAAACCCATTTAATCCAAATACAAAAATTGGTTTTGATATTTCCAAAACAACTTTTACAAGACTTACGGTTTATAATTCTGAAGGAAAGAAAATAGAATCTTTAGTTGATGAGAATTTGAAGGAAGGTAGTTACGAAATAACTTTTGACGGAAGTAATTATCCAACAGGAGTTTACTATTACAAATTAGAAACAAATG
The DNA here is from genome assembly GCA_963836395.1 of uncultured Ignavibacteria bacterium. Classification (GTDB taxonomy): domain Bacteria; phylum Bacteroidota; class Ignavibacteria; order Tepidaquicellales; family Tepidaquicellaceae; genus JAGPCH01. The sequence goes on along the minus strand of CAWIJF010000009.1, from coordinate 147,205 downwards.
AATTTACAATTTCAAAAAAAATGCTTTTATTGAAATAAATAATTAATCCTTAATTTATGAATCACTTAAACAGAATCGAAAGTAACCCGGGTATAATGCTGGGAAAACCAGTAATAAAAGGGACAAGAATAACAGTTGAATTACTTTTAAAGAAACTTGCTTCGGGAAATTCAATTGATAATATTCTTGAATCTTATGATCACTTAACCCGCGAAGATATTTTGGCAGCAATTGACTATGCAGCTTCAGTTATTTCTGAAGAGGAAATGCTCGAGAACTAGTGATTGTTGTTGATGAAAATATAGATTCAAAATTGATATCTAAATTGAGACAAAATAATTTTGAGGTTTTTTCAATTAAGGAGAGTTATAAGGGAATTTCGGATAGAAAAATTATTGATTTAATGGGATCTTAATAACAGAAGATAAGGACTTTGGCGAGTGGGTATTTTCACATAATTTAAAAGGCTTTACTGTTATATTTTTAAGGTATAAAAATATTTCTGAGTCTGAGATTATGGAAAATAATGTTATAAAAATATTAAAAGAGCTTATTGATATTCCTGAACACAGATTTATAACTATTACATCCACAAAAATAAGGATTAGAACTATATAAAGTAAAATTAAAAAATATAATAACTAAGGAGAAAATAAATTAATGATCTTCAATTTAGGCTTAAGTCAAAACCGTTTACAAAATTCTAAATATTAATGATATTGGAAATCACAATCAAAACAGATAACGAAAAAGAATTTAGAGAAGTTATTAATTTCCTGAAGAAAGAAAAAATAGAAGTCATTAAATCTTCTGAAAATTATAAAACTTCAAAAAAATATAAGGATTTTAAAGTAATGGAAGAAAAAGTAAGTAAGCTTAGATATAAAATACCCGAAAACTATAAGTTCGACAGAGAAGATGCTAATAAAAGATAACTCCTTTTTGGATTCGAACATTTTAATATATTACTTCGGTAAAAGTAATCCAAAACTCGAAACTTCAAAAGAAATAATATACTCTGAAAGTAAACTCATAATCAGCACTCAGGTATTGAATGAATTTATAAATGTCTGCTTTAGAAAAATAAAATTGAATATTGGCGGGATAACAGATAAACTTGAAGTTATAAAAAGCAGATTTTCAATAAAATATATTAAAGAGAATACAATAGAGAAAGCACTCCATTTAAAAAGCTTATATCAATATTCATATTATGATTCATTAATATCGGCATCTGCATTGGAAAACGATTGCAAACTTATATACAGTGAAGATTTTCAGAATTCGCAACTGATAGAAAATAGATTAAAAATAGTAAATCCATATAAATAAATAATTTAAAAGTACATTCACTAAGGAGAAAATAAATTAATGATCTTCGATCTAGACTTAATCAAAACCGTTTACAAAAATTTCAAATCCAAAGTTGACGATGCAAAAAAGATATTGAATCGTCCAATGACTTATACGGAAAAGATTCTTTATGCGCATCTTTGGGAAAAGCCAACTAAGCCATATGAAAGAGGAAAAGTCTTTGCCGACTTCAGACCTGACAGAGTTGCGATGCAGGATGCAACGGCTCAGATGGCTTTGCTGCAGTTTATGTCAGCAGGAATTCCAAAAGTTGCAGTTCCTTCGACTGTTCACTGCGATCACCTAATTGAAGCTGAAGTCGGTGCAAAGAATGATCTGCTCAGAGCTTACGGAGACAACAAAGAAGTGTATGAATTTCTTGCAAGTGTTTCAAACAAATACGGATTGGTTTCTGGAAACCGGGCGCCGGAATTATTCATCAGGTTGTTCTTGAAAATTATGCTTTCCCCGGCGGAATGATGATCGGAACAGATTCGCATACTCCAAATGCCGGCGGACTCGGAATGATAGCAATCGGAGTCGGCGGCGCTGATGCTGTTGATGTGATGGCGGGAATGCCGTGGGAATTAAAATTTCCGAAAATCATCGGAGTAAAACTAACGGGTAAATTATCCGGCTGGACTTCACCTAAAGATGTGATTTTAAAAGTAGCCGGAATACTTACTGTCAAAGGCGGAACCGGCGCCATCATTGAATATTTCGGAGAAGGCACAGAAACAATTTCCTGCACAGGCAAAGGAACGATCTGCAATATGGGCGCCGAGATTGGTGCGACAACTTCCATCTTTCCTTATGATGACAGAATGTTTGCTTATCTTCTGGCAACCGAAAGAGAAGAAGTTGCACAACTTGCAAATGAACTTAAAGATTATCTTAAAGCTGATGAAGGCAGTGAAAAATATTATGATGAGATTATTGAAATTGATCTTATCAGACACTTGAACCTCATATCAACGGACCTTATACGCCGGACCTTGCATGGCCAATTTCAAAATTCAAAGATGCGGTTAAGGAAAATAATTATCCCGAAGAATTGAAAGTCGGATTGATCGGAAGCTGTACTAATTCTTCTTATGAAGATATGGAAAGAGCTGCATCGGTTGCAAAGCAGGCAATTGCAAAAGGTCTGAAAGTCAAATCAGAATTTACGATTACTCCGGGTTCGGAACAGATCCATGCAACAATTCAAAGAGACGGACAGCTTGAAGCATTTGAAAAAGTCGGAGGTCTTGTTCTTGCAAATGCATGCGGACCCTGCATCGGTCAATGGAAAAGACATGATGTGAAAGACGGCGAAAAAAATTCCATTTTAACTTCATACAACAGAAATTTTTCAAAACGAAATGACGGAAATTCAGCAACACATTCTTTTGTTGCCTCACCGGAAATCGTAACTGCGCTTTCACTTGCCGGAACATTAACTTTTAATCCTCTGACCGATACAATTGAAAATGAAAAAGGAGAAAAAGTAAAACTTGATATTCCAACAGGTAATGAACTTCCCGAACACGGATTTCTTAAAGGTGACAGCGGATATGAAGCTCCTGCAAAAGACGGTTCGGACATTGAAGTCATCATTAATCCCGAAAGTCATGCGTCTTCGAAAAATTGGATCCATTTGAAGCCCAATGATGCAGATAAGGATTTTAAGGATCTTATTGGTCTTATGAAAGCAAAAGGGAAATGTACGACAGATCATATTTCGATGGCAGGTCCCTGGCTGAAATACAGAGGACATCTTGATAATATTTCCAATAATATGTTCATCGGAGCAGTCAATTATTTTAATGATAAAATGAACTCTGTAAAAAATCAATCTGACGGGAAAATTATGAGGAAGTTCCGAAAGTCGCAAGACATTACAAATCAAAAAACACAGGATGGGTTGTCATAGGTGAAGAAAATTACGGTGAAGGTTCATCGAGAGAACATGCAGCTATGGAGCCCAGATTTCTCGGCGGAAAAGCAATCATTGTAAAATCATTTGCAAGAATTCATGAAACAAATCTTAAAGAAACAGGGAATGCTTCCACTGACATTTGTCAACTCCGGAGATTATGATAAAGTAAAAGAAGATGATAAAATAGATCTTGACGTAAAAGATCTGAAACCCGGGAGACAGGTAAAAATGACTTTGAAACACAGTGACGGAAAGAAGGATGAAGTTATGCTCAATCATACAATGAATGAACAGCAGATAGAGTGGTTCAAGATCCGGCAGTGCATTGAATAATATGGCGAAGAAATAATTAAGTCGAAATGGGTTGAGTTTGTTGAGTTTAAAGATAAAAATATTTATAGTTTTATTTAATATTCATAAGTCAATAAATTTTTAAATTTTGTCTGCCGATAAAAATAATAATTATATGTTTCCTTTCATAATATTCTTAGTAATATTTTTTATTAGCGTATTGGCAATTACAGAATTTAGTGTAGTAACTTCTATTGATATTTCAAACCTTGATGATTCGCTGAATGTTGAAGAATTTTATAAGCTGGGTCATGACAATGATATTACTTCTTGATGTAAGTACACCGGAGGAATATGAATACGGTCATGTCGGCGGAGTTACTAACATTAATTTTTATGATACCTTAAGATTAAAATCTGAAATGGAAAGTCTTGACAAAAACAAAATTTACCTCATATACTGCAGGACAGACAGAAGAAGCGGCAAGACTCTGGAAATGATGGAAGAGTCAGGGTTTAAAAATGTTCATTTGCTTAAAGGCGGTATTCTCGCATGGAAACTTGAGGGAAGACCTGTAATCAAGGAACCTGTTAAATGATCTTAAAATATTTTCTTTCAAATCTTTTTATGGCTTCAGTCCTGCTCCAACCTTCTTTCTCACAATCTAAAATTCAAAACAATATATGTGACAAATGGAATGAACTCGACCATGAAATTGTAAATCAAACCATTGACGTTGACGATGCTGTTGATCTGATGGAAGAATATGAACCGCTCGTAAAAAAATATTTCAAAAGTTAATAACGGTATCAATGTACACCGAAGTAATTGGGTGTTTCCTCTTAAAAATTTCACTTTGGTTTACTACCGGGATTACGGAAATGACTACAAAGTTGCAGGGTATGATTATTTTCAGGGAAGCAATACCAAAGGCCATCCTGCTCATGACATTATGATACTGGATAAGAATAAAGATTTACTCGATGATTCGACATTGAAACCGGTTGATGTTGTCAGCATGTCGAGCGGTGTTGTTGTTGCGACTGATACTACATGGCAGATCGGCTCACTTCTTCGCGGAGGAAAATATGTAAAAGTATTTGATGTTACAAACAATGGAATATTCTATTATTCACATTTGTCTGTTGTGAATGTAAAGCCCGGTGATATTGTTAATGCAGGCGATAAAATCGGTGAAGTTGGCAGAACAGGAAGAAAGGCAATACTCGCTCCGGGTAAAACTCATGTGCATGTTGCTTATCTTAATATCAGAAGACGGATATCCTGAGCCTGAAGAAATTATTAATGATTTGAGAATTGCAGAGAAAAAATATTACGGTCTGAATAATTAAGCGGATATTTTTCTATGTAAATGTTTCGGAACAATAAACCTCTCTATTATTTCAAAAAATATTTCCGTTAAGATAGCAAGTATGGCAGACGGAATTGCACCCATCAGAATCAATTTAGTGTTGTTCAATGCAAGACCCGTTACGATAAATTCACCCAGACCGCCTGCACCTATGAAAGCGGCGAGTGTTGCGGTTCCGATGTTTATGACTGCCGCTGTTCTTATGCCGGCAAGTATTGTAGGAACAGCAAGAGGCAATTCAACATATCTCAGCTTCTGCCTGTTTGTCAGCCCGATCCCGCTTGCAACTTCTTTAACAGCGGATCAACTGTAAACAATGCTATAGTGGTATTTCTCAGGATAGGAAGAAGACCGTAAAGGAACAACGCAATCACTGCAGGCAAAACCCCTATGCCAAACAACGGGATCATAAATGCCAGCAACGCAATCGACGGAATCGTCTGTAAGAGCCCCGCTATATACAGCACCGGTCTTGAGACAGAAGAATGCGTATAGATAAAAATGCCGAGAGGAACAGCAACAATGATAGCAAGAAACAATGCTATGAGTGTTATTTTGATATGCTGAATTACTTTAGGTAAGATTTGGCTGATCAGATTCTCATCTTTTTCAAAGTCTGTTTGATTCGCAACCATATTTTTTTCTTTCAAAAATTTGCGGGCAACTTCTGCAAAAGACTTATTTTCATATAAGACCTCTTCATTCATTCGTTGCATTTCGGCTTCTGATATTCTACCGGATATTTTCCCGGCTATGCTTTTCAATTTTTCATCAATGCTGTTTTTATAAAAGGACACAGCATAATATTTAGGAAAAAAATTCTTATCATCCTCAAGTATTGTCGAGATCATATTTTGGAATTTCACCGTCTGTTGAATAAACATCAGTCAGCTCTATTTGCCCGTTTTCAATCGCATTGTATGCAAGTCCGTGTTCAAGCCCCACAGGCGTTTGAGGAAGTCCGTAAACTTTTTTTAAGTTCTTCCATCCGTCTTCCCTGTTGAAAAACTCATAGCTTAATCCAATTTTCAGTCCAGGATGGTATTGTCAGATCTGAGATTGTCTTAAGATCTAACTTCTTTGCCAGGTCATTCTTAACTGCAAATGCGTAAGTATTATTGAATCCATATTCGTCCGAAATATTTCAGACCTGTTTCCTGCAGTTTGTTTTTTAATTCCTCAAAAGAAATTTTTTCCTTTAATTTTAGTATCGCTTCTGATATTGTACCGGTGTATTCCGGATAAACGTCGATCTCATTATTTACAAGGGCTTCATAGCACACGAGAGTTCCGCCCAGGTTGAATTTCCTATCAACCTTATAACCTTCGCTTTCGATAAGCTGCGAAATTATTTCACTCAATATGTAACCTTCATTGAAATGCTTTGCACCCACTCGCACAGTCTGCGCTTCTGCAGAAATGAATATGGATACAAACAATATTAATGAAATAATTTTCAATTCAACTGCGAGTTTACAAAGTAATTTACAAATTCATTTGAACTGTTTAAAATTTCTTCCTTATTTCCGATTTGCTGTATAACGCCTTTTTCAATGACTATGATTCTGTCGGCGAATTTGAATGCTTCATGCAGATCATGCGTGACCAAAACAATTGTTCGCGGTTCGGTATTCTGAATTTTCAGTAGTTCTTTATGGATCTCACTTCTTGTAGTGGGGTCCAGTGCGCCGAATGCTTCATCCAGCAAAAATATTTTTGGATTGAGCATCATTGCTCTGCAAATACCAACTCTCTGCTGCTCCCCTCCGGAAAGTTCGTGAGGATATTTTGATTTGAATTCTTCTGGAAGACTGACCAGATTCATTAATGTCCTTTCACGTTCAAATATTTTTTCTTTTTTCCAGCTTTTCAATCGCGCAAGCAGTGTTATATTTTTACTTACATTCATATGCGGGAATAAGCCGGTTCCCTGGACAGAATATCCTATTTGCAGTCGAGTTCATTAATTTCAGCATAATCAATTTTTTTTTCAAATACCAAAACTTCTCCGCCGGAAGGTCTTATCAGCCCGTTTATGATTTTTAAAATAGTTGATTTGCCGCTTCCGCTTCTTCCGATTATGACAGTTATCTTATTATGCTCTATTTCAATATTAATTTCCTGAAGTACAAATTTCCCTTCATATTCCTTATTGACATTTTTAAAAATGACAGGATGCATTGATATTTCTTCGTTTCTTTTTTAAATTATTTACAAAGTTGAATAAAGTAAATTTCAGTAGTGGCTAATATAAATATTCTAAATATTTCAAATCAGTTAAAAGCGAGTGAAGGATTCGATATAATCGGAAGTTTATATGATGAATTCACAAAGGTCCGCAATCAGACAATTGAAATTGTCAAACCTCTGGAGATCGAAGATTATGTGGTTCAGACCGAAGCCTTTATGAGTCCGCCCCGGTGGCATCTCGGTCATCTTTCATGGTTTTATGACCAGCTTTTGAGAAAGTATTATGACAGTTATAAGCCATACAAAGAAAATTTCGATTTCTATTTCAATTCTTATTATCTTTCTTTCGGTGAACTTTTTAATAAATCAAAACGGGGAACAATCTCCAGACCGACCGTAAATGAAACTCTTGATTACTGGAACTGGGTCAATGAAGGAGTGAAAAAATTCTTATTTATCAATAATGGAAATCTTAAGGATGAGATTGTTCAGCTCTTTATTCTCGGGTTCAATCATGAATACCAGCATCAGGAACTGATGGTTTATGACCTGCAGCATTTGCTTGCAGACAAGTATTGTCCGGTTGAAATCAATCCCGCTCCGTCCGTATCATCAGACATTAAACGGGAAATGATCAGAATTCCCGGAGGAGTTTTCGAAATGGGCTTTGATAAAAAAATGTTCACGGATACTTTCGCTTATGACATTGAAATGCCTCTTCATAAAGTTTATCTGAATGATTTTCAAATTGACAAATTTCCGGTGACTAACGGAGATTATCTTGAATTCATTAATGACAACGGCTATAAGAATTTTAAATACTGGCTTTCAGAAGGATGGGAGGCTATTAAGCAGAATAACTGGACTGCGCCTTTATACTGGCAGAAGGCAGATGACGGTGAATGGATAAAGATCGATTTCAGAGGTGAGAAAAAAATCAGTGACATAAAAAATGAACCGGTGATAAATGTAAGCTACTTTGAAGCGGATGCCTTTGCGAAATGGGCAGGCAAAAGACTTCCCACCGAAGCAGAATGGGAAAAGGCGGCATCGTTTGATGAGGATGCTAATTATAAACGTCTCTATCCCTGGGATGATAATTTGCCCGGCAAAAATAACTCCAATCTTTTTGAATCAAAGATCTGGGGTACTTCAAGGATCGGATCATATCCTGAAGGCGAAAGCTATTACGGATGTCATCAGATGGTTGGCGACAACTGGGAATGGACATCATCCGAGTTTATGCCTTATCCCGGATTCAAATCCGGATTTACCGAATATAATGACAAATGGTTTAACAATCAAAAAGTCTTAAGGGGAGGCTCATTCGGAACACCTGCCATTTCAACAAAGAATACATACAGAAATTTTTTCAAGACACACGAACGCTGGATGATCTCCGGTTTCAGATGTGCTAAATAATCCTGATTAAAAAATTTTCATTACCAAACAAAGTTTCCCAAAACTAAAATAATTAATTACGAAAAGGAACCAAAATGGCAGATTTAATTAATGATCTGATGAGCAGCTTATGCGGTCAACAGACTTCAGAGAAGATCGGTTTTTCATTAAGCATTGACACCAATATTATTGGGGCAGGTCGATATTTGTTTTTGCGAAAAAGTACGGCTTATTGAAAATGTCTTATGAATGGTAGCAGTACAAAGGTGAAGCACACGCAGACACACTTCTGAATTCTTTTTCCTTTTTAATTATTCTATATTTGTAACAATCAAAAACTAATTTTTTTGTATGAAAAATAATTCCGAACCTAAAAAAAGTACATCAAAATCCGAATGGATGGAAACTGCATCCAAGGCCAAAACTAACGGGAAAAAATTTACTTCTCTTAGCGGAAGAGAACTTGATATCTGCTATACACCGGAAGACATTAAAGAAACAAACTATTATAAAGAGATTGGCTACCCCGGCGAATATCCTTATACAAGAGGTATTCATCACAATATGTACCGTGGAAAAACATGGACGATGAGCCAGTTTGCCGGATTCGGAACACCGGAAGATACAAATCAGAGATTTAAATATTTACTTGCTCACGGTCAGACAGGATTATCAACCGCTTTTGATCTGCCGACTCTTATGGGATGGGACTCCGACGCTCCTGTTTCGGAAGGTGAAGTGGGAATATGCGGTGTTGCAATTTCTTCGCTTCAGGATATGGAAATTCTCTTTGATGGAATCCCGCTTGACAAGGTTTCAACATCCATGACCATAAATTCTCCTGCTATCATGATGTACGCATTCTATCTGGCTGTTGCAGAAAAGCAGGGAGTTCCTTTCAATAAATTACAGGGAACATTGCAGAATGATATTCTAAAAGAATACATTGCACAAAAAGAATATATCTATCCGCCGAAAGAATCCATGAGAATCATTACTGATATGATCGAATATTCTACAAATGAAGTTCCGCAGTTCAATCCTGTAAGTGTGAGCGGCTATCATATTAGAGAAGCAGGCTCGACTGCTGCTCAGGAACTGGCATTTACTCTTGCCGATGGATTTGCTTATATTGAAGATTGCATCGCGAGAGGAATGGATGTCGATTCTTTGCGCCCAGAATTTCATATTTCTTTAATTCACATCTTGATTTTTTTGAAGAGATTGCAAAGTTCAGAGCAGCAAGAAGAATTTATGCAAAGAGAATGAAAAATAAATACGGAGCAAAAAATCCAAAGTCATGGCAGTTGAGATTTCATACACAGACAGCGGGCTGTTCACTCACAGCACAGCAGCCGGAAAATAATATTGTCAGAACGGCCATTGAAGCTCTTGCAGCAGTACTGGGCGGAACACAGAGTCTGCATACAAATTCGATGGATGAAACTCTTGCATTACCTTCCGATAAAGCCGTAAAGATTGCTTTAAGGACTCAGCAGATAATTGCTTATGAACACGAGGTTATAAATGTAGCTGACCCGCTAGGAGGAAGCTATTATGTTGAAAAACTTACCGATGACATGGAAGCAGAAGCTGAAAAATATTTTGAGATGATAGATTCACAGGGAGGAGTGATTGCATGCATTGAAAACGGTTTTTTCCAGAGGGAAATTGCTGATGCTGCATACAGGTATCAGCTGGAACTTAGATAAGAAAGAAAAAATAGTTGTTGGTGTAAATGAATTTGTTGAAGAAGATGAAAAAATTGATATTCCTATATTGTACTATTTCAAAAGAAGTTGAAGAGAAACAGATAAAGAGGCTGAAAGAACTGAAAGCATCAAGAAATATGAAGATGTCAAAAACTCACTTAAAGAACTAAGGAAATCTGCTGAAGACGGAACTAACCTGATGCCGAGAGTACTTGATTGCGCAAGGAAATATGTAACACTGGGTGAAATGTGCGCAGAGCTGAAAGAAGTCTTTGGTGTCTATGAAGAACAGGCGGTATTTTAAAAATTCCGGTAGAGGTCTGCTTGTTTTTCAGAATCAATATTTGAATAACATTTATTTTTGAGCGAAGAGATTCGCTCTTTTTTATTTTAAATTGAAAATTATCACCGACAAAAATTATTTTTACATAACGTTAGCTTGCCTGTTTAGCTATTCACTTTATCTCGTGTTTGAATACATTTTTACAAACGGACAGATGGGTGTTCCTCTCGATGACACATGGATCCATTTTCAGTTCGCGGATAATTTTTCCAAAGGTTATTTTTTTCAGTTCAATCCGGGTGAACCCACGGCAGGCACGACCTCACCACTCTATGTGATAATTCTTGCAATGACAAGTTTTGTAATAAGAAATTATATAGTCAATTCGATATTCCTTTCAGTATCATTTCATATTCTATCATGCATATTCATTTACAAAATTTCTTTAGTTATTTTTAATGGTGAATATTCTCCATTAACTAAATTGGAAAATGTCCAAATTACTCCACGGGGTGCATCGTTAGTAACAACTCTTTTGACGATTTTTGCAGGAAGATTTATGTGGTCTGCTTTGTCCGGAATGGAAACCACCATGTTCACATTTTTTTGTCTGGCGGCAGTTTATTATCACATCGTAAATTTTCAAAGGGACAGGTTTACATTATTACCGGCGCTGCTCTTTTCCCTTGCAACAGTTTCAAGACCTGAGGGATTTCTTCTGTTCGGGTTATACCTGATTGATGCAATTGCAAATCTTTATTACACAAAGACTTTAAAGTTAAATATTTGGAAGCTGGTATTATCAGTTTTGATTTTCGCGGCTATCAGCTTCCCATATCTGATATTTTCTTATGATATCAGCGGACATTTTTTTCCCAATACTTTCAGGGGACAGGGAGGCGGATTTACTTTTATCCCGGACTTGAACTACCTCAGGATTGTATTTGTATATTTTTTCAGAGACAATTTTATTACCGGGATTTTATATCTGATTTCCATAATAATATACATTACTTGTATCAAAAAATATTTCGGCGAATATAAATTCATCAATCTCATTTTGTTATGGATAATATTTCTTCCCTTGGTATCATCTGTACTGATTCCCAACCACAGACATCATGTCAGATATCTCATCCCTTTAATCCCATTTATAAACTTTACGGCGGTGTATTTCTTTTTGATCATTATGAGTAAGCAATATGTTAAAGTATTTAAAAATGTTTTGAAAAAAAGAAATATTGTATTTGTATTATTGATAAGTGTTTCATTCATTTATTTTATTGTATATGCGGTTGCCTTGGGAAAAAACACAGACAATATTAACAGCCAGCAGGTAAAGCTCGCATTATGGGTAAAGGAAAATGTCGGAAGAGATGAAACTATTGCACTGAATGATATCGGAGCAATTACTTTTATAAAGTAAAAACAGAATCATTGATATGGCGGGACTCGTAACCCCAGAAATGCTGAAATACAGGGAATATAACATGGAATGATAACCTGGATTCTATAAATTATCTATTAAAGAAAAATAAGGTTAGCTATATTATTATCTATGATGCCTGGTTTAAAGAATATCTAGACAAATACGGAAGCAACTTTTCTTTTATCACAAGCGCTTACCTTGAGGATAACACAATATGCGGGGGAGATGAAATGAAAGTTTATAAAACTAATTTTTACAATAACAAAATATTGAAAATTTTCAAATTCATTGAGCTTGCAAGGCCAAAGCAATGGATCAAGAATTTATTTGTCTTTGCTCCAATACTTTTTGCCGGAGGTCTTCTTGATTTCCCCCTGCTAATCCAAAACATACTTGCATTTGTTGCATTCTGCGGAGTTTCAAGATGTGTTTATGTTTTGAATGACATCATTGATGTAGAATCGGACAGGGCTCATAAGAAAAAGAGATACAGACCGATTGCTTCCGGTGATGTTTCAATTGCCCAGGCAAAAGTTTTCTTTGTAATATTATTGTTCATAACAGCGGTTATCTGCTTAAAACTAAATGTACTCTTTGTAACCACTATCTCTTTATATTTTGTAAACAATATTTTTTATACATTTAAGATAAAGAATGTTGTTCTGCTTGATGTATTTTCAATTTCTTTCGGATTTATTCTAAGAGTGATCGGAGGGGCAGTTGCAATAGATGTCAGTGTTTCCAGCTGGATGATAATCACTACAATTTTTATTTCATTATTTCTCGGAATTTCAAAAAGAAGAGCAGAACTTTCAGGTCCAAATCAGGATAATTTAGAGAAACAAAGAAAGGTGCTGAGCGATTATGACATTGTGTTTGTTGATCAGCTTAATACTGTAGCCGCAACCGGCACTATTCTTTCTTATGCTTTATATACGGTTTCCGAAAAGGCGATCGCTTCATTTCATTCGGACAAGCTGATCTACACGACGCCGTTTGTTATATACGGCATATTCAGATATCTTTACCTGCTTCATCAAAAAAATCTCGGGGAGAGCCCGACACAGATTGTTACCAAAGATTTGCCGATCATAATAAATTCACTGATCTGGCTGGTTGCATGCGCGTTGATTATTTATAAAGATAAATTCGGCTTCTAATTGTCTTTAACAAAAATTATACCCTCCCAAAAAAACTCCATTGTAAAAACTTACAAAGCAGAATTAATTTTACTGATAGTTACTTTTTCATGGGGACTTTCATTTCCGCTCATAAAAATATCCCTGGAGTTCATCTCACCCGGACTATTCGTTTTTTTAAGATTTTTTATAACAATAATAATTTTCTATATTGCATTCAGAAGAAAATTTGACCTGAAAAATTTCAGCTATTGGAAATACGGAATGTTCCTCGGCATTTTTTTATATCTTGGATTTGCCTTACAAACAGCAGGGCTGAAATTCACAACTGCTTCAAAGTCTGCTTTCATTACCGGGACATCATTGATAATGATTCCTTTTGCTCAATATTTTATTTTAAAAAATAAACCTAGAAAAGAAAACATAGTTGGCGCTTTAATAGTAATTGTCGGACTGTATATTTTATCCGAAGCTTATTTTACTGTGTTTAATACAGGTGACATTCTGACTCTTGTTTGTGCATTATCATTTGCAATTCATATAGTTCTGCTTGATAAATTTTCAAAGCGAATCGATTTTTATTATTTGGTTTTCGGACAGTTCCTGTCAATGGCTGTTTTGAGTTTTCTTTATACACTATTTATTGAATTATATTTTCTTGATGAATTCCTTATCAGAGTAAATTCATTTTTGATACTTTCGCTGATTTACACTTCCGTTGTTTCAACTCTCCTTAGTATAATTCTGATGACAAAGTATCAGCAGGAAACAACACCTCTTCGTGCGGGAATCATTTATAATATGGAATCGATCTTTGCCGTCTTTTTTGCATTTATAATTATAGGAGAAGTTCTGAACTTGAATCAAATCATTGGAGCAGCTTTAATGCTGTCCGGATTGTTCATATCTGAATTTTACAGCCTGATAAAAAGAAAATTATCAAATGCTGACGGGAGCTAAAATAATTGTAAATGGACTTGTGCAGGGTGTCGGGTACAGGTATTTCTGTTATAAAAAATCACTGCAGTACGGGATTACAGGATATGCAAAAAACCTATTTGACGGCAATGTGGAACTTGAAGCTGAAGGAGACAAAAATATGATAACCGAATTTGTCAAAGATCTAAAAACCGGACCGACCAATGCTTATGTCAAGTCTGTAAACGTTGAAATGATTCCATATGAAAATAAATATTCCGATTTCAAAATTTATTGATACTATTTCCGCAGTTCATACTGAAAATTAGAAAGGCTATCAGTTTATTTGATAGCCTTTTGTTTAGAGGTGTGGGTCAGATTCGAACTGACGAATAAAAGTTTTGCAGACTTTCCCCTTAAGCCACTTGGGTACCACACCAAATTAAAAAGAGCGGGAAACGGGACTCGAACCCGCGACTTCAACCTTGGCAAGGTTGCGCTCTACCAACTGAGCTATTCCCGCAAACAAGTGCAAATTAATTTACCTATGTTTTTTATTCAAGTCTTTATTAATTGTTAGTTTTAAATCAGGAAAAGGACGAGAATTATTGAAGCAGATTTTAAGACGAATAATCTTGAAACTCTGCAACCGCCTTAGGTGGCGAATCTGACCAACACCCCATTCTAATTTTAAATTGTAAAATTTTAAAGTGTAAATTTAGTTTAATTCTTCTTTCTGTATCTTCTGTACTTTTTGCCGCCTCCGAAATAAAATATCACAGCTACAACAAGATGTACCCAGAACCATGGCGAGTCTGTTCCGAGATTCTGCAGCTATATAAATCATAATCAATGCTCTTGGAATGAATACTGTAAGAATAATATCTCCAATAAAAGGAACAGTATTGTAAGGAATTGATGTAATTAAAATAATAAATTATTAAGAATGTCCTCGGGAGAAAAAGACTTACATACTAAAAATAATTGTATCCATTTATCGGTTATTAATTTGTTTATGCAATCTTTTTTAATAAGATCAACTACTCTGCAGCTGTATCCCCATTCATTATCATACCATCCTATAACTTTCACAAGATTCCCCATTGCCATTGTTAACAAGGAATCGAAATATGCATGAATTTGAATTTCCTATTATGTCACTTGAAACGATCGGGATCTTCTGTGTATTCAAGTATTCCCTTCATGTGAAGTTTCAGAAGCTTTTTTCATTGCTATGTTTATTTCTTCCTTAGTTGTTTCTTTATCAAAATGCACAAACAAAATCCGTAAGTGAACCATCGGGAGTTGGAACTCTCAAAGCAAAACCATCTAACTTTCCTTTCAAATGCGGAAGAACTTCGCCAACGGCTTTTGCGGCCCCAGTTGAAGTCGGAATAATATTTATTGCGCCTGCTCTTGCTCTGCGCAGATCTTTATGCGGCTGATCAAGCAATCCCTGGTCATTTGTGTATGAATGGATCGTAGTCATAAAACCTTTTTCGATTTTGAAATTGTCATCAAGTACTTTGACCATTGGAGCAAGGCAGTTTGTAGTGCAGGATGCATTGGAAACGATCTTCATTTCAGGAGTAAGGATTGAGTCATTCACACCGAGAACAACTGTTGCATCGAGTTTATCTTTTGCCGGGGCAGTAAGAATTACTTTCTTTGCACCGCCTTCGAGATGAAGTTTTAATTTATCTTTTGAAGTGAAAACACCGGTTGATTCGATCACTACATCCGTTCCGAGTTCTCCCCATCCGATTTTTAATGGATCCTTTTCAGCGGTAATTCTTATCTCATCGCCATTGACATTAATTCCGTTATCAGTCAGTTTAACATCTCCTTTAAACTTCCCGTGAACAGAATCATATTTTAAAAGATGAGCTAGTGTTTTATTATCAGTCAGATCATTAATTCCGACAATATCAAATCCTCCGAGATCCATCATTCTTCTTAAAACCAGTCTGCCTATTCTGCCAAATCCATTTATGCCGACTTTTACCGCCATTTAAAACCTCCGTATTCTTTTTATTTTTATAAATAATTATTTTGCAAATTACTCAATCATGGTTTGAGAATCAATTTAGAATAAATGTGATTTTGAAAAATTGAGAGATCAATTTTCAGTATTTATTGGTTTACCACATCATTCAATGACATTCTGTTCGATTTTTAAAATGTCAATTGCTATAAGACTTCAGTTTTTAAGTCGGGATACGGTCGTTACCTCGTTTCAGCAAGAATAAAAAGCGCTTCTTCTTGGAATCAGCGGGACAAGAATGTTGCTTTCGGCTTGTTTACTTATCAGAAAGACAAAAGCACGGAACCTAACCCCTACCGCGAACTTGACCTTGCAGAAATTTCAAGATGGGGAACCCCTCCCTGTTCCAACGTAAGCCCTCAGAGTCTATGCGCGGGCAATGCTCAGTTTGCTATCCAATTACGGGGAAGTCTGCCCGCAAACGTTCAGCGATATACCATAAATGAAGGTGTTAAAAACATTACGCTGGTTATGGATTGGGAGGGTGCAAAGACTCCGGTCTCTTTTGCCTAGTATGATGGGATTTACAGTCTCGATAATCTTCCGGGTCAGCCAAAAAATAAATACTCGACGACAACTGCTCAGAATAAGTTCATTCCAAGTGACGGCTGCCAGCTGTTTCATATGAAAATGTGGATGGGAAATTACTCCGAGGGCAAACCACATCCCGGTCCAACCAACAATCAGACACAGGAAGTGGTTGTAACAAATTTTCAATACAAAGCATACTAAACTTTATCAAAGTAGAACGGATTTGTAATCTGTTCTACTTAATTTCAATAAATGTCGAAATCTATTTTTTATTTTATTCATGTTAGCTCTTCAATGAACTTATCTTTACGCCTCTAAAATTAATCGCACCAATACTGCCGACCTCTTATTTAATACTTTACCTTTTCCCGTAAATAAAAAGCCCTGCAGTGAAAAAACATACTGCAGGGCTCTAATTAAAGGAAGAACAAATATGAAAGAACAATTGCCGGAAGGCTCCGGCTGAAAATAAAATAGTATTTTTTACTGTCGATTGAAAGATTTAAATTCATCTGTTACAAAAAATTACATTTCATAACTATTAATTAACCGGGAAATTTATTGTATTTTAAAATTTTCCTCTTGTAATTTAAATTCAATAACAACATTTTTATTTTCATTGTGATAAATTTTAATTGCTAAAAAAAAGGATGAAAAAAACAGAATCAGAAATATTAACCGAAGTTTATGGCAGAGTCAGAGATCTATCGAATATATATATATCCGCTTTAAAAGACACAGATACACATAAACAACTGGAAATAAATGGTGTCAAATTTAACAGTGCTCATTGGATTGTAGCTCATTTGGCCTGGACAGAACATTTTTTATTTGTTAAAGGAATTGGAGGTGAGAATATGAAAATAGACTGGCTTGATGAATATTCTTTTGGCTCAAAACCTGAAGAAATAAAATCAAAACCAGCTTTTGAAAAGATCATTAAAAATCTGGATGAAATTCATCAAAAGGCAATTGAAATAATCAAGAATCTTACCGATGAAGAGCTCTCAGAAGAGAATCATATCAACGCAACTTTCGGATCATCCAAGAGCAAAAGGAATGTTATTCTTCACGCAATCAGACATGAGCCAATGCATGTTGGCCAACTTTCATGGATTTTGAAAACTAACGGAATCTAATTTGCATAAGTAATGAAAATTGCGTGATTCTTACAAAAAACGAGCATAAAACTTAAAAAAATTGTTTATTTATTGAAGTATTTTGTGGAATTCTGTTAAAATCTGTTGATTGATTTTTCATGCTCAATTAGCTATTTTGATTTGCATTTCACAAATAAAATATATATAAAGAAGGATATATTATTAAATGGCAACAACTTCTGATTTAAAATCAGGTGTAATAATTAATTTTAATAATGATCTACATTCAATAGTATCAGTTGAACACAGAACTCCGGGAAATCTAAGGGCATTTTATCAGGTAAAACTGAAAAATTTAAAGAACGGAAAGATCATTGAAAACAGATTCCGTTCCGGAGAAGAAGTTAAAATTGAAAGACTTGAATCAGGAAATTATCAATATTCTATATAAGGATGGAGAAGATTATGTCTTTATGGATAATGATTCTTATGAACAGATTAACTATACATAATGAGCTGATAGGAAAGAGCGGAAATTTTCTGAAAGAAGGTGAAGTAATTCAAATCTTTTTTCACAATTCAAAACCAATGTCAGTCGAAATCCCTCCTCATGTTTATTTAAAAGTAACATCTGCACCTCCGGGAGTAAAAGGAGATACTGCAACCGACGCGACAAAGTCAGTAACAGTTGAAACCGGAGCAAACGATAAATGCACCTTTGTTTATTAACGAGGGTGATATTCTCAGAGTGGATACAAGAACAGGTGAATATATTGAAAGAGCTAAAGTTATAATTCCTGATATTTAAAATTAACAAATCATACTTATGAAAATGGATTTAAATTATCTTAAAAAAATTAATCAAGATCCTTGATACAAGTAATGTTGCCGAAATTGAAATTGAAGAAGAAGGCACAAAGATTAAATTATCAAAACCCAAAGCCAAAAATTGCAGCAAACCTATCCCCTGTAAATTATACTCCCGGTAATTAATCAAGATTCCTGCCGATCAAATACTTTACCGAAAAATCCGCTGAAGCCGTAAAACTGAAAGTGGAAAAACTGAAATTCCAAAAAGGGAAAATTTTTTGAAGTAAAGTCACCGATGGTTGGAACATTTTACAGAGCTCCTTCTCCGGATGCAGATGCTTATGTAAATGTCGGAAGCAATGTTTCATCCGGTTCAGTATTGTGCATTATTGAAGCAATGAAACTGATGAATGAAATCGAATCCGAAGTATCAGGGAAAATCATTAAAATACTTGTTGAAAACGGCCAGCCGGTAGAATATAATCAACCTCTGTTTCTTATTGAAAAAATTTAATATCTTACATTCAATTCTTAAAGAATTATTGAATTAGTATATACTAATTTTATTAATGATAAAAAAATTACTCATTGCAAACAGAGGCGAGATTGCATTACGGATAATAAGAACATGCAGGGAGATGGGAATCAAGACCGTCGCTGTTTATTCTGATGCCGATAAAGATTCTCTTCATGTGAGATTTGCGGATGAAGCAGTTTGCATCGGGGCACCGGTTTCAAAAGAAAGCTATCTGAACATTCCAAGAATTCTTTCAGCTGCAGAAATAACAAATGCAGATGCAATTCATCCCGGGTTATGGTTTTTTGGCAGAGAATGCTGAGTTTGCCGAGATATGCATTGATTCAAAATTAAATTTCGTCGGACCTCTGCCGGAAATGATCACTTCCATGGGTAATAAATCATTTGCCAAAGGATACTATGAGGGAAGCAGGAGTTCCGGTTAGTTCCCGGAAGTGACGGTGTGGTAAAGGATCTTGATGAAGCAAAAGCACTTGCAATGAAAATCGGATTTCCCGTTATGATAAAAGCATCTGCAGGAGGCGGAGGCAAAGGGATGAGAATTGTTCGTGAAGAAGATGAGATTGAAAATGCATTATGTGACGGCAAAAACATGAAGCTGCAAGTTCATTTGGAAATGATGATATTTATATTGAAAAATTTGTTGATAATCCCAGACATATTGAGATTCAGATTCTCGGAGATAAATACGGAAATATTATTTCACTCGGCGAAAGAGATTGTTCTGTACAAAGACGTCATCAGAAATTAATTGAAGAATCACCTTCTCCTTTCATTAATAATGAGATCAGAGAGAAGATGTCAAAAGCTGCAATACTGGGTGCAAAGTCTGTAAATTATTTGGGGGCAGGCACTATTGAATTTCTAGTTGATAAAGATAAGAATTTTTATTTCATGGAAATGAATACACGAATACAGGTTGAGCATCCTGTAACCGAAGAAATCACCGAAATAGATCTTATAAGGGAGCAGATCAGAATTGCCAACGGAGAAAAGCTCAGCAAGAAAAAAATAAAAATGAACGGACATTCCATTGAATGCAGGATAAATGCTGAAGATCCGGAAAATAATTTCAGACCTTCGCCGGGATTTGTAACTGCCTTTAATCAGCCGGGAGGAAACGGCGATAAGAGTGGATACTCATTGTTATACTGGTTACATGATTCCTCCGTATTATGATTCGATGATCGGAAAACTAATTACTTATGCTCCGACGAGAAATGAAGCAATAAAAAAAATGTCCCGGGCGCTTGGATGAATTTATCGTTGAAGGAATTCAAAACTACAATTCCATTTCATCAGATGATAATGCAGAATGAAAAATTTATTTCACAATGATTATGATACGGGATTTATTGACAGCTTTAAAAATCAATAAATAAATTTTTCGAAATGACATTTATAAAATTATTTATTCGGCATACGTGTTTTATTTTGCATTCAGCACAATCTCCATATTGCATATATTCCGTTAAACATTCCCAATTCCGTTACAGAAATCAACCGACAGCTCTGCTAAAACTAACCGATACTCGAAGACACAAAGGATACAGGAGCAGATACTCAGAATGGTTTGCAGATTGATACTGCATTGGATAAAACAATACCTGATCAAAATGCTAGTTCCTGCAGGATACAGTAGTAAAGATTGATTCAGCTCTTATTGATAACGGTATCGGAAGATACAATTACAAATACAAAGCTTTTTATATATATTCTGTTTCTGTTTTGGTTTTGGACTTTTCTTCTTTATATTTGTAATAAACTCTCTTCAAAACATTTCATAAAAAGAAATCAACAAGGCAGTCCCTGCTGTTAAGCTGGAATTTATTTTTCATCATTTCAATTATCTGGATTTTCATTGTCTGGGGACTTGTTGCAGGCTTCTGGACACTGCTTCGTTCATGATTGTTGTGATTTTTCTATTTATAATAAGTTTGATTATGACTATAATAGCTGTCAAATCGAAGTAATTTTACAATTTTTACTGTAAAATATAACTTTAATATTTCAAAGCAGATTGACTTATGAATAAATATTATGCATTGATTCTCGGTGCTTCAAGCGGGTTCGGAAAAGCAATTGCCTTGCATTAGCAAAAGACGGAGTTAATATTCTCGGAGTTCATCTCGACAGAGCATCCACAATGCCCGATGTTGATAAGCTTATTATGAAGAATCAAATCATTGCCGGAGTTGAAGCTCATTTTTTTAATGTGAATGCCGCCGATCGAAAAGACAGGGCGGAAATTATTGAAAAGATCGAAAATATATTTTCGAAAAATAACGATTCAACTATTAGGAGTATTGGTTCATTCACTTGCATTCGGAACTTGAAACCTTTTATCTCGGAAAATCCTGCAGATCAGATCAATCAGAAACAAATTGAAATGACTCTGAATGTCATGGCTAACAGTCTTGTTTACTGGACACAGGATATTGTAAACAGAAAAATGATGATAACGGGGCGGCAAGATTTACGGAATGACCTCTTCCGGAGGTCAGAGACAAATTGAATTTTACGGAGCAGTCTCTGCAGCAAAAGCATGTCTTGAATCATACATAAGACAGCTTGCAATGGAATTGGGCAGCAAAGGAATTTCTGCAAATTCAATCAGAGCAGGTGTCACTAGATACTCCTGCATTGACTAAAATTCCCAAGAGTGAAAATATTATTGACAATGCGATTCAAAGAAATCCTGAACACAGACTGACAAAACCGGAAGAAATTGCAGTATTTCATAGTTGATAATTATAAACAGGATTCTCACTGGATGACAGGAAATGTAGTTTATCTTGATGGCGGAGAAAGCATTGTTGAACTTTATAGATAACAGTTATGAAATGAATACTAATACATTGAATATTATTAAATTAATGTATTTATTGATTAATGGAAGGTAAAATTAATACATAGACAGATAACAGCAACCGATCACAATCTTAATACTGGATATTTCGGCAAAGGAAAAGCTTGAGCTGAAGACTCAGGAACTGATGCCGACAATACTGATTGGACTTGGGCGGAACAGGTAAAGAAGTTTTATTGAGAATACAGAAGACAGTTTGTAGAAAAATACGGTTCGATAAATGATTTCCCGATACTTTCATATCTTTATATTGACACGGATAATGCTCCTTCGGAAGAAAGCGGCATTGCCCGGGAAAGGGATTATCTTAATAAACGACATTGATTTTCAGCCGTCTGAAAAAATCTTCCATCCGGTGAATCCTTCCGATTATATTTACAGAATTCAGGATGTTCCTCATATTAAAGAATGGCTTAGCACTACCGGGGAGATCGCAAAACTCGGAACAATGAATACGGGTGCAGGTCAGATCAGACCTGCAGCGCAGTCTGGCATTCTTTCATAATTATGATGAGATAGTTGCAAAGCTTACTGCCGCAAAATCAAGAATCACTGATTCACGTTCCATTAACCTAGTTAAAGATATTCATAAGATAAAAAATGTAAATACCGATAAGATAAATGTTTATGTTATTACTTCGGTCAGCGGAGGAACAGGTTCGGGGATGTTGATGGACATGGGATTTTTGATTCGAAGTATTTTCAGAAATCAGGCAGTGTCAACATGCTATATTGTCCTTCCGAAGATTTATCAGTCATACGGAAAGGAAAGAGTTTTCGCAAACGGATATGCGGCATTGAAAGAGTTTGAATATTACAATCTTAAAAATACGTTTGAAGTCTCCTGGAAAAAAAATGAACCTCATAAATTTCAGCCCGGTGTTTATGATGATACTTATATAATTGACGGAGAGAATTCAAAGAACTTATCTTTGTCGGATCAGAATAACAGGGACATTTACAAAATGCTTGCTGATACTATCTTCCAGGATTTTTCAAATTCCGATTTTGCAAATTATAAAAGAGGTGTAAGAGTAAATCTTGTTCAGTATAAACAGCGATTATGGCCTGATGATAATTCCGTTACCGATAATACATATTCAAGAAAATATTCAACACTGGGACAGGCAACAATTTCCATATCCCGTTGACAGAATAATAATCTCATGCGCATACAAACTTTGCGAAGATATAATAAATTATTATCTTACTTATGCAGAAGGCTCACAGAGTGATGTTGACAATTATCTGATAACATGAATTTCTTCCCGAGCTCGGTCTGCTCGAATCAAAGAATAAATTCCAGCTTCTGGATTCTCTTTATAAGAGCGGTGAAAAGACTTCCATTCAGTCGAACATAAAATCCTTTCTTAACGAATCTTGCAGAATGACCTGATAAGCGGAAAGCGCGGCAACAACTGGTCTGCATATCTGCTGAATGAGAAGATGAAGTTCGATACAAATTTCAAAGATGACAACGATGTCAACAGACAGGGAATGTTTCTGTCACAGATATTCTCAAACAGGACAAAGAATATTCAGACACTCATCGGAGACCGTGAGAGAAATGTCATCGGGAATCTTGAAAGAAAAATAAATTCGCTTGGTCAATGATTCTACACGCGGTGTTTTCTATGCAATAAATTTATTGAAAAGACTTCAGTTCATTCTGACAGACGGTAATTTTGACTATATACCCAAATATGAAAAAGAAATAAAAGATCTTCAGACATTGGTTACAAAACTTGATGCTGAGTTCAGAAGAAAATTTCAGGAGCTTAAAGAAGATGAATCAAGGTCAAAGATAAATGTTCTTGAGAAAATCGGCAATGACAGGCACTCTTGAAAAAGTGCTGAACATTATGGAAGAATATTACAATGCATCTGGTAAAATTAAATCCAGATATTATGCAAGAGAAATTTCGCTTAAGAATTCTTGCACTTGTTGAGACAAAGGAAAAAACTGCCAATGACAGAATCCTTTCAACAGGTTTGATATCCGATCTGAATAAACTAACCGGTAATCTCGGTGTTTTAAAAAATAATTTTCAGAAGAAGTATAAATATTTTATTCAGAAGCAGGAAACAAGTTTTAACCTGATGGTATATGAGCCTGATGAAGTAAGCAACGATTATTATGTAAGATATATCGGCACCGGTCAGACCGCGCAGGAAAACATAAAAAATCTTTCAAACAAATTATTAAAGGAGCTTGGGGCTTCGGATGTAACTGACATTGTAAACATTCTTCGCGAAAGGGATGCGCAGCTTAATCGAAAATAAGATGCTTGCATTTGCAAAGAAGCAGTTTGAAAATATAAGAGAAGATTACAACATTACGGATATCTTTTTGACAAGGATGCGATAAGAAGCGAATCAAAGATCAGGGGAATGTTTAACCAGGCTTTCCCATGGATGAGGACAAGAGAGATTCCGGGAAGTTTCAAGCTGGATGAATCTGCGAAGAAATTTTATATCGGAATAAAAACCAATACTTCTTCATTCAAGAAATTTCAGTCACTGATCCAGTCAATTGCCGGCTCTACTGTTGAGTTTAAGGATTCGGCAGATAATTCATCAATCACTTTCTATTCGGAGTGGGCGGGATTTCCTTTCTTTTATTCTTATACAATTGCAGAAGAGATGAAGCCTTATTACAAACATCTCTCTCAGAATCATAATGTCGATCTTCACATTAATAAGAATCATTTTATTTATCACGATATCATTCCGCTGAATGATGAAGAGAAAACAAGACTGGATGAAGCCTATAAAGCATATTTGCTTGGACTGATTTTCGGTGTGTTTGATATTATACCGGAGACCGAATCTTCAAAGGCAATTTATAAATATACGAAACAGGAAGGAATAACTGTAAAAAGAGTTGAACAGCTTGGAATTGAATCACGATTCATTAACAGGCTTTTCGAAGAACAGGGAAAAGATGCATTGAGATACAGAATTTTGAAAGATGCCGAAATAATTCAGAATAAATTTTTTAAAGAAAATAAGACTTGCCGAAATGCTTGTACTGTATGAATATTATTATGATGAAATTTACAAGCCGACCGAGTTTGAAATTTCCGGTGATGCAAAGAGAAAATTGAAACCTATCAGTATAAGATTTTGAGAAATCATCCAAGGAAATTGAAGATAAAATTCCCTTAATGAAAAGGAAGAATTTACAGAAAGAGTAATGGAACTTAAAAATAACCTCGATTCATTTTCACGGCTTATAGGAGACGGAGATAAAAGAGCTCTGAAAGTAAATGAATTGCTGATAATGGAAACGGAACACATCTGGCATGGAAATTTCCGTCAGCAGCAACAGCGAAAATTTCCGTTTCCAAAAGAAGCTTAAAGAGTTTAAGGAAGCAATGGAAGAAGGTTTGATAACTCACGGATGAATATGAAAAAGCAAAAAAAGAATTCTTAAAAATTATAGATTTGCATGCCCACTTACGAATATAAATGTGACAACTGCGGTCATCAGTTTGAAATATTCCAGTCAATGAAAGATGACAAATTGATAAAATGCCCGAATTGCGGAAAGAATACTTTAAAGAGACTCATCGGAAAAGGCGGCGGGTTGATATTCAAAGGAAGCGGATTCTATCTTACCGATTATAAGAATAAACCTCAGGAATCATCTGCTTCCAAAACAAATGCAAAAGAGAAATCAAATAAAGAAACGTCGGCAACCCGCCACCGATGCTCCCAAAACTGAAACCAAGTCAACGTCTGAAGGGAACCCAGTTAAACAACAAAAGCCGGAAAAGAAAACTTCAAATACAAAATCCGGCGATAAAAAATAAAACCTTAATGATTTTCCCTGAGTAAATACCTGTCAAGATTAAAATTCTCTCCCAGATAAAGTTTCTTTACCATTTCATCATTTGCAAGTTCCAGTGCGCTTCCCGACGTAAATATCTTTCCGTCAATCAGTATGTATGCTCTGTCAACAATCGACAATGTTTCGTGCACATTGTGATCGGTAATCAAAATTCCAATTCCCCTGTCCTTTAACTTTTCGATTATTTTCATTATCTCTTCCGATGCAATCGGGTCAATACCGGCAAAAGGTTCATCGAGTAAAATAAATTTCGGGTCGGCTGCAAGACATCTTGCGATCTCAGTCCTTCTTCTCTCCCCGCCGGAAAGTATGCTTCCTTTTGAATCTCTTATTTTTAAAATATGAAATTCTTTCATAAGCTCTTCGCATTTTTCTTCTCTTTCTTGTTTGTCAAGTTTCATAAACTGGAGTATTGACAAAATATTTTCACGAACAGTCATTCTCCTGAATATGGAAGGTTCCTGGGGAAGATATCCGATCCCAAGCCGCGCTCTTTTATACATCGGCATTTTGGTTATGTATTCTTTGTCCAGCTCGATTTCACCTTCATCCTGTTTTATGATTCCGCATATCATATAAAATGTGGTTGTCTTGCCGGCGCCGTTCGGACCCAGCAAGCCAACAATCTCACCCTGCTTCAGTTTTAATGAAACATTGTTTACAACTATTCGCTTCTTGTATTCCTTCAGTAAACTCGATAGCCTTTAGTTCGCTCACTTAGAATTTAATTTTAAATTTCAATTACTCCTCTCTTAATATGTTTACCATTTCCTCTACAGCTTTTTGCAATCCGGTAAACACGGCTCTCGATATAATGGAATGTCCTATACTTATTTCCTGAATTTCCGTGATATTCAGGATCGGAAAAACATTTACATAATTCAATCCGTGCCCTGCCGTAACAATCAATCCCTGTTCGGCTGCGATCCTCGATGTGTTTGCAATTTTGCTTAACTCAATAAGCTTATCTTTTTCAGTTCGCATGTTTGCATATTTACCTGTATGAATCTCAATTACATCGGCACTTAACTCTATTGCCGAATCAACATTAACCGGTTCGGGATCTATAAATAAACTGACAAGGATATCCTTTGAATGAAGTTCTTTGATCGCATCCCGATATCTACTTTTATCGGACAAAATATTTAATCCGCCTTCTGTCGTAAGCTCCTGTCTTTTTTCCGGAACAAGCGTTACAACATCCGGAAGCGTCTCAACAGCTATTTTGATCATCTCGTCTGTAGCAGCCATTTCGAGGTCAAGTTTAGTCTGAACCACTTCACGCAATAATTTCAGATCTCTGTCATTAATGTGGCGCCTGTCTTCCCGAAGATGACAAACGATTCCTTCCGACCCGGCTAATTCGCAAATACCTGCTGCAATAACCGGGTCAGGTTCATTCTCTCCGCGGGCTTCTCTTAGTGTTGCCACATGATCTACGTTTACCGCTAATCTCATATTACCGGATATTATTTTTTATAAATTTAATTTCATATTAAAATAGCTTTCTTAAAAGTCTATTCTTTCTTCTGCTGTGAAAATTGCCAGTTTTATTACTTTACTGCCGATGCCGGGTGCGTCTATCAGGGCAATATAAAGACCCGACGATATTGGTACTCCCACTGAATTATTTAAATCCCAGTTCAGTGACGAATTGTCATTGTCTTTTTGAAGCTGTCGTATCATCAATCCGCTCAGCGTATATATCGATATCGTACATGCCTGCGGTAACCTTCTGAATGTCACAAACCTTGTAAACGAGTTTACCTGAAGATCATTTACTCCGTAGAATGGATTTGGTACTACACGGATATCATTCAGTGCATTCTGTGACATTGCCAGTGATGAGCTTCCAATTACAGGACCTGTTGTCTCAAATGTATAAGTCAATGGTACTCCTGCAGCTTCAAACGGTTTTGTTACGGTATAAGGGTATATGTTAAATACATCTCCGTTTGTAAATGTGCTCGTCTGTGTCAGTGCCTTCGGTGCCCAGACATACATTATGTCAATCTGACTCTGATTGATTCTCAGATTCTTTGTCTTATAAAATGTATATCGTGCACTGGTTGTGTCCGGATCATATTCTGAACCCATCACATAAAGCAACTCTATTCCGCCGGTCTTGAAATTGGTTGGATCCCATTTTCCGTCTACCAATCCTCTTCCGGCATATTCTGTTACTCCGTTTCTGGTAACATATAATGAATCATTGTTCTCAAGGAATGCACACATTACCTGTACTTCATTACCATTTACATCCGTTTTGTATACCTTGAACGGAACTTCCCGCGTATCCTGATATCTGAATCCGCCGCCCGTACTGACTATATAGGGAATAAATGACGGATCTGCCGGCGGACTTGCACTCAAATTCAGATATCTAAGTGCATACTGACCGTTGCCATAGCCTGTGTATTTTATCGTTACGTTCCTTAAGCTGTCCAGAGGAAGTGCCGTACCTGCAGCGTTAAATGTTGTATTCGTTGGCCAGCTGATTGACATAGAAACATTCTGGAATGGAAGTGAATTGACCGATGAATCACTGCCGGTTAAATATGTATTTCCCGTCGGTGTATATGACCATCCCGTTTGTCGGGTCTGCGTACTGTCTATGTCACCCGGATCCTTTACTACTCCTACATTGCTTGAATATATTCTCTGAACCTTCATCGATATTCCGTCAATGATCTTTGTCGAATCATCCGGAGGCGAAACTCCTATTGTTCCCGGAGTTATATACAAATGATTCTTTATCGTCTGATAAGTGTTTCCTCCGTCTGTTGATCTCAATACATTGTATGTAGTATCAGGTGCCTGAAACTGTATCTGATATTTTGCCGTCAACAGCGCTGCCTGATTCTTGACGATCGGCATTACACCCAGGTCTCTTCTGTTTGTGGATAATGTATCACCGTTGTGCAATGTAAATTGTGAACCCGCCAGCGGAGCTTGTGGAATGATATCAATTATTGCGCTGATTAGCGGACTCGTAATTGTTTTTCTGTCTAATTTTGTCTGTGGATTTGTTCTGTAAGCATATGCCACAACTGCAAATCTGTATGGCTGACCGTATATTAAGCTTGTTCTTGCGCCGTGTTCATCAGGATAAGTTGTACTCGTTATCGTGTAACTCCTGTTGATTCCTGTGTTCGGGAATCCCTGAGGTGTAGGTGCTGTATAGAATGGAATTACAGGGAAAGGGGAAAATTGCTCCTGACCGTTGACAACTACTCCCGCTGAAAGAGTATCAATTATAACACCGATAGTATCAACTATATCATATATCTGCAGCAGATGGACACTGTTGTTTATCGTTGAAGGTTGACTGAAATCAGGATAGTTACCTGACAATCTGCTCAATTCAAATATCTCATAACCTTCAAACTTTAAATAACTTGAGTCGCCAACAGGCTGCAAAAGTGAA
This sequence comes from uncultured Ignavibacteria bacterium, assembly GCA_963836395.1. Classification (GTDB taxonomy): domain Bacteria; phylum Bacteroidota; class Ignavibacteria; order Tepidaquicellales; family Tepidaquicellaceae; genus JAGPCH01. The sequence goes on along the minus strand of CAWIJF010000009.1, from coordinate 118,023 downwards.
TCCAGTATTAAATAAGATTCGGATATATCAGTCCAGCTCAACGTTATCGCACAATTGCCGATACCATTTGTCTGTTGTGTACTGGTTGTAACAACAGGAGTCGGAGGAGAAGGATTGATTGCAAAGTTTGCGTTAAATAAAGACTGAGCAGTCTGATCTACCTTCTTTAAGGCTGTGATTGATGCAAGATTTGAAGTGCTTCTTGCAACAAACTGACCGACAACAATATTCTGAGTATCATTTGGCAGCACATTAAATAATGAATCACCGGAATTAAAAATAAATCTTCTGTCTCCCGGAGGACTTGCACTTACAGTTCCGGTAAGAGCTCCGTTGCAATTTTGAACTATCGCTATGTTAGGGTTTCCGTTTGTACCTCTCTCCGACCATCCGGTAATTGTAACAGGGTCACCCGGATAGCAGTACTTAGTTGGCTGAAGATTTGCCGGATACAGCCAAGGTGTACCGTCTTTCTTAACACCTGTCATGTATCTGTATGCTTCATCAGGCGGACTCGGATCCTGTTCACAGGCAGCACCTCCCGAACCTGTATTTGTAAAATATACAAATGAGGTCAAGCCTAATGCTCTCCATCCTGTTTTGACAATTCTGTTTTGTGAACCCGGCGGATCATAATATATAATAATGTCATTTGGATCACCGGTAAATATTGCCGGACTCTTAAAAAAATCCATACCTGATGCAGGAGGAGCAGCCCCATAATCTTTAGACTGTCCTGTCCCGTCAACATTATCAGAGTTGTAACAGTAAGCCATATCTTTATTTATTGCTGATGTGTCACACCCGATATAATCATCATTCTCATCACCAAGGTCCGGATCAACTACAACGCTGAAGTGTGTTCTGGTCCAGGTTACAGATGATTTATTTATCACATTCCAGTTCATGAACTGCAGATTCTCTAATCCCTGTGAATTGTAACACCATAGTGTAAAATGAACTTCTGCAAACAGAGGCTGCGTCCCGCCCGAAAAGCCTTCACTTGAACTGTGATTCTCAGGGTAACCGTCTGTTAAACATACAAAAACGGTTTCGTCAGCATCCTTAATTCCCGGAATATCAACACCGGGGTCATACATTTGATTATCATTTACATCGACATAAGGTGCGCCAAACGGAACCATGTCTCCCCAGTTAGCGTAATCGGGATTTGTGCTTGCATTATCCGTTGCATACACGTAATACAGGTGAAATCTTGAATCTGTTTTTACGACACCATTCTCTATATATCCCGGAGCGTATTCTCCGGCATAAGAAGCATTTGCCATCCTGAGTGAGCCATTATAATATGCTCCTATGCATAAGCCCGCAGTGAAGATTGCATATTTACCTGAGCCTTTGGGCCACATAAAACCCGGCTGATCAGTTTGCCTTATGTCCTGATCAAACGTTCCTGTATTCTGGATCCATGACTCAATGTTGTTTGCGTCGAGAGGGACCTGAGCTTTAATGACAGATACTGAATTTATTGTTCGAGGATTGTCTCCGAATTGCAGATATGGAGTTTTGTCTTTTAATGTACTTGAGGGCATAGAGTATAATATGCTTGAACAGAGTATTATACTTAGGGAAATTAATTTTACAGTTTTCATAATTTTGGAGTTTAAGTTATAAAATTAATTTTTTGAGAGTGTTCTACCTAAGTTTTTTTAATTTTTGCTTTTTCTTATTTTAATTAAATTTATTTAATAAAAGTTTTCCAAAGATATAATTTATTCTGCAGTAAATACAGCTAATTTTATTACCATCTGTCCGATCCCTTGTGCTTCAATCAAAGCTATAAACATTCCGGATGCAACGGGAGTATTGCCTGAATTTTTCAAATCCCATATCAATGAAGAGTTGTCATTATCCTTTTCAATTTGCCTGATCATCAATCCGCTCAAAGTATATATGCTCACAGTACATTTTCGAGGTAATCTTGTGAAAGTTACAAATCTGTCCGTTGTATTTATCTGAAGGTCATTGTATCCGTAAAAAGGATTTGGGACGACACGTATTTTATTCAGATCATTCTGAGTTATCGCAAGCTCAGTGCTGCCAAGTACCGGCGCTGTTGTCTCAAATTCATAATACAAAGGAACTCCCGGTACTATCTCAGGTCTTGTGATTGTGTATGGATAAATCTTAAATTCATCTCCGATTGTAAAATCTACGTTATCCGAAATTCTTTTCGGAGCCCATACATACATAATGTCAAATTGACTTTGATTTATTCTGAGATTTTTTGATTTGTAAAAAGTGTAAACCGAACTGCTTGTATCAGCTGAATAAGACTGTCCAAAGATATATAATATTTCTATCCCGCCTGTTCTGTATATTGTCGGATCCCACTTACCATCAACCAATCCCCTGCCGGCATATTCTCTCACAACTTGTCCGTTGACTATCCGGTTAATATATAATGAATCATTGTGTTCAACAAACGCACACATCACCTGTATCTGATTTCCGTAAACATCTTCTTTATATACTTTAAAAGGAACCTCTCTTACATCCTGATATCTGTATCCGCCTCCTGTACTAACTATATATGGAATGAATGAAGAATCGGCAGGAGGATTGGCGCTTAGGCTCAAATATCGCAATGCTAACTGACCGTTTCCGTATCCTGTATATTTTATATTTACATTTCTCAGACTGTCTATTGGTAATGATGTTCCGGCTCCGGTAAATGAATTATTAGTCGGCCACGTGATACTTATTGATCTGCTTTGAAAAGGCAAAGCATTTACTGAAGAATCACTTGCTGTTAAATAGATATTGTTCGCCGGTATATAATCCCAACCGCTTGCTCTTGTCTGCGTACTGTCCAGATTGCCGGGATCTTTTACTACACCGGCATTAAGATAAGGATTTATTCTCTGAACTTTCATCATAACTCCGTCAATGAGTCTTGATGAATCATCAGGTGCCGGACTACCAATATTAGTTGGTGTTATAAACAACTTACTTCTTATTGTATCAAATGAACTTCCCCCGTCCATTGACCTTAAGACTTTGTATGAAGTGTCCGGATACTGAAATTGAATTCTATACTTTGCATTCAGTAAATTCGCCTGCTCTCTGATTATCGGCATCACTCCCAGGTCTCTTCGGTTTGTATATAATGTATCTCCGTTCTTAAGCGTAAAGTGCGAGCCGGCTAATGGCGCCCGTGGTGTGACGGTAAACACTGAACTGTCCAATGAACAAAATATTGTCTTACGCTCAAACTTCGAGTTGGAATTTGTCCTGTAAGCATAAGCTACTACTGCGAACTTATACGGCTGTCCGTATATCAATTCGGTTTTCCCGTTATGCTCTTCGGGAAATGTAGTTTTTGATAATCTTAAGCTTCTTGTAATTCCGGCGTTTGGAAATCCTTCCGGGACCGGTGCATTGTAAAAAGGAACTATCGGGACAGTTACAAATTGATTTGAAATATTATTTGACGGAAGTGTATCAACTATTATTCCAATGGTATCTGCAATGTCAAAAATTTTCAACAGATGAATTCCTTCAAATGTAGATTGAGAATTATTAAAATCCGGAATCGAATCCTTAAAGCGGCTGAGTTCAAAAATCTGATATCCTTCAAACTTCAGATAACTATTATCGGATAATGCCTGCGTAATCGAATCCAATACAAGATATGACTCGGAACGGTTATCCCAGTTAAGCGTTATCTCAGCTGTTCCGCTTCTTGCTTGTTTCCTTTATGCTTGAAGTCACTTTAGGAGTAGTGACAAATGGATTTTCTTTAAAGTCATTATTAAAATTTGACTGTGTAACTTCACTCAGCTTTTTTAATAATGTAACCGAGTTAAAATTATTGTATCCCCTTGCGATGAACTGACCTACTACAATATTCTGTGTATCATTGGGAGAAATATTAAAAGAGCGAATCTCCCGGAGCTAAATACAAATCTCCTGTCGCCGGGAGGACTTGCAATACACGTACCCGTAAGTTGTCCATTGCAATTATTAACTATTGCCAAATTTGGATTTCCGTCTGTTCCTCTTTCAGTCCATCCGGTGAAAGTTTCCGGGATCGCCGGAATAACAAAATTTTGTTTGCTGAAATCCTGACGGAGTTACCCAAGGAGTTCCGTCCGGCTTTTACACCTCTCATGTAATTGTATGCCTGTGATGGCTGATTCGGATCACGTTCACATGCCGCTCCGCCGGCACCTGCCACTTCAAAATAAACAAATGATGTTAATCCCAAAGCTTCTCCATCCTTGTTTCACTATTTTATTGTTAGAGCCCGGCGGATTGAAATAAACTACAGAATCATTCGGATTACCCGTATGTCTTAGCCGCGCTTTTAAATAAATCCATTCCAACTGCAGGCGGAGAGCTCCGTATTGTTGAGGTTGACCTGTACCGTCAATGTTATCTGCATTATAACAATAAACCATATTTTTGCAGTGTCGCATCCAATATAATCATCATCTGCATCTCCAATATCAGTATCCATCACAACTGTAAAATAAGTCCTGTTCCATACCGTATCAGATTTATTTATAATATCATAATTCAGGAACTGAACATTCTGCAATGAGGACGTATTGTAACACCACATTGTAAGATGAACTTCTGCATATAGTGGCTGTGTTCCGCCGGAGAATCCCTCGCTCGACGAATGATTTTCAGGAAATCCATCAGTGAGACAAATGAATATAGTCTGAGCCGCATCTTTAATTCCCGGAATATCAACTTCGATGTCGAATGTATTATTGTTATTAACATCAACATAAGGAGCCCCAAACGGAACCATCAAACCCCAGTTTGCATAGTCCGGATTTGAATTTGCATCATCACCTGAATAAACAGAATAAAATTTAAATCTCGAATCGGTTTTTACAATACCATTTTCTATATATCCCGGCGCATATTCACCGCTGTATGATGCATTAGCCATTCTAAGACCTCCGTTATAATATGCTGCTATACACATCCCCGCAGTAAATATCGCAAACTTGCCCGAACCTTTCGGCCACATAAATCCGGGAGTATTATTTTATCTGATATCCTGATCGAATGTACCGGTATTCTGTACCCATGAATCAATATTGTTTGCATTGAAACGGGTTTGAGTTCTGACAACGGATATTGAACTTGTGTAAAAAGGACTATCTCCAAATTGAAGATATGGTGATTTATCTATGAGTGTGTTTGACGGCATAGAATATAAAATGCCTGAGAAGAATATTAAGTAGGGTAAAAAAATTTTGTTCAAAACAATTTTAATTTGAGCATTTAGTAAATTAATTTCATCTTTTATTTCATTGGAAAACAGAATACATTCTTTTGAACCCCACCCCCGCCTGCTGCGGGCAGGCTGAGTTGAATCTTAAACTTTATAAATTATTTAATCAGCCGTAAATATCGCAAGCTTAATCACCTTCTGACCGATTTGCTGCGCTTCTACCAAAGCTATATACATTCCTGATGCAACCGGTGAACCAGAAGTATTATTCAGATCCCATATCAAAACAGACTCGTCATTGTCTTTTTCAATCTGTCTTATCAGCAAACCGCTCAATGTATATATGCTGACGTACACTTTCGCGGTAATCTTGTGAATGTAACAAACCTGTCCGAGTTGCTCGTCTGGAAATCATTGTATCCATAGAATGGATTCGGAACAACACGGATTTTATCCAGATCATTTTGAGTTATCGCAAGCTCAGTGCTGCCAAGCACCGGCGCTGTTGTCTCAAATTCATAATACAAAGGAACTCCCGGTACTATCTCAGGTCTTGTGATTGTGTATGGATAAATCTTAAATTCATCTCCGATTGTAAAATCTACGTTATCCGAAATTCTTTTCGGAGCCCATACATACATAATGTCAAATTGACTTTGATTTATTCTGAGATTTTTTGATTTGTAAAAAGTGTAAACCGAACTGCTTGTATCAGCTGAATAAGACTGTCCAAAGATATATAATATTTCTATCCCGCCTGTTCTGTATATTGTCGGATCCCACTTACCATCAACCAATCCCCTGCCGGCATATTCTCTCACAACTTGTCCGTTGACTATCCGGTTAATATATAATGAATCATTGTGTTCAACAAACGCACACATCACCTGTATCTGATTTCCGTAAACATCTTCTTTATATACTTTAAAAGGAACCTCTCTTACATCCTGATATCTGTATCCGCCTCCTGTACTAACTATATATGGAATGAATGAAGAATCGGCAGGAGGATTAGCGCTTAAGCTCAAATATCGCAATGCAACTGACCATTTCCATATCCGGTATATTTTATTTTAACATTTCTCAGACTGTCTATTGGTAATGATGTTCCGGCTCCGGTAAATGAATTATTAGTCGGCCACGTGATACTTATTGATCTGCTTTGAAAAGGCAAAGCATTTACTGAAGAATCACTTGCTGTTAAATAGATATTGTTCGCCGGTATATAATCCCAACCGCTTGCTCTTGTCTGCGTACTGTCCAGATTGCCGGGATCTTTTACTACACCGGCATTAAGATAAGGATTTATTCTCTGAACTTTCATCATAACTCCGTCAATGAGTCTTGATGAATCATCAGGTGCCGGACTACCAATATTAGTTGGTGTTATAAACAACTTACTTCTTATTGTATCAAATGAACTTCCTCCGTCTATTGACCTTAAGACTTTGTATGAAGTGTCGGGATACTGAAATTGAATTCTATACTTTGCATTCAGTAAATTCGCCTGCTCTCTTATAATCGGCATCACTCCCAGGTCTCTTCGGTTTGTATATAATGTATCTCCATTCTTAAGTGTAAAGCGCGAGCCGGCTAAAGGCGCCTGCGGAGTAATAGTAAATATTGAGCTGTCCAATGAACAAAATGTCGTCTTCCTTTCATACTTCGAGTTGGCATTTGTTCTGTACGCATAAGCCACTACGGCAAACTTATACGGCTGTCCGTATATCAAATCAGTCTTCCCGTTATGCTCTTCGGGAAATGTAGTTTTTGATAATCTTAAGCTTCTTGTAATTCCGGCGTTTGGAAATCCTTCCGGAACAGGTGCATTATAAAAAGGAACTATCGGTACAATCACAAATTGCTCCGGTAAGTTATTGGACGGAAGCGTATCAATTATAACTCCAATTGTATCTGCTATATCAAAAATTTTCAACAGGTGGATTCCTTCATAAGTAGATTCAGAATTATTAAAATCCGGTATCGAGTCTCTGAAGCGGCTTATCTCAAATATCTGATAACCTTCGAATTTCAAATAGCTATCGTCAGACGCTGCCTGCGTGATTGAATCCAGTATGAAATATGATTCAGACCTGTTATCCCAGTTGAGAGTAATCTCAGCTGTTCCGCGCTTGCTCGTTTCTCTTATGCTTGAAGTTACACTTGGCTTTGTGACAGGTGGATTATCTGAAAAATTATTATTAAAATTTGCTCCCGACACTTCACTTAACTTTTTTAATAATGTAACCGAATTAAAATTATTATATCCTCTGGCAATGAACTGACCAATAACAATATTTTGTGTGTCATTTGGTGCAACATTGAATGTCGAATCTCCCGAACTAAATATAAATCTTCTGTCACCGGGATAACTTACTTGAACAACACCTGTTAGCTGTCCATTGCAATTATTAACTCTTCCCAAAATCGGATTACCGTCAGTTCCTCTTTCAGTCCATCCGGTAAAAGTTTCGGGATCACCGGAGTAACAAAATTTAGTTTGCTGAAAACCTGAAGGAGTTACCCATGGTGTACCGTCTCTTTTAAAACCTTTCATATAGCTGTATGCCTGTGACGGAAGAGCAACATCCCATTCACATGATGGTCCGCCGGCACCTGTTCCGGTAAAATAAACAAATGATGTCATACCCAAAGCTCTCCATCCTTTTTTTACAATTTTATTTTCAGAGCCGGGAGGGTCAAAATACACAATTGAATCATTTGGATTACCTGTTTGTGTTGCGGCGCTTTTAAACAAATCCGTGCCAACAGCCGGCGGAGATGCCCCGTATTGCTGGGACTGTCCCGTGCCGTCAATGTTATCCGCGTTATAACAATAACCAAGATCTTTCAATGTATCACATCCAATATAGTCATCATCTGCATCCCCCAGATCCGGATCCTCGATAATATTAAAGTATGTCCTTTCCCATACTACATTCGATTTATTGATTATATTGTAACTCAAGTATTGAACGTTCTGCAATTCTCTGATATTATAACACCACAAAGTAAGATGAACCTCTGCATACAGCGGACGGGTACCACCGGAGAATCCCTCACTCGATGTATGATTTTCCTGAAATCCATCCGTAAGACAAATGAATATTGTCTGAGCTGCATCTTTTATCCCGGGTATATCAATTCCGTTGTCATAAGTATGATTATTATTTACATCCACATAAGGCGCTCCAAACGGAACCATCAAACCCCAGTTCGCATAATCCGGATTTGAGCTGGCATCATCACCTGAATAAACCGAATATAATTTAAATCTCGAATCGGTTTTTGAAATACCGTTTTCTACATAGCCCGGTGCATACTCACCGTTGTATGAAGCGGTTGCCAATCTAAGAGAGTCATTGTAATATGCACCTATACTCATCCCTGCAGTGAATATCGCATACTTCCCTGAACCTTTTGGCCACATAAATCCGGGTTTATTATTTACAGTTATATCCTGATCAAACGTACCGCTATTCTGCACCCATGAATCAATATTGTTTCCATTGAAACGGGTTTGAGTCTTGATAACTGATATTGAATTTGTATAAAACGGATTATCACCAAACTGAAGATATGGGGATTTATCTGATCTGTTAAAAGAGGTTGTTGACGGCATGGAATATAATATGCCCGCGATAAATGTTAAACTTAGGGAAAGGAGTTTAACATATTTTCTTTTCATAATTTTAATTTATTAAGCTTCCTGTAATTAGTTTTTAATGAAGAACATCTTATATCAATTCTACTGCAAAGTCACTTAGACACCAAGGAAAACTTAAAGCAAATAAAAAAACTTTGAGCCTTTGAGCCTTTGCGGTAAATTTTCAGTTACAATTTTAAAAAAGAACTCTGAAGAAATCCAGGATCCCTATACCGTAAATATCTTTCTCAGATCTGAGTATTGAAATTCCGTCTATCGAAAACATGACAAGCCAGTGAAGGATCCAGCAATAAATAAATGACCTGCTTCTCAGCGCCTGAATTCCGAGTATCAGCCCCGCAAATATTGAAGCTAGCAGTTCAAGCTCGGGCTTTCCTTTATGCAAAATAAAGAACGGGATCATCTGTATAAAAACTGAATAGTATCCGAACTTAACCTTTAGTCCGAACAACGCATAACCTCTCCAGAAAAATTCCCATCCGAGCATATAAATCAGAACACATATCTCATAAAAAATAAATATTGCAACGCTTTCTCTGACCTTCGAGCCGCCCTGTGGATAAACCCCGGCAAAGTTAGGCGAGCCGGATACGATCCATACTGTTACAAGCATTACTAAAAAGAACAAGCCTAATGTTATGAATCCGAATTTCTTATCGCCTAAGGTAAAGCCATAGTCCGAAAGCTTTTCCCTGAATATTAATTTGATCGAAAGAACCGGGACAATGAACATAAGTCCCCCGTCCATTAAGAACCAGTATATTCTTGAATAAAATTTGTTGCTGTTTATATTTTCCAGATAGAAGCTTGGTGTCGAAAATACAATCGAGATAAAAGTAATAAAAGCTATCGAAAGAAAAATATACGTTAACTTAAAATCTAATTTTCTTATCTCTGCAAAGAGTAACTTTATTTCCGAATTTAAATATCTGAACAACTCTCGTTTTATGTCGGTTTATATTTTTTTCTTTATTATATATTGAAGCTTCTGAGGCTCAAGCTTCAGCAGGTTAGTCTCCTTTGGGATTTTCACCTCCGGGATCACATATCCGAGAGTATCAGTTTCTATTTTTTCAAATTCTACATTTACATCCAGATCCGCAGGACTTATCAGCGAAAGCTGGTCAACTCCGCCGCGAAGCGAGATATTTATTTTCGGCGGAATCAATAAGACTTCTTTGTCATCCGGAACATTTGAAATGTTTACACTGACATCCTCAAACATCTTCTCAGCCGACAGCTGGATCATATATTCAAAATTGATGAGCTTCGGCTCGATCTTTATGAGATTCATCAGTGTATCCTTTATCTCAACCACTCCCCTGAGATTGTCATTAACATTGCTAAATACTTTATACTGGGTTGGGATCGACTTAACTTTATTCAGCAGATAAGATGAACCCTGTATCATGATTGAATCAGGAGTCAGTATGGGTTTACCAATTATGCTGTACCCGTCTTTCAGATTAACAACAATATTGTTTTTGACCGGCACAAGCTTCTCTGATAATTTGTCGAAATTGATATTAATGGTGTCCGGATTTATTTTTAAGACCGATATATCCGGATTTAAATTTAAACGTTCACTTACGAATTGTTCGGTTATGATTCTCGAATCCTTTTTAAGTTTTGAAATATCCAGATTATATTTCAAATCTTTGGTGACCATTAAATTTAACAATTCCCATCCCTTGCCTTTAACCGTAATATCAATCGCGCTGGGGATCTCTTCCGAAAGCGCCTGAGTTCTTGAAGACTGAACCTCAAGAGGTATTGATAAATCCAGAGAATAGCTTTGATTCAAATTGATGTAAAACCATAATGCAAATGCAAACAGCAACGAGAATAATATTATCTTAATATCCTTTTTCATGATTTCAATGGACTAATTCTCTTTGCCAGTTATCATTATGGGTTTCACCTCTGAAAGTACTATGAGTAAGATAATAGGCGCCTATCGAAGGATCTCTCTCAACAAATATGCAAATACCTCCGCCTGCTGAAGAATAATAAGTCCATTGTTCATAGCTGTTTGTTCCTGCTTCAAAAGGATGTCTGTCGACTTCATCCGGCTTCCCGTATATAATATAAATTCTTCCCCTGTCAGTCCTCCATCCCTCCTTAAAGTTTTCCTTATACATATTATTAGCCTCAACTATTTTCTTCAAATAATTTATTTTATATTCATTCTGGGGCGTCAGACTGTTGTTATCCCTGCTTTTCCAGAATTCATACATGAATTTTCTTTTGTCATTTAAGTCCGTGAGACTGTTAAAGCTTTCCGTTTCTGATTTAGTCCTGATATAAAGAGTCAGCTCGAAATCTTTTTCAACCAGCTCGGGCTTCATATTTGCATATTCGCTTTTCAAATATCCGTCATCTGTCTCGCCCTTCTGACTGCTTGAGACATTGTTATTATAAATTAAAAATTTCTTTTCCCTTTCTTCATTTAGATTATTTTTTAAATCGGTCACCATTATTTTCAGATAATAAACTCCTGATGGCAGATTGCTGACTGATATATTATTGTATTCAACAACTGACTTACCGTGTGCCTGATGGTCTTTTTTCAATTCAAAAAGAGTATCATTGTTCAGGTTCATTATGATTTCATCTACCGAAAACCTCGTAGAGCCGCTCGAATCATTCAAACCGTAGATTTCACAGTAATAAAATAATTTATCAAGATTATTTCCAAATAAATTTTGAGGATTGGGAAGTATCTCTAGAGTATTTTTGTAAAAGAGATTGTCCTTGTTGGTTGACTTTTCTATGTTCGAAGATAGCTGCAAATCACTCACTTCAAAACCATCGGTCGGAATATTTACTTTTATTTCCCGGATCACGGTATCTGAAGAGGAAGGATCACTAAAATCACTCCCTATAATTTTCAATGTGTATTCTTTCCCGGAAATTAGGAAGAAGTTCAATTGACCGACAAAGTTCTTGTTGAGCGAATTATTGCTTGTGTCTTTTAAAGCTGAAGGCACTTTGAACTGTTTCGACATTATTACTTTGTCATCTTCTTTTTGTAAAATTGATATTTCAAGATAGCCATCTGCTTTATATTCCCCGTTATCATACTTATACAATAGTCCTTTCTGAAAAAAAGAGTAATAAATTTCCAGAATAGATTTATTGTCAGTTCCCCGAAAAACAGCATAATCCGTCTCGAACTGGAAGAACTGATTGGCAGATGTCCTGACAGGCAACAGAGAATTAAAAATTGTTATAAAAAGAATTATGTAATAAATTTTCTGAGTTTTCATATCCTTAACCTTTTTAACTAAAACAAAAAGGTAATCTTGGTTTGCAAGATTACCCTTTCAGATTTATAAACAATTTTCTATACTAAAATCCTACATTAAGTGTAAAAAACTGATTTGTAGAATTAAATTGACCGGTATTTAAAAACCTGTATGCGTAATCAAAACCAAGCTTTAAAGTACCAACCGGATACTTAATACCCGCTCCTAATGATGGCCCGAATAAGTTATCATCCGTTTCCTGATCCGTATATACATTAGTTGCAGCTCTGATGAAAAAATTGTTATTATAATTATATTCCAATCCGAATTTGTATTCATCACTCGAATAGGAAGAGCTTAAGAATGATACGGATGTATTGATCGAATTAATTTTTGCAAAGTTGGCCTTGTATGATACTCCAAGTTCCAGATTCGTTGGCAGTTCAAATTCCTGCAATGTAACACTTCTGAACACAGTAGTTCCGTTTTCCAGATATTGTCTGTCCAAGCCCGGACCGGTGAACTGCATTCTTGGTCCTAAATTCTTCAAGGCAATACCGAAGTTGATGCCTGCTCTGGTTACATACTGTAATCCAAAATCAAATGCAAAGCCGGTTGCGCTAACATCTGCAATTTTTTCGCTGATAAGTTTCACGTTAGTTCCAAAATATATTTTGTCTGTCATCGCTCTGGCGAAACTCAAATTACCGATTAAATATGTCGGCGAAAACGTTTCTCCGGTTCCTTCTGGGGAAGTTAAGGTTGTAACTATTTCCTCCTGTCCAAAGTCCAGTGACTTTATTGCAAATCCAAGATTTCCAAGTGATCCGAGCTTTACTACACCTCCAAAATACTGCATATTAATATCTGCAATGTAATTCATATATGAAAACATTGCTTCACCGGTATTTGAATTTAACTGAGATAAACCAGCAGGATTCCAATACATTGACTCTATTCCGGTAATACTTGCAATATTAGAGCCGCCGAGTGAGGTTCCCACTGAACCTACCGGGATTAATAATTCGTCAGCCGCACCGGTCCCGAATCTGTCTTTGGGACCGCATAAAGCACTACTGACAAATATCAACATCAAAAAAAGAAAAATTATATTTAAGTATTTATATTTCATTTTTATTTTCCTTATATAAGTTTTTAATTTAGCTCTCACTCCATCTTCCAGAGTGAGAGCATGTTAAAATAATGAATTAGAAGTCTATTCTTTCTTCTGCTGTGAAAATTGCCAGTTTTATTACTTTACTGCCGATGCCGGGTGCGTCTATCAGGGCAATATAAAGACCCGACGATATTGGTACTCCCACTGAATTATTTAAATCCCAGTTCAGTGACGAATTGTCATTGTCTTTTTGAAGCTGTCGTATCATCAATCCGCTCAGCGTATATATCGATATCGTACATGCCTGCGGTAACCTTCTGAATGTCACAAACCTTGTAAACGAGTTTACCTGAAGATCATTTACTCCGTAGAATGGATTTGGTACTACACGGATATCATTCAGTGCATTCTGTGACATTGCCAGTGATGAGCTTCCAATTACAGGACCTGTTGTCTCAAATGTATAAGTCAATGGTACTCCTGCAGCTTCAAACGGTTTTGTTACGGTATAAGGGTATATGTTAAATACATCTCCGTTTGTAAATGTGCTCGTCTGTGTCAGTGCCTTCGGTGCCCAGACATACATTATGTCAATCTGACTCTGATTGATTCTCAGATTCTTTGTCTTATAAAATGTATATCGTGCACTGGTTGTGTCCGGATCATATTCTGAACCCATCACATAAAGCAGCTCTATTCCGCCGGTCTTGAAATTGGTTGGATCCCACTTTCCGTCTACCAATCCTCTTCCGGCATATTCTGTTACTCCGTTCCTGGTTACATATAGTGAATCATTGTTCTCAAGGAATGCACACATTACCTGTACCTCATTACCATTTACATCCGTTTTGTATACCTTGAACGGAACTTCCCGCGTATCCTGATATCTGAATCCGCCGCCCGTACTGACTATATAGGGAATAAATGACGGATCTGCCGGCGGACTTGCACTCAAATTCAGATATCTCAATGCATACTGACCGTTGCCATAACCTGTATATTTTATCGTTACGTTCCTTAAGCTGTCCAGAGGAAGTGCCGTACCTGCTGCATTAAAAGTTGTATTCGTCGGCCAGCTGATTGACATAGAAACATTCTGGAATGGAAGTGAATTCACCGATGAATCACTGCCCGTCAAATATGTATTTCCCGTCGGCGTATACGACCATCCCGTTTGTCTGGTCTGCGTGCTGTCTATGTCTCCGGGATCCTTTACTACTCCTACGTTGCTTGAATATATTCTCTGAACCTTCATTGATATTCCGTCAATGATCTTTGACGAATCATCCGGAGGCGAAACTCCTATTGTGCCCGGAGTCATATACAAATTATTCTTTATCGTCTGATATGTGTTTCCTCCGTCTGTCGATCTCAGGACATTATATGTAGTATCAGGAGCCTGAAACTGTATCTGATATTTTGCCGTCAACAGCGCCGCTTGATTCTTGACGATCGGCATTACACCCAGATCTCTTCTGTTTGTGGATATTGTATCGCCGTTTGTTATGGTAAATTGTGAACCCGCCAGCGGAGCTTTTGGAATTATATCAATTATTGCGTTGATCAACGGACTCGTAATTGTTTTTCTGTCTAATTTTGTCTGTGGATTTGTTCTGTAAGCATATGCCACAACTGCAAATCTGTATGGCTGACCATATATTAAATCTGTTCTTGAGCCGTGTTCATCAGGATAAGTCGTACTGGTGATCGTGATGCTCCTGTTGATTCCAGAGTTCGGGAATCCCTGAGGCGTTGGTGCTGTATAGAACGGAACTACAGGGAACGGTGAAAACTGCTCCAGTCCGTTTACAACTACTCCGGCAGATAGAGTATCAATGATAACTCCAATAGTATCAACTATATCAAATATCTGAAGCAGATGGACACTGTTGTTTATCGTTGAAGGCTGATTAAAATCAGGATAGTTACCTGAGAACCTGCTCAATTCAAATATCTCATAACCTTCAAACTTTAAATAACTTGAGTCGCCAACAGGCTGCAAAAGTGAATCCAGTATTAAATATGATTCGGATGTATCAGTCCAGCTCAATGTTAACGCACAATTGCCGATAGCATTTGTCTGCCGTGTACTGACAGTAACAACTGGAGTCGGAGGAGGCGGATTGATTCCAAAATTTGCAGTAAATAGGGCCTGAGCAGTTTGATCTACCTTCTTTAACGCAGTAACTGAATTAAGATTTGAACTGCTTCTTGCGACAAACTGACCAACAACAATTACCTGTGTATCATTCGGTAAAACATTAAACAATGAATCACCTGAATTGAATATGAATCTTCTGTCACCCGGAGGACTTGCCTGCGGGGTTCCTGAAGTTGATCCATTACAATTCTGGACAACAGCAATTGAAGGATTTCCGTTTGTACCTCTTTCCGACCATCCGGAAATGGTAACCGGATCTCCCGGATAGCAGTACTTTGTCGGCTGTAGATTTGCGGGATACAGCCATGGGGTTCCGTCTCTTTTTACACCTGTCATATATCTGTAAGCCTCGTCAGGCTGGCTCGGATCCCTTTCACAAACCGGACCTCCGGAACCTGTATTTGTAAAATATACAAATGAGGTCAAGCCTAATGCTCTCCATCCTACTTTAACTATCTTATTTTTTGAACCCGGAGGATCATAATAAACTACTATATCGTTTGAATTACCTGTATAAATAGCCGGACTCTTAAAAAAGTCCATACCGGATGCGGGTGGTGCTGCACCATATTGTTGCGGCTGTCCTGTTCCGTCAATATTATCTGCATTGTAACAGTAAGCCATATCTTTATTTATTACTGATGTATCACATCCTATGTAATCATCATCTGCATCACCGAGGTCGGGATCAACTACTACGCTGAAGTGTGTTCTGTTCCATGTCACAGAAGATTTGTTTATAACATTCCAGTTCATGAATTGCAAATTTTCCAATCCCTGTGTATTATAGCACCATAGTGTTAAATGAACTTCTGCAAACAGAGGCTGCGTCCCGCCCGAAAAACCTTCACTTGAACTGTGATTCTCAGGGTAACCGTCGGTCAAACATACAAAAACTGTTTCGTCCGCATCCTTGATTCCCGGAATATCAACACCGGGATCATACATTTGATTATTATTTACGTCTACATAGGGTGCGCCAAACGGAACCATGTCTCCCCAGTTAGCGTAATCGGGATTTGTGCTTGGATCATCCGTTGCATATACAGAATACAGGTGAAATCTTGAATCTGTTTTTACTACACCATTATCTATATACCCCGGGGCATACTCTCCGTTGTAAGACGCATTAGCCATTCTAAGTGAGCCATTATAATATGCTCCTATGCATAAGCCTGCCGTGAATATTGCAAATTTCCCTGAACCCTTTGGCCACATAAAACCCGGTGTATTGTTAACCCTTATATCCTGATCAAATGTACCTGTATTCTGAATCCAGGTGGAAATGTTATTCGCATCAAGCAGGATTTGAGCCTTGATCACATTTGGAGACACGGGATTTGAGTTGTCTCCAAATTGCAGATAAGGACTCTTGTCCATTATCTCTGCGGGTTTTTTTGAATAAAGATTACCCCCGCAAATTACAGAAAATATTATTACTAATTTTATAAATTTATTTTTCATCATAATTTATTTTTAATTTTGTAAACAACTGTTTAAAAACTAAGTCTTGCTCCCACCCTTACCTGTCGGGGAGTTCCCCAATTTGTAATAGTCTTTACTCTCTCACTGTAATTCTCCTTATAAACACTGTTTGATGCATTACCGGTCGGAGTATTCAGATACCCGTTATCATCAGGCAGACCGGTACTTCCATAAACTGTATTTACCAATTCGGAATTGAATAAATTTATTGCATAGATATAAATATCCAGGTTGGTTTTATAAATGTTGAACGCTTTGTCCAACTTCAGATCAAATCTTAAATTCCAATTGGTCGTAACCTGGTTTTTCGTAGAGGTAGCAGCTCCGTCATCGCCTCCTAGGCCCAATTGAAAAGCATTTTGAGGTAATAACCTTGTGGTATAAGGTCTTCCGCTATTCCAGCTGAATAACATGTTTAGACCCATGTTAGATAAAACACCACCCCAGAAGCCTTGAGGTACGTCCGTTGATCCGAATCTGTAATCCGCAGTGATGTTTCCCGTATGCCTTTGATCATAATCCAATGGAAAAGTATACTTAGGCAAAATTCCTTCCTGATTATTTGCAAGCTGGAATTTTTGATTCGGGTCTGAACCTACTCCTGAAGCATATAATAAAGTATAATTCATATCTAAAGCTAATCTGTGTGTTCTTCTCATACTGAAATAAAAGTCTAATCCTCTTGATATGCTGAAGTCACTGTTGGAATATAATGCATATCCTGATGGAACTGTACTTGAACCAACTATTCTTGTGATTCCAATTTGATCATCCGTTTCTTTATAATAAGCCGATAAGCCAAGATCGATCAGATCTCCTACCTGCTGTTTGAATCCAACTTCATAAGAGGTTAATTTTTCAGGAGACAAACCGGAGTTTTCAGCAACATTCTGTACCGAATTTTGGAAGAAATATTGGAATGCAAGCTGGTTTATATAAAGGAATTCCAATGGCGGTATTTGAACGAACTGTCCATATTGTGCTACAAAAACAGTCTTATCCGTCACAGGAAATGAAAAACCTAATCTTGGGCTGAATACAACATTAGTTTTGCTTGGTTCATAATCATCTGCAGATAACAATAATCCGTCTGCGTGAATTAGATTATTCGGATCTATCAAAGCATCCGTCTGGGCATCAAGGATGTCCATTCTGACACCCAAATTAAATGTAAAATCATCAAACGATGCCTTATCTCTTATATATGCCGAAGCAATGATTGGATTTTTCGGCTGAATATCCTGATCAGAAACTATTTGATTTCCGTACTGATCCCTGATATCATACCCGTAAGAATTTAACAAAACATCTCTGCCAAACCAAAGTGCCTGCGGGATAAGCTGTGTCTGACCTGTACTGGGGTCAATAGGATTGTTTGCAACAGCAATCGGGTTTAGAACGACTCTGCTAAGCGTGTTATAAGTATATTCACCTCCAAATTTTATTTCGTGTTCACCGTATTTCTTTGTTAACAAACCATAAGAAGCATCTAATCTGCCGCCCCAATAGTCAAGTTGTGTTTTTCGATACAGATTATAAACCGAACCATCTAAACTAAAAACATCACTCGTTGATGGGTCTGTGCCCAATGCAGTTCCCTGTCTTGGACTTCCGCTTGACCTTTGAATTGCCATTAATGTAGGATTACTGTTTGTATCCCCGTAAGCAAACCAGTCTGCTAAGAAAAACGGATCACCGAGTTCATCATTTGATTTGTAATAGTTTACCTGCAATTCATAGAAAAAATTACTTGAAATATTTTGAATAGCTCTTCCGAAAAATTGATTATCTCTTATTTGTTGTAATGGATTTCTTCCGGCGTTTGTTGCAAACTGACTTTGTCTGAAATTACGCTGATTTATATCAGTCACAAGAGCTCCGAATTTGAAATTAATGGGAAATTTACCTCCCGGCAATTCGGTTAAATTGAAATTTAATCTTCCGCTGTATGACCATAACTGGGTATTAAAGTTTGGAATAACACCGTCTGTAAAGAGTTGATCTGCTACCCAGCTTGGATTTGTAACAGCCAGATATTGTCTTTCAACAGCTCCATAAAAATTAATGATATTACCTAATTCTTTGGTTGGAATCAACGGTCCGCCTAAAGTAAAGTTATACAAGTTATATCCCTGATTGGTCGTGTTGTCCCAGTCACCGTTAAACTCATCGGTAATTACTTCCATTTGACCGGAGTAATTGCTTGTTCCGTTTTTTGTAGATACGTTAATAACTCCGCTGAGTGCATTTCCATATTCCGCACCAAACCCGCCTGTTAAAACTGCTAATTCCTGAATCAAGCTGTTTGGTACAAATGCAGTTGATAAACCATTCACCGGATTGGTTGTTGAAACTCCGTCTACTACAATAAGATTTTCATCACTTCTGCCGCCCCGGATATTTAATGTAGTTCCTCTTTCATCCGTAACTACACCCGCCGTCTTGGAAGCAATGTTTCTGATTCCCTGTATACCGGAATTCTGGATTTGCTCTTCACCGACTAATCTTCCGCTTTGATATACATCAATGCCTTTTCTTTCAGCTTCAATTTCAATCGTTTCGGTTTTTATACCTTCGGTTGTCTGAGCTAAAGAAAAATCTGTTCTGGTTTTGGTGTCAACTGAAACTTTTACACCTTTAACTACCAACGGATCATAGCCAATATAGGATGCTTCAACATCATAAGAACCCACATCCATATTGAGAATTAGATAGTTACCCTGATCGTCAGTAATTGCACCTCTGTTTGTACCGACAATCTTCACCGTTGCCCCCGGAAGAGGACCATTGTCTTTTGTATCAAGAACAACCCCTCCTATACTTCCGGTAGTTTGTGAGTAAATCTTTGTGTTTATAGAAAAGAGGATTGTAATTAATAATAATAGGGAAAGCTTTAAATTTAAGGTGTTCATTTTTCCCTCCTAAATGATTTTAATTGATTAGTAAATTTTTTCTTCATAGTTTTTTTGTATTTTAAAAACCCCCATAACGGAACAATTTAATTGTCAATTATGAGGGTTGGCTTTATTTAATATTTATTAAACAAATATCTCTTATTTTACTAACATCATTTTCTTTGTATCTTTGAAGTCTCCTGCAGTTAATGTATAGTAGTAAATTCCACTTGATAAGTTGTTTCCGTTAAAACTAACTACCTTTGATCCGGATGATTGTACTTCGTTTACTAATGTCGTTACTTCTCTTCCGATCATATCATATACTTTCAAAGTAACCGGACCAGTCTTTTGGTTATAATAACTTATTGTTGTGGTTGGATTAAATGGATTTGGATAATTTTGGAACAATTCATATGTCTTGGCAATTGATAAGTTTTCCTTTATACCAGTTAAAGATGCTTTGTAAAATATTCCATAAACCGGAGCTAAACCCCAATCAGGAACTACTACCCAGCCCCCTGCTTTCATATCCCTTAGGTAATGTATCCTCAAGCTGTCAGATGCTGTTACCGGTGATAATGAAGGATGTTTTTCTTCAACGTTTGGTGTATTTGTTATATTCTTAGGCTGTGACCATGTTGCTCCAGCATCATCTGAAACCGAAACAAAAATTTCACCTGCGTTTACTGCATCACCATTATTGACAACCTGTGTATTTCCATACAGGAATGTTGTGTAAGCACAAACTAATTTACCTGACGATGTCAGTGATAATGTTGGCTGTGTTAACGGAGCCATGTTAATCTGTGTAATTGTATCTGCAAGATTGGGAATGTTTGCCTTGCTTGCAACTAAGTTCAATCCGGTTGATTGAGACCAGTGATAAATCCTTGGTTCAACATACTCAGTTGTATTGGCATTCGGAAAAACAGTTAGAGTAGCCTGATAAACAGCTGCTACTACGTGTAATTCTCCGCCAATGTAAACTGATTGATATCCACCTGTTAATGCCGGTGTTATAGTTTCAGAACCAACTGTGATGGCAGGAACTGTAGTAAATCCTGCTCCGAAAGTCAAACCGTTATCATTTGACTCATATGCGGTAAGAGCAGCTCCACCATTGTTTAATACTGAATTGTCATAATCGGTCCCTAATAAAGCAACCTTTCCGGATGCGCTTGCCGAGGCATCAAAATTTCCGGAAGGTCCGCTGATAGCTGTAATAGTTGTTAAAGGTGACCATGATGTACCATTATATGTAGACCAGGCTCCACTAAATGGTCCCGGGTTTGGTGCTCCAATGAAAGTAATATTTCCGTTTGATGCACTTGTAACGTGAGGCCAGATCGGAATTGGCGGTCCCGGAATTGGCGTTCCGGAGATTACTGAGAAAGAAAATCCACCGAATATAACGTCCTTATAAACAAGAGTCCCGATGGTACTGCCTTGGTGATCTGCAATAACAGGTATACCATTACTTAATGTCATGCACGGAAAACCATGAGATGCTGCAGTAGTTAAAACATCATTATTCCAGGTTACTCCCCCGTCATCACTATAGCCATAGTATATAAATCTATTGGTACCCGCAGCATCTAAAGAATCATGCTGTGCCATAAGAATTGCACACCAATTGTTGGGATTTGAAGGATCCTGGACCAAATATCTGACACTTCCGTTTGTTTGATAGTCATAGGATATGGACCAATTGTTCGTCCAGTATTCACCAAGACCAAGAACAGGGGGTGCCGGCATTTGAGCTTTTGACTCTCCTATAATTAAGAACAATGTAAGAATTAAGAAGGTAAATAATTTCTGTAACATGTTTTTTCTCCTTTTGATTGATTTAATTTGTAATTAAAAATAATCTTAACTGTTAAATTAATGCTGTAAATTTTTTGAATAATATACTACTAATGTTGTAACTTGTCAATATATAATTTCGTATTAAGCAATCGTTAAATTTTTTTTATTCAAATTATTAATAAGCTTTTCGATTGTCAAGAATAATTATTCATAAGAACTTAACTATGTCTGAAAAAATATTTTCCGATATTCTTCTTCTGCTTTCACTTGTTTTTCCGGCAATGTGGTTTGTAAGTACAACATTGTCAAGCGCCCTGAAACCCCTGTCAATATTGGGTTCACCCCTGAATACATCGAGACCGGCATACTTTAATTTGCCGTTCTTTAGCATTTTAATAAGTGATTTTTCATCCACCACATATCCCCTCGAAGTATTTATCAAAATACTATTCCCTGTTAATTTTTTTTAATTTTTCCTTTGAAAAAAAATTATAATTATTTTTATTTAAGGGTATGTGCAATGTTATTATGTCGCAATTTTTCAAAATAAAATTTAAACTTTTAAAATCAAATTTTTTATTTTTCGATCTTACTTTCTTATCTGTGTCATTTGCATAAACTTTCATCCCGAATGCTCTGCATAACATTCCCACATGACTTCCGACTTTTCCGAATCCGACTATTCCTATGTTTTTTCCGTAAAGCTCATTTCTTTCAAATGGTAATTACTAAAATTTCCTTCCCTGACAAGTCTGTCCGATAAATTAATTTTTTTAAAGATCGTAAGAATTAATCCCAGAGTATGTTCTGCAGCAGAAATATGATTTGAATCTTCAGCATTGAGTATCTTAATTCCTTTTTTGCCTGCAGTCTTAAGGTCAATATGATCCGTACCCTTGGAGCATGTGGCAATTACCCTGAACTTTGTATGATTAATAAAATTATCATCAATTTTCCGGATTGTCCTTATTACCAATACATCATATTCGTTATACAAACCAATAATGTCTTCGTTTGGAATGCCGAATTTACAGGTAACTGTAAATTTCTTTGCAGGTAACTTTTTAATACCGGCTAAATCAATTTCATCTGCAACTAAGACTCTTATCAATTTTGAATCTAATTTAGATTTTTATTTAACTGAGGGTATGGTGGAAAGCCGGACTTACTTAATAATGAAGAGAAAGAAATATTCAGATTATCAATTGTCTAAATATTCATCTATTAAGTTTCAATACTTCATATTTTCCTTCTCCGGTAACAATTGAAAATGGAATATAATCAATACAAAGATCTTCATTGTTTACGATCTTGGATGCCCTGTAAATTTGCTTCTGCATTTTGTTTGCCGAGATTTTATCCGACTTCGTCAAAATTATTGCAAACGGAATTTCATAATACTCAAGCCAGCTCACCATTAGTTCGTCAAGATATGTCGGTTCGTGCCTGTGAATCTATCAGTACAAAAACCAATTTTACATTTGATCTTTCACTTATATAATCTTCAACTAATTTTCTCCATCCGGCTCTTATTTGTTCGGGAACTTTTGCATATCCGTATCCGGGCAGGTCTACAAGATAAAATTTTTCATTTATTAAAAAATAATTCAGCTGTCTTGTTTTCCCGGGGACGGAACCGATCTTTGCCATTTTTTTCTTATTGCAAATCACATTTATTAAAGATGACTTACCAACATTCGATCTTCCTACAAATACAAATTCCGATAATACTGAATTCGGAAGTGCTCTCAGATCATATATGCTTTTTATAAATTCTGCTGTTACTATTTTCATATTTTGCTCCCAGTTATTTTATTTAAATGAAAAATCCTTAACGATTATAATAATTTTATTGGGAAAAATTTTAACTTTGTTAAGGATTCTTAAAAAAAATTTTAACTGTCTTCTGATTTCTTCTTTGTTGTCTTTTTGGTTTTCGGTTTCGGATCTTCTGGTTTCTTAGTTTCTTTTTTCTTCTTTCAACTTCCGTTTTCTTCTTGATGCCGGCTTTTTCTGTTTTTTAACTTTAGTCTTCTTTTGCGTTGCTTTACTGTCTTCCGGATGTTTTCTTTTCAGCTTCCTTTCTCCTTTATCTTTTCAGTATCTTCTTTCGTTTTTACAAAATTATAATCCACAAATTCGATGATCGCTGTCCTTGCGCCGTCACCGTATCTGTTGCCTGTTTTCAAAACCCTTGTATAACCTCCGGGTCTGTCACCGACTTTTGATCCGATCTCATCAAACAAAATTATCAGCGCTTCTTTATTATTTAAAAATTTTCTTGCTTCTCTTCTCAAATGAACATTTTTCTCGGGAGCAGAATCTTTATACTTTAATGCTTTCTTTGCCTTTGAAACCAGCGGCTCAATAAACCTTCTCAGTTCCTTTGGCTTTGCTTCTGTTGTCTTAATTCTTTTATTCAGTATCAATGCAATTGATAAATTTGCCAGTAAAGCACTTCTGTGGCTTGCTGTTCTGTTAAGCTTTCTGCCTTTTTTTCTGTGTATCATAAAATTCTAAGTAGATCTTTTATATTAAATAATTTTAAATTAACCGGCTCTTCTTTTAAATATTTATCCACATCCATTCCGAATGTCAGTCCGAAATTTTCAATCAGCTCACCTAGTTCTGCAAGTGATTTTCTTCCGAAATTCCTGTAATGAAGCATTTCACCTTCATTCTTTCCTACAAGATCAGCAATTGTCTTTATATTTGCTGATCTCAAACAGTTTTGTGATCTGACCGAAAGATCCAGCTCATCAACAGGCATTATCAGAATTTTCCTTATCATTTCATGCTCTTCATCTTTCTCTGTTTTTACAGGCTCTTCTGCCTTTTCAATCTGCTGAGGATTCAGATTAAGGAACAACTGAATATGCTCCTGCATTAGCTTTGCTGCATAAACCAAAGCATCTTCAGGATTTATTGAACCGTCAGTTGTTATTTCAAGAATTAATTTTTCATAATCAGTTCTTTTACCTACTCTTGTATTTTCAATCTTATAGTTTGCAAGTTTTATAGGGGAAAATATAGAATCCATTGCATATAAATTCCAATCGGTATGTTTGCCTGCTTATTATCTTCCGAAGGAACATATCCTACTCCTGTTCCCATTCTCAATTCAATATTAAGATTTGCATCTTTGTTTAATGTGGCAATATATTTATCCGGATTTAATATCTTCAAAATCAGCATGTATTATTCTGTCAGATCTTTTGCAGTAAACTTGTGAGGACCTTTTAAGTTAAATTCTATCTTTGATGACTTTCCCGTAAGATCTTTAAACCTTACTTCTTTTAAGATTTAGTATTATTTCGGATAAGATCTTCCACTACTCCTTTTAATGTTGTAAATTCATGCGGTGCATCGTTTATCCTTATTGCAATTATTGCACTTCCCGGAAGTGAAGAAATCAGGATCCTTCTTAAGGAATTTCCTAAGTGTTACTCCATATCCTCTTTCTAATGGCTGAACTATGAATCTTCCGAAAGTATCAGAGTATGAAGATTCCTCTTTTACGATCGTTTCCGGCATTTGAAAATTATTGATCTTCATCATATTATACTTGTATATTTAATTTTTAAATTAAAACTATTTAGAATATAACTCGACTATGAGCTGCTCGTTTGCATTGAACGGAACTTCCGCCCTGTCGGGCTCTTTCATAAATGTTCCTTTCATGTTTGCTTTATCCAGTGAAAGCCATGACACCATCATATTATCCTTTATTCTTTTCATTGAATCATGAATCAATTCAAGCTTCTTGCTCTTGTCACGGACCTGTATTGAATCTCCGGATTTCAGTAAATAAGAAGGAATGTTTACGACCTTTCCGTTTACCGTGAAATGCCTGTGTAAGATTAGCTGTCTTGCAGCCTTTCTGGAAGGTGCCAGACCCAGTCTGTAAATTGTATTATCAAATCTTCTCTCCAGAAGCTGTACAAGATTGTCCCCTGTGACTCCGGTCTTTTTTGAAGCTTCTTCAAAATATCTTCTGAACTGATTTTCCAAGTACTCCATAGGTCTTTCTTACTTTCTGCTTTTCTCTGAGCTGAACTGCATAATCGGAAATTCTTGATCTTCTTGAAAGTCCGTGCTGTCCGGGAGGATAATTCCTGTCTCGATAGGACATTTGTCGGAAAAACATTTTGTTCCCTTTAAGAAATAATTTCATTCTTTCTCTTCTGCATAGTTTACAACTTGGTCCTGTATATCTTGCCATTTATTTTTTTATTTCTTAATTAATTTTTTTTTAAATTTTTAGTTTCTTCTTTTCTTTGGAGGTCTGCATCCGTTATGAGGTAAAGGTGTAATATCTTTGATTGAAGTTATTTCCAGACCTGCTGTATTCAATGACCTTACTGCTGCATCTCTTCCGGAGCCAACTCCTTTTATCAATACTTCTACTTTCTTCATCCCCAGATCCATTGCAGCTTTTGCCGCTGACTCTGCGGTGATCTGTGCCGCAAATGGTGTGTTCTTCTTAGAACCCTTAAATCCCATTTTGCCCTGAAGATGCCCAGGAAATTGTATTTCCAAACATATCAGTGAGCGTAACTATCACATTGTTAAATGTTGCCTTGACATGCGCCACTCCGTTTGCATCAACATGTACTTTCTTCTTTGTTTTTTTAAAATTTTTTGCCAATTTTTAAAACTATTTTATTAATTAAATTATCTTTTATAATTCCTACTTAGACTTAATCAAATACTCATGTCAACTTACTATTTCTTAGCTGCTACTTTCTTCTTTCCTGCAACTGTTTTCCTCTTTCCTTTTCTTGTCCTCGCATTTGTCTTGGTCCTCTGACCTCTTACCGGTAATCCTCTTCTGTGTCTCTTCCCTCTGAAGGTTCCTATGTCCATCAGTCTTTTTATATTCATTGCAACTTCAGATTTCAATGAACCTTCAACCTTAAATTCATTGCCTATTCCGGCACTGATCTGGTTTACTTCATCATCAGTCAGCTGAGAGACTTTTTTATCTTCGCTTATTCCGGCTTTAGCCAGTATTTTTTGTGCAGTAGATTTTCCAATACCGAATATTGAAGTTAAGCCAATTACTACTCGTTTGTTCTTTGGTAAATCTACTCCTGCTATTCTTGCCAATTTGTCTCTCCTGAAAGATTATTTATTGAATTAATGTTTATCCCTGTCTCTGTTTGTGTTTTGGATTTGTGCAAATCACCCTTACCACACCTTTGCGTTTTATTATCTTGCACTTCGAACACATTTTTTTTACTGAACTTCGCACTTTCATGATATTTCCTTTTAATTGTTATTTAAATTATTTATACCTGTATGTGATTCTGCCTTTTGTCAGATCATATGGTGAAAGCTCCACTGTAACCTTGTCACCCTGAAGTATCCTGATATAATTCATTCTCATCTTTCCCGAAATATGTGCAAGTATCTCATGACCATTTTCTAATTTCACTTTGAAATTAGTATTTGGCAATATTTCCGAAATAATTCCGTCAACTTTTATTGCTTCTTGTTTTGCCATTTAAAATATGCTTCTTGAAAATGTCTCTAATTATTTAATAGTTAAAATTTCCGGTTTGCCTTTATTTACTAAAACCGTATGTTCAAAATGCGCAGACGGCTCTTCATCTTTTGTCGCGATTGTCCATCCGTCATTTTTCTGATAAACTTTATATGTTCCGTAATTTACCATCGGCTCAATTGCCAGAACCATTCCTTCATAAAGCTTCTGATTGGATGCCGGCGCTGTAAAAATTCGGAATTGCCGGAGTCTTCATGAAAACTCTTCCCAATCCCGTGTCCTACCAGCTCCCTCACCATGCCATATCCGGAACCCTCAACATAATTCTGTATTGCCGTTGAAATATCATTTACTTCATTTCCTTCAACAGCCATTGCTATTCCTTTATAAAGAGACTCTTCTGTAATCTTCAAGAAGCTTGGTTTTCTTTGGAGAGATTTCTCCTACTGCAAATGTATAAGCTCCGTCTCCGTAATATCCATCTTTCTTTACGCCAACATCTATTGAAACTATATCACCGTTTTTCAAAACTCTCTTTCCCGGAATCCCGTGAACAACTTCTTCATTCACTGAAATGCAGCTGCTTGATGGAAATGCCTTCTTCTTCACTTTGTATCCCTTGAATGCAGGATAAGCATTTTTTGAAATTATAAAATCCTCTATAAGCTTATCGATCTCTCCTGTTGTTATTCCTTCTTTTATATACTCCTTTATATATACAAAAACTTCCGAAACGATCTTACAGCTTTCTCTTATTAATTCAATTTCCCTTTTGGACTTTATCAATGACATTTAAATTTATCTTCTTGCTTTGATTTTTCCTGCTTTCATAAATCCGTCATAATGTCTCATTAACAAATGCGATTCTATCTGCTGTAATGTATCAAGCGCTACTCCAACAATGATAAGCAAACTTGTTCCTCCAAAAAACGAAGCTAATCCGGTTGTTACTCCAAGCTTCATCAGGAAGGTGGGCAGATATTGCAATTATCGCAAGGAATATTGCTCCGGGCAAAGTAATTTTTGTCAGAATATTATCAATGTAATCCGATGTTGGCTTTCCTGGTCTTACTCCCGGGATAAATCCTCCCTGCTTCTTCATGTTATCCGAAACATCTTTCGGATTAAATGCAATTGCAGTATAAAAATATGTAAAGAATATGATCAGCAATGCATATACAACAGAATAAAACCAGCTTGTGTAATTGAAATACTTTGAAATACTTTGCATAAATTCGCTGTTCGGAAAGAACGATAAGAAAGTACTTGGAATAAACATTATTGACTGTGCAAATATCAAAGGCATCACACCGGCGGAATTTACTTTCATCGGAATGTATTGTGTTACTCCGCCGAAAACTTTTCTTCCAACTACTCTCTTTGCATATTGAACAGGAATTTTTCTTGTCGCAACTGTAACAGCAATAACACCGGCAATAATAAAAACAAACGCTGCTATATAAATTAATTCTATCAATAGATTTCTTGCACCCGAGGAAACAATCTGATATTCATCAAAAACCGAATACGGAAATCTGTCTATAATACCAATAAAAATTATTAACGAAATTCCATTTCCGATTCCCCTGTCAGTAATCTGTTCGCCAAGCCACATCATAAAGATTGTGCCGGCAGTTAAGATAATTACAGTAGATACCGTAAAGAAAAATCGGTGAAATATCCGGACTTATCACACTTAATCCTCCAACATTTCTGCTGCCAAGCTGAACGCTTACTCCCCATGCCTGTAATGCTGCCACAGGAATTGTCCCCAGTCTTGTAAGCTGATTAATTTTTTTTCTTCCTTCTTCGCCTTCTTTCTGAAGTTTCTGGAAATAAGGAAATACCGCTCCCAAAAGCTGAATAATAATTGAAGCACTTATGTACGGCATTATACCTAATGCAAAAATGGCCGCATTCTTAAATGCGCCTCCGACAAACATATCATAAAGTCCGAATAAAGTATTGTCGGATTGATTTTTCGGTGCTTCAGCTAATAAACTCGGCATCAATTCCCGGAAGAGTAATATGAGCGCCAATTCTTACTACTACCAATAAGGCAAGTGTGAATAATAACCTGTTCCTTAACTCTTCAATCTTGAATATATTTCTGAAACTCTCTATAAATCCACTCATACTATGACCGCTTTTCCTCCGCTCTTCTCAATTTTTTCTTTTGCAGATTTGCTGAATGCATCAGCTGTTATTTCAATCTTTGTCTTTATTTCACCGTTACCTAATATTTTCAATGGCTTGTTCTTTCCTTTTATAAGATTATTTTTTAATAAATATTCTTTATCTATTACTGTTTCGGATATCTTGCCCTAATCTATGTAGTTTTGTATATCTTCAAGATTGATAGTTACATATTCAATCCTGTTGATATTTTTGAATCCGAATTTCGGCACTCTTCTCTGCAAAGGCATCTGTCCGCCTTCAAACCATGCTCTGAATTTTGCTCCGGATCTTGAATGCTGTCCCTTATGTCCCCTTGTTGATGTTCCTCCGTGACCCGAACCCTGACCTCTTCCTACTCTTTTTCTTTTTTTCCGTGAACCTTCTGCATATTGAAGATTGCTTAAAATATCCATCTTATGGTAAATTATAAATTTGATTTTAAAAAATTAAATACCTCTTGCCGATTTCCAGCACAAGAGGTATTAAATAATTTTATACTTTTATTACTTCTTGAAATTATATGACATTGAAACCAATCCGTATAAGTCATTTTCCTTACCGCTTAAAATATTCGGTCCGATTTGAATAAATCTTTCACCTATCAATCCGTCAAGACTGAAGCTGCCAAACTGCATTCCAAGACCTACTGTAATCGTCTGGTCAGGATTGCTTGCTACTTTTTGCTGGAATTCAGTCGAAGTAGTAGTATTGGATGAATCAGTATAAGATAATTCATGCTTTCTGCTGGATATTGATCTTGAATATCCGAATCTTCCCTGCATCCAGTCAGTTAGATTCCATTCCAGACCAATATTAAACTGCGGGAAAATTACGTCTTCAGTTTTGTCTTTAAAAATAAGAACTGTCTGTCCTAATCCGGCGCCGAATACCGTATCTGAGAAATTAGCGCTGTTAGAAACATATCCGCCGGAGACACCAGCAGCCAGCATTCCTTCACTATTAATCGGAACGTTAATTCCAACTCCACCCATAATATTCCAGAAATCATTTTTCTCACCTGCATGAAGTACAGGAACAGGTGTTATCGTTGGCTCCCAGTTCATAATTCCGAAATTTACATAAGGCACAACAGTTATATTTGTGTTCTTAACTTTATACCAGCCTCTGTAGAAAGCATTTAATTCCAATCCGCCGTCGTTTTCATCAGTGTATGAACCGCCGCCTGCTGTATCGGCGCTTACACTGTAATTGTTGAATCTTATGCCTACAGTTCCTTCGGTCCAGCTTGAGGATGATGAATTTGCAAGAATACCAAAAGTACCTCCCCAAATATTAGTTGACCTGCTGAGGTCCAGTGATGGTGAAGTGTAGTCACTTGACCAATAAGCAACATAGGGAGCCAACCCAAGGTTAACATTTTTAGATGATTGCATAGCAATTAACGCTTTAAAAGGAACTTGTGGTTTTTCGTTTCCTATTAATTCATAATAAGGTCTCATAGTTCCGAAGAATATCTGACCTTCTTCTTTGTTTAATAAAACTCCAAGAGACCACTGATTTCCGGTTCTGAAATTTACTGCCAGATATTGATCCCGCAAACGATATGCATAATCTTTATCTTGATTCCCGTTATAGCCGGTTTTGGGATCATAATTATCGGATTGGTATCTTCCGATATCCCCAAATGCATAGTTGTTATATTTATTTCCCCAGGCAGGATTCCTGTTTAAATCAATTGCAGCATCCATTATAAATGGATTATATCCAAGTGCTTCATATCTTGCTGTACCACTTGGAATTGCGTCTTGTGAAAATGAATAATTTGAAATACTGAATACTAAAGCTAAAACAATTAAGAGTAAATTAACTGATTTCATTTCTTTCCCTTTCATTTTTTTTTTGAAATATGTTTTAAAGAACGCTGTTTGTTTGTAAAAGAAATATCAAAAAAAATTCATTGGATTTTTATACTCAAAAAATCAAATCAAGTTTTGTTAATTTCTTCCACTTTGATCAAGTGCTTCACAACATTAATCATACCTCTTATCTGGGGTGTATCTTTTTTTAAAGTGTAAAATAATTAGGTCTTCCCAATCCCAAAGCTTCAATTGTCAACTTCTGTTTCTTGAACCTGCCTATTATACTTTTTGTTTGTGTCAATCTTCAACATGGTTCTAATAATTTTAATTTGCAAATAATTCCTGAAGAGAAATTCCCCTTCTGTCTGCAACCTTTTTTGCATCATTCAATGATAACAAAGCTTTCATCGTGGCCTTAACTACATTGTGAGGATTTGATGAACCCAATAATTTTGTCAATACATCCTGCACTCCGGCTGACTCCAGCACCGCCCTGACCTTATTGCCTGCTATTATACCGGTACCGGGTGATGCAGGTTTTAATAGTACTTTTGCTGCTCCGTATTTTCCAATTATTTCATGCGGTATTGTACCCTTTATCATTGGAACCTCAATTACGTTTTTCTTTGCATCCTCAACACTCTTCCTGATGGAATCCGTAACTTCATTAGCTTTTCCCAGGCCAATCCCTACATGACCTTTTCCGTCTCCCACAACCGTGACGGCAGAAAAACTAAATCTTCTTCCGCCCTTTACAACTTTGGCGACTCTGCCGATGTGAACCATCTTTTCTTTTAATTCTAACTCTCCTGCTTTAAATATTTTTTTTTTTATCATTAATTTTTATTTCGTTACTTGTTGTCAGTTGTTCTCAGGGGAGGATTCGAACCTCCACTAACGGCTCCAAAGGCCGCTGTCCTGCCATTAGACGACCCGAGAGTCATGTGGTTTATTTCTTAAAACTATCCAATATACTAATAATATTTAGAATTTTAAACCACCTTCCCGGGCACCTTCGGCTAGAGCTTTCACTCTTCCGTGATACAAGTATCCGTTTCTGTCAAATACAACTTTGCTTATATTATTTGAAACTGCTTTTTCAGCTGTCAGCTTTCCAATCAGTTTGCTTTTTTCCATTTTTCCTTTTAATCCTGAGATTTTTTCGGAAACATCTTTTGACTTTGAAGATACTGCCATCAGAGTCTTTGCATTTACATCATCAATCAGCTGGGCATAGATATGTCCAGACTTCTGTAAACTACCAGTCTCGGTACTTCAGATGTGCCTCTGATCTTTTTCCTGATCTGGTTTCTTATTCTGTCACGTCGCTTTTTACTTCTGTTGTATTTGATTCATATTAAATTCTTTGCAGGTTTTTTATTTTGCTGCTGTCTTTCCAGCTTTTCTTCTTACTACTTCATTTTCATATTTTATTCCTTTGCCTTTATACGGCTCAGGCTTTCTGAATGACCGGATCTTTGATGCAACAAGTCCGACTAATTCTTTATTAATTCCGTTTACTACTACAGTATTTGGGTTAGGAACATCTATTGTGATATCCTGCGGAGGACAAAAAACTGTTGGATGTGAAAACCCGAGCATCATGACAAGATTTTTTCCTTTTAACTCAGCCCTGTAACCTATGCCAACCAGCTCCAGCTTTTTTGAAAACCCATCGTTCACTCCGGTCACCATGTTTTGAATTAAAGATCTGAATAAACCATGAAGAGCCCTGTTTCTTTTGGTATCGTTATTTCTTGTAACCTGAATTTCATTGTCCTTAATATCAACTTTAACACCGTCAATAATATTCAGACTGAGATTTCCTTTAGGTCCCGTTACTTCAATCTTATTTTCCTTTTGAGTAACTTTTACTTTATCCGCAATGCTTATGGGTTTTTTTCCTATCCGGCTCATTTTTTATTCTTTATAATGTGATTACCAAACCTGGCAGACAACTTCTCCGCCTATTTTTAAATTTCTCGCCTCTTTGTCAGTCATCAATCCTTTTGATGTAGAAACGATTGCTATTCCTAATCCATTTCTGACTCTGGGAAGATCTTCATTGTTTACATATCTTCTAATCCCCGGTCTGCTGATTCTCTTTAACCCCAGGATAACACTGTCACCGTCGGAATATTTCAATTTTATTGAAAGCATTTTGAACTTCTTTTCAGTTTCTATGACTTTGAAATCTTCTATAAAAGAAGACTTCTTAAGAATTCCGCAAATCGCTTCCTTAAAATTTGAATGACGGAATGTCAACAGCTTTCTTTCCTGCCTTAAGTGCATTTCTTAATCTTGTTAAATAATCCGAAACCGGATCTGTCATTGACATTTAATATATCTCCTGACTTTTTTTTACCAGCTTGATTTTACAATTCCGGGAATTTTTCCCTGCAATGCTAATTCTCTGAATACTAACCTGGACATTCCGAACTTTCTGTAATACGACTCTGACTCTACCGGTAACATTGCACCTGTTATTAAGTCTGGATGCACTGCTGTCCCTTGGGAGCTTTTGCAACGCTTCGTAATCACCCTTTTTCCTTCAGCTCTTTTCTCTTCTCAGCATACTTCTTTACAATTCGTTCTCTTCTTTTCTGTTTTGCTATTAATGCTTTTCTTGCCATGATTATTTTCTCTAAATTAATTTTTTGACTGTCTTGTAATAAAAGGCAAACCGAATGCCTTTAGTAATTCAAATGATTCTTCATCTGTCTTGGCTGAAGTTACAAACGTAATATCCATTCCCGGATATCCTGTTTACATTGTCAACGTTTATCTCAGGAAATATGATCTGCTCCTTTACTCCTATGCTGTAATTTCCGCTTCCGTCAAAACTCTTGTCAGATAATCCCCTGAAATCTCTTATTCTCGGAATGGATACGCTGATCAACCTGTCTAAAAATTCATACATCCTCGCATTTCTCAATGTCAGTCTACTCCTATATTCATTCCTTCTCTCAGCTTAAAATTTGATACTGATTTCTTTGCTTTTACTACAGCCGGTCTCTGACCTGTTATAGCTTCAATTTCTTTAACAGTAGTTTCAATCAATTTCGGATCTGCCGTCGCGGCACCAACTCCTACATTAATGTTTATCTTTTCCAGTTTCGGAGCCTGCATTACATTCTTATAATTAAACTTCTTTATTAATTCAGGAATCACTTTTTCCCTGTAATGCTTACTTAATCTTACCGGAACTTTTTCTTCTTTAAAATCTTCTGCCGTTCTTTCTTCCTGCTTATCCTTACCCTTTTTCTTAGGCTCTGATTCCTTTTTTCTGTCTGATTTTGTTTTTGCCATTGTTATTAAATTAGCTGATGATTATTTCACCGGATTTTTTGCTTAATCGCATTTTCGATGATGCTTGCCGGTCTTTTCATCTTTAATTAACTTCATTCCGATTCTTGTTGGTTCATTTGTCTTCGGACACATCAGCATTACATTTGAAATATTAATCGGCGCTTCCCTTTTTACTATTCCGCCCTGCTGATTTTTCTGGTTTGGCTTCGTGTGCCTGTGCATAATGTTCACACCTTCTACTATTACCCTCCCTTTGTCCCTGTCAATGAAAAGTATCTTTCCTATTGACCCTTTGGAATTACCGGAAACCACTTTCACAGAATCGTTCTTTTTAAATCTCGTTTTAATTTTTTTTTCTTTCATTTTTTAGAATCTAAATTACTTCAGGTGCAAGTGATATGATTTTCATAAATTGCTTGTCCCGCAGCTCTCTGGCTACAGGTCCGAATATTCTTGTTCCCATCGGCTCATTCTGATTATTGATCAACACCGCGGCATTTTCATCAAACTTTATATATGTTCCGTCTTTTCTTCTGGTCTCTTTAACAGTTCTTACAATGACCGCTTTCGAAACTTCACCCTTCTTTACTGTTCCTCCGGGTATCGCTGTCTTAACAGAGACTACAATTACATCTCCCACACCGGCATATCTTCTGTCGGAGCCGCCAAGTACCCTTATGCATCTTACCGACTTTGCTCCCGAATTATCAGCAACCACTAAATTACTTTCTTCCTGTATCATTTTCCAATATCTTTATTATGTGTTAGAATAATTTATTTTACTTTCTCCACTATTTCTACCAGTCTCCAACTCTTGGTCTTGCTTAATGGACGCGTTTCCATGATCTTCACAATGTCACCAATATCACAGGTGTTCTTCGGATCATGTGCTGCAAACTTGGTCGTCTTTTTATAATACTTCTTATATATAGGATGCATTATTTTCTTTTCTTCACTAACTATTATGGTCTTGTCCATTTTATTGCTAAGAACTATTCCAACTCTTGTTTTTCTTATTCCCTTATGAGAAGTCTTCTTCTCTGTCCTCGCTGCTTTTATCTTGCTCTTTGATTTCTTCTGCCATCTTATAAATTAATTATTATTGTTTTTTATTTTGCTGATCTTAAGCTCTTTCTCTCTCATAATGGTTTTTATTCTTGCAATGTCTTTCTTGATATTTGGAATGGACTTATAATTTTCCAGCTGACCTGTCGCATGCTGAAATCTTAGATTCTGCAATGATTCAAAATTATCCTTAAGTGAAACTTTCAAATCTTCTGCCGACATTTCTCTGATTTGCTGTGTTTTCATTTTACTCTATTATATATAATTATATATGTGTTTATTTGTTTGTCTAATCTATTCTTTTTACAAATTTTGTCTTGATGGGTAATTTGTGAGATGCCAGTCTTAATGCTTCTTCGGCTACGGTCTTGTTTACACCGTCCACTTCAAACATTATTCTTCCCGGTCTTACAACCGCTACCCAAAACTCCGGTGCACCTTTTCCCTTACCCATTCTGGTCTCTGCTGGTTTTTTGGAAACCGGCTTGTCCGGAAATATTCTTATAAACACTCTTCCGTCCCTTTTCATGTGTCTGGTCAAAGCTATACGCGCTGCCTCAATTTGCCTGTCTGTTATCCATGCCGGCTCCATTGCCTTCAATCCGAATGTACCAAAAGAAACACTAAAACCTCTTCCGGCATTTCCTCTTAAATGTCCTCTCTGGGCTTTTCTGAATTTAACCCTCTTGGGCATTAACATAACTTTATCTCCAGTTGTATTTTAATTTCTTGATAATTTTTCACCTCTGCAAATCCATACTTTCACTCCTATTGCTCCATATATCGTATGTGACGTGACTGATGCATAATCAATATCTGCTCTTATTGTCTGCAACGGAATTCTTCCTTCCTTATATTGTTCGGTTCTGGCAATTTCCGCTCCGCCTAATCTTCCGGCACACATTATCTTTATTCCTTCAGCTCCCATTCTCATGGTAGAAGTAATTGCAGACTTCATGGCTCTTCTGAATGAAACCCTGTGTGCCAACTGTCCCGCAATATTTTCTGCAACCAAAACTGCATTCAATTCAGGTTTCTTTATTTCAAGGACATTTATCTTTACTTCCTTATTCGTGATTTTTTTAATTTCACTTTCAAGCTGAGTAATTTCTTTGCCGCTCTTTCCAATGACAAACCCTGGTCTTGACGTATGTATTGTCAGTGTAATTTTTTTTAAAGTCCTCTCGATGGTAATATTTGCAATCCCGGCTTTTTCCAGTCTCTTTTTCAAATACGATCTGTATGACGGAATCTTCCATCAGTTTCTGAGAAAAACTCTTGTCGTCATACCAGTTTGAATCCCAGGTATTAATGACTCCTAATCTAAATCCAACAGGGTGTGTCTTTTGTCCCAATAAATCTCCTTGTGATTATTAAATAGTTTTTATTTGGTTGTTTCTTCTAATTTCTCTACTACAACTGTCAAATGTGCTGATCGTTTTTGAATTCTGAATGCTCTTCCCTGCGGAGCCGGAAGGATTCTTTTCATTGAAGGTCCGCCATTTACAAATATCTCCTTAATTACTACCTCATTCTGATTTAATCTTCCCGAATCTAGTTTATTCAGCAAGATTATTGTATGCCGAGACTATTGTCTGTTCAACTACTCCGGCAGCATTCTTATTTGTAAATCTTAATATACCAACTGCCTCATCAACTCTTTTATTCCTTATCAAATCAACCACTAATCTCATCTTTCTCGGAGATGACCCAATATGTCTTTTTAATGCTCTTGCTTCCATTATATTTAGCACCTCCTGATTTTTCTTCTTTCCTCTGTCCTGAGTGAGCCCTGAATGTCCTTGTGTGTGAAAATTCCCCTAACTTGTGTCCTACCATGTTTTCAGAAACATATACCGGAATAAACTTATTTCCGTTATGAACTGCAAATGTATGTCCGACGAAATCAGGGGTAATTGTACACGATCTTGACCACGTCTTAATTACTTTCTTCTGCTTTTGATGTATTAAGCTTTTCAATCTTTTCAATCAAATTAAAATCTAAATATGGACCTTTTTTAAGTGAACTTGACATTTATTATTTTCTTTTCTTGACTATAAACTTATTTGAAATATTTTTTTTCTTTCTTGTTTTATAACCTTTTGCAGGTAATCCCCACGGACTTACAGGATGACCGCCTCCGGAAGTTTTTCCTTCTCCGCCGCCCATCGGATGGTCAACCGGATTCATTGCTACACCTCTTACATGTGGTCTTCTGCCAAGCCATCTTGATCTTCCGGCTTTTCCGTAACTGATATTTTCATGGTCTATATTGCTTACTACCCCGATCGTTGCTTTGCAATTATTATTGATCATTCTTACTTCACCTGAAGGTAATTTTACCTGGGAATATTTTGAATCCTTTGCAACAATCTGCGCTGAAGTACCTGCGCTTCGCGCAAGCTGTGCACCCTTTCCGGGTTTCAATTCTATATTATGTATGAATGTACCAACCGGTATCGCTGAAAGAGATAATGTATTTCCTGATTTTCAGATCTGCTTCGTTAGATGATTCAATCTTCTCTCCAACTTTAATTCCGTCCGGCGCAATTATATAATTCTTTTCACCATTCTGTATTTTATTAATGCTATCCTTGCAGTTCTGTTCGGATCATATTCAACTGCAATTACTTCAGCTTCTTCTGAATTAGTTTCTTTTGAAATCAATTATTCTGTATCTTCTTTTATGACCGCCGCCTCTGAATCTTGAAGTGATTCTTCCGAGATTATTTCTTCCGCCGGATTTTTTTAAAGGAGCTAATAAGTGATTTCTCAGGAGTAGACTTTGTGATTTCCTCAAATGATGAAATGCTGTAGTATCTGGTAGCGGGTGTTGTCGGTTTTAATTTTCTTAGTGCCATCTTAATTTGTTATGCTGATTTCTGAATTTTTTCAAAAATTATTTTAATAATCTCTAACAGAATTACTATTTTTGGGAAAACTTCAAATTACTCAAATTGCTTAGAAAAGTCAATACAGGAAATGATGAAATTCTGACTTTTAAAGCCCTTATCGCGACTGCAGGAAACCAATCCTGTTTCTTTAAATTTGTTCTTTAGATTTTGTTGATCGAGTTGAACGGTGAAGTGTCAAGTGTCAGGACAAATTTGAATAATTTATTGTAATTAGAAATTCTTTTAACTATTTTTGTATTCAAATTCCTGACCTGCGTGATTGGCGGAACTGGCAGACGCACTAGACTTAGGATCTAGCGGGGCAACCCGTGGGGGTTCGACTCCCTCATCACGCACAGATTCAAATTGTAATTATTTCATACTAATTTATTTCATATAAATCATGAACAGTAAATCCAACACAAAGAATAATAATGCAAGGTGTTCTTTTTGCGGAAGAAATGCTGACAAAGTTACAAATATGATCAAAGGTCCGTCTGATCATAACGGACGTGAGGTATTTATTTGTGAGATATGTGTTGGTAATGCGATGCAGATAATTAAAAAGAATACTCTCTTCAGTTCTACAAAATCAATTAATAAAGTCCGGTCAAATCTTACACCGCTCAGCGATAAAAAAATTTCTGGATGAATATGTAATTGGACAGGAACAGAGCAAAGAAATCACTTGCCGTTGCAGTGTATAATCATTACAAAAGAATTGATTCGCTTGATTTCAATTATATAGACGATGTTGAAATTGAAAAGAGTAATATTCTTATTAATCGGACCAACCGGAACAGGCAAAACCTTTCTTGCTCAGACTCTTGCAAAACTTCTTGATGTTCCTTTTGCAATTGCTGATGCCACAACTCTCACGGAAGCAGGATATGTAGGAGATGATGTTGAATCTATTCTGGTTCATCTTTTACAAAACGCAAACTTTGATTTAAACAAAGCCGAGAGAGGGATAATTTATCTCGATGAAATTGATAAGATCTCAAGAAAGAGTGACAGCACTTCCATTACAAGAGATGTTTCCGGTGAAGGAGTCCAGCAGGCATTGTTAAAACTTCTTGAAGGCACAGTTGCAGGAGTACCTCCGAAAGGCGGCAGGAAACATCCTGAACAGGCATTGATAAATATTAATACTAAGAATATATTATTTATTTGCGGCGGAGCTTTTGACGGTTTGGAGAAAATAGTTGAAAGAAGAATTGCAAAAAGTTCGATGGGTTTCGGATCCGAGCTTTATTCGCAGAGTGACATTGACAGCGATTTTGTGATGTCACAGGTCGAACCCGATGATCTGATCCATTACGGACTGATCCCGGAACTGATAGGACGTCTTCCGGTGATCACTTCACTGAATTCTCTTGATAAGAAAACCATGCTATCAATTCTTACCGAACCAAAGAATGCGATCACTAAGCAATATCAAAAACTATTCAGAATGGAAGGAGTTGATCTTGAATTTTCGGATGAAGCGCTTGAATCTGTAGTAGAACAGGCTTTATCACGAAAGACCGGTGCACGTGCATTGCGGTCGATTCTGGAAAATATCATGCTTGATATCATGTACAAAATTCCTTCAAAAGAAAATATCTCCAATTGCATAATTACAAACGAAGTAATTACCGAAAAGAAGGAACCTGTTTATTTGAGTGACAACAGAAAGATCATTGCCTGAGAATAATACAGACAATAAAGTAAATCAGAAATTCAAAATATTCCTTTCGTTTTTTCATCCCAAATTTATACTCTTTAAAAACAAATGTCTAAATTAAAATCCGTTTTAAAAAAAGATAATACATTTCATATAAGAGAAGATTTCCATAAGAATCTTCTAAGAAAACTAAATTCACAGAGAGAAAAAACATTCTCCGGCGGAGGTAACAAAGCTATTGAGAAACTGCATTCAAAAAATAAATTGCATTGCCGCGAAAGAATAAATCTGCTGATTGATAAGGATTCTTATTTTATGGAGCTTGGATTATTTGCTGGATACGGAATGTACGAAGAATACGGAGGCGCACCGGCATCCGGAACAATTTTCGGAATAGGGAAAATTCACGGCAGAGACTGTGTAATTGTTGCAAATGATGCTACAGTAAAAGCCGGCGCCTGGTTTCCGATCACCTGTAAGAAAAATTTACGGGCTCAGGAAATTTCAATGGAAAATAAAATTCCAATTATTTATCTCGTAGATTCGGCAGGAGTTTTTCTGCCGCTGCAGGATGAGATCTTTCCTGATAAAGAACACTTCGGAAGAATCTTTCAGGAATAATGCCGTGATGAGTTCAATGGGAATTCCTCAGATTGCCGCCATAATGGGACCGTGTGTAGCCGGAGGTGCGTATCTTCCTATTATGAGTGATGAAGCTCTGATCGTCGAAGGAACCGGAAGTATCTTTCTTGCGGGCTCACATCTTGTAAAAGCTGCCATTGGTGAAATAATTGATAATGAATCTCTCGGCGGTGCAAATGTCACAACTGAAATTTCCGGCATTACGGATGAAAAAATGGCCAATGATGAAGAGTGTATCGAAAAGATCAGGGAGCTTGTCAGCAAATTCGGTCATAATCCAAAAGCAGGATTTGACAGAATAAAAAGCAGGAAGACAATTTACAGTGAGAATGAGATTTACGGAGCATTGCCTGAAGAAAGCACAAAGCCATATGATACTTATGAGCTCATCAGCAGAATTATTGATGACGGAGATTTTGATGAATACAAACCTGCATACGGAAAAACCATCATTACCGGTTATGCAAGAATAGAAGGATGGGCTGTCGGAATAGTTGCTAATCAAAGAGAAATTGTAAAAAGCAAAACCGGCGAAATGCAGTTCGGCGGCGTAATTTATTCCGACAGTGCTGACAAAGCAGCAAGATTTATTATGAATTGCAATCAGAGAAAAATTCCGATCTTATTTTTACAGGATGTAACCGGATTTATGGTAGGTTCCCGATCCGAACACGGAGGCATAATCAAAGACGGTGCAAAGATGGTGAATGCTGTTGCAAACAGCGTCGTTCCGAAAATTACTATTATAATCGGAAACAGTTACGGCGCCGGAAACTATGCAATGTGCGGGAAAGCATATGATCCAAGATTTATATTTGCATATCCCAATGCTCAAATAGCTGTTATGGGCGGTTCACAGGCAAGCAATGTTTTGCTTGACATTAAAATCGGTCAGCTGAAAAAACAGGGAAAGATAATTACGGATGAAGATAAGAAAAAATTTCTGGATGAAATTAAAGAATATTTATGATGAGCAAACAAATGTTTTTTATGCCGCTTCCCGTCTCTGGATTGATGAGATAATTGACCCGAAAGACACGCGAAAAATCGTTTCCTACTGCATCGAGATCGCTAACAATAATCCTGAAATGAAGAAATTTAATATGGGAGTAATTCAAACTTAAAATTTTTTTATCGACTGTATAAAAGATTTTCCAGTTCAAATTTAAAAACCAAACGTGACATACATTTTCTTATCAATCACGGCTCTCTTTATAGTTCTTCATATCATCTTTTCAAAAAAGGTTAGAACAAAAGATAAGATCATTGAAATAATTTTGTTTTATCTGCTGGTGATCTACATCGGATGTATGGGAATTTTTGCCGCTATTGGTCACACTTTTTATGCCGATCAGATCGCACAAATGATCGGGTGGCAAACCGGCAGTCCGTTTCAGTTTGAAGTCGCGATGGCGAATTTAGCTATTGGAGTGCTCGGAATAATGTGCATCTGGCAAAGAGGTAATTTTTGGCTGGCTGCAGTATTAGGAGGCGGCATCTTTCTTTTCGGGGATGGTGTAGGTCACGTTTATCAGATGGTTTATTACAATAATACTGCCGAGTATAATTCAGGTGCTATCCTGTACTTTGATTTGATTATCCCTGTACTTTTACTCATTCTCTATTTTGTTAACAAAAAAAATCAGCTTCAAAAGTAATTTATAAATTTAAACAGAAGAAGTTATTCTGCTGTACCTTCAACCAGGAATTTCACTTCACTGCCATCCGGATATTTGATAATCAGATTGCCGGATAGCTTTAAGTCTGCAAATATGTCTCCGGAAAATTCAATGTTGACATCCTGTCCGTACATGTTCCCTGAAGTAACTGAGCTGAAAGATATAACCTTCACAGCGATCATTCTTCTGTCATCCACTTTGGATGTGTAACTGCAGCTATCTGCCGAATAGATCTTCAGCAAATCACTGTATATTTTTCCGTCGATGAACCTGAGATACTCATCATAAACCATCGGCATTCTGTCAACATCCGGGGGAGTTTGCTCGGTTGCTTTTCCCCTGAACACCATTCCGTTCAGGTCTGCATCCGAAGACTGGGCAAGGATGGTTCCGTACATGAGGGAAATTAAAAATAATATAATGTATTTCATTCGGGTTGGTTTAAAATTGTTTGTTAGAATTATTTTCTTTTGCTAAACTAAAAATACAACTTTAAGTTGCATGGCGCTCAAAAAAATTTTAAGAGATGACAAAATATTTTCAAACTTATTTTATATCTCTCTTTTCAATGCTTCTCTTTCTATCTCAAGCTGCTTGATCTTCCTTTCAAGATTGTCCAGCTCTTCC
This sequence comes from uncultured Ignavibacteria bacterium, assembly GCA_963836395.1. Lineage (GTDB taxonomy): Bacteria > Bacteroidota > Ignavibacteria > Tepidaquicellales > Tepidaquicellaceae > JAGPCH01. The sequence goes on along the minus strand of CAWIJF010000009.1, from coordinate 75,040 downwards.
GGCATTGAATCTATTTCAATTCTAAGCTTTGCAGCAGCTTCATCTATCAGGTCAATTGCCTTATCAGGTAGGAACCTGTCGGAGATATATCTGTCGGAAAACTGCGCAGCGGCAACAATTGCACCGTCGGTAACTCTGACTCCGTGATGAACTTCATACTTTTCTTTCAATCCGCGGAGAATAGTAATTGTATCATCAACGTCCGGCTCTCCTACAAATACAGGCTGGAATCTTCTTTCCAGCGCAGGATCTTTTTCAATATACTTTCTGTACTCGTCAAGTGTCGTGGCTCCGATCGTTCGCAGGTCCCCTCTTGCAAGCGCAGGTTTCAGCATATTCGAAGCATCTACCGAACCCTGTGCCGCACCTGCTCCGACAACCGTATGCAGCTCATCAATAAATAAAATTATTTCTCCGTTTGATTCCTGAACTTCCTTTAATACAGCTTTTAACCTTTCCTCAAACTGTCCTCTGAACTGCGCTCCAGCAACCAGCGAACCCATGTCAAGCGCAACTATCTGTTTACTCTTTAAAGTTTCGGGAACGTCACCCGAAACTATTCTGTGCGCAAGCCCTTCAGCTATCGCAGTCTTACCGACTCCCGGCTCTCCTATCAATACAGGATTATTTTTTGTCCTTCGCGACAACACCTGAAGCACTCTTCTGATCTCATCTTCGCGTCCGATTACAGGATCCAGCTTTCCCTTTATTGCAAGGTCATTGAGATTGCGTCCGTACTTTTGCAATGCCTGATAAGTATCTTCAGGATTCTGTCCCGAAACTCTGTTTGAACCCCTGACCTCTTTCAATGCTTTGAGAATATTATTCTTTGTGATTCCCTGTGATTTAAGCAAATCGGATACAGCGGATTTTTTCACGTCAGAAAGTCCGAGCAGCAAATGCTCGGTAGAGACATATTCATCCTTTAATGCGGATGCTTCTTTGAATGCATTTTCCAAAACTTCATTTGTTTCCCGCGACATGGATTGTCCGGAAGATAGCTCCCGAGACTTTCGGCAGCTTTTCAAGCAGTTCGCCGATCTTGACCTGAAGAAAATCTTTGTTTGCTCCGAGCTTCTGAAGAGTTGAGCTGACGATCCCTTCCGGATCCTGGATCAATGCCGCAAATAAATGTTCCGGCTCGATCTGCTGATTGGAATAATTTGATGCGATCTCCTGAGCATTCTGAAGCGCTTCCTGAGATTTTATTGTGAGCTTGTTTAAATTTACAGCCATTATGATTTATTATACTATAAGTAATTTTAATTAACTCTTAATTCTTCTATTTTTTTAAAATCCTTCACATCTTTGGTTAATAATACCGAATCGGTTGTAATTGCTGTAGCGGCAATAATTGCATCAGGTAACTTCAATCTATATTTTCTTCTATGTTTATTGTTACTTCTTCTATTTCATTACTTAAAGGAATAATTGTGAACAATTTAAGCAATTCATTTATAACTTTCTCTTGACTCTCACTTATTTCCCGGTAGGATAGCAATTCCAATTTTACAATATTAGAAATTAATATTTCGTTTTCTTCAATAAATTTTACGGAAAAATATTCTTGAACGTCAGGAGAATCAATCAAGTAATTGAGAAAAATATTAGTATCAAATAGATATCTCAATTCCACTCATCTCTAAATTCTCTTTGTAATTTTACAGGGTTAATATTTTTCTTCTTCAATAACCCCTTTGCATTTTTAAGCTTATCAATATCACTTTTACTCAGTTTATTTTTCTCTTTTGGGAAATCTATTGTTATTGAATTTTTATCAATTGAGATAAGCCTTTTTCTTGGTAATTTAACTATTGGCATTTGAGTGTTTAAAATTTATTTATAAAAGTAAATATCCTTTACAAATATAAAAAATATATTATACAAAAATGACTTATAAACTTCGTTTATAATTTTTCCAGATGGTAAAAAATATTTCACAGGTTAAAAAATTTTTTATCTATAACTTAAAACTTATTATTCATATTTTATTTTCAATTAAATGCCAAAGGTCTCAATAATAATCTCGGTCTATAATAAGGTAAAGGAGCTGGAGCTCATTTTTTACGCTCTGAAGATCCAGTCATTTAAAGAATTTGAAATTGTTATTGCCGAAGACGGAATAGACACTGAAATGCAAAAGTTAATCAATGACTGGAGGAAGAAAAATCTTTTTCCTTTGAAGCATGTATCGCAGGAAGACATTGGATTCAGAAAAAATAAAATACTGAACGAAGCAGTAAGGTCTTCCTCTTGCAGTTATCTGATTTTTATTGACGGAGACTGTATTCCGCATTCCGACTTCGTCCGGGCTCATTTTGAAAACAGAGAAGAGAATACTGTGCTTTGCGGACGACGGGTTAATCTTACTAAATCAATTTCAGGTAAAATCAATAAGGAAAATATTCAAAATTACGATTATCAGAAAATAAAACTTTCCGAGATAATTTATTCATCTTTAAACCGTAAGAATTCCGGTCATAATTTTAATATTGAAGAAGGATTCATTTATAAGAATAAAACCCTCAGAAAAGTGCTTATGAATGAAGATGAACATATTCTCGGATGTAATTTTTCGATTCAAAAGAGTCTCCTCAAAAAAATTAATGGGTTCGATGAGAACTATATTGGTCCCGGCCTTGGGGAAGATTCGGATATTGAATACCGTCTGAGACTGACAGGAGCAAAATTTAAATCAGTACGGAATCTGGCTGTTCAATATCATATGTATCATCCGAAGACAAAGGAGGAACCTAAGAATATGGAATACTTCAATAAGGTAAAAGAGAAGAATGAGTATTTTGTGTATGAACGGGCTTGCTAAGTATTAGTACTTAGTAGTGGGTATTGAGTATTAGGTAATTGGGTAATTAATTTTTTTTTAAATGGCTAAAGTATCCGGTTTAATTATTTGCAAAGACGAAGAGAAGAACATCGAAGAATGTCTTAAAAGTATTCGGTGGTGTGATGAGATCGTGATCATTGACAGCTTCAGCACTGATAATACAATCGGTATAGCAAAAAATTATACTGACAGGATCATTTCAGAAGGAATGGAAAGGATTTGCCGAACAAAGGAAATTTGCCCTGACGAAGGCAGCTCATGAATGGATTTTTTCTCTTGATGCCGATGAAAGATGTACTAAGGAGCTGGAAAGTGAAATTAAGAATTTGTTAGACAAAAACACTATCGATGAAAACGGATTTGAAATTCCGAGAAAAAGTTTTTTTCTTAATAAATGGATCAAACACGGCGGATGGTATCCGAATTATCAGCTTAGATTATTTAAAAAACAATTTGCAAGAGTTTCGGACAGACTTGTTCACGAAAGTTATGTTGTCCAGGGAGCCAACAGCAAAACTGAAAAATAATATTCTTCATTATACAGTAAGTTCAATTGCAGAATATGTTACGTAAAATAAATTCCTATTCCGATCTTTCAGCTGTTGAAAAAGTTAACAAAAAGAAAATCGGTTTTTTTGATATTTTTTTTATGCCGGGTTTGCTTTTTTTCAGCAGTATATTTTAAAAGGAAATTTTCTGGACGGCACAGCAGGTCTTATGGTGTCTAAGTTTCACATGATCACAAAGCTTCTTAATAATATGAAGATCTGGGAATTGCAAAATAAAAACAATAAAAACATTAAAGTATTTATTCAGAAGAATTTTTAAATATGTAAAGCCGTACACAAAGGAACTTGTTTTTGCCAATGTGTTCACGCTGCTTGTTGTCATATTCAGCCTGCTTTCGGTGATGATGCTGTTTCCGTTTATTGATCTGCTGTTTAATGAAGCCCCGAAAGCTGTCACCGGAAAAAACAATTACTTCCATTTTTGATCTTAAGGATATAATAACCGTTTACTTCGCGGAAATTAGTTGCAGCAATATGATAAGCTTGATGTTCTGAAATTCTTTGTTGCTTATCCTTCTGACCTTTCTGTTCAAAAAATCTTTTTACATATCTGCAGACATATTTTATGGCGTAGTTGAGCAGGGAATACTAAAGGATCTGCGGTTTGATTTATACAAACATTATCTTGAATTTCCGTTGAGATTTTTTACCGAAGAAAGAAAAGGAAATCTAATTTCGAGAATCATCAATGATGTTCAGATAGTAAAAGATTCTCTGATCGCAGTTGTTAACAGTCTGTTCAGAGATCCTCCTTCTATCATAGTCTATTCAGTTGTCTTGTTTTTATTCAACTGGAAACTTACTCTGATAATTTTTCTTCTTGCTCCGGTTACAGCATTCATTTTAAGCAAGATCGGAAATTCTTTAAAGACGCAGCAGCATAAAGTCACAGGAAAAAATTTCGGATATTACTTCTACTCTTGATGAAACTCTCGGGGCAATAAGGGTTGTAAAAGCTTTCGGAATGGAAAATTATGAAAAAAATAAATTCGAAAAGGAAAATGAATCATATTTTAATTTGCTTGTAAGACTTTCCCGCAAAAGGGCGCTGGGCTCACCCATCTCGGAATTCATAGGTGTTCTTACGATTGTAATTATCTTATATTTTTTCGGAGCGGAAATCATTAAAGGAAAAAGTGACATGACACCCGGAGCATTTATTTTTTATCTCGCAATATTTTTTCAGATGATGCCTTCACTGAAATTATTCGGACAGATGTTTAACAGTTATAAAGAAGGAACTGCCGCTGCAGAAAGGGTTTTCGGTCTGCTCGATACTGAAGCTACAATTGTTGATGCTCCCGATGCTGTTCACTTAGAAGATTTTAACGGCAGCATTGAATTCAAAGATGCTTCTTTCAAATATGAAAAGAGCGATTATATTTTAAAGAATATTAATTTAAAAATCAATAAAGGAAATATTGTTGCCATTGTCGGACCAAGCGGAGCAGGTAAATCAACTCTTGTTGATCTGATACCGAGATTTTATGATTTGACTGAAGGCAAATTATTTATCGACGGAATTGAAATCAAGGAAATTAAAATTCAGATTCATTAAGAAAGCCTGATGGGAATTGTCACACAGGAGACCATTCTTTTCAATGATACGGTAAGAAATAATATTGCATACGGTGAAAACGACAATTCCCATCCGAGCAGATCATCGAAGCATCGAAAGCAGCTAATGCACATAAATTTATTTGAAATTGAAAAAGGTTATGATACGATCATAGGCGACAGGGGCAGTAAAACTTTCCGGAGGTGAAAGACAGAGATTGTCCATTGCAAGAGCGCTTCTGAAAAATCCCCCGATATTGATTTTAGATGAAGCTACATCTTCTCTTGATACCGAATCGGAAATTTTCGTTCAGCAGGCAATTGAAAGGCTTATGCATGGAAGAACATCCATTGTAATCGCTCACCGTCTTTCGACAATTCAAAATGCTGACGTAATAGTTGTATGAATAAAGGAGAAATTGTCGAGACGGGAACTCACTCACAGTTTCTTGCTCACAAGCGGGCTTTATAAAAAACTATATGACCTGCAGTTCAGACATCAGGAATCTTTAATATAATTGAATTGAATGAAAGTTTCAGGATTTACGATTGTAAGAAACGGAGTCTATTATGCTTATCCGTTTAAAGAAGCAATACTTTCCATACTTCCTCTTTGTGATGAAATGATCATTAAATGTCGGTAGACTCCGATGACGGGACACTTGAAATTGTCAGATCAATCCGCGAAACGATCGACAAGAAAATTAAAATCATTGAGAGTAAATGGGATATGAGCCTGAAGGACGGGAGAGTCTTGTCAGTTGAAACAAATAAAGCTTTGAGAGAATGCACAGGTGACTGGTGTTTTTATATTCAGGGTGATGAAGTGCTTCACGAGAAATATTATGACACAGTCAGAGACTGCGATGAAAAAATATTTGAATACGGATAAAGTTGAAGGATTAAGATTCAGGTACAAGCATTTTTACGGAAGCTATGATTATTATCAGGATAATTACAGAAACTGGTATATAAAGGAGGTCAGGATAATAAAAAAAAGAGATAATATAGTTTCATGGGGAGATGCAATGGATTTCAGACATCAAAGACGGCACAAAAATCAGGGCAAAAGATATTGATGCGGAAATCTATCATTACGGATGGGTTCGACCTCCGGAAAAACTGATCAGGAAAAGGAGCTGACTTTGAAAAATTATACAATAAAGGTAAAGTTGCGGAAAAGAATATACAGCAATTTCAAAATTATGATGACCTTGGCAATTTGAAAAGATTTTCAGGTACACATCCGGATGTCATGAAAGAAAGAATTGCCGAAAGTAAATGGGAATTTGATCCTCAGCTCGAAAAACAAAAACCCGACTGGATAAGAAAGATCCTTATACTAATGCATCCAGTTACGAAAAGATTTAATTCCAAAGGAAAGACTCAATAACAAAGTCACATTAAATTTGAACCACAGAGAAATTACATCTAATCTAGACAGAGCAATCTTAATTTTTCTCACCATCCAGATTTCTTTTGCCGGAATTTCAATTGCAGTGTCTTCGATTGCATTCGGCATCTGGCTTGGGCTGTGGCTTATTCAAATTTTAATTGACAAAAAGATTAATTATGACAAAGTACTTTTCCGTGAGCTCCGTATCATTAATATTTTCATACTGCTTTATTGTTTATTTGAGATCATTTCAAGATTCTTTGCTGTCTATCCTGAAGGTGCATTCAACAATCTTAAGCGTCTTCTTTTATTTTTGATCTTCTATGTTTCGATAATTAAAGTTCTGGATTTTAACACTCTATGTAAAATTCTTTTAATTAATCTCACTGTTGTCTCACTGGTTTCTGTCTATGAATTAGTCCAATATGGATTAAGATTCGGAGAGCTCATAAACCAAATGCCGTTTTCCGAAATAAGAATTGATTATTTCAATTATCCGATCACATCTGCTGAAATAAAAATGATAAGTCTTTTTTCCCTGTTTCCTTTGCTGTTCATTAAAGAAAAATTTTTAATATCAAAAAAATATCTTACCGTTATCATGGTTCCCGTATTCATTTCCATGATCTTGACTCAGTCGAGAAATGTCATTCTCGCAACATTTATTTGCTTCATTATTTTCGGGATTTTTGTAAACAGAAAATTTCTACTTGGCTTTATAACGATCATAATTGTGTCATGGATCTTTCTGCCTACGGATTATACCGACAGGATAAAAAGTATTGCTGACTTAAATCATCCCAGCAATGAATCAAGACTTGACATGTGGAAAGTCGGCTTTGAAATGTTCAAAGATCATCCTTTGACAGGAGTTGCCGATTCGCATATAAAGGAAATTTACGAGACCTATAAAAAAGCAGAAAGGCAGGGAGAAGGGGTTCATCTGCACAGCAATTTCATGATGATACTTGCGACTACCGGAATATTTGGTTTTATTTCTTTCGCCGGAATGTTTATTTCTGTTTTTTTAAAACAGATACAATTCTACAGACAGGAAATGAATGAAACCGGGAAGATGCTTTTATTCGGGAGTATTCTTGTGATGATCTCGTTTCAGATCTCCGGAATATTCGAATGGAGCTTCGGCGATCATGAGGTAATGACTGTGTTCTTTTTGCTTATCAGCGTTCCGTTTGTATTGTTTAAATTCGGTGTCGCAAAAACCGGTTAGTCAGAAATGTATTATTGAGATATTAAAAGTATTAAAGTATATTTACAAAATTTATTTGAGAGCATCAGGATAAATCAAATTGATAATTAGCAAAATATTTTTCATTATATTTTTTCCGGTACTATTTTTGGCTGAAAGTAATGCCTTTTCACAATCTAAATTGCAGCCCGGATTCGATCCGGTGGAATACAGAGAGCTTTTGGAAATATCTGCCCGCCAGGTCGATACACCATGGACCAATGTAACGCTTCCCTACCCTGATAACTGCAGGCTTGCTTACCGTTCCGATTCAGTAGGTCTTAATAACAGGTGGGACTTGTGGATTAGAAATGACAGTGTCGGAATAATCAGTATCCGCGGCACTGTTATGCGCCCGAACTCATGGGCAGAGGATTTTTATGCAGCAATGATTCCGGCAACCGGCTCAATTATTATCAATAAGGATTTTATTTTTATTTACAAACTGGCGGAATCCCGTAAGTCAAGTGTCCATGCAGGATGGCTTACCGGGCTTGCATACCTGTCCGGATCCATTGTAACAAAAATAAATGAGTATCATGCTCAGGGCATAAAAAATTATCTGATAATGGGACACAGCCAGGGCGGCGCAATAGCTTATTTGCTGACTTCCTATCTTCACTATTGCGATAAGGAAAGGATCCCTTCCGGCATAAGCTTTAAAACTTACTGCAGCGCTCCGCCGAAGCCGGGCAACATGTTTTATTCTTACGATTTTGATTTCATCACAAGAGGCGGATGGGCACTGAGAGTTTACAATTCTGAAGACTGGGTTCCGGAGACTCCTCTTTCAGTTCAGACAACAAGAGATTTCAGTGAGGTCAATCCGTATTCAGACAGGGAGTTTCTCATTGTAAAAATGAATTTTGTTGAAAAGATAATTTTTGATTACATTCTTGGAAAACTAAAAGGCTCATTAGACGACACGAGAGATTTACTAAATGAATATTTCGGAAGCATGGTTTACAAAAATTCCATAAAAAAATTCCTTCCGGAATTTCCCGAGCCGCATTACACAGGAGACGCCTACTATTATCCATGCGGAGTACCGGTAGTGCTGATGAAGCAACCGGGCTATGATGAGATTCTGAAAAAGGAAACAGAAATTCCATTGCTTTTTAAGAACCACATGATTACTCCTTATTATTTTCTATTAAATAAAATATATTTTGAAAAATAACTTAACTTAATAACAATTATGGCAGAAGACAAAAACAAACAATTATTTCTATCTTTGATTTATAGTTTCCAGATGCAGACAATGATGCAGCTTGGAAAGCTTGCGAACCCGGTAACAGGCAAAGCCGAAAGAGAGCTTGACGGAGCTCAGGTTACAATTGACATGCTTGATATGATCAAGGAGAAAACAAAAGGCAATATTTCAGATGATGAGAGTAAATTTCTGGATCATGCAATTGCCGATCTGAAATTAAATTATGTCGAGGAAAGGGATAAAGATAAATCGGACAAAGATAAAACAGACAAAGATAAAACAAATACAAAAACAACTGCGAAAGAGACTGACGAGTCAAAAGACAATTTAGGCGAAGCACCTGTAGGCAAACCGCCTGAAAAACCGGAGGAGCTAAATAAAGATGATGAAACTCCGGTTCCGCCACAGGAATAAATTTCAGGGAATTAAAATTCAAAACAATGAAAGCAAAAGACGGTGTCACCCTGGGAATTTTCGGGAATAAAAATAAGAAAGAAGTATCGAAACTGCTCAATGAGATTGTGAATTATCTTGAAAAGCGTAAGGATGTTTTTTTTATTGATGAGGAATTAGCAGGAATATGCACACAAAAATCAAAAAAATATTCTGCAGCGGCAAATAAGATACTCGAAAAAGCTCAATACGTGCTTTCACTCGGCGGAGACGGCACGTTTCTCAATACAGCCAGAATAGTCGGGAACAAAAGCATACCGATACTCGGAGTTAACATCGGACGGCTTGGATTCTTTTCCGAAGTAAGCCCGAACGAGATCATCGATTTCATACCAAAGCTTATCAGCGGGAAATTCAGGATCACAGAACAGGTGATAATAAAATCCGTTTCCAATTCCAAATTTACACTTTACGGGATGAATGATATCGTGATTGATAAAGGCGATTCAGTAAGAATGATTGAGATCGAAACATTTTACAATGAAGAAAAAGTAGTCAGAACTATTTCAGACGGGATAATAATTTCAACTCCTGCCGGCTCAACAGGCTATTCACTTTCCTGCAACGGTCCGATCGTAAATCCGCAAAGTGAAGTTTTCATTATTACTCCGATATCTCCCCACACGCTAAACGTGCGGCCCATCATAGTGCCGGACAACGGAATCATTAAAATAAGAATTCTGAAGGAAGGAATTGCCAGGATATCCGCGGACGGACAAACTACCGTTAATATTAATGCGCCATCTGAAGTGGTTCTGTCCAAAGCAAATTTTAAGATCCAGGTAATAAAAAAATTAGATACAACATATTTTAATACACTTAAGAAGAAATTGTTTTGGGGAGAGGATAAGAGACACTGATACAATTATCAATTATCAATTATCAATTATCAATTATCAATTACTGATTTTTATTTTTCTAAATAAATAGATTCTGTTTAATATCTACTACTAGCTGTTAACTCTTAACTCTTAACTCTTAATTCTTAATTCCTAACTCTTAACTCTTAACTCTTAACTCTTAACTCTTAACTCTTAACTCCTAACTCTTAACTCTTAACTCTTAATCTACTTAACTCCTAATTCTTAATTCCTAATTCTTAACTCTTAATTCTTAATTCCTAATTCTTAACTCCTAATTCTTAATTCCTAATTCTTAATTTCCTAATTCTTAATTCCTAATTCTTAATTCCTAATTCTTAATTCCTAATTCTTAATTCCTAATTCTTAATTCCTAATTCTTAATTCCTAATTCTTAATTCCTAACTCTTAATTCCTAATTCTTAATTAATATGGTATTCCGTCTGCAGCCGGCGGCTTTGTCTTTCCAATGAAGCCGATGAGTACAAGAATTGTGATAAGATAAGGGAGCATCTGGATCAATTGTGACGGAATGTTCGTCCCGGAAATCTGTAATGTAATTTCCAGAGCTTCGAATGCTGAGAACATCAGGCATGCAAAAAAAATATTAACAGGTTTCCATTTGCCAATGATCATTGCTGCCAGGGCAATATAGCCTCTGCCGGCAATCATTCCGTCGGTATATGAATTCTGGCTCGAAGCAAGCCATATGCCTCCCATTGAACTTAAAAAACCGCTGATCAATATTCCGTATACTTTATATCTTTTGACTTTAATACCGAGACTTTCTGCTGCCCATGGATTTTCTCCCGCCGAACGAAGCCGTAGTCCGAATTTAGTTTTGAATAAGATAAATCCGGACAGGAAAATTAATATAAAACAAAACATGGTCAGATAATCCGAAAGCACAATACCGATGAATGGAATTTTTTGAAATAAGTTTAAGTCAGGCAGTCCTTCAAATCTTGAAGAGTTGCTTGAACTGTTGAAAATAAGAACAAGGAAAAATTTTGTTATGCCTGCGCTCAATAAATTAAATCCTACGCCGGTGACAATCTGGTTTATCCTGAGTTTGACGGTAAACAATGCAAAGAAAAGACTAAACACAATATTAATACCAACAGCAAGAATAAAACCGAGTGCAATATTTCCGGTAATGATTGAAAACACGGCGAAGCTGAATGCAGCGAGATTCATAAAGCCTTCAATCGAAATGTTAATTACTCCCGCCCTTTCGGAAAAATTCGCTCCGCTTGCGCCGAGATAAAACGGAGTCATCAGTCTAAGCACCTGTGCGAGGAATGTAAGCGATATGATTGAAGAAACTATTTCCATCAATTTAGAGAATGTGTGTTAATTCAATAATTAAGCAAACTCTTTTTTTTCAAAATAAATATTTACAAGACGATCGATAGACAGTATCGATAAAATTATTATGCCTTCGACAACAAGCATTATTTCTTTCGGTACAAGCTGATTCACGGATAAGCCTCCGTATTCGAGAATTGCAAAGAGTAAAGAAGCAAAAATTATTCCGATGGGATTGTTCTTGGAAAGCAATGCAACTGCAATTGCAGTAAATCCAACGTTATTTGAGAATCCCATTTCATAAAAACCCTTATACCCCAGAACAAAATTTATTCCGACAAGAGAAGTCATCCCTGCTCCGAGAAAAAAAGCAATAAGAATTATCTTATTAGTTTTCAGACCAATATATTTGGACGCAGTTTCGTTAAAGCCAACGGCACGAAGCTTATATCCGAATTTAGTTTTATAAATGAAAATGTAAGTTATAACAGCAACTAAAATTGCAATCAAAAAAGAAGCATTCAATGATGAGCCATGGAAAAAAGGAATGAAATCGGAAAATTTAAAAAGCATATCGCTTTCCTGAATCTTTTCGGTCCGCATCGTAGATTCAACAGCAAAAAAATCCACAAGAAAATAATTTATCAGTGCAAGTATGACGAAGTTTAGCATTATTGTTGTAATGACTTCACTTACGCCTTTCTTTATTTTTATGTAAGCCGGGATCAGTCCGCAAATTCCGCTTACAATGAATCCGCAAACAATACATATCAAAAGAACTGCCGTCACCGGAAGATAAGAAAACTTTAACGCTACCAAAGCAATGACGAATGAACCGGCATTCAGCTGACCCTCTGCGCCGATATTAAATAACGAAGCATGAAAACATATTGCCAAACCGCAGCCACAGATTATTAAGGGAGTCGCTTTGAAAAGCGTCTGGCCTATTCCGTAGCCGCTGGCAAACACTTCGGAGAAGATAAGAGAAAAGATCTCGAATGGATTTCTGTTTAAGACCAGCAACAGCAGGAAAACAATAAGTAATGTAGAAAGTAGTGAGAGTGAAATGGAAATCAAATTTATTTTTGTCTTCCTGCTCAACCGTCTATTCCAATCATTAACTTTCCTATTTGGTCATATAAAGATCTGTTCGAAGAGGGATCAATTTCCATTTGCAGGTTATCCTCCCGGAAACTCCTAATTTGTTCAGATTCAAAGGTCTTGATAATTTTACCGCTATACAATACGCTTAGTCTGTCTGACAGGCTGATCAGCTCATCAAGGTCCGAAGAAATCAATAAAACAGACTTATTATTATTCCTTTGCTCGATAATTTTTGAATGAATAAAAAGAGTTGCGTTAATATCAACACCCCTGGTGGGATGAGAAAAAATCAATACATCATTGCCAAGTCCGATCTCTCTCGCAATAATGACCTTTTGCTGATTACCGCCCGATAAAGAACCCATAGGTAAATCCGGGATCAGATACTCTGACATCATGTTCACTTATCAGTTTGGAAGAAATTTTTTCAATAAGATTTTTCGTGATATAATTTTTTTCGTTCTCTTTCAGCAGAATATTTTCCCCAATGGAAAATTCTTTTATCATTCCCTTTTTAATTCTATCGTCCGGAACAAGTGATATTTGCTTTACTGATGACTCATATTCTCCAGTAAAATTCTTCTCAATACCGGTAATTATATCTATTAATTCGTTTTGCCCGTTCTCTTCTACTCCGCAGATACCGTGGATCTCCCCCTTTCTTAGCTGAAGATACAAACCGTTTAATTTCTTTACATTATCTTTTTCAAAGTGAATATCGGTTAAAGACAGTGCTGTCTCTTTATCCGAATTGATTTCGATCCTGGATTTCATTTCAGTGAGAGATGCTTCACCTACTATTGCAGAGCTTAGCGAGTCAATATCAAGCTGACTGTTTATATTATCCTCTTCATATACAAGTTTTCCCCTTCTCAAAACCGACACTCTGTCTGATATCTGCTTTACTTCGTTAAGCTTGTGAGTTATTAATATTATTGTCTTGCCGTTTGTCTTAAACTCTTCGATTATCTTAAAAAACTCTTTAACTTCGATTGGCGAAAGTACAGCCGTTGGCTCATCAAATATCAAAATTTCCGAGTCCCGGAAAAGTAATTTTAATATTTCAGTTTTCTGCTGCCGGCTGATGCTAAGCTCTGAGATTTTCGTGTCAACGTTTAACCCTAGGTTATATTTTTCTATGAGGTCGTTTAATATTTCTTTTGTATTAGTGAAATCTAACTTAATCCCCTTGGTTAATTCATTTCCGAGTATTACATTTTCAAGTACAGTAAAATCATCGATAAGCATAAAGTGCTGATGCACCATTCCTATTTTTTTGTCAATTGCATCGTGAGGCGAGTTAAAATATACTTTTTCATTATTAACAGTAATCGTTCCGGAATCAGGCTTGTATATACCGAATAAAATTTTCATAAGAGTTGACTTTCCCGCGCCGTTCTCACCAAGAACACAGTGTACGGAATTGTTTTCAATCCCGAATGTTATGTCATCATTCGCACGAAAATTTCCGAAGCTCTTGGAAATATTTTTGAACTCTACTGTTTTCATTTTTTAATAAAGTTGTCAAATTTACTAATTAGAATTTAAAATGATAAGAGTAAAAGATTCCTTTGAAGAGATGCCGGCTTGCAGGTTAAGTATTTATCAAGTGATGAGATTTTTAACTTCATTCTATTTCGATCTTCCAGAAATCGTATTCTTTATATTTTTGATTATGGAATTCAATGAAATTGTTTCTGTTGCCGAATAGTTCAAAGACTTTCTCTCTGGCTAATTTGGTTGGCTTATCTGACAATAAACTTAAGTAGGAGCTCCGGTAATAATCCTCAATCCTTTTTCTCAATCTATGATATACAGGATTGTAGTGAATGTAATATATTGCTTTTTGAAGATCATTGGGATTAGTAATTATTTTTCGTTTGAAGTTTTTTATGAATAAGCTGCCCCTGCGCAGTTCCTGTTTATTTATTGACATGGCATATGAAATAAAGAATCGGCGGAACTGCTCGCCGGGGTCCTGGGAAGATTCCATCTTTTTGAAAGATGGAATCTTCTGCGCGTTGCAGTGTTCTTTTACCTTCACAAGCAAATGAAAATGATTCGGCAAGAGGCAGTAGGCATAAGTATCAACCAGGTCTGACACAAAATTGTCATATTTTTTTAAAAAGTAAGAATAATTTCTTGTTGCGGGAAATATCTTATCTCTGTTTATAGCACGGTTGAATATGTGATAAAAATTTCCGGGGATGAGTTCAGGGTAATGTTCATTCATATTGAAGCAGCTTTGAAGATTCCATCTTTCCGAAAGATGGAATCTTTATGTCTGCAAGCTAAGAATATTCTGAACCCGTGTCAAATTGCAAATAAAAGGATTTGTGAAAGCAATAGTTGGTAGAACTCAAGTTTGCTGTAGAACATCAAAATTTATATACAAGATTGATACCGTTCAGGGATGGATAAAAATTCATCCTGCCAAGTATACCGGGATGCTTTTTATTTCTTTCTTTCTCACTGTTTACAACAAAATAACCCGATCCGAAACCAATGACGCTGCCTAACACTATATCCGACAGCCAGTGCTGGGTATCATGAACCCTTGAATATGCCGACAAAGCAGCAAAAGAATAAAATCCTACGCGTGCCCACCATGTGTTAATTCTTTCCGCTAACACAGTTGAAACCGTAAATGCTATGGTTGCATGTCCCGATGGAAATGACTGCATATCATTATTGGTTTCAAACCAGTTAAACTGATATTGATTGTCTGTAATATTTGGTCGTGATCTCCCTGTTACTACTTTTATGAATGTTGTCGTTATTCCCGAATAAATCAGACCCTGCAGTAGCATTCTTCCAGTAATCCGGATTTCCTTTTCACGGGTGAATAATCCGGTGGAATAAAGAAGAACAGACCCAACTCCCCAGTATTTAATTTCCCCGTATCCTCTTGCTATTGCCCAGAATCCATTCTGTGAATTTCCATTACTGACACTTGCAGAATTCTTAACATCTTCATCAAATGGCATAATACCTGCTGTCACTCCCGCACACTCCAAGAGTATAAAGCCAGTCTCTTCCGGTGAATCGCGTAGGTAAAGTGAAAAAGGAAATTCCGTCGTTTAGAAAAATTTTGTTGTCGGATTTAAAATCTTCCCATATGCTTGTTTTGACTTTAATTGAATTCTGCGAGTCTGCAAAATTAACTGTAAGAAGAAAGAACAGGAAAACAAAAAGAAAATGATGGAAGAAGTAATGCTCCCGGGCATCTTTTATGAACATTCAGTTATTTCTCATTTTAAATTATTGATTTAATTTTCTTATTCTAAAGATTTCACATTTCATTTTGAATAATGAGAGAGCATGTCTTTCAATTCAAAATTACTCTATCCTTTTTATCATCCGGGATAAATATTTTTATCATGCCTGGAAGAACAATCAGCAGTAATGGTACTGCAACAATAAATCCCCCTATCACTGCAATGGCAAGCGGCTGATGAAGTTGTGCTCCCGTTCCTAAACCTAATGCCAAAGGCATCAAGGCAATGATAGCCGCTGAAGCAGTCATTAAATTTGGTCTCAGCCGTTTTGATATTGAATAAACAATAGCTTGCTCCTTATTCATTGTTAAGATTGCTTCCATATATTGATGATAAGTAAAAATAGCATTCTCTCCTATTATTCCAATTACCATAATTATCCCTGTATAGCTGCCAACATTTAAAGGTGTGTTTGTTATAACAGAGCCGACAAAGCTTCCCGCTGCTCCCAGTATTGCTATAATAATTATAATTAATGAAATAGTTATCTGCCGGAATAAAAAAAGCATAACAATAAAAACGAGAAGTGATGCAGAAATTAAAATTAATAGTAATTCCTTGAAAGCTTTTTGTTGCTGTGCATAAGAGCCGCCATATTCAATGTGAAACCCCGAAGGAAGAATTAATTTTTCATTTAAGGCAGTTTGAATATCTTTTAATGTGCTGCCAAGGTCACGATTGTTAAGCCGGGCAGAAATTATTCCAATCATCTTTTGATTTTCACGATTGATCTCCGCAGCACCTTTTTCAATTTGAATCTTTGCAACACTATTAAGAGGTTTAAAAGAACCGTTTGGCAAAAGTATATTATTATTTTGTAATGAGTGAACAGATGTATATAAAGCATTGGGATAAATCATTCTAATATCAACCTGCTGCTCTTTGTCAATAAAACTGCTGACGACCGAACCCTCTATTTGTGTTTGCAGTTGAAATTGAAAATCAGAAGGATTAATTCCCAGTTGTGCAAATGCAGGAACATCGGGCTGAACCAAAATATCAGGACCCGCAATGGTAATTCCATCGAATACATCTGCAGTGCCATCGAATCTCTGTTACTATTCCCGCAATTTGCTGCTGAAATATTTTCAATGCTGTCCCTGTTGTTACCAAATAATTTAATTTCGATTGGCTGTACCGAGCTCATTAAATCTCCGAGCATATCCCCTATCACCTGCCCGAAATCTACCCTAAGCTGGGGTAAGCTCGATTCAATTTGCGTACGTATCTCATCAGATACTTCATCAGTTGTTTTCGTCCTGTCTTTTTTTAATTGTATAAGAAAATCCCCACTATTGGGTTCAGTGATAAAAAATCCCATCTGTGTTCCTAGTTCTTCTTGAATAGCTTTCCACTTCGGGCTGGTCTTTCAGAATCTGATCAACTTGTGCCAGCATACGGTCGGTCTCTTCTAAAGTAGTTCCGCTTGGACTATTGAAATCCAATACAATACTTCCTTCATCCATCTCCGGCAAAAATCCGGAGGGTAAATTTCCGGGAATGATCCATAGAATTAAGACACATGCAATAATAAAAATAAAACTGATATAAGTACGTCTTATAAAAAATGCTATCCAGGCGGTACTGTGTTTCCGATGAACATGCTTTTTCTTTTTAAATGGAAGAAATAGAAATAATATCAGGCAGAATTATCCATGTTACTAAAAATGATGAGCCCAAAGTAATTATCATCGTTAATGCAAGAACTTTAAAATATGCTCCTGCAACTCCTGTCATTAAAATAAACGGAATGAAAATTACTATTGTGCTTAATGAAGATCCGATCATTGCAGGAAGAAGATATTTAATGAGATCTTGATACGACTGTTACTATTGACTCATCCGGATGCTCTTCACGCGTTCTGTGAATCTGCTCGACAACAATTACAGCATCATCTATCATCAGACCTATCGCTGCTGCCAGCGCACCCAATGTCATAATATTAAATGTATAGCCAATGCTGTACAATAGGATCATCGTCAATGATAATGTCAGAGGTATGGTAAGCATTACTGCCATGCTTGTGGAAACAGAACGCAGAAAAATTATGACAACAAAAATAGAAAGCAACAAACCGACCCATAGAACATCTTCAATACTCTTGATACTGTCATTTACAAAATCTGCCTGCTTATAATAAGGAATCAGTTTAACATCCTTCGGAAGAATTTTTTCCAGCTCTGCAATTTTTTGCTCGACTCCTGTCCGTAACTTCAATTAAATTCGCATCGGGTTGCTTGAGTATGGCTATCAGCGGAACGTCTTTTCCGTTAGCATTTATCCTGACGTATTCTTTTGCTTCTTTGACTTCTACATCTGCAACATCACGAAGCTTTATCAAACGGTTCGGAGAATTTATTATTACTAAGTCCTGCAGCCCACTCAAATTGTTTACAGAATTGTCTGTAAGTGTGAGGTACAGACGGTCATAGTCCGTAATGTATCCGTTGGAATTAAGAATATTAGATTGGACAACTGCTTCTTGAATTTGTTGCGGAGAAATTCCGAGTGTAGTAATTTTTTCAGGTTGGAGAATAATCTGATATTCCTTTGTCTTCCCTCCGATGATTGCAATATCAGCAATTCCCGGCACCGAGGCGAGATAAGGCTTTACCTGGTATGTAGCAATTTCTTTTAATGCAATCTGAGAACGGTTGCCTTCGATTGAATAACCCATTACGGGAAGTATGGACGGGTTCATTTTCTCTACGGAAATATCTATTCCCTGAGGTAAATTATTTTGTTCCTCATTAATAAACGATTGGATTTGCAGTCTCGCTTTATCTACATCTGAAGACCAGTTAAGGAAAACGGAAATCTCACAGCTTCCTCTCGATGTTGCACTTTGTATATAATCGAGCCCTTCAGTCTTCCTGATAATATTTTCAAGAGGAACAGTAACTGTAGCCATCATCTTATCAACCGGCTGCTGTCCTGCATCCGCTATGATTTTAATTTTGGGAAAGGTAATATCAGGAAATAAACCTGTCTTAAGATTGGAATAACAGAAATAGCCGCTCATCAAAAGCAAAGCTGCAAATGCTATGAATGGGAATTCATATTTTTTGTAAAATGTATTCATCCCTATTCTTTTTCCTGTATTATCACTAATGACGAATCCGGCAGCTCGTATGCTCCTTGCAGAACTATCCTGTCATCAATAGAAATTTCGTCGGAAATAATTTGTATCAATGAATCATTTTGAGTTCCTGTGATAACAGGCACGGACACTGCTAATGAATCATTTACTAATTTCATTACCCAAAATTCTTTTTGCTCTTCATCGGTCTGTACCGCCTTTATTGGCAAACTCAATACGTTCGTTTGTTTATTGACCGCTATTCGAACTGTCACATTCAGATTTTCAGGCAATGAATATCCTCCCATATCTATTAAATATACCTGTGCTAATGTCTTAGGATCGACTGTAGGCAGCGATTGCGAAATATTTGTATTGATAGTTCTTCCGTCTGGGAGATAAATTTCACATGCTTTTCCCTTTGAAATTAAATTATGAAATTCATAAGGAACATTAACATTTAATACCAATGAACCGGGCTCAAGGACCGTTGCCACTATATCTCCTTCATTTACAAAATCTCCGCCCAGAACATTTATTGTTGAAATTATTCCCGTAGCATTCGATTCTATTATCAAAGGATTTTGAAACCTTTGTATTGTTGAATCACTTTCGGATAATGTTTTTAATGCCTTTTGTTCTTTTGTTGTAATAGTACAAAATATTTCTCCCCTTTCAATTGAATTGCCCGGATTAAAATAAATAGATGAAATATAACCTGTTGCAGTCGCGCGGATATTATCTTTTCGCTGGAATTGTGTGACTCCGTTAAACTGCATATACTCTGAAATTGTATTGCGTTCGGGATGAGTCAGTGTTACAAGTGATTTAATTTCGGTATCGTTGTTGGTTTCATCAATAGCTGGTTTTTTACAGGAACAAACCGAAAGCATAAAAATTAATGTAACTGAGATTAAAGTAGCAGTAAGATTTTTATATAAATTCATTTTATCACCAGTTTAAATAATTGTATTGATTGATAAGCTGCATCAGTGTAATCTTTGCATTGAGTACATTTTGATTTGTCAAAGCATAGTCTTCAATTGATCTCACATATTCCAGCGTTGATACTTGTCCGTTGAACAATTTTTCCTGAAGAATATTTAATAATAATTCCTGCCTGGATATTTGAGATTGATTCAAAGCTATAGTCTCTCGCGTCATTGAAATTTGCTTGCTCAATCCCATGAGACTATTATTTACATTAACAATCTGAGATGCACGGCTTAAGGTGAGCGTATCAAATGAGATCTTGTTTTGTTGAATCTGAATACTCTTTTGATTTCCGTTGAATATCGGAATATTTAATTGCAGACCTATTCCCGTTCCGAAATGGTGTTGTATATTATTAAGGTCTGTGGATTGCAATCCCAGGTTGCCCAGCAAATTTAGCTGAGGATTGAAATTGGTTTCTAATACCGATTGCTGAGCTGCTATATTGATGCTGTCGATTCTGTATCTTTCCAGAAAATTAAATGATTTAACAGGTAATAGTTGTGTAATATCAGGCGCAGCTAATTCATATTGAATAGTATCGGCTATTCCGGAAATATTATTTAATTGTATAAAAGCATCTGTAAGCAATTGCATTTGCTGATGCTGTTCAATTATTCGGGAGTTTAATTCAATGTCAAGAATTAAATAATCAGATTGCTGCATTATTCCTTTTTGTAATAATGCATCCAGTATTTTTTTCCTGTCTTCAATAAGTTTTATAATGTTTTCAAGATAATTCATCTGCAGCTGAATGCTGTATGCGTTTAAATATTTCTCAAGCACCTGATTTTCAATATCATGAATTAGTTGTTTAGTGGATAAAAGTAAGATTTGATTTTGGATATTGTTTTGACTTACAAGTGATTTCGAGACACCGCTGTTGAGAAGAGGTACTTCTACATTTAGCAAAGCCGAATACAATCCTCCGTTTGTTATTCCCGGATCATATCCGAATGCGTCAGGTTCGGGATTCGGAGTGACGCTGATAATCCTTCCGTTGTTATTGAAATAGGGTGCAAATAAATAATCGGATGTGAAGTAAACCTGCGGCTTGAGATTTTGAGCTATGATTAAATCATTCTGAAGCAGGTTGATCTTCCGTAATCGTTCATTCTGCTTTAATGTCGTATTATTTTGTTCGGCTTGATGTATGTAAAAAGAAATATCTCTGATCTGGGCAAATAAATAATCAGATATGACGAGTATCAAAAATAAAGCAACAGATATTTTTTTCAACAATATTATTTTTTTTTATAAACGAAGTATGACTTGCAGTGACAGACAATTAAATTCCCGTTTATTATTTTACCGCGTTCCCTTTATCATCATAAAATAATTCAACTGTCTTCTTTCCGTTTTTATATTCTATTTCGTATTTGGTTGTGCCTTTTGAAGTTTCTATCGTTGACGTTGCTTTAGCTTTGTAACCATTGTAATTTGTATTAAAGGCATCCTGAACTTCTTGCGGAAGCTTGTCAAATGAAGACGCTGTTTCAGTTTCTAACCATTCCCCGTTATCCGAAAAGTTTGCTGAATACTTAATGTCATTCATTTTAAAAGATGCTTCATATTCATGAGCATTTTCTTTGTCCCATTTTACTTTTGAAACATCCGGAAATTTTTTGTTAAAAGCTTTAACGACCGAAGAAGGAACTGTTTGTCCATATGCATTGAAAGAAATAAAAGTCAAAATTAAAGCGACTACTATTAGATTTTTCATTTCTCAATTTCCCTTCTATTTTTAGATTATACAAATATATAAACTAAAAATGAAAACCAGATGAAAACGAAAATGAAAATTTTGGAGTGAAGAAGATTTGAAATTGAAAGTATTACTTTAAAGATATCTATTCTGAAAAATATGGCAAAATAACTGTAAACGTTGTGCCTTCTCCGGGAATACTTGTCACAGTGATTTTTCCATTGTGCGCTTCGATCACCGACTTCACAATTGAGAGTCCCAGCCCTATGCTGTTCCTGTCATCTCTCGCTCTGGACAAATCCGCTCTGTAAAACCTGTCAAAAATATTTTCCAGCTTTTCCGGCGGAATGCCATAGCCATTATCTTTTATTGAAACTGAAACTGTTTTTTCAGCTGAATTAAGATCTTCGGTACATATTATTTCACGATCCGGCATGGAATACTTTATTGAGTTGTCTAAAAGATTTATGAAAACGTTCAGGAGCTTGCTGTATTCACCGTTAACTAAGATCTGTTTGTAATTATTGTCTTTGGTTTCACTGAACATTAATACCACTTTAATATTTTTTTTCACAGCAAGATTATTAATTTTTGTCACGGCATCAGTCAGCAATTCATTTAGGTTTATTGTTTCATGGTACTCCGGGGTTTTGCCTGATTCAAGCTGACTCAAGGTTAATAATCCGTCTGCGATCTTTTGCAGTCTTTCCACCTCCTCTAAATTATTTTTTAATATTGCTTCATATTCACAAACCTGCCGTTCTTTGTTTAATGCAACCTCAATTTCTCCTTTTAATATTGTCAGCGGTGTTCTTAATTCATGAGATGCATCGGAAGTAAACTGTTTCAAAACGGCAAAAGATTTTTGCAGCCGCTCCATCATATTATTCAGAGTTTCAGATAATTTAGAAATCTCGTCCCCTGATTCACTGACAGGAAGTCTTGTATCGAGATTGTTTGCAGTGATGGAGTTTGATTTGTTTATAATATCATTTACGGGAGCGTATGCCTTTTTGGAAAATATCCATCCGAGTACAGACGATAAAAGCAATGTTAAGGGAACAGTAATAAAAAGCAATAACCTGAATTTGAAAAGAGCCCCTTCTAAATTTGAAAGTGGAACTCCAATTACAATGATGAATTTATTCAGATCGTAGCTGGCCTGATACAATAAAATTCTTGTCCCGTATGAATCACCGGTATTATTTGTAATATCTCTGGTTATTGTTTTGAAAATATGATTTCCGTTAAGCGCTGTTTCCAGCCATTGTCGTTCGAGATTTAAATCCTGATCTTTAAATTGCGGGGATTTTAAAACTACATTACCCGATGCATCCAATAATTCTACAAACAGCTGACCTGAAGGAGTGAACGGTATGAAAATTTCATTTGCTTCATGTAATATTAAGGGCTTGATACTGTCGCTTTGCATTTCATCATTAATTGCTCCGGCCAGTAACTCCATTGATTTGTCAAGATCGTCCCTGTTTTGATTTCCAAAAACATTATACAGTATAATGCTGAATACACAAAGCATTACTCCGAAAACCAGCACAAAGTAAATTGTTAACTGTCCGCGGATTGTCTTTATTAATTTCATTCTTTTATTTTTCTTCTCTCAAAACGTAGCCAACACCTATTACAGTATGTATCAATGGTTTTGAAAATCCTTTATCCACTTTATGCCTTAAAAATTTAATATAAGTATCTACTACATTGCTGCCTCTGTCGAAATCTAGTCCCCATACACTTTCGGAGATCTGTGCCCTTGTCATGACTCTTTTTTTGTTTCTCAGCAGAAACTCGAGTATGGAGAATTCCCTGGCTGTTAATGTAATTGCTGCATTATTTCTTTTGACGGTATGCTCTGCCGAATCCAGGATGAGATCATCAATTCTCAGGACAGTTTGCTTTTCCGGACTTCCTCTCCTTGACAAGGCTCTTATCCTTGCAAGAAATTCCCTGAATTCAAATGGTTTTGAAAGATAATCGTCCGCCCCAATGTTCAGCCCCTTAACTTTGTCTTCGGTTTGGCCGAGTGAAGTCAGCATTAATACCGGTGTCTTTATTCCGCTTTCTCTGATCCTGCTGCACGTAGTCCAGCCATCCTGCTTAGGCAGCAATATATCCAGTACAATCACATCATATTCATTCATAGACGCTAAATGCTGGCCGCGAATTCCGTCACGCGCAATATCTACATTATAAAACTGCTCCCTTAATCCCTTCCGGATAAACTCCGCAATTTTTATCTCATCTTCGATCACAAGTATGTTCATAACAGTATTTAATAATTTTGAAGGATACGGTTTTTTTACTTTCCGACAAAAATTACGAATTCAGAACTTAAAATGATAAGAGCAAATCTTTCCTCAAAATATTGCTTGACATTTAAAATCACTGACTATATATTTGCACATATATAAGCTCTTATGTAACTCGTTATGCTATAGCTCGTACTAAACAAATAAAAATTATGAGTGTCATCAAAAACTTAGGTCACATAGCTATCGGAACAAGATTCAGGATCCTGACTGACAGGCTGATGCAGGATGCCGATAAAATTTATAAATCACTTGGGCTGGAATTTGAGCCAAGGTGGTTTACCGTATTCTATCTTATAAATCAGAAATCCCCCATTACCATTACCGAAATTGCCGAACAGCTCGGATATTCGCAGCCCGCCGTGACGCAGATAGCAAATTCGCTTACCAAACAAAAGCTTATTAATTCAGTCAAGGGTAAGAATGATTCCCGGAAGAAGCTGTTCACCATCACACAAAAAGGTCAGGACTTATTGCTAAAACTAATTCCCGTCTGGCAGGATATAGAAAATGCGGTCAAGGAGCTGCTTGATTCGACAGGCTATGACATTTTATTTATCATGAGCAAGCTCGAATCAGAACTTGACTCAAAGGACATTTTTTCTAGGGTAATGGAAAAAATAAAAAAAAGACAGATTGGAGAAGTTACCATTCTCGATTATGACCCGAAATATAAAAAAAACTTTCATGACCTTAATATTGAATGGCTGACCAAATATTTCACAGTCGAGAAAAAAGATAAGGAACAGCTGGATAATCCTGAAAAAGAAATAATAAATAAGGGCGGATTCATATTGTTTGCAGAATATGAGAACGAGATAGCAGGAACAGCAGCTTTGATTAAGCACAGTGACGATACTTTGAGCTTGCTAAAATGGCAGTTAGTGAGAAGTCACAGGGAAAACAAATCGGGAAAAAACTGGCAGTTGCTGCAATTAAAAAAGTTAAGGCACTCAATGCAGCCACTCTATTCCTTGAAACCAATTCGTCGCTTACACCGGCACTAAATTTATATAGTAATCTTGGATTTGAAGAAGTCGAAATGAAGATGCGCTCTGATTACAAAAGAGCAACACTAAGGATGGAGCTTGATCTTAAAAAAACAAATAAAATATTAATCTAAAATACTTGCAATGGTTAAGTTAAAATCAAATATGGAAAGCGAATTCAAATTAAATTATTTCATGATTTTTCTTAAAGCCGCATTCATTGTAGCAATGGTTTTGTCATTTGTCAGCGGCAAGAACTGAGATAATATTAATTTTAAATAATACCCATTAAACATTATTCGGTTAGATTTTAACCCGGATACTTTTAAAAAACCTAAAACTCTCAATAATGAAAAGCAAAATTCTGTATATCATGTTAACTTTCTTTCTGACCTCATCTTATATTATGAGCCAGACTATTAAAAGCAGTGGATACATTTTAACCAATGCTGAAAAGCAATCAACAGTTGAATTAATCTCTCAGCTGTTATTTGATAATTACATTTTTCCCGATGTATCAAAGGAAATGGAAAAATACATAAAATCCCGTCTGGCGGATAATGCTTATGGTAATCTGACAGACCCTAACGAGTTCGCTGAAATGCTTACAAAGGACCTCCAGTCAATCAGCAAGGACAAACATATCTGGGTTTCATTTAATCCCGAACAGATTAAAAAAATGAAGGAGAACGGAGATCGCAATGATGATTCTGTTTCTCCGGAATTTATCGAACAATTGAAAATGTCAAATTACGGTTTCAGGAAGGTAGAAAAACTGAACGGCAATGTAGGATATATTGATTTCCGTAATTTCGGTCCGGGTGAATATATTAAGGATAAAGTGGCTTCCGTTATGGGATTTGTCGAAGACTGCGATGCGTTGATATTTGATATGAGATATAACGGCGGCGGAGATCCAACGGGAATTCAGGTTATATCAAGTTATCTTTTCGGTGATGAACCTGTTCATTTGAATGATCTCTATTTCAGACCAAAGGATACAACAGAAGAATACTGGACTTTAACAGACATAAAAGGAAAGCGAATGCCTGATGTTCCTGTATATGTTCTTACGAGCTCTTTTACTTTTTCCGGAGCGGAAGAATTTTCATATAATTTAAAAAATCTTAAACGCGCAACAATAGTAGGTGAAACAACAGGAGGAGGCGCGCATCCGGGAGGACACGCAAATTGTCAACGATAACTTCTCAATTAATGTACCTACAGGACGCGCCATAAATCCTATTACCAAAACTAACTGGGAAGGTACCGGAGTTTCTCCTGATGTTGAAATCAACAGCAATAAAGCTCTTACAAAGGCTCACATCTTAGCTCTTGAATCAATAAAAGAAAAATCAAATAATGAAGACTATAAATCCTTGTATGGCTGGATTATTGAATCTTTGACAGCAACTCTTGATGATATTAATCTTACCACTGAACTTCTGGAAAGCTATGCGGGAAATTATGGTGAGAGAGTTATTTTTTATGAAAACGGAAAATTATTTTATCAAAGAAACGGAAGACAGAAGTTTGAATTAACTCCAATGACTGAAGATACTTTTATGTTTAAAGATATTGATTATTTCAGGGTTAAATTTGTGAAAGATGGTTCCGGGAAAGTTACGGAGCTTATTGGAATGTATGATGACGGCAAGACTGACAAGTCTGAAAGAATTTATAATTAAGAATTAAGAATTAGGAATTAGGAATTTAGATTTTTTTTTTATAAAACCTACTATACAATTAAGTCAGGTTTATATTCCAATACTTTGAAAATGCTTTTGGTAAAGTAAAATTCCCTGTTTATAAAAATTGTAGAGAATAGATCCAATGCACTTAAATAAGTCCCCTTATCTTATGATTAAGGGGATTTTTATATGAAAACTTCGTCATCTCTTTAATAATCATTTACTTGTTTTTGAATGATTTCAGTAGTCTCATATTCTCAATTCCAAAAATCTAAAATCAAATATCCAAAATCTATCAATAATTCAATTGTTATAAAATATTATTAAGGTTATTTTTACAGCTTTGTATTTAAATAACGCTAATTGGAATCAAACTTTAAAGAAGTAAGAGAAATAATTGAAAACAGCAATAAAATAATTCTGACAACTCATGTTGTCCCCGACGGAGATGCAATAGGAAGCGTTATAGCCATGTCAGATTACCTGAAGCTAAAAGGAAAAAAGCCGGTCATTATAAATCATTCCGAAACACCAGACAATCTAAAATTCCTCGACAAAAATAATTCCATCAAAGTTTTTCTAAAGAATGAAAAGGAAAATGCAAAGCTGATACAAGATGCCGACCTTATTGTTATCCTTGATACAAATGAATATTTTCGAACAAAATCTATGGAGCCGTTCATTGCAAGTTCACCTGCAAAAAAAATATGCATTGACCATCACACGGGATTGAAACCGGAATTGTATACAGCTTATATTTCAAATACAGAATACCCGTCCAATTGCTCTATATTATATGATTTCATAAAAGCAGATAACGAAAAATTTCTTACTGAAGAAGTCTCATCAGCACTTTATGTCGGTATAATGACCGATACAGGTTCGTTTCATCATCCGCGTACTGATGCAGACGTTTTTATCATGTGTGCTGATCTGATCAGGCGAGGCGCTGACCCGGTAAAATTGTATGAAGATGTTTATGCCACTACTACTATGGAAAACCTTAAGCTCGCAGCTCTCTTCATTGAAAGTCTGCAATTCTACAATGACAACAAAGTCGTTGTAGGTATCGTAACGCAGGAAGACTTTAATTCACTTGGTCTTGACATTCAGCATATCGAAGGATTTACTTCAATAATAATGAACATTATAGGAATTAAACTTGGAGTTGTATTGGTCGAATTGAAAGACAATATCAAGATTTCCTTCCGTTCGAAAGGTGAGATTGATGTTAGCACATTAGCCAAGGAATTTGCGGGCGGCGGACACAAAAACGCAGCCGGAGCAAATGTAAAAGGAACGACAATACCGGAATTAAAAAATAAAATCTTAGAAAGAATTCAGGACTATTTAGACTAAATAGAAATAATAAATAGTAAATAATAAATTTTAAATACAAACAATGAAAATTACATTTGAAAAATCCGGACCTGACAAGATCAAAACAGATGCATTCATGTTTTTGCTTTACGAAGATAAGAAATTAAATGATGAGGGACTGAAGAGGGTTCAGAGAATTTTGAAAACAAAGTTCTCAGATATAAGCCTGTCGGACTTCAGTGGCAAGGAAGGACAGTCGGAATTAATTTACACAAATAAATTCCGTATTATTCTCAGCGGACTGGGCAAAAGAGAAAACGTCACTCTCGAAAAGTTCAGGATTGCCTGTGCAAAGGGAATGAAGAGAGCCAGGTCAATTAAAATAAAAAGTGTAGCTGTTGAAGTTTTGAATGATGAGACAAGTGCTCTAACGTCTGAAGAAATTGCAAGAGCTGAAACGGTCGGAGTCATACTTTCAAATTATCACTTTGGGAAATATTATACAAAGAAAGACAAGAAAGATGGCAAGCTGCTTAAAGAAGCTGTGTTTTTTGCAGATAAGAAATTACCTGATGATAAATTAAAGGAGATTGAAAGAGGTGTCAAGTCCGGTGCCGTAATTGGCAACGCGACTAACTTCGCAAGAGATTTAGGCAATGAGCCGTCTAACATTATCTATCCCGAATCACTTTGCAATTTAGTTGCAGACCGGTCTAAAAATAAAAAATACACTGCAGAATTTTTAACTCTTAAAGATCTTCAGAAGCTCGGCATGGGCGGGATCCTTGAAGTTGCAAGAGGAAGCAGACGTGAACCCAGGTTATTGATCATGAAATATAGCGGCGGAGCCGAAGGCGAAGCTCCTTATGTAGTAATTGGAAAAGGGGTGACATTTGACAGCGGCGGGATTTCCTTGAAGCCCGGCGCAGGTATGGCGAACATGAAAATGGATATGTGCGGTGCGGCTGCTACGATAGGCGTGCTTGAAGCTGTTTCACAGCTCGGACTTAAGATCAATGTGATAGGTCTTGTCCCGTCGGTAGAAAATATGCCCGGCGGTGATTCTTACAAACCGGGTGATGTCATCACTGCATACAACGGTTTGACAATTGAAGTTGACAATACTGATGCGGAAGGAAGATTGATACTTGCTGATGCTCTTTCATATGCAAAACAATTCAATCCGAAATCCGTGATCGATATGGCTACGCTTACGGGCGCAGTTGTCATCGCAATCGGCAACGTTGCTTCGGCGGTAATGGGCAATGATCAGAACTTAATTGACAAGTTGTTTAAAGCCGGAACAGAATCCTATGACAGGGTCTGGCAGCTTCCTCTCTGGGATGAATATGATAAGATGATAGATTCTGACATTGCTGATGTAAGAAATACAGGAACGGGCAGACAGGCGGGGACCATTACTGCCGGAATGTTTCTGAAAAGGTTCATCGGAAATTATCCGTGGGCTCATATTGATATCGCGGCAACTGCAATGCGTGATACAAAGTCAGATTACAATCCTAAGCATGCAACGGGTGCTGGTGTCAGACTTGTAACACAGTATTTGATTAATGAAGCAAAGGAAAAGCAGCAGTGATGTAATTAAATGCGGACTGTCCAAAAAGTCTTCTCTATCCCAAGCCCCAGCTTGGGATAGTTGAATTTAGGCAAATTTCCTTACCAAGCTTGGGCTTGGTAAGGAGTGTAGATCTTTTTTGGACAGCCCCGGGCTAAGTTAAATTTGGGATATTAATTATGAGTGTAAATCTCTTTTTTTCTGTAGTATTATTTTTCTCTTCCGTTTTCTGCTCACCGGATAAATTCGCATTTGATACACCAAAGAAAACTGACGATACATTTCTCTTAGGTAATGAAGTTCTCCTTAGTAAAAATTCATTTCAGATAAAAGATAAACGGCTGGGACTTATTACCAACGCAAGCGGAGTAATGTCAAACGGCGCATTGTTTCTTGACTCACTTAATAATACTTTTACAGTAACGAAAATCTTCACTCCTGAACACGGATTAAGAGTTGACGATAAGAATGAAAACTATGTTGACGGACCTACCGGACTTCCTGTCGTCTCACTTTACGGCTCAAAGAAAAAACCTGATGCGAATGACTTGGCCAATGTCGATGTACTTGTATATGATATTCAGGATGTCGGCGCAAGATTTTATACATTCATAAATACAATGTATTTCTGTATTGAGGCGGCTTTTGATAATGATAAAGAGATCATCATTTGTGACAGACCTATGATACCGGATGCAAATTATGTTGACGGGTTTATGCTGGATGAAGGTGAAGAATCTTTTGTCGGCATGCTTGATGTTCCCATCGCTTACGGCATGACATGCGGCGAGCTTGCTGCATATATTAATTCAGAATACTTCAACAATAAATGCATGCTTTCCATAATCAAGATGGAAAACTATTCACGGGAAACTGATTACTCTTCACTTACACTCCCGTGGGTAAAACCTTCTCCAAACATTTATTTCCCGTCGTCAGCGGTTTCCTATCTTGGAACGTGTTTATTCGAAGGAACAAACTTTGCAGAAGGACGCGGAACAGACAGGCCTTTTGAATACATTGGTGCGCCGTATTGTGACGGAAATAAACTTGCCGATGAATTAAATTCATACAATTTAAGCGGAGTTAGTTTCGAAAGCATTATCATTTACACCGACAGACCATTACAAGCCCGTCCAATCCTCCGAAATATGTCAGGCGAATTTTGCGAAGGAGTTTATATTAAATGTTACCGATAAAAGAACTTTCGAACCTGTTAAAACAGGCATTGCAGCTTTGGTGTCTTTAAAAAAATTATTCCCTCAATTTAAAATTAATAAAAATAATTTTATTGATAAGCTTGCCGGGACAAAGAATCTGAGAATGATGCTTAACAACGGAAGCAGTTATGATGAGATCATTAATTCCTATTCGGGTGAGCTTAATCAGTTTAAATCCAAAAGAGAAAAATATCTTTTATATTAGTAATTATCTGAAAAATGTCTGAACCCAGATTAGAATTATTAGATCGCAGAATTTAAGACATTGATGAAATAATACTTTAAAAAATATGTATATAGTAATTCAAATAATTCCTAAATTCTAACAATTCCAGTTCGTGAATTCAACTACTTCAAATAAAATAATTATGAAAAAAAGCGACATAAAAGAAATGCCGGATTATTTCGACAGGTATATAAATCTGCTTGAAGATATGAGATTATCCGAAGCAATGGATAAATACGGAAAAAATCTTTTTGATAAGAATAAAGAAAAACTAAGGAAGGTTGGCGATAAAGTATATGCTCCCGGAAAATGGACGGTAAAAGATATACTTCAGCATTTGATTGACACCGAGAGGATATTTAATTACAGAGCTTTTACTTTTGCGAGGAATGACAAAACCGAATTGCCGGGATTCGAAGAAAATGATTATGCAGTTCAAACTACGGCAGGCAAACGAAGTTTGGATGAGTTGTTAATGGAATTTGAAAATGTACGGAAGATCTACCATTGATTTATTCAATAGTTTTGATGAAGACACTCTAATGAGAAGCGGTATTTGTAATGACAGAAATGTTTCTGTCTTAGCGCTTGGATTTATAATCGCAGGTCATACCTATCATCATTCAAATGTGATCGTGAAAAGTATTTCCCGTTAGCAGACTCTGACGAATAATTATTTTTAGTTATTTGTCACAGCCATAATTTTTTATTGTCTAATTTATAAAGACAAAATTATAAATTAACAATCTAACTTTATGGGATACTTACAAAGGTTATCAGGCTGTATCTTTTTTCTGACCGCTATCTGTTCATGCAGTAGTTCCAAAAATAATACCGGTGATGCAAATGAAATAATTCAGGCTGATAAACAATTCTGTCAGTATTCGGTGAAGGAAGGTTTCTTTAAAGCCTTTCTCCGGTATGCCGATAACAATATTGTTAAGCTGGGTGATGAGCAATTTCCCGTGATCGGAAAAAAAGAGATGGCGAAAGTTTTTGGTGACAGAAGCGGCACAAAGGATTTAATCTGGACTCCCGTTGAAGGAGAAGTGGCGGAGTCTGGTGATCTTGGATATACATGGGGCAACTGGCATTTAACAAATAAAGACACGACTTATTACGGAAATTATTTTACAGTCTGGAAAAAACAGCCGGACGGAACATGGAAGGTCAGGCTCGACGGCGGAAACTCAACACCTCCCCCGATTAACTATTTATTATTTACTATTTACTATTTATTATTTATTATTTATTATTTTCTGACTATGTCTCTCGTACTTGCCTGAGCTTTCGGAAATAAGACCATTTCAGCTACAACGAAATTGGCGTTTCTTGTTGCAGTAAAAATAATCGCTTCTGCGATCTCTTCCGGGGTTAATGGTTTTAACCCTTTGTAAGTTGTCTTAGCTTTTTCTTTATCTCCCCTGAATCTGACCTCGCTGAATTCCGTTTCGACCAGTCCGGGATCAATTGTAGAAACTTTAACCGGCGTATCAACCAACTCCATTCTCATACTCTTTGTGATAGCATCTAATGCATGCTTCGAAGCGCAGTAAACATTCCCCATCGGGTAAACTTCCTTTCCTGCAATCGAGCCAATATTAATTATATGACCGGAATTATTTTTGAGCATCAAAGGAATTACACATTTTGATACATGCAAAACTCCTTTCACATTTGTATCGAGCATCTCATTCCAGTCCTTAACAGACCCATCCTGAACACTGCTAAGTCCTCTTGCAAGTCCGGCGTTATTAAGGAGTATATGTATTTTTTTCCAGTCATCAGTTAGACTATCTATTTTATTTTTAACATCATCATAATCCCGGACATCCATTTCTAATGTAACTACATCAATACCGAATTCAGATTTTAAATCCTGGGATATGATTTTAAGACGGTCTTTTCTCCGTGCAGCAAGAATCAGATTTGAGCCGAGTTCAGCGAAACTGTAAGCTGCTGACTTCCCTATTCCGCTTGTAGCTCCGGTAATAAAGACGATTTTATTTTTAAGATTTTTCATTTAAGTTAGTTTGATGATTAGTTAATTTGGATTTAATTGATATGCAGGCAAACCGATGAACTATTGAACCAATGAACTAATTAACCAATAAACAAAATTAACCATTTAACAGACTAACTAAAATTGATTTACAAAAAAACAAAAATAATCTGCACTATAGGACCGGCTGTTGATACAGTTGAAAAGATTGTCTCAGCTTATTGATGCAGGTATGGACGGAGCGCGTCTTAACTTCTCACACGGGACGCATGAAATTCACAAACAATACATTGAAAATATACGCGAAGCAGAAAAGATCAAAAAGAAAATGATTGCAATAATTCAGGATCTGCCCGGACCAAAGATAAGAGTCGGTAAATTAGAAAACGGAAGCATTGATCTTGCAAAATAACTCCACTATAAAAATCACATCTAAAGAAATTATCGGAAATGAAAAAGTGATCTCTTCAAATTATCCTAAGCTTATTTATGATTTAAAAAAAATGAATTAGTTCTTCTAGATGACGGTAATTTACAGCTGAGAGTGATTTCAAATGAACCTGTCGATGATGAGATTGAATGCGAAGTTATGTCCGGAGGAATTTTAAAAGAGAATAAAGGAATAAACCTTCCTCATACAAATCTGAATCTTCCCTCACTGACTGAAAAAGATCATAAGGATCTTGAGTTCGGATTGGAGAATGATGTTGATTTTGTTGCAATGAGCTTTGTCAGAAGTGCAGATGATATCAAGCATCTTGGAAGTATCTTAGCTTCAAAAAATAAATCCATACCCATTATTGCTAAGATAGAAAGACCTGAGGCAGTTGAAAATATTGATTCCATTATTAAGGAATCAGATTTTATAATGGTTGCCCGCGGAGACATGGGTGTTGAGATTTCCACAGAGGAAGTGCCGATAATACAAAAGATGATCATAAGAAAATGCAACGAAGCAATTAAACCTGTAATCACAGCTACACAGATGCTTGAATCAATGATTCACAGTCCTACACCGACAAGAGCCGAAGCTTCTGATATTGCAAATGCAATACTTGACGGAACCGATTGTGTAATGCTTTCTGCCGAAACGTCAACAGGCGAGCACCCTGTGCTTGCAGTTACAACGATGAAAAAAATTATTCTGAAAACCGAGACGATAAAAAAAACAACTTACTTTAAAGATATATTCATAGAAGATTCACCGGAAAATACTCTTCATACAATCTGCAACTCCGCAACTGAAATTGCAACACGGGTAAATGCTAAGGCAATAATTACTATCACGCATACCGGAAAATCACCTTTGCTTCTTTCAAATCACAGACCAAATGCACAGATCATCTCAGCAACATATGATAAGGCGATAATCAAAAGAAGCAAGCTCATATGGGGAGTCGAATCAATCCTCATTAAAAAAAGCAAAGATTATGATGATACAATTTCAATGATTCGCGAAAAAATAGTTTCAAGTGAAATATTAAACATCTCCGACAGGGTTGTTTTCATTGCATCTATGCCTTTTTCTGAATCTGAATCTGCGAATATGATACAGGTAACACAGGTTTAGTATTGAGTATTGAGTATTGGGTATTGAGTAGTTATAAATTTTTTGTAAAATTTGAAAAATATATTTGACGTTCTGATAATTGGCAGCGGTCCGATCGGGCTTGCATGCGCTATCGAAGCAAAAAAAAATAACTTAAGTTATATTGTTATCGAAAAAGGATGTCTGGTAAATTCTATTTTCCATTATCCGACGAACATGACATTTTTCTCTACTTCTGAAAAAATCGAAATCGGAAATGTTCCGTTTGTTTCGCACAGCACAAAACCTACAAGAAGGGAAGCGCTGGAATATTATAGAAGAGTGAAAGGAGCTTATCAGCTGAGTGTTAATACTTATGAAAAAGTTTTGTCGGCAGAAGAAGAAAAAGATTATTTCAAAATTGTTTCTGACAAGAATATCTATTATTCAAGAAACATAATTGTTACAACCGGCTATTACGACCATCCTAATATGATGAATGTTCCCGGAGAGGATCTTCCAAAAGTGAAACATTATTTTGACGAGCCCCATCCTTATGCATATCACAACATTGCAGTTGTCGGAGCAGCGAACTCGGCGGTTGATGTTGCGCTCGAACTCTACAGAATCGGCGCTAATGTTACAATGATCATTCGGGGGGACAAGATCAGACCTTCCGTCAAATACTGGGTCAAACCCGACATTGAAAACAGAATTAAAGAAGGTTCAATTAAAGCATTTTTTAATTCTGAAATTAAAGAGATAAAGGAGAAGGAAATAATATTTCAAACTCCTGAAGGATTGATTGAAATTGAAAATGATTTTGTATTTGCAATGACGGGGTATCATCCTGACTTTGAATTTTTGAAATCACTCGGGATAAAGCTGGAAGAAAATAATATTCCCCGGCACAGCAAGTCTACGTTTGAATCAAATATGAAAGGAATTTATCTGGCAGGCGTTATTTGCAGCGGGAAAGATACTGATAAGTATTTCATTGAAAACTCCATAGAACATTCGAGGATCATAATTGAAGAGATACAAAAGCATTAATGATAATTTAATTCCTTTATAATTATTGCATAAATTCCAAAAATCAATATTAAGTCATTTCAACAAAATCATCTTCTTCGTGTCCATATAATCTTCAGTTGCAAGCTTATAAAAATAAACTCCGCTGTTATATTCGCTTCCGTCGAAAGAGAATGAGTATGTTCCCGGAATTAGCTTCTCATTGACCATAGTTTCTATTTCTCTGCCAAGTCCGTCATAAATATTTAATTTTACAAATGAGGACTTTCTTATGTCGAATTTTATAGTTGTAGTCGGATTGAAAGGATTAGGATAATTTTGATAAAGATAGAATTTTTCAGGAATTACAGTGCTTGAGGGAAGAATCCCTACCGGTTCGTCCGGAGGTATGAATCCATATTGATTGGATCTGTATCTGTCATGACCGTATTGCGACCATGGGAAATTTTCGTAAGTGAAAGGAATTCCGGGTATTGTCCAAACGTGTAGGTAAGAATCATTTCCTGTTAGTGAAGATGTTGCTATCAATTCTATCGAGCCGTCATTATTAAGATCAGCAACCGAGATTCCTTCGACAAGTCCAAGGGGTCTTAACGGAGACCAATCTAAAGGAATACCATTATCCTTATATGCGTAAATAAATCCGCCACTATCAATGGCACTCCAGGTATTCACGGCAACATTTAAATTTACTTCATTACTTAATTTTCCAATTACCGAAGTGGCCTCGTGTTCACCTCCACCTGGATTTGGCCAACCATTTACAATAGAGACATCATTATTATATACAGTTAAATATTCTCCAAATTGTGTTCCGCTTGCATATTCTATACTACCGTCTCGGTCTATATCACCCATTGTTAGTGTTCCAAATTCATGATATGTTTCCTGATATAAACGATTAATAATATTTCCGTAAATATCATACTTAGTCAATCTGTTTAATGAATATGCCGATCCGGGAGAAATGTTTATACCAGAAGGAATCATAATTAATGTTGAATCTGAATTCGATTTATTAATAAAAATTGATGGCGAAGCTCCCCAGGTAATATATAACGAATCATAATATATTGGAAAGTTATTTGAAAAAATACTGCCATCATGTCTGAAAATATTTATTGAGCCTGAATCAGCACTACCGGGAAGTTGTCGGTATGATGTAAAAATAATCTCCGCAAACCCATCATTATCTATATCTCCAATTGCCGGGTTATTTAATGATTCTCCTGTAATTCTTTGGGGCCAGCCGGGTCTTATAGTCCCGTCATAGTTAATTACATTATATTCACCTCTTATACTAATTATTATTTCAAGTTTGCCGTCATTATCGAGATCATAAATGCTTATAAATTTTCTTAGTATTGCCGGATTGTCAACATAGTTTACCGGAAAACCAGGCAGATTATTTCCAAACCTGTCTATGACGTTCACGAAATTTTTGGACCGGATAGCAATGTCTAAATATCCATCCCCGTTTACATCTCCCGAAGCAATATCTTTTACAGGATCATTAAAACCTTTTGGAAAGCCGGGGAAGTTTGAACCATCACTTTTAATTATATACAACATATAATATGGAAAACTACCGATGGCAACTGTGATAATTTCCTTTTGCCCATCTCTGTCCAAATCGGAAATCATAGGAACATTCGACTTATCTAAGGTGCTTGATCTTAAAGAATCTATCTTCTTGGGGTAACCGGGATAATAAAATGGAGTCTGACAAAATAAAATTTTTGAACTTAAAATAATCAATAAGTATATTAAAAAAATCTTCATAAAAAAATAAAGGGTTAGGTTAATGCTAACTAAATTGTTAAAATAATTTTCCTACGCATAACTAATTTCTCTTTTATAAATTAAGTTTTAAAAATTTTTATTGAAATACTAAAGTCATAGTAATGAATAAACTTTATCAATTTCTATTTAAAGGCGGTCTAATCATTACTCTAGAATTTAAATGTTTTTTTAATTCTTTAGCAATATTAGGAAAAATTAATGACTTATGTCACGGACACTTTTTTTGATTTGACGGATAATTATAGAAAATTTATTTGCCGAAGTCCCGAAGTTCTTTGAAATTAAATCTATATTTATATAATTTGTTATAACTTTTTGACGCTAATTCTTGCTATGTTTAATCACAATATTTTTAAACTTCTTAGAGAATTTTCCAAACCCGAGCTGAAAGCATTTGAGCGCTTTGTTGATTCACCTTATTACAATAAAAGCAACAAAGTCAAAAGACTCTTCATAGAAATTAAAAAATTTCACCCTGACTTCTTAAATAAAAAACTGACAAAGGAATATTTAAGTAAGAAAATTAATCCGTCATTAAAGTATCATGATTCGACATTGCGGGATTTAATGTCTGATTTACTATTGCTGCTTGAAGAATTTCTTATCATGGAAGAGTTTAAAAAAGACCGTTCCGAAAAAGACATTTTTCTTCTAAAATCTTTAATTGATAAGAATCAAAATATTTTGTTTGAAAAACATTTGAAGAGACTGAATAATGAAATTGAAGACAGGGGAATAGACAGTAGTTACTTTTATAACCGGAGCCGGATTGAATTGAATAAATTTAATTTTAATATAATAAACCGGCACAAAAAATCTTCTGCTATAATTGAAGGAAATGAGGAAATACTAATTTCTTATTTAATTCAATTGCTGAATCATTTTGTAACGGAATCTATAAATGCTTATTTGAATCTCTCGATATATGAATCAAAGTTTAAGCTGAGGAAAAATAAAAACATAGTTTCCGGGTTATTTAAGAATTCAAAGATTTTGGACATTACGAAGTCGTTAAAAAATGTAAACAAGTATAACTTTATTCTGGATATTTATTTTAGTTTGCTTCGTGCTTTTGAGAACATTGAAAACGAAAAAAATTATGATGAATATAAATTACTTGTTTTAAAACATTCTAAACAGCTTAGCAATGATGAGATGGCATATCACTTTTCTATGCTTATTTCATATTGCTTATACAAAATATCTTCAGGGCAGAATAATTCTAAATTTGATTCGGAGCTTTTTGAATTATATGAAATTTTTCTGAAGGGTAAATATTTTATTGACAGTAAGACAAAATATCTGGAAGAAGATTTATTTCGGGATATACTGTTAATATCATTGAGATTAAAAAAATACAACTGGGTTTTACACTTTATAAAAACTTACTCCGACTTTCTTCATCCTGAAAAGAAAAAAAATATACTCAATCTTTCTTATTCTGAATATTATATTTCCCAAACTCTACAAAGTGTCATCAGAAATAAAAATAAAGCATTCAATCATTTGAAAGAAATAAAAGATGAATCATTTATCGTCAAATATGATGTTAAAAGTCTATACTTAATGTTGTACTTTGATTTAAATTATGACGAATCCGCAATAATTCAATTAAATAATTATAGAAAGTTTTTAAGAAGGAATAGATTTGTTACTAAAAATAAGAAGATTAAAATAGATAAGTTCTTGAATGTTTATGAGAAGTTAGTTTATTTGCGAGAAAAGGATTATAGAATTGATATTTCTGAAGTTCATTCTGATATCTTAATTTCCCAAAATCTAGAACATAGAGATTGGTTATTAACTAAAATTGAAGAAATTGAATCTAACATTCATTCCTCCAAACAATTTTTAGCAGGCGTTGTATGCCGAGGAAAAAACACTGATAAATTTTTTATTGAGAATTCAATTGAACATTCGCAGATCATAGTAGATGATTTAAAAAAGAAAATGTTAAAAAACAGGTGAATGACCTTTGTTAATGCCTTTGACGCCGGTTTGCTCTTACGATTAATTTATAAAAATATTTCTCTCAACAAAGTACTTGTTTTTGCCGTCATCCAGACTGATCCTTACCTTCCATAAACCCTTGTCCAGACCTATAGCCGGAATATTCTGAATGCCCGATTCATCGGGTTTAAATTCAGTTTTGAAATCCTTTTGGGCGTTCGAAGTTCTGTAAAAATAAATAACCCCGGTCACGTCTTTGAACATTTCCTTATTTGACAATTTCAGCTGAACACCGTTATTCTCAAAGTTTACATTGATATTCTTATCCACAAGTTCGGAATTTTTCAATATATCGATCTGCTCCTGATATTTAATTTCCTGTTCATAATAATTATCGCTGACCAGATCAGTTTTTTCAGACATCGAAACTGCAACCATTGTAATTATTCCGGCAGCAAAAACTCACAAAAGAAATAAGTATTTTTGATCCCCAGTTCATTTTCAATTCAATTGTTATTTGGTCCTAAGAAAAGATGTTTTTATTTCATCAATTAATTTGTCATCAGAATAAACATCAATTTCCACAGGTGTATTTGTAAATTTAATTTTATCCTTTGGAATGATAATAAGAAGACTTCCTTCATATATTCCGGACGGTTTCAGAATTACATTCGCTTCCTGTAAGTTTTATTTCACCATCGGTTCCGTTTAATTCAAAACTGACGGGTATTTCCTTAAATGTCTTATTCGATATCTTAAAATTATACACATTGCTTATCTTATTATCGGGCAGACTCTGGTAAAGCATTCCCTGAGCTCTCAGAATATTTATATCGATGTCTTTTCTGTTTGCAAACAAAAAGGACATCGTGAGGAGGAGTATTATCAAAACGCTGCTGTAACCTATCACTCTCGGAGTGAACTTACGCTTAACCTTATTTTTTATTCCTTCCATGGAATCATATCTTATCAATCCTCTGCGGCGGTTAACCTTATCCATTATTGAATCGCACGCATCTATGCAGGCAGTGCAGTTGACACATTCAAGCTGAGTTCCGTTTCTGATGTCAATTCCCGTCGGGCAGACATAAACACATTGTTTGCAGTCAATGCAGTCGCCGAGATTTTTTTCTTCTTTATCTTTTACTTTTCCCCTTGGCTCGCCGCGGACATGATCATAAGCAATTACAATTGAATTTTTATCAAGTAATACACTTTGAAGTCTCCCGTAAGGACAAACCAATATACACGCCTGTTCTCTGAACCATGCAAACACGAAATAGAAAAGACCTGTAAATATCAATATCCACACAAATCCGCTCAGGTGTTTTGATACAGGCTCCGATATTATTTTGAATAGCTCATCAATTCCTATTATGTATGCAAGGAAAGTATTTGCTATTACAAATGAGATAATAAAAAATATTATATACTTGAATCCCTTCTTAAGAATCTTTCTCAGATCCCATCGGGAATTATTCAAAGCAAACTGCTGCATGTAATCCCCTTCTATCAAATATTCGATCTTGCGGAAAACCATTTCAAGGAAAATTGTCTGCGGACACATCCACCCGCAGAATATCCTTCCGAAGATTGCCGTTACCAGAAACAAAGATACAAACAGCGTAATCATCAGCAGTCCGAACAGGTAAAAGTCCTGCGGTGTAAATACCAGTCCGAAGATTATGAAATGACGCTTGATAATGTCAAACAGCATGAAGGGATGTCCGTCAACCTTAATGAAAGGCATGCCAAATAAGAATGCAAGAAGAAAAATGCTGATGATTGTTCTGGCATTGTAATATCTCCCTTTGGGCTTTTTAGAATAGATCCATTTTCTTTTTCCTTCTTTATTTACAATTGATATTGTATCCCTAAATGATCCTTCCGGAATTAATTCATTCATAACTAATTATTTAAGCTTCACTGAATCCTTAATAACAGATTCATCCCTGACATCGTTCTTCTTTATTGAATCTGCAGAAACTCCGGCTGAATCTTGAGATGCCTTTAATGAATCCGAAACAATTTCCTCATACTTATTTCCCTCCGGAGGTTTTCCGCCAGGCGGATTTGTTCCCTGCAGTGAGATCACATAGCTTGCAACCTCCTGGATCATTTTAGGATTTAACTGGTTCATCCAGGTTATCATCCCCTTAGCCGGAACTCCGTATTTAACTGTAGTAAAAACATTTTTTATTCCTCCTCCGTGAATCCAGTATTCATCTGTAAGATTCGGACCGACTAGTTCCCTGTGCCGCCTTCACCGTGACATGTAACACAGTTAGCCATAAAGATCTGCTTACCCATCTTAATAGACTCATTATCTTCAAGAACGACAACAGAATTTTCATTTATGAAAGCCCCGGTTCTTATAAGCTCTTCACGCTGAAGATCTGCTGCATATACTTCATCTGAGTATTCCTGGAAAGGAAGCTTTCCGGTTTTGAAAACATGATAGTTCAGAAAATAAATTATGCCTATATGATCGTTCCGTAAAAAAATATGTTGAACCATGGAGGAACATTATTATCAAGCTCCTGTATTCCGTCATAGTTGCCTTCAAGAAAAAGATCTTTCTCAGTTCCATCGGCTTTAGTCCTGACAGCTTATCTTTTATCTTTTGAATTATGGAAATCTTTTTTTCTTTCTCCTCAGCCGGCACAGCCTCCGTCTTCTTCGGATCTGAGCAAAGGTATAAATATTGCATTCAGCATCAGAAAAAAAAGATTATCAGGATCTTATAATACAAATTCATATCCATTCACCTGTTCTGCAGGCTGACTCTGAGCGTAACCTGCATCTAATAAAACCAGAAAGAGAATAAATACAAAAATACTTTTTATTATAACTTCATGTTTTTATTTTTTATATCTGTTTTTTAAAATTATTTTCTTTATCAAGCGGAAGCTTTTCCATTTCCTTCAGATATTTCTTTCAGCTTTGAAAACCAGATCAATATTACCAGTAAAGAAAATTATAAATACTATCAGTGAAAATATCGGATAGATCTCCACTCCTTCTATTACTTCGAAATAATGCTGAAACATTTTTTTTATTTAATATTAATAAACATTTTTAATCAGGTAAATTTTATATTATTTTTCCGCTGTCTTTTCGACTTTAATATCTGTGCCAAGTCTCTGCAGATATGCGATCAGCGCAATGATCTCTTTATTGTTATCAACCTTTACTCCGTTTTTTTCAAGATCTTTTGAAATCTCATCCGCCTGTTTCAGAAGCTCATCATCGGAAATTTTTTCATAACCTTCTGCATAAGGAACTCCAAGTTTCTCTCATTGCATTTATCTTGTCTTCCGTTGTTGAAATATCAAGATCCTGTTTTAAAAGCCAGTCATAAGAAGGCATTATCGAACCCGGAGACATATTGCGCGGATTCTCCATGTGATAATAGTGCCACAGATTCGGATACTTTTTTCCTTCTCTCTGCAAGATCCGGTCCGGTTCTTTTTGAACCCCATAAAAACGGATGATCATAAACAAACTCTCCGGCTTTGGAATATTCACCATATCTCTCAGTCTCCGACCGGAAAGGACGGATCATCTGAGAATGACAGTTATTGCATCCTTCACGTATGTAAATATCCCTTCCCTGAAGCTCAAGCGGAGTGTATGGCTTCACACTTGAAATTGTAGGAATGTTTGATTTGATCAGCAATGTCGGAATGATCTCGACCATTCCTCCTATAAGACGAAGTACTGTTGCTATCAAAGCAAATTTTCCGGGACGTGATTCAATTAACCTGTGTTTAGTTTTTATCATTCTCAACATTATCCTTTAGCCATCGGCGGAGCTTCAGTCTCTTCATTATCTGCAACACTTAC
Organism: uncultured Ignavibacteria bacterium; assembly: GCA_963836395.1. Lineage (GTDB taxonomy): Bacteria > Bacteroidota > Ignavibacteria > Tepidaquicellales > Tepidaquicellaceae > JAGPCH01. Next base: position 31,923 of record CAWIJF010000009.1, on the reverse strand, counting down.
CCTGCTTTGCAGTCTTATATAGATTGTAAACCATTACAAGAACACCTGATAAATACAGCACACCGCCAAATGGAACGGATTATATACAGAGGAATTATCTTCAAAACTGTTTCAAGAAAATTCGGATACTGCAATATTCCTTCAGGCGTAAACTGTTTCCACATCAGTGACTGCGTTATTCCAGCCCAGTACATTGAAGCCGCATAAAAAACTATCCCGAGAGTGCCGATCCAGAAATGGAAGTTTGCCATCTTTGTGGAATACAGATTCGTCTTATAGATCCTGGGTATCAGCCAGTAAAGAATCCCGAAAGTTAAAAAGCCGTTCCATCCCAAAGCCCCGATATGTACGTGAGCCACTATCCAGTCCGTAAAATGCGCTATCGCATTTACATTCTTTAAGGAAAGCATCGGTCCTTCAAATGTCGCCATGCCGTATGCCGTTACCGCAACGCACCATGAATTTCAAAACCGGCTTTCCCGGACTTTATCCCATGCACCGCGAAGAGTTAACAAGACCGTTTATCATTCCTCCCCATGACGGCGCAATTAACATTATTGAAAATACCACTCCAAGGGACTGAGCCCAGTCCGGAAGTGATGTATAAAGCAAGATGATGAGGACCTGCCCATATATAAATAAATATCAATGACCAGAAATGAATTATTGACAAGCCGGTAAGAATAAATCGGACGGTTCGCTGCTTTCGGTAAAAAATAATACATCAATCCTAAGAACGGAGTTGTCAGAAAAAATGCTACCGCATTATGTCCGTACCACCATTGAACCAATGCATCCTGAACGCCTGCATATACCGGATAGCTCTTAAAAATCTCAACAGGAATTTCTATTGAGTTTACAATATGAAGCACTGCAACAGTTATAACCGTTGCAATATAAAACCATATCGCAACATACATATGTTTTTCCCTGCGTTTGATAATTGTACCGAACATGTTCATGGCGAATATCACCCAGACCACTGCAATTAAAATATCAATCGGCCATTCAAGCTCAGCATATTCCTTGCTTGTTGTATAACCCAGGGGAAGCGTTACAGCCGCCAGCACTATAATGGATTGCCATCCCCAGAAATGAATTTTGCTCAACTTATCACTGAACATCCTTGCCTTGCATAGCCGCTGAAGAGAATAATAAATTCCCATGAATATTGCATTACCTACAAAAGCGAATATCACGGCATTTGTATGAAGAGGTCTTATCCTGCCGAAAGTCGTATATTGATTTGAAAAGTTTACATCGGGATTGAACAGCTGCATCGCAATTATAAGCCCGACAAGCATTCCGACAACTCCCCACACGACAGTAGCTATTGCAAAATTCCGGACGGTCTTATTATCATAACTGAATTTTTCCAGCTCCATTATTTATTTTTTAATATGAAATTTTTATTTATTATAATTTCTTTTTATTCTCTTTTAAAATTTCCTTAAAATGTTTCTCATCTTCATCAAATAAAATTCTAACGGAAGGAGTATATTTGTCCTCATACTGACCGTTCCTTACCGACCATATGAATGCAAATAAAAATATCAGTGCAACAAACAGGCTCGCTCCTATTAATAAGATGATCACACTCACAATAATTTTCTCCTTCTGGCAAAAAAATTTGTAGAGAAGATCACGAAAGACAATTATTGAAATTGAATTCAGCGGCATAAGTATCGCGGCGATCAGAGGTGAAAACGTTCCCTGAGAAGCAAGATATATCCCGAAAGCATTGTATATAAAAGAAATGGCGAAACTTACTTTGATAATACTCATGGTAGTTTTTGAAAACTCAATAAATTTTCCAAGTTCGGGAAAATCGTGATGCTTCAATTATGCCGTCACATGCCGGTGTAAAATTCATCACATCCTCTGAAACTGAAATACCGACATCGCTTTGCTTCAATGCTCCGGCATCATTAAGACCGTCACCGATCATCATGACTTTTTTCCCGTCTTTCTGAACGGACTTAATAAAGTTTAATTTTTCAGAAGGACTTTGATTAAATAAAAAGGATCCCTCACTATCCTTTTTAAATATTTTCTTCAGATTGTTTCTTTCGTAATTATTGTCTCCGGAGATCACTGAAAGCTCATGATTCACAGAGAGACCGTCTACCAGACTCTCAAGACCTTCCCTGTATTTATTATTGAATGAAAAGAATCCCTTTATCCTCGAATCAACGGAAAGATAAACGTTGGTAGTATGTGAATATGAACAGATTTCCTTCTTCAGTTTAGTATAACTGCAGTCAAATTCATCTACAATAAATCTTATTGAACCGAGTTTTAATTTTCTGCCCCTGATAACTCCTTCGATCCCTTCGCTGAGAGATTCGGAAAAGTTGTCAACCTCATAATTTTCTTTTATCTTTATTGAATCATAAATTCTCTTGCTTAAAGGATGCAGTGAATTTCTGACCAGAGATTTTACCAAGGAAAATTCACATAGAGTAAGTTCTGATCCGGTAAATTTTACCGACATATCATTAGTATTTGTAATGGTTCCGGTCTTATCAAATACTATTGAATTAATTTTTGAAATATCTTCAACGACTCCGGCATTCTTAAGATAAAATTTGTTTCTTCCGAGAATCCTTAAGGAATTTCCCAGGGCAAAAGGCGTGGTCAGTGCAAATGCGCACGGGCAGGCAACAATCAAGACTGTTGTAAACGCATTCAGTGCCAGGTTGATGTCTTTATCAAGCCAGTAAAAAGCGGCACCGAATGCGATCAACAGAACTGCTGCAGTAAAATATTTGCTTACTGAGTTGGCAAGGCTTTGAATGTTTGAGTCAGATCCGGATTTTTTTTCAAATGCCTTGTCATTCCATAGCTGCGTTAAGTAGCTCCTTGAGACAGTTCTGATGACCTCGATCTCTATAGCACTCCCTTTATGTCTTCCGCCGGCATAGATTATTTCACCGAGAACCTTTTGTTCGGGAATTGATTCTCCGGTTACAAAGCTGTAATCAATATTTGCAGTACCGCTGAATAAGATTCCGTCTGCAGGAATTATCTCATTATTTCTGATGACAACCCTGTCTCCGGATTTTATAGCAGTGATGGACACGCTTTTTAGTAAGCCGTCTTTTTTTAAAGTTACCGAAAGGGGGAAATATGATTTGTAATCTCTTTCAAAATTGAGAGTGCTGTAAGTCTTGCTTTGAAAAAGTTTTCCGAGCAACAGAAGAAATACCAGGCCTGCAAGTGAATCTGAAAAACCCGGGTTATTAAAATAAATAATTTCATACAGGCTTCTGAAAAACAGAGCCGTTAATCCGAGTGAAATCGGAAAGTCTATGTTAATAAACTTCTTTTTCAATCCTTTCCATGCCGAAGAAAAATAGTCCGATGCACAGTAAAAAAATACCGGCAGAGACAGAAGAATATTAAGATAATTGAATAAAGTTTTTATGTTGCCTTCAATAAAATTATTGACCGAAAGATATTCGGGAAAGCTGAGAAGCATTATATTGCCAAGACAAAATCCTGCTACACCGACTTTAGTATAAAGTTTTTTTGTATATGAGTTGTTTTTATTTTTTTCCCCACCGGAATCAAGGTTTATCAGCGGTTCATATCCCAGTGACGTAAGGATTTCTACAACAGTCTTTAAGGATACAGCCGAATTGTCATATGTCAGGCTTAGATTCTTTTCCAAAAAGTTTACTTTTGAAGACAGAATATTGGAATTGATCTTATAAAGTTTTTCCAGAAATTGGATACATGATGCGCAGTGAATTGAAGGTATAAAAAAAGTTACTGATGTAATATTTTTATTTGTAAAATCAATTATTCCGGTCAGGATGTCTTTATCGTCCAGATAATCAAATTTTGAATTGATCTCTTTCTCTTTTACCGGAGTCTTCATATGCTCTTCCTTCGAATTACAATTGCACATATCATTTCCATTCATAATTTCATAAGCCGACTTGCAGGCATTACAGCAAAAACTTCTGCCGTCTGCCTGAGGAGATTCATTCTTACATTCCCCTCCGCAGTTATCGCATTTGATGACGGATTTATTGATTAAATTATTCATTTAGTTGGATTTAAAATAAAACTATATATTTGATTTTTGTATGATGTGAATCAGCTAAAAATATGACTTTTGTCATACTCTGTAGAGATATGGTTTAGTCATGAATAAAATGCTCACGGCGTTTTGTTAAGTCTCAAAAAATTTTAAGAAAACTCTATTCAAGACTTGAATTCAGGAATCAAAATGATTATATTAGCACTCTTTATAAGAGACTGCTAATCAAATTCAAAATCAACTTAACTTATTTATAATTAACAAACTTAAACCAAACTCAAAATGAAAATTAAACCACTCAGCGATAGAATTATCGTTAAACCGGCGGAAGCTGAAGAAAAAACAGCATCAGGACTTATCATTCCTGATACCGCCAAAGAAAAGCCAATGAAAGGCGAAGTCGTTGCAGTTGGAGCCGGAAAAGTCGGCGACGACGGAAAACTGATAAAAATGGAACTAAAAGTCGGAGATAAGATTCTCTATGGAAAATATTCCGGAACAGAAGTCATTTATCGAAGGAACCGAATACCTTATTATGAGAGAGTCCGATGTATATGGAGTGATCTAAAATTTCAGTTGTTATGCGAAACGGAGTTTCGCTGACAATTGCGTTCCCAAACAGAGTTTGGGAACGAGAATAAGAACTAACATAAATATGATACACAAATTTTAAAAACTAAAAAACAATAAATTAAAATGGCATCAAAAATAATAACATTCAACACTGAGGCAAGAGCAGCACTTAAAAAGAGGTGTTGACATACTTGCTAATGCAGTGAAAGTTACATTGGGTCCTAAAGGACGTAATGTGGTCATTGACAAAAAATTCGGTGCTCCGACTATAACAAAAGACGGTGTGACCGTAGCTAAAGAAATTGAAATCGAAGATCCGGTTGAAAACATGGGAGCACAAATGGTGAAGGAAGTTGCTTCGAAAACTTCAGATGTTGCCGGTGACGGAACAACTACCGCAACAGTTCTAGCACAGGCGATTTACAGAGAAGGTTTGAAACACGTTACCTCAGGCGCAAATCCGATGGATCTGAAAAGAGGAATTGATAAAGCTGTTGAAGAATTAGTAAAAGGTTGAAAGAAATTTCCTCGCCAATAAAAGAGAATAAAGAAATCGCACAGGTTGGTTCTATCTCAGCTAACAATGATAAATATATCGGAGACCTTATTGCACAGGCAATGGACAAAGTCGGAAAAGACGGCGTCATCACAGTTGAAGAAGCTAAAGGAACCGAGACAACAGTTGATGTAGTCGAAGGTATGCAGTTTGACAGAGGTTATTTATCACCTTACTTTGTTACCAATGCAGAGTCAATGGAAACCGAACTTGAAGATCCGTATATTCTGATTCACGATAAGAAAATCTCAACAATGAAAGATCTGCTTCCGATCCTTGAAAAGATCTGCTCAGTCAGGAAGAAGCATGCTTATCATTGCTGAAGATATCGAAGGTGAAGCTCTTGCAACACTGGTTGTAAATAAATTAAGAGGCACATTGAAAGTCTGCGCAGTGAAAGCTCCGGGATTCGGTGACAGAAGAAAAGCAATGCTTGAAGATATTGCAATGCTTACTAAAGGAACTGTAATCTCCGAAGAACAGGGATTACAAACTTGAGAATGCAACAGTTATCTTATCTCGGAACCGCAAAGAGAGTTGTTGTCGATAAAGACAATACTACAATTGTTGAAGGCGCTGGAGCATCTGAAGACATTAAGAAAAAAGTTAACGAAATAAAAGCTCAGATGGATAAAACCACATCTGATTACGATAAAGAAAAATTACAGGAAAGACTTGCCAAATTATCAGGCGGTGTTGCTGTATTAAAGATCGGCGCATCAACTGAAGTAGAAATGAAAGAAAAGAAAGCAAGAGTTGAAGATGCATTACATGCGACAAGAGCGGCAGTTGAAGAAGGAATTGTTGCCGGACGGCGGAGTTGCTCTTCTCAGAGTTTGCAATCAAGCTTGACGCAATTAAAAATGATAATCGACGATATAATGACCGGCGTGGCGAATAATAAAGAAAGCAATTGAAGAACCGATAAGACAAATAGTTGAGAATGCAGGACTCGAAGGTTCTGTTGTAGTGAACAAAGTAAAAGAAGGAAAAGGAAACTTCGGATTCAATGCAGCAACGGATGTATATGAAGACCTTGTAAAAGCCGGTGTTATAGATCCGACAAAAGTAACGAGAATAGCATTAGAGAATGCAGCTTCAGTTGCGGGATTACTCCTTATGACCGAAGCATACAATTGTTGAGAAACCCGAAAAAGAAAAGATGCCGATGATGCCTCCGGGCGGCGGCATGGGTGACATGGGCGGAATGTATTAGTCGCTTCGCTCCAATGTTCAATTTTCAATGTTCAATTATTAGTTGAGAATTAATATGCCAGCGTAAGACGCCAGATGTGAGACGCGAGACGTCAAACGTCAGACGTCAAAAGAGAAATCGTAAATCAAAAATCTAAGATCCAAAATCATAAGAGCCTGTCGTATTTTAAAAGTGCGCCGGGCTTTTTTATTCAGAGCATTTCATTGAACAATCCCAATGTGTTAAATCTTCCGATTTCTTTTTTTGTATTTTTTTAATAACTTGAAAAACCCAAAGAAATATTTAAATTATTATGCAAACTTTTACAATTTATGAAAAACATTTTTGTACTCATCTTTATACTGGCATCATTCAGCAGTGCAGTTTCACAGAATAGAAACGAAAAGTTTTATGTCACCGCAGGTTATAATTTTAATTTCCCTAATGCGTCGTCTGTAAATTTCATCATTGACCGTTATAATCAGACGCGAAGCTCTCTAACTACAAAAATGGACAACATTAACCAGATGTCAGGTTTTGATGTATCAGCCGGAGCGATCATAAACGATTTTATTCTCGAAGCTGGACTGACTTTCAGAAATTCAGGAGAGAAATATGCAGTCGGAACGTTTTCGGGTACTGAAGCCAGAAGAGATTTTAAAGTAAATAATTTTCTGGTAAATCTCGGTCTTGGGTACCTGATAAGTTCGGGGGATGTTTTTGAATTCGGACTCGGTATGTTTCTGGATATTGGTTCGATAAAATATGAAACCCGTGTTTACAATACAAATGATACACCGCCTGGCTACACGGATATTACACCGACATACAATTCGCTGGCTTTGGGATTTACACCAACGGTTTTTCTAAATGTTAATTTCGCTAAAAACATCGGCATATCAGTCAGACCTTATTACTTCGGTCAGATTTTTTCACAGGACCTCACAGATATTAATGTCTCGTTGAATCCTAACACATGGTATACTGATGACCCGAATGATTATGACAGCGAAACATTCAGCGGATTCGGCATAGACCTTAAAGGTGTGGTCAGTTTTTAAAGTTCAGACAAATTGAAAACTTTTGGAAGTCAAGATAACCTCTTACTTTATCAACCAGAAGATCCGGTAAGAGTATTTATAAAACTTAAATAAAATTAAAATGGCAAAAACAATCGTAGTAAGACACAAAGTAAAAGACATTGATGCATGGCTCAAAGGTCATAAGGACCGTGTAGAAATATTTGCTCCGGCAATAGAAAGTTTTAAAACATTTCAGGATACCGATGACCCAAACTCTGTAGTTATGGTTGCTGAAGTCACTGATCTGGAAAAGCTCGGTGAAATTATCAATGACCCGAAGAACCAGGCATTAAAAGATAAGCATACAGTACTTGAGCCTATTGTAATGTCGATGGCTGTGGATCTATAGTCGCGCTAGACGCTAGATGTCAAATGTCAGATGCCTGCCTGCTGGCAGGTCAAACGATCCAATTTTTTGTCATCCTGAGCTAAGCGAAGGATCCAATCAACAAGAATGAACCCATCATTTCTGTCATTCCCATGAATGCCTGCATGTGGCACACAAGCGGGCATTCAGTAAGAGGAATGTCGAAGGTCAAACGTCAAACAGTCTGGTAATAAAATCTTAAATCAAAAATCAGCAGAATCTTAAATCAAAATAATCCTTCCCGAGACAAATATTTTTCTCGGATTCAGAACTATTTCGTAATATTCCTTTCTTTCTTTATCCTGCTTTGTAAATTTTTCATAATTGGAGCTGCACCTGGCGGGACATTCCTGTTTACAAAATTATATGCATTATTATCTGCAAGGCCGATATCTGATGCATCTACAACATAATCTCCCGTCAAATCCGTAACCAGATATCCTAAAGCAAAATTGTAGGCGTCATTGTCAATGGACGATAGGTCGACTCCGTCGATTGACCCGTTACGGTTTACATCGCCGCTGTAAATGCAATACTTTGTTGCTTTCAGGGTCATATTACCGCCGTATGCCTGCGTAACTGCAGAGGTAAAATCATAGCTGAATGGAGAACCTGCTGTGAATGATTCGCCTCCTGACTTACTCCATGTTTCAATGCCGTTCCTGCTCCTGACCTGCAAATAGTATGTTCCGGTAGGCGCATTTGCAAAAAGAAATGACCCTGAAAAAGTAACTGAATCAATAATACCTTTTGCCGAATCCACAATGCTGTAAGGTGAATTTATGTTTCTAAGATAAATTCTTGCAGTATCTCTTACGTTCAGCCTATTCGTTGAAGTGTTAAAGAATCCTTCGAGCGCAAGTGAAATTGTTGAAGGTACTGCAAGTCCGACATTTAATCTCACCCTTACATTTTTAGCAGGCGTAACCGGGTCGTTTGAAGAAATCCGGAGCGTTCCGGCATATGTGCCGGCTGCAAGACCGGTACTGTTGAATGCAACGTCAACGTTTTGATTGCCCGAAACAGGCACACTTCCCGAAACCGGATTTTCAGAAACCCACGGAAGTCCGCCTTTCTCAATTTTAACAGCAAGATTATTATGAACATACGTGCTGTTATAGACAATCTGTATTCCGTCTGTACCTGATGAATTTTCGAAACCCACCGTATTAGAATTATCAAGACTTGTTATGTTCTGATACTGATAAAAAATTCTGCCGTCACTATAAATCATTATCTCGAATGTATAAGGTCCGCCTGACGAATAATGCGGTGCATCCTTGTATTCAATAATGTATCTGTTGTTGACAGCGTCATTGTAATAATAGACAGTTCCTGACGTTCTGAAATCCAAATCATCCCAAAAAGCACAAAGCGTATTATTTGGCTCTGCAGTTGCCGGAATGGGAGTGTTTGTCCATTCGACGCTTGTTGATGCGTTGTCGAATGAAACCCATCCGTTTGTGCATACTTTTAAATTGGAGTAATTCGTGCCGTAATATGAAAATGCAAAAGGCAGAGGAAGAAGAACATAGCCGTCGTCAGCGCTTCCTGTCCATCCTGAAATGGGTGTACCAGATCCCGAAATATCAGCCCAACTAAATGCAGGTCCTCCCGGTTCATCGCTGTCAATCCATACATAACCGAATCCGTCAGGTCCTCCCATTCCGTCGGTTACGTCAGGACCATGATAGATATCTTCAGCACCTTTCGGTTGGTCAATGATTGCTTTAATCATTTCATCGGTGAAATTATTTTTTGTATTAGGTTTGTCAAAAATTGAATTAAATTCAGTCAATGACCAATTCAATACGGAACCTCCCGTATTTCCGATTGCAAGATTTCTGTTTGCAGTGTTTGGGCCGGGCGGAAGATTTACAATGATTGAATCTACTGATGCAGTCACAACCGGCGGAGGCGGAGGAGGCTGTCCCTGGACTTTGCAGATTTCATCCAGATATAAATTATTTCCATACCCGCTCCTTGCTCTGAATTTAACCATATTCGTTCCGACCGGAAGAAGGTATCTCTTGGTTGCCCATTGGGAACTTGTAGGAGTAAACATTGACGTGGTTGTTGCTGCAGTATTAAGTGTTCCGCCCGAAGCATTTCCGTACAATCTTACTAAAGTTGTGTATGTTGTTCCCGCATTCGATGAAGTTTCTATTATCAATGAATCTGTACCCGTAGTGTAAGGCGCATAAGCATGGTCAAATTTCAGAGAATCCCCGGGAACGGAAGCTGAAAATGCAAGTGATACCAGGGCTTCATTTGTTCCGCTTGCCGCTGTCCAGAAATCATACTTAGCAGAGCCGGTGCCAGCACCATAGCTGCTGACCGTGTTTCTTGTCCAATAGAGTGCATTGGCAGGACTCAGAGTCCAGAATTGCGGCGGGAATGTTGCAGATGAAAATCCCTCGCAAAGCTGCTGGTCGGTTATTTTGAATTTGTAAAGTGAAGTGGAATCTTTGTTGTGCGCCATTGAGATGTCTTGCGCAAATATTCTGTAGAAAATACTGTCACCGATTGCAACATCCGAATTAAGTGAATTGAACTCCGCTGAAAAACTTCCTCCGCCTCCGTCAATCAATTTAAATTGTTTTACAGGCGCCGGTGTATTTTTGTACCACCTGACCCAAACCGAATCAAGCCCGAGATTATCTGTTACAGTTGCATTTACTGTTGAAGGCCATAACGGCTTCGGCTGATCTGCAAGCGGTGTGTGTGTAATTACCGGTTTTGTATTATCGGTTGAAGCAACGAATGTATGCAGACTTATAGGTGCGCCTGCAGGCGAAGTTGCACTTCTGTTTAAACTGTCTGTTGTAGAGATGTAATATCTGTATGTTGCCGTTGAACCGTTAGCCGGAATATTACCCGTCCAGTTTGTTCCGCTGGAATTTGTCATTAACAAACTATCTGTAATCGATGGATTATTTCTTGACCAGAATAATTTTGTCTTTGACGGATTTATTCCCGAACCCGACGGAGTAATTACACAATTAACAGCATAGCTTCCCGACAACTGTTCCGTATTTGTCAATGGAGTATGGGTAATTGAAGGACCAATATCAAATGACGCTATCCATGCCTGGTATGAGCCTGTGATATCCTCACTCCAGTAAGGCCAGACCTTTCCATTGCCTGATGTTATGCCAATGTAATCACCCTGATATCCTCCTGCCAGTCCTGAGATGGGCTTTGGTTTGAACTTGTGGTCGGAAATAAGAATATCCGACCAGCTGCTTCCTCCGTCCACTGAACGCGAAACATAAATCTGTGCGGAGTCATTCGTCGGAATATTTCTTGTGTCGTAATAAACAACATTTACTCCGCCGTATTCGTCAACTCTCACTGCAGGCATATATTGGTACTTTCCGTTTCCTGCTGCATCCTGATTCACTCTCGATGCAGTCCATGTGGTTCCCCCGTTTGACGAACGGTGCAGGATTACATCCGAAACGTCTGTTGCAGGTGCAACTGTTTTTTCCGCAGTCACAACATATATCCATCCGTCTCTTGGTCCGCCTGATCTGTCAACATCAATCCGGGAAATCCACTTGCTCTGATTCCGTTTATTAGCGAGGCAGTTCTTATCCCATTCATGTTGTCAGCATTGTTTTTCGCAACTGCCCAGCTGACACCTCCATTAGACGACATAGCAAAACCCAATGAATCTTCAGTTGAATTTTGCCCGTTAGTCAAGCAGTTAGCCCAGACGACATAAACCTGTCCTGTCGGACCGACTCTCACGTCACATCCCTGATGATGATGTCCTGATGAAGTCGGGGGGCTTACTGGAGCAACAGTTGACCATGAAACTCCGCCGTTTGTAGTATATGACAAAACTATTCTATTTATAAATGAGCCGCCGAATTCTGTATAGACAGTATAGCTTCTGCCGTAAAATGCACTCGAAGGAGCGTCATCAGTTCCGGATAAATTTTTATCTGCACTTGTAGTTGCGCCCGGAAAAGTAAATGTGGGTGCCCAATTGATTCCGTTATTTATGGAATAGCTTGCACCCATAGAACCTGTTGTTGTAATATATGACATCAGAAATCTGCCGTCTTTGTCGATTGCGGGACCCGGGTCACCGGAGTTGAAGCCGCCGTTATTTAACGTATCACTTCCGAACCAGGTGAGTCCGCCGTTTGTAGTTACATAAACACCCGTGCTGAAAGTCGAACCGCCTCTGTAGGTATTGGCAGAGCCAAGCATTATGAGCTGATTAGACGGGTGACGGACGATAGGAACCTCACTCTGCGTGCCGGCACTAGGATGAACTCTGAAATTCGGTGATACCGCAAATACTCCTATTGGAGTTGATACATATCTTGTTGATGTACTGAAAACAGTATTATCGGATTGAGGAAGCGGTATGTATTCTCCCGTCTGATAAATTCTGGTCATACTCGGATCTGAATTCCATTTAGCTGAATTGTCCGGTGACTTTTGTCCTGTAAACAGGAATAATCCAATTACAAGAATTGGAAGTAGTAATAAAAACCCTTTCATTCTTCTTAGATGATTAATTTTAGGAATTGATTTGAATTGAAAATAACTTATGATATTTGTTTCTAATTTACAAGGACAGATATTTAGTTGTTAGAACGCGAGACGCTAGATGCGAGACGTGAGATATTAGAGGTCAACGTCAGATGTCAAACGTCAGATGTCAGATGTCAAGCATCAGACGTGAGAAGTCAGATGCTTGCAAACTAAAATCCAATAGTCATTCCCGCCGGCCTGTTGCAGGCACGGCGAAAGAGGGAATCCAGTGAGGGACTTAAAGAGTCATGATTTCTGTCGGGTCCGTCCGTCTGCCTATTGCCTCTTGAAGTTGGCAAGCGGGAATCCCATGAGAAATGTCAATGGGTCAGACGTCAAATGCGAAATAACCCAACCCAACCATAGTTTTGTCATCCTGAGTCAATGCGGTAAAATGTGAAATTGTTTAAGTTGTATTTTTTATTTTAAATACATATTTTTCCCGACAAAAAATTTCTCCAAAAGGAAAGAAACGAAAATGAAAAGAAAAAATATACGTGATATAATAATAGGTTGCCTTCTAATATCCACGCTTGGAATTGCTTCGTTCATTGTAAGCTGTTCCGATCAGGATAATATTATTTCTGCTTTAAATACAGATCAGAGCAGTCCATATCATCAGCATGTTCACGGAAAAGAAGAATTATTTAATGCTGCAGTGACCAGCCTTTTTGAGTCAACCGGACAAACCGCTGCTAACCAATTAGAATCTGATGGTGTCGGATGGGTTTTCGGTGCAATGGGTTTAACATCTCAAAGCCCTGATTACACTGCTCAACTAAACGAGATAATAAACGACCTGGGTATAATTATAACCGATATAAATGAGACTAATGCAGAGCTTGGAGAAATAGAGCATATTTTAAGTAATAACGCATGTAACTATCTCCAGAGTGTGATCAGCCCTGATATTACTACAATAAGTACTTTTTATTCGAATTATCAAGACTATGTATTTACAGCAGATTCAACTCATGATACTATTCCAAATTCTGACATGATATTGTGGGTTAATGAGGTATTGAATCCAACCACAGGTGTACCACAGGCACTGCAATCTATCTGGAATAATTTGGGGCAACCTGGCGGCACTAACGTGATAAGCACTTGTATTGATACTCTGCTGATTCATGGTCCGCCAAGCGGGACATTCAAAGGAGATTCGGTTTATTATGCAGGAGCGTTGAATGTATTGTATTACTATTACTACTGGCAGACTGTAGGGCTTGGGCTCTTAAGCGAGGCATATCACTATAATGCCTGGGTTGCTGCCGGCATGCCCGGATCAGACTCGGCTTACGGTGTAGATTCCGTCGAGCTGATTTGCAGTGACAAGTCTAATTTTAATGTACAATATGATTGTAATGCCGTGATTCAGGCATCAAATAATGTTTACAATTCAATATTGGCGCAGTTTCAAAATGTTGGCGCTCCTTATACAGATGAAGACCTTCTTTATCAAAAAAACTTAAATGGTGAAAGTGTCGTCTGGGTCAGATCACTCGAAGATTACACAACCCAATCGGGTGCGAATTGCAATTATCCTTTAAACATTAATAATTTGTGCGGACCTACTATGGGAAAATCCGGCAGCACATTTTCATCTATTACCTATTACGGAACACAGAATTTTACAATTCCGGGTTTAAATGAATTGAATGGTTTAGTAGACCCTACTCCTGCAATAAGCAGCGGTAATACAGTAGGTTATTTTCTGGATTCAGTGGGATTTGAAAATATGAATGTGAATCCTCCTAAAGTTCTGATAGCGGATACCTTGATAAAGCTTATTAGTACAGGTAATGATTTCGCTTACTATATAGATACTATGTCCGTAATTCCTTATATCAGTCCCGGCTATCCGGTGTTTACTCAAGAAAATTATTATGGTGACATTACTAAAAGAGCTATATATTCAGAGCTTTATGATTTTATAGGATATAATAAGACAAATGCACCTGATGTTTCTATGTATTATACCGGATATACTGTTATTTCAAATGCTCCATGTTCACAATATTCAGGAACGCCGCGGGGTATTAAAACTTCCTGGTTTACATCCGGTTCAGCTTTGCCATGGGGCGGACCGGCTCGGATATTCCGGATCTATTTATTTTTGTCAGGAAGAAGATGGATATAATGTATTTGACATTACACCCTTTACCTGGAACAGCACAGCTACTTCGCCGGGGTGGTCTTACTATTCAGTAAATTCTGCTCCCCAAAATGCATTTTTCATCCCCGTCAGAAAAAATTTCTCCGGTTCAAATGGATGTGTGTCTTATGTGGGTCCAACCGGAGGTACAATAAATTATAGTAATATTAATAATGAAGGTGTGGTAACGAAATGCGCGACTGACTTACAGGATTTCATTAGCGGTAATTTTCCATTACCCCCGACATGCAGCAGTGACATTGTGGTTTGCAATAATTATTAGACAACACCGAGACGTCAAAGTCAATGTTAAATGTGAAACGGTAAATGTAAAATATGAAATGTAAATTATTAATGACGCTATTAATGCTCAAACTGCTAGACCCCAGGCACTATACGTGTAAACTTAAATATAACCTTTAACTTTCAACATTCAACTTTTATCTTTCAAACTTAAAGAAATATAAATCTGAAATGATAAATAATTATCTACCTCTTAAAATCATACCAGTCATATTATTGCTGTCAATTTCTTTTCTATCTTCAAATATCACTGCTCAGTCAGTATGGTATGGGAGAGAAAAAGCAAATTCAATTGCTTTGGAAATAAATTTGCCTTTTACTCCCTCGATCATGGCGGGTTTGCATGTGATTCCGGGATTAGACTTCTGGTCAGGTTCATATTTTTTTATCCGGAAGATATTCTCTGGAAAAAAATAAAAATATAACTTTCGTTGCAGATATACCTGTATCACATGGTTATTTAGACGATACTTTAAATTTGAACGGGTCAGAGTGGGCTTTCGGCAATCCTTACATCGGCGCAGAATTTGATATTCCGCAATCACCTGTTTATTTTGAACTTGGATTGCGTCTGCCGTTTGCGCCTTATGATCAGGGTTTGGCTGAATTAGCAGGTTCTGTTTCAGATTTCGAAAGAAGTGAAGCTTTTCTTGCTCATATTTTCCCTATTCGCGGAGCTGTGAATTATCAAACAGTCAGTGATAATAAAATTCTTTTTAAAGCAGGAGCCGGGTTAAATTTGTGGTTTAATAATGACACATTAAACAATCAAAGTGACCCTTCTGTCCGGTTTGACTACCAGGTGCAAACAGGTTACATGGATAAAAATCTTAATGTGATTTTAAGCGCCGTTGGAAGAAAATATTTATCTTCAAATGCAGTGGGTCACAGATAAAATAAATATTATTCAGTATGGTTTGAGTATAGTAGTCCCTTACAAAAAAATACGTCCGGCTTTAAGCTTCAGATTTCCGGGAAATAAGCTTAACTGATCATCTTTTAAATTTTGTAGTTGGGCTAAATTTCGGATATGTCTTTTGATTCAGACGTAAGAGATAAAGTAGAATTACGATAAAGAGGAAATACATCATGATGGAATTCCCTTACGCTACACTCCTAAAAAAAAGATTGGAAATACATTTCGACAGGACTTTATTTGAAAGAGAAGACAGGTGGATTAGAAATTACAATATACCATAAAAGTCGTTGCCTTCCCAAAAATATTCTAAAAATAATTGAATAGATTTCTGAATTTGTTTAAATTGGATTCGATCAAAAAGAATAGCAAGATTAACTAATCTTAAATTTCATCTCAATGAGGAGTAGTAACATGAGTGAACTAAAGTATCCAAACGAAAGCAAAGAGTATCGCGATGCACGCGACTTATTGCAGAAGGACGAACAAGAGCTTGTCGAAAAAGTAAAATCCGTTGCAAAGAAACGCCGCGAACTGCCTCTTGGCGGGGAGCTGAAAGAGGACTACGTTTTCCAGTGGGCAAACGACGGGAAAGTAGGAAAGAGTGTGAAGTTCTCCGAACTATTTGGAGACAAAGACACTCTTCTGCTTTACTCTTTTATGTATGGACCGAACTGGGACAATCCATGTCCTTCGTGTACATCACTAATGGACGGGTTTGACCGCACATGGTATCAGGTTGCACAAAACGCTGCCTTTGCCGCAATAGCCAAAGCGCCTGCCGATAAAATCAACGCGTGGGCAAAACGCCGCGGGTGGACACAGATTCCGCTGATTTCCGGATATGATTCTCCCTACCAGGCAGATTATAAATGTCAGGGAGATCCTGATGACATGCAATTGCCGGTAATGCATGTATTCAAAAAGCAGGACGGAAAGATCTTTCATTTCTGGGGAACTGAAGTGATGATGAATCATGTGGACACAGTCTGGGCGTATTGGAATCTTATGGACTTTACACCTGAAGGCAGACCGGACATTCCCACACCGCCGCAAGATTTCAGATCAGAATTTTTGGAGAAGAATTATCTGGGTAAGTAAGATATAATTAATATTGATATTTTTGTAGCCATGTTCTACAGAGCGTTGGTGGATGGAGCAACACCAACGTCGGCTTCAAAAATTTGTCATTTGACATTTGAAATTGTTTACAATTTGTTCGAAGGAATCGGGTAAAAAAAATTATTTCGTAGAGACGCGCAATTTGGGTGTCTCTCTATTTTATTTTAATTTTTTAATTTATCTGAATGTCCTGCAAAGGTTATGTCTGCCTACAGCAGCAGTCCCTCCTCAATTAAATTTTACTTTTTCACACAGTCTCAAGATATTGGGAACGAGATAGTAAAAAGATCAAAATTTAGAGTCATCAATACCATCCAGGTAAATTTCAATTTCATTTGCAATTTTTTTCATTACATCTTCATCAAAAGGAGAATCAAGATTTGCTTCTTTGACAAGCTGAAGAAATGATTTGCTTCCGCCCATTTTGCACAGTGATATATAATCGGATAAATAATTTTTATACTGACCGTTTGAAGCATGAATGGCTTTGCTCCAGAACTGAAATGCAATTACCTGGGCGAGACAATAATCTATATAATAAAAAGGATCTTGATAAATATGTCCCTGCTTCTGCCATCTGCCTCCCTTGTTGAGAAAATCAATATCGCCGTAATCAAGATGAGGCATGTACTGAAGTTCAAGTTCTCTCCATTGATCATTTCTTTCATCAGGTGAAGCATCAGGATTCCGGTAAACCCAGTGCTGAAAGTGATCAACGAGAACTCCATACGGAAGGAAATTTACACATGAATTAAGATGAGCAAATTTAAATTTATCCGTATCATTTTCAAAAAATAATTTCATCCAGGGATAAGTGAGAAACTCCATACTCATTGAATGAATTTCGGCAGTTTCGTAACTGGGCTCAATATATTCTTTGAACAGAAAATCTCTGCTTGCATATGCCTGAAAGGCGTGTCCGGCTTCATGAGTCAGAACAGTGATGTCACCCTCCGTTCCGTTCATGTTCGCAAATATGAAGGGACTCTTGTATTTCGTAATATGCTCGCAATAACCCGCGTCAGCTTTTCCGTGTCTGGTGTAAACGTCCATCAGTTCATTATCAAACATGAAATCATAAAACTCTTTTGTTTCATCAGACATTTCATTATACATTTGCTTTCCGTTTTTCATGATCCATTCGGGATTTCCTTTTGGGAGCGCATTGCCTGAATTAAACTGGATCAAATTGTCGAAGAACATCAGCTTATCAACGCCAAGTCTCCTGCGCTGCTTTTCACGCAGCTTTGAAGCAAGCGGAACAAGATACTTTCTGATATTTTCCCTGAACTTGTCCACCATTTTTTCTGTGTAATCAATTCGTTTCATGCGTGCATATCCAATGTCTATAAAATTTTTATAACCCATTTTCACTGCCATGTTATGACGAAGTTTAACAAGCTTGTCAAATATTCCTTCAAATCCGTCTTTGTTCTCATTGAAAAAATTCCAGGCTGCATCAAATGCTTTTTGCCTGATGCTTCTGTCTGTTGATTCCATAAGCGGTTCGAGTTCCTGCAAATTATATTTCTTACCGTCAAACAAAATATTTGCGGAAGCTTTAAGTCTTGTGTATTCACTGGCAAGCTGATTCTCCTTCTGCATATCTTCAATTATAGAAGGATGAAAACTCTTTAATGAAATTTCCGCAATATCAAACAATTGCCTGCCATATTTTTCGATGAACTCACTTTTAAACTTTGATCCGTTAAGCGCGCGGTAATATTCGGTTACATATTCAATAAACAGGGGATTATTTTCATCAAAATAATTTTGTTCATCAGCTGCAGTTTTGTCTTCTGTATCCAATGAGTAATTGATATATGCAATTATTTTCATCGAATCAAAATCATTGCGTATAGCATTTATTTGTTCCAATAAATTATCTGCCTGCGCAAAGTCTTTAGCTTCTTTGAATTGAGATATGAGCGAGGTAAGCTCCTTGCCTGTTTTTTCCAAATCAGGCCGGATGTATTTCATTTCGGAATATTTCAAAATCCTTTTCCCTTCAATTTAAATTTTTTAGATTCAATTTAACTAATTGAATTCTTTAAGCCAGGATTTTTCAATCATTTATAAATAATTCGAGTTTTGACAGATCTGGTTTTTTTTGTGGATCTGGATAAGCATAATGACTACCTTTAAACACCTCAATATTCTGCGGTGGTATGAGAAAGGGAAGTACCACACGGTTATTAATTGTAATTTTACCTTCCATTCTGATTATTTTAGTATTAGAACTTAAATCATTTAACAAAAAAACTAAATTATTTGTATTTTTAAGATAGTCAATTGTGACATAAGGGGGAATTTTGCTAGATATTTCATATTTATAAAATGTGCAGTTTTCTCTTTTTATATACTCTTGATAATACACTGGATTTCCAATTACATCTAC
The DNA here is from genome assembly GCA_963836395.1 of uncultured Ignavibacteria bacterium. Classification (GTDB taxonomy): domain Bacteria; phylum Bacteroidota; class Ignavibacteria; order Tepidaquicellales; family Tepidaquicellaceae; genus JAGPCH01. The sequence continues at coordinate 12,657 of CAWIJF010000009.1, read as the reverse complement.
ATGGTCTGTTAGAAGAAGAATTCCAATTTTTTTATTCTCACTACTTTCTATTTGTTGATCTAACTAAATGTATCCGATTGTATACAGTACTCCACAGCCATTGAATTTACATTTTTTTCTGTATTATCTATCTGAAAATCAATGAATACAAATGATGCACTTGTAACCCCTATTAGCATTATATTAATAAAACTAACTAATTCCTCATGACGAATTTTCTTTTTAAAGTATTTAATTATAATTTCAAGACCGATTAAAATTGGAGGGATGACTTTTGTTACTGGTAGTAGTGCAATTAAAGTATCATTAGACAAAAAAAATATAATAGATATTGATAACCCCAAAATTATAATTAAATAGCTATCAATAGTTTATGCTTTTCAAATAAATTAATTCGAACTTCCATAATCAGTTTATTCTGTAAAATAGATTAATTACTCTTAGTTAATAAGCCTTTCAACTTCATCAGAAATTTTTGCCTCTAAGTTTCAAGTTCAACAATTCCTATCATTATTTTTTGGTCATTTTAAATTTAAAGTTCTCGTTTATCCTCATTCCTCGCCGTTGTTGGTCTTAGTGAGCGAAGCGAGCGTGACCAACAACAAACGGAATATTGGAAAAGACAAAATCAAAATGTATTATCCATTCAACTGTAAGTTCCTGTTTTCGATTCTTACATAAAAATTTATGTCTGCTCTAAGCGCTTTGAATACTTTTAAAACCGTGTCAATGGTCGCACTATTGGCGCTGCTTTCAAGTTTAGAGATTTGTGCTTTTTGTACTCCGATTAATTTCCCTAATTGTTCCTGAGTCATCTGCCGCTCCTGTCTTGCTTTCTTTATCATCCTTCCCAGGACATCCATGCGAAGCTCATATTCATACCTGTCTCTTACCTTTGTACCTTTCTTACCAACGAACTCATTTTTCAATTCATCGAGAGTATACTTTTTTATTTTTTGTTTTTTCAAAACGTTTTATTTTAGATTTGAAAAGTAAATCAATCTGATTTTTTCGGCTTTCTCAATTTCTTTGCTTGGCATTTTATCGGTTTTTTTTATTATACCGTGACTTGCGATAACCAAAGTTTCCTGCTTATCTGATTTATCCCAAAAAGCTAACAGCCGGTATTGAATATTACCATATTTAGTTCTAAACTCCCGGATATTATTATTCAGTTTTTTAAAAAGTTTTGGATCGTTTGTCTGTTGTGCAAGATCAATATTATATAATATTTTCCTTACAGCTTTTTCATCAATTGTCTTCAAAAACTCCCTAACACGATCTAAAAACTCAGTCCTAAAATATCGCATCAATAATTAATATGTTCAGAATAATATAAATAAAGTTTCTAAATATAGAAACGTTAAAATACACTGTCGAAGTAAACGTACAAAAAAGCCGGAAGACTCTCCGGCTTATTCAATTACGAATTAAGAATTACGAATTTCCTCGTCGTTGTTAGTCTTAGTGAGCGAAGCGAGCGTGACCAACAACAAACGGATATTAATTATCTCATACAAAGTATAAGCACAAAAAACCTCCCGGGCTTTTGCACGATTATTTTGAAATACCAAAATATTGCGAAGACACTTTAATTATTACTTTGTCTTAGCATCGTCAGTCACCAGACTTTAAGATAAGTCAACATCCAAAAATATCCATAGGTTATAGCTAAACTGCAAAAACCAATTATAGCCCCGCTAATAATAAAGTCTCTTTTAGAAAGTTCTCCCGTGGAATAAGCTATAGCATTGGGTGGTGTACTTATGGGCAGTATCATACTACTGCCACACATAATGGCAAGACCAATAACCAAAAATTTAACATGAATATTTTCTGAAATAGCTGCCATGGAAATAGCTATAGGAATCAACAGAACAGCGGCAGTTGTATTTGATATAATAGTACTCAGGGCTATTGCAAGTAAAAACATAATAAGGATGATCCCTGCTGCACTTACAGGAATCATTCCTGCTATATGCTGGTCAAGACCTGTAAGGTTCATGCCCTGACCGAGTGCCAGACCTCCTGCTATTAAAAATAATATGTTCCAGTCAAGACTATTGAATTGTTTGGCATCCAGTAAACCCGATGCAGTAAAAATAATAACAGGAAACAATGCCACTACAGCTGAAGGTATTCCGTGAAGGGAATCTGTCAACCAAAGTAGCACTGTTATAGAAAAAATCACTATAACAAATTTGGCTTTCTTAGAAAAAGGTTTTACTTCAACAGGTGTGAGAGAAAGCGATTTTTCCGGTTTATAAAAATGCCATAGCAAATGGTATAGGATGAGCAACAACATCAAAGCAAGCGGAGCTACAAGGATTATCCATTTTAAGAAGTCCACATGAATACCATTGTTGGCGAGCAACCCAACAGCTATTGCATTAGGTGGTGAGCTTATAGGTGTCATAAGACCGCCAATACCTGCCGAAAATGGAATAGCCAGTGTTACTGCTCTTCTGAAAGGATTGCCTGCATGAACAGATGCCAAAAAAGAACCCGTTAAAGTGATCATCATTGCTGTTGTAGCTGTGTTGCTTATCCACATGCCAAACACCGCTGTGCAAATGATTACCCCCATCAGTGCTTTTTTTGGAGAAAGCCCGAAAATTTTTAAGACCGCACTTGAAATGTGTCGGTCAACTCCCACACTTACTCCCACCTTTGCCAGAATAAAACCTCCTAAGAAAAGCATAATAATAGGATCTGATATAGGATCAAGAAAATCTCTGTAAGGAAGAGGTTCTGTTCCGGCTGTTCTTAAAATCTCCCAATTGCCGGGATTACCAAGGAGAATAATTTGAGCTCCGATTATCAGTAATGAAGTTGCAAATAACGGAATGGTTTCTGTTATCCATAGTAAAGCTGCAGCAATTAATATGGCTAACATATAAGTTGCGGGAGTTTCTAAAGCAGATGATGTCCACCAACTTATAAAAACACTTACTAAAATAATAACTAAGAAATTGATCAGGCGCCTTATTATAGACGTCTGAGCTCCATGTTTGAGTTTAATCAAGGGTTGTGAATATCAATGTATAAAAATAACTATTCTCACAGCTGCCTTGTTTAAAATAAACAAACCGTACAAGTGAGTGATCCGATCTACATCGGGAAAAACTACAACAGAAGTGAATCACCTTTTGATTTTGAAGTCCGGTTCCCGGGCTAAGTCATAAATTTCACTTTCCATACAACTCTATTCCATCTGTAGAAATATTCTTATAGAAGGGCAGAAAATCCTGATATTTATTATAATGATCGGAGTTAACTGCAATAACAGATATTACTATATTATATTTAAGAGAAAGTTCAGTGGAAATATTTGTAATATCCTTTTCAATCTTCCGTATTTCAAAATCAGACAAGTCAGTTAATACAAAAAAATCTATATCCGAATCATACATTTCATCATTCCGTGCGTAAGAGCCGTATAGAATAATTTTTTGCAAATTATTATTGAATATATTTTGCAAATATACTGTTAGCTCGGAAAGTATTTGCTTATAGTCAGCCATATTTCAAATTATTCATATTTAATCTGGATTTCAAGGAGTTAAATTATTCGATGTATCCAATTTTCTCCAATTGTCTTCAATGAGTTCGGGAATTGAATAGTTATATTTATATTCTTCTCCGCCGCCGGTAAATTAACAAAGGGCTCACTTTCAATTTGAGTTAGTACGAATTAACTCCTCGTCCCCAGTCTCCCTGCTGCGGGCAGGTCTGATTGAGGACGCAATTATACATTACGAATCGGAGATTCGTAACGAGGTGAAGAACATTATGGAAAGGATTTATAAATCTCTTTTCGATGAAGTATTCATGTGAATATTAATTTAGAATCTACTAATTCTATCCCGATCCTGTAATCCGAAATTCTGATTCTGTAGATTCTTTTATAACCGGTATGGCTTCTTTAGGTTTTTTATTTCGGAAAGATTGCTGCTGTTTTTTATTTCCTCTATTTTACTTTTAATCTGTTCACGAATCCTTTTATCAGTAAGCTTCAATAAATCCTTTTCAAAACTTTTTTCATATTTTATTTCCAAAACTACTTATTCAGAATTTTCAAAATTCTTTTTTCACTAACGTATTCATTCTTCCTGCCTTCCTTTACAGCATTAGCGAGAGGAATGTCTTCGATAGCTTCACTTATCATTTCTCTTATCTCTTCTTTATTATTTCTTATCATTTCATTAAGAGTTTCTTTTATCAGTGGTTTTATTTCGTTGCGGGTTACAGCCTTTTCCATTTTTCGATTTTTTTGTTGAATTAAATTAATTTCAATTGTATTAAAATTCAACCCCTTAAAAATAATTATGACACAAAAATTATATATGATTTTCATTTTTAATTGTCCGGTTGTTGTGTCAGAACTTGCAGCATAATTAAAATTTGCTGCTGAGACAAGTGATCAACGTATTTATGAAGATCGCTGATCTGATCTATCCGGATAAAAATTTTTTTAACAGATGATTTATTTCACCTGCATGTTGTAGGAGTGTGTCTCAAAATTTTAATATTTTGTTTTAACACAGAGACGCAGAGACACATTTCAACTCTGACAAGCCGGAGGAGACTGTGTGATTTTTGTTTGCGATTGCTATGTCTTCTTACCACCCGAACACTAATTACTCTCCGAAGAGTCCCTTTCCGAGACGCTGCAGCGTATCGTAAGCTTCCCCAACAGTTGTTGGCTTCTTGTCAATTGGAAGACCAAATTTTTCTGTCAGCATTCCCAGCAGCGCAAGAGCCGGAGGAGTCAGCGGCGTGCCGGAGACGGCTTCAGTGAAGGGTCCGTACTCGTCCGGATTGGGCGGCACATATTGCGGCGTCGTTTCAGGCCAGTCACATTGAAGACGCGGTTCGTTTAAGTTTATTGCATTAGTTAGATCCCGGGCATTCTCATCACGTGCAGTGAGATGTTTCAGACCATATTTCCTGCAAAGTGTAGCGATGGCGGAGCCGTGATGCATCTCATCATTAATGATAGTCCCTGCTTTTGTCCAGGCTGAAATTGCAATTGCCGGAACACGCAGTCCGAGACGGTCAAAAGTAAATCCCATCTCCGGATCTGAAACGGGTCCGGGAGGCACCGCATCAGGCGGAGGAACGTGATCGTATGTGCCGCCGTGCTCATCGAAGGTTACAAACAGCATTGTATTCATTGCATTCGAGCCGGTCAGCGAAGAGCTGTTACGGACCGATGTATAAACTTCATGAAGCAGCTTCTCTCCTGCACGTACGTCGTCAACTGCGCCGACCATTACTTCCGATCCGTCGGATGCCTTGAATTCAAAGGACGCTACAGGAGGATGCATGTCGTTATGATTAAAGATAAGCCGCGGCTCGATGAATGCATAAGCAGGAAGTTTTCCCGCGGCAGCATCTTCGTGAAACTTTTTCATCCCAAAGAACCGTGTTTTCCAGTAAGGTCTGAGAGACGCAATATTTATAAACCCTGTCAGTGAAACTACCTGGCTCTCGTCGAAATAAACAGCCCAGGATATACCCGCTTCCTCGAGTCGATTGAAAATAGTCGGACCAATATTGTGATCCCATTTCAAATAACCTCCGGGACCGCCATCATTGGTCACAAAACCCGAAGACGTCGACGCATTGAAAAATGACCGGTTGCAAAAAGTCTGTGAAGGCACTCCGCAGAACCATGCATCGTAGACAGCAAAATTGCGGGCGAGTGTGCTTGTTACCGGCAGCATCTCAGGACTGAACGAACCCATAATAACTTTATACTCTTCAGGTGTCGGCTGCCTCCCCTCTGTCGCAATGAAGTTGTTGATGTAGTCCTTTACAAATCCTTCCATCTTAGCAGCAGTACCTTTCGGCGGAGCGTTGAACGGAGCAGTCATTTTCTTGAACTCAACATGGGCGTTTCCCGGCGGATCGACGAGTACCGAAGAGCTGTGTGTTTACATGCGGATATTCTTCTCCAGGATCCGGAGTCGGACTTCGCATTATCATGTCCGTACCTCCGCTGTAAACATGAGCAGCAACAGATCCGTCAGGTGACGGATTACTGTAGTTACCATTGGCAACTCCGTTGAAAGTCTGAGCGCCGGGAACTGTTCCCGGTGGATAAAGATAGCCGAGAAAATTATCGAACGATCGGTTTTCGAACATCAGTACAACGAGATGGTCGAAGCCGGGTTTTTCTTGCACCGGCAGAGTTTTAAGTTCGTCTGATCCTTCGGCAAGTGCGGAACTGCTGTACATACCGGCGCCGGCAGCCGCTGCTGCTGAGAGTTTTAGAAAGTTACGTCGTGACAGACCGGGTTTATTGCGTAAAGAACTTTCTTTTGAAGAAGAATGACCGTTTTTCATTTATGTACTTTTTTAGGTTTCAATGAATATCTGCAGCGCAGAGCACTGCCGGAAAGCAAAAGATTTTTTACAAGACAATTTAAATTATTTTTATAAAATAACTTACAAAATTTTGATTGAGAATTAAATATAAATTCTTCCTTCGCCTCTATTCTCAAAGCAACTGTATAAGATTGATAACTAACACAGTCGGGTTGTATTTATAAGCTCTAACTATAATTAAAACTTTCTTATAATTAAACAAGTTAGTACGCGGCTCGGGCAAAATATTTATTTTCCCACCAGGTATTCAACAAGGTGAAAAAAACTTTAATCCAGAAAATCCTTGTGGTAAAGAATTCATAATTCCTATTGACCACATTTCCCTTACTGCGAATCAAAGAGCTCAAGGAAAACCTCCAGTAAGAACTCGACCGGACAAACCCAATCAAACCTTTCATATTCTTTGCATAGGATCCTCAGCTTGCCATTGAGAGTATCGTGAGAATGAATATGAAGATAAATTCCGAATAGAAGAAATCTGCAATTCAGTTGGATAATTATTCGCCAATACAAAATTAAAGAAGACAACTCTACGCCGGGTTATTTTCACAGACTCCTACAAATAAACACCCATTGAATTCGCTTCCAGTATGACTCTTTAATAATAAGAAGAGTCACATCCGTCCAAAACGTTCAAGCTATAACAAACCCCGAAGGGGTAGCATTATTATAGAAAAGGAACCAAATTAATAAAATCCCGAAGGGATGACATAATTTCACCCCTTTGGGGTTTGTCTGTTTTATTATTTGAATGCTATAATTATATCATCCCTTCGGGATTTCTTCAATGGGATAGTTTAAAAAATTGAACAATAAATTTCATTTATATTCTCTTATCAAACATTTATCTAAACTTTAATTTATTTTGGACAGCTCTGAAGGAAGAGCTTAACTTTTAGATTAATCATATTGAATATGCAAATTAAAAAAATTATTTTGATTTCTTTTATGATCAGGTTTCAACCAACTTAAAAGATAACATCTTATTTTGAAATTCCAAAAAACTTAAAACATGACAAAAATAATTTGGATTGCTTTGGCACTCCTTGCCGGTGCATTTTTGCCAATCCAGGCAGGCTTAAATTCTAAATTGGGAAGAGCAATTGAAAACCCTGTCTATGCATCTATGTTTTCCTTTGTAGTAGGCGCATTAGGTTTACTGGCATATATTTTAATTACACGACAAACAGCAGTGTTGTCAGGAATAAAAGATGTTCCGTATTATGTCTGGTTTGCGGGTTTGCTCGGAGCATTTTATGTTACAGTAATTATTTTAGCGTTTCCGGTATTAGGACCCGGATTGACATTTGGGCTTGTGGTAGCCGGACAAATGGCAGTCTCAATTTTTTTGGAGCATTTCAATATACTGGTTGTCCGTCAGACTCCGATTAGTTTTATGAAAATATTTGGAGTAATACTTGTTGTAGCCGGTGTAATAATCATAAGACGGTTTTAGATTAAACAAGGCAATCTTTTACTAATTTGATTTTTATTAATGAATACAAAGAAAATAATTTCATATATTCTTCCCGGACTTTTTCTAATTATAATTTCCTGCGGGAAGAAGTCAAATCCCGTTCAGGACTATTTAAATACGGGTGATGTAATTACATTCGATAATGCCAGGTATAATTTGGCCTGGAGCTCACATCCTTCGGAGAATTATTACAAACAGGAATATCTTCCGGAAGGAGATACGATTGAAAAGTTCAGGAGACTGATACTGCTTGAAGCTGTAACCGGTAAGCCACAGCTAAAGGATGCTGTCGATTCCAAGACATCCGAATTAAAGAAAATGAAAGAGACAGACCCGATGGTAAATTATGAGGTGTTTGAGAAAGACGGAGAAGTGATGCTCGATTTTTTAGTGAGTAAAAATATGTCTGACCTGAATGAAGGGGACATAGCTGAAAGAAATGTATATCGTTACAAAACATTTACTGACAGTAACGGAGAGGAAGGAGTTTTGCTGTTCGGAGTGAGCGAACGTGCATACGGAGATGACATTGACAGATTCTTATTAACGTTAAGGGAAAAAAGATTTGATGTTCCCAATGCAGCAGGAGCTTTTGTCATTCCCAAAGTAACAATTAACAAGTAAATTGTAATTCATAAAAAAACAATCTCTCATTAATTAAAAATATCCTGTAGACCCCAAGCTAAGTAAAACAGGCTCTTATTGATGCAGGGAAGGATCCGGATTTTCAAATGAAATGTTATCTGGTTGACCCGAAATTGATTCCGCCGGAAAATACAATTGTATATCTCTATGCCCACACTGACGTTAAAGACAAATTACAGAAATGGAATTTTACAGCATACAACCCGGATGAAGCAGGAAAATATTCTCCAATGCCGGCAGCCACTAAAGATTATTATAAAGAGATGTTTAGCAAAGGCTCCGTTCCCCTGTCGTACCATCGAATTCCTCATATTCTATATAAAGGAGCGCTTGATATAAGTGACTTACGGGTTGTTTCTGTCTAGCTTGTGTCTGAAGGAATTATTACGAGGGTGTAATTATGCATGTATTTAAAAAATACAAGCTGCGATTTACGCAGGATTGTTCTCACAAACACTTTTGAACAGCTCGAGATTTGTGATCTCCGAGTCGATCATTGCCTGCTTGTTCTCGGGAGGCAAAGCTGCATCCATCCAGTTCACATTGACATTGAGCCGCGTACTTCCTGCATCGATTGTATATAGTTCGTAATTGAGCATAATAGTCTCGCCAATATCAGGAATTTCGACTCGCTCTGTATAAAGCGCATGATCCTCACTGAAGTCATGGTAGACTGATGTATTGACAAGAACCATTCCCATGAACACACAATTGTGCTTCATGCCGATGCGCTCTGTAGTCATGTCACGATTTATTGAGTCAACACCTTCCAGCCATTCCGGACGTTTATCTACATTGATAAGCGTCTGATAAACTGTCCTGAGCGGAGCATTGATCACAATCTCAAGATTGTCATCGCCCCTGTTTACAACAAAACCCGGATGTTCCGGAGGAGGAGGGATCTGCTTTTTATAATCAGTCAGCGTGGCAAATTCATAATCGATTTTACCTACAACGGGATAAGTATAACTTGACTTCGACCAGGAAAGAACCGTATCCGCATCCCCGAATCCGACTGCAATGCAGCAGGGATCGGTCATAAGTATGTATTCGTGAGAATCGACATCGTTCTTCAGCAGTCTGTGCGCGACAATCATATCAACTCCTGTTGCTTTGACGAATTGAGCAACTTTGATCTCTTTGATGTTCCCGAAGTGTGCAATAAATTTGAGAGTCAGATTCGTAACTGACTGACACGCCCCGCACTGGCACACAGTATCACGTTCAATGACCTTCAGCTGTTGATGAAAATTCGAAAATATGCTAAGGCACTGATCAATAAGCTGTTCGCGTTGCAGAGGTTCGCCTTTACGGTAAAACAGAACGGCATCACCTTCGATCTCGGCAAGCGTGAAGTCCGTCTTGTTTGACTGGACAATAAGCTCCAGCAGTTCAGTAATGATATGTGCGCTGTGATCGATCTCTGTAGCACTTGTGAAATCAGTAAAGCCGCTGATATCCGGGATAAGGATTATCGCTTTTTCAGACATGGCAGAGTTTTCTGGGTTTAAGGTATGTAATAATTCTGAATTTAACTTAAAAAAATCAGCTGTAACGTGCAAGGCTAATTATGCATTTTCTGTGGTATCAGTCATATCAGTCAATGTTATCGTCAAATAATATCACCCTTAAATTATATTCGGCACGCTTCATATCCTGAAGTAAGTATTTATACTTAGTAAGAATATGAGGTTTCCCTTATTGTAGTTCGGGATCAGGAACGGTAATTTTGTATATGAATTTTAAAAAATTAATTTAGAAAAAAATGAAAACTTTAATCTTAAGAAGAGCAGTAAAAAAAGGAATAACAGCAGCGTTCGTTTCTTTAATGGTACTTGCACTGATCGATTAACCGGGCTGTAAAATATATGATTTACAATCAAAAAATGATCAGCGGTTTCCTGTTTTATTTTATTGAGCTGATTTCATTTGATCAAATTGATCATCAGGGGAGATTACTTCTATCGACTATAGACGTAAACAGTTCATGTTGATAACCTGGTCACAATCATATGCCATTACAGTGATATAGAAATTTTTAATGGTCAGAGTCTATTCATATTAATTTATGATCAAACCCACGGACTCTGACCAAAAAATCTTAATCTCCTGCTACCGCATTTTCAATTGCATTCTCCAGTTCCTTGTTCGACGGGTGTCCGACAAAATCAATATTACCTGATTTATCGACCAGGAAACAAACAGGAAGCCTGAAATTATCTCCGCCCTTTTCGCCTGTGTCCCAGTCATTTTGCATTGATAAGTCAGTATCATAAGCAACCCGGTATTGCATTTCATCACCGCGCTCCTTCATAAACTTGTCAAGTTTTTCACGTCCGTCAAATTCATGAGTTGCAACTCCGATGACTACCAGACCTTTTGATGAATATTTTTTTTCAAGATCACTTAGATGAGGAATGTTTTCAATACACGGACCGCACCATGTTCCCCAGAATTCCACAAGATAGACCTTCCCTTTTTCAAATGAAGTTACGGGTTCGCCTTTGAGCCATTCATCAACTGAAAGTGAAGGAGCTTTGTCCCCGGCTTTTGTTCCTGATTGCGCGAAAACAGATGTGACAGAAGTCAGAAGTAATAATAAGAATGTAATTTTCTTTAGCAATGAGTCAGAATGTTTTATGAATTAATAAATATAATAAATGTTTTTTCCGCTTACGGAAAATAATTCAAGGAGTTCATAGTTTAAAGTATAATTTAGTTTTATTAGTACATTCGTCGTTTCTGATTATCTTTGAATAATACAGATGTAAGTTGGAGTGATGTAGATTTAAGTTGGAGTAATGCAGATGTAAGTTGCAGTAATACAGATTCAAGTTGGAGCAATGCAGATGTAAGTTGGAGTAATGCAGATGTAAGTTGGAGTAATGCAGATGTAAGTTGGAGTAATGCAGATGTAAGTTGGAGTAATACAGATGTAAGTTGGAGTGATGCAGATGTAAGTTGGAGTGATGCAGATGTAAGTTGGAGTAATGCAGATGTAAGTTGGAGTGATGCAGATGTAAGTTGGAGTGATGCAGATGTAAGTTGGAGTGATGCAGATGTAAGTTGGAGTGATGCAGATGTAAGTTGGAGTGATGCAGATGTAAGTTGGAGTGATGCAGATGTAAGTTTTGAGGGAGTCTGTAATTTTTTTTGTGTAAATGAACTTTTTTTTAATTTAAATATTTACTGATTCTTTGGGAGAGTAAAATCTTTAAAAAAATCACCGTTCGATGTAATCTGTCATTTCTAAATCTCCCTCATCAAATTTCTTTCTTAAGAAATAAAGGCATATCCAAACTATAATTATGGAGCCTATAATAAACTCGAATATTCCTCCAAATATTTCAAAGATGATTTTATGCATGATTAACTGAAAGTATTTTATTAGAAATCCACTTAAATTAGCTGTTACATGAATTATAATAGAAGGCAATAAACTTAGTGTTCTATAATAAACCCAACCCGAGAAAATTCCAATTATAAATCCGGTAACAAATAGGATTTAAATGAGCTATTCCAAACAGAAAACTGGAAATCAAATGGAGTTAACCAGATATTTCAATAACCCATTAAAATAATTCCTCTGAAAATTAATTCCTCTAAGATGGGAGCTGCAATAACCATTTCTACAAATATAAAAAATCCTCTTTGATTTGCGAATTCCATTAACTCTTTTCGAATGTCTTCAGACATTGGTATTAAAGACTGAATTGGAGAAATTATTCCAAAAAGTAATGCTATTGTTCCGATAATTATAAAAGGAATTATTCCCGGATTTTCAATAGTCATCTTAAATGATTTGTCACCTGTTTTCCTTTTTCTGATTGAATACACGATCAGGAAAGGAATCCCCATGTATAAAAAATGAGACCTGAAGCTCCATTGCCTATTATTTCATCAAGAGGTAATACAGATTTGAGTAAATTCCCTCCTTTGAATACAATTATGATGATTACTACAATTACAATACTCTGAACGACGCCGGGATAAATTTTCGTTGTAGGTTCTGTCATTTGTATTGTATTTTTTATCTGATGTGAACCAAATTATATCTCCAGTCTGTCCAGTGGACTCTTAATTCTCTTCATGCAGTCAGTATACCTCTTTATGGCATTTGCAATTTAACCTTTTGTAATGCA